>JBBIKW010000010.1:0-156816 GCA_037445225.1 Lewinellaceae bacterium | reverse complement strand
AAAGAATCTACCTTGTGTCATGGGCGGCCGGGCGATGGTTTAAGTTTCGCAACTCAAAAGTACACCCGCTGGCCCTTTTTCTGTCTCCCCTTACCTCTGACTTTGGAGGGATTCATGCAACAAAGCCACTGTTTATGCAACGAGTCATCGTTTCTACGGTAGGCACTAGTTTGCTCTTGAATGAGGCTGGAGATGCTCTACGCAAAGATTTGAACAAATGCGCTAACCTGACCAAAACTGATTTTCCGGAGGATTTAGCGCAAAGAGTTATCGAATTAGAAAACGACCTTGAGAAAAAACTGGCAGATATGGATGCTGCCAGACTACGAAATATTAGTGCAGAATTGAACGGTCTACTTGGCATATATAATGGAACGTTTGAGAATGCTCCTCGATCGGACATTCACTTCCTGATCTGTACCGATACCTATCTTGGAGGAGTCGCCGGCAATCTGTTAAAAAAGTTTTTAAACAAGAATTTTTGGGCTGTTGATTTAGTCGTTCCCAAGGGTTTATCCACTGCTGATAGAAACCATTTTCAAAGTGGCATCAAAGAATTACTGACCTGGTGCGAGGAAACACTTAAGGGCTACCGGCAAAGCAGGTATACTATCATATTTAATTTGACTGCTTCCTTTAAGAGTCTGCAAGGTTACCTCAATATTTTTGGCATTTTCTACGCCGATCAAATCGTCTATATTTTTGAGACCGGAAATGAGGCGCTTGACATTCCAAAACTACCTATCTCAATTGATGAACAACTTTTCAGAAAAAGAGCTTCCGTCTTTACTCAACTCAATTGCGACCTATTTTTTAACAAACAAGACATCCCTGATATCCCTTCGACATTGCTGGAAGAGGTGGGCGAAGGCAAAGTTGGCTTATCTACCTGGGGACGGCTTGCCTGGAACAACGTGAAGGAGAAAATCCTATCTGAGAGCCTCCTTGAGTTCCCTCTCATTATTTATGAGGATAGTTTCAGAAAGGACTTCTCCAACATTACAGAACCTGTCAAAAAGATGCGTTTACAAGAAAAAGTTTGTAAAGTATCCTGCCTATTACAAGAAGGCAACAATGATGTCGCCTGCTTAAAGGGCGGCAGAGGTGGTGGACAGTTGTATGATAACTACATAGGGAAAAATTCTCATTTGGGTCATTTTCGCATCAATGAAGGAGACAGGGTTAGTTGTCAGTGGAAAAACAACCGTCTCTATCTTCGACATTACGGGAGTCACGATTATGTAAACAACAATCCGTGATCATGCTACTCAATCTCTCCAATCACCCTTCCGAAAAATGGTCTCGGGAGCAACGCGCTGCTGCCATCGAACAATTCGGCGCCATCGACGACTGGGCTTTCCCAAACATTGACCCTCGCGTCGAAGAAGCGGAAGTCGAACGCCTGGCTGCCGTTTTCTTTGAAAAAATAAAAAGTTGGGCAACTGACCATCCTGAACCGGTCGTGCACCTCATGGGCGAAATGACCTTCTGCTATCGGCTTATCCGTCGGCTGAAGCGGGCACACATCAAAGTAGTGGCAAGTACCACCGAGCGGATGGCTTGGGAAGAAGCGGACGGTAAGAAAACCGTCATTTTTATCTTCGTGCGTTTTCGAGCCTATTAAGGCTATACAGTAAGCCATCGGCAAACTTCATATAGCATAGTCCCGAAGGCTACTGAGCTTTGTACCAAAAATTGGTGCTCATGAACAAAGGTATCCACAGGGAACTTCGCCTTTGCGCCCAAAAGCGAAGAGGCGATCCGTTGGAGATTTATTTGAGAGGATATTCCCGATAGTACTTCTGTATGCTCTGTACCCTCATCGCCACTTGAGATGCAGTCTGCTCCTCAGCCAATCAAAATTACTTACGAAAACACCATCCGACCCTTAGCCGTTGGCCAAAAACTATCTCTTCATTGCGATGTCCTATTCCAGATGACAGACACCAAAGCTCAACACCCTCAAAGGCCGCCGGCTCAGCATTAGACTACCTCTCTGACGCAGCAGAGCTGCCGAGCGCAGCTCTATCGCCTCTCTTCCTGAAGGGCCCTTTTGTAGAGGCGAATAGTGTTGGCGATGCCGAAATAGAGCGCATCGCTGATGAGCGCGTGCCCAATGCTCACCTCCAACAGGTGAGGGCAATGGCGCCGGAAGTGAGGCAGATTTTCCAAGTTGAGGTCGTGCCCAGCGTTTAGGCCCAAGCCGAGGTCGTAGGCTGCTTGCGCAGCGCGAATGTAGGGCGCCATTGCCGCCTGGGGGTCTTCTTTGAAGCGATGGGCGTAGGGTCCGGTATACAGCTCTACTCGGTCAGCCCCCACGGCTTTGGCACCTTCTACCATGCGAACGTCGGGGTCCACGAACAAGGAGACGCGTATGCGCTTAGCGTGTAGCTGGGCGATGACCTCGCGCAAAAAGTCGGCGTGCTGCCAAGTATCCCAGCCGTGGTCGCTGGTCAGCTGATGTGCAGCATCCGGAACGAGGGTACACTGATGGGGAGGATGTTCCAAGACCAACGCCAAGAATGCCGGCGTGGGGTTCCCTTCGATGTTGAACTCCGTAGTAACGACCGCTTGTAGGGCGGGGATGTCGTCGTACCGGATATGGCGTTGGTCGGGTCGCGGATGGACGGTGATGCCTTCCGCGCCGTAGGCTTCGCAGTCGCGCGCAAACTGGATGAGATCGGGTATTTGACCGCCGCGGGCATTGCGCAGCAGGGCCACTTTGTTGATGTTTACCGAGAGCCTCGTCATAGCAGCTGTGGCTTCCTTTTTCGGGCGCAAAGATACCGGCTAAAGCAGCGCGCGTGGGGCAAAGTTCATCCGGGGGCGGTTCTCCGAGCAAAGAAGCTGCTACCTTAGCGGTCTCGTGCACGGGCCAAAACCTTCTGGGCGATTTTTTTGTATATTCTGCCCGCAGTGGTGCCCACACAGACGTCAGGTCAGATGGAGCAGCATTCAGAACCGATAGCGACGCCTCCCTTGGGCTCGCCGACAGAACACTCACCGGTATTCATACTAAGCGTCCAGCTGTTGGCCAGCCTATTGCTGGGTACGGTAGGCGTCTTGCTTTTTCACCTCTTCGCCACGGCAGTAGGTTGGGATGCCGGTGTACTTCAGACGCCTCTGTCGGCGGAGGCGACGCCGGCGGAGCGCTGGCAGATGCGCGCCTTCTTAGGGTTTAGCCATCTGCTGACGTTCATCGCAGCCGGTTGGGTAGTCGTGCACCTGTTTTATCCGCCGCTTCGGCGCGCGCTGCAATACTTGCAAGTGCACAGGCACCCGCAGCGCTATGCCGTTTGGGGAGGCGTAGCGCTCCTATTGGCGGCACTGCCGCTGGTGTTGTACGTATACGAGATAAACCGCGCGTTACCTATCCCGGAGGCGTGGCGCCAAGCAGAAAGCCAGGCCAACGAGATGCTCAAGGGCCTGCTTCAAATGGACGATGCGTGGGAGCTGTTGGCCAACCTCGTTATCATTGCTTTTTTGCCCGCCATAGGCGAGGAGCTCGTCTTTCGCGGCGTCGTTCAGCAGCAGCTGTTGCGGTGGGTGCACTCGCCTTGGGCGGCCATCTGGCTGTCCGGCGCGATATTTAGCTTTGCCCATTTTCAGTGGGAGGGCTTTTTGCCGCGCTGGCTGTTGGGCGTCTTGTTGGGTTGGCTGTATTGGCGTTTCCAGAACTTGTGGGTGCCTATTGCCGCCCATTTTAGCAACAACGCCCTACAAGTAGCAGCGCAATACCTCTATCACCGGCGGCTGTCGTCGCTCAATCTCGAAGACGATATCGCCGTCCCTTTCTATGCGGCAGCGATCTCGACAGCCCTTGCTTTGGCCATCGCCTATAGCCTTCACCGAAGGGCTTTGGCGACGGCCTTGCACCCGTATGGCGGGTCGAGCTAATACCCGCTATCTTTGGGTCGCGTAAACACTTCTTCATTGAACCTATAAGCAAAAAGAATCAGAGCCATGCCTTTTCAACACGAGGTAGACTTTCGTATTTACGGAGAGGAGATGCAATGTGTCGAGGTCGAGCTCGACCCTCAGGAGACGGCCGTAGCCGAAACGGGGAGCTTCATGTTCATGGAAGATGGCGTGGAGATGAGTACCCTGATGGGCGATGGTCGGTCGCAAGGTTTGTTCGGCCAGCTGTTATCCATGGGCAAGCGCCTGTTGACGGGAGAAAGCTTGTTTTTGGCGGCGTTTACTAACGTCGCGACGGGCAAGCGCAGCGTGACCTTTGCCGCGCCGTATGCCGGGAAGATCATCCCCTTGCAGCTGCAACAGCTGGGCGGCTGCGTCCTATGTCAGAAAGACGCGTTCCTATGTGCGGCCAAGGGGGTAAGCATCGACATCGCCTTTCAGCGCCGCTTGGGGACGGGACTTTTTGGCGGAGAAGGGTTCATCATGCAGCGCTTAGAGGGCGACGGAATGGCCTTTTTGCACGCCGGTGGCCACGTATTGGAGCGGACATTGGCACCGGGCGAAGTGCTGCGCATCGACACCGGCTGTATCGTAGCGTATACCCAGGAGGTAGATTTCGACATACAGATGGTGCGCGGCCTTCGCAACATGCTCTTTGGAGGGGAAGGTTTTTTCTACGCGGTGTTGTGCGGCCCGGGCAAGGTATGGCTGCAGTCGCTTCCGGTGAGCCGTCTCGCTGCCCGCATTCTCCAGTACGGCCGCGGTGCTCGACGCGAAGAGGGCAGCGTCTTAGGTGGTCTGGGCAATCTGTTGGACGGCGACGGTTAATGGGCTTCTCTTCAAAAGCACTTAGCAAGGCAGGGCTATGACGATTTCGGAGAAGTACATGCGCCGCTGCTTTGCCCTAGCGCAACTGGGAGCGGGACAGGTTTCGCCCAATCCCATGGTGGGAGCGGTATTGGTATGCGGCGACCGCATCATCGGCGAGGGTTGGCACCAGAAATACGGGGAGGCCCATGCCGAGGTGAGGGCCGTGGATAGCGTACGGCCTCACGAGCGCTCGCTGCTGCGCCAGTCGGTGCTTTATTGCTCCTTAGAGCCCTGCGCACATCACGGCAAGACGCCACCGTGCGTAGAGCGCATCCTGCACGAGCGCATTCCGGCGGTAGTCATCGCCAACACGGATCCCAACCCCTTAGTGTCGGGCAAGGGCATAGCCCGCCTTCGAGCCGCCGGCGTACAGGTATACAGCGGTGTGCTGCAAGAGGAGGGGCAATACCTTAACCGCGCCTTTTTCACCTGGATACGGCAGCGCCGCCCCCATATCGTGCTCAAATGGGCCCATAGTGCCGACGGCTTCATGGGACGGTCCGGCGAACGCACGCCCATTTCCGGGCCCATTGCCCAGCGGCTGGTGCATCGGTGGCGCGCCGAAGCCGATGCCATCTTGGTGGGCACCCGAACGGCCCAGACCGACAATCCGCGCTTAGACAACCGCCTGTATTTCGGCAAATCGCCGCTGCGCATCGCGCTTGACTTTTCCGGAAAACTGCCGCTGTCGGCGCACTTGCTCGACGACAGTCGCCCCACTTGGATCTTGGGCCCCCAACGGCCAGGTCGGTGGCAGCATACCCGCTTTTGGCCGATCGCGGCCGAGCAACCCGCTGGGCGCCGCCCATGGATATCGTTTCTCTTGGAGCAACTTTGCACAGCTGAAAAAGGCATCCTTCTCGTAGAAGGAGGCGCCGACGTGTTGGGGCAATTTATCGAGTTGGACTGCTGGGATGAGCTGCGCGTGCTCAGCAGCCCCCGGTACCTGCATGCGGGCGTTGCCGCGCCCTCCATACCAGCGAGTGCTCGCCTGAGAGAGCGCTGGAGCGTAGGCCAAGATGTTGCCTCTATATGGACGCGCTGAGCGCTTACTGGCGAAGGGTGTGTGAGAGCTGGCGCTCTAAGCTGTCGACTACTCCCCGATACACGGGGTCGTCGTAAGGCGGTGCGTAGGGTGGGCGCTTGTCTTTGCCGAAGATCTTTAGCTTAACTTTAGCGTAGCGCTCCGGATGGAGGCGCAGGTCTTGGGCCAAGTAGCGGGTTTGGCGCAGGGTGAAAAGCAATTCGTCTACGGCCAAGGAGTCGCGCAGCAGTTTGTTGAGGTTGTTGTTGGGGTCGTCGATGAGGGTGTTGACGCGCCCAATCGTACCTCGAGCGTCCTCCAAGGTGGTGCGTAGGGAACCCAAGGCCAGCGATAGGGAGTCGGCGGCTGCGGCGAAGCGGTGGCTCACATCCGAGCGGTTGAGCGTGTCGGTAAAGGCGCGGAAATTCTTAAGGATCGTGTCGATGGTTTGGGCATTTTGCCCCAGGGTTTGGCTTAAGATCCGCAGGTTGCTCATAGCCGTAGAGAGGTTGTTGCGATTACTCACGACCAGCGCGTTGATGTTTTCTGTCAGCTGCTCTAAGTTTTGAAGCGTGCCCTCCAATGCGACCAGGGGACGCCCTACGCCTTGGGGATTTTCTGGGTTGGCCAGCGAGTCGTAGAGCATCTTTAGGCCAAAGCGCAAGCGATCGGTGTACGCGTCGAGCGATTGCGGGTTTCCAATAAGAGTCTCTAAGAAGCCTTTGGTGCGGCCGATGAGCGTGTCGCCGCTTTGAGCGCAGTCGGCCCCCGAGCAAGGGCCGGGCACTTCCAAGCTGACGGCCTTTCCGCCCATAAAGCTGGCACTGATGATGGTGGCCAAAGTGCGCTTGTGGATGGCGATCTTTCGGTCGATATCGAGCGTGACAATAATGGTGTGGCCGTCGCGCGGGTCTACGTCGATATCTTGCACGGTGCCCACCTGGTATCCGCTGAGGAATACGGGGCTCGAGGGCCGCAGCTGCTCCACATCGCTATAGCAGACATAAAACGTATTGGAGGTCGTCAGGAGGTTAACCCCTTTCAAGTATTTGAACCCCCAAATGCCTATGGCTATCGCAGCGATAGCGAGCAAGCCGATCCGGGCCTCATTGCTGATCTTGAGCATGGTTTGTTAGAAAAGAAGTGATAGGTCTTACTGAGCGATAACTCGTGCCGTTCGAAAGCCGAGGTTGTATAGGTCGGGCAACAGTTTTTCCGCCTCTGTTCGGTGCATAAATCGCCCTAAGTAGTAGTGATATTGTCCGTCGGCATAAACCTCTTCCACATCGGTTAGGAGAGCGAGCTGTCCGGTATTGCGGTCTAGTCGCGTGTTCCAGGAGAGCAGATGGATGCGGTATTGCCCCTTGGAATGTTTCGCGGAGGGAGGTAGTTCGATGAATTCGTCTGCATAGCGGTCCCCGATAGATGTCGGTGCGGTGGTTGCTGTATTGGATACAGGTTGTACTGACAATGTTACCGCTGGTAAAGGAGTTTCGGCTTTAGGAGAAGGCACGGTAGGCGGCGGGGGCGCTCCGGTCGAGAGGGTATTTGAAGGAGCGGTACTTTTTCGAGCCGTTAAGGGTACCCCCTCCATGCGCGCTTTATAGGCTCTGAAGGCTTCAAAGATGGCATCGGCCATTTGCATTTGTCCTTCTTCGGAGGAGAGGAAGCGCTCTTCGTCGCGATTAGTCAAGAAGCCCACTTCGATCAACACCGCTGGTATAGCCGTGCGGTGCAGGACGATGAAGCCGGCTTGTTTGACGCCGCGGTCTTCGCGCTTGGCTAAGGTGCGCGCATACTGTTGTACGTAGTCGGCGAACAAGATGCTTTGTTCCAGATAGGCGCTTTGCCACAAGCTGCCGAAGATGTGCGCCTCTGGGCTATTGGGATCGTATCCGCCATAGTTGCGCTGATAGTTTTCTTCCAAAAAAATGACGGCATTTTCGCGCTTAGCCACCTCCAAGTTGCTTTCGGCGGTGTGCAAGCCCATGACATACGTCTCTACGCCCTTCACATGAGCGACGCTGATGGAGTTGCAATGAACGCTGATGAACAGGTCGGCATTGTTTCGGTTGGCGATGGCGGCGCGCTCTTGCAGCTCGACGAAAACATCGGTTGTCCGCGTGTAAATCACTTGCACGTCCGGATACTCGCTCTGGATCAATGCTCCTAATTTGAGTACGATGGCCAGGGCGTTGTGCTTTTCCAAGGAGGAGGCACCCCGACAGCCGGGATCCTTACCGCCGTGACCAGCATCGAGCACTACCTTGCGGATGCGATAGCCGGTCGGATATGAGACGGCAGGATGATTGGGATGCTCTTCTGATCGACACAAGACTTCGCTGAGCCACCTCGACATGCTGAAACTCGACCCTACTGCGGGATGTGCCGCTACTGGGCCTATACCAGCGGCTAAAATGGCGTTAAAATTTGCTAAAAAAAACCACGCCGCCAATCCCATCAGCGTTCTTTGCACGTCGTAGATACGGTTCCACATCTTCTGTACTTCTGTCTTTGGAGCACTTTCGAAAAGGGATGGGCAAATATCGGCTTTTCTGGATAATGGGCTGGTGGTTCTGCGCGGCAGCGGCTTCAGCACAGATACCCTCCGACAGCCTTAACTCTAAGCCGAGTATCCAGGACAGTGCGGCGGCACTTCTGTTGAACGATACGCTTTTGCCCGTATTGCTTTCGCCTGACGCCCTCGACAAGGCAGTGGAGTACGGTTCGCGCGATTCGCAGTGGTTGGACATTCGAAAGCGCCAGCTGCATCTCTACGGCGAGGCTTTTGTCAAGTACGGCACGCTCGAACTCCGAGCGGGATACATTCTCATCGATTACAACAGCCAAGATCTGACTGCTACTCGATATCCCGACCAAAAGGGCGAGCTGGTTGGGCGGCCTCAATTTAAAGACCGCGAAGAGGCGTTCGAGGCTGAGCGCTTGCGCTATAATTTCCGCACCAAACGCGGCATCATCTACGAAGCGCGCACCCAACAGCAAGACCTCCACGTGTTAGGTGAAAGAGCGAAACTCTTCGGCGAAGCCATACCCGGCAAAAAGCCTGGCGAGCCCGCTCGAAGCATCATCTACAACAAAGACGCGCTCATCACTACCTGCGATCACGAGCATCCGCACTTCGCTATTCGCACCAAAAAATTGAAGCTCATCACCGACAGGCTGGTGGTGGCAGGGCTGTCCAACGTAGAAATCGGCGGTGTCCCTACTCCACTGGTGCTGCCCTTCGGCTTTTACCCCATCACCAAGACCCGAAAGTCGGGGCTGATTATTCCTCGCGATTTCCAGTTTTCTCAAGCAGAAGGGCTGGGACTGATGGACTGGGGGTATTATTTGCCGCTGTCGGACCATATGGACATGACTTTTCGCTTCAACATTTTCACCAGTGGCTCCTGGGGTGTCCGCAACGAGGTGCGCTACAATTACCGATACCGCTCCAGCGGCAACTTGAGCCTAGCCTACAACGACCGCTTGGTGGAAAACGACAGGGCTCAGCGAAACTCGTTCAAGTCCTTCGCCATCCGGTGGTCGCATCAACAGGATGCTAAGGCGCATCCTACGCGTACTTTCGGCGGATCGGTAAACTTGGAAACAAACCGCGATCAAAATCGCAACCGAAATGACTTTAACAGCGTGTTTCAAAACACGCTAAATTCCAACCTCAACTTTTCCCAACGCTTTCCCGGTAAGCCTTATCAATTCAACGCGTCCCTTAGCCACACCCAAAACACCCAAACGCGGCAGATGAGCATCACATTCCCTTCTGCCACTTTTAACCTGCAACGCATCTTCCCTTTCAAGCGAAAAAACCCGGTGGGCAACGAGCGCTGGTACGAAAAAATCTCGCTCACCTACACCTCTCGGCTGCAGAATTCGGTGACGGTACCCGACACCTTGCTGTTTTCCTACGAGACCCTTCAAAACATGCGCATGGGTATTCAGCACCAGATCAGCAGCGACCTCAACTTTAAACTCTTCCGATACATCAACGTGGCGCCCCAGCTGAGCTATGAGGAAAATTGGTATCCCTACACCATCGAGCGCCGCTTCATCGACGAGATCCAATACGCCTACGATACGGTGGCGGAGCTCGTCGTGGTGGACAGCAATCGAACGGTGTGGGGGCGCGATACGGTAGTGCGGAACTGGAGCTTTTCGCCTTTTCGGCAGTACAACGCCGGCATCAGCATCAACACAGCCCTATTTTTTACCAAGCAGTTTTCGAAGGGTTGGTTTCGCGGTATCCGCCACACGTTGAAGCCCAGCATCTCCACGGGTATTCGCCCCGACTTTTCGGAAAGCAATTATTTCCGGCGGGTACAGACCTCCTTGCGTCCGGGACGCGACACCATCTTGCGCCGATACGGCATCTTCGACGAGGCCATCTTCGGGCGCCCTACCGAGCAAAAGCCGGAAATGATCATCAACTACAGCTTGGGCAACATCGTGGAGTTGAAGTTTTTCTCCGCCAAACGCGACTCGGTGCGCCGCGTGCGCCTCTTTGACAACCTCGTCTTTTCAGGCAGCTACTCGCCCACGCGCGACTCGCTGAAGTGGAGCACTATCACTACGGGCGGACTTTTTCGCCTCTTCAAGGGCCTGACCAACCTCACTTGGCGCGCCACCTTCGACCCGTATGTGCTCAGTCCGAACGGCAATCGCATCAACCGATACGCCTGGCAGGAGGAGGGCAAGTTGCTCCGCCTAGCGGCCTTCGGATTGGAGTTCAACACCCAGACCAGCATCGGCGACTTGCGCCGCCTCTTGGCCGGCGAGATACCTCAGGGCCCTCAACAGCCCACGAGCACGACTGCACCAGCGGGAGGCGGCTTCTTCGACTGGTTCGAGCACATCCAAGTCAGCCACCGCATCTCCTTCGAACGCCGACAAGTCGCTGGAACTAATCGCGATACCTTCCTCATCGGCACCAACAACATCAGCTTTTTCGGCAGCATACCGCTGACGCCAAAATGGTCGATCGACATCGGCAATATCAGCTACGATTTTCAGACCAAAAGCTTGGTGTACCCCGATATCGGCTTCACGCGCGACTTGCACTGTTGGCAGTTCAGCCTGCGTTGGCAGCCGGTGCGCGGCACTTATGAGTTCTTCATCGGCGTCAAGCCCGGCTCTCTCGACTTCTTGCGCATCCCTTACCGCAACAACGTCTTCGATGCGCAAACGCGATTTTAGCGGCATTTTTGCGCCGACATGATTTTGTTGCTCGTCTTTAATCGCCCAGAGCATACGCGCCGCGTCTTGCAGCAGCTGCGCCTATTGCAGCCAACAGAGCTCTATGTGAACGCCGACGGGCCTCGGCCACACGTGCCTACCGATGCGGCGCGGTGCGCTGAGGTACGCGCCTTGTTTGCGCAGGAGGTCGACTGGCCCTGCCGCATCCATACGCGCTTTTTGCCGCATAACTTAGGGTGTCGGCGCGCTGTAGAGACAGGCATTTCCTGGTTTTTCGAACACGTAGAGGAGGGCATTGTTCTTGAGGACGATTGCCTGCCCGATCCTTCCTTTTTCCCCTTTTGCTTCGAGCTGTTGGAGCGCTATCGCTCCGATGAACGCGTCCTGCACATTGCCGGCAGCAATCCCGCTGCACAGGTCTGCGCGCAGTGGAATGCCAGCTATCTCTTCTCCCGCTTTGCTTTCATTTGGGGTTGGGCCACCTGGCGGCGCGCCTGGAAGCATTATAGTGCCACCTTTAGCGATCTGGAAAGCCAATGGCGCGATCCGGACAGCGCCTTTTCCCAGCTCTTGCCCGACCGAGCAGCCCGGCGCTATTTGCTCGACAAGTTCCGACGCGTGCGCGACGGCGAGTTCGACACCTGGGATTACGCTTGGTTTTATTCGGTAGTGCGCGCTCGAGGGCTGTGTATTGTGCCTAAGGTCAATTTGGTGCACAACATTGGCTTCGACGACGATGCCACGCATACTTCGACAGGAGCGAGCAAACGGCTGGTGCACCCTGCACAGTCGATGTCGTTTCCGTTGGTACATCCCACCCAAGAGGCTCCCCTCCCCGAGATGGAGCGCGCATTCTTTCATGCCTCCCAAAAAGATCCCTTCCGCCTGATGCTGCGCCGATGGATGCCGTGGCTCTTTTACCGCAGTTAAGCCGAACGGTCAACTTTTTGCGGCTTTGGCTGTCTGTGAGCATATGAAAAAAGTCGTCGTCGCCATCACGGGCTCTTCCGGGGCTATCTACGCCAAAGTGCTTTTAGACCGACTGGCAACCCTGCGGGCGCAATGGACTGCTGTAGGCGTCGTCCTGTCGGACAATGCCTTAGTAAATTGGTCTTTGGAAGTAGGGCCACCTTCCTTTGAGCATTATCCGTTTGATTTTTACGATAAAAAGGACTTCACGGCGCCCTTTGCTTCGGGCTCAGCGCGTTACGAGACGATGATCGTGTGTCCTTGTTCAATGGGCGTGTTGGGGCGCATTGCCTCAGGGGTGAGCACCGACCTCATCACGCGCGCTGCCGATGTGGTGCTCAAAGAGCGCCGAAGGCTCATCTTGGTGCCGCGTGATACGCCGCTTAGCCTCATCCATCTGAACAACATGAAGCTGCTTACGGAAGCCGGCGCTATTGTGTGTCCGGCGTGCCCATCCTTTTACTCGCGTCCGCAGTCGGTCGAGGAGGTGGCTGCTACCGTAGTAGACCGCTTGTTGGATTTGGCCGGGTTCGACATCAGCACCTATCGGTGGGGCGAGGGAGATAAGGCGTCTTTAGGATAATGGGTAGTCAATGGAGCTGAGCGCTGATGAGGCGCAAGAATTCGCCGCGCGTTTCGGCCTTTTCAAATTCGCCGGTGAAGGCGGAGGTGGTCGTCACGCTGTTCTGTTTCTGCACGCCGCGCATCATCATACACATGTGCTGGGCCTCGATGACAACGGCCACCCCTAAGGGGCGCAGCGTTTGGTGGATGACGTCGCGAATTTCGATAGTCAACCGCTCCTGCACTTGCAGCCGCCGAGCAAAGACATCTACTACGCGCGGAATTTTGCTCAGCCCTACGATATAGCCGTTGGGGATGTAGGCGACATGTGCCTTTCCAAAAAACGGAAGGAGGTGGTGTTCGCACAGGGAGTACACCTCGATGTCCTTGACGAGGACCATCTCGCTGTAATCCTCCTGGAACATCGCCGAGCGCAAGATAGCTACGGGGTCTTGCCGATACCCTTGGGTGAGAAACTGCATGGCTTTGGCGGCGCGTTCCGGGGTTTTTAACAAACCTTCGCGCTGTGGATCTTCGCCTAACGCTTCGACGATGGCCTCGAAATGTCGGCGAAGGGTATCGGTGGGCGTACTCATAGATAGCAATGGGCGCAAATTAGGCACACAACAGCCCGCGGCATGTGGTAGTTCATTCGCCGTAGTATTCGGCGTAGATGTTTTCCGTCTCCCACAGCTTGACGGCGTGCAGTTGACAGGGGAGCCCTTCCAGCGCCTTTTCCATCTGTTGCCAGATCAGGACGGCGAGGTTTTCGGTCGTAGGCTGCATGCCTTTGGGCAAGAAAGGCACGTCTAAGTTGAGGTTGCTGTGGTCCAAGTACTCGATAACGTGCTCTTTGATGAGGGCACTTAGCTTTTTGACGTCGACAATAAAGCCCGTGACCGGGTCGGGCTTACCCTTGACCGTGACGTGCAAAGTATAGTTGTGGCCGTGCCAATTCTTGTTGGAGCACTTGCCAAAGACAGCGCGGTTTTGCTCTTCAGTCCACTCGTCGACCCACAGCTTGTGGGCGGCGTTGAAGCGTTCGATGCGCGTGATGTAAACCATAGGTAGCAGACGCTGAGGTGCAGCCGGTTGGTGTCGGCTTACTCTCGTTTGGGCCTGCAAAGGTACACGCAACGGCGCTTAGGAAGCGAGGGGTTTTCACAGTGCATCGCTCCCCAAGCGCCTTTTGCGCCCTATCGTTTTCGAGCGGCAGCCAACTCTTGGCGGATCTTGTTGAGGGCACTGCCGGCGCGCACCCATTCGATCTGCTGCTGGTTGTAGGTATGGTGCACGTTGAAGATATCCACCGTGCCGTCGGCGTGGTCGAGCCGTACTTGTAGCGGTTTGCCCGGAGAGAAGTCTTCAAAGCCCAGGATGCTCACCAAGTCGTCTTGGCGCACCTTGTCGTAGTCGGCCGGGTCGGCAAAGGTAAGCGCCAGCATGCCCTGCTTCTTGAGGTTGGTATGGTGGATGCGAGCAAACGATTTGACGATGACAGCTTTCACGCCCAAGTAGCGCGGCTCCATGGCGGCATGCTCACGGCTGGAGCCCTCTCCGTAGTTCTCTTCGCCGAAAACCACCGTGCCAATGCCTTTTTTCTGATAGTATCGAGCCGAAGCCGGCACCTCCATATACTCGCCCTTCTCCACGTTGTATACCAGATTGCGCTGGTCGTTGAAGTAGTTGACTGCCCCGATGAAGAGGTTGTTCGAGATGTTTTCCAAATGCCCGCGGTACTTGAGCCAAGGGCCGGCCATAGAGATGTGATCGGTCGTGCACTTGCCCTTGATCTTGATGAGCACGCGCATGTTTTGCAGCTGGTCGGCAGTAATCGGGGCAAAAGGCTTGAGCAGCTGGAGGCGCTCCGATTTTTTATCTACTACCACCTTGATCTTGCTGCCGGACTTGGCCGGTGCTACGTAGCCGGGATTTTCTACAGCAAAGCCCTTTTTAGGCAATTCCAACCCTTTAGGCGGATCTAACTTGACGGCTTTGCCCTCTCGGTTGATGAGTTTGTCTTTCTTGGGGTTGAACGTCAGGTCGCCCGCGATGGCAAAGGCGGTCACGATTTCAGGCGAGGCCACAAAGGCATGTGTGTTGGGATTTCCGTCGTTGCGGCCGGTGAAGTTGCGGTTAAACGAGGTCATGATAGAGTTGGGCCGCTTCATGTCGTCCATGTGGCGCGCCCACTGGCCAATGCAGGGGCCGCAGGCGTTGGCCAGCACGACGCCGCCGATCGCCTCGAACTCTTGAAGGAGGCCGTCGCGCTCGGCCGTGTAGCGGATCTGCTCCGAACCCGGCGTCACTGTAAACTCTGCTTTTACCTCTAAGCCTTTCTCGCGCGCCTGCCGAGCGACCGAAGCAGCGCGGGTGAGGTCTTCGTAACTGGAGTTGGTGCACGAGCCGATGAGGCCCACTTCGAGGCGAGCTGGGTACTTGTTCTTGCGCACCGCGGCGGCAAATTTCGACAGCGGCCAAGCCAAATCGGGCGTGAACGGGCCATTGATGTGCGGCTCTAACTTCGACAGGTCGATTTCGATCACTTGATCGAAGTACTTTTCCGGCTCGGCGTAGCATTCAGGGTCTCCCGTAAGATAGGGCGCAATTTTGTTGCACAACGTCGCTACCTTGGAGCGGCCCGTCGCTCTCAAGTAGCGGGTCATGCTCTTGTCGAAGCCGAAAAGCGAGGTGGTAGCGCCGATCTCTGCGCCCATATTGCAAATGGTGCCCTTACCGGTACAAGAGATGCTCTGAGCTCCCGGTCCAAAGTATTCCACAATGGCGCCGGTGCCACCTTTAACGGTTAAGATGCCGGCTACCTTGAGGATGACGTCTTTGGGCGACGTCCAACCTCGCAACTTGCCGGTGAGCTTCACTCCAATGAGCTTGGGCATCTGCAGCTCCCAGGCCATTCCGACCATGGCGTCTACCGCATCGGCGCCGCCTACACCCACGGCTACCATACCCAACCCGCCTGCATTGACGGTGTGCGAGTCGGTACCGATCATTAGGCCGCCCGGAAAAGCATAGTTTTCCAAAATGATCTGGTGAATAATGCCTGCACCGGGCTTCCAAAAGCCAATGCCGTATTTCTGAGAAACCGTGCTCAAGAAGTCGAAGACCTCCTTGTTTTTATCCAGCGCCACAGCGAGGTCCTGTGCTGCTCCCACCTCCGCGGTGATCAGGTGGTCGCAGTGCACTGTGGTCGGCACGGCCACCTTTTTGCGCCCACAGGTCATGAATTGCAACAGGGCCATCTGAGCGGTAGCGTCCTGCATGGCCACGCGGTCGACTTGGAAGAAGACGTAGTCAACTCCGCGCTTGTAGTCGGCCATCGGGCTGTCTGGATGCAGATGGGCGTACAAAATCTTTTCCGCTAAGGTCAGCGGGCGCTTAAGAAAGGCTCGAGCGGCATCTACACGCACCGGGTAGTTTTTGTAAAACTCCCGGATCATTTTAAAGTCGAAAATCATTGGACAGCAGCAGTTGAAAAATACGTTTAAACGATAAAGAAAAATTGCGCCCGGCAAAGGTAGGCAACCTCAAGAAATCCCACATATCCAGCGATAGGGGGTGGAGATCGGGCGTTTGCTGTGGGAGAACAATTCCTTGCCGTGAGCGTACTCCCATTTTGTAGAGTTTTCCGGTTCTTTGCACCGTTTATTACATATTGTCTGCCATGCAACAACCATCCGATGTGGAGGCGCTCAATCGAGCAATTGCTGCCGACCGCGCCTTCATCGACCGCCTTCGAGAGACGACTGCCCAGGTCATTGTAGGACAGTCAGAGATGATGGAGCGCCTGCTCATTGGGTTGCTCACCAAAGGCCACATCCTGTTGGAGGGGATGCCGGGTCTGGCCAAGACGCTCGCCATCAAGACGCTGGCGCAAGCGGTAGAGGCCCAGTTTAGCCGCATCCAGTTTACGCCCGACTTGCTGCCGGCCGACGTGTTGGGTACGACCATCTACAACCCTGCTCAAGCGACCTTTACTGTGCGCAAGGGGCCTATCTTCGCCAACTTCGTCTTGGCCGACGAGATCAACCGCGCCCCCGCAAAGGTGCAAAGCGCCCTATTGGAGGCCATGCAAGAGCGGCAAGTCACCATCGGCAACGAGACCTTTCGCCTTCCTGAGCCCTTCTTAGTGCTCGCCACGCAAAACCCCATCGAGCAAGAGGGCACCTACCCTTTGCCGGAGGCACAGGTGGATCGTTTTCTCCTAAAGGTCAAGATCCATTACCCCAATCAAGAAGAAGAACGCCTCATCGTGCGCCGCTACCTCAATGGCGAGGCACCTGCGGTGCAAAAGGTCGTCTCTCCCGATGCCCTGCTGCGCGCCCGAGAGACGGTAAAGAAGGTATTGCTCACCGAAAAAACAGAGCAATACATCTTGGACATCGTCTTTGCCACCCGCCAGCCGGAACGCTTTGGATTGGAACACCTTAAACCGCTCATCAGCTACGGCGCTTCACCGCGGGCAAGCCTGTCCTTGGCCCAAGCTGCCCGAGCGCTGGCCTTCCTCCGCGGTCGCGGCTACACTACGCCCGACGACGTGCGCGAGATGGCCTTCGACGTCCTCCGCCACCGAATTGGGCTGACCTACGAGGCCGAGGCTGAAAACATCGACCAAGAAGGCATTGTGCACAGGATCCTGCAGACCATACCTATCCCATGACCTCAGCAGAATTGCTCAAAAAAGTGCGCAAGATCGAGATCAAAGCGCGGGGCCTGAGCAGCCACCTGTTCACCGGAGGCTATCACAGCGCCTTCAAAGGGCGCGGCATGTCGTTTAGCGAGGTGCGCCTGTATTATCCGGGCGACGACGTGCGCCACATCGACTGGAACGTGACAGCCCGCGCCGGAGAGCCCTACGTAAAGGTCTTCGAAGAGGAGCGCGAAAACACCGTCATGCTATTGGTCGATGTCAGCGGCTCGGCAGTCTTTGGCAGCCACAGCCAGTTCAAGGAAGAATATCTGACAGAGCTGTGCGCAGTATTGGCCTTCTCGGCCATCTCCAACAACGATAAAGTAGGGGTGCTGCTCTTCTCCGACCGCATCGAGCTGTTCATCCCGCCCAAGAAAGGCAAACAACACATCCTGCGCATCATTCGGGAGATCCTCTTAGCCCGCCCTAAAGGGCGCAAGACCGACTTAGGCTTAGCCCTCCGCTTTGCCCACAACATCCTCAAAAAGCGCAGTGTTTGCTTTGTGCTGTCCGACTTTTTGGCTGCGGGCTACGAGGAGGCGCTGCGCATTGTAGCGCGCCGACACGACTGTATCGGCATCCACTGCTGGGATGTATTGGAGCGCGACTTGCCCGACGTGGGCGTGTTGCGCGTAGCCGATGCCGAAACGGGGGAGCAAGTATGGGTGGACACAACCAGCGGACAGCTGCGCCGCCAGTATCGACAGACCTTTGAAGCCCACCGAGCCGATACGCAGAGCCTCTTTCGGCGGGCAAATGCCGACTTCATAAGTTTGTGTACCGACCAGCCCTATGTGCGCGAGCTGCTCAGCTTCTTTGCTCGGCGCTCAAAAGTAGTAGCTCATGGGTAAGCGCCTTCTGTTCACCTGCACGTGTGCCCTTCTGACGACCGCTGCTTTAACGGCGCAGGAAATTCGCGCCGTGGCGAGTTTTGACCGCTCCCGCGCGGAAGCAGGTGATACGGTGATGCTGCGCGTACAGGTGGCTGGTATCCGCTCTGCGCCTCAGCGCGTCCAGGTGGCGGCCTGGATGCCCACTATCCCGGCCGAACACTTTCGCATGCGCTCTCCGTGGCGCCGCTCCGGTGAGTCTTGGGTGCAAGACCTCTCCCTTCTCTTCCTCGACACCGGTCACTTCCGTTTGCCCTCATTGCCCGTACTACTGCAAGTGGGCGATCCGGTGATGACCAATCCATTGGATATAGCGGTGACCGCACCTGCCGTCCCTACGGATACCAGTGCGATGGCCCCGCTTCGAGAGGTTCGCCCGCCGGAAGCGACCTCGTCTGTGCTGTGGTGGGCCATAGCGGGTGGTGCCGCATTGGCCGTCGCGATAGCGCTCGTTTGGCGGCGATGGCGCCAAAAGCGCCCTGCACCTGCGCCAGCATCGCCGCCACCGCCCCTGCCTTCGGCGCACGACATCGCCCGAGAGCGGCTCGAACGCTTAGCGCGCCAAAAACCTTGGAAACTACCCCATCGGGTCATCGAGTATTATGCCGAGCTGAGCTGGATCGTGCGCGAATACTTGGGGGCTCAATACCAATTCCCAGCTCTCGAGCTGACCACTGATCAAATTTGCCGGCACCTCTCCGCCTCCCTCTTACCGCCCGACCAACAGGCTGAGGTGCAACGCCTGCTGCAACAGGCCGACTGGGTAAAGTTTGCCCACGCCTTGCCCAAAGCCGACCAACACGAGCGCTGGCTGGCAACGGCCCAGCGCATCTGCAGCGCTACCGCCTAAGCAAACCCGCGCATTTTTTGTCTCCCTCCCGTGCCTACGCAGCAGTGTAGTTATCTTTGCGCCGCATTACTCGGCACTCGACAAACGACGAGCACACATCATGGGACGAGCGTTTGAATATCGCAAAGAGAGGAAATTTAAGCGCTGGGCCAACATGGCCAAAACCTTTACGCGTCTGGGCCGCGAAATCTCTATTGCCGTCAAAGCCGGCGGGCCCAACCCGGAATACAACCCCCGCCTGCGCATAGCCATCCAAAATGCCAAGCAGGCCAACATGCCTAAGGCCAACATCGAAAATGCGATTAAAAAAGCCAGTGGTAAGGATGCCGACAACTACCAAGAAGTCATGTACGAGGGCTATGGGCCCCACGGCATCGCCGTCCTCGTCGAAACCGCTACCGACAATCCCACGCGCACCGTCGCCAACGTGCGCCTCCACTTTGACCGATGCGGAGGCTCCCTCGGCGTTTCGGGCAGCGTCAGCTACCTGTTTAACCGCAAAGCCGTCTTTAAAATCAAAGACGAAGGGCAAAATTGGGACGAGCTGGAACTGGAGTTGATCGACGCCGGCTTAGAGGACGTCAAACGGGAAGAGGGCGAAGTCATCCTCTACGCCGATTTTACCGATTTCGGCAAGATGCAAAAGGCCTTGGAAGACCGCGGCATTGAGCCCGCCAACGCGCAGCTGGAGTGGATACCGACCATGACCAAAAAACTATCGGACGAGGAGGCCGAACAGGTCATCAAGCTCATCGAGCGCTTAGAGGAAGACGACGACGTGCTCAACGTCTTCCACACGATGGACATGTCGGAATAGGCGCAGCCTTACGAGTTGGTTTCGCCTAACGGAATGGGGTCAGGTACAGTAGGCAGGTTGTCGGGGTTCCATTCCCAGGCCCCTTCTTCGAATTCGCGCCGCACGAGCTCGAGATTGGCTTCGTGGTCTTTGCTCTGTTGGAGTGGAAAGTGGTAGCGTTCCCACAGGGAGTCCATGTCGAAGGGCCGCCCAGTAGCCACGCTTTCGCGGATGGCGTAGATGTAGGCCAAGCTTTCAGTGCGCCGCCGCAGCCAGTCGGTGATGGTAAGGGCTGGGTCGCCATGGCCGGGTATAAGCCGCGTGAACCAGTTGCGGTCGTGGATGCGCGGCAACTTCTCCAACGTGTTGACGTACTCTACGCTGCTGTGCTGGATGATGGGAAATTCGATATTCGACAAGTAATCACCGGCAATACACAGCCCTAATTGCCACACGACGACCATCATGCTGTCGGCCGTATGCCCAGGCGCTAAATAGAAGGACAGCTTCGTGTTTTCATGCCGATACTGCACTCCATCGCGGTACACCTTAAAATCCACTACCGGGTATTCCACCGGATAGGTACGGCGAATGTAATAGCTTTGGTCGAAGGCTTCGATTTGCTCTAAGATCGCATTTTGCGCCGGATTGTCTGCCATCAGTTCGGTGGCGAATACCTTATCGGCTTTGAAAGCGCCATAGCCGATAAGGTGATCAAAGTCGGAGTGGGTAAACACTAAAAACAACGCTCGGCTTTCGCGGATGGAGTCAACATACTGGCGAATGGCCGCTATCTCATCGGGCAACCAGGCCGGATCTACTACCAATACCAGATCATCCGTTCGAACCACTGTTGTGTTCGTCTGATATAAGGCGCTCTGGAAAATCGTAACGTGTGGGTCTCGGTAAAGAATCTTGCTCATTCCGGCTCCTCTGGTTAAGTAGCGAACAGAAGGGAAGAATGCTCTATCTTTGGGCGCAGGATAAAGGAACAAAAGTGAAAAAAGTTCGCAAGGCGCTTGCGGCAAATGTAAGAAAACTGCAGCAGGTCTTTAGGTATCTGAGGAAAAATGGGAAGTATTGTCGCTATTGTTGGGCGACCTAACGTAGGCAAATCGACGCTGTACAACCGCTTAATCGGTTTTCGAGACGCTATCACCGACGACTTTTCGGGCGTCACGCGTGACCGAAAATACGGCTTCTGCGAGTGGAACGGCAAGCGCTTCACTGTCGTGGACACAGGCGGTTTTGTCGCGCATTCTAAAGACGTCTTTGAGGCTACCATTCGCCAACAGGCCCGCATCGCTATAGAGGAGGCGTCGGTCATCCTGTTTATGGTAGACGCCCAGACGGGAGTGACGGACTTAGATGAGGAGTTAGCCCGTCTCCTACGGCGCTCGAACAAACCGGTTTTTTTGGTCGTCAACAAGGTGGATAGCTTTTACGCTCAGGCCGAAGCTAACGAGTTTTGGAGCTTAGGCTTTCCGAACACCTTTTTTGTAGCCTCTATAAACGGCAGCGGCACCGGCGACTTGCTCGACGCTGTGGCAGAGCTTATCGAAGACAACCCTCCCCTGCAGACGAACCTGCCCAAGTTTGCCATCATTGGCCGGCCCAATGTGGGCAAATCTTCACTTACTAACGCGCTCTTGGGCGAAGAGCGCAACATCGTCACCCCCATCGCCGGGACAACGCGCGACCCCATCCACAGCGTGTACAACAAATTTGGCAAGCAATTTATTCTCATCGATACTGCCGGCATTCGCAAGAAGACCAAGGTGGAGGAAGATCTCGAGTTCTATTCCGTCATGCGCGCTATCCGCGCCTTAGAAGAGTGTGACGTGTGTTTGTTGGTGCTCGACGCCACCCAAGGCATCGAAGCCCAAGATTTGCACCTGCTTCGCCTGGCCCAAAAGCGCCACAAGGGAGTGGTCATCCTCGTCAATAAATGGGATTTGGTAGACAAGGAAACCAATACGGCGCGCGACTACGAAGAGGCAATCCGAAGACGTATCGCTCCTTTCGACGACGTCCCCATTCTCTTCATCTCCGCCATCGATAAACAGCGCATTTTTCAAGCGGTGGATACGGCCCTTCGCGTGTACGAGAACCGCCAACGCAAAATCAAGACGTCGGAGCTGAACGCTCTCATACTCGACATCGTTGAGAAGACACCGCCGCCCTCCGTCAAAGGGCGCTACCCCAAATTCAAATACGTCACGCAACTACCCACTCCTTACCCTTCCTTTGCCTTCTTTGTCAACAATCCCAACTGGGTGCGCGAGACCTACGTGCAATTTTTGGAGAACCAGCTGCGCCAACACTACGATTTCCAGGGTGTGCCTATAGAGTTGTATATGCGGGCCAAATAAGAAAGCGGGCAACGCAGGTGCCCTGTGTTGCCCGCTGAGCGATATCTCTTAAGAAAGGGTATCAATTGTTGCCGCCCTCTACCTTGATGGCACCGCCGCGTTTCTTCTGCTGTTCGACATTGTTCTCCTGGACGGCACCGCCGCGCTGCTTCTGCTGTTCGACATTGCCCTCCTGGACGGCACCGCCGCGCTGCTTCTGCGGGTCTTGGGGCGGCGTTTGGGGCATCGGCGTTTTAGAGGGCGACTGCGGGCGCTTCTTGATCGCAGCACTGCCCGGCTTGCTGGGCTTTGCCGGCGGCAGCGAGGCAACGTACTCGTCGAAGCGGCGGCGCGCCTCCGCGTTGACGCGCGCAGTGCACTCCTCCTGTTTCAACATCCGATACTCGTCCAGCTTCATGGCGATAGCGTTAGCGATTTCCTGCTGCTGCTGCTCTTTAGTCTTGTAAGCAGTCAGCATTATTCCTCCGGCCAATGCCACAGCGGCAATCAAAATAAGCTGCTTATTCATGGATGAAAAGGTTTTTAGACGTGAAAAAATGTTTTTATTGAAGGGTTTGCTGGGCCTCCATCTCTGCCTTTAAGCGCTCAAATTCCGCATTTACCCGACTCTCAAATTCCGCATCGCACTTAGCGTTCTCTTCGGTGTCGATAGCAGCTTTGCCTGCTTCTACACCCTTGGCAATTTCTGCCTCCACCTGCTCAGGGGTCAGCAGTTTTTCTCCACAGGAAGATAGCCCTAACGTCAGAAGGGCCGCAATGGCATGGACAAACAATGTTTTTTTCATGTTGCAGTGCAATTTACACAGTTTATTTAAGGACTGGCAAAAATAGCGCATGTACTTGTGTTGAAGAGGATTTTGCTTTTTTTTAATACCGTGCAGCGCGTATTTAACGAATGAGCGTTACGTCGCCTACCGCGAGCGGCATCATAGCTCCGTCGCTTCGGCGCCAGCTGATGCGGTACAGGTATACGTCGGCCGGGGCAGGTTGCCCATTGACCGTTCCATCCCAGCGAGCATTGGTTTCGGCGCTGTCGAACACCAATCCGCCCCAGCGGTTGAAGATTTGCATGCGCTCGATGCGGGCCTGCCCCTCTAAGACCAGCATCTCGAAGTAGTCGTTGTATCCGTCGCCATTGGGCGTAAAGGCGTTGGGGAAGCGCACCAGTGGGAACAATAGTTGAAAGAGCCGCTCGGCCGTCCGCACACAGCCCTGGGGCGACACGGCGCGCACGGTGTAGCGCACGGCAGCTGAAGCCGTGTCGTTAGAGGAGGGGCGCACTTCAATGTTGGGTGCGCTGAACGGCAAAGGTTTAGTGCCTATAGTGGTCTCCTGCCAGGCAAAGGAAAAGCCGCTCAAATCCTGAGGGGGCGACACGGCGGCGAACAGCTGTATACTTTGGCCCAAATTGATTTGGGAAGTGTCGGGCACGCTCGCAATCTGAAGCGAAAAGGCAGGCGCCGTAGATACCCGAATAGTATCGTATAAAGCACAGGTATCGCCGTAGAAATACGCTACAGTAAAGAGGGTCGAAACCGTTGGCGCAGGAAAAATCATCGGTGAGGTCTCACCCGTACTCCACAGATAGCACCCATTGGGCCCTGCACCTATAGCGGACAGCGCGGCGCGGTCTCCTGCACATACCACCGTATCGGCCGACACCGTCAATGTTGCCGAAAAGACACTCACCAGCAAGGATTGCTTCAACGTGCAGTCGGCCTCTTGGGCCGTCACCGTATAGACCGTGCTGCGCGTTGGCGACACCACTGGGCTGGGCGCATTGACTACAAGCCCTGGGTCCGGTGGCTCCGCTGACCACAGATACTGAATGCCAGTCGCTGGGGCGAGGTTTAAGACCAAGGGCTCACCTGGGCAGAGACGCGGGTCGCTTGGGAATTGAATCGTCAAGGCTTCGCCTTTAACTTCGACGACCACAGTGTCGCTCCGCCGGCAGCCGTTCCCGTATTCCATGGTGATGGCATAAGCCGTTGTTTTTTCTGGGCTAACCGATACAGACTGAGCGGTACTTAGTATTACCCCATCCGACAGGCGGCGCCAGGTAAAAACCCCGCCCGACACATCGGTCAATGCCAACAGGCGCACCGATTGCCCTCGGCAAATGACGGTATCACTGCTGACGACCAACTCCGCGCGCACAACCTGGAGGCGCACGGAGTCTCGAAATACACATCCGCCTTTTTCAACCGTACCATAGTACGTCGCACTCTGAACCGGTACAACCACCGGAGCCGCCGTGCGGACAGTGTCGAAGTTGGGATGGGTAGCCGTCCATATGTATGCAGCAGCCGTATCGGAGGCCGAATTAAGCAACACAGAGTCGCCCAAACAGATGGCAGCGTCGGCAGGGAGCGAAAGCAAGGTCTCTTTGACGATGACGTGGACAACCAGCGAGTCCGACAAGGTACAGGAGTCCGTGCGCACCGTAAGCACATAGGTATACGAGCCGGCTGTCGGTGCGACTACGAGCGGACTGGGACAATCGGAGCAGCTCAAGAATGCCCCTGACCACTCATAGACAACGGATGTAGCGGGGGGTATCTGAAGCACATGAGCAGAAAGGGCGAAGGGTTCCCTATTGCATACCGTAAAGTCAGGCCCTAAATCCAATAGGCAGGGCACCTGAGCACCCGCTACAGCGGCCTTCACAGCAACGAGAAAAAGCAAGTAGTGTCGGCTTTTCATAGTGAGAAGTATTACTGCCGAATGAAGGGCATCAAGGCACTGCCCAAAAACCACACGGGAAAGGATATCATCATAGCGATACAGGAGCTTTGTGCGATGAAAAAACCGAGCGAGCGCGTTGCTTCGGGCTTCCATATGTCGCATCAATCGGAGTGGGCTGAAGGCAGCAGAGGTCTTTGCACCCACACAGATGAATCGGTAGAAAGGACATCTGTAACTCGCTGTCAACCTGCACCTTAGCTATGGTTCTGCCGGTCTGTTGTGGCAACTTCGGAGAGGAACATATCTTCGAAGTCGAGGGCGATTTGTTTGAGCAAAAGGTAGTCGGTGAGGTCGTGCATGGAGGGCACTACGGAGATGTAGCCGTTGTCCAGCGCCCAGATGTCCGTATCCTCCTTGAGATCGCGGTTGACGAACCTGCCCGTAAGCCAATAGTAAGGTTGGTTGTGTGGGTCGCGCCCTTCTACGAACTCTTCGATCCAGCGCCCATCGGCCTGGCGGCAGACGCGGATGCCGCGCAGCTGTTCGGCCGGCAAGCGCGGAATGTTCACATTGAGCAGCTTACCTGGAGGAAAGTCGTCGCGCAAGACATATTCCATGATGCGGCGCACCCACGGTTTGCACGGCTCAAAGTCGGCTTCGAAGCTGTGATCCAGCAGGGAAAAACCTATGCTCTTGATGCCCTCTAGGGAGGCCTCCATGGCCGCCGAAAGCGTGCCCGAATAGATGATATTGATAGACGCATTGCTCCCGTGATTGATCCCCGACACACACAGGTCGATCTTTCGCCCTTTCAAAACCACATGCCTAGCCAACTTGACGCAATCTACCGGAGTGCCCGACGACTCCCACGCCTCAATACCCGAAAAAGTGCGCACGTGGCGCAGGCGAAGCGGCTCTTGAATGGTGATCGCGTGCCCTTTTCCGCTTTGCGGCGAGTCCGGCGCCACTACCACCACTTCGCCCAACTGCGAAGCCACCTCTACCAAAGCGCGTAACCCCGGCGCCACGATGCCATCGTCGTTCGTCACCAAAATCAACGGTCTTTGCATACGGCAAAGGTATGCCACGCCTCAACGATGTTCTACGAATACAACAAGTTGTTGTTGATGTTTTTGATCCAACGCATCTCGATAATTTGCCTTAACCTTGTGCGTCCGTATCTGTTTTTTCCGTTATAGCCATATATTCCTAACCGATGCCGATAACCCACTTAGCGCTATGAAACAAGTTTTGCCGCTTCTTTTTGTGAACCTCCTCGGCGGGCTGGGGCTCGCGGCACAGCCTATTTATATTCAGTTCGATCCCAACTGCATGCATCAGTTGGAATACCGCTATGTCTATACGGGTGCAGTAGCCTATTCTTATTTAGTTACGCCCAATGCCAGCGAACAGATCCAGCTCCAAGCGGGAAGCCAGGGCATTACTTCGCCCACCATGCCGCCCAACATGGTCAGCTGTAAGTCGTTTAAGTTTGACGACGCTTTCTTCAACGACGTGAACAACTTGTCTCGGCAGGTGTACATGGTGCATACTCAAGCGAAGGGCTACTTACTCATCCCTATCATTTCGGCGGCGCAAATCCTACACAGCGGGCAATACTACTTAGTGCGCACACGCACGTATTCGTTTGCCGTGGACACCACGAACTTGGTCTACGAGAACAACATTGCCACCGGCACTTCCGACTGGTACATCTACTTCAACGGCCTCAAATTTCGAGGGTGTTTCTTTGAGTATTCCTTCAAGCGCGAGCCTACGCGCGCCAACCAGGAGCGTTCGGAGTTCGACTTCATTCCCGGCATCGGTCTGACCTACGAGCGCACCGGCATGACCGCTGCAGAAGCCGAGAACAACCACTATCGCCTGGTCAAAGTCAACGATTTACCCCTAGAGGATTACATCACACAGCGCTGCGGCAACCGAACCTCGCCCACACCGCCTCCTGTGTCGCAGTATACACCGCAGGTCGAATACGGCACCATTCGCGAAAGCGATAAGGAAACCTATGTGCGGCCTGGCCAACAGTCCTCTTACGCCGACACATCTGCGCTGCCGCCTTTAGCAAACTGCCCCGAACCACCTGGCGAAGGGTACCACATCGTACAGCCCGGTGAAACGCTCAACGCCATCTCCCGCGCCTACAACATCCCGCTGCGTTCGCTTGTCGCTTGGAACAAGATCAAAAACCCCAACCTCATCTTAGTGTGCCAAAAAATTTGGCTGCGCACGCCTCCACCCGGCGTGTTAAGCAAATCGGCTGACCCTGCCGCTCCGCCTGTAGCCTCGGTATCGCCGAGAAGTCCAGCTCTTCCTGTAGCCCGACGTCAAGACATTTACTGGCGGCAGCCCTTGCCCGGGCCGGCGCAAGTGGGGAAGGGCGAGCAAGCTCCGCCTACCGTCGGAAACATCAGCCAACCGCAGACGCCTCCCGTCTACACTCCTCAGCCCAAGACACTGGTGCATACCGTCCAGAGCGGAGAGACGCTTTACGGCATCGCCGCTCGATACAAGATCTCGGAAGCCGAGATCCGACGGCTTAATAACTATCCGCCGACGGGCCCCGTCAACCTGCAGCCCGGCATGCAGCTGCTCGTCTCCGACTGCTGCCCGCCCGAGACACCCGCCCAACCCAACGCTCCAGCCAATCCATCGGCTGTAACCACTGCACCACCGCCATCGAGCGGGCTGCCCAGCGTCTTCAATACCCAACCCAACGCTCCAGCCGCTTATCAACAGCCCAGCACCGCTCAGCCCACCCCTTCGTCGGTGACGCCGACCAAGACGACGCCTACCTACTTCCAAGAGTACATCGTTCGCGACGGCGACACTATTCAGTCCATCGCCATCCGCTTTAACGTCAACCCGCAGGAACTGGCCCTAATCAACAACCGAGACGTCAACGAAACGCTGGTTGCCGGTCAGCGACTGCTCATTCCGCGAAATTAATCGACCTTATGACTCTTCAGAGACCTATGCGTACATACGTCTTGCTGTCGACGATATCGCTTCTCGTCACCTCGGCTCAGTCGTTGGCCGGCCAAGAGGCTGCTATAGCTATTGGCGATCCTACCAAAAACGCCGGCAAAGTGCAATGGACACCTATGCAGATCGAAACCGGCGATGTGCCCTTCGGCATCCCCGTCGAGGGCACCATCGAAGCCAAAAACATCAGCAGCGATACGCTGCACCTCCTAGAAGTGTGGAGCAGCTGCCACTGCACCGTTGCAGAGTGGACGAAAGAGCCCATCCCTCCAGGCGGCTCCGGCTTCATCCGCGTGGTCTTCGACGCGCAAAAGGAGGGCGTGTTTTACAAGGTTATCGGCATACGAACCAATTTCGACCCCGAAACCCAGCTCGCCTTGGGCATGACGGGACGCGTCTTGCCCCAAAAGGCAAAAAAGCCGTAGTGACGGTTGGCTGAAAATAGGACAGCGGCAGTGAGCCGGGGGAGAGATGTCGTACTTTTGCCCTTGGTGTTCGCCATGCGGGAAAAGTTATGAAACAGCTGCAAAATTATGTGCTGGGCCATTGGGTCAGCGGATCGGGAGAAGGTGTGCCCCAATACAACGCTTACACGGGAGAGGTGATCGCCACGGCTTCCGATGAAGGGCTGGATTACGGCGCCATCTTGGACTATGCCCGTCGAAAAGGCAACCCTGCCTTGCGGCGCATGACGTTTCCGGAGCGCGGACGCATGCTCAAAGCGCTGGCCCTCTATCTGTTAGATCGAAAAGAGCGGTACTACGAGCTCAGCCATCTGACCGGAGCCACCCGAGCGGACTCGTGGGTCGACATCGAGGGCGGTATCGGCAACCTATTCGCATACAGTAGCTTGCGGCGTCGTTTCCCCGACGAGCCGTACTATGTCGAGGGCGAAACGGTGCGCCTGTCCAAGCAAGGCTCGTTCATCGGCCACCACATCCTGACGCCTAAGCGCGGCGTAGCGATCCATATCAATGCCTTCAACTTCCCTGTGTGGGGCATGTTGGAAAAGATAGCCGTCAACTTGCTGGCGGGCGTTCCGGCAGTTGTCAAAGCCAGCGAGCAGACCTCCTTCCTCACCGAGGCGGTTGTGCGCGACATCGTAGCCTCCGGTATCTTGCCGGAGGGGGCGCTTCAGCTGCTAGTAGGCCGGGGCCGAGGGCTGCTCGACCACGCGCAGAGCCAAGACGTCGTCACCTTCACCGGCAGCGCCGAGACGGGGCGTCTGCTGCGCGCCCACCCGGCCATCATCGCCCACAGCGTGCCGTTTACGATGGAGGCGGACTCGCTCAATGCCGCCGTCTTAGGCGAAGACGCCGTGCCCGGCACACCCGAGTTCGACCTCTTCATCAAGGAAGTGCGCCGGGAAATGACTACCAAAGCCGGCCAAAAGTGCACGGCGGTGCGCCGCATCTTGGTGCCGGAAAGTCTCATCGATGCCGTGCAAGAGGCCTTGAGCAAGAGCCTCGCTCAGACCACGGTGGGCGATCCCGCCGTTCCAGGCGTTCGCATGGGCGCCCTCATCAACCGCCGACAGCTGGAGCGCGTCCGAGAAAAGCTCCGACAGCTCGCCCAGGTCACGCCCATCGTTTACGGCAACCCCGAGGTATTCGAAGTCGTCGGCGCCGACCGCGAGCGCGGCGCCTTCTTGCCGCCTCTCCTTTTGCGCAACGAACAACCTTTGCGCTATACAATCACCCATGAAACCGAATGCTTCGGGCCCGTTAGCACTCTAATACCCTATCGATCCATAGAAGAAGCCGTCGAGATTGTCCGCTTAGGCAAAGGTTCTCTGGTCACTACCATTTGCACCTACGACCGGCGCATCCAGCGCGCATACGTGTTGGAGGCCGCTCCTGACCACGGACGCATCCTCATGCTCAACCGCGACTCGGCTCCCGAGAGCACCGGCCACGGCTCTCCCATGCCCCTGCTCGTCCACGGCGGACCGGGGCATGCCGGCGGAGGGGAAGAGATGGGCGGAATTCGAGGCGTCCTCCACTACATGCAGCGCACTGCCATCCAAGGTCACCCCTCTGACATCACTAACGTGACCAACCAATACCAAGCCGGCGCACAGCAAACCGAAACACCTGTCCATCCCTTCCGAAAATACTTTGAAGACCTGTTTGTGGGCGAAACGCTGGTCACGGCCAAACACACCGTCAGTGAGGCCGACATCCACAACTTCGCCAACGTCAGCGGCGACCATTTCTACGCGCATATGGACGCTACTGCGCTCGAAGGCACGCCGTTTTCCGGGCGCGTTGCCCACGGCTATTTCGTCCTATCTAAGGCTGCTGGACTGTTTGTGGATCCGCGCAAAGGTCCGGTCTTGCTCAACTACGGCATCGACGAATGCCGCTTCACTAAGCCTGTATACCCCGGCATGACCATCGGCGTGCGCTTGACCGTGAAGGAAAAAATCGCTCAAGAACACGATCCTTCCCGCGAAGGCGTCGCCGCCATCCCGCGCGGCATCGTTAAGTGGCTGGTGGACGTCTACGACGAAAGCGGCGAAACCGTAGCCATCGCTACCATCCTCACCATGGTGCGCCGCCGAGAAGCGTAGGACAAAGGTCAAGGTCCTTTCGGGATGATTTCCGTCTTCTCGCCAAAGTAGTGCGCAAAGCGCGCCAAGTCTTCAGCAAGCTCCTTGTTGTTGGTCGCGCGCAGATACGTCTGACTCAGCGAGCGAAGGATTTGGTAGACGAAGCGATCCATCTCCTGTATTTGCATCTCATGAGTCCACAGGTCGATGCGCAGCGTATCGCGCGTGTTCTTGTCGAAAAGCGCCAAGGCCAGGGCTTTGCATTCGTCCATCCGCCCAGCTGTGTGCATATCGGTTGCAGCCCACTCGATCTTTATAGGGATGCGCTCCTTGTCTAAACCTACGCGCAGCGTGATATCGCTCACCTTTGCTATCTCGGAAGTGTCCATGCTCAACTCGTTTTGAGAGCAAAAGTACGATAGCCTTCGCCGGCCAATTTGCAAAAAATCTGCGGTGCCTTGCCTATCGAGGGCAAAACACCGCAAAAAAGAGCTGCAACATCCGCCTCAGCCCAGCAAAGCATCGATCTTCTTGACAAACTCCTCTTTTGACCGAGTCCCTACCAGTCTATCGACAAGCGCACCGTTCTTAAAGAATAAAAAGGTAGGAATGCCGCGAACATTGTACTTCGTAGGCACTTCCGGATTCTCATCGACATCCAGTTTTCCAATCACGACGCGCCCTGCGTAATCCTTTGCCAACTCTTCCACTACCGGATTCATCAGCTTACATGGGCCACACCACTCTGCCCAAAGATCCACCACGGTCAACTGGTTGCTGCTGAGCACCTCGCTTTCAAAGTTCTGGTCGGTAAAATGCTGTACCATCGCAATAAGGATTTGTTTTAAGGTAATAAGTACCGCAGTAAACAAGATTTCTGAGCAAATAGTTGCTCTTAGGCCGTCAATTTTTTTAGAAGAAGCCTGCTTTCAGAACGAGAAGCCGATGAAGAAAAGCATTACCCTACTGGTTTTTATAAAACAGTAAGCTAGTCTGCCGTCTTCCTCCTACATATAGTTGCGCAGCAAAAAGAATTGCATCCGTAGGCTGTGTTCTACTTGAAGGCCACTATTTGTATCGGAGAGTAGACGATTTCCCTTCAAAGAGAATAGTGCCCTCATTCTATCGATCTAAGGGATTGGAGGGGGTGAAAAATATTAATAAAAAATTTACTGGGTTAATCTTGACCGAAACATTGCTCCCGTTTACATTTGCCTCGCCCCTATGGCTTTTAATAATTAGGACTCCTCAAAAGTCGGTTTTCCCGTAATAAGCAGTTCAATTTTTCTGCAGATTATCCTCTGCATCTAATCATTATTTTTAAATAAATCTAAAAAATAAATAAAGTATCGTTTGCCGTTTACATCTCTTGCTTTTTCTCATCTGTCGGAGTCTTTACTCTACAGGGCAGATACCCATTACGACACCCAACACGCCATATACCCAGGATTTTAACACCCTAGCTGCGTCGGGTACAAACGTGAGCTGGACGAACAACAGCACTATTCCGGGCTGGTACCTTTTCCGGCAGCCGGCGCCCGGTACGGCACTAACCGCCTATAATGCTGGAAACGGCAGTAGCACCACGGGCAGTATGTATAGCTTTGGGTCTACTTCCAGCTCAGAACGCGCATTGGGAGCCCTTGGATCGGGAGGCACTTATTGGGGAGGCCCTAGCTCTGGCACTGTCGCCGGATGGATAGCAGTGGCCTTTCTCAACAACACGGGTGAGACAATTGACATAGCAGATGTATTCTTCGATGGCGAACAATGGCGAGCGGATAATACGTCGGTCCAATTGCTCATATTCGAGTATGGAATTGGGTCTTCTTTTACTGCGGTAGGTACTTGGACGGCTCCGGGAGATTCGTTCAATTTCACAAGTCCAGTAAACAACAATAGCGGTGCTATAGACGGCAATACTACCGGTAAGGTCTTTGGCTTAGGTGGTACGCTAAGCGCACTGGGCTGGGACGACGGAGAGGTCTTATGGCTGCGCTGGCGGGTGACCAATGCCCTTGGCAACGACCACGGCTTAAGTATCGACGATTTTTCTTTTGTGGCTTATAGCCCCGACTACAGCATCACTACCACAGGGGGGCAAATCATTGTAACCGATCTGAAAGGCAACAGCGATGCTATTATAAAAAAAATAAGTGAACCATCTCCAGGAAACATCGAGTTTAATACGTTTCCTGTTCGCACATACTCGCTCAACAGCGGCCCAGCACTGCCCTTCCCAGTAACGCTCGGCTTAGTAGGTATTTACAGATATCTTTGTCAATCCGGAAGGCGGAGACGATGATATTTTTGTGCAGACTTTTGTGGATCCTCTTCCCAATTTGTATATAAATGGCGGTATTGGCGATGATGACGTATATATTCAGGGGAGTATCGGTTTTGCTACAGGATACAGTCTATACGTGGACTTATGCGACGATGACTCTTCACCAGGAGCGGATAACGTAGAAATTTCGGGCAGTGTCACACTTGACCAAGGAACTGCGTATATCAATGTTACGAGAACAGTGAACATCCCTTCCTCCGGTAGCCTGACAAATACCAACGGACAAATCTACATATATGCTAACGACTGCATATTTCCCTATACTTCAGGAGATTTTACAGGAGTTTACATAGGTGGTGTCGTACAGGATTTGGGTAGTGGAGATATATACATTACGGGGCGTGGTGGAGATCACGTATTCGGCTACCAAAGCGGAGTAAGGATGGTTTTAGGAGCACAAATATCGGGAAATAATGTGCATATTACAGGATATGGTGGAGAGTCCGCAGGATCATACAATCTCGGTGTCCAGGTGGCGGATGCAGGGACCTTGGTAGCTTCTACTAACTCCGTTTATATTTCCGGTTATGCTGGAGGAACCGGGTATGGGCAAGTAGGAACGGAAATAAGTGGTGGTGCGACGGTGACTTCTGGGTTCGCTCTGTATATCTACGGTCAGGGTGGAATGGGTACTTTGAGCCAAAATCACGGTGTATCGATCACCGATACAGGCACAACGATCAGTGGCAACGACTATGGTTATATTTATGGCTTGGCAGGTGGAGACTCACCGTCTAATTTCAACTGCGGTGTACATACTTTCGGCCCTTCTACAATTACTTCTTCATCTGCAACCGTGTATATTAATGGGGTGGGCTCTTCTCTTGCCTCTGGCGACCAAAACCACGGCGTTCTGCTTCGCCATGGATTGACAGTATCTGCTCCTAGTATCACTATAGACGGACAAGGAGGCGGAACAGACACCTCCAGCTCTAATGTAGGTGTTTTCATAGAAGAACAGGCACTTGCCGATGGAGACGCAATAGATATAGAGGGATGGGGCGGGACAACGAATGATGAAGGTCACAACATAGGAGTATTGGTGCGCAACGATGGTGTCGTGCAAGGAGGAGCGGATGTCGTTACAGTAAGAGGCTATGGGGGCGCGGGCTCTTCTTTGCTTGGGAACCGCGGGGTCAATACGGCTTTTGGAGGAAAGATTTGATCTGCATCGGGGAACATCAACGTACGGGGGTATGGAGGAAATTCTCTGAGTTCCGCTCAAGGAGTGCGCGTGGCTTTTAACAGCGAAATTTCGTCTAGCGGTGGAGATATTTTCATTCAAGGACAGGGAGGATACAATCCTGGAGGCACAGATGGCTATGGTTTTTTCATAGCACATAATGGCTCTACGGTCAACACCACTAGCGGAGCCATTAATATTACGGGAATAGAAGGTGCTGGCACAAACCACTTCGGCATCTATTTAGCGCCCGATAGTACGCTGATATCGGCAATAGGCAGCGTTACCATGCAAGCCAATAGCATGGTATTCAATGCGCCGGCCATTATAAATGCACCTGGCCCTGTAGACTTGCGGCAGTATACACTGGGAGTTGCCATAGATATTGGCACAACAAGCGATGTGTTAGGCGGGCCTCTCTCGCTGTCGGATGCGGAATTAAATCGAATTAACGCCTCTTTTCTCTTCGTAGGGAACGGCTTGTCTGGCGACATTTCCGTCACTGTGCCGATTACCATCGATGAGGGGGCCTTGCTTACTTCAGGAGAGGATATCATCTTCGAAACGACGGGGGTACTTTCGATGTCGGTGCGGGGAATGACCTGATAGTAATTCCCACCTTCAGTCCGAACGGTTTCTTGCCCAACTTAGGCGGCTTAGATATCGTCTGCGACGATTTTACCATTGTACCCGGACGACCCGTGTGCTTCATTATCAACGGCACCACAGCAGGCGATGGGACGGGCAGTACGTATACACAACTTAGCCTGAACGGGAAGATTAATGTTTCAGGGGCCATCTTAGAGCTCTCGGGTACCTACGTACCAACAACCTTCGTGATCGGTGTAAACGACGGCACCGACCCGGTTATTGGGAACTTTTCGGGTCTGCCTGAAGGAGGCACTATCGTCAATATCTTGGGCAGTGGTTTGAATGCTACGATTACTTATTTGGGCGGCGATGGCAACGACATCGTGCTCGTGGTTCAGTCTTCCTCTTGTACGCCTCCTGCATTTACAAGTTGCCCGACAGACATCGTCGTCCCGACGGCCCCAGGAGTATGCGGAGCCAATGTGACTTATGCGGCCATAGCCACAGGCTCTCCCGCCCCTACGTTGAGCCATAGTTTTAGCGGCGCAACGACGGGAAGCGGCGCCGGAACAGGCTCAGGATCGTTTTTTAACGTAGGCACTACTACAGTTACCATCACCGCTACTAATGGCTGCCCACCCGATGCCTCTTGCTCATTCCAGATTACGGTGAACGATATTCAGGCGCCCACCATCACGTGTCCGCCCACTCAAACCCTGACGCTGGGATCCAACTGCCAGGCGTCCTCGCCCGATTACACCGGCTTGGCCACGGCCAACGACAACTGCCCAGGTACGGCCACCGTCAGCCAGTCGCCTGCACCGGGTACCACTGTCAGCGGTGTTGGGCCCATGACCGTCACCCTTACCGCCACCGATGCTAGCGGAAATACTGCTTCCTGTGTATTTACAGTCAACAAGGTAGGTGGACTGGGCTGCGGTGGTGGAACCGATTTAGATGGAGATGGCTTCGCTGAACCAGAGGACTGTGACGACACGAATTCCAACGTTTACCCAGGAGCGCCTGAAGTACGCAACGGAGTAGACAACAACTGTAACGGAGAAATCGACGAGGGTTTCCCATCTCTCACCATCACCTGTCCGACGGGTGTGGAACCGCTTACTGCCAACGCCAGTTGTCGGGCTGTTTTAGGCGATTACACCGGCTTAGCTAGCGTTAGCGGAGGCTGCGGCGGATCGCTCTCTATCACCCAGGTGCCGGCGTCGGGCACAATCGTCAACCCAGGGACAGTGGCCATCAAGTTGACTGTGACCAACTCATTCGGTCAAAGCGCCCAATGCATCTTTAACATAGGCATATTGGGCAGTTGTAAAGACTGAATAATGCTACTGTGGACTGTAAAGAGCTCTCCCTCATAGAGGGAGAGCTCTTTGTTTTTTATGAGTTCGCTGATTTTTATATGCGAAAAAATAATATGACACCTCACATAGTGCGTGATTGCCCCGTGCTGACTGGTATGGAGATCCGAACTTATCGTCCCACTTTTTACCTACGAGCGGTTTTCAGAAGCCTGTGCAGCGAGAATATGTCGGCTGTATCGCGTTGCTGTCTATTCCAGCCAATGCGATAGTTTTCGAGTGAGCTATCTATGGGAGAAGGACATGAGAGTTCAGTCCTATTGCAACTGAGGAGGCAGTACTACCTCGATAGAGAAGAGGAGAAAGCCATACCTTCCCTCTTTTTTCTTTTGCAAGAACTCTATCCTCAAAACCTAAATTCTTTCACCCGTTCCCTGCCCGTAAATCGGAACAGTGGTTGTTTCCGCTGTTCGAATAGGGTTTGAATATTTGTCCCTTGTTTTATTCGGACTGTTAGGCCATCGAGGTTCCAGTTATCTCCAGCTATGCCGCCCGAAAAAGTGGTTTCTATTCTTATTCCTACAATATCGGTGGGCTGTATTTTAGCGGGCAAATCGCGAACGACAGTTTGTGAGGAGCGGTCGATCCATCGCGCACTGCCGTTTACGTTGTCGAACCGAAGAGAAGCGCCGAGCGCAGTAGAAGGACAATGTTCACGTTGTCGTTCCCGCCACGCAAGTCGTCGTTTCCAGTGACAAATTCCACCAGCAGCTCAGAAGAGGTGTGCGCAATCGCAGGTGGAACGCTTGGCCTATATTTTTGATTGACGAAATAGGCGCGCCAGCGGCAATTCGCATCTTCTACGTACTCATACCATGCGCCGGCGACGTTGGGCCTCAGCGTCATGATCCTGCCCGGATGATTCGGGTCGTACACAAAGATTCGGACATCCTCGACGTGGTTAGTCATGTCTCCCGAATATCGGCCTAGCTGATAGCCGATAGCCAGGACTTGATGGCTTCCCGGACAACCGTTAGCGCAGCGGCAATCGGCGCCGCACTCTTGAAGCCCTAACGGCACCGGTTCCCCTCGGTCAATAAACGCCCTCAACTCTCCCAAGCGACCGGATCCCATCTGAATCCCCCAGTTAAAGAACTCCCGATTTCGGTTGCCAAATGGATTAAAACCATATTCTCCCCATTTATCAGCGTTTTCGACTATCGAATTTACCTGCCGATCGTAAAGGTATCGCTGCAAGGTAGTGCCCTCAGCAGGCATATAATCTTGGAGCGGAATCGGTTGGTTTCTCTTAAAATAGTCTAACGCAGCATATACCATACCGCCGCATAGCCCTCGCGTAGTGATATTTAACTCACTAACAACTATGTTTTTAAATCTGTTGGAAAATCTAAAACCATGGCGACTCGGATCAAATCTCGTCATGACGGGAGGAGCCGGTGGTATAGAGGATCGGAAGCGAAACTCTTTAACCCTATTATCTCCAGTAAAGCGAAACAGCGGGTTGCCGGATTGGTCGAAAAGCTGTCGACTCGATGAGCCACTTCTTGCAGTAACAGTCAGGCGGTTCAAATTCCAATTATCGCCGCCTATACCGCCCGAAAAGGTCGTTTCAATCCGTACTCCAGCGATGTTCTCCATGCGAGTTGGCGCGGGTATGGTTCGCCTCACCGTTTGTCTCGAGTGGTCGCTCCATCGAGCGCCGGGCATTGACGTTATTAAAGGACAACTGCCTGCTATCGCTAAGGAGAACAACGATGTGCACGTTGTCGTTCCCGCCGCGCAAATCGTCGTTTCCGGTGATAAACCTAAAGCTCAAGACAACCTGTGCGTGAGCCGCCAAAAGCGTACTGAATAAATAAAATAGAACAAATAGATGCTTTTTCATAGCAAAAAAGTAGGTTAGTGATGAAGAAAGATGGAAAGAAGCGTAGCTGGGCGGTTACCCGACGGGGGGGACTCTGAGGATGAATGAGTTACAGGAGCGTTCGGGATAATTTTACCTGTTAGATAACGTGACGCTTACGGGCTTTAGGTCGATTCGGACAATTCGCGTGTCGCAATTACAGTCGCTATCGCCGCTAATATCCGCTCCTCCGGTGTCTCCCACAACAATCATTAGTGAGACTGGGCCCTCTGCAGGAGTGATCTTGTGCTCTCCGCCATCACAGCCTTCAAAGACTTCATTGCGGCCCCCTCCAGACAGTACTGTATCAAATGTAGACACAGTCGGCGAGTTAATTCTCGTATACTTCATCCCCGCAGGAGCGGGCTCGCCGATATTGACCGTCCAAGAGCCTCTTACTTCCGAACCATCTCCGCCGGTTTCCTTGGCGTTAAACGAAATAACAGCCTGCAGATTGGTGCCGTCGGGGCTGATTCTCAGCGTTACGCTGCCCCTCACTCGAGGGCCATTGCCGCCAAACTCATGGTCTCCTGCTACTTTTTGGAATGGACAGAGGTTGGTGATAGGAGGGATGTTATAGGTATAGGTGCCGCCTGCAGGAGCATTGCTGATCTTTTTTGAGGCGTTCTCGCACTTTTCCCACATTTGAGCAAAGTACTCGGCTGATCTCATGAGGTTATTCACTACATCCGCACCGCCGGCAGAGGTTTTTACATCGTATAAAAATTCAGGCATAAGGCCATAATGCGATACACCGCCCTCTTTGATGTAGTCCCAGGTGCGGCCGCTGCCCGAAATACCACTTTTGGTTTTAATGGGAGAGTCTCTAAAAAATCCCGCGTAGAACGCTCGACTGGTGGCTTCGTCCTTTGCCCGTAAATGTCGGGGCAAGGGTTCGAACCCATTGACATCGGTACCGATAGCCACGCCCTTGCCGCCCATGGCGTTCCACACAGCCCGATAGTTCCTCACGAATTCATCGGGCGTTGTATTTGCCGTCCCTACGCCAAACATACCGCCCAATCTGGCAAGCCTTCTGACCAGGTACTCGGGAGCGTTTCGCTCATTGCCGTTGCTGCCTCGCAGGCCGTTATGCCCCATCACCAGCGGGTATCCTCCCGGTACTCTCTCTGCCTTTTCTATTACCGCCGTCTGGGCTGCCTCCGACATATGGTCGATGTCAATGATCATTCCTAACTTCATCATTTCAGTGATGGCTATGTCGCCTAAGTTGGTGAGGCCCAGACTATTCACGTGCCCTCCGCTAACATACTTGTAGGCATCGAATTCTGGCGAAGGGTTCATAATAGCCATCACTCTTTCATAGCTGCCGCAACAGAGTACCTTTCCGGGAGGAGGAGAGCATTTTATCAGGTCGTTAAAACAGGGTGCTGGAATATGCCCCAACCCTTCCAAAAATCCGCGCAGTCCGAGGATCAAGCCATTTTCAAAGCCCAGCGGTCCAGAAGTGATGTTGGCGCGATACTGCACATTGGGGTCTCTACTGGTGGTTATACGGAAGTGGTATCCGTTTGCATGCTTGTTAGCAAAATTGAACAGCATACTATATACAGCAGCTCCTCCAAAGCTGTTGTCGATGAGATGCACGGGAAAGACGTAGCGTACGCCTTTGGAATATAATCTTCTGATCTCTGCCTTTACCGTATTAGCATTGGTGGTTACACCGGGCTTGCCAAAGTTACCTATCCTATCTACTTCCATCCCCAACACTACCGCTAGTTTGTTATTGCCCACTATGCGCCTTACGTCGGCAGCCGAATAGGCGATCTCCATGAAGTCTTTGTGTCTATTGACAAAAGCGATCATCTCATCGATTTGCACATCGGCCACAGATTTGTCGTCGTAGGGCGGGTCTCCATTCAAGATCTCTGCTAGCAATTCACTGCTGACGGTCAGCGCCACCAATACTCTCAGCCCGCCTTCGTAGGCGCGCTTGATCCATTCCCACCACATTTGTTGGTGCAGAATAGAGGTGTGATGCGGCCAATAGGGGAAATTGGGGTATCCATCGTGATGATGGTCGCCGTGCGGGTTATCCGATTTGAAAGCAAAATTGGCGTCCAAGGCATAGTTAATGATGCCGGCCCTAATGTAATCGCCACAGCCGTTATCTGTGCCCCACCCGCCATGGGTGGAGTTGCAATGTCCCAATGCTTCCGCCACCGTTCTAGCTCGGAAGGGGGTGGGATTGCAATCTCGCGTTCCAGCAGGAACGATACAGCCTATGTCTGGAGCACCGTGCATGGCTTTTCGCCCAAAACCTAAGTAGCTCATAGGATGCGTATGCAGGTCTACATAACCGTTAAGTTCTTTTACGCTTAAGATTATATCTTTTGCCGGCAAAATAGGACCAATATCTATTGGCCTAACCTTAATGGTATCGCTCTGGGGTCTAACTTGCGCATGAGCAACTGATAGCGCGACCAATAAGCTGGGTAAGGATAAAGAATGCTTTTTCATAACAGTAAAGGTTTTACGGTGAAAACAAAAGCTATTATAGATAAGAAGGCTCCTATTGCCTTACGGGGCTGGCGGCTCAGAAGCGAAATGTTCTGCTTCCCTTCAGCCACCATTTTATAGGAGGTTTTATCGACCCACTCTTCTTAAGGAGAAGGGGTCTCAAATTTCAGTAACACTCACAGCATCCACATAAAACTCTGTATCGCCTTTATAAGCGTAGAGGACGATTTGATCGGCGGGACCGAGCTTTGCCCCGTCGTAGTCGAGTTTTAATTCTACCCATTTGCGCTTAACATCACTGGTTGCGCATTGCAGAGGTTTTCCCGTGGACCCGTATCCCAGCGAAACGGATCCCTTCACGATATATACCCAGCACGACATGCGCACTCTTTTAGCGCCTGCAGATATGCTGGCATTGGTAATGCCCGATACGTCCACTGCCGTCTTTACGGACATGACGTTTCCCATTATAAAGTTGGGCCAGGTAGGTAAGCAGTTCACCAGTTCGCTCATGACGCACCCGTAGAGTTGTCTCGTTCCCAGCCACAAACTCCAGTTTTGTGCCACCGAGGGTCTTCCCAGATCCGGATGGCATTTTTCACTGTAGCATTCCATCTGCGGGTTGAACACGGACGATGCTGCCAGCTCGAACTGAGGGTTGGGCGCAAAGCTGTATTCGGCAGGTATGGAGGCTGCGCCGCTTGGAATGGTGTTTGAGTAAGAGAGGCTATTATTTATTGCGAGGGCAATGACGGAGGCGGCTTCAATGGGAAGCAGGCCCAAGATCCAGGGCTGGAAAAACGCGCAGCGAAACATGGCAGGTTGTTTTTAAAAAAGTGAGGACGTTATCGGTGTTAATGGCATCTGCGATAGAGAAGATAAAAGGTTTCAGTGCACTTCCTACCGTTTAGAGTGTACTGCACAGTGGCACTGATTTTAGTCTCGGAAGGAGGTGGTGTTTTGACAGAGGTGCCAAATCCAACGGACATACCGGTCTGAGTGGTCTTTGGCTCGATGCGCGAAGAGGACGTTTTGACCACTTGATTTAAAAGGGAAAGGGATTGAAGGGCGAGGACACAGTCCGATTTGTTGGTTACATTGTATTTCAACAGGTATCTGTTTTCGGCGCCAACGCCCCCTTTGCACTCTATTTCTCCGGAGAGGGTAAAGGGAGCACTCATCCCTTTTTCGGCGCAAGGGCAATCGGCGGTATTGCATTTAGGCTTGACAGAGACGGTTATCCTGCGGCTGCAGTTACCGTCTCCTCCGGATGCAGACCGGCTGTAGGCCATCAGCACTACGGTGTAAGTTTTGTGGCAATCTGGCAAAGAGTAAGTGATCTCGTTATTGGCTCCAGCCGACTCGAATACTTTTTGGTTTTGCTCGTCGGTGATATAGATGCTGTACTACGCTCGGCAATTTTGCCTCGACGGGAGGACGGGGATGGTGAATTTCGCCGGCTGCCATTGCATAGGTGGAAGTTCTAAGTAGGGGCTGAGATAGACCCCAACAGTTCCGTACACGACTTTTGTCCCTTGCATAAAATTGTCGGGGACAGGCTCCGGAAAACAGGTGCACATCCGGCTATCGGGTGAGCCTTGGGCTATTAGTCGGCTCGAAGCATAGAGGCAGAAAGCCAAAAGAAATAGTCGCTGACTACTCACGAAGATCTCCTTTTATTGCCACAGGGGCAGATAGACTCCCGCAACGAGTTCCTTTTAGGACAAAAATGGTAGCGGATAGAGCAGCTGTACAATTACCTTTTTGGGTACTGCGGCAAGCTCAAAGCGGAACGATTCTGTCCTTGAGCGCCTTTGCTACGGCCTCTGTGCCACAGCTGACGTGTAGCTTGGTGTAGATGTTCCTCAGGTGTTTCTTCACCGTATCTACGGATATGGAGCATTCGCCAGCAATCATCTTGTAGCTGTAACCTTTAACCAGCCATTTTAAGATCTCGCGCTCTCTAGGTGTAAGAGGATAGTCAGGCTTGCTTGCCGTCTGTCTAAAATGTTGGAACATCCGCTGCGCAATGAAAGGACTAATGGGCGCCCCCCCTTCCATCAAATCTTGCAGGGCCTGTACGATTTTTAGTGGTGAGGAATTCTTCAACACATAGCCATCGGCCCCATTGCAGATACTCTGAAAGATGCGGTCGTCATCGTCAAAAACAGTAAACATCATTACCCGGCAGTGCGGGCAGCGCCCTTTGATGATAGCGACGGCCTCAATGCCGCTCATATCCGGCATGTCGATGTCGACCACTGCCACATCCGGACAAGCACTCCTGAGCACTTGGTCTAATTGAGAGAAATCGCCATAGCTCCCTACGACTTTGAGCCCACTTAAGTCTGTAAGCAGCAATTCTAAGGATTGGCGAAGTCTTTCGTTGTCTTCAAAAATAACTAACCGCATAGCATCACTGAGCAATAAAGATATGTCTCGAAGTCTTTCTTAAGCAATTACCTTTTCGGGTACTCCCTATCGGACGGGCATCGTAAGGGCAACCGAGGTACCTTTCCCGGGAATACTTGTTACTTTGAGTTTTCCCTTCCACTTGGCGACTCTTTGGCGCATAGAGGCCAACCCATTGCCGGCGCGTACGTTTTCCGGCGAAAACCCGACACCGTTATCGCTGATCGTCATCCGCACTTCGTGGGAGTGCAGCTCTACCTCTACCTTAGCCCAAGTAGCGTTAGCGTGTCTGATGAGGTTGTGGATGCATTCTTTAAAGATGAGGAAGAGGTCTCTCCTCTGTTCCATCCCCATCTTCAGATGCCTCCCTTCCTCAGGAAAATCCAACTCGACGCGGATACCTTTTCCTTCAAAGCTCTCCGCCGCATAGCGCTTCATCCGGGCAAAGAGATACTGAAGATCGTCGTATTTAGGGTTGACATTCCACACAATCTCGCTCAAGGCTTCGCTGATGCGCAACAGGTCTTCTCTTATCCGTTCCAAAAAGGCAACGGCCTTTTCCCGATCATCCAGATATCTGTGGGTGAGCTCGACTAAAATTTGGATATTGCTCAGGGAAGAACCTATGTCGTCGTGCAGATTTCTGGAGACGGCATCGCGGACTTCCAACTGTTTTTTGAATTGGCTCATTCGGAAAGTGTACAGGGCATAGGCAAACGAAAAGAGAAGGGCTATGCACAGCACGATGAACCAAGTGCGGGCGTAAAACGGCGGACGTATCTCAATAAATAAGACTTTTTCACGGCTGCTGGCGTCGCCTGCTCCTTGTGCCCCCAGCTCCAGCACATACTTGCCTGGTTTAAGTGCGGTAAGTTGGAGAAACGGCTCATCGAGCGGCCGCCATTGCGCTGTACTCCCCTCCGTACGCAGGCAGTACGAGTATTGGGTTTTAAAAGGGTAAAGCCAGTGCATAGCCGCAAAGGCGATGCCGATAGTGTTAGAGGAGGCCGGCAAAGACAGATAGCTCACTGCGTTCCGAAAAGCAGCTACCTCCTGTTCGACGCCGTTGATGCTCAGGCTCAGAATATTCACTTGGAGTTGCTGCGGCTCGAGGTTTACGTAGCTCTCATGAAAAACATTGAGAAAGGTTCCATGATGAATAAACACCCTTCCATCGGGCGCCACCCAAAGGGTTTTATCCATGAATTGGCTTTCGAGCCCGTCTTCGGTGCCCAACATCTTCCAGCGAAGGGTTTTCCGGTCGATGGCGAGCAGCCCTTCCGTTGTCGTAGCCAGCGCGTAACCATTGGGCGTGATAGCAATATCGTTGACCTGTCGCGAAGAGAGGGTTCTGCCTTGTGCCCACTCGACCGGTTGTAAGTGCCGCACATCGAAGATATCCAATCCGTCGCCGTTATAGCCGACCCACAAGTGATCTTCAGCATCTATGGCCATTGATTTGATGACTTTGTCTTTTAGCCATTTGCCTTGTACATTTTTCGGATGAAAGAGCACAAGCTTCTTCTTACCGGGTTGTGCCAACCAAAGCCCTTGGTTGGAGCCTACCCAGGCTTCTCCAGCCGAGCTGGTCTCGAGGTGGTAGAGATAAAGTTGGCTGAAAGGTGAGGCCATAGGCGGCACAAAGTCATCGAAGGAGAAAGAGTCGATGGGCGAAAGCGTGGCGGCATCGAGTCGGTATAGGTTTTGGCGGGTAAGCAGCCACAGAAAGCCCCGGGCGTCCAATGCTATGCGCAAAATGCTGCCTTGAAAAGCACAGGGCAACGGCGATAGCCGAGCCACCGCCTTGTCCAGTTGCACCCGATAGAGCACACCATCGAAGCTCAACGCAACCATGCCGTGTATCGGCAGCACAGCTAAATGGCGCAGCCCACTTAGAGGGCCAGCCGTACGAACAGGTATAAGTCGAGCCGCAAGCGTAGCCGGCTCAACGGCTAACAGGCTGACCGGGCCTGCCGTCGGAATGAGATAGCGCTTCAACAGGGGATCTATAGCTCCCTTTCCGATACAGATCTCATCGTTTGGGCGGTCGGAAGCGGGCAGGATGCGCTTGCTCAAGCGACTAAAGCAGGGATGCCACTGCAAAAGCCTCCCTCTGATGCCAATAAAAACGCCCGCACGGCGCGTTTTCGAGATGGCTAGACACTCCAAAGCAGGCACCGAGGGCGCGCTCGACCGCTCCTCAGGAAGTACGCGCTTGAACTGCCCTGCCCGAGGATTGTACTCGAATAAGCCGTTTAACCCACATGCCCAAAGCACCATCGTATCGCTAATCTGCTCCACGTCCATCACCACCACCCTCCGCATCGGCCAGCCATCCACACTCCTAGCCGACAAAGGCCGTAACTACCGAGTCATTACGTCAAAGTGAAAGGGCCCATTCCCCCAGCTGCCGAGCCACAAGCCGTTCTGACCATCGTGCGCTATGCTCGTCCAATACACCTCATTATCGGTGGGTACGTAGTAGGCAATAAATTCCTCCGCTCTAGTGTCGAAGCGGTAGACCCCATTATTGCACAAAAGCCAGATCTGATCAGGATCGCTCGGGTCGAGCACCATATCTGTCACACTGTAGCGGTTTGTCGGCACCCCGCCGTGAAAGACGATGGGAGCGGGCGCGTAAAATTGGAACGTATCCGCTGGAGCAGGGAGATATCGGGCCAGGCCCATGTCGCTGGTACCCAAATAAACCTCCCCGTTAGGCAGACATACTATCTTAGAAACGCGTTGAAGGTGGCTGTCGAAATGCCATAGTTTAGGATAAGGCCGAAAGGTTTGCGAGGAAACATCGAAACGGGCGGCCCCTCTCCTCAAGGAGCCCACCCAGAGGCTCTTTTGATCTCCCGAAAGGGCTATGGCTGTCACGAGGTTGTCCGTTATGCCGTTGGGTCCCGACGGCACTCGCCGAAAGTTTCTACCGTCAAATCTTACCAGCCCATTTTCTGTAGCTATCCACAAAAAACCGTCATCGGACTCACACACGAAAGTGTTTTGGCCGGCAGAAAGACCCAGCCGCCAAGCATACAGCATGTACGCGCCGTACCGCTCCTGGCAGGTTAACGACGGACAAATAAAGCAGCATATGGCGATAGTGAGAATCGCAGAAAGATGCCTCGGGTTTATGTTCGACTGCATGTGATGGATATCCTCAGGCACTCCTTTTTAAGCTACCAGAAGCCAATCGGAACAACTGGGCTCTCAGATGTCTCTGACCATAGGCACTAAGCCGTGTCGTGCGCAGAAGCACCCGCACACCGCCCTAAAGTAGAGAAACTACCCGTAGCAATCTAAAACAAAAGTACCCAAAAAGGTAATTGACGTCCGCTACCACAACCGCACAACTTTGCAACATAGCAATTGTGCATTCTTAACTCAAACCGTACATCTATGATTTCGCTATTTAGTAACGGCACTGCCATCCCATTGCGTATGTCCCTCTATCAACATAGGCTCAGGAGAGCAATCTCTCTTGTTCTTCTGATGGCCAGTGTAGCCGCCCTAACGGCGCAAAATCCCAGCAAAAACAACCCCGTAAAGATGTCGGAAGACGCCAAACAAGCCACTCAAAAGTGGAGTGAAGACGCCGCGCAAACTTCTGCTAATTTGCAGCAAGCGGTGCAAAACATTCGGGAGAGCATCTCAGTCTTTGAACCCATTCTAAAACTCCGCCTAAAGAAGGGCGAGCCGACACCCGCCACACAGGTGAATCCTGAAGTGAATACGCCTGAGGCGCCACCCTATGAGAACACCTACAACATGGGCGTCACCCAAGAATACATCGAACAGCAGCTGCCCGTTATTCCAGAGAGCCCCGCCTACAACAGCGACGGCACGGCTAACTTGGGCAATCAAAACAACAAGAAATACGGTTGCTATATCGATATCCTCAACGGCGCCATCATGGATGAGATCGATGCCGCCGGCAATAGTCGCTCGTAGATCTGATCTTTACTGCCACGGATTATTTCAACGCCCAAGTGCCCATGTACGCCTTTCTGACCCCCGCCTACGCGAAAAACGACTCCTTCGCCTATAACTTTTTTAAGGGCCTTAGGTACAAAGACCGAAATATCCCGCCGGCCACTTGGGATGAAGTCAACGAGTCGGAGGTAGCCCTCACTTCGCTGACCGGTGAACAATTTGAGCGGATCCAGACCAATAAACAGCTCGCTGCCGTGATCAAGCAATGCACCGGCTTTGGGCCCAAGGTTGAAAGCCGCACTAAATTAGACGGCAAGGTATTGGCTGTCAGAACCCAAATGGGCGACCGTACGGCTTACGGCCTCATCTACATCGTCAGCCACTTTGGCACTACCGGAGAAAACGGCTATCTGAAAATCAAACTCAAAGCCACCGGCTTCGACGTCAACGACGATGGCCACCCGGATCCAGGGCTTTACATGGGAGGATACTAATCCCCTCAGCGAGCCCGCGCAGCGCACAGACTCGTGCAAAAGTCGCGATGGTTTGTGCGATCAAACCTCTATGGCAAGAGCCATATAGAGACGTGCAGCGCTGAACCTTCCGTTTCCCTCTGTCGTTCGCCATGGGGCTGGCGTTTGCTCTTGTCTTTTTGAATGCGTTGCCAAAGTTGCAGAGCTCAGTGCTAGCCCTTGCGTCAGATAGCGCGGCTTCCAAAGGAACGCCATTTGCCTCTTCTGCCCTCGGAGGGTAGTGCCGCCCTCCGAGGGTTTGGCATTGCTCTGCCGCAGCCGAAGACAGCCCTCTCTAATAACCTTTCTCATCCTATGCGCCTCCAAACTATAGGTGTCCATCAGTCATTGCTGGACCGCTAATGCTCTAAATACCGCGCTGCTCCACCCTAAAGACGCTGCGGCATTTTAGGCCTCTTTTGCTCGGATTGGCCAAAAGAGCATGCACTCGATTGAACTGCGATATAGAAACGATTGTTGGTGTGTTATAAATTAAATAAAATAAAAGGAGTATTTGTATGCGAAACGCTGTAAAAATGCCTATTGTAATAACCCTGTTGATGGCGCTTCCACTTTTATTTTCTCATTGCGTCGTTGTTCGCCAAGGCGAGTTTGCGGTGCGCCGAACATTCGGCAAATACGAGGATAAGGTTCACACCAGCGGTCTGCGCACGTTCAATCCCTTTATTAGTACGATTGTCAAGATCAGCGGGCAGACGGAAAACATAGAGCTCAACGTCAACATTCCCTCAAAGGAAGGGCTGACTATCCAGAGCGAGGTATCAATCCTGTACCGCGTGATGCAAAAGGAGACGCCCAACCTTTTGCGCAATGTAGGGCTGGACTACGAAAATACGCTTATCCTGCCCGTCTTCCGCTCAGCGGTTGCCGATGTGACAGCGCGTTATTTTGCTAAAGACATGCACTCCGGCAGTCGGGCCGAGATAGAAGTAGCGATTCGGGATCTGATGATGAAAACCTTAGAGCCTCGGGGCATCATCGTGGAGGCAGTGCTGCTAAAGAGCATCGTATTGCCGCGCAACCTCACGAAGGCCATTGAAGAGAAGCTCGAAGCCGAGCAGCAGGCCCTCCGCATGGAGTTTATCCTGCAGCAAGAGCGGCAAGAAGCCGAGCGCAAACGCGTGCAAGCACAGGGTATTCGCGACGCCAATCAGATCATCTCTCAAGGGTTGACGCCCGAGATCTTGCAGTTTAAAGCCATCGAAGCCTGGTTGGAGTTGAGCAAATCGCCCAACGCTAAAGTCATCTTCACCAACGGAATGGTGCCTCTGGTTATGGACCCCGAACAAGGCAGCTCCTCTCTGGTACCATTGCCAGGGCGCACTCCCTTAGCGAGCGGGCAGTAAACGGCTGAAAGCAAAGTACCTTTCTCTGCCTCGATTGCCTTGAGAAGGGCAGGCGAGGCAGTTTTTTTCGCCACAACCTTTTCCAAGTGGTCGGCGTTTCCATACTGCCGAAGGCAACTGACGCTATGAACAGCAGTCCTATCGCCCTTTTCTGGTTTCGGCGCGACTTGCGCTTGGACGACAACGCTGCGCTCTACCACGCGCTGCGCAGCGGCTATCCCGTATTGCCGCTGTTCATTTTCGATACCAACATCCTCGATGACCTCCAAGAACGCCGCGACGCACGTGTAGAATTCATTCACAGGGCCTTATCTCAGATTAAAGAGCGTCTGCGCGAGCTGGGCAGCGACTTGCTCGTGGAACACGGAAAGCCGATAGAGGTGTGGCAAAAGCTTCTAAGCACCTTACCCGTGGCTGCCGTATATACCAATCGCGACTACGAACCCTATGCCGTAGCGCGCGACTCGGCGGTGAAGACACTGCTCGAACAGCGGGGTATCCCTATGCATACTTATAAGGATCACGTCATCTTTGAGAAAGACGAGGTGCTCAAGGAAGACGGCAAGCCCTATACCGTCTTTACGCCCTACAGCCGAAAGTGGCGCGCTAAGCTGAGAGAGCGCTTGCTAGCTGACGGCACCTCTTTCTATTTGAGTTCCTACTCCTGCGAGCGCTATTTCGACCGTTTTCTTCCCGTGCCACAGGTATTGCCCTTCCCCTCCCTAGAGGCCATCGGCTTTGCTCCGGCAGGCATCCCGTTCCCTTCCGCCTCGGTACCGCAAGGGCTCATCCGCAACTACGACCAGACGCGAAACTTCCCAGCCATCGCCGGCACCTCCCGCTTAGGAGTGCACTTTCGCTTCGGTACCATTAGCATCCGCGAAAAAGCGCGTCGGGCGCAACAACTCAACGACACCTTCCTGAACGAACTGATCTGGCGCGATTTCTACAGCCAAATCTTAGCCCACTTCCCTCACGTGGTAGGGCAACCCTTTCGCCCGGAGTACGAACGCATCCTATGGCGCGACGCGCCTGAAGAGTTTCAGCGCTGGTGCGAAGGCACTACCGGCTACCCTTTGGTAGATGCCGGCATGCGCGAGCTAAACGCTACCGGCTACATGCACAACCGCGTCCGCATGGTGACAGCTAGCTTTCTGACCAAGCACCTCCTTATCGACTGGCGCTTGGGCGAAGCCTATTTTGCCCAAAAGCTCCTCGACTTCGACCTCGCCAGCAACAACGGCGGCTGGCAGTGGGCCGCCGGCTGCGGCACCGACGCCGCTCCCTATTTCCGCATCTTCAACCCCATTGAACAAGCTAAAAAGTTCGACCCCGACGGCGCCTATGTCCGAAAATGGATACCCGAACTCGACACCCGCGCTTATCCTAAGCCCATTGTAGACCACGTCTTTGCGCGCCAGCGCTGCCTCCAGGCATTTAGAGCCGCTCTTGCGTCAAGCGTTTAACAGCTGGAGAGACGCAGCTCCCGCTGTAGAAAAATGCCTTGCCGATCAAGGCCGCTTAATTTCCGTTTTACCCTAAGCTTTGTACATAGCTTAAGCCCTGTCGAGCTACGGTGTAGGAAGGGATGTACTCAGTTAACGAGTGCTATCGGCATCTGCTGGCGCGGTGAGTTCATCCCAGAAGCGCCAAGCGATGCCAAGGCGGATAGCGCCAAAGGGTTGGCCGTAATGCGCCGTTTGGAAAAACAGCTGGCTCTGATCCCATAGCGTCCTTAGGTTTTCGTACCGAAAGAAAAAGCGGAAGGAGCGTACTTGGAACGCCGCAAAGACGTCGATCCACAGATACGGTTGGGCTACGAAAGTGTCTTGCAAGTGAAATTGGGCCGTCAGTGGCTGGTAGGCATCGGCCAAAAAGGCGGTATTGATGCGAAAGTCGGTCCCGGCTTCGAGCAAGAGCCGTTTTTGAAACAAGTAGCCGGAGTGGTAGAACGCGCCCTTGGCGAATGCCTCGGGCAACCGAAGGACATCGCTGCGGTTGAAGCGCTGTGCCGCCAAGGTGAGGTCGAGGCGCAACCGCCCCCAGCGCAAGCGCTCTTGCGCCACCAATTGTACCACCTGCAGCGGGGCGCTCGTCTGTGCAGCCAGCGCGCGCTGGTCGTAGTAGATGTAGTAGTTGACTTGATGCACTTGGGCGGTGACGGAAAAACCCCAACGCGGCAGCGCATAGGTAGCAAAGAGCGCAGTTTCAATGGGTTTTTCAAAGCGGTTTGCCCAGAACGGCTGCAGCGTCACGCCCAGTCGCTGGGTCAACAGGGGCGGCGGGTAGCGCTGGCTGATCAGCCCCGCTCGCAGCTGAGCCCAAGTGCCCAAATCCAGCATAAGTTGAGCCAAGAGCTGGTATTCCCCCAAATTAGGGCCCAAACCCACACCGCCATTTGCCTCTAAGCCAAATCGAGAAGAAGATGTCCACAGTAGGCGGCCGGTCAAAAAAAGGTTCTGAAAGACCGTGTCGGCGAACGGCTCTTGGCACCATCGGAAGAAGCTGTGTTGCAAACCTACCTCTAAGCGGTCGGATGGCTCTAAGGAACTCTTGTACTTAAGCGTCCCTATCGCTAAGCGGTTGTCGAGGCGCTCCAACTCGGCATAGTGGCGAACCCCGCGCCGATCGACCAAGAAATGGCGGAAAAAGGCAGAGTCCTCCCTAATGAACCCGCCTGCAGAAGTGCCCGGATCAGAGAATTTGTAGCGCGCTGTGCTCCAGTCGGCCCGGTGGCTGAGGCGAAGGGCTCGCCCTCGGCCAAGCCAGTCTTCTATCGGTGTCCAATAGTTGATCCAACAGAGGGCGGTAGCCGCATGTCGGGTCAGCGCCTGCTGGTCGGGCAGGCGTACTTGTGCCGAGATAGGTCCACCGAACTGCCCTCCAGTGATTTGTGACGGGTCGGACAAGCCGCCGTTTTCCTGTTGGCGGCTGACGTTGCGCGTAGCGATGAGAAAGCTCTCGAAGCGTCGGTGGATAGGATACCACAAGCCTACGGCCAAGGCCATATGCTTAACCGCCTGGTACCGATATTGCCCGAGATGACTTAGATTTTGATGTAGGATAGAGAAGTTGAGCCCGCGATTGAACGTGCGGGAAAACTTAGCCCGCAGCATGATTTCGGTCTGTGCGCGCCCTTGAGAGACGAATAGGTCGGTGAGCGCGCGCCTATTGGGATAGAAGGGCAGATCGTCGGCGTTCAGGTGATACAAGTCGAAAGCTCGGTAGCCCGTGTGCGCCCCACGGCGCGGGTCGGTCTGGAAAAAGAGCGGGCGGGCAGAAGCGCCAATATTGCCCAAGGTACCCCAGTCGATCATCGGGCGGCGGGCTGGGTCGTACATGCGAAAGGAGGCGTCGGGCAGCGTGTCCTCCACAGGGTAGCGCCTTTCCGGCGCCTGGGCAAACAAGTAGTAGGCTGCCGTGCTGTCTTCGGAGAGCCGCACCGTATCGGGCACCTGTGCAAAACACTGCGAAGCGGCGAGCGCCCCCGCGAGGATGTATTCGAGGCGACCGCTTCGCCCTATCCTTTTCGCCGCGGAAGCTCGCCGCTGGAGTGCCGACAGCACTGTCCAGAAGAGCGCCTTATCTGCGGGGGTGTATCGCATTGTCATGGATAGATGGATCGCCTTCCGGTCGGCTGTGCCTCGCCAGAGTTACTCTGCAAGGATTGCCGGGCTCATGCCCATGCTCGAAAATCCGCCGTCGTGATACAAGTTTTGCATCGTTACGTAGCGCGTAAAGTCGCTAAAGAGCACAACGCAATAGTCGGCACAAGCTTCGGCTGGCGCGTTGCCCAAAGGCGACATCTTATCGGCGTAGTCGAAAAACTCGCGAAAGCCCTTGATGCCTTGTCCAGCAGTAGTGATCGTCGGCGACTGCGACACCGTGTTGACGCGCACCTTCTTGGCTGTACCCAAGTGGTAGCCAAAGCTGCGGGCAATCGACTCTAACAGCGCCTTTGCCTCGGCCATCTCGGAATAGTCGGGAAAGACGCGCTGCGCAGCGATGTAGCTGAGGGCCACAACACTGCCCCATTCGTTGATGGCGTCCAGCTTCCACAAGGTCTGCAGGGTCTTGTGAAACGAGATGGCACTGACGTCCAGCGTCTTGAGCATCCATTCGTAATTCAGGTCGGTGTAGGGCCGGTTTTTACGCACATTAACCGACATGCCGATGGAGTGCAATACAAAGTCGACCTTTCCGCCGAAGTGCTCCATGCTCTGGCGAAACAGGTTTTCTAAGTCTTCTACCGAGGTCGCGTCGGCCGCTATGAGGGGAGCTCGGCATTTTTCCGCTAACGCCTTGACCTCACCCATGCGGAGGGCAACAGGAGCGTTAGTCAATACGATTTGCGCGCCGCAGTCGACGCAGCGTTCGGCTACCTTCCAGGCGATGCTCTGTTGGTCGAGGGCGCCGAAGATGACGCCTTTTTTCCCTGCTAGAATCATGATTGTTTCGCTGTTTGAACTGAACAGGTATTATTTCGGCAGCAAAGATGAGACAGGCGCGCCTGTAGAGCGCGCGTCCGCCTACTTATTTGGGCAGTGCCCGTTTTAGCGGAGCAAAGTGACGTCTCCTTTGAGGAGTACCTTTTTGCCCGTGAGAAATTCCACCTCAGCCAGCCAGGCGTATACATCCGACGGCGCCGGCTTTCCGTTGTGGACGCCGTTCCAACCCGTAGTGTTCAGCGGTCCAGTGCCCTCATACACCAGCTCGCCCCAACGATTGTAAACGCGTAGGGTCAGTACCCGCACCAAGGCGTCATCGCCATCGGCTAATAGGCCAAAGATGTCGTTGTTGCCGTCGCCATCGGGCGTAAAGGCGTTAGGCGCATACACGCGCTCCGGAACTACCTGGATGCGGAACGTGTATTGGCGCTCTGTGCATCCCAAGATATCGCGCACCCTCAAGATATACGTCGTCGTCGTATCGGGGCGCACTAGAGGCGGATTGCCTACATTGACGGGCTCCCATAGGTAAAGATAGCCGGGCACAATGCTGACCGGAAGCAGCACGCTCTCTCCTTTTGTGATAATCGTGTCTAAGTTTTGCCCGCCATCATAGGCTGTAGGTACCACCACCGCGACGCTAGCGGTGTCGCGGCAGCCCGTATCGGTGACGATGCTCACGGTGAAAGTGGTAGTCTGCGTCGGCCGCACGCGCACGATGTCGGCATTTTGCGGCGGCAACACTAAATTGGCAGGCGACCAGGTAAATGCCGCACCGGGCAATGCGGGGGCAGCAATGCCAATGAGGGCCGTGTCGCCAGCACAGACAGTGTCGCCGAAGAGCTGCAAGTTCGGAATACCGCCAATCGCGATGTCTTGGCTGAAGGTGTCTCGGCAACCCAAAGGCAGATCGGTTACGATCAGCGTCACGGTGTAGTTGCCCCTAGCTGCAAAGACATAGGTAGGATTTAGCAGGTTAGACGTGCCGCCATCGCCAAAGTGCCAGCTCGACAGGTCGGCTTCGATCGAGGTGTTGAGGAACTGCACCGGAGCACCGACGCACGGCAGCGACCCTAAGGTAAAGTTGGCGCGCACCGGCGAAAAATTGACCGGCATTTCTACCGATATAGAGCAGACGTCGTCCTCGCCTCTGAGCACCAGCCGCGCTACTGTAGTGTTGGTAGGCGGGCGAAAGGCGTACACGTGAGTTACAGGGTTGACGGAGGAAGCCGTGGTGCCGTCACCAAAAACCCATTCCCAAGAGCTCACACTGGCGGTGTCTTTCAGGCGGAAGACGACAGAGTCGCCAGCACAGATGAGGTTTCTATCCATCTCAAAGGTACCTTCCGGTCCGACTACAGTAAAGGTACGCTCCACGGTATCCCGACACCCGAAGGGCGTCTGGGCGACCATGCGCACGGTGAAAGTACCCTTGGGGAATACGGTAGCGGCTTGATTGCCTGCTACTTGTACGCCATTGCCCAAGTCCCATTGGATGGAGAGCGGAACTGTTGAGGGCGTGTTGTTGGTGAAAAGCATGTTTTGAGGATAGCAGATGATGCTCTGGTTGTCCACGTTAGAGAGGAAGCTGGCCTGCGGCGGCGCTTGCACTTCTACTGTAGCGAACGTAGAGTCGCGGCAGCCGGTGGCGTTTTCGGTGAAGACGACCTTAACTGTATACTGCCCAGCGACAGAGTAGGCAGTGGTTACCTGCTGCCCGACAGCCGTCTGGCCGTTGCCCAACGTCCAAGCCCAGCTGAGGTTCGAGCCCTCTGCTGTAAAGTCGGTGGCCGCCAACTGCAAGGAGTCCCCCACGCATAGGCGCGCCGGCGATGGGAAAGTGCTAATGAAGCTGACCGGCTTATACACTTTGATGGTCAGCTGCGCGTATCCCACACATCCATAGGCATCTTCTACGCGCAACTCTACCAAGAACTCATCGCCCGTTGGGGGCGGCGTGGTATAGGTGTGCGTCGGATTCCGTTCCGTGCTCTTCGTTCCATCGCCGAAGCTCCACTCCCATTTGACAAGGGTCGTATCGGCAGTGCTTAAGTCTTCAAACGAAACGGTACCGGGAATGCAGATGCGGTCTTTATCTACAGCGATCTGGGGCCTAACGTTATAGATAAAGACCGTGCGCTCTAAGGTATCGCGACATCCGTTGACGCTCTCGACCTCCAAGCTGATGGACTGTAGACCGGAGGGGCCTAAGGGCACATCGAGTGTGGGCTGGTCGGTGCGCACCGGACGCTGAAAGGAGAAATACCAGGTATACCCCTTGTAACAAACAGCATTTACTCCTGTAGAACTGCTGGCATCTAACGTTTGAATTTGTCCTCCGCAAATGGTATCCGGCAATGTGTAGGTCGCTCTCAGCTCGCGCGGGCAAACCACAGCTGTGTCGTATGAAGTAGGGCAGCCGGTACTTGGGTTTTCTGCCTTCAAAATGACGGTGTAATCTCTGTTGGGTATAGTGTACAGATACGTAAACGAAGTATCGATGGTGGTGGTGTCGCCAGTACCCAAATACCAGGTGACGGAGGTAGCGCCTTGGCTTTGGTTGACAAAGGTGAATTGTTTTTCATTGGCACAGGTCGTGCTATAGTACAGCTTTGCTAAGGGGCCTCTCACCCGGATGAAGCTGTCTTTCGTCACAGTGAAAAAGCACCCGTTATAGTCCGTTGTTAACGAGACGCTCAGGTCTCCTGTTTCCGACCTATAGACCCAGGTGGGGTTTTGGTTTTGATAGCAATGCCACAAGCGATCGCTTTCCGAAGAGAAGTGCCAGCCGTCGACGCGCGGGTCGTTCGTCAGATTGATAAATTGCACGGTATCGCCAGGGCAAATGTCCGTCTTGTCGGCCGTGAAGTCGCCAGCAATGGGCTCGCCCACCTCGATGAGTACGGCATATGACGTATCGATGCAGCCGGCGCTGTTTTCAATGACCAGCCGCACGCGATAATCGCCTGGAGCAGCAAAGATGTGGGTTACTGGCCCCTCGTTGGGCACCGTGAGAGGCAAGGAGCCGTCGTCGAAGAGCCACGTCCAGCGGACGATATTTTCGCGCGAAGTACTGCTGTCTGAAAAAGTTACCTCTAGCGGAGCGCATCCGCGCTGCACGTCGGGCATGAAGCGGGCATTGGGCAGCCAGATAGAGTCTACTCGGAAGGCTCGGCCCACACAACCGGCAGGAGTGGTGATGTGCAAATACACCGTATCGAGCCACAGCCCCAAACGGGAATAGCCCGACGTGTCTGGAACGCGCCACGTATACGTAGCCGTCGGGCCTGAAGCCGTGGAACCGTCGCTGAAGGTCCACTCCCACGTCACAGCATTAGAGGAGTTGGAAATAAAGGTGAACAGGGTGGGCTCATCGCACGCGTAAGAAGGTATGGCGGTAAAGGAGGCCGTCGTATCCTCTACAAAAATCGGCTTTGTTACAGTGTTTACGCAGTTGAACGCGTCCCTCACCTGCAGCGTGATGTTATGCAGCCCGGGCGTACTGAAAGACACCTGGGGGTTTGTCGCTTGAGAGGAGGGTGGAACCGCTCCCTGGCCAAACGTCCATTGGTAAAGCCCAACATCGGAGTTATTGAGGAAGAGCACCGTCGCACCCAAGCACACGGTATCGCTAACGGTAAAGTCGGCCATCGGCGGCCCTACGCGTACTATGCGCGTTGCTGTAGCCGAGCAGCCCAAGAGGTCGGAGGCTGTCAAGGTGACCGTGAAAGTGCCCAACTGGTCATAAGTTTGCGCCGGCGGATTAACCAGCGTCGACGTATTCCCATTGCCAAAGTCCCACGCATACGTGAGTGTGCCGCTGCCGCCCGATGTAGTATTGAAAAACGAGACAGTAAGCGGAGGTTGGCATGCTGCCGGAGGAGTAGGCGTTGTAGTGAAGTCGACGTTGGGCTTAGTTCCCGCCTCGACTAAGTCTGGAAATACTTGCGTGATATTACACGAACTAAAGTTGGTACTCAGCTCTACTGAGACCGTGAAGCTCCCTGTTGCGGTATATACGTGCGCCGGTGAAGCACCGCTGCCTATAGAGCCGTCGCCAAACACCCAGGAGTAGCCCAGTATCTGAATGTTGCTCGCCGCCACGACAGAGTCGGTAAACTGCACCGATAAAGGCACGCACCCACTTGAGGGATCGGCCGCGACAAAGACCTCCGGGCGCGGGTATACCGATATCGTCACCGTCCCCAAGATAGGGCCAGTAGGCGTCTGTCGAAATTCCACATCGTACGTACCCGGCACCGTAAATATGTTAATGGGCGAGGCAATAACAGAAGACGTACCGTCCTTGAAATCCCAGAAGAACGAGGAGACGCCTGCCGGAGGAGTAAAGCGTACCGTCAGCGGCGCACAGCCCTGGGTCACATCAGCCGTTTGGGCGATTAGAGCAACCCCTGAAAAAAAAAGCAGTAAAAGCGATGTGGTTAATGTGCGCATAAGCATTGGGACGAATTCTAAGCGGCGGGGCGAAAAAGATGACTCTCAAGAATGCGCCACAATTTCTACCATTTCCAGCACTTTTCCTGGAAAAACCGCCCAAGGATTGTTTTGCGCGCAAAAATGCGCATTTCTATCGCCTATTTGTATGTTGCCCGAAGCATGAGGTTTAATCGCACAGGCGTCTCATCGGCTGTGTTTCGGCGCAAGCGCAGAGCAACATCTATACTGAAGCGCTCCCCGCGCATAACGCGTTTGGTGTCGGCTAGCGAAGGGATCAGTTCGAGCGTATTGCTGCGCTCTATCGGCGTAGGGAACCGATAAGCCGCTTCGATGTAGCCGGCCGGATCGCTCTCACTAAAGACGCGCAGCGATGCCTCCTCGACGACAGAAAAATCGGCATCGCCAAAAATGCCGACCAGCGACGCCTGGCGCGTGACGATAGCCTCAATGTCGCTTTCCGCCTTTTCGTGCTCCTGCAGCAGCGCCTGGAAGCGCGTGGGAAGGTCGCGTAGATAGAAATGGTGAGTGACAAAAGGGCCCAGGCCAGGTGCAATGAGAAACTCCCGTTCGTACACCATATCGAAGCCCAAACCCAAGCGGTCTTTCTGGCAGCCGCAAGCGAGCGCCAGAAGCGTTGTCCAAAGCAGCTTGCGCATATGCATTCCGTCGTGAACCCATGACGAGCCTACTCTACGTAGCGTTGCCTCGTCCTCGAGCAAAAGACCTATGCAAGGCGCTGCGGGCCTAAAAGGCGATCCAATAACCTGCGGCTGAAGCGCGGATGGGATACGTACCCGCCGCTACGATGAGTTGCTGCAGCTGTGGCAAAGCGCGTCGCACAGCTTCCGACAAAAAGAGCGGCTGAGGCAAGGCAAACAAGGGTTTGCGGAAGATTGCGCGCTCTGTACACGGCAGCATGCCGCTGCGCGGAAAGAAAATGCACAGGCGCCTCGCCTCCGAAACGCACAGAAGCGCCTGAGCGCGCGCACATCGGCGCCTTCTGTGCGCCTGAAGTTGGTGCGTCGTGATGATGCGGCAAATGCCAATACCTATGCAGTCGCCGTTAGCCTGCATCACGCCAAACTCTACCTCTGCCTGTACAGCGGTCAAACCCTCGGCCATTGGGGAAAGAGGCAGGAAAAACATGTAATCGGTCATGGCTGTGATTAAATAAGATGGTAAGAAGATTGTTTAGGTAAGGGATGAGACTGCTCTACCTCGGAAGCGGGGGCAGGATGAGTCGCGACGCCATTTTTTTCAGCCAAAAAGCATGCCGCTCTCTTAGAAGGCGGAGCAAATTACCCTTTTTACAGTGTGTCGAGCGCTGAAAAAGCCGCGTGTAGGCGGCTGCGGAAGCGCAAAATATCAATGACCCGAGCTATTACCTCTGCCCACCGAAAAGGCCAGGTTAGTATTGGTTCCAAGGCGTGCAGCAAGAGCTGCGGATTGGAGCGCAAGGCCGCTGCGCGCAGCAAAGCTTCGCCATGTGGAAGCGGAGCAGCCCGCCTCCATTGCTCCAGCTGTTCGGCAAAGGCCACCGTCAGCGCATCCGGCCAAGGGTGTCGACTTTTCACCAGCACCTTAACAAATACGCTATCGGGCCGATTCCACGCCGCGGTGTCGCGCAACCAATCTAGAACACAGCGCTGCCATATCGCCTGCGGAAGCGCCTCCCAACGCACACGCAAGGTCGACGGCTGCGCTATACGGCGGGCAACGCTGCCCTCCCTATCCGTCCTTCTCGGAAAGAAAAGCGATTTCCACCGCGGATGATGCAGCGCCAACCAGGCGGCCAAGGGCCCCAAAGCCTGTTGGACGGAAGGCGTTAGTCCTTTTTTCCCGAGCAGCTCGATAGCGCTTGGTACCCATTCGGGCGGCAGCCGCCAACCGCGATGCGCCAACAGCGCCAAAAATTCGGGCAAAACTCCTCGTAAGAGCGGATGCTGCACCATGGCTTCTACAAAGGGAACAAGCTCCACAGGGCAGATTGGCCGACGGTCAACCGGAGCAGGGGGCAACCGCCGCACCTCTGGTTTCGGCAAAGGCGCTCCTGCTCGATGCAATAGCCGTGCGCTAGCCAACGCATCGCGCAGTGACAGAGCACCCGGGCTATCCGCTGTCCACATGTGCGCTCCCTCCATCGCCGCTCGAACTGCGGCCGGCCAGGTATCCTTCATCGCTCCCAGCAATTTTTTATTTCTTTTGGGCAAAAATAGCCATTTTGGGAGCGGGCCCCTTTCCAAAGATGCCGATGGTAGTGCTGTATATTTACAGCGAGATAACTTCTTTGAATATTTATTCACCAAGCCAAGTATTGCATGAAAGCCATATTGGTTCCGACTGACTTCTCCAAATGCGCCGACAACGCCTTAGAAAGCGCTTTTGTGTTGGCCAAGCGAACCCAGGCAAAGGTTATCGTTTTGCACGTGGTGTTTCCGAGTGAAGCCTTGGACAACAACATCTACAACGCCTTTTGAACAGAGGAATACTTGCAGGAACGCCAGCAAGCCCTGCACCGATGGACGGAGCGCATCCGACAGCCTGTACGCTTTGGGCAAGTAGTGACGGAAGCAATATGTCGCGTGGGTTTCCCAGTGACATCCATCTGCGATGCAGCCGAAGAAAACGAGGCAGACCTCATTGTGATGGGCACCACCGGCACTACCGGCCTGCGCGGCGCCCTACTGGGCAGCGTAGCTGCTGGAGTGATGTCGCACACCCAACTACCCGTGCTGACCATCCCGCGCAACCACATTTTCGACCTGACCGTCAACGCCGTGCTAGCGACAGATTTTCGTTTCGACATCAGCAACGCTACGCTAAATGTGCTGCGTTGTGTCATCGCCGAGATCAAAGGAAAGCTACACGTGTTGCACGTGATGGCTCACCCCGATGCGCCGCGCCAACCGGAAAAAGAAAAGCAACTGAGCGCTCTCCTTCATCCTATACCGCACGAGTTTCACTATTTACACGATCGAGATATCGTCCAGGCTACCGTTAACTTCATCGAGTCGCTGGAAGCCAACTTGCTCATCGCCATCGCCCATAAGCACAGCATCTTGCATCGATTATTCTTTGACAGAACCTCTCGCCGGCTCGCACACCGCGCCCATGTGCCGCTGTTGACCCTGCACGACGCCTAAGGGCATCTGCTCCAGATCCTCTCCGCCGCTGACCTGTGTCATTCTCCCGCTTATTTGCTCCATTCACCTTTGCCAAAAAAGGAGGCAATTATGGCATTGATACGTTGGAACCCGGAGACGTCGCTTCTTCCTTCGCTCTTTTCGCGATGGGCCGATTTTTTTAGCAGCGATGAAGATTGGCCTACGCTTGTTCCCGCTGTCAATATTTCGGAGTCGAGCGACAAATACTCCGTAGAAGTAGCCGCCCCCGGTTTTTCCAAGGAGAATTTTCGCGTAGAAGTGAAAAACGGCTATCTGACAGTTTCAGGTGAGATGAAGGAAGAAAAAGCCGACAAGCAAAAAGGCGACTACGTACGGCGCGAGTTCCGCTACGGCTCTTTTTCTCGGGCGTTTATGTTGCCCGACGATGTCGATGAGGCGCAGATCAACGCGCACTACAGCGACGGCATCCTGCACATCTCGGCCCCGAAGAAGCGAGAGGCGCTTTCGTCTCAGACAGCAAAGAACATCGCCATTGAATAAGAATGTATAACCGCGCACTGGGCTGCGCCACAACGCTTCGATGGCGCAACCCAGTGAAGGCGCCCACTTTTCCTCATCTATGACAGCTGACCTACCCGTATCGCGCATTATGACCGCTAAGCCGACCACGGTAGCGCCTACTGACACGATGGATAAGGTGCGACTCCTTTTCGAAAAAGGCGGTTTCCACCACCTACCCGTAGTGGAGGGCGGGCGTTTGGTGGGGCTGATCAGCTACACCGACTACTTGCGCCTCATCCGCAACGTCTTTAGCAATCAACAAGAGGTTCGCACCAATGAGCGCGTCTTGCAGGCCGTACTGGTCAGAGATGTGATGACCGAGCACCTCTTGTGTCTGTCGCCCGACGACACCGTGGAAACGGCGCTGCGCATCTTCAAGGCCAACCAATTTCATTCCCTACCAGTAGTCGACCAGCACATGCATCTGCTGGGTATCGTCACCACGCTCGACATGATGCGAGTATTGGAGACGATCTTTTTGGAGCAGACGCGCCGCTCATAAGCGTGTCCTGTGGTAGGCAAAAAGCGCTGTGCGCTTACCAATGCAAAGAATGCCCTTATTTTTGCCCGCCTTTTAGCAGCACGCTGCCGCTGCGAGTGCTTGCCTAAAAGGCGGTGCTATCATGCGACTAAAGACCCTCGAGCTCAAAGGATTTAAAAGCTTCGCCACAGAAACTGCCATCCACTTCCATGCCGACGTGACGGGGGTAGTGGGCCCCAACGGCTCCGGAAAAAGCAATGTAGTTGACGCCATCCGCTGGGTGTTGGGCGAACAAAAGAGCAAGGAGCTGCGCTTGGACAAGATGTCGAGCGTCATCTTCAACGGCACCAAGCGCCGAAAAGAAGGGCAGTTCGCCCAAGTCTCCCTCACCTTCGAGAACACCAAAAATTTACTGCGGACAGACTTTCACACTGTGACCATCAGCCGGCTGCTCTATCGGAGTGGCGAAAGCGAATACCGTCTCAACGGGGTACCGTGCCGCCTCAAAGACATCTCTTCCCTATTGATGGATACCGGCATCGGGCCGGACTCATATGCTATTATCGCCTTAAACATGGTGGAAGACTTGCTCAGCGACCGCGACCAGGCGCGGCGACGCATGTTCGAGCAAGCCGCCGGTATCAGCAAGTACAAAGCCCGCCGACACGAAACCCAGCTCAAGCTGGAAGCCACCAGCACTGACCTCGACCGCGTAGAAGATCTGCTGCTTGAAATAGAAGATCAGCTCAAGAAGCTCGAAAAGCAGGCACAGCGCACGCAGAAGTTCTACGAACTCAAAGAAGCCTATAAAAATGCCGCGGTGGCGCTGGCCATACACCACTTAGCGCAGCATCGCCAGCGCTTTCACGAGATAGAAACCCAAATCCAACAGCAGGAAGACCAATACCGCGCCAACGAAGCCCAAGCGCGCCAGATAGAAGCCGACATCGAGCGCCTGCGCAAACAGCACACCGATGAAGAAGTCGCCCTCAGCGCGCAACAGCAGCAGGTTAACCAGCTCACCGCTCGTATCCGCGCCAAGGAAAACGAAAAAAGTCTGTTGGAGCAAAAGCGCACCTTCCTCCAGCAAACCATCGCTCATTTGGAAGACCAGCTCGCCCGCGCCGCCGAAACCGCACACCGCCTCATGGTAGAAATCGAAGGTTACCAGGCAGATCTCGGCGAAGAAAAGCGCATAGAAAGCGAACTCGAAGCAGCACTCCAGCGAGCCCAGCTCGCTCTCGAAGCAGTACAGGCTGAGCACAGCCGCCTTAAGGGAAATTTGGAGGGCTTTCTCCAGGAACAACAGGCCATCGAGCGCCAAATCGTCGAACTCGAACGCCAAAGAGCCGTTCAGCAGAGCCAAATAGACAACTTCCGCCGCGACATCGAGCGAACGCTGGCCGATGTCGCTCTGCGCCGAACCGAAATAGACACCCTGCGCCGAAGCGTTGCCGACATTGAAGCGCGCATAGCGCAGCAAAGCCGCCAAATCGAGCGCCAAGAAGCCGCCGAAGAGAAGCGGCGGCGCGACATAGACACCGCTGAGCGCGAACTGGAAGACCTTACCCGCCAGCTGACCCAGCACAACCGACAACTCGACGCCCGCCGCAACGAGCACAAGCTCACCAAAAGCATGGTGGAGAACTTGGAAGGTTTTCCGGAAAGCATCAAGTTCTTGAGCCTGCAAAAGGAATGGGCCAAAAACTGCCCGCTCCTGAGCGACCTCATCTACGTGCGCGAAGAATACCGAGCGATCATCGAGACCTATTTGGAGCCCTATCTCAACTACTACGTGGTGCCCAACGCCGACGCCGCCATAGAGGCCATCCGGCTGTTGGGGCGCACGCAGAAAGGGCGGGCCAACTTCTTTTTGCTCGACGCCTTTCAGCAATACGAGCCCCCGCTCACGCTGCTGCCGGCTGGGCAGCGCGCCATTGACGTAGTAGAGGTAGAAGAGCCCTACCGCCCCTTAGTGGCCTATCTGCTCGAAAATGTCCTCATCGTCGACGATGCGTCGATCGCCTCCACTTCACCGGCCGCAGGCATCACGCTCCTGTCCCACTCCGGCACTTTCGTGCGGCGGCGCTTCAGCTTCGGCGGCGGCTCCATCGGCCTTTTTGAAGGCAAAAAAATCGGCCGAAGAAAAAACCTATCCATCTTGGAGGCCGACATCCGGCGCCTCGAAGCCGAAGAGGCCGAGCTCAACCACCGCATAGGCGTCCTCCGCACCCACCTCATGAGCCTAAAAAATGCCGACCAAAGCGCCCTGTTGGCCCGCGAGCGCGAAGCCCTATCTCGCCTGCAAAGTGAACAGGCGGCCCTGATTGCCCGCATCGATAACATTGCTTCCTTCATTCAAAATTTCGACGCTAAAACCGGCGAAAATGAAGCGCTTATCCGACAACTCGAGGCCGACAACCGAGCGATAGAGGCACAGCTCATGGAAAAGCAAGCGGAGGCCAGCCAATTGCGGGAACAACTCGGCCGTGCCGACGGCTCTTTCCGCGCCCTCGCCGAGGAGCTGAGCCGCACCAGTCAAGCCTATAACGAGAAAAACATCGAGTTCATCCGCCAGCAAAACCGCGTCAGCACTTTCCAACAAGAGCTTGCTTTCCGCGAAAAAAGTCGCGCTGCTCTGCTCGACCAGATGGAGCAAAACCGCAGGGCCTTAGCCCAACACACCGAGGATCTTGCCCTGCTGACGACAGAACTGGCACAAATAGAGCAAACCTTGATAGCGGCCTATCGAGAGCGAGAGGCCCAGGAAGCCCTGCTGAGCGCCGCCGAACAACAGTATTTCAAAGCGCGCAACGCGATCCACGAGCGCGAAAACCAATTGCGCGAGTGCTATCGCCGCCAACAAGAGCTGCAGGGCTCCATCCATCGGCTCCGCGACAAGCTTTCCGAGGTCAAATTTGAAATAACGGCTATCCAGGAGCGCCTCCGCGCTGAGTTCGGCCTCCAAGCGGCCGACCTGCCCCAACACTTACCCAACACCTCACTAACTGACCCGCAAGATTTAGAACGCGAGGCCCTCGCCCTAAAACGCCGATTGGACAACTACGGCGAAATCAACCCGTTGGCTATCGAGGCCTACAACGAGATTAAGGAGCGCTACGACAGCATCGCCCTGCAGCGCGACGACATCTTAAAAGCTAAAGAAAACCTCCTGCAGACCATGCAGGAAATCGAAGAGACGGCAACCCAGCGTTTCTTAGAGGCCTTCGAACAAGTCCGCCAACACTTCATCGCCGTCTTCCGAACGCTGTTTAGCGACGAGGACACGGCTGACCTCATCCTCACCAATCCGGCCAACCCCTTGGAGTCGGACATCAACATCATCGCGAAACCCAAAGGAAAGCGTCCTCAGACCATAGCCCAGCTCTCCGGCGGCGAAAAAACGCTTACAGCCATAGCACTCCTCTTCGCTCTATACCTGCTCAAACCCGCACCGTTTTGCATCTTCGACGAAGTCGATGCGCCCTTAGACGACGTCAACATCGAAAAGTTCAACCGCATCATTCGGGAGTTTTCCAAACAGTCCCAATTCATCATCGTCACGCACAACAAAGCGACTATGGCCGCTGTGGACACCATCTACGGCGTCTACATGCCCGAACAGGGGGTCAGCGCGGTTACCCTGGTGGACTTTCGGCAGCTCGACCACGAAATGACCCTTTTGGAAAAAGAATAAGCATCTCTACACCAACCATTAGCCGACCAAGCCAGCGGTTGGTCAATAGGTGCCCCGCCGTATCTTCGCCACGCCAGGCAGCTCCCCCTTAGGGCAAAATCCCAAGAAGGGAGGTCTTCTTGCGCTACTTAGTGATTTTGCGTATTGCCTAACCATTTTAAAAACAACAACATGCAAGACGTTTTACTTCGCGATCCGGCTACGGCGCTTCATGCCATCGGTCTAAAGGGCTATAAGGCCGCCTATTGGAACCTCACGCCGGAGGAACTCATCGAGCACAGCATTATCAAGGGTATGGGGCAGCTGGCCGACAACGGTGCGCTCGTCGTCTCTACGGGTGAGTTCACCGGCCGCTCTCCCGACGACCGCTTCATCGTAGAAGACAGCATCACTCGCAAAAAAGTGCATTGGGGCAAAATAAATAAGCCTTTCGATGCCCGTCAGTTCGACCGCCTTTGGCGCAAAGTGTGCGTGTATCTGAGAAAGAAAGAGATCTACGTGCGCGATGTGAAAGCTAACGCCAGCATCGACCCCATCTATCACCTGCGCATCCGCGTCATCACGGAATATCCGTGGAGCAACCAGTTTGCCTACAACATGTTTCGCCGTCCCAGCGCAGAGGAGCTCCACAACTTCGAACCCCATTGGACAGTGCTGTGCGCTCCGGGCTTTCACGCCGACCCTGCCGTGGATGGCACGCGTCAGCACAACTTCGCCATCATCAACGTCAAAAAGAAGCGCCTCCTCATCGGCGGTACGGCCTATACCGGTGAAATCAAAAAAGGCATCTTCTCCGTCATCAACTTCGTGTTGCCCACTCGAACCAATGCCTTGCCCATGCACTGCTCGGCTAACGTGGGGCCTAAAGGCGACATCGCGCTGTTCTTTGGCCTATCGGGCACTGGGAAGACAACGCTCAGTGCTGACCCCAACCGGCCACTCATCGGCGACGACGAACACGCCTGGACAGACACCGAGGTGTTCAATTTCGAAGGCGGATGCTATGCCAAAGTGATCGACCTCAGCGAAGAGCGAGAACCCGACATCTATCGCGCCATACGCCACGGCGCCATCTTGGAAAACACAGTCTTCTTCCCCGGAACGCGCACGGTCAACTACGCCGACCGCAGCATCACGGAAAACACGCGCGTCTCCTACCCCATCCACTTCATCGCCAATGCCGTGCCCAGCAGCAACGCTATCGGCTCGCCTAAGAACATCTTCTTCCTCACCTGCGATGCTTTTGGCGTCTTGCCGCCTATCAGCCGCCTCACTCCCGAACAAGCTATGTACCACTTCATCAGCGGCTACACCGCCAAGGTAGCCGGCACCGAAGTGGGCATCAAAGACCCCAAGGTGACCTTCTCCGCCTGCTTTGGCGCGCCTTTCCTGCCTTTGCATCCGGCAAAATACGCAGAGATGCTTGGGAAAAAACTGCGCAAGAGCAAAGCTAACGTATGGCTGGTCAACACAGGCTGGAGTGGAGGGCCCTTCGGCATCGGTAGTCGTATCCGATTGTCCTACACCCGCGCCATGATCACCGCCGCGCTCGAAGGAGCACTCGATAACGTGCCGTACGTTCAGCACGAAGTCTTCGGCTTGGCCATGCCTACTACCTGTCCTAATGTCCCCGACGAGATATTAAATCCGCGCAATACGTGGGCCGATAAGTCCGCTTACGATGCCAAAGCCAACCAGCTGGCGCGCGAATTCATAGCGAACTTTGAAAAATTTGTCGACCAAGCGCGCCCTGAGATCACAGCGGCTGGTCCGAAATTGAAGTAAAGCAAGGTTAATCCCGGTCCCTTGCCATCCGTGCTTCGCCTATGGGGCAGAAGCGCGGGTGATTTTTAAAGATGGTTTATCGTGCAATGCGTCGTTTATCCCTTTTCCCGCAGCCTCAGCTCCTAACCTACTGGATGTGGATAGGGCTGTGCTTTTTCAATACAGCCTCAAGCGCCCAAAAGCTCCCTACCGATACCCTCATCGCGAAGCTTTTCCCTCAAAACACCGCCTTGAAGTGGCTGCGCTACTATCGGGGGCGACTCGACGATGTGTCTGAAGTGTTGCTCGCCTTGGGATACGACGGCACGCACTGTCGCGGCTACATGACCTACCTCCAGAGCAAAGAGCGGTTTTTCTTGAACGGCAGCTTCGAAGGCAACTTGCTTATCTTGCGCGAGAGCGATGCCCAAGGCCATACAACGGGGCAGCTGACCGGCACGCTGCAAAGCGAAAGCCTACAAGCCGAATGGACAAACGCCGCCAGCACGCTGGGAAGCAGCTTGTACGCCCGAGAGGTGAAGGCGCCCAACACCACGCCTAAACCCTGCGGCGATAACAAATGGAGCACTCGCTACGTGGCTCGATGGAACGAAGCGCGCCTCGATATGGTGTTATCTCGACAAAGCAATGCCCAAGTCAACGGATATCTCTGGATAGAAGCGGAAAGCAAAATCTACTTGCTCAAAGGCAGAATGCTCGACGAGTACCGATACGAAGTACAAGCACTCCTGCCCGACGGAAAAACGGCAGCGCATCTTCAGGGAAATTTACAGAATCCTCAGGCGCACGAGTGCCTTTGGATCGGCTCGGGTGAAAAGCGCACCTTTAAGCTCAGCCAGCGCGCGCGCTTCAACGGCAGCTGCCTCGAATACGCCGACTACGCGAGCAGTTACGACGTCCTTTACTTCCGCACAGAGTGCGCGCCCTGCAACGAGACCCTCGACCGCATCGCCGAGGAGTGGGCGCAGCAGGTCAAGGGCACTATCCAGGCTCAGAACCCTCCCGCAGACCCCAACTATCGGAGCGCGCTTCGAGCAACCGCATGGCAGATCATCAGCTGCTGGACGGAAAACGTGTTCTGCGGCCAGTTCATCTTCGCAGAGTCGTGGAAACCTACTCCCACCATCCGCGCTTTCAACTTCGACTTGCGCAGCGGCAAAGAGATTGCCTTAGAAGACCTTTTTCACCGCAACTTCAATGCCCGCCAATGGCTGGCCGACTACGCCCGAAAAGAGTCGCCCAAGCTACCCAAATACGCCGCCGACCCTGCCTTCCGCCAATGGATAGCCAAGGAGGGTTTTCCCATCGTCGTTATCCGCAGAGACGGCCTCGAAATCAACACCACCTTTCACCCCATTTATGGACAACACCGCCTCGTAGTACCTTATTCTCTCATCAAACCCTACATGCGCCGCGATAACCCTATTGCCGACTTGGTCAAATGAACTCTCGTGGAAAACAAACCGTTTCTTTTTTGACTAAAAATCTACACAGCGCGAAAGCCCTTTCCGGCTACTTTTAAGTCAAAAAATAACGTATGAAATCAGCACTGTCTTCTTGGGGAGTAGTTATTTTATTCAGCCTAGCGCATTCACTGGCGTGGGGGCAAATATCGGAGGCCCAACTGCGCCGCGATGTGGCCTATCTGGCTTCAGATAAACTCAAAGGCCGCGGCACGGGCACACCAGAAGAGCGAAAAGCGGCTCACTACATCGCTCGCCAGTTCAGGAAAGCCGGCCTAAAACCCTTAGGCGATGAAGGCTCCTGGTACCACCAGTTCAGCTTCAAAAAAACTGCAGACCCTCATGGCGGCGAAGCCTCCGACGCACCTGAAGTCCGGAGTCAAAACGTAGTGGGTTTTTTGGACAACGGAGCGCCTTACACCATCGTCATTGGCGCCCACTACGACCATCTGGGATTAGGGCACGACCGCAACTCGCTCGACCCTAACCCGCACGGCAAGATCCACAACGGCGCCGACGACAACGCCTCCGGCACAGCAGGCGTCCTGGCGTTGGCGCGATACTTTGCCTGCAACGGTATCCGGGAGCGCCACAACTTCCTGTTTATCTGTTTTTCGGCAGAAGAACTCGGCCTTGTGGGCTCCAAAAAGTACGTCGAAAGGCCTACCCTCGACTTGAGCAGCATTAACTTCATGCTCAACATGGACATGATTGGGCGTCTAAACGAGGAACGCAGGTTGGTAGTAGGCGGTGTTGGAACGGCACCCGACTTTGTTCCGCTGCTCGAACACCTGCCCAAAGGCGACCTAGCGCTCAAATTGGACAGCAGCGGCATAGGGCCCAGCGACCACACCTCTTTCTATCTGAAAAACATCCCTGTGCTCTTCTTTTTTACGGGCCAACACGGCGACTACCACCGGCCAAGCGACGATGTGGAGCGGATCAACTTTGCCGGTCAAAAAGCCGTCTTAGAGTTTGCCGTACAGCTCCTCGAAGCCTTAGACCAAAAGCCTAAGCTGCGCTTCCAACCTACCCGCTCTAACACAGAAGATACGCCGCGCTTCCGCGTGACGTTGGGCATCATGCCCGACTACACCTTCGACGGAGAGGGCGTCCATATCGACGGCGTTACGGAAGGAAAGCCCGCTGCACGCGCCGGCCTACAACGCGGCGACCGCATTATTGCTTTAGGCGATATGGAGGTGCGCAACGTGCGCGAATACATGCAGGCGCTATCCAAATTTCAAAAAGGCGACTCTACTACGGTAAAGTTTATCCGCGGTACAGAAACCCTCATCCGCGAAGTCACATTCTGAGAAAGGTAGGTATAAGTTAGCCGACAGAGCTTTTCTCTCAATGCTTATCGCTCTCCGATCCAGAGCGCCTTCGGCGGCGAAGGATCACCCGCCTTACTTAACCAGTATAGCCCGGAGGGTAAGCCCGTTAGATCGATGGGGAAGCGGTTTTCGCCTGCGGCTATCCACACGCGCAGCTCGCGCGCCAGGGCGCCGTCCACTGCCCAAATCTGGAAGACGGCTTCGTGCGCGCCTTCCTTCTGCGCCGACGCCACTATCCAAGCGCGGTTTTGCGAAACCTCGCGCTGCAATTCCCACGGATGGGCCGGCAGGATATCTTCAGGAGTAGAGGCCGGCGCCTGCATTTGGAGCGCATTACCTGCCGAGTGGTAAAAATACGTGTCCATGTTGCCTGCAAACACAGCACCGGTCATGGCGTAGCGCCCTTCGATACGGATGAGCACTGCACCATAAGGAACCCCTGGCGCTGCAATCTCCTTTTGTTCGATCACCTGGCCGTTCAGGCTGGTCCGCGTGATGGAGATACTATTTCCTACCCTTCCGACGAATAGAACGTGTTGGGCGTTGGGCAAATAAGTGATGCCGAAGCCCTCGTGCTCCTCGTAGTCGTCGCGAGCACTGCCGCGAAAGTACGCGTCCCATATTGGGTCGCCGCGCTCACTCCAGACGGCAGCGTAGTGGGCTGAGTACAAGGAAGTGGGCAACTCCCGATAAGTCGAGCCGATGAGGGCAAACAGGCCCTTGCCTACCGAGGCTATACCGACCAAACGGCTGACCTCCGGCGTGCCCACTGGCAGATTAGGGAACTCCACCCTCTTCGACCATACCACCTGACGCGTGCCCAAGTGCACCTTAGAGACACTGCCGCGCCCCATGACGATACAAGCATTGCCGCCAGCGGTCAGGTAGGCATCTAACCCTTCCTCCACGCCACTAAACACCTGTTGCCAAGTGAAAGAACCGTTGGCGTCGAACTGGGCCAATAAAAGGTCTCCAAATTGAGCGCCTATCGCCAAATACCCGCCGCGAGGCAAGGCCAACACCTGATGAAACTCGGTGAACAGAGACGGGTACGTCTTCTCCCAAACTATTTGTCCCGCATCGTTGAACCGAACGACCCAACCCACCTTTTGCGGGTTGGCTTTTCTGCCGACGGCCAGCCACCCGTCGTTCAGGCGCAGCAGCCCCTTCCCAAATTGCTCTTCCGCATTCGGTGTGCCGTAGGTTTTGTGAAAGAGGACGTTGCCGTCCTCATCGACGCGCAAAAGGAAGGCGTCGGGGCGAGCGCCTAAGGCCGGATACGTCACGCCCGCAATAACAAAGCCTCCTCCGGGTGCGGGAAGAATGGCTCTGCCGGCATCGTATGCCGAAGAAAGACCAATACTTTTGTTAATAGCAGGCTGCCCTACAGCACTAAGCGCCAGCAGTGCGCCCCAAAAAGCCATGGCGGGTCTCGAAAAAGATGCTGTCATGAAAGCGAATTTTCGTCCGTTGGCAAAAGTAAGTGCTCCATAGAAGCCATGCGTCGCACATGCGACAAAACAGCGCTTAATTTTTCGCTGTCCGTGCAGGTGCTATCCTCTCCTACGAACGGTCTCAGATGCAGTCCTGCAATTATCGCCGCAGATCTTGTGAAGTTTTTTTTTTAAACCAGGGCGCGTCTCATCTAAAAAATCTAACTTTGCGGGCCTTTTTTGCTCCACTCGGAGAAAAAAGGACAAGGGGTAACGACCTCGCCCGGGTAGAGAGGTCGGATTTTTGGAGCACTAAAAAAACCCAAGCGACCAATACCTTTCATTTTCTTATGATACTCGACGACGAAAAGACACCCGGCGTAGAAGAGCAAAATACGCCCACTACAGAAGAGACAAGCGAGCCCATAGAAGCAACTTCTGCTTTGGAGGTCTCCGCAGAGGAAGAGGAAGAAGCCGTAGGGGCTACAGAACATCATGCCGAAGAAGACGAAGAGAGGGAGAGGATAGCCCTTGTTGCAGAGGAAAAGGAAGCCCTTTCTCTAGAACTTGTGGACGATTTGCTCTTGCCGCACAGCGAAACCGCTCCTGCGTCCGCACACGACGACTTCGACTGGAGCATGGACAAGCGCGGCGCCACCTACTATCCGCCTGAGGAGCGCGAGGCCATGCTTCGCCAATACGACGCTACGCTCACTCAAATCGCTGAAAACGAAGTGGTCCGCGGTCGCGTAAGCACTATCACGGAAAGCGATGTCGTACTCGACATCAACTACAAGAGCGACGGCATCGTATCGCTCAGCGAATTCCGCGACGTTCCCGAAATCAAAAAGGGAGACGAGGTAGAGGTCTACATCGAGAAACAGGAAGACAGCGAGGGACAGGTAGCGCTCTCGCGCAAAAAGGCCAAGATCTTGCGCGCGTGGGAGTCTATCGTAGACTCGTACAAAAACGGTACGATCATCACCGGCACCGTCATCAGCAAGACGAAAGGCGGCCTCATTGTAGACTGCAACGGCTTAGAGACGTTCTTGCCCGGCTCGCAAATCGATATCAAGCCGGTAACGGACTATGACCAGTACGTGGGTAAAACGATGGAATTCAAGGTAGTAAAGATCAACGAGCAGATCAAAAATGCCGTGGTCAGCCACAAGGCGCTTATCGAGAGCGATTTAGCAGAGCAGCGGGAGCAAATCTTGGCGAGCTTGGAGCGCGGCCAGGTGTTGGAGGGTACGGTCAAAAATATTACCGACTTTGGCGCATTCCTCGACTTAGGCGGCGTGGACGGCTTGCTGTATATCACCGATATCAGCTGGGGGCGCATCTCTCATCCCTCAGAAGTGCTACAGGTGAATCAACGCCTCCACGTGGTTGTATTGGATTTCGACGAAAATAAGAAGCGCATCAGCTTGGGTCTCAAGCAGCTGACCCCACATCCGTGGGAGGTGCTCCCACCCGAGATCACAGAGGGCAGTGTCGTTACCGGGCGCGTGGTCAACATCGAAGACTACGGAGCCTTTGTGGAAATCATGCCGGGAGTGGAAGGGCTCATCCACATCAGTGAGGTCAGCTGGAGTTCGCAAAGTGTCAATGCGCGCGAGTACTTCTCTATTGGCCAACAGGTAGAAGCCCGAATCGTCACGCTCGACCGAGCAGAGAAGAAGATGTCGCTGTCTATCAAACAACTGACACCCGATCCTTGGACGGAAATCGACGCGCGATTCCCTGTCGGCTCGCGCCATACCGGCATCGTTAGAAACATGACCAACTACGGCATCTTCGTCGAGATTGGCGAGGGCATCGGAGGAATGGTGCACATCAGCGACTTGAGCTGGACGAAGCGCTACAATCACCCTAGTGAATTTACCAAGGTAGGCGAGGCCATTGACGTCGTCGTCTTGGGCATTGACCGCGAAAAGCGCCAGATCAGCTTAGGACATAAGCAGATCGAAGAAAATCCGTGGGACACGTTCGAGACCATCTACACGGCGGGCTCTTACCACGAGGGCGTCATCACGCGCCGCGACGAAAAAGGGGCAACTATCCAGCTGAACACCCACAGCGCTGAAGTAGAGGCCTTTATCCCTGCCAAGCAATTACGCAAAGAAGACAACACGCTCCCCGAAGTAGGCGATACACTTACGGTCAAGATCCTTGAGTTCCACAAGGATGATCGCCGCGTCATCGCCTCGCACGTGCGCTATTGGGAGGACGTTAAGCAAAAAGCAGAGGAGATTTCCAAGCAGGAGAAGCAGAAAGAGCTCGCAGAAACCCAAGCCGTTATTGGCGAGATCCAGAAGAAAGTGGAGAAGGAGACGCTGGGCGATTTAGATGTGTTGGCTCAGCTGAGAAAGCAACTGAGCGACAGCAAGTCTACTGAGGAATAAGAACCGACGACAGACGAAAAGAAGAAGCCCCCCTTCGCCTGGGTGCGAGGGGGGGCTTTCGCTTTTAAAAAGTGGGCCCGGCAGGAATTGAACCCGCGACCGTCTGATTATGAGTCAGCTGCTCTAACCGCCTGAGCTACGGGCCCATTGAGCGACGCAAAAATAGCGGCTTCTACGGTTTTTCAGCGCCCAGGGGATATTTTAAATTCTTGTGCTCCTTGAGCACCATCTTCACCGAGCCTACCGCTATGGGCGTCTCCACCAGCAGAGGAATGCGGTTGGCATCGTCCGACACCCACACCGTCATCTTGGCGTCGTCTTTGAAGATATTCCCTACAATTACTTGAGGCTGAAACTTTAAGGTATTGAAACGACCCAGTCCTCGAATTTTTTTATTGGTTTCTTTGCCCAAATAGCGCATGCGCAGCGGATACTCCTCCTGATCCATGAAGATACAGAAAGGCTGTTCGAAGCCAACGGGTTTATCGGAAAAGTCTATAGTGCGCAAGAAGTACAGCGAGGAGAGCACGTCGTGTACCGGTTCCCGAACGGGATGCTCTGTCTGCGTCTCGGGCTCTCCGCGCTTGGGAGCGCGCCATACGGTTGCCTTACGCCGACTTTGGTCGAACTTGATGCGCTCAAAGATGCGGTAGTTGCCCTCGTGCACGCTGCGTTCGGAATAGCTCGGCAGACGAGTGCTCTTGTCTACCCACGAATTGTACACGTCGCGCACGTAGTAGAACCAGTCGTACGACTCGTACGTGCTGCCCGTCGCTTTAAAATGGTATTGGTGATCGTCCTCATTGACTTCAAACGTCACTTCGCCCGCCGCCAACCAGACAAAGTTCCAGTTGTAGTAGACTTTATACGTCAGCTTTTCGCCGCGCTGAAAGGCGCAATTATCGCTTCCCTTCTCTTTTGCCGAAGGAGAGACCGCTGCAGCAAATGCCTGCGCATGGGCTGCAGAAGCAAGGCTCCCTAAAACCAGCGCTAGCAGAAAGAGTTTTATTTGGGCAATCATATGAACCACAGGTTTTGCTATTTAACGCGCTTTTTGGGAGAATAGTTTGTCTTAAAAAGGGAAGTGGGCAGTTCCCCTTGCGTGAAACTGCCCACTTTCTGCCGTTCAGGTCTTTAACCAATCAATATCCGCTTGCCTTGTCACCCATGAAGCGGCCTTTACCGGCCTCAGGGCCTTCTGGGCGCGCCTTGTCGGTCTCGCCGGCTTTTGCTACGCGGAACTCGACACGGCGGTTTATCTGCGAAGAGCGCGCCGGCACCAGTTGGTTGCTCTTGCCCGCCCAGTCGAGCACCAAGCGGTCGCGCGAGATGCCGTATTGGTTAACCAAAAACTCGATAGCAGCCTTAGCCCGGTTGTACGACAACACGTTGTTGTACGCCTCGGAGCCAGTTTGGTCGGTGTGCCCCGTCACAGTGATGCGAATTTTCGGGTTGTTCTTCAGCACCTGTGCCACTTGGTACAGCTTGGTATACTCGCCATAAGCGATATCGTAGCTGTTGTTGGCAAAATTGATGACAGGCAAGAACCAGTCGGCTAGTCCCTCTTGGGTCGGCAGTTTGAAGTTAGCCAGCTTGGCATCTACGATGCGGTTCACGTCGGCTTCCGTTAAGCCCGGAGGCACCTGGGCTACCCCATCGGCATTAACCGGATAACCCGGAGGTGAGAAGGGCTCCTTGTCCTTGTAGTCCGGCACTTTGTCAGCGTCGCTGTCCAGCGTAACGCCGCGCGTATCCACCCGAGCTCCAGCAGGGCTCTCCTTCTCTTGGTCGATCATGTCGATGATGCCATCGCCATCAGTGTCGGTCGGATCGTATACGGGGCGAGCCTCCAGCGCGGCGATAGCATCGCTCACTTGCGCCATAGGGTTGGCCCAATAGAGCGGCTCAGAAAGCATAGCGCCCGACTTGTCCTTACTTCCCAAGTTGAAGTTGAGGCGCAAGTTGGGGTAGTGCAAGTAGTCGCGATAGGTCGTCGTGCGCGAGTCGACATTTTCGTCGCCGTCCAATAGGTCGCCGTTTCCGCCCAGCACGAAGGCGATGCCGTACTCTACGCCGATGTTGAACTTAGGGCTCACCCGAAAAGCCAAGCCCAAGCCGGCGTCGATGTACGGAGAAAGACCGCTCTTGAATTGGCCGTTGTTTGAACCGTCCGCTTGCAATACATTAGTGTAGTCCGTCGTGAAGTTCGTAGCACCGACGCCAACGAACGTGTTCAGCAGGACCTTGCGATAGGGCTTGTTGAAGCGAATGTTATTCACTGCCGCCACTAATTGCAAAGAGCCCGAGAACCAGCTCATCTCCGAGCTGCTTTGTTGGTCGGCTATCTCGTTCTTCGTCTTCGCATACAGAGCACCTAAACGCAGGGAGAAGACATGGTCTAAGGCTTTGCGCGCGTGCAAACCGCCGCCAAAGCCCAATTTACTGTCCAAGTCGCCTGAAACAAAGGGGACGCCGGCATTTAACCCCAGCTCCCACTGATCGGATGGCGTAAAGGAGCGATACGTTCCTCCCGCCGGAGCAGCTGCATCTTGAGCCACCAGACTCGAAGCAGCAGCCATGACGAGAATGCTTAGTAGCAAGTTCCTAACTGTCATAGGGTGACTTTTTTAGAATTTGAAATGTTAAAAGTTTTAGCTTAACGTCGATGAATTGATTTTCAGCAAAAGAGAGCGCACACAGAGTTTAAGACAAGAATACTGTTGGCGGCCGAGTGCGGATGGGTTTTAAGCATCTAATCTCTTGAGCGCCAAATATAGGGCGTTAGATGAAATGTTATTTGGAGTAGAATGTTTTTTTACTATTTCTTCTAACGCACGGTAAATGGTTTGAGATGCGTCGCTGAAGATAGCCTCATCGGTCATAGAGACTTCGGGCTGCATCAAATAGGCAAAAACACGCGCCATGCCGCAGTTGGCGATAAAGTCTGGGATGACCGCCGTATGGGCGTCGGCATATCGGGCCGTTGGGCCAAAGAAGACGTCGTCGTCTACGAAAGGCACATTAGCACCACAGGCTATCACTTCTATGCCGCCAGCCAACAGAGCATCTACCTGAGGACGGGTGATGAGGCGAGAAGCAGCGCCCGGCACAAAGATGTCGGCTCCCAGATGCCATATCTCCTCGTTTACCGTTTCGAACGGGAGCATGTCGGGCGCGTACAAGCGGTTGCCCGCTTTGGCGTGAAAAAGCGCGTACACCTCTTTGGCAGAAAGTCCTTCAGGGGATAGAATTCCCCCCTGTCGGTCGATGATCCCCACAATTTTAGCGCCCTGCTGAGCCAGATAACAGGCTGCCGCAGAGGAGACGTTCCCCCATCCTTGTATGATGACGCGCTTGTTGGCTGCAGTGGTCCGATGATAAAGGTGGTAAAAGTGGCGAATAGCCTCTGCCACTCCGTATCCAGTGATAAGGTCGGCCACGGCGTATCGGCGCAAGCCGCCTTGCGGTAGGTAGCGCGGGTCTTCTACAATTTTGGCACAGCCGTGACGCAGCTGGCCCAAGATGCCGATTTGCTGTCCCTCCGTAGGATGCAGATGCCCTCGGACAATCCCCTCCTGCGGGTGCCAAAGGCCAAGGGCTTCGGTGATGGGCACTACGTCTTTGAGCTCGTCGACATTCAAATCGCCGCCCGTGCCGTAGTAATGCTTCAGCAAAGGCAGCGCGGCCCGATACCAACGCTGCAACACCTCCCAACGGCGCGGGTCGGAAGGGTCGAAGTCGATGCCGCTTTTTGCGCCGCCAATAGGCGGACCAGCTACGCTAAACTTGACTTCCATGACCTTAGCTAAGGCGACGACTTCGTCGCGCGTTAACCCTTTGCGCATGCGCGTACCTCCGCCGGCAGCGCCTCCTCGAAGCGAGTTGATGGCGATCCAACCTTTCGCGCCTGTATCCGCATCGTGCCACTCAAAGATGATTTCGGGCGGCTTTTCTTTGTAGCGACGTAAGAGCGCTTCCAACTCCAAAGCGATGTCCGCCGTTGCGGGGGTGTGCGTCTCCACCATAGGTGCAGCAAAGGTAGAAAAAGCCGGTTTTCCAAGAAGCGGTCTTTTTTGCAAAGAGGCGCTTCCGAAGGGCGCTCAGCCCGAGACAAAGTCCTTTTTTTGCAGAAACTTTGCCCATGCTATGCTGCACCATTGGATAAAGCCGCTGCCTAAGGCTTTCTGCGCAGAGCTGTCTGCGCTGCCCTCGCGTGTGCTTGGTCGAAGGGTGCGCCTCTTCCGAGCAAAAGACACGCATATGGACGGTGTACAGGTGGCCCTCGTCGGAACAGAAGAGGCAATAGGGCAACAAGTGCGCGAATATTTATACCGCATGGAGGGGGCCTTTCCCGAGGCAACCGTAGCCGACTTAGGGCACTTCCGACGCGGAGACGCAGCCTCTCTGCGCGCGGTGGTGTTCGATCTCGTTAGCGCCGGCATCCTGCCCATTGTCATCGCCGCGGAGGACGAGTTGGCCCGCGCGCATTTCTTGGCCCACGAAGACACTAAGTCGGCAGTGAGCTTAGCGGTCGTCGACGAGCAACTGCGCATGGCCGATGCTACTACCTCCTCAACAGAGCAATGCGTATACACGCCCCTACTGCAGCCACGCCATCCGCGCCTCTTTCACTTCGGACTTATCGGGTACCAAATACACCAGGTGCCTGAAGCCTGGATACATTACCTAACAGAGCAACACTTCGATGTCTTACGCCTCGGCAAGTCGCGCACCGCTTTGGAGGAAGCCGAGCCTATCCTGCGCGATGCCGATCTGCTTTGCTTCCACTTAGCCGCGCTTAAAGCAGCGGAAGCTCCTGCGGTGCTGCGCCCTTCACCCTCCGGATATACCTGGGAAGAGGCCTGCCAACTGTGTCGCTACGCCGGGATGAGCGACAAGCTCACTTCCTTTGGCATCTACGGTTTTTACAAGCCCTGCGCGCAGACCGCTCATGGGATCGCGCAAATGATTTGGTATTTCTTAGACGGCTTTTTCAACCGAAAGGGCGATTTTCCGATCTCCACAGATGGACTAAAGGAATACGTGGTAGATTTTCGGGATTTGAATTTTCAACTCACCTTCTGGAAAAGTACGCGCAGCGGAAGGTGGTGGCTCCAAGCTCCGTCGGCGTCTGCAGCACACCATGGCCGCCATTACTTGATCCCCTGCTCATTTCAAGACTACGAAGCGGCGTGCCGAGAGGAGCTGCCCGACCGCCTAATGCAGGCGCTGCGGCGTTTCGACTAAACCCTCTAAGAGCCGCTCTAAGCCAACGCCTCGAGAGGCTTTTACGAGAATAAAAGCATCCTGGAAAGACTGCTGTTCGAACCACCGGCGTGCCGCCTCCACATCGGGAAAAAACAGCGACCGGCTCTTTTCAGGGCGACACCGCTCGAAAATGGGGCCTACAAAAATGCTGTGGTGAATATCCGCGCGTCCGACTAAGCGAATGAGCGCGCGATGCTCTTGTTCACTGGCTTCACCCAACTCGAGCATGTCGCCCAAAACGGCCACTTTGCAACTCGCCTGCACCTCCAAAAGAACACTTAGCGCTGCTCGCATGCTGGTCGGATTGGCGTTGTACGCGTCCATAAAAAGGGTATTGCTGCCCCAAACTACCCGCTGAGAGCGGTTGTTTTGGGGGCAGTACTGCTCAAGGGCGCGCTTTATCTTGTCGGCCGGCACTTTAAAGTACATCCCTACTGCAATGGCGGTCATCACATTGTGAAAGTTGTGCCGCCCCAACAGCTGGGTGTTTACCGCTATCGGCCGACCGGGTAGGGCTTCAAACTGGGCTCGCACAAAAGGGTTGGCCTCAAGCCTCTCTACGTACAGAGGATATTTAAGAACCTCTCCCTTTGAGGGCTTTTCGGCGTAGAAAACTTTTCGCTTCACCTTGCGCGCCATGGCCTTCAGATGTTTTTCCGACAAATTGACAAAGGCGCAGCCGTTGTGCGCAGCCAAATAGTCGAACAGCTCGCTCTCTGCCTGTTTCACGCCCTGCAAGGAACCGAGCTTTTCCAAGTGTTCCTTGCCTATGTTGGTCAGTAGCCCATGCGTAGGCTGAGCAATAGCGCATAGACTCTGTAAGTCTCCCGGCTGATTGGTGCCCATCTCGACCACAGCTACCTCGGTCTCGGCAGAGATAGACAGTATCGTCAGCGGTACACCGATGTGGTTGTTTAAATTGCCTATGGTAGCGCGGCAAACGTACTGCTCGCTCAGCACCGCTGCGATTAATTCTTTGGTGGTAGTCTTGCCGTTCGAGCCGCCAATAGCGATGACCGGTATTTGCAGTTGTCGGCGATGATGAGTAGCTAAGAGCTGCAAGGCTTCTAAAGTATCTGCCACTTGCAGACAGCGTTCAGGATCCACCACTCCCTCAGAGCGGTCGACCACGCAATAAGCTGCTCCTGCAGCCAGCGCTGCAGCGGCAAACCGGTTGCCGTCGAAGTGGTCGCCTCTTAGGGCCCAAAAGAGGCATCCCGGTCGCACACGGCGGGAGTCGGTGCACACATCGGGATGTTGCCGGTAAAGCGCATAGAGCCGTTCAAGAGTAATCATAGCGGGCACAAAGCGGGCGAAAGGTATGTCTTTTAGTAAAAAGTAGCGGGAGTAGGCTCACCACCCACTCCCGCCACAGCAATCTCGTTTTTCTCTCAGAAACTACTTGTAACGCCGCTTTACCGGCTTCTTTTTCGTCTTAAACTGGTTGCCTGCCGGCTCATCGTTACCCGTAGGTCCACCTACGCGTGTCATGGCGCAGCGGAAGCCCAGCGTTTTGCTCGATTTGTTCTGATTCAAGAAGCGGCGAGACCCAGGCGACAGCCACCAGGGCCGGTCGGCCCAAGAGCCGCCTTTGATGACGCGCGCCTCATCGTTGATCAGCGTGCTGATGCCGTAGCGGTATTCCACTTCAGACTCCTTGTCGCCGTCCAGATAGTTGTACAGCTCAGGCCGCTTGTAATTGTCGCGCAGCGCCGTCTCCGTGGTATCTTGAATGACGTACTTCAAGCGCCCCAACTCGTTCTTTTGCACCGGAGCGCCGGTCTCTGGGTCGCGCTCCTTATGCATGAAGATGTTTCCGCGATAGGGGTTCAAATCCATATTCTCTACGTCGACGAGGTCTTGGAATGTCAGCGGACGATAGACGTCGTTGGTCCACTCGCTGACGTTGCCCGCCATGTTGTAAAGGCCAAAATCGTTGGGCCAGTTGGAGCGCACGGGAGCAGGACCAAAGGCTTTGTCGTTGAGCGCTCCCGCCATACCGCCGTAGTCACCGCCGCTGCGCTTGAAGTTAGCCAACATTTTACCCTGATAGCGATTGCGCTTCTGATAGCGAAGCGTGTTGCCGTCCCAAGGATAGATGCGTCCATCGGTGTACAGCTCGTCTTTGCTGGTAGCTTGATTGCCCACCAAAGCCAGCGCAGCGTACTCCCACTCTGCCTCGGTAGGGAGGCGATAGGTGGGCAACAAGATCCCATCTTCCATCCGCACGGGGCGCTCTCCGCCGGTGCGGCGGTCGGGCAAGTTTTTGCGCACGGAGCCTTCATACTGACCCGCTAAATAGGCTTCCGTGTTGAAGTTGTTCTCATTCTTCTGGTCGGGCGTTGGATTAAGGATACCGCGCTCGATGAGAATCATCTCGTTGACGCGGTCGGTACGCCAAACGCAGTAATCGCTGGCCTGCACCCAGCTAACCCCCACCACCGGGTAGTCGTCGTACGACGGATGGCGGAAATAATACTCTACCAACGGCTCGTTGTAGGCCAACTCTTCGCGCCATACCAAGGTGTCGGGCAGAGCCTTCAAGTACACTTCAGGAAAGCTCTCCCCCCAGGTGTTGGCGATCCAGTACAGATACTCGCGATAGTCGATATTAGCCACTTCCGTCTCATCCATATAGAAAGAGGACACCGTCACGCGACGCTCCACATTGTTCCATTCAAACGTCGGATCTTCCTGGGTACGTCCCATGACGAAGGTACCGCCCTCGATAAGGACGAGGTTAGGGCCCGTGGCTTGGCCCTCATAGTCTAATTTTTCAAAACCTCCCCACTTTTGATCGTTGTACTTCCAGTTCGTCGTCGCCGAGCGTTCGTTCCGACGACCGCAGCTGACCACTAACGCGCCCAGCAGGAGTAGGCTTAACCCGTGAATGAGTGTTTTCTTCATTGCTATTAAAACTTGTCCGGTTTTAGAAAATGAGCAGCAAATGTAGATATCGAAAATAAAGTATGCGGTATGGGAAGCAAATTTTAATACCTCTTCCCTCGATGTTCCTCTCCGAATCGCCTCATCGAAACATTTTTCCGCAGTCGTTCCAATCGATGGGGCGCTTTCGGCCGCGGTCGAAAAACAGTCCGAGCGTCACTTCATACGTACTACCTGCTCGGCCCGCCAACTCGGACACCGTCAAATCATAACTCAACCCCAGTTTGAACATGTCTTGTCGAAAACCGATTAGGAAAATGGCTGCGTCGGCGTTGTTGAGCGTGTGGCGGAACCAAGCGCCGCCGAAAATAGGCCCGACAGCCACATACGCCCCTGCGTTTATCTGGCGGAATGGCCCTTGCGATGCAAACAGGAAATTCGGCGAAATAAACGAGGGCATGCCGCCTTTATTGTTTCGCCCTAAGGGCAATTCTAGCCCTCCATTGAAGGTATAGCGCATGGGAAGGCCTCTGGAGAGGTTGTCGTTGATGAAGAAGAGCCCTTGGTCGGGTGTGTTGAGGTGCTTGAGCCCTATACCGGCCCAGAAATAACGCCCGACAAGCAAGAGCCCTGATGACAGGTCGAGCAGCGATTTGCCGAGTTGATCTGGCCGCAGTTCACTGGTGGTGATGACCGGCCCTTGGATGGGGTCCAGTTGGTCGGGAAAGATGAGCTTGTCCCAGGCCAGGGCTGTCTGGTGCATGCCGACTTCTACGCCAATTTTGACGGCCAGCTGCTCCGATAGTTGCAGCCGATAAGAAAAGAGAGCCGAAGCCCGCAGCGTGCGCAAAATGCCGTTGCCGGCGTCGTCGCCCTCCACCTGTAGTCCGATGCCGCTGTTGAGGCGCTCCAAAGTCTGCTCGTAAAAGGCCGCATACGTGCGATAGGCGTTGTTGAAGCCCGTCCATTGGTGGCGATAGGCCATCCCTGCGCGCGGCGCATGACTGCTGCCGACAAAGGCGGGGTTGAGCTGGAGCGGTACCGCATAAAATTGGGAAAATAGGGGGTCTTGTCCCAGCAGCATGTTTGCCCACAGGCATCCCCCTAAGCAGCAGCAAATGTATTTGAGCATCATATTCGCAGTCGTTTTCAGTCTTTTTGCGAGGGGAAAGATGTGGATGTTAACGGCATAAAAGAAAGTTTTATGCTGGAGAAAGAAAAATCTTTGCAGCCATACGCACGCTCCTTGTACCCGGCGCAATGCTCACCTTCAAAACCTGGAAAAGGCTACCCTTGTTCTTAATGGATATTTTTCCGCTAACGTTCGCCTCATATGTTCAACGACACCGGAAATCCGGACCCTACTGCCACTGCGCGGAAGCAAGATCACATCGAGCTGGCGTTTCAGAGCCAAGTAGATCGCATGGCGCTGGATCCGCGGTTCTTTTACGAGCCTCTTTTAAGCGCCCATCCAGCGCCGGGCAGCCTTCCCAGCGCGATGCTGGTGGGCAAAACGCTGCGCACCCCCGTGTGGGTGTCCTCGATGACAGGAGGAACGGCGCTGGCTCGCACGATCAACCTGCGTCTGGCTCAGGTATGCGCCGCCTTCGGCATGGGCATGGGTTTGGGATCGTGTCGCCAGCTGCTGTATAGCGACGAGTACTTGGCCGATTTTGACGTGCGCGACATATTAGGGGAAGACCTTCCGCTCATGGCCAATTTAGGCGTGGCCCAAGTGGAAACTCTTTTAGAGCGCGATGAGGTAGAAGTGCTTACGCATCTGGTCAAACGCCTGCGCGCCGACGGGCTGTTTGTGCACGTCAACCCCATGCAGGAAGCCATGCAGCCCGAAGGCGACCGATTTAAGCGCCCGCCCATCGAGACCATTGCTGAACTGCTCGACAAGGTGTCTTTTCCTATAGCCGTTAAAGAAGTGGGGCAAGGGATGGGACCAGCTAGTTTGAATGCGCTGTTGCAGCTGCCCTTGGCGCTCATCGAGTTAGGCGCCGCTGGCGGCACCAACTTTGCACGGCTGGAGCTGCTGCGCGGCAGCGCCGACCGGCGCGAGGTGTTTGAAGCGCTGGCTCTTATAGGGCATACCGCCGAAGAAATGCTCCGATTTATTCGAGAGGCCCAGGCGACGGGCAAAGCCATCCGAACCCAAGGGCTTATCCTTTCCGGTGGCGTGCGCCATTTCTTAGACGGCTATTACCTTTTGCGGCGGGCACCTTTGCCGGCGGCGTACGGACAAGCCTCCGCATTCCTCAAATACGCGCGCCAGGACTACGAAGCGCTTCACCGCTACGTGGAGACCCAGGTGCGCGGCTTGGAGCTGGCCTACGCTTACCTTCACGTGCGTGAATAGGCTCCCGCCTGCTCTAACCGCTCCAGCGCCTGAGGCAGGAGTTCGACATGAGTGGTATGGGATAAGGCTAAGCGATGCAGCTGACCGTCGGAGCCGACTACTACCGCCCACAGATGGGCGCGCTGGATCGCGTCGCGCTCGACAAAGGCGCCCACAGCTGTTTTGGGCCGGTGCTGAAACGCAAGCAACAGACGCCGCTCGACATTCGTGCAAAGCGATACGTCGGGCCGATGGACGTCTTTCAAGAGGCGGCGCGTAGGTAAGTCGTCGCGCCGCGCCAAACAGGCTACCACACCTTGCCCTGGCGCAGGTGTGCATTCACTTGGGTGCAAGACGCAATGCGGCACGGCTGAAAAATCGATACCGAGCGCATGCAAACTCGCTGCCGAGGCGATGAACGCATCAGCAGCCTTCGAACGCCATAGCTCCCACTGCAACTGCACATCGATAGGCGCCTCCATCCAACTCAAATCAGACCTAAATGCTTGACACTGTACCTTTTGCAAAGTAGTCCCGCCCACCACTGTGGCCCCCTCGCGCAAAAAGAAGTCGCGCCGAGGGTCATCCGTACCGGGATGCCATACCAGCACGTCAAATGGGTGGATGCGCTGTAACAGGGCACTAATGACGACGGGAGAAGTGTCACTCTGGGCGGGCGGCCACTCGCTTAGCCAGCACGCAGCGACATCGGCATCGCCGCGAAGGAGCGCGTGCTCCAAAGCACCCTCACACACCTCTATACGACAAGATACTCCCGCCAATGCTAAGGCACCCTGTACTTGGCTTCCTTGCCAACGCCCTACAGCTGTGGGCAGCACCGCCACGCGCATCATGATATTGATTAGTCAATTTTTACCTGACTATTGCTCAAAATCTCTTCGTAATAGGCTTCGTACTGAGGCAAGATGAGGTTGAGGTCAAACTTTCGGGCCTGTTCCAAAGCGTTTTTTTGAAACTGGCGGTGGAGGGCCTCGTCGGAAAGCAGTCTGACCGCATAGTGTGCCATCCCTTCCACATCGCCGACCTCGCTGAGAAAGCCCGTCACGCCATGGATGTTTATCTCGGGCAATCCGCCGCTGTTAGAGGAAATAACCGGCACCTCACAAGCCATGGCCTCCAAAGCAGCCAAACCAAAGCTTTCGTTTTCGGAAGGGATGATGAAGAGGTCGCATATGGCCAGTAGTTCCTCAATGGCGTTTTGCTTGCCTAAAAAGCGCACATCGGAGCAGATGCCCAGCTGCCGACAGAGGCGCTCAGCATTAGGGCGTTCGGGCCCATCGCCAATCATGAGCAGCTTGGCCGGCATGTGCTGGCGAATGCGCTGAAAAACGCGCACCACATCTTCCACGCGCTTCACCTTGCGAAAGTTGGACGTGTGCGCCACGATACGCTCGCCGTCTGGAGCAATGATCTTTTTAAAATGGCTCTTATCGGTTTTTCGAAAACGCTCAAAATCAATGAAATTGTAGATAACGCGCACCTCTCTTTGGATGTTAAACAGCCGCAAGGTGTCTTCGCGCAAGCTCTTAGAGACGGCGGTTACCCCATCGCTCTTGTTGATGCTAAACTCAACCACCGGCGCAAACGTGCGGTTCGAACCCACCAGCGTAATATCGGTGCCGTGCAGCGTCGTAATGACGGGAACATAGCGCCCTTGCGTGAGCAAAATCTTTTTGGCCATGTAGGCCACCGCCGCGTGCGGGATAGCGTAGTGCACGTGCAGCAGGTCTAAGTTTTGGTACTGCACCACATCCACGATAGTAGAGGCCAATGCCGTGTCGTAAGGAGGATACTCGAAAAGCGGATAATCCTCGTGATCCACCTCGTGGTAAAAGACGTTTTGGTTAAAATGCCCCAATCGCACCGGCGGTCTGTAGGTGATAAAGTGAATTTCATGGCCTTTTCTGGCCAAGGCAAGCCCTAGCTCGGTGGCCACCACTCCAGATCCCCCATACGTCGGGTAGCAAACCACACCTATCTTCATGCGGCGAATAAACAGTTATTTTTCAAAAAAGGTCGCGCGAAAGTGCTGAAGGGCAGGTAAAAGAACTTTTGCCCCTAGCAATAGCGGCATTCCAAAGCCGGAGTGACGGGCATCTCAAAGCGGCTTCATTGGCGGTGGACATCATTTTTCCCTATACCTAAAAAATCGCTGTTCTTTGCTTCCGGATGAGATACTGGTTAATAGCGAGTTGGATGGGTATAAGTGCGCAGGTGGTTGCTCAGCAGCCGGTGCGCGTTGGCGCCGAGCGCATAGAGGTCTATTTGCCCTTGGTGGCGGACAAGTCCGTAGCGCTAGTGGTCAACCACTCTTCGCGCGTGGGTCAAGTACATTTAGTGGATACCTTGCTGGCCGCTGGCGTCTGCATTGTGCGCATCTTTGCTCCCGAACACGGCTTTCGAGGCGATGCGCCGGATGGCCAGCGCATTAGCGACGAGATAGATAAGCGCACAGGGATACCTATCGTATCGCTTTACGGCCGGAAATACAGGCCTGCTCCAGAGGATTTGGCCAACGTAGAGGCGGTTGTGTTCGATATTCAAGATGTCGGAGCGCGGTTCTACACGTATATCTCCACGCTGTTTTACGTGTTGGAGGTGTGCGGCGAGCTTCAAATTCCGGTAATAGTACTTGACCGCCCCAACCCCAACGGCCACTATGTGGATGGGCCTATGCTCGATATGCGGTTGAGCTCGTTTGTGGGAGTAGCGCCGCTGCCCATAGTGCATGGGTGTACGATAGGCGAACTGGCGCGCCTATTTACCGGTGAGTATTGGGTAGGCCCGCATCCGCCTCCTCTGACGGTAATCGCCTGCGAAAACTACACTCACTCGACCTTGTACGAGCCGCCCTTGCCGCCCAGCCCCAACCTGCCCAACCTGCGCGCCATCTTGCTTTATCCCTCGCTCTGTCTTTTTGAGGGCACAGTTGTCAGTGTGGGTCGAGGTACCGACTGGCCTTTTCAAATCATAGGGCACCCACACTATCCCGGCCCAGCCGATATAGAGTTTGTTCCTATGCCCAACAAAGCCTCCCAATATCCGCCTTTGAAGGGAGAAAAATGCCGAGGGTTCGACTATCGCTATCTATCGGTAGACAGCCTCTTTCATCTGAGGCGCTTATCCCTTCAGCCCTTGCTCGACATGTATTGCGAGTTCCCTTACAAGGAAATATTCTTTTTGAAAAACCGCTTTTTCGACCTGTTGGCAGGCACCTACAGCTTGCGCCCGCAGGTAGAAAGCGGCAGTTTCGAAAGCGACATTCGGGCGACTTGGGAGGCGGATTTGGCCCTTTTCCGCAACATCCGCCGCAAGTATTTGCTCTATCCAGAATAGGGTAATTTAAAACAGGGCAAACAGGTCGTCCACAGCCGGAATGCGCGCGCAGAGGAAACCCTCCGCATAGCGCACTTGGGCCGACCGCCCAAAGACACGCGCCTTAGCCTCAATGAGGTCGAGAAAATCCTTGCTCGAGATAGGCGTTTGGGGCCCCTCTTCTGCTCGGTCGGGGTCGTAAAACTGGGAGCGGAATGTGCGAATGGCCGCCATTTTGCGCTCGAAGTAAGGGGTGATGTCTACGATGAAATGCGGCGTTAGTTGGCGGTCTTGTACGTAATGGAACACCGATACAGGGCGCCAAGGGTCTTGTACCGCTCCACGGGCGTCGACGGTGTCGATCTTGATCAGGCCGGCGTAGAAACAAGCATCGGCCACTAAGCGAGCCGCCTTGCCGTGATCGGGATGGCGGTCGTTAGGCGCATTGCACAAAACAATGCGAGGGCGCCATGCTCGGATCACCCGGGTGACGCGAAGGATATTCTCCCGCGAATAGTCAAAAAAGCCGTCGGGCAGGTCGAGTTGTTCGCGAAAAGTCGCTCCCAACAGTCGAGCCGAAGCTAGGGCCTCTTGGGTGCGCAACTCGGCGGTGCCGCGCGAGCCCAACTCGCCGCGCGTCAAGTCCAACAGGCCAAACGAATACCCTTTGTCGGCGTGGCGCAGCAACGTGCCGGCTGCGCTGAGCTCTACGTCGTCTGGGTGTGCGCCAATGGCAAGGATGTCGACAGGCATGGGTATATTTGTACGGAGAAAAACGTTTTGCTATGGAAAATCGCCCAAACTTAGTAACACATATCGCAGCGTTAGAGCGGGCTCTTAAGGCGGCTCAAGAGGAAGAGCAAAGGTGCAAAGAGGCGCTCAAACAGCTGCGCCAACAATATGCCGACGACCTGTTTGCCGAGCGGCAGCTGGTGCGCCAGCTGCGTGAAGATCGGCACCACATCCAACAGGATTACGAAAAATTGCGCCTCCGAAAAGGCGGATTTGGACTAAAGATGCTCTTCCTCTCCGGCTTTTCCGGCTTCGCCAGCGCCGTGCTGCTTTGCCTGCTGTACTCATGGTTTTTGCGGCCCTCTCCTCCCTATTTAGCCGCATTTGAGTGCTACCGCGATGCGCACCTGTTCCACTTAGAGTGCGCGCTCAGCGAGGCGCGCTTCGACGAAGTGGAACGCCTCTTGGACGAGCACGCTCGGCAGCCCGAAAATGAAAGTATCCAAATCGGCCTCGTCTTTGCTCGAAAATTGGTCAGTGCTGCCCATCAAGGCTGCGACAAAGTCAAACACCCACCGCGTTGAGACCTCAGTTGCGTAGGGGCTTGCCCGTCTCCAACATGTGTTGGATACGCTCCAAGGTTTTGGGCTCTCCACACAAGCTGAGAAACGCCTCGCGCTCCAAATCGAGCAAATACTGTTCGGAAACGCATTGAGGGCCGGTGAGGTCGCCACCACAGAGCACCCAAGCGATCTTTCGGGCAATCTTGATGTCGTGCTCCGTGGCGTAGTTGCCCAGATAAAGGGAATGCGCAGCAACGTAAAGCGCTCCCAACCCGGTGCGGCCCAACACGTATACGTCCTTTCGCGGCAGCGGCTGCACGTACTCGTCGGCCATGTCCAACACGCGCGCCTTGGCTTCGCCAATATTTCGAACAGTGTTGAGGACGACCCTGTCCTTCTGAGGCAATAGGTAGCCGTAGTGAAAAGCCTGAAAGGCAGAAGTGGCGACCTGTCCCGTAGCTATCGTCTCGAACTTTTCTATCAGAGTGGGTATTTGGACATCGCCTTCGCGGTTATAGGCATCCGAGGCGCGCACGGCAAATTCCTTAGTGCCTCCACCGCCGGGCAAAAGCCCTACACCCACTTCTACCAGGCCGATATAGCTTTCGGCGGCCGCCACCACCGCATCGCAGTGCATGGCAAACTCGCAGCCGCCGCCAAAGACATAGCCCTGAGTGGCCATAACTACCGGCACAGCGGAGTAGCGCAGGCGCATAGAGGTCTGCTGGAAAAGATGCACGGCCATACTCAACTCCTCCCACTCTTGCTGGTAAGCCATCATGGCGATCATCATCAAGTTGGCGCCTACGGTGAAGTTGGGAGCGTTGTTGCCGATGACTAAGCCGCGCCAGCCTTGCTCCTCTGCAATGCGTATACTTTCGTTCAAACCGCGCAAGATGCCTTCACCGATAGCGTTCATCTTGGAGTGAAACTCCAAACACAGCACCCCGTCGCCAATGTCGTGCAAGGTGCACTCCGCATTGTGAAACACCGGTGGTTGTTCGCGATAGGCATCCAACACGATAACAGCATCGCTGCCGGGCAGGGGTTCGTAGCGTCGGGTTGCGGGGTGATAGCAGTAGCGCCGGCCGTTTTCAAAGCGATAAAACCGGGTATGGCCTGCTGCCAGCATCTCCTTCACCCACGGTGCTATGCGTTCGCCGCGCGCCTCCGCCGTCTGTACGCCCTCTGCCACCCCGACCATGTCCCAATATTCGAAGGGCCCTTTCTCCCAGGCAAAGCCGGCGCGCAAAGCGTCGTCTACTGCGTAGACCGTATCGCTGATCTCGGGAATGCGATTGGACGCGTAGGCAAACAAGCTCAAAAAATGGCGCTGCAACAGCTCGGCGCCGGCATCCTGGCCGGCAAAGATGGCCTTGATGCGCCGAGGCAGCTCGTCGATCTGTTTTAGCGCATCTAATATGGGGAGTTTAGCCTTCTGGGTCGGTACGTATTCGAGGGTCTTGAGGTCTAAACCGAGCACTATCGAGCGCCCTTTGGCATCTTTCTCCGCCGTTTTCTGATAAAACCCCTTACCCGACTTATCGCCCCAAAATTGGTTCTCTACCAAAAAGGTTAAGAACGGCGGCACCTCAAAGGTCTGCAGCTGCTCGTCGTCGGGACAGTTTTGCCTAAGGCCATTGATAACGTGGACGGCCGTATCCATACCCACCAAGTCGGCTAAGCGGAACGTCCCCGTCTTGGGGCGCCCGATGGCGGGCCCTGTAAGCGCATCTACCGTGGCGATATCTAAGCCGAGCTCGTAGGTGAGCTGGAACACCTTGGCCATAGCAAACACCCCGATGCGATTGGCGATAAAGGCCGGCGTATCCTTGCACAAAACCGTCTGCTTTCCCAGAAAGACATCGCCAAAATGCATGAAAAAGGCTACCACATCCGGGGCCGTATCGGCCGTGGGGATGATCTCCAGCAGCCGCATGTAGCGCACCGGATTGAAAAAGTGCGTGCCTAAAAAGTGCTTTCGAAAATCCTCACTGCGCCCTTCCGCCATCAGGCGTATAGGAATGCCGGAGGTATTCGAACTCACCAGGGAGCCGGGCGTGCGGTGTTGCTCCACCTTTTCAAACATCTGGCGCTTGATATCTAGGCGCTCGACGATGGCCTCGACGATCCAGTCGCAGTCTTTAATCTTAGGCAGATCGTCCTCAAAGTTGCCCACGGCAATCCGCTCGGCAAATTTAGGGTCGTAGAAAGGGTTGAGTTTCGCCTTGAGAGCATTCTGCAGGGCGTTTTGCGCCATGCGATTGCGCGCTTCCGGTTTGTTAGCGTCCTCTTCGGAAAGGTCGGGCGGCAAAATATCGAGCAGTAAAACCTCGAAGCCACAGCCTGCCAAATGCGCGGCAATTCCAGTACCCATGAGGCCGGACCCCAACACAGCTACTTTTTTGATCCTCGTGTGTTTAGTCGACATATCGGTTGACGAATTATTTTAGCGAAACTTCGCCGCGCGAAGGTAGCGATAGGTTTTCGATGTGCGACTGTAATAAATCCCAAAGGCGTTGCCTCACAAGGCGCTGCAGCGGATCAAATACTCAACAGCCAGGGCATAGCCCTCCAATCCCAATCCCACAATACAGCCTATGCAATACGCCGCTACATAAGAGTGGTGCCGAAAAGCCTCGCGAGCAAATACATTGCTGATGTGTACTTCTACCGTGGGCTTTCCCACCGCAGCAACCGCATCGGCCAGGGCGACCGAGGTATGCGCATACCCGCCAGCGTTGAGGACAATGCCGTCGGACAGCGCACCCATGCGGTGCAGGCAGTCGATGAGCGCTCCTTCCGAGTTGCTTTGGAAATACTCTATCCGAGCCTGCGGAAAGCGCGGGCGCAGTTCCGCCTCCAAAAATGCCTCGAACGAAGTATTGCCGTACCACCACGGCTCGCGCTGGCCCAGCAGGTTCAAATTAGGACCATTTACAATGAGTATTTGCATGCGCCCGTTTACCGTGCTGCAAAGAGACAAAAAACTTTTCACTCGACCTACTTAACCCGCAGTAAAGAGCTCATATTCGTCTTTTTTATCAAAAAATAAAAACTTGGTCGATTTCCACAATTTCTCCAGAAAAAATCCATATGTTTGTTCCAACAAAGAAACTCGATAAGCCGTTACTTCCTTACTCTTAGGTAATCACATCGTCACCAATACTTGCTATGCGGTTGCGCTATCGTAAAGAGTCGCCCATAGAGCGCTTAGAGCGAGAAGCAAACGATGATTTTGGTTTGCTTAAGGACATAGGTCCCGAATACTTTAGCAATTATCATCTGCTGTATTTGCGAGAGCTAATACGAGAGCGACTGGATCGATTCGATCGGTTGAAGAAGATTCTCATGCTGCTGGGCGGTAGCGGTGCGGGTTGGTTTATGGGCGGAGTAGCGAGTTTGCTATTGGAGTGGCAGCTGATGGCTGCCCTTTCGTACGCTTTTGCTATCTTGAGCATGGTAGGTTTTGGAGTAGGGAATTTATGGTTGAAGTGGAAGTACGACAGCCGCGGCGAGCTGATGCACACCTTGTTGGACGTAGAGGAAGAGTTGAGCAAACGCGCCATAGCTAAGGGCCGAGGAGCGACCTCGCACTGAGAGTGCTTTACGGCGTTTTGGGAGTATGGTTGAGCCTTTTATAGCCGCCTTCCGCGAGAGCTGCGCGCGAGGAACCTTTCTGAAGTGCACGCTTAGTCGCCCAACAGAGGAAGTCTCGGCAGGGCTCAAAAACATCTATCTGCGACCTGTGTCGCTCAAAAAGGGGTTGCGCATAGCCTTTACCTATCGTTATGCCACGCGCGACGAGGTCAAAAACTTCACTGTGGAAGAGGCCGAGGCTCAGCTGCAGCATCTGTTGGGCAAACAATTTCGGAATGCCGACTTATTTAGCACGGACAGAGACTACAGTTGGGCTCTTGCGCACCCGGAAAGGCCACCCGTTTGGCGGAGCAAACCCGCAGCCAACCGACAAGCGCCCGACCTGAGGCACGACCGCGAAAAGAAGCGTTGGATATCCCCCACCGCGCCGTGGCTGCGCGAGTTAGGCATTGCCAACCAAGCCGGCCAAATACTTCCTTCGGCCCAGGACAAGTGGAAACAAATTAACAAGTACGTCGAAGTTGTCGAGAGCCTCTTGCGCGCGCATCCGTTGCCCGCCGACGCGCACATCGTCGACATGGGCAGTGGAAAGGGCTATTTAACCTTCGCCCTCTACGATTTTCTACTAAACCACCATCAGCTATCTCCCACGGTAGTTGGCGTTGAGCAGCGGCCTACGCTGGTGGCCCTTTGCCAAAAGGTCGCCGAAGAGGTGGGTTTTTCCGGTTTACATTTTGTTGCCCAAGATATCGCTGAATATCAACCCCATCGCATAGACATGCTTGTAGCCCTGCATGCCTGCGACACGGCTACGGACTTAGCCATAGCGACGGGTATCCGCCATCGGGCTTCTATTATACTGACTGCGCCTTGCTGCCACAAGCAAATCCGGCAGCAGATGGCCGCCCAAAACGAGTTGGCTCCGCTTCTGCGCCACGGCATCCTCGAGGAGCGCCAAGCAGAGATCGTCACCGACGGCATCCGCGCCTTGCTCTTGGAAGCCAATGGCTACAGAGCTAACGTCTTCGAATTCATCTCCACAGAACATACGGCTAAAAACGTGATGATCGCAGCCGTAGCTGCGCCCCATACGACCATACAGCAGCGCCACGCCGCCCTCGAGCAGGTAGCCCGCATAAAGGCGAGCTTTGGCCTAAAAGAACACTATTTGGAAGTCCTGCTCCCACTTATTCCGAAGGGTCGTTCTGGCTCGCCTCTTTCCAGCGATTGATAAACGCCAAGGTTTCCGGCAGACCATTTAAGCGGCGCACATTGCTGGGAAGGGTTATGGGATGCGCATATACTTGCATGCCCGACACCAACAGATGGGCGTCTCCTAAGATGGGAGAAACCTTGTCTAAGTACGTCTGTACAGGCTGGCGCTTCAACGGCTCGTTGAGGATCGTGTAGACAAAATGGGGCTTGAAGTGTTGGATGGCATCTTTTAAATCCTCTATGGAAACTCCATTGCCCAAATAAAGCACGCGAATAGCGCGACGGCGCAGCAGGTAATTCAAAAATAGGAGGGTAAGCTCTTGGCGGTCTTCGTCCGGCAGGTAAAGCAAGAAACGAGGAGCATTGGCGTCGGGTTTCGTCGCTTCAGCATCGATGGCCACCATCAGCTTGCGCCGGATCAGCTGCGTCACAAATCGCTCGTGGGCCGTCGATATGCTGCGCGTGAACCACAGGTCGCTCAAGCGGCTTAGGAAAGGATAGATCAAATGGAGCATGGTATGCTCAAAGCCGTACTCCCAATTGTAGTTGACAAAGATCCGCTCAAACCCTACCTCGTCCAACTCGAGCATTGCCAAAGTCAGCGCCTCAACGTGGGTATCCGCCGTATGCGTCTGCCGTGTGAATTCCAGCGCCCGGGCGCCGATTTCCTCGGGAGGCATTTTCGCCAACCGACCTATCTTATAACCCGCCCGAATAAGTAAAGCAATGTTAAACAACAGCCGAAGGTTCTCATCAGTATAATAACGAATATTTGTATCCGTTCGAGCGGGTAAAATGAGGCGATAGCGCTTCTCCCACATGCGAATGGTATGCGCTTTGATACCCGTTAGGCGTTCTAAGTCCCGGATGGAATACACACTCATAATCGCGCTGCAAACGTACGCAATCCGTCAAAGTGTTTAAAATCCTATATCCAATAAATCTACAAACTTAAACACCATACGAGAAAAGGAGTTTCGCAAATGCAGAGCAATTCGGCAAGGTTTTTGCTCGATTACTTGCAATTTTTCGCCGCTATTGCCTTCAAACATGCCTTTCCTTAAAAAAATCGACCGAATTCTGGAGTTGCAAATAAAATCACTTACCTTTGACGCACTAAAACTGAGCAAGGCTATGCTTTCCTTTTTTAATAAGAAATCGAATCCTCAGACACCCAAAGAGCAACAAGCGGAAAACACGAAGAGCCAGCTAGATAAAGCGCAGGAAAACATGCAGGTATTGGACAAAGAGGAGATGCTCCGAGTAGAGGGCGGCAAGACGACTCCGAAGCCCTTTGGCCAGGTGTTTCCCTGGAATTCTAGCTTTGGTGGTACTATACCTCAGTGAAACCATTCGACTTCGTTTTTTGGACAAATACGGGCCTCCCAGTCACTGTATGCGGCTGGGAGGCTTTGGCTTTTACAGGGCCTGCGCAGAACCCAGTATTAGTTACCTTTGTCTATTTCTTGGAGCATTCGCAAAAATACAGGTGTTCCCTGCGCACCGGAGATGATTTGGCGTCGTTGGAAGACGAAGCACGGCACTCCAGTGATCTGGAGGTCTTGGGCCATCCGAATATCGTCGCGCACGGCTTGGGCGTATGCCTCGCTTTGCAGCATTGCCGCTATCTCGTCGGCTTTCAACCCTGCCGCCACGCCAATATCGCGTAAGACGGTGGGATCAGCAATGTTTTGGCCCTCCGTAAAGTATGCAGCAAAAAGCCTTTCTTTCACTGCCGCAGCACAGCCGCGCCGACGCCCCAACTGTATGAGCCTATGGGCATCGAACGAGTTGGCCACTACTGATCGGTGCAATCGATATTCTAATCCCACTTCTCGAGCCATCTGGGTGACGTAACCCATAATCTGGAGGGTATACTCCTCCGACCAGCCTTTGCGCTCGGATAGGGAACGAACAGGATTTTTTGAAGGGTCTGTTTGCAGCGTAGGGTCTAGTTGAAAGCTGCGCCAGATCACCTCAACGCTATCGCGCCCTGGATATTGGCTCAGAGCGGCCTCAAACTGGCGTTTGCCGATGTAACAAAACGGGCACAAGACGTCGGACCAGATCTCTACTGTGATGCGCGGATAGACCGCCTGTGCGGCGGCGGCTGTCTTTTGTTCTTCCATAGCGGGTTGTGCGAAGGACATCGCACCTGTGGCCGCTGTTGCCAATAGCGCAAGCGCGTTGTGCCGGAGATAAGATGGCCTCATACGGTGGCTTTAACACATTGAGAAAGTCCTTTGTTTGGCCATGCCTAACGCATCAGAGTCACGTCGCCCTCAAAAAGCAGCTCTTGCCCGTCAATCAACTCGATGATGGCGTAGTAAGCGAACACTCCAGGGTTCATTGGCTGCCCATTAAACCGGCCGTCCCAGCCGTGGGCCGGAGAGTCGGGGATGAAGTCGTAGTAGGCATGTACACGCTCGCCCCAGCGCGAGAAGACTTCAAACGTTTTGACGCGTTTGACCATGAGCGGATTGGCATAAATGCGGAACACCGCATTCTCTCCTTCGCTGTCGGGCATAAATACGTTGGGTATGTAAATGTCGGCCGTCCTGTCTACCTGAAGGCGAAGCAAGGCGTTGTCTCGGCAGCCCGTCGTGCTCACTACGGTAAGGCGGTACCAAGTAGTGGTGAACACTTGAGCGCGGGTGACCAAGCAGGTGTCGCATTCCAAACCGGTGGCCGGCGTCCAGCGAATCTGCGCTAAGGCACTGTCGGCCAGGTTAACCCGAGCTTCGATGAGATAGCTCTCTCCTAAGCGAATGGTCACTTCAGGGACGAGCGTGATCTCGAGGACCTGTGGCGCCTTTATGCTTATCGTTTGCGTGGCGGAGCAGCCGTTGGCATCGATCAAGAGGAGGGTATAGTCGCCTGGTGGCAGGTTTGCCTGTATGCGGTTTTGGGTAAACGTTTGGCCGCCATCGAACGACAGGCGGACGGGCGGTTGGGCACCGACGATACTATCGATGAGGATAGCGCCGCGGTCGCCTTCGCAGGGCGGATGCTTAGCCGTCACAAAAGCCACCGGCGCTTTTGGCGCAATAACTACGCTGTCGCTATCGGAACAACCGTTCGAAGGATTGACTACTGTTAGCACATATGTCCCTGGGCGACCGATCAAGGGGCTAGGTGTGTTGCTGCCAGACAAGAGGGAACCGTCCGCTGTGGTCCACTGATAGGTCATGCCCGGCAATCCCGACGAGGCCGACCCGTCGAGCTGGGCCGTCTGACCAAAGCAATAGAGGTCAAAGGCGGGGCCAGCGTCCGCTATGGGGTAGGTAAGGTCGCTCTGCACTTGAGCAGAGAGGATATTCGTGCAGCCGCTAGTCGGCTCAAAGCCGATGAGGAGATACGTCCCAGGAGCAGTGACGGTAAGCGAAGGTCCGCTCCCTAAGGAAATCGTATCTGAGCCCTCTACCCGTGCCCACGTCAGCTGCACGTTTGGCACGGAGGCGCTCCCGTTGAGCGTGCTGACCGGATTGCGGCAATTGAGCGGAGCCGGTGTAGGAAGAGAAAGCGGCGGATAGTTGAGGTTTTCCTGGATATGCAGACGCGCCGTATCCGAGCACTGCGTGAGCGTGTCTACGATGACAAAGGCGTATTCTCCCGGCGAGGTTATCGTTATGGTCGAGCCATCGGCGTAGGTTGCGCCGTTGTAGAGCCACAGTACGTGGGCGTTCGTTGAGCCCTCCACTGCGCCGATGAGCAGGATTTCGTCGATCCGGCAATCCAACACGCTATTGGGATTGGCAAGGGCTGTCGCCTTTGGCTGATTGCGAATGTCCTGCACCTGTACGATTGCCGTATCGGAACAGCCATTCACCGTCGCAATAAGCCGATACTGCCCCGCTTGGAGGGCGTACACCAGCGGACTTGTAGCGAAGCCCTCTATCTGGCCGCCGACCGTACTCCAAGAGAAAGCACTACCTGCTATGTCAGAGGCCCCTGACAAAGGCACCTTAGTTTCAGCGCAGGTGATGGGCCTCAGAGGAGCGATATCCACCTGAGGAATGCGCCGAAAAACGATAGGGGTACCCGGGGCGACCACTGTGCAAAAGTGCGACAGCACCACGTTGCCGTTGCCGTCGTCGTTGCCTGCCACAGCCGAGATGTAGTACGTTTTGTCGAAGCTCATCCGAACAGGGTCAAAGCAGAACTTCGGCGTGCTGCTGCGAGCTATCTCGTTGACGACGGCCGAGCCGCTGCCCTCGTGCAGGATGAACTGGCGCACATCGTTGGCTTCCAAGAACTCTCCAGCGGCGTTGTAGGTAGCCGTCAAGCAGCCGGGGCCACAAAGCGACAACAGGCCACTCGACATTGAGCCCACCTTCGTCTCGCACTGGAGCAGCTGGATCGCAAAGGAACAAAGCGCGGTACACCCATTAGCATCCGTCACCGCGACGTCGTAGCCGCCTACCTCGAGGCTGTCGATGAAAAAGGGCCCTGCCAACACACCGCCTTGGACAGCGCCCGGAGGCGACCAACTGACGCTATAGGGCGGTGTACCGCCAGAAAGTACAAGTCGAGCAATCCCGTCCCTTTCTCCAGGCGCGCTGACTTCACTCCACTGGGCACAGGCCAATTGCAGCGGAGCGTCAGGTTGCTCCACCACCGTCGAGCCGACTGCTGTACACCCCGCCGCGTCAACAACGGTGACGATGTAGGTGCCTGCCCCTAAACCCACCGGGCTCTGTGGGTTGCCCGGCAAAGAAGGTGACCACTGGAAGCTGTAGGGCGCCATCCCGCCGCTAACGACCACTTGAATGCTCCCCGTCTTTTCGCCGTGACAGCTGACGGGCGAAGGCGTCAGCTGGTCAAACACCACGGTTCCTGTTATGCTGGAAACAACGAAAGTCGCTGTAGCCGAACAAGCTCCACCTCCATTCACCGTGACCATATAGGAGCCAACCCCCAAATTGGCAATATTTGCCGTCGTCTGACCGCTCGACCACGAATAGGTATAGGCCAGGTTGGCGGGCGACACCGAGAGCGCTATGGCGCCGTTGTTCACCACACACGAACTGACGGGCGTAACTACCGCGCTAATATCCGGAGCAATGGTCTCCTCGGTAACGATGAAGGTAAACGCAGTGGAGCAGCCGTTGGCGCCGGTGATGACCACCGTATAGGTGCCAGAGGCAACAGCAGCCAAATCCTCCGTCGTCGCACCGGTCGACCACAAAAAAGCATAGGGCCCCACGCCACCGCTCGCCGTCAGATCTACACCGCCGCTCTTTTGCCCGCACAGCGCCGACAAGACGACGGCATCGGTCGTCGGTGCCGGGGTGTTGTTGGCCACATTGACGGTCGCCGTGTTAGTGCAGGCGCCTCCACCATTGACTGTGACGGTGTAATCGCCCGGCGGCAACTGAGTTAAGTTGGGCGTCGTCTGTCCACTTGACCACTGGTAAGTGTAGGTCAAGTTGGTGGGCAATACCCCTAAGTTGATACTGCCGTTAGGAGCGAGGCAAGAGGTATTCGGAGTAGGCGTGGCCGAAATAGTCGGTGTCACCGTGTTTTCCTGCACTACATATGTCCGCACAGCGCTGCAGCCGTTGGCACCCGATACTGTAACCGTGTAGGTACCGGAAGCAAGGGGAGCTAAGTCTTTCGTCGTGGCCCCGGTAGACCAGGTGAAGGAGTAAGGCGACGTACCTCCGCTTACGGTGAGGTTGATAAAGCCGCTGTTTTGACCGCACAGGGCAGCGCCTATGCTTTCTCCAATGTTGGGGGCAAAAGCGGCGTTGCTCACGACAAAGCTAGCGGTGTTCGTGCAGGAACCTCCAGCGCTTACGGTCACCGTATAGGTGCCGACAGCCGCGTTGATCAGGTTGGGAGTAATAGCGCCGTTAGACCACAGAAAAGAGTATCCCGGGCCTTCTGGAGGTACCGGTGGGTTGAGCGTCAGCGCAACGGCGCCGTTGTTGGTCACACACGAAGTATTGGGTGACGCAACGCCCGATATAGAAAAGGCGATAACGTTAGAGGGCACAGCAACAGAAGCAGTCGAAAAACACCCGTTAGCCCCCGTTACCGTCACAGTATAGGTTCCAGAGGAGATATTGCTGAGGTCTTCCGTCGTCTGGCCACTTGACCACTGGAAGGTGTATGGAGGAGCACCACCAGACACATTTAGGTCGACAGCACCGCTGCTCAAGTCGCACAGGTCTGGAGTGATGGTTTGATTGAGCGCGGGAAAGGTCTGTTGGTTGGGCACTACGAACGTCGCCGAGGCGGTGCAGTCGCCTTGCTCCGTAACCGAGACGGTGTAGGTGCCCGCGGGCAGCGCAGAAATATCCTCCGTCGTCTGTCCGCTCGACCATTGAAAGGTGTAGGTTCCAGGAGGTGTCACGGTCAGGTTGATGGCGCCGTTGTTGGCGGTGCAGTTGGTCAGCGGCGTTACTTGTCCCGACAAACTAAACGTAGAGGCATTATTGGGAACGCTGGCCGTCCCCACTGCCGTGCAGCCGTTGGCATCGGTCACCGTCACCGTATAAATGCCCGCAAAGACGTTGTTCAAGTTAGGAGTGTTGGCCCCATTCGACCAGGCAAATTGGTAAGGCGCCGTGCCGGCATTGACATTCGTCTGGATAGCGCCGTTGTTGAGCCCGCAGACAGAGGGTGTTACTATTAGGTCGAGCACTGGGTCGGCCGTGTTGTTGGGCACAGCGAACGATGCCGAGGCCGTACAGCCTACGCCCGCACTAACGGTGACGGTATACGTACCTGGCGCTGCGTTGGCGATATTCTGGGTAGTAGGGCCATGCGACCAAGCATAAGTATAAGGTGCGTTGGGTGCGGCAGTGATGTTTACAGTCCCGTTAGGAGCGCTACACGAGGTGTTGGGCGTTACGGTACCGCTAATGTTGATGACGATAGTCGTGTTGTTGATGACCGCGGAAGCTGTAGCCGAACAGCCCCAAAAGTCTGTCACCGTTACGGTATAGGTGCCGGGAGGTCGGTTGGCGATAGTCGCCGTGTTGCCACCCCCTGTCCATTGGAAGGTATAGGGCGAAGAGCCACCGCTGACACTCACACTGGCCGATCCGTTTGACTGCCCACACGTGGCCGGTACGGTCGAGGTAGAAAGACTGGGCAACACTATATTGTTCGACACTTCAAAGGTCGCCTCTGCACTGCACCCTGTGCCGAGCGTCACCGTAACCGCATAGGTGCCCGCAGCGACGTCGTAAATGTCTTGTGTGGTGCGTCCGTTCGACCATTGGTATCCATAGGGCCCGGTAGGGAATAGGTCAATATCGACATAGCCGTTAGGTGTGGTACAAGACACGTTGTCCGACACCGTTCCGCTGATCTCGATGTTGATCGTCTCCGCCGGAACGGTGTAGAAGCCGACGGCGGTACATCCGACGGCGGTAGTGACCGTGACGCCATAACTGCCGGCGGGCAAGTTGTTGAGGGTAGGCGTCGTGTTCCCTGTCGTCCACTGATAGGAGTAAGGCGGGATACCGTCGAAGACCTGCAGCGAGATACTGCCGTTAGAGAAGCCGCAGGTCGCCGCCGTTATCTCTTCGAAAAGCGCAGGCAGCTCCGAGGCATCGGATACCGTAAACACCGCTGTCTCCGTACAGGTGCCGCCGGCGCTAACGGTCACGGTGTACGTGCCGGCCGCCAAATTGTTCAGATTGGGCGTATTCGCTCCGTTCGACCAGCTGAAAGTGACGTTGTTGGGAGAGTAGAGCAGGCTAATGGCTCCATTATTGGCGACGCAAGAGGTCTTATCGGTAACGATACCGTCGAGTGAGATGGGGATATCTTCGTTCTCCAAAAGCACCACATCCGTAGCGGTGCAGCCGTTCGAGCCGGTGACGGTCACCAAGTACAGCCCTGCCGGCAGATTGTTTACGTTTGGAGTGGTGTGCCCGCTCGACCACTGGAAGGAGTAAGGAGGTGCTCCGCCAGAGGCGCTGGCGCTGATGCTTCCGTTGCTCAGTCCACAGGTAGCATTGGTCTGGGAGAACGATAGGAAGGGTTCTATGGGCTCATCGGGTACCTCAAACGAGAACGTCTCCACGCAAGCCCCCCCTCCGTTGACCGTAAGGGTGTAGATGCCGCCCGGCAGGTTGGCGATATTTGGCGTAGTGGCTCCGGTCGACCATTGGAAAGTATAGGCCGGATTGGGGGGACTGACGACGATGGAAATACTGCCGTTGCCGCCCACGCAGCGCGTGTTGGGCTGAATGTTGGCAAAGACATCGATAGGCGGGTTTTCATTGTCCACCGCTACCTCTTCCACCGCGGTACAGCCGTTAGCGCCCGTGACGGTTACGGTATACGTGCCGGAAGAGACATTGGTCAGGTTTTGCGTGGTAGCTCCTGTCGACCAGAGGAAGGCGTAGGGCGCTTGTCCGCCCGACACGCTTAGGCTAATACTGCCGTTGGGCAATTCGCACGTGCTGGGTGTGGCATTGGCTGAAAGGTTGGGCGTATTGGGTTCATCGGGCACCTCAAACTCGGCGGTCTCAGTGCACGCCCCACCAGCACTTACAGTAACGGTGTATGTGCCGGCCGGTAAGTTGTTCAGGTTGGGCATATTAGCACCGGTTGACCACGTGTACGTATAGCTGCCCGAGGGCGAAACCGCAGTAGTAATGCTTCCGTTCCCTCCGATACAGGTGGTGTTCGCCAAGACTGTACCGTCGATGCTTATCGGCGGGTTTTCGTTGTCGACGTCGAAGGTTTCTTCCGCTGTACAGCCGTTGGCGCCCGTGACAGTCACTGTATATGCCCCTGCCGGGATATTGTTTAAGTTTTGTGTGGTGGCTCCAGTCGACCAGAGAAACGTGTAGGGCGCTTGTCCGCCCGATACGCTCAGCGAAATGCTGCCGTTGGGCAACTCACACGTGCTGGCGGAAATGCTCGCACTGATGTTGGGCGTTAACGGTTCATCCGGCACTTCAAACTCGGCGGTCTCGGTGCAGGAACCTCCCGCACTTACGGTGACAGTGTAAGTACCTGGAGGCAAATTGTTCACATTAGGTGTATTGGCTCCGGTCGACCAGCTGTAGGTGTACGTACCGGCAGGCGATACGGAGAGGTTGATGCTTCCGTTACCGCCGATACAGGTGGTGTTCGCCAAGACTGTACCGTCGATATTTATCGGCGGGTTTTCGTTGTCGACTGCTATCTCCAGCGTTGCCGTACAGCCGTTGACTCCAGTAACGACGACCTCGTAGAGGCCCGCCGAAATGCCGGTCAAGTCTTCTGTTTGCGCACCATTCGACCACAAAAAGGTGTAGGGCGACACGCCGCCGCTCACCGTCAGATTGATGCTTCCGTTGGGCAAGTCGCAGGAGGTGTTTACCGCCGTCGCGCTCAGGTTAGGTGTGTTGGGCTGATCATCTACCGTAAATTCGGCTGTACCCGTACAGGTGACGCCCGTAGTTACGGTCACGGTGTAAGTTCCCGGTTCTAAGTTATTAATGCTGGAGGTCGTCTCGCCGTTAGACCACTGATAGGTATACGTCCCTGTTGGACTGACGCTGGTGTTGATGGCCCCATTGCCGCCGATACACGTAGTGTTGGGTTGGACGCTGCCATTGATGACAATGTTGAGCAGCTCGTCTTCCACCACAGCTGTGCGCACCACCGTACAGCCGTTGTCGTCGGTTACAGTGACTGTATACTCACCAGCCGACAGATTATTCAGGTTTTGCGTATTAGCGCCATTCGACCATTCGAAAGTGTAGGGCGCGTTGCCGCCGCCGTAGTTAAGTGTGATAGAGCCGTTGCCTACGCCACACTGTTCGTTGGTAGGCACTGCCTGAGCATTCAAGTTAATCTGGGTAACTGTGGCCGATCCGGAAACGGTACCGGTACAGTTGCCAATTTGAGTGCTTACGCTTACTAAAGTATAGGTACCCGGTTGGGAGGCCTGTAGGGTGTAGGGGTTTTCGCTGGTAGTAATGGGGGGTTGGTTGTTGCCGTTGATGGCGTAGGTAAATACCCAGGGGCCTTCCCCGGTAAAGGATACAGTGAGGTCGATGGGCTGCGGGTTGTCGGCACAAATGACGCCGCTGCCGGATATCTGGGCAGTGGGGCGCTCAATCACTTCGATCTCAAAACATTGGGTGTTTGGGTTGGAATAACACAGGTTCGACACTTGAACGCACAACTCCACTGGCCCGCTGTAGTTGGGCGACCAGTTGACTGTGATGTTGCGCGAGCCTTGCCCGTTGATGGTGCCGGCGCTAGAAGGCGTGAGTGTCCACGTGTAAACCGTTGCGGCAGTCACCGGCGCAATATCGAAAGGTGTAGAAGAGCCCTGACAGACCGGCGTTGTCCCGTTGATAGGGCCTGGGTCTTCTGGCGGAACCCCCACGGTAGAGCCCGACAGCACGTCGATGCTGTAGTCGCAGACGTTGCCGGCACAGCCGTCAATGACAAAATAATACACCTGACCTACGACAAAATTATTGGCAGACAATACAAATGGGTTTTGAGTGCAGGCACACTGAAGATCCATGGGCTGCCAGGGCGGCCCACAGCCGGCATAAATCCCCGCCTGTAACCCCATATTCGGCCCTTGGGTACAGTTGCTGGGCGTCACTTGGATGGTGATGCTGGTAGTGCCCGCAAAAAAGGCAAACCACTCGTCGTTGTTCAGCTGCCAGCCGGGGCAGCCGGGAAAGCTCTGCGGCGTGTTGTTATTGTTGATGGTGTTGCAGTAACCATCCAGATTTTCACACAGGATGGGTGCCTGCGGGCAAGTATTGCCCGCATCGGGAAAACCCGGCGGCGGACATTGGCCCTGTGCCCGGAACCCGATAAGCCCTAAACAAAAAAGCATCCACCCATGGTAGCCTAATTTCATGATATAAAACCGTTTTAGTGCAAAACGAAAAGCATAAAAGGGCGATTAAAAGCAACGCTAAAGTATATAATCCTTTCTTAAAATTATTACTACACCTATTTTCCGTTCTTTCCCAGTACGAAGTTTGCAAATGACCTGTTGCGTCCAAAGGTTTAGGCAAGAGCACTCCTTTTTAAGCCACCACTCCCAGTTTTTCGATATTTGCCGCGCATCAACTACCGCTGTCATGTTTTCTACCCAGACGTATATCGAGCGCCGCGCTCAGCTGCGCCGCACCTTGGGCAAAGGTTTAGTGCTCTTGCTCGGAAACCGCGAAGTAGGCATGAACTACGCGGGCAATCCCTATCCTTTTCGGCAAGACAGTACCTTTCTGTACTACTTCGGCATCGACCAACCGGGCCTGGTGGCAGTTGTCGACATCGATGCTGACCGGGATATCCTCTTTGGCGACGATCTGACCATAGAAGATATCGTCTGGATGGGCGACCAACACCGGCTGCGCACCTTAGCCGAAAAGGTAGGCGTGCGCGAGGTAATGCCCCTGAGGCGCCTAAGTGGCTTCCTAAAAAAAGCGCGCCGCAGCGGTCAGTCCTTGCACTTTCTGCCGCCTTATCGCCCAGAGCACCAACTGTGGTTGAAGGACTGGCTCAACATCGCTCCGGCAAAGCAAAAAACCACGGCCTCTGAGGCGCTCATTCGAGCGGTGGTGGCTCAGCGCTCGTACAAGTCGGAGGAGGAGGTGCGCGAGATCGAGCGCGCCGTAGACCTCAGCGGCGTCATGCACGAGGCCGCTATGAAGGCGGCGCGCCCAGGGCAGCTGGAAGCCGAGCTAGCTGGCCTCGTCGAAGGCATGGCGCTAAGTGCAGGGGCGCGCGTTGCCTACCCCGTCATCTTAACGGTACGGGGACAAATCCTCCACAACCACTACTACGGCAACGCCTTGCAGCCCGGACACTTAGTGTTGGGCGACTTCGGAGCCGAAACGGACAGACATTACGCCGGCGACCTCACCCGCACCTTTCCCGTCAATGCGCGCTTTTCTACCAAACAGCGCGATATCTATCAAATCGTTCTGGACGCTCAACACCACGCCTTTTCCCTCTTGCGCCCCGGTGTTCGCTATCGAGACGTCCATCTGGCGGCAGCACACCGCATCGCAGAAGGGCTTAAAGCGGTCGGCATCATGCAAGGCGATGCGGAGGAAGCCGTAGCCCAGGGCGCTCATGCCCTCTTCTTCCCCCACGGCTTGGGGCACATGCTCGGGCTAGACGTGCACGACATGGAAAACTTGGGAGAAGACTACGTCGGCTACTCCGACACCGTTCGGCGAAGTACCCAGTTTGGCTTAGCCTACCTACGCCTGGCGCGCGAATTAGAGCCGGGCTTTGTACTTACCGTCGAGCCGGGCATCTACTTCATACCTCAGCTCATCGACCGATGGAAGCGCGCCGGCCACTGCGCTGCCTTCATTCGCTATGAAGCCCTGCGTCACTATCGCAATTTCGGCGGCATCCGGATAGAAGACAACGTGCTCATCACACCAAACGGATACCGCCTCCTTGGGCGCCCAGTGCCTAAGACAATTGCCGAAGTAGAAGCCCTGCGGTGCGCCTAATGTCCCAAAAAGCAAAACGCCTTGCTCACCCTTATTTCAAAAACAGCAAAGTGGGCAAGGCGCTTTTTTTACTTTGGGTCCCAATAAGGCAATTCGCGTATCCACGCCCTTACGTGCTCAGGTGCCTTAGGACTAGGTAGACGGCGCTGCAGAAAAGTGCGCAAGTGCTCTACTTCCAAATCGAAATTAGTCGGTGGAGATAGGGCTATATCCTCCGTGTCCTCTTCTGACGGTACAACATCTCGACATTTCGATTTAAATTTAACTTTCTCAGCAGCATTGTCCACACTGGGGGCAGGAATTCCTCCATTGCGCTTCATAGCATCCGTTTTTTTTGACAGCAATACCAAGTTCAAAAGACGTAGGAAAGCCCTACTGCGCAACACAGCAGGACTTTTCATTCGTACTCAATTATTCTGTTTCCTCAACCCAAACCACCCACCTTACACGTTTCAGGTGGAGAAAGCGACGGGCAAGTCTTTCCCGTGCGCGGTGTATAGTCGTGCGCACTGTGTTGATAGGAACACCTAATTCCTCGCTGATTTCCTTGTAGGAATATCCTTCGGCTAAGAGAAAGAGAGCGTGGCGAGCCCGCTCACTCAACTGATGCAGAGCAGATAGAAGTTCTTCGCTCAAGTCGTTTTCACAGACCGAGACCGTTCGCTTCGCATCATATGCCCTTGCATCCGGGGTGCGCGCCCATTCCTCGTAGTTGAAGGTGGAATATCCCTTGTTTGAGCGATAATTGTTGGCGAACAAGCGGTAACAGATCTTGAAAAGCCAAGCTCTGGGGTTCGTGCCCTCTCGATAGCGATCGATAAACCGCCAGGCGCGAAGGAAGGTTTCTTGCAGGAGATCCTCCGCTTTTGCATGATCGCGCGTCAAACGATACGCGTAGCGATATACCGCATCTATGTGCGGCACAAACTCGCGTTCGAAGAGGGCTTGAAACGGGGTCTGGTGTCGTTCCGAACTCTCCATATGGAATTTCTTTGTTTCGGGATAACCAGAAGGGGCATTCAAAAAGTTTCTCAAAGATACGTTTTTTTTGAAAAAAAGAGTCGAGCGCCCGCTTGCAGTCTGAGCTGTGAGCGGCGGCGTTTACCTTTGCCGACAACCATCGTGCCGTATGCCGTCATCTCCAGTAGACATCGATGCCCTGCACGAGCGCATCCAACAGGCGAGCGCTTTTGTGGAAGCACTCTTTGCAGAGACCGATAAAGTCATTGTAGGGCAAAGGGTTATGCTCGAACGCTTACTCATCGGCCTGTTAGCGCGCGGGCATATCCTGTTGGAGGGTATGCCGGGCTTGGCCAAGACACTGGCCATCAAGACCCTCGCGCAAGCGGTTGACGCTCGTTTCAGCCGCATCCAGTTTACACCGGACTTGCTGCCCGCTGATGTGGTCGGCACTATGATCTACAACCCCGTACAGGCGGCGTTTACGGTGCGCAAAGGCCCTATTTTCGCCCATTTCGTGCTGGCCGATGAGATCAACCGCGCGCCGGCCAAAGTGCAAAGCGCCCTGTTGGAAGCCATGCAAGAGCGGCAAGTTACCATCGGCAACGAGACCTTTACCTTAGAAGAGCCCTTTCTCGTCTTGGCCACACAGAACCCCATTGAACAAGAGGGTACCTATCCGCTGCCCGAAGCCCAAGTAGACCGCTTTTTGTTAAAAGTAAAGCTGGACTATCCGTCTAAAGAAGAAGAGCGGCAGATTGTGCGCCTCAACTTGGCAGCGCAATGGCCACAGGTGCATCCGGTTGTCTCGCGAAACACCCTGCTGAGCGCGCGCGAGGTGATGCATCAGATTTACATGGACGAGAAAATCGAGGACTATATTCTCGACGTCGTCGCCGCCACCCGCCGCCCAGGCGATTACGGACTAAAAGGTCTGAGCCCGCTCATCGCGTATGGCGCCTCTCCTCGGGCCAGCATTGCCCTCAGCCAAGCGGCGCGCGCTTTGGCTTTTCTGCGCCGCCGAGGCTATGTCGTCCCCGAAGACGTGCGCGCCGTTGCCTACGACGCCTTGCGCCACCGCATTGGGCTGACGTATGAAGCAGAGGCCGAAAACATCCAGCAGGAGGATATCATTCAAAAAATCTTAAGCACGGTGGAGGTCCCTTAAGAAGCGCTCTCCTAAAAAACAGCCTCCCTCTGCAGTCACGCCGACCGCCTTACTTTTGCGGCGCCAGCGCAGTGCCTTAGCGCGTTCAATTTTTTATGGAAAACCACATCTTGCGAAACGGCATTTTAGGCGGAGTGGCTGTCGTAGGCTACTTTGCCCTGTTGTATGGATTAGGGCGAGAAGTGTTCATCCATCCGGTAGGGCAATGGGCCTCTATGGCGCTCTACTTGGGGTTTATGTACTGGGCGGCGCGCGCCGACGATGCCCTGTATGGTGTCGAGAGAGCGTTTCGCCATCAGGTGCGCGCTCCCTTTGCTGTGTTTATCCTCATCAACTTAGCCTATTGGCTCTTTTACTACGGGCTCCACTTAGCCGATCCGGAGCTGGTTCGGATGGAGCTGTTGGCCCAAAAGGCGACCGTAGAAGCACAACTGGCTCGCGGGGCGGGCGACCCGCAATGGGCCAATCAGTTGCGGGAGGGATTGGCCGAGATAGAAAAGGCATTGGCGCACCCCGTGCAACCGCTGGGTCCCATACTGTTGCGCTTTGGCATGGGAGCCGTGGGCGGCTTCGCTTTAGCGGCTCTGACAGTGTTCTTTAGGCGCACCTTCCGATAAGCTGCCTATGGTAAAATGGCTAATTTTTCGCGCTGAGGGGAGGCGCCCCATTCGCATGCAGCTGTGGCAGCTGGTGCGCTGGGTACTGCCTTCGGCAGCCCTTCTGTGGTGTGTACTCAATTGGTACAGCGATTTGCCTCCGCACGTGCTTGCAGCGCGCTACGCCTTTGCCGACTCGCACTTTATGGAGCTGGACAGCATGATCGTGCACTACCGCATGAGCGGCCGAGGGGAGCCCATCGTCCTGCTGCACGACGCCAACAGCAGCCTGCACACGTGGAGCGCGTGGACGGAGAGCCTCTCTAAGCACTACCAAGTTATCAGCGTCGACTTGCCGGGATTTGGCCTTACCGGGCCGCACCCTCAGCGCAGCTACAGCGCCTTCATGTACGTAGACTTTTTGGAGCGCTTTATCCAAAAGCTCCACCTGCGCCGTTTCCACCTGGCGGGCAATGGGTTGGGCGCCCAAATTGCGTGGGTATACGCCTCACAGCGCCCGCAACGCCTACGCAAGTTGGTACTGAGCAACGCCATGGGCTTCGAACCCAAAAAGAGGTCGCTGGTGCAGTGGATAGCGCGAACACCCCTGCTAAACCGCCTCCTTTGGCACCTCACCCCGCGCTTCGCCGTGCGCACCTTCTTAGAAGAGATCTATGCCGACGACAGCCGCGTCACCGACGGCTTGGTGCGCCGCCACCACGACCTCTTACGCCGGAGCGGCAACCGAAAAGCGCTCACCGACCGCGCCAGCACCGGCGACAATCGCCCTCCTGCCGATTTAGTGGAGAGCATCAATGTCCCAACGCTCATCGTATGGGGAGCGGAAGACGCCGTCCTATCGCCCGAATACGCGTACGAGTTCCACCGCCGCATTCGGCGCTCGCTGCTGCGCATCTATCCCAACACCGGCCATTGGCCGCAAGAAGAAGCCGCCGAGCTGTCCGCTACCGAAATTCAGGCCTTCTTAGAGGGTCGATTTTGAAGTACCGCTAAAACGTCGGCATGTGCTCGGGCGTTATTCCGAGTGCAAAAAAGCATTTAGGTATATGCGTCTACAGCTTCTCCTTGCCCTGTGTTTGCTTCTTGCCGCTTGTGCTAGCGACGTGGAGACCGTAGAGGTTTACAACGAATACGGCGAGCGAGAGCGCTTCGAACGCCGCAAGAGAGATTACGCTCGACACGGTCTCTACCAGCGCTTCGACAGACAGGGGCGACTGCGCGAGGAAGCACATTACCGCAACGACACCTTACACGGCGTGCGCACGCTCTACTACAGCAACGGACAACCGGAACAAGTAGAACATTACGAAGCGGGCCTCCACCACGGCCCCGTCACCTTGTACTTCGAAAACGGACAAAAGCACTTGGAGCAGACGTTTGTCCGAGGCGTATTGGAAGGCATCAGCACGCGCTGGTACCCCAACGGCACGCTGCGCGAAAAGGTGATGCTGCACAACAATGAGGAAAATGGGCCCTTTACCGAATGGTACGAAAATGGCCGAATAAAAGCCCAAGGTACCTACTTAGAAGGCGACAACGAACACGATACCTTGCGCCTGTACGACACGCTGGGGCAACTCGAACGCCTCATGTGGTGCCAAAAGGGCAGATGCCGCACGATATGGCAGCGGCCCTCCGGCACCAATACTCACTGACGCTTTTTCACTGCGCCTATGCGAATTCCTTTTCACCACCGCTCATTTGGTCCTGGGAGACAGCAGCCCGCCCCTGTACTCATTCCTTGGTTTGTTAGCGCCTTAATATCTGCGGCAACGGCCCAAGTGACGGGAGGACACCACGTATTTCAGTTCCTCACCCTCTCCCCTTCAGCGCGCGTCACGGCGCTGGGAGGGGTTCACCTCAGCGTGCGTGACGATGACGTTGCCTTGGCGGCACTTAACCCGGCAGCCCTTAACCCGGCGATGAGCGGCCAGGTTTCGCTCCAACACCACCTGCTGCTGGCAGGCATTCGACACAGCTATGCGGCATATGCGCACCATGTAGAAGCCATAGGGACTACGCTGCACGGCGCTATCCAACACATCGGATACGGCGACATCCCCATGGCCGACGAGTTTGGCAACATTCAAGGGCAGGTGCGCGCAGCGGAGACGGCCTTTGCGCTGGGAGCTGCGCGGGCTTTGAGTCCGAAATGGTCCTTAGGGCTAAATGTGCGCTTCGCCACGTCGGTGTTGGATATGTACCGCGCTGCTGCCCTGAGCGCCGACGTAGGCGTGCTGTACGAGGACACCGCTCGCCTATTTGCTGCCGCGGCCGTAGTGCGCAATGCCGGCACCCAGCTGCGGCGCTACCAAAACGAGTCGGAAGACCTACCCTTCGACCTACAGGTGGCCATCAGCAAGCGGTTGCGCTACCTACCCTTTCGGCTCAGCGTCATCGCGCACCACCTACACCAGTGGGACATCCGATACGACGACCCCGCTCTGCGCCCAACCAACGTCTTCGGCGACGTCGGCGGAGAGCCCTCGGGCAATCCTGCCGTAGATAACTTTTTCCGACACCTCATCTTCAACGGCGAGTTCCTGTTAGGGCGCGCGGAGTCTTTTCGCATCCGTCTGGGCTACAACCACTTGAGGCGCCGAGAGCTGTCGGTGCGCGGGTTTCGCAGCTTAGCCGGCTTTTCTACGGGAGTCAGCTTCCGCGTTAGCCGCTTGCGCGTCGACTTCGGATACGCCTCCTACCACATCGCCGGCGGCACCGTTCACTTCGGCCTAAGTACCAACATGCGCGAGCTGTTTTGAGCCAATGCCCCGCTGTGTTTGCTGCGCTTGTGGAGCCTCTTTACTGGAGTGCTTGTCTGCTTTTAACCATCGGTTATGTAGCGCTGCTGCAAAGCGTACGGCGCGTTTGGCAGGCTATACCCGTTTGGGAAGTACCGGCGAGCTTTTCTCCTACCAGGCGCATTTCGGTAATAGTGGCAGCTCGAAACGAAGAGGTGCACATCGAGGACTGCGTGCGCTCGGTTCTCGAGGGGGACTATCCGGACCACCTGCGCGAGGTCATCGTCGTAGACGATTACTCTGAAGACAGCACCGCAGCGCGCGTGGCACAATTAGCTGCCCGCTTTCCCGGAAGGGTGCACCTGCTTCAACTCGGCGGTCTGCATCCTTCTCCTCCTCCGGGCAAAAAGAGCGCGCTACGACAGGGCATCGCTCGTGCAAAAGGCGAACTTATCGCCACCCTCGACGCAGATTGCCGCGCTCCCAAGCGATGGCTTATGCTCTTAGCTTCGGCCTATGAAGTTCACCGCTCTAAAGCTGTCGTTGCTCCGGTAGTGTTAAAAACACGAGGCCGCTTCTGGGAACACTTTCAAGCCCTCGACCTATTGGGTACGATGGCCATCACCGGAGCGGCTGTCGCCCGCCGCTGGTTTGCCGTAGGGAATGGTGCCAATCTGCTTTACCCCAAATCCACTTTCGAGGCCGTGCAGGGCTTCGCCGGTAATGAACACCGCGCCTCCGGCGACGACATGTACCTCTTAGCTAAACTGCCTATAGCCGCCCTCTTTTTCTTAAAAAACGCCGACGCCGCCGTACAGACCTTTCCTTGCCCAGACATCGCCGCTTTCGCCCAACAGCGCCTGCGCTGGGGGGCGAAAAATGCTCATCTACCCCACCGGCTGATGCAAGGTATGCTGGCCCTCATGCTCGCCCACAGCCTCACGGTCGTCGTAAACCTGTTTGCAGCATTAACCCATCCCATATTTGGCGCAGTGGCCCTTCTTCAAATTGCCGCTAAGGCATGGCCAGACTGGACGCTCCTGAAAGAAACCAGCACTTTTTTCCACCAAAAGCGCGCTCTCCAACATTTCTGGCCAGCACTCCTTGCCCATATGCTATACCTATCTATTGCAGGTCTAGCTGCTCTGTTCATACGCCGCTACACCTGGAAAGGGCGGTACTGTAGGTAGCCCCGTTCACGCCCTACCACCCACAGAGTAGATGTCACCTTACACCAGCTATTTCTGCCTCATAAACTGCTATTTTTAGACAAAGCACCTTTTTTCTCATGGCCATCGCCGACCAGAGGATAACTTTGTATACCTACTATCTATTGAAGACTCCAAAGAAGGAGGTCTGACTTAGTCAAGGGGAAAAAGGCATCTTCTTTCCACCACCCGGTCGGGCTGCCATAGAGTTCGAACTGCAAACGCAACTGCACCATGTGCTAGCAGAGCTCCTCGGCTATCTCAAAATTTGCCGTATCGCCTCCGCCCAACCCAGCGCAATGGGTCTCGGTGACGCTGTGCCTAATGTGCAACGACGGCTTTATACAATCTATCGATGGCGTACGCCTCCACACTTTTAGCGCCGAACCCGGCCAAACCAGGCGTATTTTTGGACAGATAGAAACTGTTTTTTTGCAGATACGGAGTAGACAAGGACAAAGGTTCTGCCCTATGATGCGTTTTGCCTTTTCCTTTTTCCTCTTTTCATTGGCCTCGACAGCCGTGGGGCAATCGCGCTATTTGCTTCAGGTGGCACAGCCCGATGTAAATCATCGAACACAGCGCACCTACCTTCAGCCGTTGGAGTTCGGGCGAGCGCTCACAGCAGTCCTGCTTCAGGACCGCTCGGCTATCGAGTTATTGGTAGTAGATGGCTGTGAGGCGGTGCTCCGCCGAGGGCATATCCGCACCATTGGTTTGTCGGACCTCTTCGGATTGGAGTGTATGCCCGATGGTGCCCTGCTCATGGGTGCGCAGCTTGTCGACAATGCGGGATTTGCGCTACTTAAGACAACTATCGATGGCGAAGTAATTTGGGCGTACCGATATGAACTCCCTCCTCCAGTGGTTTTCCATTCTGTAGCGGTGAACAATCAAGGAGAAATCTGGGTGTCGGGAACTTCCTCTACCATAGGAGAAGGCTATTTGGTAAAGATCGATCCAACGGGCGAGGTTTTGTGGGCACGTCGAGTGAAGGTGCCTGCTCTCTACACCAGCGCGTGCGCTGCGAGTGACGGCGGCTCCTTACATGTAGGAGATAATTACGTTTGGAAATGGTCGGCTACCGGATCGATAGTGTGGCACGCCCAACTGTTGACCAAAGGAAATTTAGTGCCCGGCAGAGTGCGGCCGGTAGGGGTATCGGACGGCTACGTCTTGGGCGTTCGACTCGAAGACGCCGACCTCCACCTCGTTAAGGTCAGCCACACCGGTCAGCTGCGCTGGTTTCAACCAACGGGCATCCCTACGTACGGGCTAAGCACGTACACGTTGGTCAATCGAAGCCACTTAGAGAAGCTGCTCCCCTATCGAGGCGACACGCTGCTGGTGGTAGGGCTCGCTCCTAATCAATGGATGGCGCTCCATCTCATAAGCCCTGAGGGCAACGTGCTGACCCAGCGGTTTTATTGGGACCATCCAAGCCTACAGGTGCAAGATTTCGGCACAGCAAACGGTCGGGTCTACGCAGCGGGATGGCAGGGGCCTCAAATCTTCGTCATGGGTGTGCAGGGCGACATGCGTCTAGCATGTGCCGATACCACTGCACTCTTGAACACCACCGTATTGGGACGTATATCCCTTCGACCAGAGCCTTTACCAACAGTGGAAGCCGCAGCGATAGCTCGAACACCTATCAACGCCTCTTTTCAAGAAAAGGACGTTCCGCTTTCGGCCTACCGGTGTTTGACGAACGACTCCACAGGCATTGCGGATGTGGTGCGCATTCGGCCCCCTCCTGCCTCGGCGAAGTAGTCTACCTGCGCCCCGACGCACCCGACGGCGCCACCATCACTTGGCCCAACGGACAACAAGACTCCCTCCGCGCCGAAGGCCCAGGCACCTACACTGCCCACATCGACTACTGCGGACTGCAGTGGAACGTCGAATACCAACTCGACGCCCAAGATTGCCACTGCAAACCCATCTTCCCTAACGCCTTCACACCCGACGGCGACGGACACAACGACGCCTTCGGATCCATTGCCGCGCCCGAATGCGCCTACCGCGCCTTCCAGTGGAGCGTCTTCAACCGCTGGGGACAACGCCTCTTCTCCAGCAACAGCCCTACCGACACCCGGGACGGCCGACTGCCCAACGGCCAGGTGCCCGCCCCCTCCGACGTCTACGTCTGGCAACCGCAATACGCCCTGCCCAACGGAAACGACACCGTCTGGTTCGTCCAAAAAGGCGACGTCACCCTGCTGCGGTGAAAGCGGCTACATTTTCACCCAACGCATCGACTTTTCCCAGCTTCCCTTGCGCATGCGGATGCGATAGACGCCGTGAGGGAGTCCATCACTCGGCAGCAAGAAGGGCAAGTCTACGGTTAGCTGGTGCAGCAGGCGGCCGTTGGCATCCAAGATGGCGACGTTTACTCCCGTCATGGGTTGTTCGGCTTTCAACAGAAGCGCCACAGGTAGCAGGGTGCGAAGTACAGGCGGTCTTAAAGGGTTATCGGTGGGAGGGACGGCATCACTCCAGCGTTTTTCGGCGGCGTAGAGCGGTCGAGTATGGGAGCTGGTGAGTTGAAACGGGATGCCTTGGGCTACGACCTGCTCGAAGAGGAGGGCATGGCCGCGGTTGTTGAGGTGGATGCCGTCGCCAGCGTCCCACCGAGGGTCGAGGGTGCCGGCAGGTGTGGCGAGCAGCGACCAGACGGGGATGAGGCGCTCGCCAAAGCGCTTAGCCGTGCTATCCAGCATGTGGCGTTGCACCTGCACTTTGAGGCTATCGAAGTTGCGCGGCTGTATGGAGACAAACCACAGGGGAACATCTACTGCCCAGGCGGTGCGCGCGATCACCTCCAAGTTTTGCAGTTGAGTGAAGACGTTGTAGCCGGCAGCAGCGTCGTTGGAGGGCAGGTGGACGATGACGGCATCGGGGCGCAGGCTGAGCGCGCGGCTGATGTTGCGCTCTGGGTCGGGCCGCGGATAGCCTTCGGGCGGTTGGTAGCCGTCGGGCATGAGGTGAAAAGACTGGTAGCCGCTCTTCGCCAAATTGACCAGTTCACAGGCCGGATGTAGGCGCTTTAGGTAGTGTCGATAGCGATTTACCCAAGCGCTGTCGATAGGACGGGCCCCAGCACCGGCTGCGGTAGACGAGCCCAACACGACTATGCGCACCGGCACGACGAGCGTTCGACCTTGGGCATTGGCATAAGGCTGGGCTACCGCACTTCCTCCGAAGAGTGCTATCGAAAAAAGGAGCAGCAACAAGCGCATCATTTCGAAAGACGGCCTTTTTGTCTGTCGTTAGCCCTCTGCCCGCGAGAGGCGCTGGGCTATAGCACCGAGATTTCATCGCGCTATTTCGACGTCCTCCAACGGCAAGGTCACGGGCTGGAGTACTCGAGCCACCGGATAAAGCCGGTGCGTAGGCTCGTACCAAGGCGACTTGCGGTACACCCAATCGAGCTGCTTGCGCGCGTCCGCAGCAAAGGTGGGATCCGCCTTCCGGAGGGCCTCCAACTCGGCGCGCACCTCCGGATGCTGGCGCAAAAAGTCGGCGGCCAAATCCTCGAAAACATAGGCAGAAAAGTACTCTTTCTGCATAAGGATAGGGTCGAAGAAGTTCCAAGCAAACCAAGAGTCGGGCGCCTTGGGTTCGAGCGTTTCGATCAAATACCGATTGGCAATCTGGTCGGTGCGAATGACGTAGTCGCCCTTCCGAAACAGCTGTTGACGCCGATGAACAGACACTTCTACGCTGTGATGGTAGTAGTGCCCTTCCCATTCGCTGCGATTTTTAAAAGACTCGATGCGGTACATTTCCACGTCCAAGACTACATCCTCGCGGAGGCGGTACATGCGCACGCCGTTATTTTGGAGTCGAACGATGACGTTTTCCCAAGCTTGTGGCAAAAGGTAGGCGTAAGGTTTCGTTACGCTAAAGGCGGGCACAAAAGTGTTGAAGTAGGGAATGTCGCGCTCCCAGAGCTCACTGCGGTCGTACCAAAGGCGCGGCAGCCCCGACACCTCGGAGGGTTTGTACTTAGCGGTATAGCCCTTGAAGCGAAACGTCTCGCGTTGAGTGGTGTCTAAGCGCCAATTCAAGACAAACTCGCTTTTGGTCTGCGTGCGCTGCATGGCTTCGGCGCGTGCTTGCGCCAGCACATCGCCGTGCTCGTGTAAGAAGGCGATGGTCTCCTCCATGAAGGCTTGGGTGCTGCGCAGGCGGTCGGCAAAGGGCTTGAGCATGTGTGTTTCGGGCATGAAGCCGATGGTGTTCCAAAAGGCAGCATAGCCGGTGGAGAAGCGTCCATAATCGCAGAATCCCCAAATTCCTTGGTCGGGCGTCTCTCCCGGCCCGTCTACATAGGGACACATCTCCCAGCCACGTCGGGCCATGCGCGCGTAGAGGTCGGGCAGCATTGTCCTTTGCAAAAAATCGCCCAAGGGAGCTTCCAGCTTGTTGTGCTGGGTGGCAATGAGGGTCATGGTGTAGGGGTAGTCGGCCCCATTGCTGGTGTGGTTGTCGATAAAGACATCGGGCAGCCAGGTGCTGAAGATGCGGTTAAAGGTTTGGGCATTCCGGGAGTCGCACTTGACGAAGTCGCGATTGAGGTCGTAGTTTCGGGCGTTACCGCGGAAACCGTAGGCTTCTGGGCCGTTTTGGTTGGCGCGGCTATAGGCGCCGCGGTTGAGACAGCCGTCTACGTTGTAGACGGGTATGATTACGAGCACGGTGTTTTCCAACAGACGCAAGCGGTCGGGCTGAGTCAGCAGGTCGCGCAGCAGCAGGAGGGTAGCGTCGATGCCTTCGGGCTCGCCGGGGTGGATGCCGTTGTTGATGAACAAGATGCGCTTGCCGGCCTTGCGCAGCCGAGCCGGATCGAACTCGCCACTGACCGACAGCACTGCCACGTGAAGCGGGTAGCCGCTGTCGGTGTTGCCCTCTGCGCTGAGGCGAAAGATACGCGGAAAGGCTGCCGCCATCTTCTCGTAGCAGGCGATGGCCTCGTGATAGGTGACGGTCTGGTTGGGGTTGGTGTCGAAGGGAATGCGAAACAGTTCTGCCATAGCGGAAGGGTGTTTTACGGTCGTGCAGGCTGCGCACCACAGCGCTCCAGCCCACAGCAAAGGGAGGAGCTGCCGCTTTCCTCTCCGGCCTTGCCTGTATTTGGCGGAGATGGGCGACAACGAGCAAGGACAGGGCTTGGACAAGACCATGATGCGGCAAAAGTAGGCGCTGCAAAAAAAGATGCGCGGGCGAAAAGAAGAAAGTTTAGCGAGTAAGCTCCATCGATAATTGTCGTTCGCCTCAAACTTTTAGGAGCTTCGTGCATTTCTTTGCAAGAAAAGGCGACCTTTCCTCGCGTTAAAGGAGACCTTGCCCATCAGAGCATCTCTTCGATTACACGTCATGTTTTCAGACAATAGCCGCGAAGCCGCATCGTCCCCTCCTCAACAGCATTTGTTCGACACGCTCCGCTTTCCCGCTGGGCTGACGGCCATACTATGGATAGTTCATACCTACCTGTTTTTGTCGAATACCGACCCGGGCAACTACGGCATTTTTCCGCGGCGGCTGTGGGGGTTGCGCGGCGTGATTACAGCGCCTTTGGTACACGCCAGTTGGGAGCACCTCATGTCGAATACGGTGCCGCTGTTTGTGCTCACCGCCCTGACCCTGTATTTCTATCGGCGCGTGGCCATGCGCGCGTTTTGGCTCATCTACTTGGGAACAGGAACATTGGTATGGCTCTTGGGGCGCGCTGTCATCCACATCGGCGCCAGCGGCATCGTATACGGCCTAGTGGCCTTCCTGTTTTGGAACGGCATCTTTCGGCGCAGTCTCCGCTCCATCATCTTGGCGCTCATCGTGCTCATCTTCTACAGCGGCATGTTTGCAGGTATACTGCCCGACCAAGAGGGCATTTCGTGGGAGAGCCATCTCTTGGGGAGCTTCTCGGGCATCTTTGCCGCCTTTTGGTTCAAGGAAGAGCTGGAAGACGAAGAGATAGAGCGCCCAGAGCCCTGGACTGCCGACGAAGAGGAACGGTTCTTTTTGCCGCGCGACATCTTTGAGAAGACGAAGGCGCAACGCGCCTGGGAAGCGGAAGAGGAGGCGCGGCGACGGCAGCAAGAGCGCGGCGACGACGACTGGCCGCCTTTTTGGAACAGCACATGGGCGTAGGGAAGCGCCTATGCACTGTCGACTGGGAGACCCCGCTAAACGAGGGCACTGCAAACCTATAAGCCGGATTCTGTTCCTGTTGCCAGGCCTCTGCCATTTATCTGGGCCGATACCTCGCGGCACGGCTCTGCGCTGCCTACCCCCCTTGCCGGTTCCGAAGAGCCTATGTGCGAGCCACACATCCTTTGCCGAGGCAAAGAGCAAGGTATACGCGGCATTTCAACCCGCAAGGTTTATCCGCGCCTCGGCTTGCGCCGAGGCGCCGTGCGCTCTTACCGCACGTTTTCACCCTTACCGCTCTACCCGAAGGCGAGCGGCGGTTGTTTTCTGTGACCCTCTCTGTATCTCGACCGTTGTCGAGACCCCACCCGTTAGGTGGTGCGGTGCTCTGTGTTGTCCGGACTTTCCTCCCCGCCCTGTTGGGCAAAGGCGGCAGAGCGGTTTGCAGTGCATGCGCTCGTTTAGGGCTATGTCTTTAAAACGGCATATTTGTCTACAGGGTTGGCACGATTTTTTTACAGGCACAGGGCTTTTCTTACCTTTGCACGCGCAATGATGCGCTTTCGGCGCTTGAACGAACGGGTACGGCAGCCGCTCTATATACGAAAGATGCCCCAGGGTAGCTTGTTGTTTCACACGTATCTATGAGAAATTCGCTCCTATACCTTGTCGCCGGGGCTATTTTAGCAGCAGTGATCGCAGTGGCCAAAAACGGCTTCAAAGGTAAGCTGTTGCTGCAAAAAAGTGCGGCTGCATGGGAAACTTATTTGAGCGAAGCGGAGCAGGCAGCCTTATCGTGGGTATCGCGCGAGCACGCTGGATTAAAAGCAATTGCTGCAGGGCGACCGCTCTCAGAGGCAGTCGGTATGGAAGCCATACGAGAGGTGGCCTCTCAGCCCTACGCTATTCTGATACACCGACAGGACTCGCTACTGTTCTCCTCGAACAGTGCTGTTGGGGTGCGCGAAGAGCAGCTGCGAGCCCTCTTGCCGAAGGGCGAGCAGCGCACCTTCGTTCAAGGAGCAGCGGCGTCCTTTTTTGTATATGCGCGGCCGTTCACTCCAGAGACGGTGCTCTCGGTGTGGGTTCCCGTAGAGCAGTGGACGGCAGGGCAGCGGCTGCTGCCGCAACGCGTGGCCATGCCGGCAGAAGTTTGCGTGGTGGCGCCCGATGGCGGTGAGGCAGTGCGCGTCGGCGGAACGGCACTTTTTGCGCTAGCTGCTCCAGGCGATGTGCAGCCCATCTGGGTGCAGCAAGTCCTGTTGGCGGCCGCGTTGCTGTGGGTGTTGCTGCTGCTGATGTGGGTCTCGCGCCAGGCACTTCGATGGCATCAAAAGGGGCGGCCCTGGGCGGCTGCAGGGTTGTTGGGCGCTACGTGGTTATCTCTGACAGTTCTGAACACCGCAGGAGGTCTCAGCCGCCCAGCCCTAAACGCACTGCCGGTATTTGCACATCGCTTCGAACAGCCTATCTGGGGAGTATCCTCTGTGGGGGACTTTCTGCTGCATGCCGGACTTCTGTTGTGGTTTGCCGTATTTCTGCATCGCGTCGGTCGGATGGAAAACGTCGGCATATCCTTATCCAAGGCGACGCGGCGGGGTCTGAGTGCCTTAGGATATGCCGCAGTAGTCGGAATAGCCATCGGTCTTATCGACCTATGTCGGCGGCTGGTGTATCATTCGGGCATTGCATTCGACTTTGACAATTTGCTGCGCAACACAGAGGGTTTTGCGGGGGGGGCTTTAGCGGGTTTGCTGGTCATTCAGCTGGCTTTGTTCTTGCTGCAGCACCGCCTTGTTTTTCTCTCTCACCGGCTGTGCTCGGAAGGCCGCGAGCGCGCAATAGCGTGGACGGTAGGCGCAGGCGTCGTTTTAGCGCTCGTGGGTGTCGCTCGCATCTTGCCCTATTCTACTTTGGGGTTGGCTATAGCCTTTTCTGCCGCCTACACGGTGCTGGTAGCCATCTCTTTTGCGCAGCGCCTCCATCGACTCGTCCTATTGGCCGTTTGCTTAATGTTGTTTTCAGCGGTGGCTACGTGGGCGCTGTACTCTACCCAAGAGCAGCGAGATCAGCAGACGCAACAGAGGTATGCAGAGGCTTTAGCGGTGGGTCGGGACAGCTTACAAGCCGAGCAGCAGCTCCGAGAGATAGCGCGGCGGTTGGAAGAAGATACGGTAGTAGGTAGCCGCCTGCTAAAAGCCTGGCCCTTCCGCCCGCTTGCTGCCACCCTGCGTCAGCGGGCCTACGAGCACGTGTATCCGTATAGCTATCTCTTTCAGAATTACCGCCTGTCGGTATTCGCCTTTGACGAGTCGGGGGCGGTGTTGCCCCGAGACCAGATAGAAGCGCGCGCTAGCATTGTCGATGCCTACTGGGAGCGAGGCATACCCGTGGCCAGCGACTTCCCACAGGTGCGCTTCTGCATTAGCGACAAAGGCATTGCCCGCTACATGGTGCGCACGGTACATCGGCGCATGAATGACCCCGCACAGCCGGTGGAACTGTACTATTTCTTCGACCACGTCTTTCCCAACCCACAGCAGGTGTATGTGGAACTGTTTTATAAAGAGCCCTATAAGGGAATGGTGCGGCTGTCGGACTACGACTATGCTGTACAGCGATACGGCTATTTGGTCGTAGAACGCGGCACCGTCAGCCACGCGGTGTTTTCCCAAAACCTTCCGCGCGGCTACGCTAAAGAGCGCATGGTAGAACAGCCTCAGCGACGGGTATATACGGTATACAGTACGCCCGACGGGACAGCCGCTGCTGCTATTGGCCGAACGATAGGCGGCTTCCGCAAGCCGCTCTTTTTCTTCTCCGTCTGGTTTGTCTCAAGCCTCCTAATCGCCACAGCGATTGCCCTGCTGAACTCCTTCCCTTCGCATTACTCACCGCGCTTTTCTAGTCAGGGCTCGCTATCTGTGCGGATCCACTACCGGACGTTCGCCCTCATCGGCATCGGATTTGCCGGCGCTATTGCCCTTACTTATTTCCATTTCGACGCACAGGCGCGCCAGCAGAGGCAAACCACCCAAGACCGCAAGGTGGAAACCCTAATGACCTACTTACGCATCCAGCTCAGCGATGCGTCTCCTCAAAGCGATAGCCTTTCCCAAATCGTTCCGCAGATCCTCGCGCCGCAGGCGGCGGGGCTTTCGCTCGACGTCAATTGCTTTTTCTCAGATGGGCGACTGCTCTTTTCCACACAAAGTCCACTGGTTTGGATGGGTGTCTTGCCCGACCGGATGAGTTTGCAGGCATGGGCATACCTTATCCGCACCTCTGAACTCGAAAGCGCCGTTCAAGAGTATGCGGGCGGCATTCCCTATCTCCACCGCTATCTGGCGCTGCGCAACGACAAAAACCAGCTGCTTGGTTTCGTAGGCATACCCTACAATACCTCTAAGCCACAGATCGGCCCTGAAGCATCGGATTTCATCGGCCTGTTGGCCAGCGTCTACGTCTTTTTGCTGTTTATCGCTTATGCGGCCTCCTACACCCTGTCCAACTCCATCATCAGCCCGCTGAAACTGATTTCCAACAAGATCCAGCGCCTTCAATTAGAGGGTAAAAACGAACCCTTGGAATATGCGGCGCCAGCAGGCGACGAGATCAGCTCGCTCATTGAAGAGTATAACCGCATGGTGGAGAAATTGGAAGCATCTAAGGCCCAGCTCATTCGCCTAGAGCGCGAGAGCGCCTGGCGAGAGATGGCCCGGCAGGTAGCCCACGACATCAAGAACCCATTGACCACCATCAAGCTGTCGATGCAGCAGCTCGAACGCCTGTCGAGCAACCCCGAACAGGCGGCCGCTTATCTCAAAAAAGCCATTGCCCGATTGATCGAGCAGATCGATTCCTTAGCGCAAATTGCCACGGAATTCTCCCTCTTTGCCAACACTGACCTGCGCAACAAGCACGATATCGTGCTCAACGACTTGGTAGAAAGCGTGTACGACCTCTTTACCGAAAACCGAGAGGTGGAAATGAACCTCGAGCTGCCGCAGGAACGCCTACACATCCAAGGCGATAAGAACCACCTCATCCGCGTGCTCAACAACCTCGTCATCAATGCGACGCAGGCCATCCCCCCGGGCCGAAAAGGGCGTATCGTCTTGTCGCTGGCCGCTAAAAACGGATACTCGATAATACGGGTGCGGGACAACGGCGGCGGCATTCCTCCCGAAATCCAGCTGCGCGTCTTTGAGCCCAACTTCACCACGAAAAGCTCGGGCAGCGGCTTAGGATTAGCCATCTGCAAGCGCATTATCGAAGCCCATGAGGGGCGCATTGATTTCACCACGTGGCCAGGAGAGGGCACCGAATTTTGGATCGAGCTGCCGCTTTCGCTGTGCGAAGAGGTGTCGAAGGCCGGCTCGTCGCCATAACGCGCAAGGAGTTATTTCAAGACAAAATCGCTGTTCTGCAGCTGCGCGGTGATGAGGCGCTGCGCCTTAGCGTTCCCGGCAAAGCCGGAGACGCGAACGACGCCGGGTTGGTCTTCTCGACGCGATAGGTGGGCTAAAGAAGGCGCCCGCACATCGAGTTGCTTGCCTTGTGCCTCCAAGCGAAAAGCCGTTCCAGCTTCTACTCCCATCTTCACGTCGGTGTACTTGCCTTGGAGGCGCGCTTCGGAAAATTGCCTCCCCAACACCGTTACGGCCAGCTGGCTGTAGGTGAGGTCTGCATCCAACAACCAGTCTACGCGCTCCAAGCGGGTATCGGTATATTGGGCGGTGAGAAAGAGCGAAGACAGCTGTCGGGCGCGCAGCTCGGAATAGCGCGTCTGCAAGCGCAGCGTTTCCACCTGGTCGAAGCTAAACTTATCGTACTTGGAAATGAGGCGCACCTCTTTTGCCTGCGCGATGCGCAGCTCCGAATAGCGCATGTCCAAGCTGACCTCTCCCGCGCGGTCTACTTTTAGATGAGAATAACTGACGTAGCCAGTGAGGCGGTGCAGCTGGTCAAAGGTCGCGTCCGCATATCCGAGCGATAGGTCGGCATCGCTGCCGAGGCGTTCTCCTACGAGGTTGCCGTAGCGGATTTCGGCCGTTAGTGGGCCGCTTAAGTTCGAAACGCGGGCATTGCCATATCGATTCTTTAGGTCGAGTTGGTTTTGCGCGGGAAGCCAAACGCAGTAGTGCACCTTAAAATCGACGGCGCTTCTGTCAAAGAAGGTGAAACTGAGGCGCGAGTCGGGCTCGATGACAGTCTCTGCCTTGACGTAGTCGGCCGTGTGGAGAAAATTCACCTGGATGCGTTCGAACGTGCGGTCGGCTGTGCGCCGGTCGGGAGCGTTAACTATGATAGTAATGTCTATCTTGACCGAGCGATTCTCCCATGCCTTCACCGTTACATCGCCGTACTTGTTGTAGATAGCTGTAGTGCCGGAGGGCGCAATAGTGAATTCACGAAAGATCTTCTTTTCGAACGCTTGTTTGGGCTGGTCAGCTTGTGCGGCGGGCGGGTGCCCTCCACTGGCGATAGCGACGAAGGCCAGTAGCGCGCTAAATTTTCTCAGTGTCATGATCCCCGCTGTTTGTCGGTGCTTTGTTTTGCCGTTCTAGATACTGCAAGACGCGCTCCAGGATAGCTATTCGGGCTTTATAGTTCTCGATCATAGCGCGGATGATGGGCTCTCTTTGTGTTGGGGGCACTTGTGCGAGCTCGGCCTGCAGCTCGGCCATGGCTATATCCATCTGACGGAGATCCTCCATAACTGTGTTTCGGCTATAGGAGAGCGAGAAGTGGCCGAGGCGATGTTTTCTTTGCCGGATCTCGCGTTGGAAATAGCGCTCCGCTTCGGCGTACTCAGGAGATAGGTCGCTTAAAGTAAGTTTGGGCGTGCTGGCCGTTTGGCGATGGCCGTACCAGAGGCCTAAAGCGACGCCGGTAAGCAACAGGGTTATGGCCGCTGCGGTTAAGCGCAAAGGGCGCAGCCAACGGAGGCGAGCGGTATGCGAAGGCGGCAAAGGGCGAAGCAGCTTCGGCCAAAGCCGTGGGTCTGGCTCCTGGGTATCGAGCGCCGCGCGGTTTTGTGCGATAAATGTTTCCAATGGGTCATGAGGCGACGGCAGCTGCTCAGCAATGCGCCCCCAAAGCTGCGCCTGCGGGCCGCCATCATCGAACAGGAAGCGGTGCTGGGCGATGTAACGCGCTAAGCCATCCGCCTCCGACCAGCGATCGAGCTGCCGCGCAATCGCTGCCCACACCTCTGCCGCTAACATTGCCGTATCAAAGGCGCCGCGATGCTCCTCAATAAAGCGTTCTATACTCATAGCCCATTTTTTAGCAATTCGCGCAGCCGAGCTTTAGCCCGACTGTACTGGGATTTAGAGGTCGTCTCCGTGATACCCAAGATTTCGCCAATCTCTTCGTGGTCGTAGCCCTCTAAGGCATAGAGCGTGAATACGGTGCGATAGCCGTCGGGTAAGGCATTTATTGCCCGGTTCACTCGCTCTACCGTTAGGGTGGGCCAATCGTCTTCTTCCATTTCCACATACGCCGAGCGGTCTTCCTGCGGCGTCAGCGCGTCGAAGAGACGGCGGCTCTTGAGAAAATTGATGGCCTTGTTGACGGCGATGCGCTTTATCCAAGCCCCTACACTGCTCTCGTATCGGAAGGTGTCCATCTTTGTAAAGACTTCGATAAAAGTACTTTGCAGTAAATCTTCTGCGTCGTGGGCGTTGCGCACCATGCGCAGAAGAGTGTTGTAGATGGCCTTGGCGTACAGCTGATACAGTTCAAATTGGGCCGCTCGGTGCCCTTTTTTGCAACGTTCAACGATATCGCGATGGGTATGTGCGACGTCCATGGTGTCACTGCTGCAAATAAAGACATTCCCCTAAAGGGCAGGGTTGCTCCAAAGGGGGAGGGCGGAGGTCTGCCGGGCTTTTACTGCAGCTCTAAGATTTTTTTGAACAGCTCCTGTTCGTCGCCGGGCAGAAAGCCCTTGTGGTAGTAAGCTAATGCGCCTTTTTTGTCGAAGATAAATACTTGCGGCAGACCGTTGAGGCCGCCAGGCATCACCGAGCGAAAGAGGCGATGCACATCCCAATATACTTCGAAGGGGAAATTGTATTGTTGGGCAATGCGGGCGATGTCTCGAAAGCGATGCGGAAAGTCAATAGAGATGGCCAACAGCCGAAAGTTTGCCTGTTCCTTCCAACGGGCGTAATTGGCGGCATAGGTGCTCAATTCGAGGTGACACGGCCTACAGGTGGTCAACCAAAAGGCCACGACAATGGGCTGTTGGATGCCTTCCGGAGGTTGGGCTAAGACTTCCTTTGTGTTGTAGGTCACTGCGCTGTCCATGTCCAACAGCGGTATGTTGAAGGGATATACCGTGTCTAAGGCGTAGGGTTGCTGCCGATAGACAATTTGGGCCTGGCTTTTTGTGGGGAGAGCGAAGGAAGCCGTAAATGCAATAAATAGAAGGAGTAGACCTTTCATGAGCGTATCACAATTTACAGAGGAGCAATGGCTTTTTTCCATGCGGGCAACAAAAGTACGCTGCCTACCGATATTTTTGCCGGCGGCTGGTGGGGAAGGTCCTCAGCTCATTGCTTTAAACCTATTTTTCACCTATGGCTGTACCTATACGCTTTGGCACCGATGGTTGGCGCGCCATCATCGCCGACGACTATACTGTGGAAAATGTTAAGCGCGTGGCAGAAGCTACGGCGCGCTACATGAAGGCGCGTCGGATGAAGCGCGCGGTCATCGGCTACGATTGTCGTTTTGGCGGTTTGCTCTTTGCTCAGACGACGGCTCGCGTCTTAGGTGCGTACGGCATCAAGTGCCACGTGAGCACCGGCTTTGTATCTACGCCCATGGTGTCGTTGGGAGTGGTGAAGACAAAGAGCGACCTCGGCGTCGTCATTACTGCCAGTCACAATCCGCCGAGCTATAACGGCTACAAGCTAAAGGCAGCTTATGGCGGTCCTATGATACCGGCCGAAGTGGCTGCAGTCGAAGCCCTGGTGCCGGAGACCTGTACGCTTGAGACCCTTCCCTCCATAGCCGAACTGTGCGAGAGGAAACTCTACGTAGACGCCGATTTGGAGGCGCTCTACCTGCGCCACGTCCGCAAGCATTTCGACCTGAAGGCTATCAAAGCGAGCGCCGGCCGATTGGCATACGATGCCATGTACGGCGCTGGGCAAAATGCCGTGCGCAAATTGTTGCCCCGCTCAGTGTTTCTGCGCTGCGACTGGAACCCAGGCATGCACGGCCAAGCGCCCGAGCCCATCCATCGAAACCTCCAGACCTTGAGCGAGCTGGTGCGCAAAAACCCTAAGATCGCTGCCGGCCTGGCTAACGACGGCGATGCCGACCGCATCGGCATGTACGACGAAGACGGCAATTTTGTGGATAGCCACCACCTGCTGCTCATCTTGCTGCTTTACCTGTACCGCTACAAGGGCATGCGCGGAAAGGTGGTCTTCACTTTCTCCGTCACGGATAAGTTGCGCAAGATGGCCGAAGCCTTTGGCCTCCCGTACGCCATCACGCCCGTCGGCTTCAAGTACATTGCCGAAATTATGACGCGCGAAGACGTGCTTGTGGGTGGCGAAGAGTCGGGCGGACTGGCCGTCAAAGGGCATATTCCCGAGCGCGACGGCATCTGGATAGGGCTACTCATCTTGGAATTTATGGCCAAGACGGGCAGAACAATCAAGGGTTTGGTAAAAGAAGTGTACGACATCGTAGGGCCTTTCGCCTTCGACCGAGACGACTTGCATATTTCGGAAGAACAAAAGCAAGCGGTCATTGCCGCCTGCCGTAGCCGACAGTACAGTCGCTTTGGCCCATACACCGTTCAATCGGTGGAAGACATCGACGGCTGGAAGTTCCTCTTAGGCGAAGAGCGATGGGTAATGTTGCGGGCCAGCGGCACGGAACCCGTCTTACGCGTCTATGCACAGGGGCCCGACGCCGCTGAATGCCGCCGCATGTTGGACGCTGCCCGCAATACCATCCTGTAGTCAGCGCACGAGCGTCACCTCGCCGCTAAGCAGTACCTCGCGCCCTCGGACATCGCGAACAACTGCTCGCCAAGTGTAGACGCCCGCCGGCGCCTGCTGCCCAAGCACAGTGCCGTCCCACCCTACAGCAGACACACCTATCGGCAACTGACGCCCCTCGAAGCACAGCTGCCCCCAGCGGTCGAATACCTGTAAGAGAGCGATCTGCTCGACGCCCCCCTCTCCCCAGAGCGTAAACGTTCGGTTTTCGAGCAGCGCAGCCTCCGGCCAAAACACATTGGGTGCATACACATCGCGCTCGCGCTTCACCTCTACGCGCAAGGTAGCACCCGCCGTACAGCCCTCCGTACTGACAGCCGTGATGTGGTAGGTCGTGCTGACGTAGGGCGCTAAGCCGATAAGGGGCAGCTCGTGCAAAACAACTCCACGAGTAGGCTGCCACCTCACCTCTTTGAGCGGCTGGTCGGCGGTCAGCCAGCGATACAAGGTGTCGCCCAACACAATAGTGGTATCCGGCCCTGTATCTAAGGAGAACGACGGTCCATCCGGTACCAACGCCGCCACCTGCAGCGAGCAACCAACAGCGTCGACTACTAAAAGTTGATACCATCCCGGCGCCAACCCTTCCCACGTTCTCTGCCCTTGAGCAGCTATGCCGTCAAGCTGCCAATGGTAAGGCGGCACCCCTCCGTGGATGCTGTCTAACGTGAGGCGCCCATCCTTTTGGCCGGCACAGCGCACTCCCGACACCCTCACCTCCGCCTGCAGCGGCTCGGGCAATGCAAGGGCAGAGTCGATAATGGTGCGGCAGCCGCGGGCATCCGTCACCTCAACGCTCCAAAATCCCGAGGTGATGCTATCTAAACGCATTGAAGAGGTGCCGTCCGACCAGCGATAGGTGTACGGAGGAGTTCCACCCTCCGCTTTGGCAAACCCTATGGCCCATCCCGGCCGCACACAGGGGTCGGGCGGCTCAAAGACAAACAGGCTGCCTTGCAAGAGCTGTGGCTCGGACAGAACAGTGTCCACCGCCTGGATTGCCCCGTCCGCAGCAGTAAAGATAAAGCGGTACGTACCGGCGCGCAGCGCGGTAAGGTGGAAGGGCTGCCCTATCTCGGTCAACTGACCGTTTCCCTCTATTCCCGAAGAAAGTAATGTCCACGTAAACGATACCGGGACGGCGCCTTGTTCGAGGGTCAATGTCCAGCGGCCATCAGCCATGCCCCAGCACGAAGGAGGCGCTCCCTCCAAGCTCACCACCGGTGAGATGCGTTGACCGCCAAATGCCCAGACAGCATAGGCCCAACTCAACAAAAGCAGAAGCAGACTTTTCATAGCCAAAAAGAGCTTGCTCAGCGTAAACGCCGCGGCAGGCGACGCCCCCGAGAGGCAGGAAAACGGGACGAAGAGGGTAAGATTTTAAAGGAGTTTAGGGGGATACAGGGAGAGTAGCAAAAACTATTCCCATTCGCGCCCTTTGCGATAGGCTAAGCCTCGAAAAAGGGCGACCAAGGTGCCGTCGGCACGCTGCACGCGCACGGCGTAATGCGATAGGCTATTGCTGACGCAGTCTTCGCTGGCTATTGCCAACAGTTCATCCCCTGCCCGTACCGGAGCCACATGCTCAATGGTGCAGTGTATGGATACAGCGTGTCGACCGCGCGAATTGCAGGCGAAGGCAAAGGCACTGTCGGCCAGCGAGAACGTTATGCCCCCATGCGCCACGCCAAAACCGTTAGTCATCTCTGGGCGCACCACCATGCGCAAGGTGCAGCTGCCCACCCCCACCGACACCAACTCCATGCCCATCCATTGACTGAAGGGGTCGTTGTCGAACATGCGGTGAAAGATCGCTTCGGGTGTCAAAGACATGGCTTTGTCTGTATATTCAGTAAAACGTGCGCCGTTCGCGCGCCATGATGCGGAGCAAGCGGCAACAGCGATAGCGATCTTCGCAGTACTCCGCGTGCAGCCAATCTAAATGCTCTACGATGTTGGGAATGCCGATCTCGTCGGCCCAAGCCAGCAAGCCTTTGGGATAGTTCATCCCATGGGTCATAGCCAAGTCGATATCGTCGCGCGAAGCAATCTGGAGGTAGAGGGCATCGGCCGCCTCATTGATGAGCATGTACAAGATGCGGGTGAAGATCTGCTTGCCTAAGAGCTCGTCGCGCACCGGCTCTGGGTTGACAGCGCCCTCGCGGTAGTCGTAAAAACCACGGCCCGTCTTTCTGCCTAAATAGTGAGCATCGACCAGGCGCTTTTGGGTAAACGAAGGCTTGTAGCGGGAGTCGTAGTAAAAGGACTGAAAGACCGTGTCTGTGACCGTGTAGTTAATGTCGTTGCCGATAAAATCCATGAGCTCGAAAGGCCCCATGCGAAATCCGCCAAAGGTGCGCATCGCCCAGTCGATTGTGGGAGCATCGGCAATGCCTTCGTCCAAAATGCGCAGCGCCTCTCCGTAATAGGGTCGGGCTACTCGGTTCACGATGAAGCCCGGCGTGTCCTTAGCCAGAACCGTCGTCTTCCCCCAGCGGTTGATGAGCGCTCGAGCTTGCTCGACGTATTTGGGATCGGTCTGTAGGGCCGGAACGATCTCCACCAACCGCATGACCGGAGCGGGATTGAAAAAGTGGATGCCCAACACACGCTCAGGCCGCTGCAGTTGCGCTCCGATGGCCGAAATAGAGAGGGAAGACGTATTGCTGGCTAAGATGGTCTCTGGAGACACCATGGCCTCTAAGCTCTTAAAGGCAATTTGCTTGGCCTCTAAGTCCTCCACAATCGCCTCGATGACGATGGCACAATGACGGAAATCGCTCATGTGGTCGGTATAAGCGATCCGCTTCACGAGCGCCTCAACATCACTTGCGGTGATTTTGCCCTTGTCTACCAAGGTCTCCATGGCGGCCTTTAAGTTTTTGGACGACTTTTTAAGGGCCGGCCCTAAGTTATCGCACACTACCACCTCGTGTCCATGTGCAGCCGCCACTTGGGCGATGCCGCTGCCCATAGCACCTGCCCCCAGCACGCCGATTACTTCCATAGCCTTGTTTTTTAGTGTGTTTCGGTAAAAAGATGCCTTTGGCGCTGCGAAGGTAGAAAACACCACAAATCTCTGCAGAGGCGGATACAACCGGTGGCTTCCCCCTACCTTTGAAGCATTCCTTATTCCGCTACCGCATGAACGCAGTTCGCATCCTCGGCGTCGATCCTGGCACCAACGTCTTAGGGTTTGCCCTTATCGAAGGTCGAAAAGACCGCATTGAGGTGTTGGAAATAGGCGTGCTGACCTTCGCCCATGTCGGCAGGGAACACACGCTCAAGCTGCGCTACATCTTCGAGCAAATGCAGGATCTTATCCAGCAGTATCGACCCGACGAGCTCGCTATAGAGGCGCCTTTTCACGGCAAAAACGTGCAGTCCATGCTCAAGTTAGGGCGCGCACAAGGGGTAGCCATTGCAGCAGGTATGGTCAACGGGCTAAGTATTGCCGAGTATCTGCCCAAAAAAGTCAAGCGCGCTATTACGGGCAACGGCAACGCCTCTAAGGAGCAGGTGGCCGGCATGTTGGGCAACCTCCTTCAGCGAACATTTGAGGAAAAACACCTGGACGCTACCGATGCGCTGGCCGTCGCCGTCTGCCATTGGTTTCAGCGTACCTCTCGCGGCACTCCTCAAAAGACATATGTGCATTGGAAAGCTTTTCTGCGCGATAACCCCGACAAAGTGCTTTCGGTGGGCAAAACTCAAAGTTCCAAAAAGTCGTCGTAGAGGCATTGCAGGTACGCCCGCGCCTGAGTGCGTTCTTTCTCAGAGAGCGTATCTGCCGACAGAGGCCGCCAGCATTGGCTCTTAAAATCAAAGAAGCCGGCGCCATGGGGCGTGAGCCACCCCATCCCATTTTCGTTGGAGTAGTAGGCGAAAGCGGGCACAGAGGAGTCGAACAGGTCACGGCTCCACCGAAAGGCACGCCTGTCGAGCCCTAACTCGCGCAGCAGTGTAGCCGGCACATCGTGATGCCCGCCTAAGGTACCTACACAACGCCCTCGCCAAGCCCGTGCTATTACTGGCCCGCACAGCAGCAGAGGAATGTGCCGAGACCGTGGTTGATCCATCGAGATTCCTCCCGGCAAGGGGTGGCCGTGGTCGGCTACCAGGACAAACAGCGCGTTCTCATACCAGGGCTGACAGCGCGCCTTTTCAAAAAATTCGCCTATGGCTTGGTCTACAAAAGAAGCGCAGAGCAGAAATTTCTCTCGGTCGGTTCGTCCTGTCTTTGTCCTTTGGTAAGGCACGTCGTAAGGGGCGTGTAGGCTAAGCGTCATCAACACGGCAAAGAACGGCTCGGGCAGGTCTTTGAGCATTTGGATGCCTCTCTGCAGGAAGCGATGGTCGTCGACCCCCCATAGCTGGGTGATATCGCGCGCTTCGAAATCCCTCACCGAGAGGATATGCTCAAATTGCTGATGGCGCAACCAGAGACCCATGTTGGCAAAAGTCAACTCGCCCCCGTAAGCAAACGCCGTCGTGTAGCCAACAGACCGCAACGTGCGGGCCAAGCTGGGTAGCTTTCGCGCCTTCTCCGGGATGAACACTACCGAATGGTCGGGCTGGGCTGGAAAGCCCGACAATACCGCAACGACGCCCTGGTCCGTGCGGTAACCGCTGCCGTAACAATGCTCGAAGAGGATACCTTCTGTCGCCAATCGACTGAGATTAGGGCAGACACCCGGAATACCACCCAGTGCTTCGATGAGCTGAGCTGACATGCTCTCCAACAAGAGGACGACCACGTTAGGGCGTCGCGCAATTGACGGGTCGAGCCAGCCGTGCGGTTCCTCGTGCGAGGGCGGAGGGGGAAGCAGGTCGGCCACCTGCCGCTGGGCCTCCGCCGATGGCATAGTGATATATCGATTTTTAGCCTTTCCGGTCTCGATCAGGTTATGTACAAAGTACCAGCCGGCATTGACGGCAGCGTGGTTTCGGAAAGTGTCGCTCGAGTAGTAGGCGGCGCTCTCATTGATCGGAAGGCGCCCTAACCCTCCGCGCATCGCCACGGCCCACGCGCTCAACAGCAACAGCCCTACCCAACGCTCGCTCCACGTGCCCATTGAAAGAGCCGGTAAAGGGCCGACTATGGAGCAAAAGAGCCGCCACCACGTCCACTGCAAGAGAAAAAGCAAGGCCAGCGCGCCGACCTTGAAGGCCACCGACATCGAAGAAAGCATCGCTCCCGGTATGCGGAAATGGGCATATGCCCGGCTGTTGATGGGCGTGTGCCACTCTTCGTAGAGAAAGATATTAGCTCCGTATATCGCCAGGGCAAGCAGGATAAAGCCAAAGTACAGGGCACTGAACAGGCGAGCGAGCCACAAATGAGCGCGCACCGGCGCTGCTCCACTCCCGTAGGCCAGCACTATCGCCGGCAGCAACAAATAGCTGGCCGCACTTATATCCAGCGGCAAGGCATACCAGAAAGCCTCCCACGGCAGCCCTCCGCCCCTCTGATGCCGCAGCCAAAGGATAAACCACAAACGAAAGAAGGCAAAAAAAAGCAACCAATACAAGAGCAGCCGCCCCGACCACAACCACGGCGTAAGCAGGTCGGCCCAGCGCTTATCTACTCGCGCCCGCATCACTTTATCCAAGTGAATTTCAGTAGTTTAAAAGTCTCTTGTTTTACTTTGAATGGTTCTGCCAGTCGCATGCCCACCACCCACAAGATCTGGCCGTCGCCGTTCTCCAACACCCAGATGCGCTCCTTGTCTAAGGCTGACAGCTTGTGGTTGGTGAAAAAATCTTGCAGTTTCTGGCTTTTGCCGCCCATCCCCAATGGCTGGAAAGCGTCGCCTGGATGCCAGCGCCGCAAAGTTAAAGGGAAACGCACCTGTTGTGCATCGACCACCACCGCGGTAGGGTCGGTAGGTAGAGGTGTTCCTAAGGGCACCTCCATGAGGAAGAGCCGACTGTCATCGGGTAGACGTACCATAAGGTCGTCGGCGTGAATGTGCACCCATGCCTGAGGGGCTGTGCTTTCTGTCAGTAACCAGCTGTCGCGTCCTACCACTAGGCGATGCCCGGATTTCGATTGCCATTCTTTTCCCGGCGTATACCGACAAAGCATCATCTGCTGGGCCTGCTCCGGCGTAAAGCCGTAGGGATGCACCAGCTCGAAAAGCGCATCTGCCGGTTCGGGCAGCGCCTCGATGGCGGCACGCTCAATTCGAAGTACGCCGTCGGCCTCAGGAGTAGTAGCGAGCTGGCGCAACAGGTGCTGGATGTTCGCATCGGCTGTGCGCAAGTGCTGCAGGGTTTTTCCAGCTTGCGCTATGAAGTCGGGAAAGATCTCCTCCAAAGCAGCTACGACGCGATGGCGCAAGGCATTTCGGGTGTAGTGCAGATCGGCGTTGCTGCTGTCTTCGCGCCAGCGCAGCCCTTGAGCGGTGGCATAGGCCACTATTTCGGCGCGCTTCGCCCACAACAAGGGGCGCACCACGCGCCCGCTGCGCAGCGGAATACCGCTCAGGCCGCTCAACCCCGTACCGCGTGCCCAGTGAAAGAGGGCGGTCTCAACTGAGTCGTTCAACTGATGAGCCGTGGCAATATGCGTCCATCCCTCTGCGTCACAAAGCGACTCTAACCATTCGTAGCGCAGTTGCCGCGCTGCTACCTGGATGGATAGGCGATGCTCCTGGGCATAAGCGCGCGTATCGAAGCGACGTATGTATATCGGCAGGGCCCACTCAGCCGCTATGGCGCGGACAAACGCCTCATCCTCCTCCGACTCCGCGCCGCGCAATTGAAAATTGGCATGAGCTAAGGCCATGGGCTGCCCGCGCCGACGCAGCAAGTGTGCCAGAGCAACAGAGTCTACACCGCCGCTAAGGGCTACGATTACCCGCGCGTCGTTGGGTAGTAAGCCGTGCCGATCTACGAATACTTCCAGTTGCTCCAGCAAATCCATATAGGCGATACAAAGTTCGCTCAGGGTGGGCATTTTGTTTGCCAAAGTTTTCCATTAGACCCGCTGCCGAAGGGGCCCAAGGTTTCAGGTGCCGAATATCTGTCGTTGTGACGTACCTTTACAGCGTTCGAGTGGAACTTTTCTTTCAAAATCCCGCCTTGCTGTGGTTGGTGGCAGCTCTGTTGATACAGGCGCTGCTATTGGGGTGGTATTGGCGGTGGCGGCAGCGCACGTTGCGGCAACTGGGTTCGCCGGTGTTGGTTCGCCGCCTGCTGCGCGGCTTTTCCCCTCGTCGCTTTTGGCTGAAAAACTTGCTCTTCGCCACAGCGCTGGCCTTGCTAGCGATAGCTATAGCAGATCCACGCCACCGTGCGCCTGCAGAGGTGAAACAAGGGCGGGGAGCCGACATTGTATTGGCCTTTGACGTATCGGCCAGCATGTGGGCGGCAGAGGTATCGCCCAACCGCTTAGAGCAGGCCCGCACCTTTGCTCAGCGCTTAGTGACGGCCTTGGAGGGCAATCGGATCGGCGTGGTCTTTTTCGCCGGAGATGCATTTGCTCAACTGCCCCTATCGACGGACTACGCGGCCGTTCGAGCGCTGCTGCAGCAGGCAGAGCCGGCATTTATCGCGCAGGCGGGAACCGATCTGGGCGCTGCCATCGAAGCGAGCACTCGCCTCTTTGAGTCCAGCTCGTCGGCAGGGCGCGCGGTGGTGCTGATCTCCGACGGCGAGGACCACGAGGGCCAGGGTATTCGGCAAGCACAAGCGGCCCAACAGGCCGGTGTTCGCCTGTTTACAGTCGGCGTAGGCAAGACAGAGGGCGCTACCGTACTCTTGCCAGGCGGCCAGCCGCTGCGCGATGCCGGCGGAGCTACGGCCTACTCGCGTCCCGACTTTGCGCAGCTGCACCAAATAGCCCAAGCCGGGGGCGGTCACTTTTGGGAGGCCTCTGAGAGCGGTGCCGTGCAACGCCTATCCGAAGCATGCGACCGCTTGCAAAAAGACGCCGTTGCGCTCAAAGCGCCGCCGCAATACACCTATTACTTTGTCTGGCCAACACTTATTGCGTGGTGTTTGCTGCTGTTGGAGCAGTTGATTGGCTGGCGCCTTCATCCTGCTGAGCTATGAAGAAAAGTGTTGCCTTGTGTGCTATCGCTATAGCCCAAGTACTGCCGGGTACAAGGGTGCCGGCAGTGGCCCAATCCCTGCGGGAGGGGCAACGGCTTTACGACGAGCGCCGATATGCCGAGGCAGAACAGGTGTTCTTGCGGCGGGCTGCACAAGAACCTATTGCTTTTCTGTATGCCGGCAATGCGGCTTTTCGGCTCGGGTACTACGAACGCGCGGCAGCGCACTTCCAAAAGGCGGCAGCACAGTCGCCTGTGGTGCGAGCCGATGCCCTGTACAACGCCGGCAACGCTTATTTGCGGATGGGCAATTACGCCGCTGCCATAAAGGCGTACGAGAGCAGTCTGCGCCTGAAGCCTGCCCAGCCGGATGCCAAGCGCAACCTCCACATCGCGCGTAGCCTATTGCAACAACCCGAACCACCGCCACCGCCGCCGCCACCGCGGCCGCTTCCCCCGCCGCCACCGGCATCTTTTCTCGACCTACCTCGACCCCTGCCGCCAGAGCAACCCCAGCGCCTTTCTGTGACGGCAACACAACACCGCCTCAAGGAGATCGTCGAGCGCGAGGAGGCACAAAATGCCCGCCTGTACCGACGCATGCCGCCCAGACCGACCAGCCCCCACCGCAAGCCCTGGTAAGTAACTCCTTACTCCACTCGAAACTTAAAGCCTACGCCGTGAATATTTTCAATGCGGATATGCGGGTCGCGGCTAAGGTGCTTGCGCAGCCGCGAAATGAAGACATCCAAACTGCGACCTAAAAAATAGTCGTTTCGCCCCCAGATGGTCTCTAAGATGTAGGAGCGCTTGACCAGCTGACCGCGATGATCGTTGAGCAGCTTAAGCAAATCGGCTTCCCTTTGAGTAAGCGTCTCGCCCTCCTCGTCCCCGTACGTCAGCAAGAGGTTGGCGTGGTCGAACCAATATTTGCCGATCGACACCCTTCCGCTGCTTCGGCTAGGATCGCCAAAGCCGGAGCGCCGCAAAAACATCTGCACCTTTAAGATCAGCTCCTCAATGCTGAAAGGCTTGACGATATAGTCGTCGGCGCCAATCTTCAGACCCTGGATGCGGTCTTCGCGCATGACTTTTGCCGACAGGAAAAGAATGGGCACCTCTTGGTCGCGCTTTCGGATTTCTCGGGCGATGTCGAAGCCGTCCACCTCGGGAAGCATGACGTCTAAGATGTAGAGATCGAACTTCTCTCCACTGCACACCAAGTCTAGGGCTTGGCGACCATCTGAAACATGGGTTACGCGAAAGCCTTCGCGCTCCAAATTGTCGCGCGTGACGTAGCCGAGGCTCTCGTCGTCTTCCACGTAGAGGATATGGGCAGTAGGTTCCGACATAATGTCCTCTTTCACACAGAGGTGCGGCAAACTTAAAGCGGGAATTTTTCAACTCCAAATATCAGCCGGCTCTATGCGGTCGGGAGCGTTATGGTGAAGGTGCTGCCTTTGCCCACTTCACTGCGGACCTCCACAGTGCCTTTGTGCGCTTCTACGATGGCCTTCACATAGCTCAGCCCCAAGCCGAAGCCTTTGACATCGTGTAGGTTGCCGGTGTGGACGCGGTAAAATTTATCGAAGATATATTTTCGAGCCTCTTTGCTGATGCCTACACCCTTGTCCTCCACGGCGATAGCGAGCCCTTTGGAGGTGTTGCGCGTGCGCACTGCAATCTGAGGGCGTTCCGGGCTGTATTTGTTGGCATTATCCAGCAGGTTGTGGATGACGCTGGCCAGGTGTGTGGCGTCGCCTTTCACCACGGGAGTGGAGGCTTGTAGGTCGAGTTGGAGAGTGCCGTCGCGCTTTTCTATCTGTAGGCTAAAGTTAGCGACAGCCTGCTGGATGAGGTGGTGCATGTTCACCTCAGCGATATGCAGCTGCACTTCGTTGCGGTCGATCTGCGCTATTTGCAGCACGCGCTCTACTTGGCTGTTCATGCGGCGATTCTCTTGCCGGATGATATCTACCAAGCGAGCGATCTTTTCCGGCTCGCGGACGACCATCGGATTCAAGATACTATCGGCAGCCAGCGAGATAGTAGCGATAGGCGTCTTGAACTCATGCGTCATGTTGTTGATGAAGTCGGTCTTCATCTCCGACACTTTTTTTTGCCGGTAAATGACCTGTATGGTGTACCAAAAGCAAAAGAGAATGATGCCCGTGAAGGCCAGCGACAGCAGTAGGCTCTTCCATATGGGCCCAAAAACTAAGCGAGTGCGGTCGGGGAAATAGATGGCCAAATACCCTGGCGGCTCAATGTCTTTGGAAAATAGCGAAACGCGGTAAGGCGAGTTGTACAGCGAATTAAAGCCCTTGACCGTGATGTGCGGCGTGTTGTCTATGACCACGTAATGGCCATTCATGATGACAAAGCTGCTGTGCGTTTTAGAATAGACACCGTATTGGTAGGGCGTTTCGATGCCTCGGTTGCTAAGCTCTTCACGCAATGCCTCTTTAAGGAGGTCTAAGGGAATGCGCTCCGTCAAGGGCGGCGGAGCGATCAACTGATTGACCTTCATGTACTCCCACAGAGTTGCATTTCCCTCAAAAGACCTGGTCAAGTCGATAAGATTGCTATTCTTGGAGAGGGAGTCGGCATGTTCGCGATGCGCAACTGGGCGCGCACTTTGAGCAGAAGGGGTGGAGAAGAGCCCTCTCTTCAAGTTTTCCAAGGAGGCGATATCCTCGTAGTATTCGATTTTTTCCGCTACGCGATTGAGAATGGTGTAAACATTCTTGTCAAACTGCTCCTCGTTAAGGCGGATGTTCCAGCCTATCCAGTATATCTGCATGCAGATGATACCAACAAGTGCAGCAGTCATCATGCCGATGATCAAGCGGATGCGCAGCGAGTTCATACGGCTCTACTTCCTAAATTGCACAGGCGTGCGCGGAGAATGAGCGAAAGTAAGCAATTTTCGGCAGCAGCGGTAATAAAACCATCCCTCCGCGCTCAAGGGGATGAGCAGACCTACACCTAACAATGCGTAGTGGATGGTCAGTACGGCCGCGTCGTAGTGGCGGAAAAAAGGCCGCACCGCAAACAGCTCGACAGCAGCTGCCAGCAAGGCGGCAAAGAGGAAGCCCGTACAGATAGCCCAACACCGGCGCAAATAAGAAGGTCGCTGCCGTAGCAGTGCCCCTTTCAGCAGCCGCCAACCGCGCCGGTCAGCAGGGTACACCTTAACAAACTCACCTAGCACGTGTTGGGCAGCCGCCCACTCCTTGCGCCGCAACAGGGCTAGCCCCTTCCACCGGAGCAAATGCGCGAACACATCTTGCCCTTCCCAATGAGACAGATTCCATCGGAACACCAACTCCAAGAGATGGTCAAACATAGCAATGGCCGGACCGTACTGCTCTACCGCAAAGAGCGCCTCAGCGTAGCGATAGGCGCATTCAAAGTATTGGAGCTCCTCCAAGCTGCGCAGTGCCGCTTCATGGCGTTCAAAATAGCGGATGATGCCGTAATAGTCTACGGCATCAATCGCTTTGAACCTGCGATACAGCTGCAGATGCCGGACAGGCGAGTAATCCATAGCAGGGAGCGTTCCTAATCAATACCTATAAAAGGCGACTGGCATGTTATCGTCGAACATACCCGTAAGCACCGGGTTCTGGACGTTAGCGGTGTATTCGCGCACCTTGGTCCGCACATAATTATATAATTCGCGAATGGTGATAATGTTATCGCCATCGGTGTTTGCCTCGCCCTTCATGCCGCGCAACAGGTAATAGGTAAATACGCCTTGGCGCAAGCCGTGGTCTTCCAAGGACAGCTCCTCGGCTTTTGACGACATGAGGAGCGCTATGCCGCCGTTTGACTCTTCAAAAGCCTGGTAGTAACGGCTTAGCGACACCGGTGCTGGCCCTTTAGCTGCTAAGCTGTAGTTGAGCGTGCCGCTGTGGCAGGCGTCGGCAATGCAGAGCTTGTGTTTCGCTTGGCTCTGTGTGAAAATTTGCTTGATCTCCTCGTGCCGCACCTTGTTGTTGTAACCGTCGTAATCTACTGGGAGGAAGCAGCCTTCCAACCCATGACCGCTAAAGAAGAAGAGCACGACGTCATTTTTGTCTGCCTTCAGGAAGTACTGGCGCATGGCGCGCAGGATGTTTTCGCGCGTGGCATTCTCGTCGACGAGTACGACGATTTGGTCGTCGGGCAGCGCACCACCCTCTGGGCTTTTAAGGAAGGAGTAAAAGCGGAAGGCATCGTCGTCGGTGTAGCGCAGCGAGGGCATGGCAGTGTATCGCCCAACCCCAACGATGACGGCGTAAATCTTGACTCCTCGTGTAGGTTCCACGCGCACCGGGTCGTTAGGCATCGCTTCTTCGGCGTCTATTTCGTGCATCACATGGCCATTAACCCAGACGGCGTTGGTCACGCGATTGCCCGAGTAGAGGATGCCGGTGCCGTTGGGGGCGCCGTTAGCCCATTGCCCCTCGTAGCGATCGCCGCTGGCATAGAAACAGATGCCTTTTCCTTGCGGGACGCCGTTCTTAAATTCGCCTATCCAGCGCGAACCGTCGGGGTAGTCGTAATACCCTGTCCCACTGCGGCAGAAGGTAGTGTTGCAGTTGCGCAAGTTGGCCACATTGTTTCTGGCGCTGTTGTTCGACGATGCCGACGACTGGGTTGGTGTGGTCGCCGCACCACTGCCACCAGACGCAGCAGGGGTGGCTGTAGGTGCCAGTGCGGACTGCATCTTGCCGTCCACCCAGAGCCCATCTACACTTCGACCATCCGGGTAAACCATGCGCCCGCGGCCGTTCTTTCGGTTTTCGCGCCAACCACCCGTATAATAGGCTTTGTCGGGGTAATACATCGTACCCACTCCGTCGAACTTGCCGAACTTGAATTCGCCTTCGTAGCGCTCTCGGGTGTTAAAATAGTAGGTACCCCTGCCGTGAGGTTTTCCTGCGGCCCATTGACCGACATAGCGGTCGCCGTTAGCAAACACGTAAGTACCCGTACCATTGCGGCAGTCGCCTTGAATGCACTGAGCCATAAGGTTTTGGGAAGCGCCCCATAAAAGGGCGATCGGCGGGAGGATGAACATTAGACCCTTCATAAAACGCGATTTTGAACGGTTAAAACGAATATTTCTACTTCAGAAGGGTGCAAATACTGTTAAAAAGGATTAAACACATGCACCCCAACGCCTCAGCGCTAAGGTCGATAAAGTATAGAGCACATGTGCACGAAAGATATAATTTCTCTTTCGAATACTGTGCCAGATACACTTTTTATACAAAGCACTATACCTTTGCGGAGGCCCTACATTGGCCTTATCTATTGGCTATCAGTAGTTTTTAAAGAATCTCCTATGACAGGAAAAATTGCTTTCGCAGCCGCAGCGCTCGCGCTGTGGGCGGCATGTGGCCAACAGCCATCGAACGCACAGCAGGTAGAACAGAGCTTCGGCGCGCCGACCACACCGGATGGCGCCATTCCCTACGCAGAGCTGCCGGCCCGAATGGCTGGTAGAGACTCCTTGGCCACAAAAGTAGTGGGCACCGTGAAGGAGGTTTGCCAAAAGAAAGGCTGCTGGATGACGATAGTGGCGGAGCACACCGACCTGCCCGAGATGCGCGTCACCTTCAAGGATTACGCCTTCTTCATGCCCAAAGATTTGGCCGGTAAGCGGGTGGTCATCGATGGGGTCGCCTACGTTTCGGAGACTTCGGTGGAGGACTTGCGCCATTACGCGGAAGACGCAGGAAAGGCGCCCGACGAGATCGCCGGCATCACGGAGCCGCTGCGCGAGCTGGCTTTTGAGGCTGCCGGCGTCCTCGTATTAAAACAGTGAGTGCGTTTCAATAGCGTGCGTTGCGCACACCGACGACGTAAAACATCTCCATCGGAGCCTTATTCTTGGCAGGGATGAGGCCGCGCTCTATCCATTCGAATTCGTACTTGGCCTTCCAGTAAGTGCTTTCGCTGACGTTGACGCGGCCGGGCTCGCATGCCTCCTCCATGCGCGCGGCGATGTTGACGGTGTCGCCCCAGATGTCGTAGGCAAACTTCTTTTTCCCCACTACTCCTGCTACCACCGGCCCTGTGTGGATGCCGACGCGCGCTTCGAAATAGGGCAGCCCTTGGCCCATCCGCTCTGCCTTGCGGTGTTGAAGAAAATCTTGGATCTTCAGGGCTGCTTTGATCATGTCGGACGGATAGGCATTCTTATCCGACAATCCGCTGGCGCAGATATACGCATCGCCCACGGTCTTGATCTTTTCGATCTGGTAACCCTCAATGATGGCGTCAAAACTGCTAAAGCAGTGGTCGATCTCGGTTACCAGCTGCTCGGGTGTGAGTCGCTCTGCCACATGGGTGAAGCCCACAAAGTCGACGAACATTACGGTGGCCTCATCGTATTGCTGTGCAGCGACCTTTTTCTTTTTTTTGAGCTCTTCAGCCACTGCTTCGGGTAGAATGTTGAGCAGGAGGTCGTCGCTTTCTCTGCGGGCTGCTGTAAGTTCTTCATTTTTAAATTCTAACTCCTTTGCGCGCCGCTGATTGATTTTAAAGAGCGTAAAGAGGGAGAGAACACCCACCAGCAGCAGGAGGGCCAGCCCGATCACTCTGTCGCGAACAATCTCCGACTGTTGGCGCTCGACTTCCAGCTGGGCTGCAATAGCTTTTTGGCGCTGGATTTCGCGCTCTTGCTGGGCCTTGATCATCGAGTCGAGCATTTGGCTCTCCGTCATCGTCTTCAGCAGGCGGTTTTTGACGTTTTCCAGGGAGTCTGCTTGGCGGCGCGTTTGGGTGATTTCGAGCTCGCGCCTGCTCAGCTCCTGTTGAGAGAGCGTTTGCACCTGTTGAAGTTGCTGTTTTAGAGAAGTCTCGATCTGCGCCGCCTGCCCACTTAGTTGCGCGACCTGCTCTTTCAACGAGCGGTTTTCCGCTTCTAAGGCTGCTATTTGACTTTCTAAGCGCCGCACTACGTCGCCGCCGACGGCGCCCCTACCCCTATTTTCACTCAAGTATTGGATGATCTCTTGGCTCCACTTGAACGCTTCGGTCAGGTTTTTTTGATCTTTGTTGAGATTCATCAACTTCTCTGCAGCCGCCAAAGCGACATCGCGATGGCCGTAGTTGCGCGCGGTGTTCCAGGCTTCCAACAGGCGGGCGGAGGCCTCACTGTAGTTGCGCCGCCGATAATCTGCGTCGCCCGCTAAGAGAATTGCGTCGGAAGCCGTGCGCTTCTCACCCTGCTGTATGGCCAGCTCGTAGGCTTGGTAGGCCATCTTTGAGGCCTCGCCGTAACTGCGCGCGTTGAACAGCGCTTGAGCCAGCTGATAGCTCAGCTGCATGCGCTCACTCTTCGTTTGCGCCTTGCGCAAATTGTTGCGCAACTCGGTTACCGACTGGGCGGGCAGTACTTGTGCAGCCGCTGCGAGTAAGACTAAAAAGACAATGCGGGTAGACAGAATATTTCTCATACACACTGCCGGCAAAGTGCGGCTCAAAAGTGAAAATTTCTGAGCGAATGGCTCAAACAAAAAGCGTATGCCGCTACTTTTACGGACTAATAACTGCCGAAACGGCCATGCACGTCTATCCTTTCCGGGCGATCTACCCTATCTTGGAAAATATTGCCTCTCCCGACGACTTTTGCTCTAACGCTAAGCACGCCTTTTTGGATTACTGCAGCGCCGGCTTACTCAGATCCGCAGAGCAAGAGGCCATCTTTGTCTACCAAATCCAGACACCTTTCCGCCACCACCGAGGCATCGTAGCAGCCAACGATTTGGCCGACTTTTGGCAAGGCAAAGTCAAAATACACGAGCGCACCCTAAGCGAGCGCGAGCAACAACACCAGCAGCTGGTGGTGACATGGGCGGCTATACTCAAACCTGTACTGCTAACGTTCCCTCCGGTTCCGGCACTCAACGATTGGATGAGCGCGTACATCCAAACATCTGCTCCGCTCTTTGGAGTGCGTTTTGCCGCCGAAGAACAGGTACACCGAATCTGGGCGGTAACCGACCCCGACCACATCCGCCTCATCCAGCGCCTCTTCGCCGAACACGTCTCTACGGTCTATATCGCCGATGGCCACCACCGAACCACCGCTCTATCGCAGCTGCGCCAACAACAGGAGCGCTATCCCCACTTGGACTTTAGCAAGATCTCCTGCGCCTACTTCGCTACCGACCAGCTGGATATCTCAGACTACAACCGCGTAGTAGAAGGGCTCAACGGCTTGTCGCCAGAAGGGTTTTTCAGGCAGCTGAACGCGCTGTGCACCATTGAGCCCCTCGAACACCCGAGGAAGCCGAGCCACAAGCACGAGCTAAAGATGTTGTTTGAAAATCGCTGGTACCGACTGCAGTGGCGCCCAGAGCTGCTCCAATACGCCCAACAACACACTGCCTTGCCCGTGCTGCTCGACGTCATGCTGCTCAACGAATACGTTCTACACCGCCTCTTAGGCATCCAAGACCCTCGCAACGATACTCGTATCGCCTACGTCGAGGGCAGCAAAGGACTCAAGGGCATTCGCAAAGCAGTAAGCCGGCACCCTGACCGCGTCGGCTTCGCCCTGTACCCGGTCTCCTTCGACGATATGATGCGCATAGCCGATACGGGCCAGACCCTGCCGCCCAAAAGCACCTACTTCGAACCGCGCATGAAGTCGGGCATCTTGATACAACCGCTGCGTCGGTAACACTGTGTAGGAAGGTGGGGCCTCTCAAAAATCCCTTCACAAGCCAAAAGCAGTCGTTTGTCGGAAAAAAAATGCCGAATCCTAAAAAAATTAACACACCTGGGGGGTGTACATATCGACTCAGTTTTTACCTTTGACCCAGAACTTAGTTTTTCGCGCACGAGTTCGCGCATCCTATCTATTTCTCTTTCATAATCAAAACCGTTTCTGTGCTATGGTCATTTTGTACATTACCCTCCTAGTCTTTTTGGTGGTGCGCTTGACGCCTAGGCTGTCGCAGCTGTGGAACAGCGTTGTTCGCTGAGACCTCGCCGCAGCGCGTGTTTTAATCCCTTCATACTTAGCGTTTTCCCGTCGAGCATATGAACAGAGCCCTCTGTGGGAAGGCTCTGTTTTTTTGGCTGTAGGCGCCGACATGTACGTACGGCGATAGACATTTGCGCACATTTACGGGCCCAAGTCGTGTGGAAACGTTCGCCGACAATACAAAACGGCCTACCTTTGGCGTTTGCAAGCACGCGCGAAAACAATCTGAGGTCTGTTCACTTAATCTGCATCTTCCAACTGTATGAGCTACTCATCCTTGCTAACCTCTTGGTGGTTTCTGCAATTTCTGCCCGCTACTCAGACCGCAGAGACCGTTGAACAGAGAAGCCTGCTGGACACCTTCATGGGCAACACCACCTCCAGCATGGTGATGTTCTTCATCCTCGTCTTTCTGTCGGTGGCAGCCGTGTACATCATCATCGAGCGCTACTTAACGATTAAGCGCGCCGGACGCGTAGACCAGAACTTCATGAACAGCATTCGCGCCAGTGTGGAGAGCGGCAATCTTCAGGCTGCCAAAGCGCTGTGTCAAAGCGTGGATGCCCCAATGGCGCGCATGGTCGAAAAGGGATTAGACCGCATCGGCAAGCCCTTGGAAGATATCAACAAAGCCATCGAAAACGTCGGCAACCTCGAACTGCTCAAGCTGGAGCGCAACCTCTCTACGCTGGCCTCTATTTCTGGTTTGGGGCCGATGTTCGGGCTCTTGGGCACCGTGTTGGGCCTCATCCTTTCCTTTCAAGACATGTCCACAGCGGAAAACGTCACCCCTCAAGTGCTCTCGAGCGGTATCTACCAGGCGCTGACCAGTACTGCTATGGGCTTAGTCGTCTCTATTGTGGCCATGGCTGGCTACAACGTGTTGGTGTCCAATTTAGACAAGGTCGTCTACAAAATGGAATACACTGCGCTGCAGTTTATGGATCTGCTCCAAGAGCCCTCGCGCTAAGTAGGAAGAAGCGGTCTTTCATCAAAAACGACTGAAGTATGGGCCTAAAACGAAGAGTGCGCGTTACTCCCACATTCAGCCTAGCGGCCATGATCGACATCATCTTTTTGCTGTTGATGTTCTTCATGCTCACCTCAAAATTCGTCACGCCTAACGCGCTGAACCTGCAGCTGCCCTCCAGCACTTCCAAAACGATGGCTTCGCCCGACTTGGCGGTTTCCGTAAACAACCGCGGAGAGTACTTCGTCGATGGCCTTCGAGTGCGTAAAGAGGCGCTGGAGAGCGCCGTGGCCGCTAAGATCGGCGCAAAAAGGGAGGCCCCTAAGCAGATCACCCTCACGGTGGTGGCGGAGAAGACGGTTCCGTTGGACGATGTCGTCTACATCTTAGATATTGCTAATCGGCTCAAGATCAAGACCATTCTAGCTACGGAAGAGCGCAGAAGTGAGCGCTAAAGGATGGGTCGTTGTGTATTTTTAGCATCTCTTTCATCCTAATCGAAAAAGCCATGGCTGTTGCATCCCGACATAACGATGAGGATCGCCTGAAGGCCGCTCTTATCAGCGTGCTGTTGCATCTCATCCTGCTGTTGCTGCTGATTTTTCTGCAGGTTGGCCTTCGAACGCCGCCGCAGACGCCGCCGCCTATCCTCATCGACTGGGGCGGAGGGGGCAGCCAAGCGGCTGCAGGCACACCCGATCGCGGACAAGGCAGTACTCCTGCGCCGCAGGGCCAACAGATGGAGTCGCCCCAAAGCAAGGCGCCGGCCGAGCGGCCTGCACCCGCTCCGGCGCCTCAGAAAACCTCTCCACCACCGCGCCCTTCTAAACCCTCGTCGACTAGCACTCCGACCTCTACAGACCCCGACGTGGCCGCTTTGCGCCGCGCCCAAGAAGAAGCCCGGCGCAAACAGCAAGAAGAAGAGCGGCGCCGCAAGCAAGAAGAGGCCGAGCGCCAAGCCGCAGAGCAGCGCCGTATCGCAGAGGAGCAAGAGCGCCAACGCCGCGAGCAAGAGGAGAAAGAGCGCAAGCGCGGTCAGTTCGGCAGCGCCTTCGGAAAACCCGGCAGCGGCACCGGGCAGGGCAACACCGGGCAGCCGGGCAACCAGGGACAACCCGGCGGCAGCGGCAACAACCCCAGCGGCACTGCCGGCAGCGGAGGCAGTAGCGGCGGTGGCGATGGCGGCGGCGTAGGCGAGTCCATCGGTGGCGGCCTATCGGGACGCCGCGTAGTGAGCCGCCCCAAAATGGTAGACGACACGCAAAACACTGGCCGCATCGCCGTGCGCGTATGCGTAGACGCCGACGGCGTCGTGACCTCCGCCACTTACACCCAAGTAGGCTCGACTACTACCGATGGCGTGCTGCGCAACAAAGCCATCAGCTGGGCCCGCCAGTACCGATTCGCTCCTGCACCCGACGTCGCCGAACAGTGCGGCACCATCACGTTCGACTTCCGGGTGAAATAGACCCGTCGCTGCGCCTTCGACGAACTCATCGCTGAGGGAGAGAGGGGAAAACTTCTTCACAAAGCTCCACGCGCCTGCCGATGGCGACTCCTAAGGGTTTGCCGCGCAACGCGCACCCCAACAGCGGCGTATTGGCAGAGCGAGAGCGCAGCGCCTCGGGCTCCAGCACCCACATCCGGTTCGGGGCAAAGAACGCCATGTCGACCGAGGCGCCTTCGGCAATAGCGGGTAGAGGTAGTCCTAACACCCGCCGAGGTCCCCACGCCCATTGCTCTACCAACTTTTCTGCGGGCAACGCATCTGCCAAATAGGTGCAGCACAGCGCAAATGCCGTCTCTAAGCCAGTTGCACCCGGCTCTGCATAGGGAAATTCGCGCCGCTTCGCCTCCGTGTTCCAAGGGACATGGTTTGTGCAGAGGAAATCTATTGTGCCGTCGGCGACGCCTTCGAGCAGCGCTTGCCGATGCCCCTCATCGCGCAGGGGCGGCATCATCTTCCAAAGGCTGTCGAAGTCGTGCAACTGCTCATCGGTAAAACACAGGTGCCACACGGAGGTGGATGCCGTCACAGGAAGCCCTGCCGCCTTGGCCGCGCGCACCAATGCAACGCTCTTGGCCGAAGAGAGCAAATGTAAATGCAGCCGCCCTCCAGTGTACTCCAACACGCTGAGACTGCGCTGTACAGCCACCTCTTCGGCTACCGGAGGGATACCGCGCAGCCCTAACTGGGTGCTGACAAGCCCCTCGTGCATATGGCCATCGCCTGCCAACCCTCTATGCAGCGGCCAGTCGAGCACTAATCCGCTAAAAGCTTGCGTATACCGCAACGCGCGCATCAGCAGAGAGGCGTCTTGTACCGGGTGGGCGCCGTCTGAAAAAGCCACAGCACCTGCCCAATGCATGTCGTAAAGCTCGGCCAAATCCTTGCCCGCCGTACCTACGGAAAGAGCGCCAATGGGATAAAAAGCGACCGGCAGTTCTGCGGTTCGCTGCCGAAGAAAGCCCACTGCACTCTTGTTGTCTACTGGCGGAAGGGTATTGGGAAAAGGGGCCAGCGCTGTAAACCCACCTGCTGCTGCTGCGCGCGCTGCCGAAAGGAAGTCCTCTCGGTACTCATATCCAGGCTCACATACCTGGGTGCCGACATCAAACCATCCCGGCAAAGCCCATACCTCCTCGGTAAAGCCTATCTCTACAGCAGTGCCGTCGGAAGGAAGGGAGGGCCCTATAGCGGCTACGAGGCCGTCGCGCAGGAGCACATCTTGGGGGGCGGACAGCTGTCCGTCAGAAAAGACGCGGATGTGGCGCAGCAGTAAATGCATGGAGAAGACCGATAATGCATGTAGGGCACTTGCGCCCGACAGTGCGGCGAAGGCCGGTACAAAGGTAGGTGCGGATTTAACGCCGACAAACCTCGAGTTCTCGGTACCCTGTCGCCTCATCTGGCGTCCGTCGGAACTCGAGCTGTGTCGCTTCTACTACCACAACCTCCGCAGTGGTGTACACCAAGTTGCCTTCCAGCAGATGGCCGCCCACCATCTGACCCTGCTCGTCGGCAACAGATAGGTGGAAATGGCCGCCCTCGTCGGCGTGAAAGGTGCCGACGAGCGAGACGATCTCGTACTTTCCTTCCAAGACCGTGCCGTGATCCTGGTTGGCAAAGCGCACATGGAGGCGCTGGAGGCTGCCCACGCAGGTGACCACGCTGGCGGCGCGCAGCCGGTGCGCCCGCGCAAAATCCAACAGACCGCGTTTTAGATCTTGCCCCGGCCGCAGCCGAAAGGCATATACCCGCGACGAACTGCCCGGACGCTCTCGAAACGCATGCCACAACGGCAGCGACAAGAAGCTCAACAGTACCATAGAAAGCAAGATGCGCATGAGCAAGGGAGCAATACGCTGCAAAGAAAACGGCCGCCCCACTTCGACACAAGACAAACCGACTTTAGGAAAAACTTAGACCTGGGCTACGTTCCCAGTAGACAGCGCGCTTATCCGTAGCTCTCGACCTTGACATATTGAGGAGGCGCCGCCACCGAGATAACGGCGCCTCCCTATATTTTGGCTACAGGCGCGTGCGCACCATCTTTCGAACGACCGTGCCCCAAGGCGTGATCAGCTCACAATGGAGCACGCCACTGCCGGACCATTCGTCTAAGCGGAGCCGCTGCTCGTGGTAGCCCGCTCCCAGCTCGGTGTCCCCACGCCACAACTCGCGTCCGCTGGCGTCGAGGACGCGCAGGTGCACCCGACAAGCCTCCGGCAGCATAAAGCTGAGTATCGTCTCGTCGCTAAAAGGATTGGGGCGATTCTGTAACCACAGCGCTTGGGCAGGATCGACAAGCACGGGTGTCGAAGTGCTCTGACCGTCGACAAACACCAGTTGCACCTCACCTATGGCGTGGTCTACGGTGTACACCTGGGGTTGCAAGACCTCGAAGTCGAGGCGAAGCGCTTGGCTCAATAGCGCCCCGCCCTGTTTGACGCGGAATATCAGGGTATAAGTGGGCACCCCGTCTGGCAGATCTCTTCCATAAGGATCCACCCAAGCGCTCCGCAACTCACCAGCTGTTATGTTCGCATAGCCGAAGTCGCGCACCGCATTGAGCGACAAGGGTGAAGGCGCCTCTTCGAGCGATACCAGCTCCAAGGCATTTACGTCGAAATGGAGCGCATATTGGAAACCAGCCAGTCGAGCATAGGCGCCCATGTGTACCGGCACGTGTATCGTTTCGCCCTCTTGCAACAGGCGATCGGGTATGCGCAGTTGCAGTGCCGATGCTTTGGCCGGCCGAAGCAGTGGATTGCCCGAAGCATTGACATCGCCCACTTTAATGCCGTAGAAGTCTTCACCTGTCGCGTCGGCAGCTACTCCCGTAAGTATGCGCTTGTCGGGAATAGGCGCCGTAAAGGGATTCGATCCCGGAATGTAGCCCATCGAGTAAGGCGTGTTGTTGGGCGTAGGCACAAAGCGCCAAGGTTTGGCGGTGAAATACGCCATGGCGGCGGCATTACCCAAAACCGCTTGCTGAATTAGGGAAGCGTCGAACGTGGTGATGGCGTTGTTCATGTTGACATCCGCCGCAATCATCTTGTACGGGTCGGGGAAGGTGTACATCCCGACGACGTATTGTTGAATGAGCAGCGCATCCCCTACGTTGACGCCGTTGAGTGGTGCGGCGGGCGGGCTGCTCTTCGACGGCATCACCGTGAAATTGCCGCCATTTCCGCCATTGAGGACGTATTTGCCGTCGGAACCCGTAGGTCCATCCGTGTCGGATGCGTCGCCTGCAAGCATCACCATCGCCAAGGCAACGCCCGAAGTGTCGTCGCCCTCCCAGATAAGCTTGCCCGAGATAAGCACGCACTCAGAAACTGCTACGACGAAGGAGCAACTGGTGCTGTTGCCGTTGTTGTCCTGCACCGTCCAGGTGACGGTCGTAGTGCCTTCGTTGAACGGGATGCCCTCTAAGCTGCCCGAACCGTTGAGCGCCGTAGCGCCTGTTAAAGAGTAATCCACAGAGGCTATCCCGCAATTATCCGACGCGACGGGGTCAAACTCGCCCTCCTCAGGTGTATAGGTACACCCAGAGTCGTTGGGCTCTACTTCGATAGTGCCGGAGAACGGACAGTCCAGAGTAGGCGGAGTATTGTCCACCAGAACAATAGTTTGCACGTGCTCAGTAGAGTTGCCGCAACTATCCGAGATGACCCAGGTACGCGCAAGGATTCCCTCACTGCTGCCCGTTTCCAACGGCGTGAACACGTCGAAGTAGGAAACCGATAGGGAGGCCGCAGGCGAGCAGTCGTCCTCGATGGCTGTAGGCGATCCCGTATTGGCTACAGAGGTATCCGCCTCGCAGTCTGCGTCTAAATTGAGCGTTAGGTCGCCAGGCGGCGTAAATGTCGGCGATGTGTCGTCTATCACTTCCAGGAGATAGGTCAGCGTGTCGGCGCTCGGGTTGTTGCATTGGTCGAGCGCGACCAGACCGACCTCGAAGAGGGCTTGACAGTTGTTGCGGGTGACCGTCAGCGAGACCACTTTGGCGCGCAGCATTTCTTCCGGCGTACAGTCGTCCAGCAAGCAGCCAGCAATGCCCGGCACTTCGACGCCATCGACGGTGATAGTGTACTCGTGGCCGATGATCTGGTTGACGCTCAAATTGACGGCAGCATCCTGCGGGCAGTTGGCTCCCACTGAGGTGGCGACTACATAAGTGGCTACATTGGAGCCGTCTCCATAACTGCTCAGTAGCGTACAATCGCCGTTGAAGGTAGGCGGTGCGCTATCGGTCAGGTAGATAGCTGCCGTACACAACCCGACGTTTTCACAGGCATCGGTAGCCGTAAAGGTAACTACGAGACTATCCGACGACGAACAAGAGAATTCAGGTAGCCCTCCTTCGTAGTCATGCTCGACGGATACGGTGCCTTCGCATGCGTCTGTGGCCGTAGCGCTTTGCAGCCAGGTGGCGATGACGCCAGTGAAGTCGCCTTCCTCTCCGCATTGCAAGGTCAAATTCGCAGGACAGACTACTGTCGGCGCTACTGTATCTATCACGGCAATCACCTGGGTGAAGACGGTGCTGGTGTTGCCGGAGTCGTCTGTAGCCACCCATGTGTTGGTGTAAGTACCTACCTGAGGGCATGGCCCGCCGGGCGTGAAAATTCCCGGTGTCTTCTCAATGGTCACCTCCCCGCAATTGTCGGTAGCCTCGGGCGCTAAAGCTTGTGCTGCGTCGAGCGCGTCGTCATCGCCGCATGCCACGACGACATCCAATGCTCCGGCCGAGGTTGTCCAGCTGGGCGGCGCGTTATCCTCTACGGTGACGGTAGCCGTGCACGTACTCGTCTGACCGCACTCGTCGGTAACACTGAGCGCCACCGAATTGTCGCCGATGTGGCTGCAGTCGAACACGGTTGTCGACAGCGATAGGGTCACATCCCCTCCGCAATTGTCGGAAGATCCGTCGTCCACTTCGGAGGCACTTATTTCTACCGATCCGGAAGCGGAGAGCTCCACGGTCAAGTCCTTGCAGCGAGCGGTAGGCGGCTGGTTGTCGACTACGGCAATGGTTTGGGTAAACGTGGTATTTCCACCGCAGTCGTCCGTGGCCGTCCAGGTACGCGTAATGATGCGCAGCGCAGGACAGCTTCCGTCGGCAGAAGTCTCCAACAGCGAAACCGTTACTTCATCGTCGCAGTTGTCCGTCGCTACCACTTCGTAGGGATCCGGCACTTCACCGCAGCTGACGGTGATGTCCGGTTCGGGAGTGTCGACCCAGACAGGAGGCGTATTGTCCGACACTGCAATAACTTGTACGTGTGTGGTTTGGTTGCCGCAGGCATCTTCGGCTATCCAGGTACGCGTTATGGTGTACAAATGCGGGCAAGTATCCGCGTCTGTTTCCTGTGCAAAGGAAATTTCTACTGTTCCACAAGCATCGGTTGCCGTGGGCTCATACGGAGCGGGCACTTCATCGCATTCCACGGTCAAGTCACTCGGCACATCCGTCCATGTTGGCGCCTCGGTATCGGTAATGAGGATGGTTTGGGTATATGTGGCAACATTACCGCATGCATCTTCAGCCACCCAGGTGCGCAAGATCACCGAGCTGCCCGGGCAATCTCCGGGCTCTGTAGTTTGACCTTCATAGGTGACGGAAGGTTCATCGTCGCAGTTGTCGGATACTGTGGGAGTTGCCACCGGCGGGACAGCGTCATCGCACTGCAGCGTGAGATCTGAGATGCCAGAGAGGGTAGGCGGCTCAGAGTCGGTAATGGTAATGGTCTGCGCACAAGCCGCAGCATTGCTGCAATCATCGGCGATGATCCAGTTGCGAACAATCGTCTGCGTACAGCCCATGACCGTCGGCGGGCCGTCGATGTAGTTGGCCGCCAAGCTATTGTCGCAATTGTCTGAAAGGATAGGCACTCCGGTGACTGTCGTATCGGTGCTCTCGTTACACTGAATAGTAATGTCGTTAGGACAAAGGATAGATGGCTTAGTCGTGTCCTGTACGGTAATGGACTGTAGGCAAGTCGCTACATTGCCACAGGAATCCTGTGCCGACCACCTGCGCGCGATAATGCGCAAGATGGGACACGCGCCAGACAGGATAGTGTCTGCATAGGAGATAGTAGCCGTATTGTCGCAGTTATCCGTGGCAGTAGCGGTACCTGTATTGGTTGGGACAGGATCCACCTCGCAGTTGATCGTCGTATTCGCCGGGCAAGTCAAGCTCGGAGGAGTGGTATCCACTATGGTAATGCTCTGCGTGCATGCTGCCGGGTTTAAGCAATTGTCGATTGCTAACCAGGTTCGCAGGATGGTGCGCTCAGAACCACAAGATCCCGGCGTCTCGGAGTCGTTAAAGGTAATTCCCGGCGCATCGTCGCAGTTGTCCGTCGCCGTCGCGCTGCCCGTGTTGGCCGGAACAGGCGAAACCTCACAACTTATCGTCACATCCGCAGGACACACCAACACCGGCGGCACCTCATCCCGTACCGTTATCGACTGAACACACGTCGCCGTATTCCCACAACCGTCCTCTGCTTGCCACGTCCGAACTATCGCGCGCGCATCCGCACACGCACCCGCCGTAGACGCATCCTCATAACTCACCTCCGGCGACGCATCACACGCATCCGACACCACCGGCTCGCCCGCCGCCATAGGACTCACATCCTCGCAACTCACCGTCGCATCCACAGGACACGTCAACACCGGCGGCGTCTCATCCACCAACACTATCTGCTGCGTGCGCGTCACCGTATTCCCACATCCATCCGTCAACTGCCACGTCCGAACTACCAAACCCGTACCATTGCAGCCCGTCAACCCACTGGCGTCATCCTCATACGTCGCCTCTATCCCAGCCACACAGTTGTCGCTCTCGTCCGTCACATCGCCCGTCAACGCCAAATTATCCAAGTCCACATCGCAACCCAACGTCACATCCGACGGAACCGTAAACACCGGCGGCGTATCGTCCAACACCGAAAACGTCAATGCCAACGGCGCCGACTCGTTCCCACACGCATCCCGAAGCACCACCACCACCTCAAACCGCCGAACACACGGCAAATCCTCATCGTCCACCTCCACGCTCACTACCTCTACCTCTATCTCCGAACCCTCCGAACAGTTGTCCACAACACAGCCCGCAAACGGATACACCAACACACCGCCTACCTCCAACGCCGACGACAACGACAACACGGAGCCCGCCTCCACACCTATCTCCGCCGCCGAAGGACAAACCGCATCATCCGACATCGTACCCACCTCAAAACTTACAGGGCAATCCATGTCAAATACCGGAGCCAACCCGTCTACCACCGTTATCACCTGAACACAGAACGCGCCGTTGTCGCAGTTGTCCAAAACCGTCCACGTCCGCTCAATCGCGTACGCGTATGGACATAAACCCAATATCTCCTCATCCGAATACGTCGGATCGCTCACCACACCACATGCATCCGTCGCCGTCGGCTCGCCCGTATCCTCCGGAGCCGTAGAAGCATCGCAAGCCACCGTCACATCCGCAGGACACACCAACACCGGCCCAGCCGTGTCCACCACATACACCAACTGCGTACACGCAGACACATTCCCACACGCGTCTACCGCCGCCCACGTCCGCAACAAACTGTACTCTTGAGGACAACTTCCACCCGTGCTGTCGCTATCGATGAGGGCAATATCCACCGTCGCGTCACAGTTATCCGTCGCCGTAGGTATCGGCAGCGGAACCGCACACGACACCGTCAGCGGCGAAGGACACAACAGCGTCGGGACCTGAGTGTCTACCACCGAAATCACTTGCACACATGTAGTGGAATTCACACAGTCGTCCTCCGCCAACCACGTCCGAGTGATGGTGTACGTAAAGTCGCTACATGTCCCGTTCGTCGTCTGAGTACTCACATCGTCGTAACTCAGCGATACCATCGGATCGCAGTTGTCCGTCGCCGTCGCACTGCCCGCGGCACCCGTCGGCGTCAAGTCCGCACTGCACTGCAGCGTCGTGTTGGGCGGACATGTTATCGACGGAGAATCCTCATCCGTCACGCTTATCGTCTGAATGCACGCCGTACCGTTCAAACAGTTGTCCAACGCTATCCATCGGCGGCTAATCACTCGCTCTTGCGGACAACTGCCCACTACCACTGTATCCAAATATGTCACCGATACCGCATCGTCGCAGTTGTCCGTCGCCGTCGCATCGCCCGTATCCTCCGGAGCCGTAGAAGCATCGCAAGCCACCGTCACATCCGCAGGACACACCAACACCGGCGGCACCTCATCCCGTACCGTTATCGACTGAACACACGTCGCCGTATTCCCACAACCGTCCTCTGCTTGCCACGTCCGAACTATCGCGCGCGCATCCGCACACGCACCCGCCGTAGACGCATCCTCATAACTCACCTCCGGCGACGCATCACACGCATCCGACACCACCGGCTCGCCCGCCGCCATAGGACTCACATCCTCGCAACTCACCGTCGCATCCACAGGACACGTCAACACCGGCGGCGTCTCATCCACCAACACTATCTGCTGCGTGCGCGTCACCGTATTCCCACATCCATCCGTCAACTGCCACGTCCGAACTACCAAACCCGTACCATTGCAGCCCGTCAACCCACTGGCGTCATCCTCATACGTCGCCTCTATCCCAGCCACACAGTTGTCGCTCTCGTCCGTCACATCGCCCGTCAACGCCAAATTATCCAAGTCCACATCGCAACCCAACGTCACATCCGACGGAACCGTAAACACCGGCGGCGTATCGTCCAACACCGAAAACGTCAATGCCAACGGCGCCGACTCGTTCCCACACGCATCCCGAAGCACCACCACCACCTCAAACCGCCGAACACACGGCAAATCCTCATCGTCCACCTCCACGCTCACTACCTCTACCTCTATCTCCGAACCCTCCGAACAGTTGTCCACAACACAGCCCGCAAACGGATACACCAACACACCGCCTACCTCCAACGCCGACGACAACGACAACACGGAGCCCGCCTCCACACCTATCTCCGCCGCCGAAGGACAAACCGCATCATCCGACATCGTACCCACCTCAAAACTTACAGGGCAATCCATGTCAAATACCGGAGCCAACCCGTCTACCACCGTTATCACCTGAACACAGAACGCGCCGTTGTCGCAGTTGTCCAAAACCGTCCACGTCCGCTCAATCGCGTACGCGTATGGACATAAACCCAATATCTCCTCATCCGAATACGTCGGATCGCTCACCACACCACATGCATCCGTCGCCGTCGGCTCGCCCGTATCCTCCGGAGCCGTAGAAGCATCGCAAGCCACCGTCACATCCGCAGGACACACCAACACCGG
>JBBIKW010000009.1:0-167264 GCA_037445225.1 Lewinellaceae bacterium | reverse complement strand
GCGATAGCGAAGGCGCGGGCTGCGCGGTTGGCGAAGTTGGCCGAGCAGCGTCAGTCGGGTGGTGTTGCGGAGGAAGCGAAGCCGAAGATGAGCCGCGCGGAGGCGATGGCGAAGGCGCGAGCTGCGCGGTTGGCGAAGTTGGCCGAGCAGCGTCAATCGGGTGGTGTTGCGGAGGAAGCGAAGCCGAAGATGAGCCGCGCGGAGGCGATAGCGAAAGCCCGAGCCGTGCGGTTGGCAAAGCGCGGGAACAAGGCTAACAGCAGATAGTCAGTCGTTAAAAGCAAGATAAATATAAGGGTGCGCCATATTCTCATCAGAGAAGCGGCGCACCCTTATTGTACTTTAGAACCTACACGGCGCAACGAAGTTTTACATTTGGCGTTCCAATATCCATTGCTCAAATAACAGCAGGAGGTATTTACCGATGAATAGCCCAGCTCTGTCCACTTGGCTCCGACTGTACGCTAGAGCATCTGAGTGGGGTAGGGTGACAGAGGTGTTAGTGCGCTATATCTGTGCGCGGCGAATAGCCTGCATGTTGGTTCTGGCGAATAGTTGGACTCCCTTTTTATGGGCCCAGTGGGAGGATGCCGAGCAGCTCTGGGAGTCGGCGCATTCAAGCGCGCCTCAAGGAGCCTGGGCCCGATTGGAAATTGTGGAAGGCGACTCCATCTTCGTCATGGCCCTTCCTGTAGTGAAGGTCAGTGCTCGCCGCATATTTAAGGACGACACCGAGCGGCGCCAATATTATTTGTACACGCGTGCAGCGCGGAGAGTATATCCGTACGCCTTACACGCGGTACAGCTATACGAGGAACTTCAGGCGGAGACGAAAGGAATGAGCAAGGGGCAGCGGCGCCGCTATTTCCGGCGAGAAAAGCGCGATTTGGAAAAGGACTATGAGGAACAGCTCAAGAACTTGACGCGCACCGAGGGGCGGGTGCTCATCAAAATGATTGAGAAAGAGCTCGGTAAACCCTTTTACGAACTCATCAAAGAAACGCGCGGCGGGCTAAGTGCCGCCTATTGGCACAACTTGGGAAAGCTGTGGGGCTACGACTTGAAAGTGCCCTACACGCCGGGAGCAGATCCTTTGCTCGACGAAGTTTTGCTTGACTACGATTTCGGTCGACCTGCTTGGTGGTGGTATCCCTAATTTTTTGCTTTGACCCCGATAATATCCACTTCTAATTGTCGTATTTGTCGGTTTAAATTTGGCAAGCGGTTGGTTTGAATGGCTCTCCAACGTTCGAGTTGCGCGTCGATGCGCTCAAAGAGGAGATCGCGAACCGCTACTGCTTGAGTAGTGGGCGGGAAGTCGCCCTGTGCGGCAATCTCCATGACGTGGCCTAGCTGGTCGTTGAGGCGCACTGGAAAGTTGAGAGGATCTTGTGAAGAGCGGTTCTTTGTTTGATAAAGGGTTTCTTCCACCTTGGTCATCGCCTCCTTCAGCACTTTTATTGTGTCGCGCAGCACCTGAAGGCGTTCTTCCTTTGGCAACCGCTCTTCCAAAGACTTCAGCTGGTCGCGCACTTGGCGAATTTGCTCTATGGTCGTGTGTATTTCCGACAGCTTATCGGCACAGGACTTCACAAAGGCAAACTGGGCGGCGAAGTCCTCTGGGCGAGCAGAAGCGCGCGGGTCGGGCAATATGACGAAGGGGGCTTCGGCCTGCTGTCCATTCCACACCAGCCGCACCCGGAGTCGCCTGGAGGAACGCGTGGCCCTTGCAGTCGCGTAGACCACAGTACCAAGCCCTCGAATTTCTTGATGTCTGGATAGCGCATGTTCCATATCCACCGATTGCCGCCCTCTCGGAGGTCTTTGAGAGAGTCCGCCTTGTTCCATGTGGAGAAACGCCGAATGAGGTTGCCCTGGGCGTCGAGGAATTCCAAGGCGATGGAGTCTTTTTCCGTGGGTTTGTTCTTAAGGTAAAAATGCACCATCACGCCGCCGGGATGGTTAGTGCCGGCCGTCTTTAGGTCGCGCACTTGTTGCCCTTCCATGCGATAGCTGGGCATAGGCGTGTAGAGGTGAAAGTTTTTAGCGGCGATGGTCTCGTCCACCTGATGTAATACGGTGAGGTCATCGATGATCCACAGGCTGCGGCCCTGGGTTGCGGCGATGAGGTTATCGTTTTTGATGGCTAGATCCGTGATGGGAACAATGGGCAAGTTGAGCTGAAAGCGCTGCCAGCGGTTGCCGTCGTCGAAGCTGATGTACATGCCCTGTTCGGTACCGCAATAGAGTAGGCCGCGGCGCTTGGGGTCGGCGCGAATGACGCGCGTGAAGTGTTCGGCGTCGATGCCGTTGGTGATTTTGCGCCAGGTGCGCCCATAGTCGGCCGTATGAAAGAGGTAGGGGCTGTAATCCCCCATCTTATAGGAGGTAGCGGCCAAATAGAGCCCACCTTTGCGGAAGGGATCCGGCTCTACGCAGTTGACCATACACCATTTAGGCATTTGCGGTGGGGTGACGTTCGTCCAAGAGTTGCCGCCATCTCTGCTGACATGCACCAGGCCGTCGTCGGTGCCCACCCACAAGAGGTCTGGCTCGTAAGGCGACTCGCAAGCGGCGAAGATGGTGCAATAGTACTCCACGCTGGTGTTGTCCTGAGTGATGGGGCCGCCGGAGGATTTCTGGCGTTCTTTGTCGTTCGTTGTCAGGTCGGGGCTGATGGTTGTCCAACTGTGCCCTTCGTCGGTGCTGACGTGCAGGTGGTTGGAAGCCGCATACAGCTTGCGCGGGTTATGCGGCGAGAAGAAGATGGGAAAATTCCACTGAAAGCGATACCGCGCATCTTCTGCGCCATGACCCATGTTGTCTTCCGGCCACACGCTAATGATTCGTTGTGTTTTGTTTCGGTGGTCGCCCCGGGAAAGGAGGCCGTGGTAAGAGCCTCCGTAGACGATATCGTTATCGGTAGGGTCTACAGCGATATGTCCGGACTCACCACCAGCGGTAGGTTCCCAGTCGCGCTCAGTGATGCTGCTGCCCTCGGTGCGGTGCGCGATGCGCACGGTGGTATTGTCCTGTTGGGCCGCATAGATGCGGTATGGGAAAGCATTGTCGGTGGTTACGCGGTAAAACTGAGCGGTAGGCTGGTTATAGTATGTGCTCCACGTCTCTCCGCCGTCGTAAGAGATCTGGGCGCCGCCGTCATCGGCGATGATCATGCGCTTAGGGTCTTCCGGTGCTATCCATAAGTCGTGGTGGTCGCCGTGCGGGGCGGATTTAGCGGTGAAGGTTTTGCCGCCGTCTTTAGAGACGTGGTAGTTGACATTGACGACGTAGATCTTGTCTGGGTCTTTCGGGTCGGCATAGATGCGCGTATAGTACCAGGCGCGCTGGCGCAAGCTGCGATCGCCGTTGAGTCGGCTCCAAGTTTTTCCGCCATCGTCGGAGCGGAAGACGCCGCCTTCCTGCGCCTCGACGATGGCCCACACGCGCTGAGGGAGCGCAGGCGAGACAGTTACTCCGATGATACCGATGGTATCTTTTTGCGGCAGGCCGGGGTTGCGCGTCAGTTCTGTCCACGTGTCGCCGCCGTCGGTGCTTTTCCACAGTCCTGAACCGGCCCCGCCGCTGCTGAAGCTATGCGGTGTTCGCCGAACGCGCCAGGTGCTGGCATAGAGGATGCGTGGGTTGGTCGGGTCAAAGCATAGGTCGACGGCGCCGGCGTCCTCGTTGACGAAGAGGATGCGCTCCCAGGTGTGCCCTCCGTCTTTGGAGCGGTAGACGCCGCGCTCGGGCGTGGGCTTGAAGAGGTCGCCCAACACGGCTGCATATACCAAATCCGGGTTGTTCGGATGTACGCGTAAACGCGGGATGTGGCGGCTTTTTGCCAATCCCATAAACGTCCACGTCTTGCCCGCATCCGTGCTTTTCCAAACGCCAGTGCCTGCACTGACGTTGCCGCGCACCGTCTTCTCTCCTCCGCCCACGTACAACACATTGGGATCGGATGGCGCCACTTCCACCGCGCCGATGGATCCTCCAAAGTAACCGTCAGAAATGTTTTCCCACGTGCGTCCGCCGTCCGTCGTGCGCCAAACCCCGCCACCTGTTGAGCCAAAATAATACAGGTTGGGTTGGCCCGACACGCCCACTACGGCAGCAGAGCGCCCGCCGCGAAAAGGCCCAATACAACGCCATAGAGTGGCGTTGTATGCGCGCTCGTCTATCGGAGGCGGAGACGCCGAAGGAGTCGTCTTCTGAGCGCACAACAGCAAGGGAATGAGATAAGCGAAAAGCGCCAACAAAAAGGTTCTGTACATAAGATAATAGACCTTTGCGGGTTTGTGGAATGCGCTGCAAAACTACAAAAAATCTGTACTCCGCGCGACCTGTTTCCCGCCCAGGCGGCCAGTCTTTTCTACCCGTTTTTTGACAAAGCGCTGACAGTCGCTCTCGAGATACTCCCTAATCTTGCGGCTCGACAAAAAAACATGCCATGCGCTTCTGTCTGACGATTCTGTGGAGTGTTTTAGGCACCTCTATCCCATTGTGCGCTCAAACCGACACTATAGGAACCTCGCCTACCGAACAAAAATACTTGCGCAACATCCGCCAACTCACCTTTGGCGGCGATAACGCCGAGGCTTACTGGAGCCCAGATGGGCGGTGGCTGACTTTTCAAACGAACAACCCCGCTTGGAATCTTCAGTGCGACCACATCTACGCTATGGAGGTCGAAAAAGCGGCCAATAACCCCAATTACCGCCCGATTAGCATCAGTGGAGGGAAAGGGCGGACGACCTGTTCTTACTTTCTGCCCGACGGCAAACACATCCTCTTTGCCAGTACGATGGCCACTGGAGATGCTTGTCCGCACATCCCGCCGCCCTCCGGAAAATACCTCTGGCCCATTTACGACTCTTACGATATCTATGTGGCTGACTTGCAGGGAAATATTGTCCGAAAGCTCACGGACTACCCCGGCTACGACGCCGAGGCCGTCGTCAGCCCAAAGGGCGATAAAATTCTCTTTACCAGCATGCGCTCGGGCGACCTCGACCTGTGGACTATGGATCTCGGCGGCTCTAACCTTCGCCAAATAACTTTTGACTTGGGCTATGACGGCGGAGCGTTCTTCAGCCCCGATGGCAGCCAAATTGTCTTCCGCGCCAGCCGCCCTAAAACAGAGGAAGAGGTCCGAGAATACCGCGAGTTGCTCGCACAAGGATTAGTGGCCCCCACAAATATGGAAATTTTCGTCTGCAACGCCGACGGAACCAACCTTCGACAGGTTACGCACTTAGGCAAGGCGAACTGGGCGCCCTATTTTCACCCTTCTGGCAAGAAGATCATCTTCTCCAGCAACCACCACTCCACTCGCGGCTACGACTTCCAGCTTTACCTCATCAATGTGGACGGCACTGGGTTAGAACGCGTAACTACAGAAAGCGTCTTCAATGCTTTCCCGATGTTTTCGCCCGATGGCAAGCGCTTAGTATGGAGCAGCAACCGCAATAATGGCGGCACGCGTGCCACCAATGTGTTTGTTGCCGATTGGGTAGAAGGGGAGCAGTAATGATGCGCTCTATACGGTGGCAGCAGGCATCTCGCTTATCCGCTTCTCTGCTACGGCTTCTGAAAGCCAGAGAAAACCCTCCATAAATTGCTGCAACGGCTTCTCGAACGATGCGTCTATGAGCTGCCCCTGTTCGTCGAAGCGCTGCTGCACTTGCCCGACGGTGAGCATTTGAGGGACAGGATAAGCATGAATGCCCAATACCAGCTGCTGCATGGCCAAAGCTGCGCGAATGCCGCCCAAGGAGCCGGTACTGACAGCTGCTACGCCGATCACTTTTTGCGCAAACTCGCGCTCGCGTAAATAATCTACTGCGTTCTTCAGTGCAGCAGTATAGCTGCCGTTGTATTCGGGCGAAACGAAGACAAAGGCATCGCCTCGGCGAATGCGCTGAGCAAAATCGCTTAGCCCCTCTGGTGGCTGAGGGTGCCGGGCCAATACTTCCTCTAAGACGGGCAAGCGATACGCTGCCAGGTCTACTATTTCAGCGCTATTCGGCGTGTGGTGGCGAAGCCACCGCTCCAAGGCCAATGCCACGCGGTGCGATTGTCGATGAATACGAGTACTGCCGGAAAGTATTACAACGTGCATGGCCCTAAAACGCGCTGCTGAGGTAAAAGTTTACCTTCGGCGCTATCGGCCGTAGCGCCGACGCCGGCGCCGTTGAAAAAGGAAGCCGAATAGGGCCAAAAAGACCAAGGGCGCTCCGATGTTAAGCGCTTGCCAGAGCGGTTTTTCTTTTTTGGCGCGCACGGTGTCCAAGAGCCGCAGCTTGACCTCACGCGAACGGGCCTCGATGACGCCCGTGGGCTCAATAAGGTATTCAGTGGCATTGATGAGCAGGTCGCGGTTGGCATAAGTGGCGTTCTCAAACCGGTTGTATCCCAGCGGAAACCATTCCTTTTTCACCGTGTCGCGCACAAAATTGGCCGCTATGTCGCCGTCGCTAATGACGATCATCTGCGTTGGGCGGCTCGACGCTTGAAATGTGGCTCCAATTTGCTTGAGCCCTTCTGCCATCTGTTGCGAAACCCGGTTTTCGTAATTTGAAGGGAACACTCCCTCCAATAGCACCCCTACCGTTTGTGGCCCCTTATTAAAATACTCCGGTTTCAACTCCTCCCCCATCAGGTCAAATCCTATCTCGACGGGGCTAAACTGCAGGCGACTGTACCGACTGCTGCGCAACAGTACTGTTTTTTTAACGGCGGTTTTAGTGCGTATCGTGTCTATAGAGGAGCAAAAGCGCATTTCGACGCGGTCTAAGTTCTTGACTACCGGATGGTTACCTGTAGGCAAGACGGCTAAGTGGTATGGCCAAGGGAAAAGTCGAAACTGCGGAGCGTTGCCCACCACTCCCACTCGAAGAGGTATTCGCGTGCATTCCATGTCGAGCACCAAGTCGGGCTGGATGCGCACGCCGTATTTGAAGAGCATATCTTCTAAGTTGAGCGGATAATCGGTTGGGATAAAGAGCTTTTTATGGCGCAAGCTATCCAGACTGGCATTGAGGCGGTCGATAAGCCAAAGCACCTTTCCGCCGTTCATAATGTACTGGTCGATGATAAACTTGTCGCGCTCCGAAAAGGGGGAACGCGGCTGAGCTACGATGAGCAGGGCGCACTTGTCGGCCGGCAGATGCACCACCGAGTCCAGAGTAATGCGGTCGGTGTCGTAGAACTGTCGGAGAGAGCGCTCCCAGTCTTTGGTTTGCCATTCGTCGAGTTCTCCATGCCCTCGGGTGAAGAGGATGATGGGCCGTTGCGGCGTGCGCAACTTTTTAATGGCATTGGCAAACTTATACTCTAACAGACTGATGGAGTTGTTGATCACTTCATCGGGGAGTAGGGTAGGCGATTGATTTTCCAAGAGGTTGACAATCACCTTGCGTTTGCCGTAGTGAAATATAGCTGTGGGATAGATGATTTGCGACTTGCTCTCTGCTTCCCCACGCACATTGAGGTTAACGGGCGCGATGCCCTCTTCCAAGAGCGCTTTTCGGCGCTCATTCACTTCTTGGCGGCTACCTTGGTTGGGGTCTTCGAAGCGATAATCGATGTAGCTGCTGATGCTTCGGAAGTCGTCCAGCATCTCGCGCGTGGCGGTGCGCAGGCGCTTGAAGCCTGCGGGAAACTCGCCCTCCAACAATACCCGCACGTAGATGCGGTCGTCTAAACTGCGCAGGAGTTCTCGCGTCGATTTGGTCAGGGTGTACCGCTTCTCCTCCGTGAGGTCGATGTGCGTATACACTTGGTTGGCTAAGATGTTGGCGAGAACCAATACTCCACCGAAAAGCCCTAATTGAAGCAGCGCCTGAGCGCGTCGCGACTTAAACATATGTCGAGGTGAAGTTGTAGGGGCAAAGATGCGGAATTTTCTATTCGTGGTTGGGCTATAGGCGTTTTGCGAGCGACATCCCCTCGTCCCTCCCGTGCGCCGCTGGCAGTTGTCGAGTGTTGCGCTTTTGCGACCTTTGCCGCCTCACAAAGGCAGTACGTCATGATTGTAGTTACGGGAGCAGCGGGCTTTATCGGCTCGTGTTTGGTGCGCCGGCTCAACGATGCCGGATACGAAGACATCATTGTCGTAGACGATTTTAGTCGGGTCGATAAGATGCGCAATTTGGCCGGCAAGCGAGTGCGCGAGCAAGTGCACCGCGAAGCGCTCTGGGAGTGGCTCGATGCTCATGGGCGCGCGGTGGAAGCGGTTTTTCACTTAGGTGCGCGCACCGACACCACCGAGCAAAACCAGTCCATCTTCGACGCGCTCAATCTGCACTACTCCCAGCGGCTCTGGCAGTGCTGTGCCGACAATGGCCTTCCGTTCTACTACGCCAGCAGTGCTGCCACTTATGGGGCCGGCGAGCACGGCTACTCCGACGACCCCAAGATCCTCCCGCTTTTACAGCCGCTCAACCCCTATGGGTGGAGCAAACAGCGCTTTGACTTGTGGCTGCTCCAACACGCACCGCAGGCGAGCATTCGTTGGGCGGGGTTTAAGTTCTTCAATGTCTACGGTCCCAACGAGTACCACAAAGGGCGCATGGCTTCTGTCGTCTTCCATACGGCTCGCCAAATCAAGGCTACCGGCACGATGCATTTGTTTCGCTCCCACCGCCCAGATGTTCGCGATGGGGAGCAATGCCGCGACTTCATTTACGTCAAAGATGTGGTCGACGTCTTGCTGTTTTTCTTAGAAAAACGCCCGCCCAATGCCATCTACAATTTGGGTACCGGTCAGGCGCGCACGTTTTTGGATTTAGCCATCCACACTTTCCGCGCTATGGACGTCGAACCCCGCATCGCCTTTGTGGACACGCCCGAAGACATTCGCGCCACCTATCAGTATTTTACCCAAGCCGACATGGACAAGTTGCGCCAGCAAGCAGGGTACACAGCGCCGTTTCACACCCTCGACGCCGGCATAGAAGACTACGTGCGCGGCTATTTGCGAGACGAGCGCATCTGGTAGGGGCTCCATTGGAAGAGCCTTAGAACCAGTTTACATATCCGAGGTGTAGCTTAGGTGCGCGCCATTCAAAGGGTTCGCGCCATTGGCGCGCGCCGATGGCGAGGCTGATGCCGAAGATGCCGGCCTGAGTTTCGAGGTAGATGCCGGCGCCAGCCCCTCTTGGGCGCAGAAAGAGGCGTTGGCGGTCGGTAGTGTTTTCCAAATAGCCTGCATCGGCGAAGACGGCCCAGTAGGCATTTCGGCCGGTAAGCAGGCGTATTTCGGCCGAAGCCACGGCAAACCGAGTAGCGAAAAGACTTTCCTCGTCGAATCCGCGCATCAGCTTGTGGCCGCCCAGGCGATATTGCTCGTTGGTAAAGATGGGACGGTCGGCCAGTATTGCGCCGATGCGCAAGCGCAAAAGCGTCGTCGTGCGCACCCCCAGGGGCGTGAACACCTCTATGCGGGCATCGGTCTGGTATCGGGCAATGGGCTGCGTCAGTCCGTCGTATAGGCTCGCAAAGCGAAAGGTTGTGTCGACAGGGTCGCGGAGGGTCTCTATTTGGGCGTTGGGCAAGATGCGGCTGAAGCCGGCAGTGGCGCGCATCCACAGCGCCCATCCTTGGCGTGGGTTAAAGCGGTAGTCTAAGCGTTGGAGGGACACCTCTATGCCGGCTGCCTGCTGTCGCATGTCTAAGGCGGCGGGCAGCTGGCGCGTTTGCAGCACGCGCGCTGTGTCTACCGTTTGCAGCGATAAGGTGCGGCCTTCGGCGAAAAACTTGAGGTGGTCGGCTCCTTCGAGAAAGTACTGTACGCCTATCTCGCCTTGGGCGTCGATCCAGGTGCTGTCGCGTCGGAAGAGCAGGAAGCGCCCATCGAGGCCCCAAGGCGTACCCATGAGGTAAGGGAAAGCCGCTTGCACGTCGAGTTTTTGCGTTTCGGGACGCAGCCGTTCCAGCTCGGCGCTGATGCGTTCGCCCTGGTGAAGGGCATCGAGTAGGGCCATCTGGAGGGCTCCGGTGAGCAGCAGGCGGCCGGCAGGGTCGTTGGGTTGCGGCAGCAGGCCGATAACGAGGTCGAAGCGACTAGCGCGTTTCCGCTGCAGGAATAAGTTCACACAGGCCGCCTCGTCACTAAAGGTGATGCTGGGCTCGGCAGTGGGTTCAACAAATAGGAGGGTGCGCAATCGCTCCGGCACCTGCCGAACGCGCTCATAGCTGTAGGGTGCGCCGGGTCTTAGTCCTAAGTATCGGGCCAAATAGCGCGGCGACAGGCGCACGTTTCCGTATAGTCGAGGTTCGGCGAAGGCAATGAAGGGGCCGCGCTCTACCGCCAGCGTGGCCGACACCCCGCCCTCGGGCAACAGGCGTATGCTGTCGAGGCGTACGGCCGCAAAAGGGTAGCCGCGATTTTCCGCCCGCTCCAACAGCGATTGCTGCCAGCGCAGCAGCTGGTCGGGAAGAAGGGGCGCCCCTGTTTTAGGCTGCTCGCGCAGCCTTATGGCATCCAACCAGCGTTCATCTGCCTCCGACAGTCGAAGGGCAACCCAGTGAAAGCGCGGCCCTAAATACAGCTGGGCTGCGGCCGTGCTGTCGGAAAGCACACGCCAGCCGTCTATAGAGGCCAACAGGTATGCATCTCGGTGCCATTGGTCGAGCGCTCGACGCAAACTCGCGCGCAGCGCTGCGCTGTCGGGCGCCCTTAACCACAACGTATCCTCAGCCCTGCGCACTGCGGTTACCTCGTCTGCCCGCCATCGCAACAGCATTAGGTTCAACTCGGCCGGCTTGCCGCAAAGCAGTACCTCCGTGCTCTGCGCAACGACATCGGCACCAGCAGCTAATCCGAACAGTACAGTGAGCAGCAGACCGCGCATGGCAAGAGCAAGACGCCGCTCACCTCTGGACGGTTGTTCCAAGGCGTTACGGATGCCCTGCGATGGGAATGTTCGGCACAATCCAGCTGGTGATCTTTTCGGCCACCCATAAGGCTGGGAACCAGATGATGAGCAGCGTCCAGATGGGAAGGTCTAAATACACCAACCACATAAACACGTCGAGCAGCAGCACGATGGCGATAATCCAAGTGATGACCAGCAGCATGGCGGCAGCATTTTGATGCGCCGACACGATCCAGCGCCCCACAATAACTCGGCCGTAGGCGCTGATGAGGCTTTCAGAAGCGGCCGTCTTCGCGACGTATCGGCAGATGCCGGCAAAACAGATGAGCACTACGATGAGGCTGCTGAAGACCCACATGATGAACTCCCATGCCGGCTTGATCGTCTGCCAAAGTCGGCCTTTCCAAGAGGTAATCTGCTCCTTGGCTTCCTCGATGTTGCGGACCATCGTGGCAGAGTCGGGCAAGCTAATCCCCTTGTTTTCGCTGTCGGGTCGAGGGGGGATGTTTTGCCGCGGCCGCACAGGGTCGATAGCTAATCGTTGAGCCGCTTCCGCTGCTGAAGGCGCGCTGTACGCAAGAGGTGTAGGCTCCGGCCGCGAGCTGGTCGCCGTTGCTGGAACAACCTCTGCCTTGGCATCGCCCTTAACCGACATAGGGACGCGCTGCGGCTTCACGCGGATAGTTTCCTCTTTTTTCGTCGGCAATTCCGAATGTTGTGCCACAGCCCGCGCTTTGGGTGCCTTGTTGTCGTGTCTTTTGGGCACTTTCTCCTTCGATTGGACGTGCTCCGCCTTACGCGCTTGACGCGCCGACTCGGGTTCCACAACAGTGGTTTTGCCCTTGTGCACGATCTGGATGGAGAGCAACGGGCCGGCGTTGTTGCGGTTAGAAAAGCCGGGCTCACCGATAAGCAGTTGCTCGTAGGTCTTTTTGCCGTCGCCTTGTCGCTTGAGCACTGCGCGTTTGAAGACAAACTTCACCGTACCGACGGGGCGTTCGCGCTTGTAGCGCTGGGTGCCCAGGTACTTTTCCACTTGCTCCGTTTTCGTTGTGGCAAAGGACGAAAAGGGAGCGGCTATGAGGGCGGCCGATGCAATGATAGCTAAACCGAGTAGTCGTTTGTTCATGGAGGGAAGAGGGTTGAGTGAGCACTATGACACTACTGCCGGCGATGAAACCGTGGGTATAAATCGCTTAATTGCAGCAAAAATCAGCCCAAAAATACGGCACTCGCTGCAGATGTCAGAAAGCTGCAGCTTTGTTTTAGCAAATCACAGCGCCCTCCGGGTTGATGGAGGAGAGAAATAGGTCGCTGGATACGTGGTGTTGGCGAAAGGCGTTTTGCATGGCTTCGCCGGCGTTTTCGGCGATGAGGCTGTTGGAGCACAGGGCGAAGACCGAAGGACCTGCTCCGGAGATGCTGCAACCTAAGGCACCGGCTTCCATGGCGGCGGCCTGCACTTCGTAAAAGCCTGGGATGAGACGGGCGCGCTGCGGCTCGACGACGACATCGCGCAAGCACCGACCGATGAGGTCGATGTTGGCAGTGAAGCAGCCGGTGATGAAGCCGGCCAAGAAGGCGCTTTGGCGAACGAAGTCGCGCAGCGGAACTTCGGCTTTCAGCGCTGCCCGCGCGTGGCGCGTAAGCACCTCGATGTGAGGATGTACGACGGCGATATACAATCCCGGTGGCGTGTGAATGCGGTGTACGTCGAGCGTCTCGTTGTCGCAGATGAGCACGATGCCGCCCAACAGCGCAGGCGCTACGTTGTCGGCGTGAGAGCTGCCGGCGGCCACTTGCTCGCCTAAGCAAGCAAAGCGCAGCAACTCGCGCTTGCTCATGCCGGTGCGCAGCAGCTCGCTCACCGCCAACACCGCCGCAGCCGCACTGGCCGCACTGCTGCCCAGACCGCTTCCCAAAGGCATCTTCTTGTGGATCTCGAGTGCAATGCCTGCCTCCGTCGCACCTAAATACTCTAACAACCGCTGTGCCGCTACGCCCGCCGTATTGGCCTCTACTTCGTAAGGCAACCTGCCGCCGTGCCCCGTTATCTTGGCGATGCGCAGCCCACGTCCAGGGTGCTTGCGCGCAATGACCTCGTCGCCCGGACGTTCTAAGGCCAAACCTAACACGTCGAAACCTACGCCTACATTGCCGATCGATGCTGGAGCAAATGCCTTGATGCCCACGAGAGAAAAGCTGCTTTTTTGCCAACACGCTGGAAGACACAGCAAAGAACGGCCAAAATGCACACACGAAAAAGTAGGTAGCGCTCAAACGCAATAGCAAATAAAAAATAGGAGTGAGCAGCGCAAAAACATTTTCTGGCCATCTTTCTTAGTAGATTTGTTGGGTGCCGGCAGTAGGCGCATTACGACTCTTCGGTGCCACAACGTTCATTCTTAGCCCACTATGAAAAGTGCCTATTTGATCGCTTTATCTTCCCTGTTTTTTAAGGCAACTCCTTTTTGGGCGCAGGAGTTTCTGCTGGACGGAACGCCCATTGTGGTGTGCAGCGGGCGGTTTGTCGATGCCGGCGGAGTAGGTGGAAATTATCCGGACAATCAGAAAGTGTATACCACCCTTTGCTCCGATAATGTTGGGAGCACGCAGGTGTTGTTGCGCTTCGACACGCTTGCTATTGCGCCGGGAGACACCCTATGCCTATTGGATGGGAACACGCCGTCTTCACCCGTCATTGCTTGCTATACCGATTTCACCTCGACGCAGCCTATACTGGCGGTTGCCTCAGCAAATAATCTGAGCGGCTGCCTCGGAGTGGTCTTTGTCTCGGATACACAAGGTAATGCAGCCGGTTGGTCGGCGTCGATCCAGTGCGCGCCCTGTGTATTGCCGGCTCCAGCAAACGTGCAAGTAGTGCAGATGCGCAACGGCGCCATGCACTGGCGTTGGGACGAAGTGGTAGGCAGTGCGGGTTTTGAAGTGAGCGTGAACGGCAGTCCTTGGCAACCCTCAAGCGAGCCGCTAGGGCATGTGGTCGATGGGCTGTCGCCAGGAGAGGTGGTCATCTTGGAGGTGCGGCCGGTGAGCGGCAACCCGAACTGCTCCGTGCTGAGCTTTTCGGCGAATAAAGCATATGTAGAGTGCACCTTACAGCTCACCTTGGTGTCGACAAGCGATGCCCGCTGTGCTGGAACGCCTTCGGGTTCTGCCGCGGTCGCGGCCAACAATGCCATAGGGCCGGTACAATTTTTTATCGCGGGCAATCCCATGGCTTTTTCTGCTGGCGTCTTTGATCAAGTGTTTGCTGCGGGCGCTTACGCTATAGCGGCGCGCGACTCCGTGGGTTGTCGCGACACGGTATCGTTTGCCATAGGCGAACCGCCACCTCTTGAAGTACAAGCAACTGCGACCGATGCGCGGTGCTTTGCCGACAACAGCGGCGCGGTCTCAGCATCGGCTTCAGGAGGCGTAGGCAGCTTGACTTTCCGTTGGCAGCGCTGCTCTGGCGGCACGGTGTACAACAGTGCCCAGGTCGTCGACCTCTTCGCCGGCTGCTATGCCCTCACCGTACAGGATGCTAATGGCTGCACGGTAGTCGTTCAGGATACGGTGGGCGAACCACCGCCCTTCTCTTTCACCTCGTCGCAGGACTCTGTGCGCTGCTACGGAGGGGCCGATGGGCGAGCCAGCATCGCTGCCAGCGGCGCTACACCGCCATATTCCTATCGATGGTCCAATGGCGATGTCGGTACGGCTGCCGACAGCCTCAAGGCGGGGTTTCACAGTGTGACCGTAACCGACAGCGCAGGCTGTCAAGCGGTCACCTTGGTGCAGGTGCATCAGCCACCTCTGCTTCAGATAGATAGTTTGCGATCAGTGGAAGTGAGGTGTTTTGGCGACAGCAACGGCGCAGTAGTTGCGCGAGCAGTGGGAGGGTGTCCTCCTTTTTCCTTTCTATGGAATAACCAAGGGAGTGGAGCAGCTCTCGACAATCTGACCGCAGGGACATATACCGTGACCGTGACCGACCGAAACGGCTGCACGGTAAGCGGGAGTGTGTCGGTGGGTTCTCCTGCCGCCTTGATGGCCCAAATTGCAGTACAAGGCGAGCGCTGTGTGGGGGCTTGCGACGGCTCTGCAGCGTTGACTCTTTCGGGAGGGACGCCGCCGCTCTCGGTGACTTGGCTCACTTCGGGTATTCCGCCAGGGCAGACCAAGGTGGAGGGGCTTTGCCCAGGGATTTATCGATTTGTGTTATCGGACGACCGCAGCTGTGTTGTCGAAGACTCTTTTGCAGTACCTGCTGCTGTACCCTTAGCGGTGTCGCTCCTTTCCACGGCACCGGCTTGTGCGGGAGAAAACTCCGGAGCCGTGTTTGCCAACATCAGCGGGGGCATGCCGCCGTACCAGTTCTTGTGGAGCAATGGGCACAGTGACAATCCCATGACGGGTGTCCCTTGCGGCACTTACGGCTTGATGGTGAGCGACTCCCTCGGCTGTACGCAGACTGCTGTTGCCGACGTTCCCTGTCCAGAAGCGCTGGTGGTGGACAGCCTCGTCGCGGTGCCGGCCCATTGTCCCGGAAACGCGGACGGCACCGCGACCGTCTTCGCTCGCGGCGGAGCCGGCGTGCTGAGCTATCAGTGGAGCGATCCCAACCAGCAAATATCTGCGACCGCAGTGAATTTGTTGGCAGGTGTTTACACCGTTACGGTCTCCGACGCCAACGGCTGTAGCGCGACCGCTTCGGGAACAGTAGAGCAGCCGCCGGCATGGCAAGCAGTGCTCTTCGCTAAGCCAGTTACCTGTGCAGGTGGAAACGATGGCGCCGCCTGGGCGGTGGTCAGCGGAGGCTCTCCACCCTATGCCTACCTGTGGAGTTCGGGCGGGACGGACTCAGTGGCAACCTCGCTATCGGCGGGGCCTTATCAGTTGACCATCTCCGATGCTCAAGGATGCACATGGGTGCCGCCATCGGTTTTAGTGGAGCAACCCGCGACACTACTGCAGGTGACGACGACGGTGGTTCAGCGCGCCTGCTTCAATGGCGGTGGGGGCCAGGTGCGAGCTGAAGCTACTGGAGGGAGTGGCCCACCTTTTTCATATCGCTGGAGCAACCAGGCGACGTCGGCCGAGCTAACAGACGTGTCGGCCGGCGTATTCGCCGTCACCGTCTCCGACGCTGCAGGATGCACCGCCGTGCAGTCGGTAACCGTAGATCGGTGGGACAGTATCGCGGTGTCGATTGTCGCCATTCTGCCTTCGTGCCCGGAGGAGCGCGACGGACAAGCCTCTGTTAACAAGCTAGAAGGCGGCGCAGGTAATGGCGTGCGTCAGAACTACGTCTTACAGTGGAATATCCCCGGCGTGGGAGACACCATCTACTTGAACGGGCTCAGCAGTGGTCAGCGCCTCTCCCTGACAGTAACCGATAATGCAGGATGCACGGCAGTGTTCGAACGGCATATCGACAGTCTACCCCCTATTCGACCCATTCTACGAGTGGATAGCATTCGCTGTTTTGGACAGCGAGATGGAGCAGCCTATGTGGTAGACGTACAGAGCACTCGCCCCATCGCTTTTTTCCGATGGAGCACCCTCGCTGCGGGTACCAAGATCGAGCAATTAGGGCCGGGCGTGTATACGGTGACGGCTACAGATATGCAAGGCTGCACGGGCACAGCCTCTGTCACTGTCGACGAGCCGCCGCCTTTGGGAGGCGTTCTGCGCGTGCAAAACTTGCTGTGTGCAGAGGACCGAAATGGCCGCCTCCATTTGATACCGTCAGGTGGTGTTCCCCCGTATACTTTTTTATGGAATACAGGCGCGACAAGCGATCTATTGGAAAACCTCGGTCCGGGCTCCTACACGGTGACGCTCACCGACCAGAAAGGCTGTACCTACGTAGCTGCAGCAGTAGTGCAAGCGCCGCCTCCTCTAAAGGTAGACGTTCGCATAACAGCTCCTACGTGCTTCGGTTACTTGAATGGCCGGGCAGAACTCTTCGTACAAGGGGGCCAACCGCCCTTCCGCTACGGTCTGAACGGCAACCCTCTGGGAGGGTCGCCTACCTTCCCGGCCCTAAAGGCCGGCCAATACATGGCAAGGGTGGTCGACGGCAACGGATGCCAAGCGGAGGTCGGCTTTGAGGTGTCTCAGCCCTTACCCGTTCAAGTCACCCTGACGCCCGACAGCTCTATCGCATTTGGCGACACCCTGCTGCTGACGGCGGATGTGTTCAATGCCGTAGGAGATGCAGCACTCTCCTGGTCGAGTGGGCTGTCCAATGCTTTCTCGTGCGCCGACCCGCCGGAATGCGCCTCGATATGGGCGTACCCTGCGCACACTACCCTCTACACTGCCACTGCCGTAGATGCCAACGGCTGTTCGGGCAGCAGCAGCATGCGTGTGCATGTGGATAAGCCGCGAGGAGTGTACGTCCCTTTGGCATTCTCACCTAATGGCGACGGCCAAAACGACCGCCTGGTCGTCCACGGCAGCCCCCGCCATATTCAAAACGTTCGCCTCTTCCGCGTCTTCGACCGCTGGGGCGCCTTGGTATTCGAGCAGTACGACTGGTTGCCCAACGACGAAGCGCGCGGATGGGACGGCTCTTTTCGAGGTCAGCCCGCCCAAGTCGGCACCTATACCTGGTACGCAGAAGTGCGCTATCGCGACGGATACGAAGAGCGCATGCACGGCAACGTGCTCTTAGTGCGATGACATCGGGCTATTTTGGGCATTTAGCTGCCTTGCAGTGCAATTATCTGTCTAGGTATTTGGCAACAAGCGCTGGTCGCCGTTGTTTTGCGGTTGTTCAAAAAATAGTGAAAAGATGATACCACAACCTACTATTGTCGGCGGCGAAACGCATGCCGAGGCCCCCGTACCCATCACGGTAACTTATGGCGATGGCATAGGGCCTGAAATCATGCGAGCGGTCTTGTTTATCTTAGAAAAGGCCGGAGCTCGTCTGGCTGTCGAAACGGTTAACGTCGGCGAACAGGTCTACCTTTCGGGCAATACTTCAGGCATACCAGATCAAGCCTGGGAATCTATCTACCGAACGCGCGTGCTGCTAAAAGCGCCCATCACGACGCCGCAAGGCGCTGGATATAAGAGCTTGAACGTGACCCTGCGCAAGACCTTAGGCTTGTTTGCCAATGTCCGCCCTTGTGTCAACTATGCACCCTTTGTGCCCAGCAAACACCCGCACATGGATATGGTTATCATCCGCGAAAACGAGGAAGACCTCTACGCGGGCATTGAGCACCGCCAAACCGATGAGGTGATGCAATGCTTAAAGCTCATCTCTAAACCCGGCACTGAAAAAATCCTTCGCTATGCCTTCGAATACGCCCGCCTGTACGGCCGCCGAAAGGTGACTTGCATGACTAAAGACAACATCATGAAGATGACCGACGGCCTTTTTCACCGACTCTTCCGCGAAATTGGCCAAGAATACCCCGACATCGAGCAGGAACACTATATCATCGACATCGGTTCAGCGCGCATCGCCGACACGCCCAACCGCTTCGACGTCATCGTCACGCTAAATCTCTACGGCGATATCATCTCCGACATTGCTGCTCAAGTGAGCGGCTCGGTAGGGTTGGCCGGTTCCGCTAACGTAGGCAGCGAGTATGCCATGTTCGAAGCCATTCACGGCTCTGCCCCTGACATTGCAGGTAGGAACGTAGCCAATCCTTCCGGCCTTTTGATGGCCGCTTTGCAAATGCTGGTACACATTGGGCAAAGTCGCGTGGCCGAAGTCATCCACAACGCGTGGCTCCGCACCATAGAGGACGGCTTTCATACGCCCGACATCTTCAACGAGACGCACAGCAAAATTCAGGTAGGTACTGATGGTTTTGCCCAGGCTGTGGTCGACCGCTTGGGAGAACGCCCGCGCTACTTATCGCCGGCGGTTTACGCTCATGGTGGGCAGGCGCAGTCTCGCTTTCAGATCCACACTACACCCACTCGTCCGGCGGAAAAGCAGCTGGTCGGCGTAGATGTCTTTCTCCACTGGCGCGAACGCGATGCGGAACAGCTCGGCTCCCGGCTAAAGGACTTTTTACAGGGGACGCTATCGCTTCAAATGATTACCAACCGCGGAGTCAAGGTATGGCCCAAGGGTCACCCGGCCACGTTCTGCACCGACCATTGGCGCTGCCGCTTCCAGACGCCGGCCTACGCACCCACCACTTATGGCGATGTGCTGCAGCTGTTGCAGCAGCTGCACCAAGCGGGTTTTGAAATTATCAAGACCGAAAATCTCTATACATTCGACGGCGAGCCGGGCTTCTCGTTAGGACAAGGGCAATAAGCGCGCCTTATGGCTGCGGCCATACCGGCAGCCACACGGCAGAGGGGTGTTGCTTGCTGCTGTGTAGATAGACTTCAATGGGAATAAAGTCGCTGTCTTCGGCCTGGTAGATGTTAATAAACTGCTGCGGGTTGCGGTCGGCCAGGGGAAACCAGCTGCTCTGCACCTGAATCATGAGACGGTGGCCCGGTAAGAAAGCGTGAGCAATGTCGGGCAGCTCAAAGCGTATGCGCTGTGGTTGACGCGGCCGAAACCCCTCGGGTTTTTCAAAGCTGTAGCGGTAGCGCCCGCGAAAGATTTCGCCGCGAACCAACATTTGGTAACCGCCCAACGGCACGCCGTTCTCCGCGCCAGAAAGCGTGTCGGGAAAGACGTCGATAACTTTGACCACCAAATCGACGTCGAGCAAGCGGCCGCGCGGAGCAACGCCGCGGTCGTCGAGGCTCACCCATATGTCGGCAATGATCGGGCCGTGGAGGCGTAGCGTAGAGTCGAGCGGAGGCGTCTCGTAGACCAATACGTCGGGGCGTCGAGCGGCAAAGCGCTGGTCGTCGGTCATGTATTCGCGCGTACGGCGCAAGTGTATGCGATCGGTATAGGGAACGGGTTTAGCGGGGTCGCTGGTGTACCTCCGGAAAGCAGTGCGCGCGGAAGGAGCCTGAAGGCTTATCCCACCATCTGCGTGTAGGTAGAAGGGAGTAGAGCGCATTTCCTTGGGCGGCCATTGTTCATGGGCTACCCACTGATTGCTTCCCGTCTCAAAGATGAGCGCTTCCGGCAAGCGCATCTCGCCGACGCCCTTGAGGTAGTACTCGAAAAAGGGCAGCTCGACGTGCTGCTGGTAAAATTCGCTGGTAGGCTGCCCAAAGACTATGTTTCCCAAGCGCTCGCCGCTGTCGCGCGCCCAAGCGCCGTGGCTCCAAGGCCCCATCACAATGCGGTTGCTTGTGGACGGCGGATTTTGTGTCTCAATAGCTTTGTAAGTGGCCCAAGCGCCGAAGCAGTCTTCGGCGTCGAACAGCCCACCCACGGTCAGCACGGCCGGCTGTACCTGCCTTAGGTGCGGACGGGGGTTGCGCGCTTTCCACCAATCGTCTAAATCCGGGTGGGCCATCAGCTCGTTCCAAAAAGGGATTTCCCCCTTGAGATAGCGCCGGTTGAAGTTGGGAAGGGCTCCAGCGCGCAGGAAAAACGCGTAGTTGTCGGGCGTGTTCCATTCGCTAAAACCTCGCTGCCCTCGTGTAGTCGGCTCGGGACGCGGCTTTCCAAAGCCCGAGTAGAAGGCAAAAGCATCCATCAGCATGAACGCGCCGTTGTGGTGAAAATCATCGCCGATAAACCAGTCTGTAACCGGAGCTTGCGGCGAGACCGCCTTGATAGCGGGGTGGGCGGCCAGGATAGCCATGGTACTGTAAAAGCCCGGATACGAGATCCCATAGACACCTACCTTGCCGTTGTTGCCGGTAGCGTGCTGGAGCAACCACTCCACTGTATCGTAAGTGTCGGAGGCCTCATCGACGTCCTGAGGCGTCTTTTTGTTGGGATTAAATGGGCGCACGTCTACAAATTCGCCCTCGCTCATATATCGCCCACGCACATCTTGAACGACAAAGATGTATCCGGACCGCACCAAATGGCTGTTGTGCATGCGACTGGGATAGGCCTCGGCGCCGTAAGGTGCGCAAGAGTAGGGCGTGCGCCGCAACAGAATAGGATAAGTCTTGCTCCGATCTTTTGGCATGTAAATGGCTGTGAATAACCGCACGCCGTCGCGCATGGGAATGTACACCTCGCGCTTCGTGTAGTGCTCGCGCAGAAAGAGGGAGTCATCTAAGACCGTCTGAGCGGTCGTTGCCTCGGGCCAGCACCAGCCCACGAGAAGCAAAAACAGCGGAAATGTCGAGGGCACCTTCATAAATGAATCCATTTTTGTGAAATAAAGGGTAGCTAAGTTAGGACGGTCGCCAAGTGTATGCTGAGAGAAAAAGTCAGAGGGTATTCTTCAGTAGCGCAAAGGGCCGGCGGTATTTTTAAAAAAATGCGCACACCTTTTTTCCTCGAACATTGTTCTCTATCGGCATCTAGGTTTAAATACGATGAGATCGCTTCTTTTTTCGTTGCATATCGCCGTATACGCAGTGAGCCTGTCCTCTTCCTATGGGCAGCCCGAAGTGGACGCTCCTGAAACGCTGCGCTGGGTGAAGAAACAGGGACAGCAGATAGAAGCTTCGCTGCACGATGCCGTACACTCGAACGATCGGGCGTACGTATTGCTGCAGATGCATCGGGCGTGGCGCGAGTTTGACGCGGTAGCCCAGGCGGGATTATATTGCCATGCGGCGCGCGCGGCTGCAGAACGCGGGCGCGCCGCATGCGACCTACTGAGCTTAGACCGCAAGAAAGACCTGAGCAACCTGATATGGCGGGCGACAGAAGCTCGCGAAGAGGCTTTTCGGATGCAAGCAGCTGCCGAAAGCTGTGCTGCGGACACCGCAGGGCTTGTCGAAGCGCGGAAGCGCTTCCTGCCTTCCGATCTTTTGGTGCGCGATGCACTCTTGGCAGAGCTGGACTTGAGCGATGCTAAGGCATCGGGCGACTTTCATATCTTGGCACAAAAGGTAGAGCATGCGCTGCGCATGCTGCGCGATGCAGAATACCTTGCCTCGACCTTAGACAACTGTGCAACGGTGCAGGAAGCCTGTCTGAAAGCTATGGAGATGTGCTACACTGCGCTGACCGTAAACCAGTGGGAGGCTGCCGTCGCATCCTTGCGAAATGCCCTCGCGCATGTCCAGCACATCCGTGCCGCCGCTTCGAATTGTGAGTAGCGCTAAGAGAGCACAGCCACAGCGTATCTTAGCCGCTTCTTTTAGGAGTATGAGTAGCATGCGGCTGACCCTTGTTCAAACAGACCTGTTATGGGAGGCGCCGGCGGAAAATCGGGCGCGTTTAGAGCGCATCTTAGCGCCTGTAGCGGGACAGACGGATCTCATCGTGCTGCCGGAAATGTTTACCACCGGCTTTTCCATGAATGCACAGGCGCTTGCCGAGCCCATGGATGGCCCTACTGTGCGTTGGTTAAAGCTTCAAGCCGATCGGCTCGGTGCTGCCATAGGGGGCAGCTTCATCTGTCGAGAAGAAGGCCATTTTTACAATCGCTTCGCATTGGCGCTGCCCGATGGCCGGATAGCGCACTACGACAAAAGACATCTCTTCGGTTTGGCCCAAGAAGACCAGACCTATACTGCTGGCCGGCACCGGCTCATAGCGACATGGCAGGGATGGCGGATCTGCCCGCTCATCTGCTACGATCTGCGCTTTCCGGTATGGAGCTGCCAATCTGCCGAGGAGCCCTACGACTTGCTGCTGTACGTAGCGAATTGGCCAGCCCAACGCGCAGCGCATTGGCGCACACTGCTGCCTGCTCGCGCTGTAGAAAACCAGTGCTACGTGGCGGGCGTCAACATCGTAGGTGCTGATGGGAAGGGTTTAGAATATTGTGGCGACTCCGGCATATGGGACTTCTCTGGGCGGGCGCTTTGCACGATGGCGCATCAACCCGGCATGTTTACCGCAACGCTATCTATAGAAGCATTGAAAACCTTCCGCCAGCAGCTGCCCTTCCTGCGCGATGCCGATACTTTTGTCTTAGAAGACTTCTGAGGCAAAGGGCTGCTCAAGCGAGGTGCCAATAGCTACTCGAGAGCGGTCAAATTTTCAGCTGGCTCTTCCGATCGCGCGCCGTAGTCTCGCTCCTGAGGGTGGTCGCGGTACAGCAGTGCCCCCACCATCATAAATGCAGAGGTAGAAAGTACAACGAAAAAAAGCACTCCCTCGTTAAAACGGATCAACTGGAACGCGGCGGGTATTTTGTAAAAAAGTAGGACAGTGATTAGCCCTCGTGGAAAGTAGAACAGCTCCGGTAACAACTCGTATCGATGCAATATGCGCAGATAGAGAAAGCGAAGCGCCAACAGTGCTAAAACGATGCTAGAACCGAGGAGCAACACATCCGCATCGTTCAATAAGGAGAGATCAATACTGTAGCCAAAGAACAGAAAGAAAAAGGTGCGCACTACAAACGCTGTCTCTGCCGTAATGGATTTAAGGAAGGAGGCCATCTGGTTGACCTCCATATCGGAGAAGAAGCGTTTGAGCGGTGGCCACGAAATCCATTCCCAGTTGTTGATTACCAAGCCGAACAATAGGATGGTTAGTAGGGAAGGCAGTTGAAGCCCCTTGCCGCCCATGTATATGAGGGTGAGTACTGCAAAGACTAAAAAAAACTTCGTATTCGCTCGGTTATTGACCAGCAGCCACATTAAACCAAAGCATATAAAAATGGATAACAAGATAGCCGCTGGGATACTTCCCAAGAAACGCAATACATCGGCAAGCTCGATGATGGTTTGGGCGGTGAGGAAGTTGAAGAGCATGATGCCTATCACGTCGGAAAAGGCCGCCTCGTATACGAGGAATTCCCGTTTATCCTCGCTGAGATGGTGTACGCTGGGCAAGACAATAGCGCTGCTGACTACGCAGAGCGGCAGAGCATATACGATGGCTTGTAGCCAATCGGCTTCCGGTATCCATTTCTTTATCAAAGCGGCTACCCCCATTGTAGAAAGTAATAGAATAATCGCTGCTGAGCGCAGCGCATTGCCCATCGTCTTAAGGTTGTTGCGCCGCACCTCTAAATCAAGCCCTGCCTCCAAGACAATCATAATTAGCCCTAACGTGCCCAACACCTCAACGGTAGCGGGGGGAATACGCAGCTGTACCCCCGACACGTCAGCCAAGTACCGAAGCCCTATGCCGACGCCCAACAACAATAGGACAGAGGGTATGCGCGTAAGCCGATGGATGACAGAGAAGAGATAAGAGACAATGACAACACTACAGGCAACGAGAAGGATCTCGTATGCGGAAAACTGGTTCATACCACAAAGGTAAAGCGACCTCGCTGTATAGACCCTAAAGGTAGTAGGGCTTAAACTTTTACCTACTAAGACGGTTTTTCTGAGCCAAAGCACTAAAGCTCGCTAAAACCGAGTCTGGCACCATGCACCGCTTCCGAAATGCACTCCTTGTTTTTTACGCTATCGCCACCGTATGCGGCGGCTTTCTCCTTACGCGTTTAAAGTTTTCCTTCGACTTCGAGCAATTCTTCCCTAAAGGCGACCCCGACTGGGAGTTTTTCAAGACCTACATCCAGGACTTTGAAAGCGACGACAACTTCCTGTTAGTGGCTATCGAGCGCCCAGCCGGTGTTTTTGACAAGGAGTTTCTGGGTCAGGTGCACAATTTTACCCTTCAGGCCAGGTCATTGCCCCACGTAACTTCGTCCCTGTCGCTGACGACGATGCGCTATCCTATCCAGACGCCGTTTGGCATAGCAGCCGTGCCGGCGATTCACATAGAGGATACGACCTACTACGCTGCCGACCGAGCGCGCCTTCTACAGGACAAGCGCTTCGTACACCACCTCATATCCGCAGACGCCACAGCGCTGAGTGTAGTGCTCAAGACCACCAACCAGACCACCTATGCGCAGTCGGTCGAGTTAATGGCCGCTTTGGATAGCCTACTGGAGTGCTACCGTTTTGAGCGCGTCTATCGATTGGGGCGAGCCTATTTTCACCGCGACATGGTGGCGATGCAGAAACGCGAAATTGCGGTGTCGACGGCCATTGCTGTCCTATTAGCCTCGGCTATCCTCTTCTTCATTTTTCGCCGTTGGCGCACCGTGCTGATCGCTATGACGGGCATCGGATTGGCACTGTTGTTTTTTCTGGCGGCCCTCAGCTTGCTGGGCAGAGAGTTAAATGCCTTAGCAGCTTTGTACCCCGTCCTTATGTGCATCGTAGGGGTAGCCGATACGATCCACCTGACTACTAAGTATTTGGATGAGTTAGAGAAAGGCCGGACGCGCTCAGAAGCCATCCGCATCACCGTGCGCGAGATCGGCGCTGCCACCTTCATCACGTGCGTTACGACGGCGATAGGGTTTTTGTCGCTGTTGAGCAACCGCACCGAGCCCATACAGGCGTTCGGCGTCAACGCTGCCTTGGGCGTAGTGTTGGCGTTTGGCGTCATTTACGGGTGGTTGTGGATATGGCTGCCGCGTTTTGAACGCGAGCAACTCATCCGCCACACACCCGAATGGGCTTTTTGGGGGCGCTTTATGCGCCATGTATACGAATACACGCGTACCCATCAGCGCCGTATTGCTTGGGCCTTCGTAGCAGCCCTGGGTCTGTCTTTGGTAGGTATCGCCCGCATCCACACCGATTACCGCATCAAACAAAATTTGCCGCGCGGCGCCCAAATCACCCGCGACTTTTTGTTTTTTGAAGAAAAATTTGCCGGCTTTCGACCCTTAGAAATTGCCGTCTTCCCTCAACAACATCGCCGTGCCGACGACCCCGCCGTGCTGCGTCAGATGGATAAAGTAGAGCAGCGCTTGCAACGATACCCTCCCATTCGAGCGCACAGTTCGATCAACGACCTCTATCGAAGCCTGCACGCCATGCGCTACGGCAATCACCCCTCGGCGTATCGTTTACCCGACGACGATGAAGAACTATTGCGTTATCGCCGCTTAGCGGAACGCCTGCCTAACCCCGCTGCAGAAGTATTGCTCAGTAAAAATGCCGACAAAGCGCGCATTGCCGCGCGGGTTCAGGACATAGGGCGAGACTCCATCGTCGCCCTGCAAAGCGATCTGGAGAAGTGGATCACCCAACATACCGACTCGAGTGTGGCGCGCTTTCGCATCACCGGCACCGGCGTCATTGTAGACAAAAACTCGATGTACATCCGCGACAATATGCTTCAAGGGCTCATCCCCTCCATATTCACCGTTGCCGCTCTGATGGCTTTGCTCTTCCGCGATGCGCGGTTGGTGCTTATCTTTGCCATACCCAACGTATTGCCCCTATTTTTTGCAGGGGCTCTCATCGGATTTTTAGATATTCCTCTTGAGGCGGGGGTGGCTACGGTCTTCAGCATTGTTTTTGGCATTGCAACCGACGATACGGTGCACTTTCTGAGCACCTTCCGCCTGTGTCACAGCCGGGGCCTAACCTTGGAGAAATCGCTGGAAACGACCCTATTAGAAACAGGTAAGGCTATGACACTGGGCAGCATTATCCTGTTCTTTAGTTTTTTGGTAATGCTCTTCTCCGTTCACCCGCCTTCTGTCATCGTAGGGGTACTCATCAGCGCGACCTTGGCAGGCGCTCTTTTGTGCGACCTATACCTTTCTCCTGTGTTGGTGCGATGGTTGCTGAAGGACAAGTTGCCGGCGAATGGCGTGTCTGCCGAGCCGATCACCGAGGCCCTTTCCCTACCGAGTCCTGAGAGAGTGGGGTCTTCGGCCGCCGAATAGGGCAGCCAACGGATTGGGTGATTTCTGGATAAGGGCGCTCGCCGCGCATGAGAGCCGCTATGGCGTCTTCTAAGTAGCGCTTCTTGACGTCCCTTTCCGACTCTGGGCGGTCGTCGACCGTTCCAATGTACCGAACGACCCATTCGCTGTCCAATAGGTAAATGCGAGGCGTCCGGTCGGCCCCAAAGCGTCTTAGCACCACTTGAGTGGAGTCTTGCAGATACGGGAAAGGATATTTCCTTTCCCGCGCTCGCTTACGCATGCTTTCAAAATTGTCTTCCGGAAATAAGCTCGGCAGGGTAGGGTTGATGGCCAACACTGGATAGCCCTGAGGCGCATATTTGCGATGCAGCCGTATGAGGCGACTCTCGTAAAGCTCTGCGTACGGACAATGAATGCACGTAAAGACGATGATTACGCCACTTCCCTTGGCATAGTCGGACAAGGAAAGCATCTTACCATCCACATTGCGCAAGGCAAAGTCTTGTACACGGTCGCCAATAGTGTAAGCCGGGAGACTATCTACCTGAGCAGCTGTTCCGAAACAAAAGGAGCTCAATGCAAAAAAGAGTGGAGAGATTTGCATGGCTACGACGGGGGGGTGTGATTAGTTTAACTATTAAAGTAGAAGGAAAGTGAAAATTCCAAGCACCTTTAAAAGATGGGAGATACGCGCCCTATATTTTTGAAAAAGCTATCGATAAACTGCTCTAATTCTTCATAGCTTTCAAAATTACCTTGGTGGATAGTACGATGATCATCCCAGACCAGCAGCGTCACGGGGATGAGCCCTTCCCATCTTGGATCTAAGCGACGGATCCACTCGTCTCCGCGCTCTGCTAACAAGATGACCTCGGGGCGTAGATTTTTTTCGCGTAAGAAGGGGACGAACTTTTTCTCTAAGCTGCTCTTAAAATCCAAGCTCACCAATAAGATTTCAAAATTGGGGCTGGCGTATTTTTCGTGGAGGGTGTTGAAGTAGGGAAGCTCTTCTACACAGGGGCGGCAAAATGTCGCCCAGAAATTGACTACGACCAAATGATTCTTGGACTGGGCGAGGCGCTCTTCTAATTCAGAAAAGTTTTCGTAAATTTTAAATACTTGGGACTTGAGTGCGTTCGGCACCATCCAAAGCAGAGCGAGAAGGGGTAAGGCGTAACAAATCCGCATGGCAGGAAACACTTGTCAGTGAGGGGGTGAGTATTAAAAAAACGCAGCGCAAGAAACGAAAAATTTTCACAGTGCTCACCGTTTTAACAGAGTTTTTTAAAAATTTTCGATACGCTGTCGCTTTTTTAAAATATAAAGCCCTCAAATTTTCGTTTGAGGGCTTTATATTCAAAAGGAATGCCAAGTTTTTTTACGCTTCAACGGTAGCGTTTGGATAGGCTATGGAGCGGTCTACGAGGATGCGGCCACACTGCTCGCAGGCGATGATTTTTTTGTGCAAGCCGATTTCCAACTGTATTTGGGGCGGCACGGCGTTGAAGCAGCCGCCGCAAGCGTCGCGCTCAATAGTCACTACGGCTAAGCCATTGCGGTAAGTTGCGCGCATCTTGTCGTAAGCCATCAGCAGGCGCTCTTCGATCCCTTCGCGCGCCTTAGCGCTTTTTTGGCGCAACTCATTTTCCTCCGCCTCTGTGCGAGCGATGATCGCTTGGAGCTCGACTTTCTTCACTTCTAAATCTTTTTGGCGGGCAGCCAGGCGCGCTTCCGTCATCGCTAACATCTCCTTTTGCGCATCGATCTTGCCACGTGCCTGGCGGATATGCTTTTCCGCCAGCTGGATCTCCACTTCTGCCATTTCTATCTCTCGGGTGAGTGCCTCGTACTCGCGATTGTTCTTCACCTCGTCGAGCTGCTTGCGGTACTTCTTTAGCGACGCTTCGTACTCCTTGATGCGCGTCTGCTTGTCGGCAATTTCTCCCTCAATTTCCTTGATGATGCTGCGGATTTTCTTACAGCGCGTCTCCAAACCCGCAATCTCGTCTTCTAAATCCGCCACTTCCATAGGCAGTTCTCCCTTGAGCGCAGTGATCTCATCCAATTGAGAGTCGATTTGCTGCAGGTTCCACAGTTTGATTAGCTTTTCGGCAATACTTGCTTCGACAGAAGTCATCATAACGGTGAGAGTAAGTGACAAATATGTTAGGTGATGTAAAAGTCCGAACGCCTTACGGTGCAGTTTCTACGCGTAAAAGACCGGATTGGTTCGGATGGTCGTCAAATGGAGCGCAAAATTAGGGAATTTTTCCCGTACGATATCGCGCAAGAGTTCGATAGTGAACTGCTCGCTTTCGTAGTGTCCTACGTCGACGACGAGCACTCTGCCATCGGCATCGAAAAATTCGTGGTACTTGAAGTCTGCCGTGACAAATGCATCGGCGCCTTGGGCGATAGCTTGCGGGAGGAGGAAGCTGCCCGAGCCGCCGCATATGGCGACGTGTTGGAGGGGACGGCCCAACAGAGCGGTATGGCGGACGGCCTCAGCGCGCAGGGTGCGTTTGAGGTGTTGTAGGAAGTCGATTTCGGCCATGGGTTCGAGTAACTGTCCTATCATGCCGGCTCCTGTGTCAAGTGTGTCTGGCCGCGGCGCCAAGATGCGCAGATATTGCAGGCCGATGTGTTCCGCCAATCGGGTATTTACCCCCTGTCGCAAGACGTTGTCCAAATTGGTATGCATGGCGTAGATGGCCACTTCGTGCCGGATGGCCTGCATGACGGTGCGCTCCACGTAGGTGGCGCCGTTGAGGCGCTTTAGCCCTCGAAAAACGATGGGGTGATGGGCAATGATGAGGTTGCATTGCAAGCGGACAGCTTCCTCAACTACCGCTTCGGTAGAGTCCAGGCAGAACAGGACGCCGCTAACTTCCTGATCGGGGTGCCCGACGATGAGACCGGCATTGTCGTACGACTCCTGTAGCGTCAGCGGCGCTATGTTTTCTAGTACGGCGGTAATATCTCTTACGCGCATATGCAGGGACGTCTGTTGTGTTAAGGTGGGCAAGATTATGGCATTTCCGCCGTTTTTTAACGGGTCTTTTCCCGTAACTTTGCCCATCTTTTCCAGTCTAATCGACAACTTTTCTCACTCGGCAGCCCTTCTACGGTTTGTCTTTTTAAAAGCACATATTTATGACATTTCAACTGCTTTTTTTGGGTAATCTCGGCGCTACGGAACTTATCCTAATTTTTTTAGTGGTATTGCTCTTGTTTGGCGGCAGCAAGATACCGGAGCTGATGCGCGGCTTGGGTCGCGGCATTCGGGAGTTCAATAATGCGCGCAACGCAGTAGAGGACGAGATTCGCCAAGGCATGCGAGAAGCGGAGAAGAAACCGTTAGATAAGTAGTTCTCTTTGCCTCTTTAGCCGCGGAGTTTTCAGCGGCCACCGCGGTATAGTTCGATGTAGCCGGAGAGCGGTTGAGGGCGAAGGGCGATACCGTCTACGCGGCGCTCGTACACTTTGCAGAGGTAAAAATACGTCCCTTCGGGCACGGCGTTGCCGGCAGTGTTTCGACCATCCCATTCGATTGCAGGGTCGGTAGTCTGGTAGACCAGGTTGCCCCAAAGGTTAAAGATTTGCATATCGACGCGCTCAATAAAGCGCCATCCTGGAAAGGGACGGAACTGGTCGTTGAAGCCGTCGCCGTTGGGCGAGAAGGCATTGGGCAATTCGTAGGTCGGGCAGTTGTCTACACAGATGGGCGGGCTTATAGGGCTCTGGTTGCCCACCGAGTCTTCAGCCGAGATGGCGTAGCAGCCCGCCAAATTTTCCGGCTGCGTGTGTACCCAAGTAGTCACTTGAGGCGACTCGATAGTGGTTAACAAAACCAGGGGTTCGCCGGAAAAAGGTTTATACCAGAGGCGATATCGCACTACGTCGCCTGCGTCGGGGCAAGTGAGTGCGGGATTGCTCCACTGCAGGGTGTTCTCATAGGGCGGGTCGGGAGGCGAAGATGCTCCCCCGTTGCACAGATTGCTCACCGTTAGCTCGGGTGTACAAGGCGGAACGGTGTCGATAGGGATGCTACAAATCACTTGGGAGCGATTAAGCAGGGGCTCTCGAACTCCCGGGATACTATAGGTGCCGGCACTCTGGACATAGTAGCAGTACTCCACGCCGTTCTCCAACCCTCGGTCGACATATGCTGGAGTTATTGTCGTTGCAATGGGCTCAAATTGACCGGTGATGTTGTTGCGTCGAAACACGGTGTACGAGTAGTTTGTCCAGGGTACGTCTTCTTGCCAGGTCAAGGTGTTAACCCGGTCGGACGATTTGATGTTGAGGAAGACAGAGGAGGCCTCGTCGGTTCGCCCGAAGGGCGTGCCGAAATCTCCCCTGGTGAAGAAGGCGACCTGGTAGTGATAGGGTTGGGCGGCGGTGTTTAATCCGCCATCTAAAAAGCAAGTATCGTTGGCTTGCCAGAAGTTGTCTGCCGTAAATACGGCACCGGGCACGGGCTGTGGAGCGCCGCCGGAGAGGCCTGATCCGCGCAGCAACTGATACCTATAGGGGCCCGGATGGGCATTAGTGTCTAAGTCTCCGGCTACGGGTTTGGTCCAGCACACCTCGATTTGGCCCAGCGCAGGGCTGGTTTGCTCCACGGAAACCTGCACTATTAGCGGCAGGTCGCGCGGCAGTTGGGCGCATGCCTCTTGGGAGGGGATGCTTTCCACAATGTTGTAGGGATACCCTCCGGCCGACAGGCGGGCGAACAGCGCTACAACGCGATAGCAATAGGTGCGCCCGCGCTCTACCTGAGTGTCGCGGAAGAAGTATCGCCCGTTGTTGTCTTGGCGCGTAGCGAATGCAATGCGCGTATACCCCTTACCGGCCAAGCCCGGCGAGCAAGAGTCGGGAGGGAACGGGTTAGAGCCCTCGCGCCGCCAGACAGAAAAACCTAAAAAGTAGTTATCGGCGGCGTTGTCGCAAAAGTAGGGCTTGGCCCAGCTGACTTCGATGGCTCCCGCTTGGGCCGCTGTTTGGATATCTTCGGGGAGGGGGCCCACCACGCGGATGTTGACGGTGCGCAGAAAAGCCAACCTTGGCGTACTGCTGTTGATAGAGTCTACCGCCTTGAACACCATGGTGTAGGGGAAGTTTGAAATGTGCTCGCACTGGGTCTGCCATCGGAAAGTACCCGTTACTGGAGGTAGTAGGAAGGTCGACGGTGCTGAGAACGTGGCCGGGCTATAGATTTGCGATATAGGCCCTCCGGATGCGGTTAGGCGAACGAGGTTTCCGGAGTCGGGGTCGGTGGCAACCACAGGGAATTCTACGGTCTTTCCAGCTACCACACACAGGTCATCGATGGGCTCAATAAAGGGCGGGTTGTTTTGGCAGTTGGAAACAAAGATCTGCATGTCGCGAACGGTGGTATCGATGGGCACGCCGTTTCGCCAAGAGATGATGAGGATGGTGAGGTTGTACTCGCCGGTCTGCTGAGGCGATGCCCACAAGATGTCGCCGGTGCGTTCGTCGAGCTGCAGGAGGTTGTTGGAGCCGGGAGCGATCTCGTTAGGAAAGCTGTAGTTGGGTACATTGACGCCGATAGCTTGCTTGGGGATGCCCAGGCGATACGACAGACTGTCCAAGTCTGGGTCGAAGGCGTTGGGGTTATGCCGAAACGGCCGACCCACACAGGCATTGTCGATGGGGTCTTGAAGAAGATAAGGCGTCGTGTTGCTGCCGCCGAATTGAGGGTCTAAGAACTTATAGATGGTCTCGATGTGAAAGGGGATGTTCTCCGACTGAGGCGGGTTTACGTTCACAATGCCGGCATTCCGGTTCGGGTCGGTCATGGAGATGCGGTAAGTTGCCGGTCCCGCATACGTATGCGTAGCGATATAGATGTTGTACTTCACCTCGTTGCTCAACGGGACGCCCTTTCCTCCGCCATTTACTCGACCTACTTGTTCGCAGACGCCGTCGCCCCAACAAAGTGTCAGGGTGTCGCGGTCAGCGCTGACGCTGAGGGTGCGCGTCCAAGTAATGATGGTAGCGCGCACGGTTAGGGGGCCTATTTGTTCGATGTGGATCTCGCCGCCTCGGTTGTGTGTGGCATAGCTCCCCAGCGGCAACAAAAATGCACCGAGGTACAGCGGCAGGCGTTTGCAAGCGTTCATTGTCGGGTATGTTTTAAACACAGCGATAGTAAGGAAAAGCGTCTAATTATTGTATTCTACCGAAGAGGGGCAGAGCGCTTTTCAATAAAAACGCACCTGAGGTGCCTTTCTGTTTAGCGCTGAAGCTGCATTTCGTGCTTTTACGCGACTTTTTGCCCCGTCGTTCGGTGTGGATACATCTGGAATGCGCTACGGTTAGGGAGGGCCCTAACTGTAGCGACGCCTCGCAGATTTCAACACCTTGCGCCAGCAGTCGGTCAAAAATAGTTCAAACTTTTTTCTGCGCTGGGGTATTTGATATCCCAAGAGGCCCCCTGCTTCTTCGCCACATATGGCTCTCTTCGCTTAACTTTGCCCAAGTCCCTATTGGAGCACCTCCACCGCTATTCTGCGGCAACTCTTCGGATAAAAAATGACCATCACTCTTACCAGCAGCCAGCGTTCGAGGCGCCGTCGAAAAGTAGCAGCGGCTCGGCGCACCGATCTTCCCAAAGATATTTTAGCACGTGCCTTTCGCCTCATGGCTACGGCTAAGGCCATGACGGAGATCTACGAGGCTAACTTCAAGTTTGTCTCCAAGTACGTACATGCCACCTCGCGTGGCCACGAGGCTATCCAGCTGGCGGTGGCCATGCAGCTGTTGCCGCAAGATTACTTATACCCTTATTATCGAGACGACAGCATGCTGTTGGGCATCGGCATGCGCCCTTACGACTGCATGCTGCAATTGATGGCTAAGCGCGACGACCCCTTTTCGGGCGGGCGCTCCTATTATTGCCACCCCAGCCTTCGCGACCCAGACAAGCCCAAGATCCCGCACCAGAGCAGCGCTACCGGCATGCAAGCTATCCCTGCTACGGGTGCGGCGTTGGGCTTTTGGTATCGCGAACAGGTAGCCGAGCTGATGCCGCCTCCCGACCAGCCCAAGCCCGTTGTCGTGTGCTCGTTGGGCGATGCTTCGGTCACCGAGGGCGAGGTCAGCGAGGCCTTCCAGATGGCGGTGCTGAAGAAACTACCCATCTTGTATTTAGTACAGGACAACGGCTGGGACATCTCGGCCAATGCTGCCGAGACGCGCGTAGCCAATGCTGCCGAATACGCCAAGGGCTTCCCAGGTTTAGAGGCCATCAGCATAGAGGGCAATGACTTTGTGCGGTGCTGGCATACCGTGGCAGATATCTTGCACCAGATCCGCACCGAGCGCCGGCCTTTTCTCTTACACGCGCGCGTGCCGCTGCTCAACCACCACACCTCAGGGGTGCGCAAAGAGTGGTACCGAGACGACTTAGAGGAGCACCAACAGCGCGACCCTTACCCTATCCTGCGGCGTGCGCTCTTACAAAGCGGTTTTACCGAAGAGCAGCTGCAACAGATCGAACAGGAGGTCATCCAGACGGTAGCGGACGACTTTGAGCACAGCAAGAATGCTCCCGACCCGGAGTCCAAGGACTTATATACCTTCGACTTTGCTCCCACGCCCATTACGGCGGAGCGTGGCGTTCGCCAACCGCCTGGGCGAGAGCCCAAGGTGATGGTAGACTGCGCCCTGTACGCCATCGAAGAGCTCATGCGCGCCCACCCAGAGTGCCTGCTCTATGGGCAAGACGTAGGGCGCCGGTTAGGCGGCGTCTTCCGAGAGGCCGCCACCTTGGCCGAAAAGTTTGGCGACCACCGCGTCTTCAACACGCCCATCCAAGAGGCTTTTATCATCGGTAGCACGGTAGGCATGAGCGCCGTAGGACTGCGCCCCATTGTAGAAGTGCAATTTGCAGACTATATCTGGCCCGGGCTCAACCAGCTCTTTACAGAGGTCAGCCGCTCCTGCTACCTGAGCAACGGAAAGTGGCCAGTCAGCTGCATCATCCGCGTGCCTATTGGCGCGTATGGGAGTGGCGGTCCCTACCACAGCAGCAGCGTCGAAAGCGTTGTCGTCAACATTCGCGGCATCAAGATCGCCTATCCGAGCAATGGGGCCGACCTGAAGGGGCTGCTCAAGGCGGCTTATTACGACCCCAACCCAGTCGTCATTTTCGAACACAAGGGCCTGTATTGGAGTAAGGTGCGCGGTACCGAGGCGGCGCGCACCGTCGAACCCGATGAAGACTATGTAGTGCCCTTTGGCAAAGCCCGGGTAGCCTTAGCGACTGAGCCGAAAGCTGTACAGCGCGGCGAATCCTTAGGCATTGTTTGTTACGGCATGGGTGTCCATTGGGCATTGAACGCGGCGCGCTACTATCCTGGCCGCGTTGAGGTGCTCGACTTGCGCACGCTTTTCCCCTTAGACGAGGCCGCTATGTTTGCATTGGCCCGCCGACACGGAAAAGTGTTGGTCATCACCGAAGAGCCTGTGCACAACACCTTTGCGCAGAGCTTAGCCGCTCGCATTTCGGAAAATTGCTTCGAACACTTGGATGCTCCTGTGCGCACCATAGGCGCGGCTAATGTGCCTGCGGTGCCGCTCAACGAGACGCTCGAGCGCGAGATGATCCCCTCTATCGAGAAGGTAGCTGAGGCTATTCAACGGCTGCTGGAATACTGAGATATACCCAATACTGCAAAATGTTGACTTGGTGCTTTCCTTGGCTTTTGCTGCTTTGGGTAGTCGCTTCTTGCGAAGAACCCTTACCCAAAGAGGAGACACTTTATCAGTTTCCGTTCAAAACAAAAGTCGATGCGCTTCGCTTAGGGTGCAGTTATGAAGATCGGGAGAAATGCGGCGATGAATTGAAGCGCGAGGTACGGCGGGAAATAGGGCCCATCAACACCGCCGAGCAAAAAAAGATGGGGGAGGCCATACACCAAGAACACTTCATGTCGCTGCTTTTAGAGGATGCTGCCTACAACGAACGCGCTGAGGCCGTTGTCGAACGCTTGCTGCCGCACTTAGCGCGGCCCTACTTCGACCACGACATGTATGTCATAGAAGACGAGACTTTTGGCGCCTTTACTATACCGGGTGGGAATATCTATATAACCACAGGCGCCTTGGATGTCCTATCCACGGACGACGAACTAGCCTTCGTTTTAGGGCACGAGTTGGGCCACAATGAAAACCACCACACAGCGGAAATAGCTCGTCTGATTAGATATGTTGAGCAGTTGGAGGGAGGCGATGTTTTAGACCAGCTTCGCTCTTTTTTTACGCGACATCGGGCGCAGTATTGCAATCCATCCGACGAGTTAGATGCCGACATTGCCGCGATATACTTAATGTATGCAGCCGGTTACGACCCGGAGCGCGCCGTCTCGGTGATGCAGCTGCTTAGACAATTGGATCCGAGGCCGAGTTGGGGTGTAGAACGTTGGCTATACGAATTAGTGCGAACGCATCCGTGGTCGGAGGATCGCTTCCGATGCATTCGACGCTATTGGAGGGCTTCCAAAGTGGTAGTAAAATGCGCAGAGAAGTATCCGAAAAAAACCTACGCCTGCTTGCATACGCGCCGCGACCCGCTCAACGTGCGCCGCTACCCCAGCACATCCAGCGAGGTGCTCGGGCAGTTTCTGCGCGGCGAAACGATTACGCTCTGTGCGATTGTGCTAAGCAAGCCAATGGGATGCAGTTCGTCTGGGCGAAGAATGAGAAAGGACTGAAGGGATGGGTAGACAAAAAATATGTTCAGATAGAACAAAAGTGACGTGCTTATGAGATACGGATTGGAACTGTTGCTGCCCTGCAAAAGCAAGGGCGCCTTTTTCGCAGCGGCATTGCTCCTGTGGGCGGGCGGTGCGCTGTTTTCACAAACGCGGCATCCGCTGTTGATCGCCGCTTTGGACAGCGCCGAGCGCATTCCCTACGGCGCCTACCATATTCGCGCCGTCGAAAAGCACCACTACAGCAAAGACACCATCTTTTATCTCGGTCGCATATGGTTTGAGCGCTTTGAACATCTGGACGGGAAACCCGGCCTGCGCTACGAAGCCGACTTGGAAACGCAGTATCCCTCCAGCCTGCACCGCCTTCGCGTGGTCTTCGATGGGCGCTACAAGTACAGCCTTTACGGCGACACCTTAGCCCAGCGCTACGACCTGCAGCGCCTCGACCCCGACGTGCACTTGTTCCAAAACGGCACCGTGTTTTTCTTCATTCCTATGCTGTTGCATGCGCCGGCAGTTAATCGATACTACGGCCAAAATCGGGATTTCGGAACGCCTCCCTACCAAACCTTAGACGATACGCTCATCAGCAATACACCCTGCATACTGGTGGGAGCAGATTGGACGACAGAAGCAAATGAGGCAGAAGAGGCGCGCTGGCGCCATATTCGGTTCGGCATAGACAAGCAGAGCGGTCTACCCATCTATTTCCGATATCAGTTCGGCGGGATACGGGAACCGACTACTCCTTCTCACTCCTCTTATTTATTGGAAATTGTCGTTGGGCACTACGATGCCTCTCCGCCTAAAAACAGCTTTTACATAGATTGGCAAAGCTTACCCAAGACTTACGAGGTGCGCGAGTTTTTCGACTGCTACAACCGCGAAATTCTTCGCCCGCGGCATTTTGAAGGGCTGTAGCGCCGCAGCCATCGTTTTGAGGAGATGCGCCGGTGCGCGCACTTCATTTTGCGATTTTTAGGTATTTACGCCTTTTTTCCAGAACTTTGGCCCGCTTTTTGACCAAGGAGGTTCATCGCTTCTCTTTCGGAAAAAGTAGCCTTTTTCTTTTAATCCGTAGAAAGCCAGCACTTTGCTGCGACAGTGGGCTTCTCGTAAAAAACAAATCCGCAACCAGTTGTTTCTCATGTTTGCACACTCCCGCTGGGTTTGGCCATTCTTTTTCCTGTTTTTCCTCTCCTTTTATCCGCTTCGCGCGCAGGTAACGTTTTGCCTGCCGGTGTTGAACAACGTTACGCCCGGGAGTGTGGTGAATATGCCGCTCCAGGTAGCCGAGTTTGATAGTATTGTCGGGGTGCAGTTTGTCCTTCAGTGGGATCCGGCCGTCCTCAATTACTTGACCGTATTCAACTTCAATTTGCCGGGACTGGTTATCCAACACTTTGGAACCAACGAAACAGGGTCGGGTATCCTGCGGTTCGCCTGGAATACGCCCTTAGTGCGCACTGGGGTTTCGCTTCCCGATAGCACGGCGATTTTTTGGATAAAGTTCAGCGCAAAGGGTCAGACAGGGCAGGGTACTGCGGTGACATTCACGGAGATTCCGCCGACGCAGTTTGAAGTGCTCAAAGCCGATACGTCGATCCCGCCGCTGCGCATAGAGGACTGCGTGCTCAAGCACGGATACGTAGCCATTGGCTTTAGCGTAAGCGCAGAGGAGACTATCCGAGGCGTCTCGCCACTTTCGTCGCGGGTGTATCCCAATCCCTTCATCGACAGGACAACCCTCGTTTTGGAGCTAAGCAGCGCCGACGAAGTACGGGTGGTCTTGAAAGATGTGGTAGGGCGTCTTGTGTCGGAGCAGCAATACTTTCTTCCCTCAGGGCATCATGGCATAGAAATTGCCTCTTCCCAATTGCCGAGGAATGGCCTCTACTTTTTGCTCATCCGAACAAAAACACAGGCAAGTCTTCTGCCTTTGATGAAATTATGAAAGAATGTTTATTCCTCCATCATCCCTATTTGTCGTTAAAGATGAGACCGATTTTCCCTACCCTTCTTGCGGCAGGTCTGCTCCTGTTCCACCTAAAAGCCGCTGGACAAGCGCTTATCACTTCCTTTACACCGGCTTCCCTTACGGGAAATGTCGGCGACACCATATTGTTGGAGCTGAAAGCACAAAATTTCACCAATATTACGTCGCTGCAGTTTCCCATTGTCTTCAACAATACGGTGCTGGAGTTTCTTTCGATGACGACAAGCACCTTGCCGGGCTTTTCGGCGGCCAACTACAATGCCTCGCCGGGAAAGGTCTCAACGTCGTGGTTCCCCGACTTATTTCAATACCCCACGGGCGTAACGCTGGCTAACGGTACGACGATTTTAACCATTCGCTTTCGCTTGCGTGCTGCGGGGGTATCGTCGGTCAATTTAGCCAACGTGTTGCCGGGTATCGAGGTGACGCGCAATGGCCAGGCCATATCGGTAAACTTTTCCCAAGGCGGGGCTAACATAGCGGTAGCGGCAGGGCCGGCAAACTTCCAGATTCGCGCCAACCGCCTGCACATACCTCAAGGGGCAACGCAGTGCATGCCCGTGACGGTGCGCGGTTTTAATCAGATGGTGGCGCTATCATACGTCATGCACTGGGATACGACCGTGCTGAAATATCAAGGTACTACCGGCTACAATCTGCCCGACTTAGGGCCCGGCTCCTTCAACGTGTTGCCGGGTACGAATAATTTGATAATCAGCTGGACGGAGACCGCTTTTATGGGCGTTACTCGGGCCAACGGCGACACCATATACCAAGTGTGTTTTCGCGCCGACGGCCCGGCGGGAAGTTTTTCACCCATCTGGATCGACGCTGTAGGCTTTCCGCCGGGCGGAGGCACCTCGGAGGAGGCTATCGACATTAACAGCCAAAACCTCTGGGAGCCAGGGTCGGGTGTGCGCGATACTATTTTTGTGGCGGTTGATCCGAACGCCGTACATTTCATTGCCGACAAAGACACGGTGGTAAAGAACGGCACTACGTGCGTGGATATTCGGGTGAAAAACTTCAAAGAGGTCACCTCTATGCAGTTTGCCATCGTGTATAATCCGGCCCTTCTGCAGTTGAATACACCCATAAATTTGGGTTCTAATCCTTTAGGGCTAACGCCAGCCGCTTTCAATACCAATCCGCCTGGAGAGGTACGCTTTAACTGGTTTGACCAGAATGCCTTGGGTAGAACCCTCCCTGATAGCACAATTATCTTTAGCCTGTGCTTTACCGCTATCGGCGACACTAATACGCTTTCGCCGGTGAACTTTTCCAGCCTAAATGGTTTTCCCATAGAGGTGTCTCAAGATAAAAAGGGGATTGTTACGCCGGGCTTGGTCAACGGCCATGTGTATATCACCGCGGTGGTACCGCCTGTACTACAGCTGAATCCCACCAATGCCGCCTGCAACGGTACCGCTACAGGGGCTATCTCTGCGAAGCTCATCCAGGGCGGGCCTGCAATGAATTTCACGTGGACAGGGCCTAGTGGTAACGGCAGTACTACAGACACTCTCATTCAGAATTTGCTACCGGGGACGTATACGGTAACGGTCACCGTGGCGAGTGGCCTGACGACGACAAGCACAGCCGTCGTAGGGCAACCTCAGCCCATGAGTACCAGTGCCACAGTGGTCAACGTAACCTGCCCCAACGGACAGGATGGCTCTATCACCTTGTCGACTTCAGGGGGTACGCCGGGGTACACCTATAGCTGGGCAGGGCCTCCGCCCTTCAACAATCAGACAACGAATACCCCCAGCATTACGGGACTAGCTGCGGGAACGTATTCGGTGACGATTTCCGACTCAAAAGGATGCACCCACACGCCATCCGTGATTAACGTCAGTGCTCCGGCAGCTATCCAAATAGCGCAGTCGCTTGTGGTGATCAATCCGGTCTCTTGCTTTGGCGGCAACAACGGCTCTATTTCCTTGCCCAATCCTACGGGGGGCACCGGCGCCCACACGTTTTCGTGGAGTGGTCCGGGTGGCTTTTCTGCTACGACCAAAAATATCTCGGGTCTGACGGCAGGCACCTATACGCTGACGGTGCGCGACGCCAACATGTGTTCGCGGGTCTTTGAGTACACGGTCACCCAGCCGCAGGCAGCGCTGCTGGTAGAGCCGACCGGGAGCATCACGCCAGCCACTTGCTTTGGCTCCAACAACGGCGCTGCCTCCGTATCGGTGACCGGCGGTACGCCGCCCTACAACGTCGCCTGGATGTTGGGCTCCCAAACGGTGGCTACGGGTCTTAACCCCACCACGTTGAGCGCCGGCTCTTACACGGTAGTGGCCACAGATGCGCGCGGCTGCACCGATGCGGTCAACAGCCCTATTGTTGTAGGCGGGGCCACCACGGCCATTGCGGCTAATCCCACTGTGCAGCATGTGCGATGCCCTAACGGCGCCGACGGCTCTATTACTTTGGCGCCCAGCGGAGGCAACGGTGCCCCGTATACGGTGCAATGGCCCGGTAACAAAACCGGTACCGTCATTACGGGTCTAACCGCTGGCTCTTATGTGCCGACCATTACCGACAATGCCGGCTGTACGACACAAGGGCCTGCTATCGCCGTAAATGCTCCTCAACCCATCACTGTCGGCAGCCAAACAATTACACCGCAAGATGGCCTGACACCAGGCTCCATTTCATTGCATAATATTAGTGGCGGGACGGCGCCGCTCGCCTTCAGCTGGAGCGGCCCCAATGGATTTACTTCTAACCAGCAAGATATCGCAGGACTGTCTTACGGCACCTATGTTTTGACCATCACCGATGCAAATCAATGTACGGCGACTTTTACCTACGAGGTGCCTACGACGAATATCTTGGTGCTGGCTACGGTGAGCCCAATTACGCCTTCTTGCAACGACGATGGATGCATGACCGTCAATGTTCCTCCTGGAGCAGTCGCTCCTGTGTCGATTAGCCTGAGCAAAACGCCTCCTAACCCCTTCAACCAAATATATTTCCCCGACCAAGATACTTTCCAGATCTGCAGCTTACCTTCGGGAGAATACGAGATCAGTCTTGCCGATGGGGCGGGGAACAACTTCACCATCTCAAACATTGTGATTACACAACGCGAGCCCGCTGTAGTTGGCACGGCCTTCACGCCGCCGTTTGACGACATGAAGAACGGCTCCATCTCGCTGTCACCTATTCCGCCCAACGCCAACCTCATGTATGCGTGGAAGCACGGCCCAACTACACCGACGGTCAACGGCTTGGACTCAGGTACCTATATTGTTACGGTGACGAACCTCAACTCGGGCTGCACCAGCGTATATACGTTCAACTTAGTGCGCACCTATGCACCCTTCGAATGCAACGTCGTGCAGGTGACGCCCGCTACATGTGCTAACTCTAGCGATGGCGCTATTGCCATCTCTGTTTCGGGTGGGGACGGGCCAACGTATTCCTTTGTGTGGAGTGGGCCAAACGGCTACACGGCGACTACACAAAACATCGCTCAAATACCTCCGGGCGTGTATATGTGTACGGTAATCGACCAGAGCAATGTGCCGCGGCAGTGCCCCTCCATAACGGTAGGCTCGCAATCGCAGGTGACGGTATCTAATGTCAACATATTGTCCAACTACAACGGCTTTCATGTAAGCGGGGCTACGGTCTGTGACGGCGTTGCCTCAGTGGTCGTCACTGGAAACGTGGGTAATTTCACAGTGAGTTGGAGCAATGGAGTCAACACGCCTACCAACAGCACCCTATGCGGGGGGCCGTACAGCGTAATCATTACGGATGGTCTGGGTTGTACTGCTTCTTGGCAGGGACAGTTGACGTTTCCGCCGACAGTGGTGGGCAGCTCTGCTATTCTGAGCAATTATAACGGCTTTGGTGTCAGCTGCGACGGCCACTGCGACGGCCGTGCTGCCGTGTCTGCAGTGGGTGGCGTGCCGCCTTACCGCATTGTTTGGCCGACTGGGCAAGTAGATGCCAACGTGCCGCTGGGTGGGCTTTCTACGGCCACACAGCTGTGCGGAGGCGAATACCGCATCACGATAATCGATGCGAACAACGTGCAGACGCTTTATTCCTTCACGGTGAGCGAGCCAGAGCCTCTCAACTTTGAATTCTCGACGTTGGCACCCGACAACTTCTCCCTATGCGATGGTCAAGTTATTGCCCAGGTGCCCTCTGGAATACAGCCGCTTTCCTTTGCTTGGTCTTCCGTCACTTCGGGCAAGAACGGCACCGAAGCGCGCGCCGAAGACCTCTGCCCCGGCGAGCTCATCGAGTTCATCGTTACAGACGGCAACGGCTGCAAAGGCATTGGCCGCATTCGCGTGCCCTATCCGCCCGACGGCTGTCTCTTAGTGCGCCCAGTCATTACGCCTGGGGTGGAAGACGGTCTAAACGACTTCGCGCTCATCACCTGTATTGAAGATTATCCCGTCAACACGTTTGAAGTGTTTAACCGATGGGGGCAGTTGGTATATCGAGCAGAGGGGTATGACAACAGTGCGAAGCGCTGGGAGGGTCGTACCGCTAGCGGAGAGCTCCTACCCGATGGAGTATACTACTACGTCCTAACCGTCACGGCAAGTGGAGAGGTGCGTCAGATTAAAGGCTCCATCAATATCGTTCGATAACGCTTCGAGGGCCCGGCAACCCTCCCGGACTGTTGGGCCCTTTTATTTTTTCAACTATTTTCCCATTATCGATTTGGTCATGAAAAAAGCAATTTACTCCCTGCTGTTTGGCCTTTGGGTCGCCTCTGCTGCGGCTCAAGAGCATGCTATCTATTCTCAGTACCAGGTTTTCCAAAACCTCATCAATCCCGGCGTAGCGGGTTTCGACAACGAGTTTCTCTTGCTGGCCAATGCGCGCCACTCATGGGCGGGCTTTCCCGGTGCACCGCGAAGCTACACCTTCCTGTATACAGGGCCTGTCGGCGACAAGCTCGGCTTAGGTGGTAGTCTTTTTACCGAATATATCGGCAACCAGATTGTCTCGCGCATTCAAGGCATATATTCGTTCCGCTTCAAGGTAGATCGCACTCAAATAGGGTTGGGGTTGACGACGGAGTTTCTGCGGCGGCGTCTCAACAGCGATGTGCTGACCAACCCGCTCATCGACGTGCGCGATGCGGTATTGGAGGGGGCTACCGACGGCCAACGCTTATTCACTTCCTCTTTTGGGGCGCATATCCTATATGACAACGCGATGTTTGTCAGCTTGGTATTGCCTTCGGCCATTCGCGCCCGCTTGGATGAAATCCCCGTCGACAATCCACAGGCAGAAAGCGGCGCCGGTCTCCGCTACTTCATCTTGCAATTGGGCGGCATGCTGCCGATATACCAACACAACTTCACGCTTATCCCCTCGATAGCGGTGCGCAGTATTCGCGATGTCCCCTTCCAGGTCGACCTCAACGTGCAGGGGCGGTTTTTGGACAACAAGCTCATTGCAGGGCTCACCTATCGACCCAACTCGAGAGGCTCTATGGCGTTCCTTATCGGCACGCAGTACAACCGCTTCAACCTCTTCTACACGTACGATGTGTCGTTTGGGCCATTCCAACAATACAGCTCGGGCTCACACGAGTTTTCCTTTGCGTATGCGTTTAGACGCAAGAAGCCGCCTGTTCCTATCCAAAATACCAACATTTATCAGTTAGGCCAATAATAAGTGGCCGCTGAGGTGAAGAGAAAACCAGTAAACAATTGGTTTTGGGGATTTGGCCTCTCTGCGAGACGTCGCCGAGAGGTTTTTTGCTTTAGCGCTCTTTGGCTCGGTTCTCTAAGATGCGCTCGTAGGCCTCGGCGATTTGCCGAAACTTTTCCTGAGCGTGTCGAATGGCCTCGGGAGAGCCTCCGCGCGCTTGGACGCGGTCGGGATGCCAGCGAAGGGCAAGCTCGCGATACTTTCGCCGGATGACCTCGATCGAGTCGGAAGGGCTGGCGCCTAAGATGGCGTAATGCGGGTCTAAGGGCGACCACGAGGGGGTAGCGTGTGTTGGCGGAGCAAAATAGCGCGCCTTGATGCGCTCAAACTGCAGGCGGCTGATATGAAATATGCCCGCAGCGCGCAAGAGGAGCTCTTCTTCTGCTGGATGCAACCGCGAGCTGTCGGCAGCCGCCAAAGCAAACAACAGGTCTATGGCGTTCATCACTCGGTGGCGCTCCGAGCGGAAGTCGCGGTAAAACGCCTGAGCGTACTGATGAAAGGCGGTTTCCCCATCTTTGGCGCTGTTCCATACGCGGATGGCGTCGCGCCGGCCCTTTTCGCTGAGGCGCAGGTGTTGGCGCATAAGTTGCTCCATGAACTGGATTTCAGCGCGGTTGATAGGGCCGTCGGCCTTGGCTACCCGCGCGCTCATGCACACCAGGTAATAGATGAAGGCGCCGCGCTGGCGATGCTCGAGAGGCGACTGGGCTGCAGCAGTTACCAACTTGGGGCGATCAATCCATATGTGGCCAACGATGAGGCCCAACAAAAAGCCCCAGAAGGCTCCGGCAGGAACACCGATCAGGTCGAGTACCATCATCCCAATGATGCCGCCCAAGATTTTGCCGCCGCTTTCCATGGTAAGGTGTGCAGAAGTAAAGGTTCGGAAGGTAGGGGGGTTAATCTGCGCCGAAGCGCTCGCGCAATTGCTTTTTGAGGGCTAACATCTCGTCGCGGAGTTGCGCTGCAGTGAGAAAGTCGAGCTCTTTAGCGGCCTTTTTCATGCGCGCTTCGGTTTCAGCAATCATCTTTTCGAGCTGCGGACGCGTAGCATAGGCCACAATAGGCTCGGCAGCTAAGGTGGGCGCTTCGGGTTCGACGTAATAGGGTGAGGCCTCTGTGCCGCGGATCTCTAAGATAGTGCGCTGTGCCAAAATCTCTTCGCGGCTTCGGTGAATGGTGCGCGGCGTGATGCCGTGCGCTTCGTTGTACGCCATTTGTATGCTGCGGCGCCGCTGAGTCTCTTCGATGGTTTGCCGCATGGAGTCGGTGATCTGGTCGGCGTAGAAGATGACCAAACCGTTGGCGTTGCGAGCCGCTCGTCCTGCCGTCTGGGTAAGGGAGCGCACGTTGCGGAGAAATCCCTCTTTGTCGGCGTCGAGGATGGCGACGAGCGACACTTCGGGCAAGTCGAGCCCTTCGCGCAGGAGGTTGACGCCAACCAACACATCGAACTCGCCCAGACGCAGGTCGCGCAGGATCTCGACGCGGTCGAGCGTCTCTACTTCGCTGTGGATATAGCGGCAACGGACGCCCATTTTGGTCAAATAGGCGCTGAGCTCTTCGGCCATGCGCTTGGTGAGCGTAGCAACCAATGTGCGTTCTTGGCGCTCGACCCGCCGCTGAATCTCCTCCAACAAGTCGTCGATCTGGTGGAGCGAGGGGCGTACTTCGATGGGGGGGTCGAGCAGACCTGTAGGACGGATGAGCTGCTCCACGACCACGCCCTCTGTCTGCTGGAGCTCGTAGTCGCTGGGCGTGGCGCTGACGAAGATGACTTGGTTGATGAGGCTTTCGAATTCTTCAAAGCTGAGCGGCCGGTTGTCGATAGCGGAGGGCAGGCGAAAGCCATAATGGACCAAGGTTTGTTTTCGGGCGCGGTCACCGCTCCACATTCCGCGCAGTTGAGGGATGGTCACATGGCTCTCATCCACAATCATCAGGTAGTCCTCTGGAAAATAGTCGAGCAGGCAGAACGGGCGCACCCCAGGAGGACGCCGATCGAAAAAGCGAGAGTAGTTTTCGATGCCGCTGCAATAGCCTAATTCGCGGATCATCTCTAAGTCGAAGGTTGTGCGCTCGCGTATCCGTCGTGCCTCGACGAGGCGCCCCTCTGAGAGGAAGTACTGCTCTTGGGCGATCATCTCGTCTTCGATGGCCCGGATAATCTCGGCAAGCCGGTCTTTGGGCGCCACGTACAGGTTGGCCGGGAAGATAACTGCGCGGTCGGTGTCGGCGATGCGTTTCCCGCTTTGCACGTCGATCGTCTCGATGCTTTCTACCAGGTCACCCCAAAAGATGACGCGGTAGCCCCAGTCGGCGTAGGGTAGATAAATATCTACGCTGTCGCCGCGCACGCGAAATGTCCCTCGCGTCAGATCTCCTTCCGTACGCGAGTACAGGCTATCGGTCAGCGCATAGAGAAATTGCGTCTTCGACATCTTGGCTCCGCGCTCCAAGCGGATGATACCGGTAGCGTAGTCCTCCGGATTACCCATGCCGTAAATACACGAGACAGAAGCTACAATAATGATATCGCGCCGCCCCGACAACAGGGTACTGGTGGCGCGGAGGCGCAACTTGTCGACCAACTCGTTAATTTGCAGATCCTTTTCGATATACGTGTCGGTAACCGGCAGGTACGACTCGGGTTGGTAGTAGTCGTAATACGACACGAAGTACTCCACCGCGTTTTCGGGAAAGAAGGACTGCAGCTCGCTGTACAGCTGCGCCGTCAAGGTTTTGTTGTGGGTGAGCACCAGGGTCGGCTTATTGACCTGTGCGATCACATTAGCTATGGTGAAGGTCTTTCCCGAGCCGGTGACGCCGAGCAGCACTTGGGCGCGTTCTCCTCGACGGATGCCCTCTACGAGCTGGCGAATGGCCTGCGGCTGGTCTCCCGTGGGCTGATATGGCGCGTGCAATCGAAATTCCATGGTACGTACATTGTGAAACAGCAAAATTAATCGGCGGGTTTCTGTGTTCACAAGACTTGTTCTTCTCTAAGGTTTTTTAATCCTAAAAAGTTGATTTTCAGTGTATTTAGTTGGGGGTTATTTCACAAGAAAGTCAAAGAATGGCCTTAAGTGGGCCGCCATGCTTGCTGTGGATGCTGCCGATAAGAGCTACCTCTTTGCGCAGAGGTAATCTCGCAGGGGGTGGAGGCGGGAGTAGCCTCGGGGCCGTTTCATCCGGTAGAGAAATACGGCTGAAACGCGTATGTGCCTTTTGTTTATGCGCTTTTACAGGAGAGTGTCGTTGTTTTGTAGTCGCAATGTGAAGGAAGTATGCCTGTACACTCATTAAGATCGCTGTTTTGGCTGCTGTTGGGTATCGGCATCTGGAATGCCTGTATGGGATCCAGAAAGCTCCCACAAGAAGACAACCCTTTGACGGCAATACTTCAGCGACTTCGCCAGGACCCTTTGGCGCGACAAGTGCTCGACAGCGCTGAACGCTCTTCCGTGCAAATCCTTTACACCCAAATCGACCGGCGCCGCGATGGCTCTCCGCTCTTCCGCACCTATGGTTTCAGAGTAGACAGCACGCGTTACTTTTATCCGGCCAGCATGGTCAAAATGCCCTTAGCCTTGTTGGCATTGGAAAAGGTACATCGCCTGAGGCGAAGCGGTTATCCTATGCTTAGCCCAAATACTCCGTACTGCATTGACTCGCTGCGGCCTTTTCAGCAAGCTTATTGCGCCGATAGCACCGCGCCCACTGGTCTGCCCACTTTAGCACACGATATCCGCAGGGTCTTTGTGGTCAGCGACAACCCTTCTTATAACCACCTTTTCGACTTCTTGGGAATCGACTACATCAACCAGACACTGCGCGAGAAGGGGTATACGCGCACAGGTATAGTCCATCGCTTCTATGCTCCTCGGCGCGACCAGCGCTACGCTAGCCCAATGACGTTCTATTCCCCTGAAGGCAGTGTCGTCATTTATCGAGAGGCAGAAAAGGTCGGACAGCAGCTTTGGGTTAACCCGCAAAACGGCACGCGCCAGGGCAAAGGCTGGGTAGACGCAGAGGGGCGGCTTGTTGAAGAGCCTTTCGATATGAGTGGAAAGAATTGGTTTGCACTGACCGATATGGAGCAGATGCTTCGCTCCATCCTGTTTCCAGCAGCGGTGCCGGCACAGCATCGCTTCGATCTAAGTAAGGAGGACTATCGCTTCGTTTGGAAGTATATGGGGCTTTTCCCTCGCGAGTGCGATGCCCCTTCTTATGACCCGCGCCAATACCCAGATGATTTCGTCAAATACTACCTCTTTTCTGACAGTACCGGGAAGCCGCCGGCTTCGCTGCGCATATTCAACAAGGTAGGGCAGGCATACGGGACGCTGACGGATGTGGCCTACATAGTGGATTTTGACACCGGCGTGGAGTTCATTCTGGCAGCGACCATTCTGTGCAACGACGACGGCATCTTTAATGACGACCAGTACGAATACGAAACAGTGGGACGGCCCTTCTTAGCCAAGCTGGCGCAAGCAGCGTACCACTACGAACGAACGCGAAAGCGAGGACGTATACCCGACTTGAGTTCCTTTCGAGAAGCTCTGCGCTGATATTTTACTCCGCAGGTGCTTTCCAGGGTAAAGAGAAGGTATCGTGACCGAAGTCACGTTCAGGCGCGTGGGTATGCCTATACCTTTGCGTTGCCTTTTTCACAAAAAGATTTTTTCTTCATGACTACGCAAAAAAGCACAGAAAAGATGACCCTTATCGATGTTCGCACGCCCGAAGAATTCCAAAGTGGCCACGTAGAGGGCGCCATTAACATCCCGTTAGATACCATACCCTACCGCATAGAAGAGGTAGCTGCTCTCCCTGCGCCACGCGTGCTGTATTGCCGCAGCGGGAACCGCAGTGGAATGGCGGTACAGATCTTGCGCCAGGCCGGTGTGTCGGACGTACACAATGGTGGCAGCTTGGAAGAGGTGCTCTATGCGCTTCATCAATAAGTCTCAACAACAACCTAATAGGACAGTCGAGCTATGCTTCAATGGTTGAAATCGCTATTCGGGTTAGGGCCGCGAGTGGATTTTAAGCAGCTGCTTAGGGATGGTGCCTTGGTCGTGGATGTGCGCACGCCCGAGGAGTTTCGCTCTGGGCATTTACAGGGTGCTGTCAACATCCCGTTAGACCGGCTGCCGAGCCAAGTATCGACGCTTCACAAGAAAGGTATCCCAGTGATCGCCGTATGCCGAAGTGGGGCCCGCAGTCAGGCAGCGGTAGAATTGCTCAGAAAAAACGGCATCGAAGCCTACAACGGTGGGGCGTGGACGAGCTTGCGCGCCCAAGTGAGTTAATGCGGAGAACAGCCTCCCTCCCGCCAGCGTGCTCTCTTTAGAACTTCTGACTGATGGTGCACCGCATTAACGGCAAGTAAGGGTTTCTGAAATTGCCTTAGTGCTGTCCCTTCGAGCAAGCATAGATTAGAACCGACGCTACTGCCGCAAGCGACAATTTCTCACTCGGGAGAGGGGAGAGAGGTGCTAATCGGCCCCAAAAAACCGTTTCTTTGCGGCAATTGAAGATGAATGCATGAAGTTTAGATGGGTCGTATTTTGTCTTGCCTTAAGTATTTCAAACAGTGTGCTGTCAGCCCAACCGCCTAAGGTAGTTCAGCGTCATGGCGTCTCTTGGAACCGCTATTATCTGACCTGGTCCTTTCATCCGGCCTGGACATTGCACCAAGAGGTAGATTATCGGTTTTGGCTGTCGAGTGGGCGCTGGCATCAATTGGTGCTGCATACGCACCTCCACTATGCTTGGCGGCCGGAGTTTGAGGGTGCGGTGGGTATTACCCGCTCAGAGAACGGAGCGGCAGAACCGACCAGCTCTTCCTTTCCGCGGCGGGCGGAGTGGCGCACCTTCCAAGAGTTCCACCATCGAGGAGCGCTCTCCGCTAAGGTGACGCTGCAACACCGCTATCGCATAGAGCAGCGCTTTTTCTCCGATGACGATGTGTGGTTCTTTTGGCGAGGGCGCTACCGAGCACAATTGAATTGGCTGGTGTTTCAAGAGCGCATCGCGGTACACGTATCCGATGAGGTATTTCTCAACTGGGGGCGCGGAGCTCCTGCTGTATTTGATCAGAACCGCTTCTACGTAGGCGCATCGGGCAGGGTATCGCCGCAGACGCGTCTCGAAATGGGCTACTTGCTCCAATGGCAGCCTTTCGGTAGACCCGACCGCCTCACGCTGCGCGACATTTTTCGGATAAGTGTTTATCATCAGCTCAAGTCCTGAACCGGCTTTTCCTCGTTCTTGCGGTGCTTTTGCGTTCTTTGCAGCGGCCCGCGGTGGTAAGCGGAGGTGCTATTTTAGTCAGAAAAAATCGGTGAGCATTGCGGAAACGGACTTGGGTACAACGGTTCAGCCTGGCGAGGCGCTTTCTTTGCGTTCGAATATGCAGGAGTGGGGTTCTCCTTTGTGCGGGGCTTTTTGCGCTGTGGGGAGGAGAGGGGAGCCTTGCCCTTTGGGGGCAGTCGCCGACAGCACTCGTATACGGAAAGGTAAGTGATGCCGTAGACGGCCAGCCGTTGGAGCTGGCGCTGATTGTCGTTAAAGAGGGCTCAGGAGGTGTCTATTCGGACGAGCGCGGCCACTATGCTATTCGGGTACCTTCTGGTCAGCGCTTAGTGTTGACTTTTCGGCGCTTAGGGTATCGCGAAGCGAGCATCGATGTCCTGCCCTTGGCACCCGAGGCGCGTTTCGGATTGGATGTAGCGCTTGCGCCGGAACGGACAAACTTAGAGGTGATCGTGCGCGACCGCCGGCTCGACGACGCCGGCATGGTGCGCGAGCAGCGCATCGAAGCCCTGCGCCTGCTGCCTACGACTACGGGCAATTTAGAGAGCGTACTTCCGCACATCGCTTTGGGCGTTAATACGGGTGCTGGCGGCGAGCTTACCTCCCAGTACCAGGTGCGCGGCGGCAACTACGACGAAAACCTGGTCTACGTCAACGACTTTGAAATCTACCGCCCCCAGCTGGTGCGCGCCGGACAGCAGGAGGGGTTATCGTTTCCCAACTTAGACTTGGTGCGCGACCTGTCCTTTTCCTCCGGAGGTTTTCAAGCGCGTTACGGCGACAAGCTCTCCTCGGTGCTCGATATCCGATACAAGCGCCCTGATAGCCTGCGGGCTAGCATCGGGGCTAGCCTACTGGGCGGAAGTGCGCATATAGAGGGCAGTGTCAAGCACCGCACCGATCCGTACCGGGCTTTCCGCTTCTTGGCAGGTGCTCGCTACAAGACAACGCGCGTCTTGCTCTCGAGCCTCGACGTGCGCGGGGAATACGTACCCGACTTCTACGACATACAGACGTATCTGACGTACGATTTAAGTCGGCACTGGCAGTTAAGTGTGCTGGGCAACTACAACCGCTCCGTGTACCGCTTTGTACCGCAAAGCTTAGCCCGAGCTTTCGGCTTGATCGATTTCACCCTTCAACTGCGCTCCGTCTTCGAAGGTCAGGAAATAGACGACTTTACCCAAGCTATGGGAGGCGTGGCGCTCACCTATTTGCCCAAACGCGACCGAAACCCCGTCTACCACAAATTCTTAGCTTCTGCCTGGCGCAGCCAGGAGAACGAGCGCTTCGACATCTTGAGCTACTACCTCTTGGGACAGCTCGACACGGACTTGGGCTCCGACAACTTTGGCGAAATCGTCAGCGTATTAGGCACTGGTACCCAGCATACTTGGATACGCAACTACCTAACCTTAGATGTTCGCAACGTCGAGTATCGCGGCGGCGTGGAGTGGCAAAACGATCGCCCAGAGCAAGAGCTCACCCGAAGCCATTTCTTTCAGTGGGGCCTCAAATGGCAAAGCGAAAGCGCTGTGGATCGCATTAACGAATGGGAGCGGCTCGACTCGGCTCTGTATTCCCTGCCCTACGACACCACCCGGCTGCTCGTGCGCCGCGTGCTCAAGGGGCGCAATGCGCTGGACAGCTGGCGGATCGCCGCGTTTTTTCAAGACACCTGGACGTGGCGCGAGGTGGGCCTGCGCGAATGGCAGCTGACTGTCGGTCTGCGCGGGCAGTATTGGAGCCTTAACGGCGAAGCCTTCGTCACTCCGCGCGTACAGCTGTTGTACAAGCCACTGAACACTCCGCGCGATATCTCTTTCCGCATTGCCACAGGTCTTTTCTTTCAACCCGCTTTTTATCGCGAGCTGCGTCGCCTCGACGGCAGTATCAACCCCAATCTCCTCGCCCAGCGCTCAGCACATGTCGTGGGGGGGCTCACCTATGACTTTTTATGGGGCCGACGCCGCCCCGTCAAGATGCGGCTCATCGCCGAGGCCTATTACAAGCACATGTGGGATCTCGTCTCTTACGACATCGACAACGTGCGCATCCGCTATTCTGGGGAAAACGACCTGCGCGGCTATGCTGCCGGCGTGGACTTGCGGCTCAACGGCGAATTTGTACCGGGAGCAGAGAGCTGGGTGAACCTCTCCTTCCTGCGCACGCGCGAAGCCCTGTACGGCGTGCAGCACTTGGTGCGCAGGCTAGGGCAACGCGAAGGCACCCCTCTGCATGACGTGCCGCGTCCCACCGACCGCTTCTTCACCTTTTCCACCTTTTTTCAGGACTATTTGCCCAAAAATCCCAACCTGCGTATGCACCTCAACTTTACTCTCGGCACCGGGCTCCCCTTCGGAATACCGGATAACAACACCATCTATCGCAATCCGTATCGCTTCAACCCCTACCATCGCGTGGACATCGGGTTTGGGTTTCAGCTGTGGAAACGCGAGTGGTTGGAGCGCAAGCCGCGCCATCCGCTGCGCTTCACGCGCAACACTTGGGGCAGCATAGAGGTGTTCAATCTCATGCAGGTGGCCAATGAGGCTTCCCATCTTTGGATAAAAGCCATCACGAACCTGCAATACGCCGTGCCCAACTATTTGACCGGCCGCCGCCTCAACCTCCGCGTGCGAATGGATTTTTAGCGCTCAACGCACGACAGTGACACTGCCCTCGTACAAAATTTGGCGCTGGTCGACAAAGCGAACGATGGCGTAAAAGGTAAAGACACCGTCTACTGATTGGCCGCGAAAAGTGCCATCCCATCCCAAATAAGGGTCGTTGAGAGAAATATTGTTGGCTTCGAAAACCAAGCTTCCCCAGCGATCGTAGATGCGGAGCTTTTCAATGCTTTCGGCCGCTGGTCCGCCAAAAAGCGTGAAATAGTTGTTCGGGAAAGGCTTGTCGGGCCCTATTACGTTGGGTATGTAGATAGGCCGTTCGTCGCGCACGATGAGCCTTACGGAGTCAATAGCTATACAGCCGTCTTCGTCGGTGATTTGCACGATGTACACCGTATTTTGAACTGCCGTAAGGGTAGGAGCTGGGCAGTCGACGCAGCTTAGCCCTGTAGAGGGTACCCAGTTAAAGGTTACGGGGCGACCTATTGGAGTGGTCAACGTGCGAAGTTGCTCGGTGTAGCCTAAGTCGAGCGTGACTTCTTCAGGTTCAGCAGATACCTCGAGCGGTGGCGGCTGATTGATGACAGCAAAAACCGAGTCCAAGCACCCATTGGCGTCGCGCACCTTAACCCAGTACTCGCCGGCAAGCAAACCGTCAAGCCGCGGTGAGGGCGCGAAAGGGCGATTGTCGACGCTATACTGGTAAGGAGGGCTTCCGCCCTGGGCACCCACTGAAACGGCACCTTCCGGCACGCCATTGCACCGCAGATGGGTGACGCCCAACAGCTGCGTTTGGATACGCTCGGGTTCTTCTATATAGACGCTTCCCACTATAGTGCAGCCGTTGCCGTCCGTCACCGTAACGAAATATTGCCCAGGGCCCAGCTGCTCCGCAGTAGCGCTACTACTGTTTTGGCTCCATTGGTAGGTGTAGTTGCCTACCCCGCCTCCGGGGAGGGCCACTCCCCGACCATCGTTGGCGCCGTAACAGCTGATGTTGAGGGTATCCATTTCGAGGGTTAGCGGCGGATTATCCGTAACGGTTACGACGAAGGTGCCCTTGCACAGCTCGGCGTCTACGCCCAAGATGGTGTATACGCCGGCAGAGAAGCCCCCCTGACTGTTGTTGGGAACAAAGCCGTTGCCCCAGTTGAATTGGAAAGGCGGCGTGCCGTTGGTCACCTTTAACGTGATGACGCCGTTGGCATCGCCTGTGCACAGCGGCTTGGCGACGTCCGCTTCGACGGTGAGCTCTTTTTCCTTCACCTCGATATCGAGCGACGTCTCACAGTTATTGGCATCTCGGATCACCAGGTTATACGTCCCCACCGACAGGTTTGATAGGCGATTGCTCGCCGTAAATGGGCCGCCTTGCCAGCTGTACAGGTAGGGCGGCGTCCCTTTTTCGATGTTGGTAATGATGATTTCGCCGTTCGTACCGCCGTTGCAGTCGGGTGCGGCGATAAGGGTGTCTACCTCGACATCGGGATAAACCGTTACGTTTTGGATGGTGGTGATCTTACAGCCTAAGTTAGTCTCTATTTGGAGCACGACTGGGTGTATGCCCGGCTCCGAGAATATCACCGAATGAGGCCCTTTGCCGGTAGCAGTGCTCGGCGTAGCGGTAGGGCCAAAGCTCCAATTGTAGGCGGTAATATTGCCCAAGGCAAAGGTAGAGGCATCGGTAAACTCTACAGGGCTGCCTAAACAGATGGCGGAAGGGTTAGCCGAAAAGGCCGCTTTGGGACCTAAGAAAGTGCCTGTTCCGCCGAATTCGATGGAGAAGCCGTTGCCACTGCTGGTGAAGTTGTTTACGCAAAGGGCATATACTTCGCCCGACTGCATGTTGAGCGGTGCTGCCCAAGTCGTCGGGTTAGGAAAATTACAACCTGCCGGTACACTGGTGCGCGTTTCCCCCTCGCGCAACCCAGTAGGGCCCATGCAAGGGCTGGGAAAGAAGAAGTCGCCGCTGGCCATGCAGCGCACCACCTGTTTGCCCTGGCAATTGCCCACGCCGTTGGGCAGTCGGTAGACGACGAAGTCCAAGTCGTCGGGTGGGCTGAGTGGAGTTAACGTAAAAGTCAGTGTACCCGGCTGGTCACAGATCCAGACAAACCAGGTGGAGTTGCTCTCGTAGTTGATGGGGGCTCCTCCCGAAAAGCACGCAGCGTCGTTGAGCTCAGTGATGTTGTTGCCGGCCCCCGTCACGCTCTTGACCACGAAGGGCGACTTATCGCACAACAGCGCTGCGGTAGGGCAGTCGGAAGTAGGGATGGCCGGCGGATTGAAGTTGTTGATACATAGCTGGAAAGTACCGGTGGCATTATTAAAGCCCTGTACGCGGATAAGGTAGGTAGTGCCCACGAACAGGCCGCTCTTGCTCACTTCGGCAATATGGGTGTTGTTGGTCGAGCTTTGGCACGCGAGCTGGCTAAGAGTTCCGCCGCAAGTACCCGCATAGATAGCCACTTGTGGGTTGCGAAGGGTCCCTCCAGGTGCCTGCTGCGTCGCACCGCGCACCACTACGGTGACATCGGTCGCCTGCGCGACAAAAGAAAACCACACATCATTGGAAGCCAAGCCAAAACACGTAGCGGCGCCGTACCCCGACGGTGTAGCGCCCACATTGGTGAAAGCGCCTGCTCCGCTGCAATAATTGGATACGTTGGGAAGGGCGATGGGATTGGTGCAATTATCGTTAGGGGGCTGCGCTACGGCACCATACCCTAACATTACTCCTAAAATAGCGTTCAGGATGGTTTTGCTCATGTATGTTGGCATTTTAACAAAGATGGAGGACAGTCTTCAAAGACTTGCTGCCTAAGCAAACATTAGACGCAAAGACAGCAGATATTGTTGGCTGATTTAACCTAAAATAACACTTTAGTTAAGGGCTGGCTAAGGTCGACACTCTGTAAAAAAGAGCGGCAAGGCATCCATTTGTCGACAGAGATAGTCTGATCCCTTTAAGCGCACAGCTAAAATCACCGGCAACAAGCGCGCTAAGAAAAGGGATGCTAACCTTTACGTCTTACAGCCATGCTGATTGCTTCTATTGCTATGTCCTGTGTAGAACTCGAGACTTCTTTGTAAACAGTCGCTCTTTTTTTGCTTTTTTGCATCTTAATTCACTTGTTACGCTCGCTTAGCTCATACCGCTGTTAAAAAGCGCGCAGTTGAAATAGCTTATAGGTGAAGCCGTTTCTACTCCATCACTTAAATCTCTGTATATGGCATCTTTTACTCTTCTTCGCACACAAGTACTCCTTGCTTTTTTTTGTCTCTTTAGCAGTACATACCTTCCTGCTCAAGACTGTTCGGTGCTTATCAAGGAAAACAAGAAGGTGGCGGGCGTGCAAATTGTCCGCACCGACAACACCACGGTGATAGTGCGCGGCAGTTACAATTACGGCATCGCCTTTTTTACGGACGAGAGAGGCATCTACGCTCGCGTGACTTCCGTGGGGGGCACTGAGCTCAACCAGGATGACCAAGTCATCTTTGTGGACTCCACCGGGCGAGAGCGCATTTATAAGTTCGTCTCCTTGGGAGAGCTTGTGGCAGGAAATGTACCTACGCATCGCAACAACCTAAGGTTAGACATAGATGCGGTGCGATGGCTGGCCACCACTCTAATTACTGAGGTGCATTTCGTCAATTTTGTCGAGCGCCAGAAGTACAAGTTCACGGTCAACCCAAATCGCCAAAGTGAATTTCAGAAACTGTGCGCTTGTTTTTACAGTGTTTTAGAAGAGGGTGCGGTTAAGGATGTGCCGGGAGCTGAAGTAGTGCGTAAGAACAGCAATCCTTCCGTTAGCAGCGGTCCAGTATCGAGAAAACCGTCAGCCGACGCTCCTACGACCACTCGGCCGGCTTCTGCTGGCGCACCGGTTGCCGATGAAGAGCTGGTCTCTTTGCGTCGCGATTTAGAAAGGGTAAAAGAAGAGGTGCGCGCGGAAATCAAGGCGGAGCGCGAGCGCGCAGAGGCCATCAAGCTCCAAATCCAGCAAGAGGTAGCGGCTGCCCGTGAAGCGGCCAATCAGAAAAAGCGCGAATACGCCGACGAGGTGCTCGCTGCCCGAAAAGCTAGTTTGGCCGAGATCGAAAAGGCGCGTGCCGAAGCACAGGCCGCCATCGCCGAAAGCCGAAGTCGCGCCGACTCCGTCAGTCAGGTCTTGCAGCTAAACGTCGAAGAAGAACGCCGGAAGGCGGCGGAGGAAATCCAAAAGGCGCGCCTAACGGCTGCGGAGGAGGTCAAAAAAGCGCGCGACGATGCCGCTGCCGAGATCGCCCGTATCAAAGAGCGGCTAGAGCAGGCTAAACTTCAATACAATGACGAGGTATCGACGGCCCGCGCCAACGCCGAGGCGGAGATACGCCGCATTCGAGAGGAGAATGCCCGAATGGTGGCCGAAGCGCGCCAACTTGCTGCCCAAGAAAAAGAAAAGACGGTGGACGACGTCCAGGAGGCCAAGCGCACTGCAGCCGATGAAGTGCTCCGCATACGGGAAGAAGCCGCTAATGAAGTGGCCCGCGCGCGGGAGAACGCCGTCTTAGAAAAACAGCGCATTGCCAACGATCTCTCTGAGGCGCGTCGCAAAGCGGCCGAAGAGAAGTCTCTTTTGGAACAGAACAACGCCGCTGAATTAGCCGACTTGCGCGAGAGCGTGGCCAAGCAAAAGGAAGCCAGCGCATTGGAGGTGGCTGAGGCGAGAAAGCGCGCTTTGGAGGAAATCGAGCGCATTCGGCGCGAGGTGCAGCTGCAGCGCGAACAAGCCGAGCAAGAAAAGATGACTATCGCCAAAGAGATAGCGGAAAGCCGCCAGCGCGCCGCTCAGAGCGTGCAGCAAATCCAAGATGAGGCCAATCGAGCTATTGCCGAAGCCCAAAGCCGCGCCCAGGCCCAGCGCGACTCTATCGCTGCTGCAGTACAAACCGCCCGCCAGCGCGCGGCCGACGAGATCGCTAAGATCCAGGAGGAGACCAACAAAGCCATTGCGGCTATCAAGGAAAAGGAGGCGCGCATTCGCCAGGAGAGTGCCGAAGAGGTGCAGCGCGCCCGTGAGCGCGCCGCTCAAGAAATAGCCAAAGCACAGGAGGAGGCGCGCGCGCGGGTCTTAGCGGTCAACGCCCAGGCAGAAGAGGCCCAACGCAAATACGTGGAAGAGATCAACGCTTCTAAGCAGACCGCCGAGCAGCGGCTACAGCAGATTCAACAAGAGGCGGCAGCAGCTATAGCAGAGGCCAAGCAGAAACAACAACAGGTGACTCAGAGTACCCTTCAAGAGATGCAGCTATCGCGCGAGCGCGCAGCAGCGGAGGTAGCGGCTGCCCGTGAGCGCGCCGCGCAAGAGATCGCTGCCGCTAAAGAGTCCGCTGTGCGCGCGCAGCAAGAGGCGGCCAATGCCGTTGCCGAGGCCAAGCGCCAGAGCGCACAGGCCATTGCCCTCATCCGCAGCGCCGAAGCCGACAGCATCCGCATAGCGCGGGAGAACGCCGCTCAGGAGCGCCAGCGCCTAGCTACCGAGGTGGCTGCTGCTCGCGAGCGCGCCGCTCAAGAAATTGCCGCTGCCAATCAGCAGTCTGCTGAAGAGGTAAAGGTCGCTCGCGAAAACGCTGCCCGCGCCCGACAAGAGAGCGCCGAAGCGGTGGCTAAAGCCCGCGAAGAAGCCGCAGCCGAGGTGTCGAAGGCCAAGGAAAATGCGGCTCGAGAGGTAGCCGTCGCCAAGCAGCAGGCCTTAGAAGCTATCGCGCAGGCTAATCGCGAAGCCGAAGCGCGCAAGGCAGCCTTGGCCCGCGAGGTCAGCGAGGCCCAAGAGCATGCCCGTCGCGAAATAGAAGAGACGCGCAATCAGACCGCTCAAGAAATTGCCAACGCCCGCAAAGAGGCCGAAGCAAAGCGCCGCCAATACGCCGACGAGATAGAAGCGGCTCGCAAGCGCGCTGCCGAAGAAGCCGCCACTGCGCAAAAGGAAGCCGCCCTGGCCGTCCAGTCTGCCCGCGAAGAAAGCACTGCTGAAATCGCTCGCATCCGAACTGAAGTTGGCCAGCGCATCCGCGATGAGCAACAGAAAATCGCACAAAAACAGCAAGAACTCGCTCAAAAACAACAGGAACTCGACCGGGCACAACAACAACTGAGCGCCCTGCAAGCCGACATTCAAAAAGCACAAGCAGAGCTGCAGCGCCTACAGGAGGAAATCCGCAAACAGCGCTCCTCCGGCGGCAACGACCGATAAGAGCACCTCGTCGTGCGCTGCCCGATCCACTCCTCTGTCGGGCAGCGCACCCAATGGCGTAGCCCTTTACTCCCACAAAATGCTCTGGCCGCGCCGTATATATCGGCGGATGTTGACCCAAAAAGCAATGACTAAATATACGATGAGGGGTGAGCCCATCGTGATGAAAGACGTATAAATGAAATACTTACGCACTTCTGCCGGCGCAATGCACATCTTTTCGCCCAAATACTGGCAAACGCCGAAAGCACGGCGCTCTACCAAATCCTTAAGCCAATGACTTAACATAGAAATGGTGGGCTTGTCTTTCTCTCACAAAGGTAAGGGTTTTCGCCTTCAGAAAGTGCCTACTTCGCTTGCGATGCTGCGGCAGCTCCTGCGAAAAGTCATCGCCTGTACCAACACATCTCAGTGGCTATAGTTCGAGCGCCTCGTAGACTTGTCGGCAGTTTTTTATATCTGCACAATGCAGGTAGAGATCGGAGGTCAAGGCTTTTTTGAGCAGTTGCAGGGCCAGCTGGTGAGCCAGTTTGAACACCAGTTTCCCAACCCATTGGCGCCAAAAACGGTGGTGGTTATCCCCAGCCAAACGCTCGACCAAGAGATTTTGGCCAAAATAGCGGGCATCAGCCACTACGAAGAGCGGCTTTTGTGCCTACTGATGTTGCTCCGCATGCCGCGGACCCATCTTGTCTACGTCACCAGTCTCCCTGTAGACGCGTCTATTGTGGATTACTACCTACATCTGCTGCCGGGTATTCCTTCCTCCCACGCATGCCGTCGCCTAACGCTGCTCAGCTGTTACGATGCCTCTGCACGCCCGCTAACGGAAAAAATTTTGGAACGCCCTCGCTTGATAGAACGGATTCGGCAAAGCATACCTGCTGGTTATGTAGCGCATATGGTGGCGTTTAACGTGACGCCCATGGAACACGCATTGGCTGTATAGCTGGGCATCCCCATCTACGGGACTCCGCACTGGCTGAGCCACTGGGGCACCAAGGCGGGCAGTCGAGCTATCTTTCGAAGAGCCGAAGTGCTTCTGCCAGCGGGCTACGAGGGCTTGCGCGATATGCGCGACGTCGTTCAGGCACTTCGGCAACTGAAAGGCGAAAGCCCTCCCTTGAAAAAAGCAGTGGTGAAGCTCAACGACGGCTTTTCAGGCGACGGCAACGCCGTGTATTCTTATGAAAAGTACGGGCTGCCCCAGTCGGAAGACGACTTGGGCGACCGCTTGCAGTGGGTAGCCGAAGGCATGACCTATGCCCTCTTCGCCGAAAAGATGCGCCAGATGGGTGGGATCGTAGAAGCCTTTATCGACGGCGTAGAAAAAACCTCGCCTTCCGTGCAGTGCCGTATCACGCCCTTGCGGCAGATTGAGGTCGTGTCTACCCACGCCCAGGTTTTAGGCGGTCACCACCAACAGGTGTACTTGGGCGCCACCTTTCCGGCTCGGTCGACCTATGCCGGCGCCATTGGACAAATAGGCTATCGCATCGCAGAGCAGCTCGCCGAAGAAGGCGTCGTAGGCCGTTTTAGCGTCGACTTTGTCTCCGTAAAAGAGCCCAATGGCCTGTGGAAGCATTACGCCATAGAGATAAACCTTCGAAAAGGAGGCACTACGCATCCGTTCTTGATGCTCCAATTTCTCACAGACGGCCACTACGACTATGGCGCAGGCATATACCGGATGCCTAACGGCCGCACGCGCTGTTACTACGCTACCGACAACCTTTATTCCGAAGCCTACAGGGGGCTAACCCCCGAAGACCTGCTGGACACAGCCGTTTGCTACGGCATTCACTACGACGCAGCGATACAGGAGGGAGTCGTCTTTCTCCTCATCGGTGCCCTGTCGCAATGCGGCAAGCTCGGTGCCGTGTGTATTGGCTCCGCGCGCCAAAGGTCCCAGTTGTTTTTGGAAAAGATGCAAGCGGCCCTCCTCGCTGCCACGGCTCACTCCCCCAGAAAGTAAGCGCCCAAAAAGGCGCCTACCGTAGCGACAAAGCCCATCAGGAAGACCGTATAGGAATAAGTAAGCAGTCGGTACTTTTTGTCGAGCACCAAGCCGAGGCAGTATAGGTCGCGCGTCATGTTGCCAAAGAGCAGCCGTCCGTCGCGCAGCATGGCGTCGGTGGCTTCTTCGTATTGATCTAACGTCAAGTGGACAAAGCTGCCAAAGAAGACGGGGTTGGGTATCCGGCCTGGAGTGGGCAGGACGCTCGTTACGCGCGGGCGCGAAGAGAGCACGGCGAACGTGAGCGAGGCTAAGCTGGTCACCAAGAAAGTGATGATGGGCAGCACGTAAAGCGGGTTCTGGTCGGTCAGCGTTTGGTAGGTCAGCATGGAGATGGCCACCGACAATAGGATGGAGTTGATGCTGATCATGATGTGGGCCTTGTTGTCGGCTATGGCGCTGAGGCGGATGTGGTTGGCGTAGTTGGCGCGAAAATAGGTTTGAATGCTGGATCGGAGCGGTCGGCGCGCCAGCCGCTCAAACCGTTCGCGCGGGCGCTCGCATTTGGGCGATTTTTCCGGAGGTGAGGCCTTTTGCAGGGCCAATATTGGTTCGAAATGGCGCTTGGCGTAGGCCGTGTAGAAGCGCACGCGCTGGCGGCGTTCGGCTACTTGTTGTTCCCATTCGGCATCGGAAAAGGTCTTTCCCTCCAGGAGCATCTCTTCCAAGCGCAAGAGTTTGAGGCGCTCTTCAGCACCTTTTCCCCAATCGGTTAGGGCGATAGCGTCGCGCAAAAGCATGGCTTCCTGCGAAGGTGGGAGTGCCTCTTCATAGGCAGCCGCAATACATTGGCGCACGCGGCGAATGAGGTCGGGAGCGCAGCGCTGGTTTATTAGGAAAAACTCGGCGCGGATGCCGGCTGCATCTGCCGGCGCTTTGGGGTTATCTAAGTAGCCGGCGTTGAAAAACCAAGCCGCCAACAGCGCCGCCTCAGCGACGTCGCTCGAAACGCCCTCTTCGCGGGCCAACAGGGCCACCTGTTCCGCCACCTCGGCCGCCTGTGCGTAGTTGTGGAAGGTCAGCCGTCCATCGTAGCGCTCGTTCCACAAGTGTAAAACATGGGCTTTTGCCGCCTTTATCAAGACAGGGGCGCTCACCACTGGAGGCGTTTCGACAGCAGTTTTGCTCTCCATGACCGAAAATGCCAATATCCTGCAAAAGTAGTGCCTCTCTTAGATACGCCCTGCTTCCCCCCTTATGCGAAAAAACAGGAGCCGCCCCGAATACTCGAGGCGACTCGCATTTTTTAGTGACCACGACTGGAGTCGAACCAGCACGTCCTTACGGACACTACCCCCTCAAAGTAGCGCGTCTACCAATTCCGCCACGTGGCCCGAAGTGCCCGCAAAGGTAAGCGTATTTTCCAACAAGTGAACATGCGATTTTTCTCATTTTTGAGAAAGACGGTGCCTTATAAAGCCCACCAACACGTTGAGCGCCCGATCGAAGTGGTAGTTATTGTTGATGACTAAGTCGGCTTCTTCGCGATAGGGCAAGATGTAGCGCTCGTAAGCCGGCATGACGTGGTGTTGGTACTTGTACAGGACATCTTCGATGGGGTAGTTGCGCTCCAATTGGTCGCGGTAAATGCGCCGAATCACTTTGAGGTTTTCCTTGGTGTTGATGAATATTTTGAGGTCGAGCAAGGCGGCAATCTTTTTGTAATGCAGGACGAATAGGCCTTCTACTACGATGATCGGTGCGGGATGAACCGAGATGAGGCGTGGGGTTGCCAGCGGGTTGTTATAAGTGTACTCGAGGCGTTCTACGGGCTCTCCGCGCTGCAGTCGCTCCAAGTCTTGGCGAAAGGCTTTCTTGTTAAACGACTCAGGGAGGTCAAAATTCCGCTCGCCGCGCTCGTCGACGTGTTGTTGGTCGCGCGGCCAGTAGTAGTTGTCCTGAGAAAGGACGCACAGTTCCGCCGCGGTGAATTGCTCGCGCAAGCGCTGGACGAAGGTGGTCTTTCCACTTCCGCTGCCGCCGCTGATACCAATAGTGAAAGGAATAGCCATGCCGCCAAAGGTGACTTTTTTTGAGCGGCAAAAATAGATAACTGCCTCTCTTGGCTTACTCAGCGGAAGCAGCGACGGAGAGGCTGTATCCTAAGCGTCTTGTGGCGGAGAGTCTTTGCCTTCTTTACCCAGCAATTCCTTCGCTTTGTCGGTCAAGTAACCCAGCGCACCGCCCTCGTGCTCTGCGATTTTTTCCTTTGCCGCCTGTATCTCTGCGGCCTTTGCTTCGGCCTGTCGGCGCGCCTCGGCAGCCATGGCTTCGGCCTTTTCGCTCAGCGCCTCGATGCGTTCTTCTGCGACATCTTTGAGGGCTTCCAGCTTTTCCTCTGCTGCTTCAAGGAGGGGTGAGACTTTTTCCCCTACTTTTTCACCAACCTCTTGCAGTTTTTCTGCTGCATCTTCGGCCAACTCGCGCACAGAGTCGAAAAATTCTTCCATTTTGTTCTTTTCTTCCATGATCAGAGGATTTTAATATTTCGCCTCAAGATACGCCTTCCTTTGAGGGAAAACAACCCGAGGGCGATAATTTCAATGGTCCGTTGAGATTTTAGGGCAAAAAGAGGTAGAAGCCGTAGGTTTAGATAGTCCACTCAAGCACCTAAACTTTTACCAAAATTGATTCGCTTGTTCAGGTGTGAGCCGAAAGTAGGAAAAAAATCACCCGGCCGTGTTTTAGGCAAAATCGCTGCTCAAACTGAAACGGACTATTGGATTTAATACTGTGCGAAAAAGAAGCGAGAGACCAGCAAAAGGGTTAGCTGCGCTCTTCCCAGATTTGGGCAAGGTGAACGAGCGTCTCAGCGGCTTTCTCCATGTCTTGAACGGACACCCACTCGTATTTGGAGTGGAAGGCATGCTCTCCGGCAAAGAGGTTGGGGCAGGGTAGCCCCATGAAAGAGAGTCGGGAGCCGTCGGTGCCGCCGCGGATGGCGCGGCGCAAGGGCTGCGAAAAACCGGCTCGCCGCAGGGCTTCTAAGGCATTTTCTACTACTTGCGGGTGTCGGCGCAGCACTTTGCCCATGTTGCGATATTGTTGTACAATGGTAATCTCAGCGCGCGAGTTAGGGTAGTGTCGCAAGACACTGTCGACAACTTTTTTCAGCGTGCGCGCATGGCGGCGCAAGCCGGCCTCCGTAAAGTCGCGCAGGATAAACTTCATGGTCACCTTCTCTAAGCCGCCCTCGATAGCGGTGGGATGGATAAATCCCTGCCGCCCTTCGGTGTGTTCGGGGCTGAACCGGTCGGGCAGCTTAGCTAAAATTTTGCCGGCGATTTTCATGGCGTGCTCCATCTTTCCTTTAGCGAACCCGGGATGTGCCGACACGCCGTGGATGACCACGGTGGCGCCATCCGCGCTAAAGGTTTCGTCTTCGATGCTGCCGGCGGTTTCGCCATCTACCGTGTAAGCGTATTTGGCGCCTAACTTTTTGAGGTTGACCTTGTCGACGCCGCGTCCGATCTCTTCATCGGGCGTAAAGAGGATGCGGATTTTGCCGTGCTTGATGTCGGGGCGATTAATTAAGATGTGAGCGGCATCCATGATAGCGGCAATGCCGGCTTTGTTGTCGGCACCCAACAGCGTGGTGCCGCTGGCAGTGATGATGTCGTTGCCGTGTTGATGCTTGAGGTCTTCGTGTTCACACTCTCGAATGACGATGCTCGGGTCGTCGGGCAAGACCAGGTCTTGTCCCCGATAGTTGGCGTGTACGGTGGGCTTTACGTTAGCCCCCGAACAGTCGGGAGCGGTATCCATGTGCGAGCAAAAGCAGATGACCGGCACCCTTTTATCTGTGTTGGCAGGGATAGTGGCATACACATAGCCGTACTCATCCATCTCAGCATCGCTTAGGCCCATGGCATGGAGCTCTTCGACGAGCAAGCGCCCCAAGTCCTTTTGTTTTTCAGTGCTCGGAGTGGTGGTGCTGGTCGGGTCGCTTTGCGTATCTATCTGAACGTAGCGCAGAAAGCGCTCTTTGACGGTGTGTTCGAAGGTAGCCATGTGGTGTTATCTTAGATGGTGTTGTCTTCCGAAGAGGGTTGCCCTTGAATTTTTTGAAGGAATAGCTGAGCCGGTTCGGACAGTTGGGCAGCATCGATAGGGATGGTCGCCAGCATATCCATCAAGCAATGGATGCGCCCTTCGGTGTCCAGAAACCGATTGACTACGGCTATCTTGCGCTGTTCTACCAAACAGTAGCCGCTTTGAAAATGACCTTTCTCGTAGCGGATCGAATAACCTAGTTCAGTGAAGAGCGCTTCGAGTTTTTTTAGCGTAGCCTGAGTATAGCGCATGAGGATGCCTATCTTGCTGCGGCGAAGGTAATGAGCAAAACAGACAATACTTATGGTGAAGAGGGTATTTTCACAGGCGCGAACAGGATGGAATGCGCTCCTCTGGGCAGGGCTATTCCTCAGTATTTTCGGATCAGAGGGCATGGCTCAGCGGTTCCGTGCCGGTGTGTTGGTCGGGGTGACGGCCTCCCAAATCGATGGAGATGCCTCTGCAGGCTATCACAAGATAGGGCTGCAGGGAGGGCTTCGCGGAGAGGCCGTGCTTTCGCCAGCACAGGCGTTGAGCGTGGAGCTCCTCTACACGCAGCGCGGTTGCCGAAGTGAGGCCGATGATCCGGTATTCTTTCGCACAACCCTGCACTACGTCGAAGTACCGCTTCAGTGGCACTGGCGCCTATGGCATTCAGAGGGGGGCCAAGCGGTAATGTTCAATGTAGGAGCCGCTTACGGGCGGCTGTTGGGCTATTCGAACGACGCGGAGCTGGGCGGCGGCATCACTGCTGCGCTGCCCGACCTTCGAAGGAACAATCTGTGCGGCCTATTGGGCGTCAGCCTCTATGCGTCGGAGCACGTAGCCTTTACTTTCCGCTACCATCACGGCCTCATGCGCCTGTACGATCCCTTTGCTAAGCCCGGTACAAACTTCGCCAACTCGCTCATTGAGCGCTTCTTGGCTTTTCAGCTGATGTATCGGTGGTAAGTATCGGGTCGGATCTTCACGCCGGAAACTGCATATGGACAGGACATGTGCCGTTATTGATTTGGGCACCAATATTTTCCATCTTCTCATAGCTCGAGCGGACGCTCAGCAGCCTCAGGGGTGGGCGGCGCTTCACCGCGACCGTAAGGTGGTGAACTTGGCCGAAGAAGGCATCGGTCGCATCGGGTCTGCTGCCTTCCAACGCGGCTTGCAGGCACTACAAAGTTTTCAGCAACAGGCCCTCCCATTTGGCCTTTTGCCGTCCGACATCTGGGCTATAGGTACAGCGGCCCTGCGCACCGCCCAAAATGCCGATGAGTTTCTGCGGGCAGTCCAAACAGAGACCGGCATCTGCCCTCAAGTGATTACGGGCGATCGGGAAGCCGAGCTCATCTTCAAGGGCGTGCGTCAGGCTGTCCCGCTGTCGCCACAAGGAGCACTTATCTTGGATATCGGTGGCGGCAGTGTGGAGTTCATCGTAGCACACGGGACGACAGTGCTTTGGCAGCACAGCTTTCCTGTAGGCGCTACTGTGCTATATCATCGCTTTCACCGCAGCGATCCTATTGCTCCGCAGGAAGTTGCTGCCTTAGAGCGTTTTTTGGACGAAGCTTTGGAAGCGCTGTGGAAGGCGCTGGAGCGACACACTGTCCATATGCTCGTTGGCGCGGCAGGCGCATTCAACACGCTTTGGGAGTTGCTAACCCCTACTCATGGACCGCTGTATGCCGACATTCCACTGGAGGGTTTCCAGGCCTTATGCGCACAGTTCGTGCCCACTACGCTTGCCGAGCGCGCCACTTGGCCGGGGCTTTCGCCCGAACGCCGGCTAACGATTGTCGTTGGGCTATTGCTGATTCGGCACGTGGCTCGGCGCGCTCGGCTCAGTCGAATATACGCTTCCGCTTATTCCCTAAAGGAGGGCGCTGTAGCCGAGTGCTTGGAACTGTTTGCGTAGACCTTTGACCGCACACAGGGTTGAGAAGACTTCTAATTGCCGCTCGGAGAAGTTACAGGTGTCTCCTCTACTGGTTTCCGCCCCCCGCGCGGTAGATGTACTTCTCGATATCGCGCCAATCAGCCAGGGATTGGTCGGCGAAGTCGCGGCGCAGCCGCTCATAGGCGGCCACCGCTGCCGATTTGTTGCCCTGGTACTCGTGAAGCATCCCTAATTTTTTCAAGTAGAAGGCTGCCAGCTGCGGATGATTGCCCACATTGGAGGCCTTCTCGTATAGTTGGAGCGCCTTGTCGTAGTTTTGCTTTTCCGAGTAGCAGTCGCCTAACACCCCGTACTTTAAAATGGGCAACAGGTCGCCTTCGGCGTCAAAGTCTTCCAGATATTGGATAGCCTTGTCGAAATCGCCCAAGTTGAGGTAGCAGATGCCGGCATAGTATTTGGCCAAGTTTCCGGCTTTGGTGCTGCCGTATTTATCGATGATGCCTAAGAAGCCGTCGTATCCGCCGCCCGGATCTTCCAGCGCGAGGCGGAAGGAGTCGCGTTCGAAGGCGCGCTGGGCTTGCCACATAGCGGCTACCGCGTCTTTCTGTTGAGGTTCGACGACGAGCACCTTATAGCCCCACCATCCTAACACGAGGAGGGCCAAGCCGCTAAGGACGTAGAGCAGGATGTCTTGTCGCTCTTTAAGAGTGTTCCACCACTCGGCCAAGCCGTTGCTGCCTTTCACTTCTTCTACCTCCACTACGGGGAGGTCTTCTGTCGGGTTTGTCTTGCGTTTAGCCATTTTTTACAAAAAAGTTGAAGACCCTATTTGAGGAGCGCCTTGTTGCGAAAAGGGCGTGCAAAGGTACAGAAAGTTTGTGCGGTGAAAAAAGTGCGCTACATGCGTTGGGGCATTTCGATGCCCAGCAAGTTCATGCCGGTTTGGAGTACGTGAGCGACGGCGCGGCTGAGCTGGAGGCGGAAGGCGCGCGTGGCGGGGTCGGTAGCATGGAGGATGGGTAGGTCGTGCCAAAAGCGGTGATAATGCTTAGCCAGCTGGTAGCAATAGTTAGCCACATGCGAGGGGTCGTACCCTTGTGCGGCCGTGAGCACTACAGAGGGATATTCGCCCAAAGCCTTAAGCAGTTCCTTTTCTTGGGGCTGCACTCCGGTGTATTGAGCGGCCGCACCGAGGTCGACACCATCTTGCTCGGCGCGTTGCAGAAGGCCGCGAATGCGCACCCACGAGTACTGGATGTACGGTCCTGTTTGGCCCTGCAAGTCGATGGACTCTTCCGGGTTGAACACCATGCGGCGTTTGGGATGGACGCGTATCATAAAGAACTTGAGCGCTCCCATAGCGATGCGCCTAAGGTTCTCCTCCGCTTCAGGCCCTTCGACAGGACTACCGCGTTCGGCTGCTTGTTCGCGAGCCAAGCGCTCTACTTCAGCGATGAGGTCGTCGGCATCCACTACGGTGCCTTCACGCGTCTTCATCCGGCCAGTGGGCAACTCAACCAGCCCGTAGGAGAGGTGGTATAAGCCGTCGGCATACGGCTCACCTAAGCGGCGCAGCGTCTCAAAGAGCACAGCAAAGTGGTAGTTTTGCTCATCCGCTACGACATAAATCATGCGTTGGCAGCCGTAATCGCTGTAGCGCATGCGCGCCGTACCCATATCTTGGGTAATGTATACGGAGGTGCCGTCGGCGCGAAGAACCACCTTTTGATCGTAACCCACATCGCTCAGGTCGATCCATACGGAGCCGTCCTCTTTTTTAAAGAAGACCCCTTTCTGCAAGCCTTCCTCCACGATGTCTTTGCCCAACAGATAGGTTTCGCTCTCGTAGTAATTCTTGTCAAAGTGCACGCCTAAACGCGCATACGTCTCTGCAAAGCCCGCGTATACCCAGTCGTTCATTTGGCGCCAGAGTGCCAGCACCGCTTCATCGCCCGCCTCCCAGCGCAGCAGCATTTGCCGAACCTCCGTGCCCAATTGGGAGTGCTCGTTAAACCACTGGTTCTTAAAGGCTTTGAAGAACTCCGCCTCGTTTTGGTCGCCTTTTCGGCGCGCGCGGTAGATGGCCTGTGCCTGCTCCGTTTGCTGCCACGCTTGGTATTCTTCTTGGCTTTTCTTTTCGAAAAGCACGTAATAGTCTCCGACGAAGTGGTCGCCTTTGATGCCTTCTGATTGCGGCGTGCGCCCTTGACCAAACTTCAACCAGCCGACCATGCTCTTGCAAATGGCCACTCCACGGTCATTGATCACTTGTACCTTGATGACGTCGTAGCCCACTGCGTCGAAGATCTGGCTGCACGCCCACCCCAGTAGGCAATTGCGGATGTGGCCTAAGTGTAGCGGCTTGTTGGTATTGGGCGAAGAGTACTCGACCATCACCTTCTCTTGTCGGCGCGGCTGCCGCCCATAGTTGGGATCGGACAACACCGCCTGGAGCAGCTCGCGCCAGTACGCATCTCGAAGGGTGACGTTTAGAAATCCCTTGACGACCTGATATTTTTCTACATAACGCGATGTTCGGAGCAAATAGTCGCCGATATCGGTTCCCAGGGCCTCGGGCGATTTTCGGACGAGGCGAACGAATGGAAACAGCACGGCCGTGTAGTCGCCCTCGAACTCCGGTTGCGTGGGTTGTACCTGCACTTGTTCGGGAGAAAGAGCGGCTCCATACAGCTGTTCTACTGCCTGGGCAACGCCAACTTGTAGGGTGTGAGTGAAATCCATGGTGCGCTTTGTTCTGTGGTTTGTCTCCTGGCGCAGTGAGGGTGCAAAGGTAGGGGCTTTCTGAAGTTGTCTTCTACAGCGATTAGGCCGATGGAGAAAGCAGAGGTGAGGGCGCTTTTTTCTGGAAGAGAAATGCTAATTCGAGCAATTGCGAAAAAAAATTCCCTTGCTTCTGGTTCAGTAGCGCAACCGCTCTAACAACTTTGCAGACCGTTTTACCACCACTTAATCTTTCACTAAATCGTCTAAGGCCTATGAGTAAACCAGTTACTATTCAAATCAAGAACGGAACCGTTCGCATTTCGGGCTCGCGTTAGTAGCCGTTTTCCCCTTGAAAATCACTACAATAGGTCATAGGTTGGGGTTTCTCTGAAAAGAGAAACCTTTTTTGTTTTCTGAGCTAGCCCTCATTCGGCTTGCATCGCTATGCCCTCGATGGGGAAGACGGCCCAACAGAGAGCGCTTTTGGTGGAGTGCTGTTGGAGTAGGTAGCGCGCCCAGCTTGCTTTGTGGGTGACGGCTTTTGGCGGCTCTGCACTTTTATTTTTAGCAGAAGTTTCCACGGCATCGGCGAAGAAGCAGGCATACAGTTGGTTGTCTTTTTCCCAGAAGACGTCTATCTCTAATCGGATGCGGCGCTGACCGATTTGCCCCTCGACGGGGAAGGCAGCGGTGAGCGTCGAGGTAGAAGGGACATCCATCCAACGGTGAAAGGCTTCGGCATGGCGCACGAGGGCGGCCGGTGAGAGGTATTCGAGGGCTTCTTCAGCGCACAGGATGCGATGGGCTAAGTGCTCGCGCTGTTGGGCGGAGAGGGTAGGGTGGGCGGCCACGACAAAGGCCTGCAAGGCGCGCGCTACGGCAGCGCGGTGCTCGCTCTTTATTTCGAGAGGAGGAGCAATCGGCGAGGGTGCAGACCAGTGTATAGCGGAGGCAGGCGGTGCCGTTGCCGAAGGGTCTATCCACAAGTCGGACACAGGTACGGCTGACCTACCCGAAGGGCGTTTAAAATAATAGGAGCGCTCTTGAAGCGGGGGCTGCGGGTCGGGCAGCGAAGGCGGCTCGTAGAAAGTTATCGTTTGGCAGCGTATTGGCTGCCCTTGCCACTCTAATGGGAGTATCTCGTTGGCGGGGTCGAGCAAGGGCGTGCTCTCGTCGCCGTAGAGCACTCGGCTGAGCCAGGGGGTGCCTTTGGCAGTAGTGGGTAGGATTAGATAATCGCGCGCCCGCGTCAAGCCGACGTAGAGTAGCCTGGCCTCTTCATCGCGGCTTTGTTGGAGGGCTCGTTGCCATAGGTCTGTCTGCTGCAGTGCCTCTGCGAGGTCGGTCTTTTGCCATTGGTCTGCGTATGGATTGATCCAAAATCGAACCCATCGGTCGGCCAAGATGCGGTCTAAGTCGGGCCGTTCGCGCTCCGACAGCACGGTACAGCCCCATAGGGTATCCTTTGCGCGCGCCTCCAGCTGGGTGCAGATGACGACGGGGAATTCCAAGCCCTTGCTCCGATGGTAGGTCATGACGCGCACAGTGTCTGGGTCTTCGCCGCTGCCCTGTAAGTCGGCGTTGGCTTCGGCCAACGCATCGAGCCAGAGCAGAAAACCGCCCAACGAAGCGCCGGCTTGCATGCGCTGGCAGAACGCCTCGTATTCGGAAGCGTAGTAGCGCAACTGGTCTAAGTTGTCTATGCGCCGGCTCGCGTTGCCTCGGCGCACGACTATGTGGGGTAGATGGAGCTCGGCGAAGAGGCGATGCAGCACTTCTGTAGTGCTCAGGTCGGCTATTTGAGGCCGGAGGCGGCTGAGGTGCGATAGGATGGGGTGGCGCTCTGGCTCTCGGTTGTCAGCATGCGCTTCGTTGAGTGTTGCCAAGCGGTGCTGCACAATTTCTTCTACCGTTTGAGCGCCGCTCAGCACAAGAACTTCCGCTGCGCTGAGAGCGTCCCTGGGATTGATGAGGTATTTTAGACAGGCAACCACCAGGCGCCCTTCGGCTGTCTGAAGCAGCCCGCTGCGCGCTACCGATGCCCGTACGCCGACGCGATGGAGGGCATCGGCCATCTGTTGACATTTAGCGTTGTCGCGGCAAAGCACGGCGATGTCGCCGGCGCGCAAGGGTCGGGTGCGCTCGCGGTTTTTGGTCCAGACAGGAATAGGGTGTTCGAGCAGGGCGTGTACTTGCCGCGCGATGACGCAGCTCGTCCACGGCTGTGCCGGCACCTTGCGGTGGTCGGCCTGGTTAAGAAAGTGCCAATGCAGCAGGGCGGGAGGCGCATCGGGATGGGTGTATTTTTCTATCGGTAGCGCAGGTTGTAGGGCTACCTGTTCGACGGGGAGATGGCTGAATACCTGTGTAAAGAGGGCATTTGTAAAGTAAACTAGGTCAGAGCGGCTGCGCCACGACTTTTGCAAGATGTTTTCCGGTCGAATACCTCCCGTTGCCTCCACGACGGCGTGCATAAGGGCTGGGTCGGCTCCGCGAAAACCGTAAATGCTTTGCTTGGGGTCACCCACCCAAATGGCTTGGCGGGCCAGTTGGCTGAGCTGCAAGAAGATGTCCAACTGGATGGGCGAAGTGTCCTGAAATTCGTCGACCAGCAACAGATCGATCTCTTCCGACAAGGTATCGCGCACGGCCGGAAGGCGCAGCAGTTGGGCGACTTGCGCCTCCATATCGGCATAGTCGATGAGCCCTCGCTTGCGCTTATAGCGCTGATATTCGGCGATGGCATCAGCGGCGATGTCGAAAGCCAGCCCGATATAGGCGTGTATTTGGGCGCGAAAGTCGGGATGAGCGCCATGGCTTTGCGCCAGCTGTTGGAGCGGTGCAAAGAGCTCTCGGCTTTTGGCTGCCACGCGCGTCTTGCTCATTTTAGCCCACTCGTGCCAGTAGAGAAAGCCGCGCTGTTGGAGTGCCGTGCGCCAGGAACGCAGCTCTTCTACAGCGTCGCGCGTAGTTTTGGTATCGTCAGCGGTGTTGTTTTCGAGGGCCTCGATCGTTTGGTGGAGTAGGGAAGCCAGTTGTTCGTTCCATTTCGCTGCGGTTTGGTTCGATAGAGGCGGCAAGAGGGCGTCGAACGTTTCTATAGAGCGCTGGCGGCTGAGTTGAAGCGCTTCGGGAGTAAGCATGTTGGCGCGAGCGGCCTCGCAGATGCGCCGAATATCGCCTCGCCAGTCGTAAGCATTTTCGGCGTTTTTTTTGGTCAAACCCAGGCAGTCGGCCAAGTGGTTCATCTCTGCTGTGCGCGTTTCATCAAGCACTTGCGCCAACGACTCATTGAACAGGCGCTGAGCGTCGCTCTCGGCAATGGCCTCTACTCTGGGGGAAGCGCCGATTTCGAAGGCGAAGCGCTGCAACAGGCGTGCACCGATGCTGTGTACCGTTCCAATGAGTGCCCCTCCCAGCTCGTGGGCAGCCTCTCTCATGCCCGCACGGAGCAAGCGCGTGCGCACCCGCTCGTACAGCTCTGCTGCCGCCTTCTGGGTGAACGTCGTCGCCACGATGCCGGAGGGCCGAACGCCTTGACCGATGAGCGCTACCATGCGCTCGGTAAGGGTGTACGTTTTTCCACTACCGGCACCGGCAGAAAGAATGGCAATGGGCATAGCTGAAAGCAGAAAAGTGCTGTTTCCGGCGAAGCATTCTCGGATGTTGTACGCAAAGAACGAATCCTTTGCGCACATCGCCTAACAAAAAAACGCTGCTCAGGCGCTTTGGCCCAAGCAGCGTTCTGATGGAGCCGTATTGGCTTAGTTGAACGTGTATCGGATACCCAGTTGGAGGTTCCACACATCGTTGATGGTGGCGCTCCAGTCGGTAGTTTTCCGAGTGGTCGGATTGAGCAGTTGGCTAGCTACGCGATACTTGGGAGTTGTTCCATCGGTATCTACACCTCGGCTAGTCAGCGGGATCGTGGCTATCAGGCGACGGCCTACGCCCCAGTTGGAGTTGATGAGGTTACCGATGTTGAAGATGTCGACGCGGAACTGGAGCGCATTGCGCTTGCCGCCCACCGTGATGAAAAAGTCGCGCGAGATGGCCAAGTCGAAGCGGTGGAGCATGGGCCGCAGCCCACCGTTGCGCTCGGTGTATTGGCCGCGCCGGCTGTTGAGATAAGGGTCTTGATTGATGTATTCTTCGAAGAAGGCGGCCTGTTGTTCAGGTGTGTAGGTTACGCCTCCGCTGGTGAAGCTTTCAAAGACCAAGTCTGAAGCCTTATTGGGCACAAACAGCAGATCGTTGCCTACCACGCCATCGCCGTTCATGTCGCCCGCGTAGGTGTAGGAGAAGCGGTTGCTCTGGATACCTTCGTAGCCGAGGGTGAACTGCGTGGTGCCGCCGCGCTTGTCGCCGAAGGCAGCGCGGTAGCTGAGCAGGCCGATGAGGCGGTGCGGCACGTCGTTGTTGGCAAAAGCCAACTCCAAACGGTTGTTGCCGTTGACCGAGCGCGCGCTCGTCCAGGAGCCGATAGCGATGGAGCCGGCGCTCATCAGGTCGCGCGCGCGGCTGTAAGTGTAGGCGAACATGCCGTATAGGCCGTTGCGCTCCGGATATTCCAGCTTAAAGGTCGCGCCGATGTAATCGCCTTGGTTGGTCGACGTTAAGACGGCCAAGCTGGAGACGTTGCTCACCACGCGGGTGGATACCGGCAATCCGGCTGTACCGCCCACTGGTCCCGGATAGCGCAGACGCTGGTCGGGCCCTGTAAAGTTTCCGATTGCTGGCTTGGAGTTGGCGTTGTAGTACAGCACGGCGTTCAGGTTGCGGGTGTAAATGACCTCAGCCGTAGCTACCAAGTTAAGCGGCAATTTTTGGTCGATGGCAAAGTTCGCTTTGAGTACCTGCGGGAATCGGTAATTCTCGTCGGTAATGGCGATTTCGAAAGTAGAAGGCAGCGTAGGCTGCTCTGGTGTAAATACGGTGGCGTCGGCAACGAGCGGGAACACGCGCGTGTTGGTGTTGGAAACGTCGATGAAGCCGGTCAATACGCCGTTGTTGCCAATCTGGTTCGACAACCATACATAGGGCGGGCGGCCGGTAAACACCCCTACACCACCGCGCAGCTGCGTGCTCTTCTTACCCGTCACGTCGTAGTTGAAGCCCAGCCGAGGTTCCAGCAAAATCTGAGGCTTAGGCAACTGGCCCGTGTTCACTTTCAGCGGATTGCCGTTCAGATCCAAGAAGGTAGAGTCCAAGATTACCTCGTTGGTGAGTGCCTCCGTCTCGCCCAAATCGATAAGGCTTCCGCGCACTCCAGCGGTCAGCGTGAGGCGTCCTAACTGAACTTGGTCTTGGGCGTACAGGTCGTACTTGTTAGCAATGAGGATCTGCAGCGGATCGGCTCCCCCGGGGAGTGCCGAGTAGCGATACTGGAAGCGCCGAATGGGCACCGAGTCTCCACGCACAGCGCCGAAAAAGTCCTCCAACGAGTTGAAGATATACACTCCGTGGGAGCCGGGAAAGAAGAGGTTGTTCGATTTAAAGCGCTCGTAGTTGACGCCCACGGTAAACGTGTGCTGGCCGGCGTAGATGGACAAGTTGTTCGTAATGTGGAAGGTGCCGTAATTCAGCTGGTTCTTCGGCGTAAAGGGGTCAAATCCTGCCGAGATGTAGGTCAGATTGTCCTTAAGAATGTCAATAGTCGGGAAAACATCGGCCTTATAGCGGCGGTCTTCGTTTTGGTAGTCGTAGCCCACGCTGAGGAGGTTCGACATGCGGTCGCCGATCATGGCGTTCCATTCGGCCACGATAGAGCGCGTGTTGTCGGTGATGATATAGCCCGAATTTTGATACGACATCGAATTGATGTTCGTCGTACGACTACCAGCACCCAACGAGGAGCTGTTGCTGATGTTGATGTCGGCGTCTGAGTCGTGGTGCGTGTAGCGGATCATCAACTTGCTGCGATCGCTGAGGTTGAAGTCCAACCGAGCCAAAAACTTGCGCGAGTTGGTCAAATTGTTGTAGGCCTCGTACGGGCCGGTGACGTAGCCAAAGCGGTCAAAAAGTACTTTGCTGACCGAGTCTAAGTCGCTCTTCAGCACTCGAGTCACCTGGCCTGGGTTGGTACTACCGCTAGCTACCCAGGGTGTGGCGGGCTCCGACTTACCCACCACTTCACCGCTCAAGAAGAAAAAGACCTTGTCTTTCAGGATAGGGCCACCCACGCGAGCGCCGTAAATATTTTCCGCAAAAGGCGTGGTAGATACGTTGACATCGCGCGCCTTGTTGCCGTACATGTTAGCCGTTCGGCGAAAGCCGTAGACCGATCCCTTCAGCTCGTTGGTGCCCGAGCGCGTGACGGCGTTGATACCGGCGCCGACAAACCCTGTCTGGCGCACGTCGTAGGGAGCGACGTTCACCTGTACCTCTTCAATGGCGTCCAAGGAAATAGCCGTAGAGCCCGTACGGCCGCCCGCCTGTGCTTCGCTGCCCAAGCCGAAACCGTTGTTGAACACCGAGCCGTCGATGGTGAAGTTGTTTAAACGCGCGTCTTGTGCACCGAAAGAGCGCCCGTCGCCGTTGGGGTTGTACTTAGTGACAGAGCTGATGGCCCGGCTCCCAATAGCCGGAACGGAGGTAACTACTCGCTCCGTGAAGGTAGAGGCAGCTCCTGTGCGCTGAGAAGAGAACAGGTCGGCTCGATCGCTGCGCACGACAATTTCCTCCAAAGCAACTCCGGACTCTTGGAGCTGAAAATCTACGTTAGTGGCTACTCCTAAGTTGGTGTAGATGTTTTCTTTCGTCTGCGGATCGTATCCCGTATACGTGACAGTTACGGAGAATGGACCACCTACTCGTACAGCAGGAAGGGTATAGCGACCCGAAGAGTTGGTGCTCGTGCCGTAGCGCGTGCCCGAAGGAACGTGTGTCGCCACCACCGTAGCGCCCATCAAGGCTTCTCCCCGTGTGTCCGTAACCATACCCGTGATAGTAGAGGTCGTTACTTGTGCAAAGGCAGACAGCCCACCCCATAGCAGCGCTATGAGCAGGGCACTCTTTCGCCCAAGTTCAACCGAGCGATAGATAAGTGTAGTGAGTTCCATACGATAGATAAGTTTTGTGAACGAATTGATGAAATTCGGAGGCGAAAGTAAGGCGCATTTGTTAAATTCCCATTAAGTTTAATTGCATGTACAAGGCCTGCTCTGTTATCAAAATGTTTTACTAAAAGATTTCGAACGACTTCTACAAAAAATAATTTTCTGTTTTTCGTCTGGTTACCGCAGTGGAGCTGGAGCGTTTCCAGACGGTCGGCCGCAGAACGCCAGCCTCCTTTATCGTACTTTTGAGGCCATTCTCCACATCCGTTCAAACATTGCCCAAAACATGAAAAAGCATCTTCTCTTACTCTCCTGCCTCAGCTGTTTGATGGGAGCGGCTCGCGCTCAGGTTACTATCACAGAGATTATGTACAACCCTCCGGAGGCGGGTGTCGACTCCCTGGAATTTTTGGAGTTTTACAACAAGAGTGCCGCCCCGGTAAATTTGGAAGGATGGTACTTGTATGGCGTGAACTTCACTTTTCCAGCGTTGACCCTGAACCCTGGAGAGTACGTGGTCACTGCGGTAAATGCCGCTGCTATGTTTAATCAGTTTGGCGTCACGGCCCTGCAGTGGGGGCCCAATAGTGCGCTGAGCAATAACGGCGAGCTCATCCTGTTGCTCAACCCGGCAGGCGACACTATCGCTCGCGTGGCCTATAGCCCCAATGCACCTTGGCCTACTGAAGCGGCGGGTCAGGGGCCCTCCATCGTCTTGTGCGATCCCGACGCAGACCCTAGCCAACCTGCCAATTGGCGCGCCGCTACTACTTCCACGGGGGTAACCATCAACAACCGCATGATTTTCGCCAACCCCGGCGCGCCTTCTCAGTGCGCTACTGGAGTGGTTGCCCGCGACGATGCGGCTGTCGCGGCCTCTGGTGAGCCTGTGACAGTCAATATTCTGCAAAACGACAACCGCCCTGGACAGGGCAGCTTCTCCCTCACAATCACGGTTCCGCCCCTTTACGGCACAGCCAACATCAATCCCAACGGCACCCTCTCTTACATGTCGAACAGCGGCTACTGTGGGCCCGACAGCCTAACCTATCAACTGTGCGAGGGCAACGACTGTGCCTCAGCTAAGGTGCGCATTACCGTGCGCTGCTATCCACCCTACACCATCGACCAGATCAACAACCTCAACAGCGAAGGCGTAGCCGACTCCATTGGCGTATATTGCCAACTGACGGCCACCGTATACGGCGTCAACTTGCGCGGCACTACAGGCCTGCAGTTTTGCATGATTGACGACGACCACAACGGCATCACCGTCTTTAGCACTACCCGCAATTTCGGCTACACCGTCAAAGAAGGCGATAAGATCGCCGTGCGCGGAGCAATAGGGCAATTCAACGGATTGCTGCAGATCTTTCCCGATACCATTTTTACGCTCTCCTCCAACAACGCCTTGCTGACGCCCATCGAGGTGATCGCGCCCAACGAGAACACCGAGAACAAGCTCATCCGCATTCGGAACCTGCGCTATGTGGATATCAACCAATGGGCTTCGGGTATAGGTGCGGGCTTCAACGTACAGATGGTATCGGATGCGCACCCCAACGACACCGTATTGGTGCGCGTAGACAACAACGTAGACCTCTTCAACCAGCCGCCGCCTCCCGTTCCCTTCGACCTAACGGGTATCGGATCTCAATTTGACACCTTGTCCCCGTATACTGCGGGTTACCAAATTTTACCGAGGTACATTCCAGATGTGAGCACGCTCATCAGCACTCGGGAGGCCGACTACAGCGCGTCGGTGCGCCTATGGCCCAATCCCACCAGTGAGACGCTTTACCTACAGTTAAGCGAGCCGTTTGAGCGCATCTCCCTTTTTGCTGTCGATGGGCGCCTCCTGACGGTGCTGTTCCGACCGGCTGGCGAAGTCCTGCTTCCGGTATACGCACTGGAGCCGGGGCTATATCTATTGCGTTTTGAGACAGCGCAAGGGTACTGGACGGCGCGTTTTGTTAAGCAATAGGTGTTTTCGCAAAAAACGCAGGGTGGCGCCAACAGGCGCGGTTCGACTGGCCGCCGGCGTGTGGGCGCCACTTTCTTTTTGGGAAATATCTTTGCGGCTCAAACTCTAAGCGCCTGCGATTGTTTGTTGAGGCAATTCCGGTGTTTTTCGCCTCCTTGCTAAAATTCTCACTGTGAAATACCGCCTTTTTGGAAAATCCGGCTTGCGCGTCTCGGAGCTGTGCTTTGGTGTGATGACCTTTGGCACTGAATGGGGCTGGGGCGCCGACTACGAGGAGAGCAAACGCCTCTTCGGCACGTACGTCGATGCCGGGGGCAACTTCTTCGATACCGCCAACTTGTACACGGAAGGCACAAGTGAGCGTTGGTTGGGTGGTTCATTCACTCCGACCGACATCGCTTCGTGGTGGCAACGAAGTACACGCTGCGCGAGCGCTCGGGTGACCCCAACCTCTGCGGCAATCACCGCAAAAACATGATGCGCTCGGTAGAGGAGAGCCTGCGCCGCCTCCAAACGGAATTTATCGACCTCCTTTGGGTGCATGCTTGGGACGGCATCACGCCCACCGAAGAGGTGATGCGCGGCTTGGACGACTTGGTGCGCAGCGGCAAGGTGCACTATATCGGCATTTCCGACGCACCGGCGTGGGTGGTTAGCCAAGCAAACACCTTAGCGGAATTGCGCGGATGGACGGCCTATGTGGGCTTGCAAATCGAGTACTCGCTCCTCCAGCGCACGCCCGAGCGCGACCTGTTGCCTATGGCCCGCCACTTTGGCATGGCCGTCACTCCTTGGGGTATCATCGGCGGCGGCGCCCTCACCGGCAAGTACCTGCGAGGCGAAAGCGGTCGAGTGCCGGAAAACAGTAAGCGGCGCAGCGAGCGCGCCAACCGCATTGCGGCAGAAGTGGTACGCGTCGCCCAACAGTTGGGCATTCCTCCTGCTCAAGTCGCCATCAACTGGGCGCGCCAACGCGACCCACAGCTAAACCTCATCCCCATCCTCGGCGCTCGCCGCGTGGAGCAACTCCAAGAGTCCTTAGGGTGCTTGCAAAACCCGCTGCCGCCCGAGGCTATCGCAGCCTTAGATGAAGTCAGCGCTATCGAATTGGGATTCCCCCACGATTTCTTAGCCTCCGACAACACGCGCGAAGTCATCTTCGGCGGACAATATCACCGCATTGTTCAACGCTAAGTTGCTAAAAAATACGCCTGACTATGCCCTTTGAAGATATCGACAATCTGCCGATCACTTGGGACGACCACGAAGATATCGCTATGAAGCTCTACGAGCGCTTCGGCGACGACTTCGACGAGAGCAAAATCTATCGCATCCGCTTCACCGACTTGTTGGAGTGGATTTTGGAAATTCCCAATTTCGTCGGCAAGCGCGAGGAGTGCAATGAGGGGCACTTAGAGCAGATCCAGGCCAAATGGGTATACGAATGGAGGGACAACAACCGATAAAGTTTGGCGAGACGCCCTCGCTGCCCGCCACTACAGAGGCCCCAATAGAATTGGTGCACCTATTCGACAAGATGCAGGCGGTGCGCGCCTTTGTGCTCGATGTGGATGGTGTTCTCACGGATAACTACGTGCACCTGACGGAGAGCGGCGAGCAGCTGCGCCGTATGAACATCCGAGACGGACTGGGCATCCGCGTGGCGCTCCAAAACGGTTTCTCATTCTGCGTCATCACGGGTGGCCGCTCGCAAGGGGTCATCAAGCGGCTCAGCTGGCTCGGCATCGAGCACATCTATTCGGGCGTGTCGGAAAAATGGCCCGTTTTTGCTCAGTTTTTGGACACCTTTCAGCTCCGCGCCGCAGAGGTCTGCTACATTGGCGACGACCTTCCCGACTTGGAAATTTTGCGCAAGGTGGGCTTAGCGGCTTGTCCGGCAGATGCGGTGCCGGAAGTGCGCGCCATTGCCGATTATGTCTCGCCCTTTGCTGGCGGCTCCGGATGTGTGCGCGACGTTATCGAGAAGGTCCTTAAGACACAGGGAAAGTGGACCTTTTAACGGATATGGCTCTTGGTCGCCCACCTTGTCCAAACCACCTCGGCTCCTGGGCTTTTTCGACAGGTCGAGGGAGGAAGCAGTTTTTTTAACTTTTTTGCGGCAAAACGCCTGCAAACATTAAACAAAGCCTGCTTCTCGATAGTTGATTTGCGCAGCAAATAGTGCTTAAGACCCACAGGATGAGCAAAAAACAGGTTGTGGTCATTGGGGCGGGCTTTGCGGGGCTGGCGGCAGCATGTCACTTGGCGGCTGAAGGCTACGCGGTGACGCTCTTGGAAAAGAACAGTACACCCGGCGGGCGGGCGCGTCAGTTTACGGCAGAGGGCTTTACGTTCGACATGGGCCCCTCTTGGTATTGGATGCCCGACGTGTTTGAGCAGTTTTTCGCGCATTTTGGCAAGCGCGTTTCCGACTACTACACTTTGACGCGACTTGACCCGTCGTATGCCATCTATTTTGGCCCAGGGGATCGGGTGGACGTGCCGGCGCGCATGGAGGCGTTGGAAGCGCTTTTTGAACAGATAGAGCCCGGCAGTGCTCGCCACCTGCGGGCCTTTTTATCGGAAGCGGCGTACAAATACCAGGTGGGCATGGGCGAATTTGTACACAAGCCCAGCCATAGCATATGGGAATTTGTCGATGGGCGCCTCTTAGCTAGCTTAGTTCGCCTGGATATGTTCCGCTCTCTAGCCCGATGTGTGCGCAAGCGTTTTCGCAACGAGCGCCTGCGCCAACTGCTCGAGTTCCCGGTGCTGTTCTTGGGCGCCACGCCCGAAAATACGCCGGCCCTCTACAGCCTAATGAATTACGCCGACATGGCGCTCGGCACGTGGTACCCGATGGGAGGGATGTACCGCATCGTAGAGGCCATGGTTTCGTTGGCCCAAGAGTTGGGTGTACAGCTGCGTTTAGGATGCCCAGTGCGGCAAATTGTCGTTCCCAACGGGCGGGCTACTGGTGTAGTTACTGCCGATGGCGAGATGATACCGGCCGACGCTGTGGTGGGTGCTGCCGACTATCAGCACATCGAAAGCCAGCTGCTGCGGGCTGACCTGCGCCAGTACAGCGACCGATATTGGGAGACGCGCACCATGGCGCCCTCCTCTTTGCTGTACTACGTGGGCGTAGGCAAGCGCCTGCAACATATGCGACACCACACGCTCTTCTTCGACCAGGACTTTGGACAACACGCGCGAGAGATATACGAGACACCGCGATGGCCCGAGCGCCCACTTTTTTACGTCAGCGTCCCTTCCATTACCGATCCCTCCGTAGCACCGCCTAGATGTGAGAACCTCTTCATCCTCATCCCGGTAGCGCCCGGCCTAACCGATACGCCTGAAATCCGCCAATATTACTACGACGTGGTTATGGAGCGATTGGAACGGCTTACAGGGCAGTCTATTCGCGATGCCGTCGTATATTGTCGTTCGTTTGCCCATGCGGACTTTGTGGCAGACTATCACGCCTTCAAAGGCAATGCGTATGGATTGGCCAACACCCTTCTTCAGACGGCCTTCCTAAAGCCCAAAATGCGCAGCCGGCGCGTAAAAAATCTGTTTTACGCCGGCCAGCTCACGGTGCCCGGCCCTGGAGTGCCCCCTTCGCTTATCAGCGGACAAATTGCGGCTAAAGAAGTAAAAAAGGTGCTTGCATGAATCACATCGAACTATACAACACAACTTGTTCGGCGTGCAGCCGACTTATCACGCAGCGCTATTCCACCTCCTTTTCGTTAGGCATTCGGCTTTTCCATCCGCGCTTTCGCGGGCCCATCTACGGCATATACGGTTTTGTTCGATTTGCCGATGAGATCGTGGACACGTTCCACCACTGCAATAAGGAGGTCTTGCTCCGGCGCTTTTGGCAGGAGACCTACCGAGCCATACAGGAGCGCATTAGTCTCAACCCTGTGCTCCATGCCTTTCAGGCGGTCGTTCACCAGTACGGCATCGAGCGCGACCTGATCGACGCCTTCTTGCGCAGCATGGAGATGGACCTTTACCACCACACCTACGACCGTGCGGGCTATCGGGAATACATCTACGGCTCAGCTGAGGTGGTCGGGCTCATGTGCCTGCGCGTCTTCTGCGAGGGCGATGAGGCGCGCTATCAGGCACTCAAAGAGCCGGCGCGGCGCTTGGGCGCGGCGTTTCAAAAGATTAACTTCCTGCGCGACATTCGCAGCGACTACGACGAACGCGGACGGGTGTACTTTCCCGGGGTAGACTTTCAGCGTTTCGACAATGAGATGAAGCGCCGCATTGAGGCGGATATCCAAGCCGACTTTGACGCGGCCTTAGAGGGCATCCGCCAGTTGCCGAAAGGGGCGCGCTTAGGCGTTTACTTGGCCTACAAATACTACACCCAGCTTTTTGCCAAGATACAGCGGGCTCCGGCTCAGCGCATCGCTCAGGAGCGCTTCCGCGTTTCAGACCGCCGCAAGATGCTGCTCCTGTTCAGCTCCACCTTGCGGCATCAGCTGAACTTCTTGTAATCTTCTACGGACAAGCTGCTCTCGGGTCGCGGGGGTTGTAAGGGCAGCTGTCCCAAAGCATCGACCAAGGTGCGCGCGATGAAGTAGTCGCGGTACCATCGGTCGTCGACGGGGCAGATATACCACGGGATGGTGCTGTGGTTGATGGCGTATTCGTAAGCTTCCATGTAAGCATCCCAATGCTCGCGTTCCTTCCAGTCGCCCGGATTATGTTTCCAATACTTTTCCGGCTCTTGTAGGCGCTCCAGCAACTGCTTCTTCTGCTCTTCTTTCGAGATATGCAGGTAAAACTTGAAGATCAACGTGTTGTTGTCGAAAGCGAGCAATTCCTCGAAGGCATTGATGGCGCGCATACGCTGCTCTACGCGGGCAAAGTCGATCCAGCCGTGTACCCGCTGGATGAGGATGTCTTCGTAGTGGCTGCGGTTGAAGATGCCGATCATGCCCTTTCGAGGTACAGCTTGGTGCACGCGCCAAAGGAAGTCGTGAGCGAGCTCTTCCTCGGAGGGCTTCTTAAAAGCCGTCAGCTTTAGCCCGGTGATGCGGCAGGCATCGAAGACGCGGTGGATGGCCCCATCCTTGCCGCTGCCGTCCATGCCTTGAAGGACGACCAAGACCGCATACTTGCTGTCGGCATAGAGGCATTGTTGTAAATCGCCCAAGCGCTTGACGAGTCGGCGTGTCTGGTGTTCGATCTCGTCCTTATCTAAGTGAGGCGGCGCCTTGGTGGAAATGTCGGCTAAGCGAATGGCGTTTGTGCTCATAGGTTATCCATGTTGGAGGAGTGCTCACTTTTTACGGATGCGATCGATCACGGCGGCATCGATACCGCGCCGCTCTAAGTCGTCCACGATCCGGTTGGCCTCGTTGAGGTTGTCGGTGCGCTTCACAACGACCACTGCGTACTTGCCGCGGTTGTAGTAGCCGATTTCAGCGTCGACATAGCCCATTTTGATGAGGCGTTGCATTTCGCGGCGAGCGCCTTCCAGCTTTGTAAACGAGCCGGCGACCACGCGGTAACGCCCGTCGCGCCCATCGTCGTCCAAATCCATGGGTGCCGTAGCCGGCGGCGCACTCGGCTCGGCCGGAACGCTTTTCTCCTGGGGCGGAGGAAGCGGCACCGCAGGTTTGGAGGCACCTGCTGAAGGAGCGGTGAGGTTCTCCTCCTCCACGCCGGTGTTGGCATCGACAATGACGGTAGAGGTATCGCCTTCATAAATGGTGCCCAGTGAGTCGGGGTCGGTATAGCCTAAATGACGCTTTTGGTCGAGCGCTCTGGCCTCTTGTGACAGCGCTGCCTGTCGGTTTTTGGCTTGGCAGGCCTTGTAGACGACGACGAGAAGTAGACCTGCAATCAGGGCGTAAAGGAGGTAGGTCAGGATTTTGGTCGAGTTCATATGTGCTCAGTTTCTTTTCCAAGAGTTATTCGTTCGGTCGCTGTCTGCAATGGTGCGGTGACCCAGTTCGGCTCTTTCTACAGTTTTCCCGACGGCAGCACGCACCACGCAGGAGGTTCGGCCGTCTTTCCACACGTCGGCGCGCAGGTGGATATGCTCTTGCGAGCGGTCGCTGTACGTGAGGGTCAAATGTATGGGAATGGGCAGATTTCCGACACGCTCTACAGTGATGGCATCTTGTTGGGCTGCGCTGTCGCGCTCGACGCTTCGAATGGCTATGTCGGGGTAGCCCCACTCAAAAAACCACGGCTTCCACAGCCAGTTTAAATTTTGTCCGGAGACTTGATTCCAGGTAAAAAAGAAGTCGTAAGGCGTCGGGTGTTTGCCCTTCCAGCGGTTCATGTATTCCACCATACATTGGTGGAAGGTGTCGTAACCCAGTTGGTCGAGCAAGACTAGGTAGGCGCTTTGAGGGCGCGAGTAGGAGGCAATACCGTAGGCTGGGCTGCGCAGGAAGCTGGATCGCACCATGGGCGGCACGTCGAAGTCGTTGCCGGCCGCTATAGCATAACCGCGCAGGTTGCTTTTGCGACCGGTGAGCGAGTCGGCGAGCAAGAAGTCGAAGAAAGAGGCCCAACCCTCATCCATCCAGGCGTACTCCTGCTCGTTGATGCCCATCATGAAGGGAAAATACGTATGAGCTACTTCGTGCACTGTAAGGTTGGTGGGGTCCGCTGGGCTTACACTGGCGTCGTTGACCATCATGGGGTATTCCATGCCGTCGTTGCCGTTGAACACGGTCATCGATGGGTAGGGGAACGGATAGCCCGGCATCCATGTGCTCATAAGTCGAATGCCGTCGGCAGCGATGCGAGCCACTCGATAGAAGTCTCGAGAAGTGGGATTGTAAGCCGCGCTCACCAAGGTTCGGCGTCCGGTAGTGCTGTCTACCAACACCGAGGTGGCGTCCCAACGGTAATGGTCGCTGGCGGCAAAGGCAAAGTCGGGCACGCCCAGCGCGCGATAGTGGAAGGTGTGCTTCTTTGCTCGGCGAAACACTTCGCCGCGCTTAAGGTCGTCTTCGGAGAAAATGCTTATTACTGTATCGCTGCGATGAGCGCGCTGAAAGCGCTCTAAATAGGAGGGCATCAACAAGTCGGCTGCATTCTGCCACTCCCCTGTAGCCCATACCATGTAGCCCTTAGGAAAGGTGATGGCGACGTCGTAATCGGCGAAGTCGTGGTAGAACTCCTGTTGCCCGCTATAGGGAGTACCGGCCCAGCCGCGGATATCGTCGTAGACGGCCACTTGCGGATACCAGTAGGGAATAAAAAAGGTGGTAGGGTCACATACGCATTCGCGCGTCGCGCGCGGGTTAGCGGGCAGGGTATACGACCAACGGACGGCAATACTGGCTGAGTCGCCCGGAAGCAGCGGCCTGCTCTGGAGCGACACGTCGAGAAAGGTGCGCCGACGCGTCTGATTTTTCTCAGGAAACGATCGCCCATTAATAGCGAGCTGTTCGATGCGAACACCTTCGCCCACATCGTTAGGGTCGACGTCGTCGTCGCGCAGGCTGCCCTTTCGATAGCGGTCGGCCGCTAACTTGAAGCGCAACAGCCGCAGAGTATCGGGACTCTGGTTGTAATACACGATGATAGCCTCCCCGCTTAAGCGCCGCTGTTTGGGCTCGACGCTGACACGCATCCGATAGGTGGCTCGATTTTGCCAGTACGCAGGTCCGGGCGTTCCGTCGAAACTGCGGGTTCCCTTCTGATAAGCCCTCAAAAGGTTGCGCGGGACGAACAGCGAGGACGCTGTATCTTGAGCGGAAAGCGGAAAAAGAGCGGTGCAGAAAAGCAACCCAACAGCAAAGAGGCGGAGCATGAACGACATTTTGCGGCAAAGGTAGCGCGAAATCGCATGGATGAAGGCAGCGCACGGCAGCGACCCCTACCTTTGCCTCAAAGTGTTTGGTCATGCAAAAACCCTCTCTGCCCGAAGGCACGCGCGACTTCGGCCCGCAGCAGGCGCGGCGCCGCACGTTCATCTTCGACACCTTGCGCGAGTGCTTCTCGCGCTTCGGCTTCGAGCCGCTGGAAACGCCTGCCATGGAAAACCTGTCGACCCTGCTGGGTAAGTACGGCGAAGAAGGCGACAAGCTGTTGTTCCGAATTCTGAATAGCGGCGACTTCCTCAAGGGCGTCGACCCCGCCCTATTGGCCAACCCAAACTCTGCTGCCTTGGTGCCCTACATCGCTAAGCGCGGCCTGCGCTACGACTTGACCGTGCCCTTTGCCCGCTACGTAGTCATGAACCGCCACGCCCTCACTTTCCCCTTCAAGCGCTATCAGATCCAGCCGGTATGGCGCGCCGACCGCCCGCAACGCGGCCGCTACCGCGAATTCTACCAGTGCGATGCGGATGTCATTGGATCCGACAGCCTGCACTACGAGGCAGAACTCATCCACCTGTACGACACGGCCTTTGCACGTTTGGGCATTCCAGTCGTCATCAAGGTGAACCACCGACAAGTCCTGTACGGCATTGCCGAAGCGGCGGGGGTGGCGGAGCGCTTTGGCGAGATGACCGTTGTCATCGACAAGCTAGACAAGATAGGCTTGGAAGGCGTCCGAAAGGAATTACTTCAGCGCGACTTTCTGCCTGCGGCGGTAAAGCGCATTGAAGAAATGATCGGTCTCTCCGACAGGGAAGCCCTTCACTTGGCGCTGCGCAGCAGCGACATCGGGCTGCGCGGCATTAGCGAGGTCAATGTCGTTTGGTCTTTTTTGGAGGGACTGCCCTTGCACAACACCGTATCGTTTGATGTGTCTTTAGCGCGTGGACTGACGTACTATACCGGTTGTATCTTCGAAGTTGTTGCTCAAGAAGTGTCAATAGGCAGCTTAGGTGGCGGTGGGCGCTATGCCGACTTGACGGGAGTTTTTGGCGTGCCGGGGCTGTCTGGTGTGGGCATATCCTTTGGAGCCGACCGAATATACGATGTTTTAGAGCAGTTGGGGCGCTTTCCGGAGGCGCTTTCGGAAAGCGTGCGCGTGCTGTTTGCGGCATTAGACGAAGCATCGCACCGCTATGCCTTTGGTCTTCTCAGCCGTTTGCGGACGGAGGGCATCTCGGCAGAGCTGTACCCGGTGCCGGGCAAGTTGAAAAAACAGTTCGAGTACGCGGTCGACCGGCGCGTCTCTTGGGTCGCCATCGTTGGCCAAGCCGAGCGCGAAAGCCGCACCGTCAGCCTAAAGAACCAGCGCACGGGTGAACAACACACCGTGCCTGCCGACACGTTAGCGGCGTGGCTGTCGGCGGGCGATGGCGCCGCTAATTGACCACCTCCTCTGAGCGAGCCGCCTCTAAATAAGCCAAGATGCCGCCTTTGAGGTTGTACAGGTTGTCGAACCCGAAGCGATCCTCCAACTCCCGTATGGCCTTAGCGCTGCGGGCGCCGGAGCGGCAATGCACTACTACCGGCAGCTCGCGCGATAGGCGGTGCGCTTGCTCTGACACCGTAGCCAACGGGATGAGCTCAGCACCAATGTTGGTGGCCTCGTACTCGTGCGGCTCGCGCACGTCGATCAGTTGAAACGCTCGACCCGACGCTTGCCAGCGGAGCAGCTCCTCCGAGGTGATTTCCCGAACAGGGCGCTCGGCGACTTTGACACCACAGAACTGTTCGTAGTCGATAAGTTGGGTGATGGTAGGGGTCTTGCCGGTCAGCGGATTGTCGTCGCGCCGCTTAATGCGGAAGATGCGCGTCTCGAAGGCCAAGGCGTCAAAAAGGAACAGGCGTCCGCTCAGCGGTTCTCCCACGCCTGTAATCACCTTAATGACTTCGCATGCCTGCATGCTGCCGATGATCCCCGGCAACACGCCCAATACGCCGCCTTCGGCGCAGCTGGGCACTAAGCCGGGTGGCGGTGGCGTAGGGTAGAGGTCGCGGTAGTTTGGCCCCAGCTCTCCGTCGGGATGCCGGTAGTTGAATACCGACACTTGGCCCTCAAACTGAAAGATGGAGGCGTACACGTTGGGTTTGCCCAACAGCACGCAGGCGTCGTTGACCAAATAGCGCGTGGGAAAGTTGTCGGTGCCGTCGGCCACCACGTCGTAGTCGCGCAAGATGTCCAAGGCGTTGCTCGCACTAAGCAGAGTGTCGTAGGTTTCGATGTGGATGTGTGGGTTGAGCGCTTCTAAGCGCTGCCGCGCCGCCGCTACTTTGGGCTGCCCGACGGCATCGGTGCCAAAGAGCACCTGCCGTTGGAGATTGCTGTCGTCGACGCGGTCAAAGTCCACGATGCCGATGGTACCTACTCCAGCGGCTGCCAAGTAAAGCAGAAGCGGGCTGCCTAAGCCACCGGAACCCACTACCAACACGCGGGCAGCCTTGAGCTTTTGTTGGGCTTCCAAGCCAAACTCCGGGATGATGATGTGGCGGTTGTAGCGCGTCAGCTCTTCTTTCGAAAAGGTCACTGCGCGCCAATCGCTGCCGCCCGCAATAGCCGGCACAATGCTTAGGGTCGCATCGGCCGCAAGCGGCGTATCGGCCCATTGGAGGTCTCGAATATCTTCTTCCCCGACGAAAAGGTTGAGAAAGGTGCGTATTTGGCCTTGCTCGTCAAAGAGGTGCTTTCGCAGCTCCGGATACTCGGTCGCCAACTGATGGAGTGCCTCGCCGACGGTGGCGGCTTCAACAGTCAGCTTGGCGTTGTTGTGCGTGAACTTGCGCAAAGGTGTGGGAACAATAACGGTTGCCATAATTTTATTTTTTACTGTGTTTGGTGCGAAACAGATCGCTTATCGGTCGTGGAGAAAGGGGACTTGTGTTCGATAGGCTCTTCCTCGAACTGATGCGCGTCGTTGAGGCGCCAAGAGCGCACGTGCGCAATGCGGCCGTCGAGTACCGAGACGATGACGTAGGAAAAGAAAGGTTGAGCGGCCAGTCGGTCGTGTTCCGAAGGTATGGCCGGATGGTTGGGATGGGAGTGGTACACACCCAGCAGGGTCAACCCAGCGACATCGGCGTAACGCTCAGCCTCCAAATAATCCTTAGGCGCTATTTCGAAGCGCCGTCGCTTATCGCCCTCTTTAACGTTGTTGACCGCGATGAGATGGGTCAGCCGACGGACGCCGTCGTTAGCCTCGGTGCCTAAGAGAAATCCGCAGCACTCATCTGGAAAGGTCTGAAGCGCGTCTTCCAACATGCGCGCATAGGTTGAAGGGGCAAATTGCAGAACGCTCATATCCATGGGTTTTGTTTAAAGATCTGTTTCATCACTTCGCCATACTTGTCGGCATTATCGGGCAGCACGGTCACTACGACGCCCGTTTCCAAGCGTTCGGCGACGCGCAGCGCGCCGGCCAAGTTGGCGGCTGCCGAAGGGCTAAGCAAGAGACCTTCGTGTCGATAGGCTGCTCGGATCTGCTCGTACGCTTCCATCGTGTCGATGGTTTCAAAAGCATTGGCGAGCTGAGCGTCGTAGATGGTCGGCACGACAGCCGTTTCCAAGTGCTTCCAGCCCTCCAATCCGTGCAGGGCGGAGTCGGGCTGCAGAGCGATGAGTTGTACGTCGGGCTTGAGCAAACGCAGGCGTCGGCCGGTGCCGACAAAGGTGCCTGTCGTTCCCAATCCGGCGACAAAGTGCGTGATGTCGGGCCGTTCGCGGAAAATTTCCAGTGCCGTGGTGTGGTAATGGGCCAGCCAATTGTTGTCGTTTCGATATTGGTCGGCGTAGAAGTAGCGCTCCGGATGGGCCTGTGCCATCGACCGAGCCACCTGTTGGGCTCCGTCGGTTCCTTCAAAGCGCGAGGTAAACACGATGTCGGCGCCCAAGGAGCGCAGGATCTCTTTGCGTTCGGCCGAGGCGTTTTCCGGCAAGCACAGCACTACCGATAAACCTAGGGCCCGCCCAAGGGTAGCGTAGGCAATGCCGGTATTGCCGCTGGTGGCGTCCAACAGCGCTTTGCCGCGGTGCAACAACCCATCGGCCAACGCCGCCTGAACGATGAAGAACGCTGCGCGCCCCTTCACACTGCCCGACAGCTGTTCCCATTCCTTCTTAACCCAAACCTCCACGCCCTTCTTCGAAAACAGGCGACGAATGGGGTGTAGCGGCGTTTTACCCACCGACTGCCTCACCACGCGCAATTGCTCGAAGAGGTCAGCATCCGGACGAAGTAAAAGTTCGAAAGACATACCTATTTTTTTGGAATACAGTTTTTTGAAAAAAAGCCCTTCGGCCGTTTACCGAAGGGCTGTCGCTATAGTCGCACTTTGAAAGCGGTTCAGAGAACGCTCCTAGACGTGCCGCTTCGGTAAACCCGATCGGAACAACAACATCGACAGCAGCAGTTCAGAGCAAGGAACCTCTTGCACATATCGAATAGGTGTTGCGTTACAGATTGGGTTGCGGCGTATATCGGAGATATGGTTTGATCTCCTTCACTCCCTTGGGAAACTTCTGCACCGCCTCCTCGGTAGGTATGGAGGGCACTACGATGACGTCCTCGCCCGGCTTCCAGTCGGCAGGCGTGGCTACGCTGTAGTAAGCGGTCAGCTGCAGCGAGTCTAGCACGCGCAGCACTTCCTCGAAGTTGCGCCCTGTGGATGCCGGATAAGTGATAATCAGTTTGATGCGTTTATCCGGCCCGATGATAAACAGCGAGCGCACCGTAAAGTTTTCCGAAGCGTTCGGGTGGATCATGTCGTACAGGGTGGCTACCTTTCGGTCTGGATCAGCAATGATGGGGAAATTCACCGTAGCGTTTTGGGTTTCATTGATGTCGTTCACCCATCCCAAATGCTTGTCCAAGGGATCGACGCTAAGGGCCAACACTTTGGTATTGCGGCGGCGAAACTCCTCCATTAGGTGGGCCGTGCGTCCCAGCTCCGTGGTGCATACGGGAGTGTAATCCGCCGGATGGGAGAAGAGGATACCCCACCCGTCGCCGAGATACTCGTAAAAGTCGATCTCGCCTTGTGTCGTTTGTGCCCGAAAGTTGGGGGCGATGTCTCCAAGTCGTAAGCTCATGGTAAATGCTGTTTTTAGTGGTGATGAGATAGTTAAACGTTCGAGAGCCCTTCGGCACTGCACTGCCGAAGGGCTCTCGAGGGCGTATTCTCGCTTATCTTATGCGTTTAGAAGCGCGCGACGCATCCCCTCACTTCGGCAGGCCGAGCAAGACCACAGCAACAACAACACGCTGTAATGAGAGAAGGATGAGTGCGCATGAAAGATTTCCTTCAAAGGTCGCGTCAAAGATATGGGAGGCGTGTGCAAAGGTGCAAGGGAGGCGCCTAAAAAAATATGTCGCTCGTCACGTGCGCGTCCACCAGAAGTACAGGGGCACTCCGGTAAGCATGAGCCCCACTCCTAAAGCCGCCTCGCGCGGGTGGTTGAAGCAGGTGATGACGACTAAGGCAGCGCAGAAGAGGACGAACGCGGCCGGCACGAAGGGATAGCCCCACACGCGGTAGGGACGCGGGCGGGTGGGTTCGCGATATCGCAGGACGAAGACGCCCAGGGCGGTAGCGCCGTAGAAGAAGAAGGCGGCAAAGATGAGCATGTCGGTCAGCTGGTCGAAGCTGCCCGACAGCACCAACAGGCATGCCCAGATGCCTTGGATCCACAGCGCTGCGTTGGGCGTGTGATAGCGCGGGTGGATGCGGGCTGCTGCAGGGAAAAACACCCCGTCGCGGGCCATGGCATAGTACACGCGCGGCGGCATGAGGATCGTCGCATTCGTACAGCCCAAGGTGGTGATGAGGATGATTACCGACAACACAGCCGCCCCTTCTGCGCCGGCAAAGTGCCGGACGACAGCTACAGCGGCAATTTCGTTCTGATCCCTGAAGCCTGAGAGGATTTGGTCGATGGGCAGCACGTAGAGATAGGTGAAGTTCACGGCGGCGTATACGCCGATGATGAGCAACATGCCAAAAAAGAGCGCCAACGGAAGGTTGCGATTGGGCTGCTGGATCTCGGCGCCCAAGAAGCCGACCGTGTTCCACCCTTCGTACGCCCAAAAGGCGGCTAACAGCGCGGCAAAGAGCGCCTTAATAAAGGCAAAGTCCCATCCGGGTCGTACCTCCGTGCTGCTGGCTGGTGTCACCACATTGGCCCAGCTACCGCCGCCCCAAAAGACACCTGCTATGACCAACAGAAGCAGGCTCACTAACACTAAGCGCGATATCCAGGTGCTTAGGCCCGCCCCTTTGCGCAGCCCACGCGTGTTGAGAAGGGTCAACACCACAATCAGCCCTATAGTGACGGCCTTTACTCCGCTGTTGTCGAAAGGCGTAAATATGCCCCACAGGTCGATGCGCTCCAAGGACTCGGGCAGGCGCGGCAGGGAATAGAGCGCATTGAGCGACTGCGCAAACACGTAGGCGATGCTCGATATGGCCGCCGTCTTGATGACGGCAAATGTCGTCCATCCCCACAAGAAGGCTGTGAAACGGCCGTAGATATGCCGGAAGTAGACGTACTCTCCACCGGCGTCGGCCAGCATGCCGGCAATCTCGGCGTTACTGAGCGCTCCAAATAGGCTGATTATCCCTGCCAACACCCATGCCCACAGCACCCACTCCGGAGCACCCAACTGATCGGCCATTGGGGCCACCTTTTTGTATACGCCCGACCCGATGACGGAGCTGACGACCAGCAGCACGGCGGCGCGCAGCGTCAAAGTGCGCATCAATTGCCCTTGCTCTCGTTCCATGGCGGCAAAAATGTGTTATTGCCTGGGAACGTCAAAAATAAAATGCGCATTTCTGCGCCGCGCCGAAGAAGTTTTTTCAGAGTCACCAGCCGCATATCGTTCGGCGCAGCGACTCAAACCATGTGATGCCCAACAGCTGTCGGATGCGGGCAAAGTCTTGACAGGCTTCCTCTCGGCGGTTGAGGTTGAGCAGGGTGGTGCCGCGGTGATAGAGCAGCTCCGCATTATTGGGCTGCAGCTGGAGCGCTTGCGTCCATTTTTGCAGCGCAGTGTCCAAATTTTCCGCTTCGGCAGCCGCCGCAGCCAGCAGCATAGCTTGATCGAAGGCGTCGTTAACGCTCCGGCATCGCTCGGCATCCGATTTGAACAGCACGCGCAGCGGCACACTGGTCGTCACCGGACGGCCTCCGTAATAGGCCGGAGTCCACAGCCCTGCCGTGCGGTTGATGAGCCGAATGGCTTCCCACTGGAAATCCATGCCCAAATTGTTGAAGTCCAACTGGTTCTCGATCGCCACGGCGCCATTGGGACGCACCAAGATAGCCGTCTCGATAACGCCGACCTTGCAGCTGTCGCGATACGCCGGCGGGTAGCGCAGCTCGCGCCAGACAAAAGTAATGAGCGAGTCCTCTCCTCCTCCCAAAAAGCGCGGTAGCGAGTCCAACTGGGTATAGATGGAGTCGCCAGAGGCATTGACGTAGAAAGGCGGCGCTTCTTCTAAGCGGAAGCGCAGCGGTACTGCTTGCCGCATGCGCACAGCTCGACCGCCCAATTGCGCTGGGCGCCAACGCAGCCCAGCCTCGTCGAGCGCCTGCAACACGCGAACAGCCTCTGCCCCACAGCCGCCGCCGATATCCTTGATCGCTTGTACTGCCGAAATGCGCCCATCGGTCTCCACTATAAAGGAGAGCACCACCGTGCCCTCTATGCCGGCCTGACGCGCCTCTTCCGGATACCGCATGTTGCGGCGAAGCAGCACCATCAACCCCTGCTCCGCACATCGCCGCAAGCTGTCTTCCGACCAATCGGGGTGTTGCTCCGGCAAACAGCCCGGCACTAAAGGCATTGGCAACCGCTCTACCGCCTCATAAAGGGTAGTGTCCGACACTTGGGCTTCCGTGGTCGGAAATGTCAAAAGACTGACCCAGCCTACGCATGCCAGCCTCAAGAAAGTGCGCTTTCGCATAAGTATGTACGGTTGTTTTCAGATGCTCGCTCAACAGGACAAGGTATTACCTTACCTCACAAGGCTAAATAGCTAACAAAGGTAAAGGTCCGATATCGATGGTGCTCCCGAGCGTTGGGCGCGGCGCGGAAAATGCTCTTGCGCGCTGTAGATATCAAGGGGGCACCCATTCCTTATAAAAAATAAAAAGTACTGTAGATACTGTAAAATGGTATAAGAACTGTGTTTTGGCTCTTAGGATTTTTGCCGTATAAAATTTCTGAACGGTCGAAATGGCTACGGGGAAAATACAGCTAGGGCTCTGGGCTAATCGCAGGATGTTCCTGCTCTTGGTGCTCATCACCGCTTTTATCGGTAGCATGGTGGGTTTGGAGCGGACGGTACTGCCTTTATTAGCGGAAGAGCGGTTTGGTGTCGTTTCCAAGACAGCGCTCATGTCTTTCCTCGTCGCATTTGGCGGAGCGAAGGCAGTAGCCAACTACTGGGCAGGTCGGCTGGCCGAGCACCAGGGGCGCAAAAAACTCCTTTTGTGGGGCTGGGCATTAGCCATACCCGTCCCTTGGATACTGCAGTGGGCAACGCATTGGGAAGGGATAGTCTTCGCCAATGTGCTCTTGGGTCTTAGTCAGGGACTGGCGTGGAGTAGCACTGTGGTAATGAAGATCGACTTAGTCGGCGAGCGGGAACGCGGTTTAGCTATGGGAGTTAATGAATTTGCCGGCTACATAGCGGTTGGTGGAATGGCGCTGTATACCGGTCTTTGGGCACATCGGCATGGACTTACGCCCTACCTGTTTCATGCGGGCGTGGTTATTGCAATTGGGGGCTTCTTACTGTCCCTTTGGGTACGCGACACGCGAGATTTTGCGCGCCAAGAAACTGCCCTTCGACGGAAGCCGTCCCCGTTTTCGCGTCGCATTTTCATGGAAACCACCTTTTACCACAAAACCTTGAGTGCGGTAACCCAGGCAGGAATGGTCAACAACTTGAACGACAGTATGATGTGGGGGTTGTTGCCCATCTTTTTAGCAGCGCGACACTTTAAGGTGAGCACTATCGGGTGGGTGGCTTCTGCTTATCCGATAATGTGGGGCATAGCCCAACTATTTACAGGCAAAATGGCCGACCATTACTCCCCAAAGGCGATGCTGTTTTGGGGGATGTTCTTGCAGGGCGTAACCATCTTGATCATACCATTCGTTGAAGATATCGCTACTATGTGCGTATTGTCGGTTCTCTTGGGCGTGGGTACTGCCCTTGTTTACCCGACGTTTTTGGCAGTTATTGCCGACACTGTTCATCCGCTCCAAAGGGCGGAAAGCATTGGCACTTTCCGCCTTTGGAGGGATCTGGGTTACGTCTTTGGCGCCGTCCTTTCGGGCGTAGCGGCCGACTGGTTTGGTGTGCCTATCGCTATCGCTTTAGTAGGGTGGGTCACGTTGATCTCTGCTGTAATACTTGCCGTGCGGATGCCCAAGCAAGGTTCAAAAAGCCAGCACTAACGTAGCCATGGCGTTGCGCCCGGCTTGAGGGAAGAAGCCTGCCTGGTGGTAGACACCGTTGCCCTCTAAGCGCGTGTACGGGTCGTCGGGTCGGGCATCGTATCCGTTGGAAATGTAGCGGTATACCCAGCCGTTGTTGGCAAAGCGCGCATCGAAGAGGTTGTTGATGCTCACCACCAGAGCGATGCGCCGCCCTATGAAGCGTTCGAGGTCGTAATTGAATCGCAGGTCAGCGAAAAAGAATGCCGGCAAGACGGTGTTCGGGTTGCTCGTGTTGTCCAAAAATTGCCGCCCTACGTACTTGCCGGCCAAAGAGAGGAGCAAGTGGTGTTTTGCACGGGCGGGTAAAACCGACCAGCTGAACTCCGCCCGCCCGATCACGGGGGGAGAGAAAGCGAGGTCGGTGTTGCGGAAGACGACGGCTTCTTGTGTGCCGGTGTCCCAGTTGTCGCGGTATTCGACAAATTCGCGCACCTTGTTTTGGCTGACGCTGGCGCTTGCGCTGAGAGTAAAGCGCGGAGAGATATTCCACAGCCCTTCCACTTCAATGCCGGCCCGATAGCTGCGCGGCACATTGGTGCGGATGTAAGCGCCCACGTCGTTGATGCGGCCATCCAAGGCCAGCTGGTCGCGATAGTCCATAAGGAAGGCGTTAATCGAAGCTTGAGCAGTGTGGTTTCGGTACCTCAACCCTCCTTCCCAGTTGTACAAGCGCTCGGGGCGCGGCCGGCTGTTCGGCGTAGACTGGGTGTAGTCATCTCGGTTGGGCTCGCGATGACCTACGCCAAAAAAGGCGTAGGCTGCCCACATCGGGTGAAACTGCCAATGCACGCCAGCTTTAGGGTTGAAAAAGTGCAGGCGCACCGACTGTTCGACGTTGTTCTGATTTTGGTCGTAGCCCAAAAAGGAATAGGACACCGTTCGGTATTGCAGGTCTAAGAGTGCGGAGATGCCTCGTTTAAAGAAGAAGTCTATCCGGCCGTACACATTGCCGTCGCGCTTGTCGGCATCGTTGTCGTAGTAGATGTGGTCTTTGGGGATGTCGAATTGCGCCCAGATGACCTCGCCGAAGTGGCGTCCGACGTAGCGGTTCCAGCCGCCGCCCAACATCAATACGGGTGGAGCATTTAGGCTGGGCGGATTCACTGGGGGCGACCAGCGCAGGGCAAACGTCGTGCCGTAGAAGTGATTGTCTAACCAGCGCCGGCGCACTAAGTCCGTCCGATCTATGCCTCCTACTGCCGGCGGTGTCAGGCCATAATCGGCATAAGATTGGTTTGCCTTGTATTGCTCGTAGAATCCGAAGCCGCGCGTATAGTGGCCGTTGAGCTGCAGGTCCACTCCCAAGCCTATGGTTCGCTTGTAGTGAAGGAGGTAGTGGCGTTGGGTGTAGTCGTCCACCTCGTCGGGGTAGGGTTCGCCGGGGCGCTCGGTGCCGGCGATGTTGAACGTGCGCAGGCTGTCGATGCCCAAGTACTGGGCGGGAAGGCCATACCACGCCTGATAGGTGCGCTCGTGTCCCGACAGCAGGTGTACCTGTAGCGACTGTCGCTCGCCTACGTAGGCGCTCATCAAGTGATAAGAGCGCAAGTTGGCGCTGGCTCGGTCTACGTAGCCGTCGGAGGCAATCTGCGACAGGCGCCCGCTGAAGGCGAAGCCGTTGGGGAGCAGCCCAGAGCCCACGTAGGCCGAATGCTTGCGCGTGTTGAAGGCACCCACCGTGTTGGTCAGCCGCGCGAAGGGTTCTGCTTCAATGCGCGACAGGTCAATGTTGACCGTAGCGCCAAAGGCGCCGGCGCCGTTAGTGCTTAGCCCCACCCCGCGCTGTACCTGCACCTCTGCTGCGGAGGCGGCCAAGTCGGGCAAGTCTACCCAAAACACGTTTTGGCTCTCTGCATCGTTGAGGGGAATGCCGTTGAGAGTGACGTTGATGCGCGTCTGGTCGCTGCCGCGGATGCGCATGCTGGTGTAGCCGATACCCGTACCTGCATCCGAGGTCTCGACCAGGGAAGGAATGCCCGTCAGTAAGAAAGGCATGTCCTGGGCGTGATAGGTGCGGGCAATGGCCGCATCGGTGACGTTGGTGTGCGGCACCGGAGCCTTACTGCCCGCTCGCGTGGCTTGAATGACCACCGTGCGCAGCGCTTGTGCTGCCAACGAGTCCGAAGCATTTTTTAAGGTGTCAGGGGTTTGGGAAAGCAGCGAGGTTAAGGGCCAACAGAGGGCTCCCAGCCCGCAGAGCGCGAGCTGTCTCTTGAAAGACAACAAAAACATGGTGTGAAGAAAACATTTTGGTGAAACATCCGCTTCCGAAGGGGTTTCGGTCGCGTTGGTGATGCTTCTACCCTCCTCATTCCCTTCCCGGCATTACCCGGGCAGGTTCGATGGGTATGATCTCAGCCTCCAAGAGGCACCCCAATGAGATGGCGCAAATATAGGTCGTTTCGGAAAAATCACTTGCGTCAAAGGATGGACTCATACAGCTGCCGCAACCGTTGGGCGCTGCGGCGCACGTCAAAGTGCGCTTCCACGTGGGCACGGGCGCGCGAGGCGAACGCTTGATACGCTTCGTCGTCCATCTCGTAGAAGCGCCGTACGGCGTCGGCCAGGGCAGCGGCATCGCCCTCCGGCACCAGCAGGCCGGTGCGCTCGTGCGCCACCAGCAGCGGAATATCGGCGTGGCGCGTGCTCAGCACGGGCAGCCCCACCGCTTGTGCCTCGATCAGCGCCAGTGGGGAGGCTTCGTGGTCGCCGTCGGCAGCGCGTTGGCTAGGGTGGATGACCGCATCGAACTCCGTTAGAAAGGCGGGCATCTGCTCATGGGCAATGGTTCCTATCCAAGAGACAGCGTCCTCCAGATGGTGGGTGCGGAGGTAGTCCGACACTTGGCGACACAGCCGAGCGTCGAGGCGCTCGCCGGCCAACGTTAGGTGCAGACCGGGACAGCGCGCACGGGCTAAGCGAAAAGCTTCTAAGGTAGTTAGGTGACCCTTCTTAGGCGTAAATGTAGCTACTTGCAGCAGGCGCAACTTGCCGGCGGGCTTTTTTCGCCGCCGAAAAACGAACACAGACAGGTCGAGTCCAGTCGGAACAATGGCAATCTTATGAATTGGACAGCCTATCGCATGAAGGCGCTCCGCTCCAAACGCGCTGGCGACAACGAGGTAAGCAGCGCTCTCGAACAAGCGCCGATACTTCTGCCGAAAACTCGGCCGATTGTTTAGTATTTTTTCGTAATCGAAGCCGTAAAACGTCACCACTAGCGGCCGCCTCAGCCGCTGTGCCAGGGCAAGATACCGGCATCCCACTGGGCCAAAATGCGCATGCAGCACGTCGGGCCGGTCCGCGTGAAGTCGCCCAGCCAGCCAGTAGGCATAGGTAGGTAAAAAGCGCTGTGAGCGCGTCAGAAGATGCCTAATCCTAGGAAAGGCCTCTTCCGCACGCGCATTCCAAAATGGTGGTATTTGCAGCGGGTTGCGGTACGCCCGAAACGAAGGGTACCACAGTGCTCCGCGGATAATCCAAGGTGCACCCACTTCGACCCACCCCTCGGGCAAAGCGCGCAGCAAATAGCTCACCCAATTAAGCGTTGTGGGTAGGTAATAATCAAACAGATGCAGTACGCGCATGGGAAGCCGTCTGACCAGCTGAGCTTTACTGGAGAAAGTTGCGCCGCGGCATGAGCGGACTGTTGCGAATAAACTCGAAAGCCACCGGCATCAGCGATACGGCGATGATGGCAAAGACGACGATTTCAAAGTTGTTCTTCACCACGGGAATTTGCCCAAAATAGTACCCTGCCAGTGTCAGGCTGGTTACCCACAGGATGCCGCCTCCAATACAGTAGCCGATAAAGCGCCGATAGCGCATTTGCCCTACGCCGGCCACAAACGGCGCAAAGGTGCGCACGATGGGCACGAAACGAGCAATGACCAAGGTTCGTCCGCCGTATTTTTCGTAAAACTGTTGCGTCCGCTCCACGTGCTTGCGCTTGATAAACCAATAGTCGCGCGTGAAAACTCGATCTCCCAAGAATTTGCCAAAGAAATAATTGGTGTTGTCGCCTAAGATAGCCGCGCAGAATAGGATGGGAATGAGCAACCAGACGTTGAGGATGCCGGTTTTCGCTGTGATGGCGCCTGCCGCAAACAGCAGGGAATCGCCCGGCAAAAAAGGGGTCACGACTAAGCCCGTCTCACAGAAGATGATCAGCGCCAACAGTAGGTAAGTCAGCAGCTGGTACTCGCGCATAATGGCCTCTAAGTGGATGTCTAAATGGCGGATAAAATCGAAAAATTGCGTAAGCAGGTCGATCATGAAGGTCAAGGTTGGTGTGAAAGGTCTCTGTGGCGTGTGTCAAGGAGTGACTATTACAGGCATGGTGACTCGGATAGGTTGACCATTTTGCCACACTATCGCTTCTAAGAAGACTATTCCGGCCGCTAAACTAAGGGGTTTTTCCACTTCCAAGGAGAAGGGGCCGGCTGGCGCTTGGTCTACTGACCAGGTGGCAAGCACTTGCCCTAGCGGAGAAAGGAGCTGTAAGCGCACGCTGCCGTCTTTAGGTAGTATCATCTCCACTCGGCCAGGCCCTGTCCATGGGTTGGGCATAAACCGAAGCCGCAACGCCGCTGGTGAAGGCGCTGGAGCAGAAGTAAACTGGCAGTTGTCGGGCAGGTCGGGGCAATACAGCCGGCGCGCTAAGGTGCAATCCAGGATAAAGGGGTTGGGCTTATTTTCCTGATATGGAGCGATGCGCCAGGTCTTCCGCAGCTCGGCCGAGTCGGCTCGGTCTTGGTAATGCCACTGGCAAAGGGTAGGGCGCTGCTGCTCGAAAAAGTTTGGGTCGGCGTTGAGGGCTTCTGCCGTGTACATCGTGTAGAAGTAGAACACCGCGCGGGCGATGTCGCCCTTGACCGCTTCGCGCGGCTCAAAGGTGTTGCCGTTCGACTCGCTGTAGGCGTCTCGGTGCTCCGTAGGTGGAGTGGTGAAGATAGCGGTTCGGTAGAACCACTGGTTGGTTTGCTCGTCGGGGATTTCAGCGAAGGGCTTGTTGCTGCGGGCGGTATTGACCGGGTTTCGCGCTGGGTATAGGTGGTGCATATCGCTGCGGGCGTTGCCGCTGCCGGCCCCCTTCGATTGCGGATAGACGTGCTCGGTATTGATGCCTAACGAGCTGCCGTTTTGATACAAGTACTGGCGAGGGTTCTGGGTGCGATCTAAGTACAAGGCGTGTTCGGTGTAGACGCAGCGCACGCTGTCGTCATCCACCGAAAAGACGCGGGCAAAGAGCGTGTCGCGGGCGTTGGCGTAGCTCAGCACCGAGGTAGGCTTGTAGGCATTCACGAGCGCTTGGTAAAGAGGCGTTCCGCTCAAAGAAGGGAAGACCGGCGTGTATACTTGGGCTTGCGTCCCGAACGAAAATACGCAGCCCCAGGCGGAAAGGAGAGGGATGAAGCGCATCTTGATGAATTTTATAACGCGTGTATTCGAAAGGTACAGGCTGCAGCACTCTTGCCGCTACTTAGCCTTTTTTCGCTGTTGTTCGCGTTTGACTTGTTCTTCACGCAACCGCTGCTGTTCGCGCATGGCCGCCTCTAAGCGGTCGCGCCAACCGCCCGCCTTGCGCGGGCGATTCTTGTTGGCCTCGAGCTGCTTTTTGATCTTCTCGTGATCGATGAGGAAAGCCTTGGTGAAGAACGTTTGGCCAATGTTGAGCAAATTGCTGAAGCACAGGTACAGCGTCAAGCCAGAAGCAAAGGTGTTAAAAAAGAACATAAACATGATGGGCATGCCGTACTGCATGTACTTCATGATGCGCATCTGCTCGCTGTTGCCCATAGCGGCGCTGTCCATCTGGCGCATCGAATACCAGGTGTACCACAGTGTGGTAACTACCCAAATAAGCGTGAAAGCGCTCAAGTGGCTGCCCAAACCCCAGATGTGGAAAGGCAAGCGCACGGCCACGTCGTAGCTCGACAGGTCGTCGGCCCACAAGAAGCCCGCTTGCCGAAATTCAATGGCAGCGGGGAAGAATCGATACAGGGCAAACCATATGGGCATTTGCAACAAGACCGGCAGACAGCCGCCCAACGGGTTGACTTTGAATTCGGAATACAGCTTCATCGTCTCCATGGAGAGCGTCTGTTGGTCGTCGCCGTACTTCTTGCGCAGCTCGTCGATCTTGGGCTTTAGGGCGGCCATCTTGGCCTGATTGTACACGATGCGGTACGTCAGTGGATACAGCAACAGTTTGACAATGAGGGTCAGCACCAAGATGATGATGCCGGCGCTACCGATAAAGCGCGCTAAGCCATCGAAGAGCGGGTGAATCACCCATCGGTTGATAGCCCCGAAGATGCTCGACCCGAAGGGTATAATGTCTTCTAAGGCGATGCCGTAGGCGCGCAGGCGTTCAAATTCGCTGGGGCCGGCATAGATGGTCATGTGGGCTTCGCCATCCGATAGCGGTACGCGCGCGGAGGTGCGCAGGGTTTTCAGCGCGGGCTCGTCGTTGGTGCGCATGATGGTTTCGCCCGTAAACTCCTCAAAGGCAAAATTGCGCGCGATGAGCGAGGTGTTGAAGAACTGGTTGGCGTGGCTGAACCAGCGCACCGGTCGTTCGCCTAAAGATTCGACGTCGTTGCTGCGGCAATTGCAGTAGTCAGGCGAACTATCGTCGGCCTTGAAGTACACCGTCGACATCGTGCGCTCGTAGTCTTCGTTGGGCTCCATCTTGTCCAGGTGGTTCGTCCATTTCAGCGAAAGCGCTCTCTGTCCAAGTGCCAACACGCTTTCCGGCTGGTGCACTCGCACCCGATAGTCTATCTCGTAATTGTCTTTGCTCAATTCATAGCGCTGTTCCAAATACCCGCCGTTGGCCGATAGGGCGCGGAAAATCACCGTCCGCCCCTCCTGTATGGGCTCGAAAAAGAGTTCAGCCGTGCTGACTCGGTTAGGCGCTCCAGCCACAGGCACCAAGTACTCGAAGCGATTGGACGGGTTGGCCATCAGGCGCACCGGCGTCTTCTGCAAGCGTCCGCTGCTGTCCGGGCGACTTTTGAAGTATTTCTTCAAAAAGACCTCTTCGATGTGTCCACCCTTGGTGTTGAAAGTGATGCGCACCAGTTCATTTTCTAATACCACTCGGCGCGCTTGGCCGCGAGCAGCAGGAGCCAATACACCGTATCGACTCACCAGTACACCTGTGTCGGGTATGGCAGGCGTCGCGTCGGTGACATCATTCGGCGGGCTTTGCAGCGACTCCGCGCTCTTGGGCGGTGTCGAAGGAGAGGGCGGCGGGGCGGCGTATTGCATCCACAAGTACACCAACAGAAAAATCAACCCCATCCCAATGATGGTGTTCCACGTACCTTGTCTATCTTCCATAATTCGCATTGGTCGGGCCTTCCTCATGGCGTGGCCGACCAGATTTGGTTAAAACGCCGCAAAAGTAGCAGAAAAAGCGCGTCGTCTCTCCGATAGTTCGACGGTTTTCCTCAAAAACCGATAAAGTTAACGGAGCTTATCACATAGCGGCTTAATTGTCACTTTTTTCACACCCATCCTCCATTCCGCTCGGCATTTGTTCCGGAAAAATATTGTAAATCAATAGTTTTTACGGTTTCTTAAAAAATATTTTTAAAGGGGTTGTGGGAATAGACGAAAAACTCCTTAACATTGCACCAAGTAGTTTTTGTGTTTATTTGTTTGGGTTAGAGTCCCTCGCTGTAATTAGTGAGGGATTTCTATTTGTCCCATTTGCGCAGTTGTTGTAGGAGAGCGCAGAAGTCCTTAGGCGGCTCGGCGCAGTGTTCGACGAGGAGGGCGGTGAGGGGATGTTCGAAGCGCAGCCGTTGCGCGTGTAAGGAGGTGCGGCTCATCAAAGGGCGCTCTTCTCCACTGAATTTGCCGGAGCGATAGCTTTTCCCCTTGATTTCGGAGAGGTATAGGGCGGAGCGATGGCCGTAAAGCGGGTCGACTGCCAAAGGGTGGCCGATGCTTTGAAAGTGTACACGCACTTGATGTGTTCGGCCGGTGTGCAGCTGGGCTTCTACCACCGTGAAGTGGCGGAAGCGCTCTACCACGCGGTAGTGCGTGAGGGAGGGTTTTCCCGAAGCGCTGACGATCATTTTGCCCGCTATGTTGGGATGAGGTGCAATAGGGCGGTCAATCGCCCCAGCGCCGTCTGGGACGACACCGCTCAGCACCGCTAAATAGCTCTTTTCCACGGCGTGTCGCTCGAATTGCTGCGATAGGTGCCGATGCGCTGCCTCCGTGCGGGCAAAGCACACTACGCCGCTGGTCTCCCGGTCGAGCCGATGGACTACCCACACTTTTCCAAAGCGCACCTCCAACCAGTGCCGCAGGTTTTCGGTGTCGCCAAAGCGGTCGGCTATGGTCAGCAAGCCGGCCGGCTTGTGGACCACCAGTACGGCTTCGTCTTCGTATAGTAAGATAGGTTTTTGCATAGATACCGATCCGATGTGGCAGGGAGGGTAAAGTTAAGCGCGTCATTAACGGAGGAGTGCGCTTCCCTCAGAGGCGGAGCCGACTAAAGCGCCGAATGCGGCGCAGATAGTAGTCGAAGACAATACTGCCTCGATAGATACCCTGCCGGTTTTCAGGGCCGATGCGGCAGCGCTCTACCAGCGATTGTATGGAGCGGCGTTTGCGCCAAGTGTTGGGAAAATGGCGGTAAAAGGAAAAATGCGCTTGAGCGATGGCCACGATGGCGCGCCATTGTCCTTTGAGGAGAAAGCGCACGGCGGCAACGCCGTCTAAGATCAGCCGCAGCGGCAGGAGCCAGAGCAGTCGTCGAAGAGGGGCGTTCTTCACTAAGGTGAAGAGGCTGTTGCGAAAGTTCAAAAACACCTTGCGCGGATGTTCGTATTCGAGCGTCCCGCCGCCTAAGTGGTAGACAACGGCCTGTGGGAAACACCAAACGGCGTAGCCGGCGCGCTTGAGGCGCCAGCACAGGTCAATCTCCTCGTTATGGGCAAAGTAGTCGCCATCAAAGCCGCCGATTTGCCGATATAGGTCGGCGCGCACAAAAAAGGCGGCACCGGCAGCCCAGAAACACTCCTGCGGTGCGTTGTATTGCCCTTTGTCTTCCTCGCAATGGCTGAAGATGCGCCCGCGGCAAAAGGGATAGCCCAAGGCGTCGATCCACCCGCCTGCAGCGCCAGCGTATTCGAAGCGATCCTTTTGGCGCCAGCTCAAGATTTTGGGCTGCGCCACAGCCACGCGCGGTTGGTCGCGCATGGCGCTTAGGATGGGATCCAGCCATCCCGGCGTGACCTCCACATCCGAGTTAAGGATGACCCAGAAGACAGGGCCTTCGATGCGGGCTAAGGTTTCGTTATAGCCCTGCGCAAAGCCGAAATTTCGTCCCAAGGGCACGACGGTCACCTGAGGGAAACGGCAGCGCAGCGTCTCGACGGAGTCGTCGAGCGAGCCGTTATCGGCCACTACGATGCGCGCCCCATCGCTGTGGGCCAACACACTGGGCAAAAAGGCCTCCAAGTGCGCGCGCGTGTTGTAGTTGAGCACGACGATGGCCACTTCTTCCGGAAAAAAGAGGCGCTGTTCGGCGTCGGCTGCGGTCGACTGATGGGGGGTGCTTCGCTGGCGAAGGCGTTGCCGAGTAGCCTGCCGGTCGCGCTCTATTTGGGCGCGCAGAGCCGTCAAATCCGACAGCTTCTGGTCCTTTCGAATGAAGTCGAGCACCTCTACGCGCAGCTGTTGCCCATACAGGTCGCCCTCGAAGTCGAGCAGGTGCACTTCGATGCTGCGCGTTGGAGTGCCCGACAGGGTAGGGCGGCGGCCGATGTACAGCATGGCGTCGAAGGAAGTACCCTCTGCCACACGACAGGCGCGAGCGGCATAGATGCCGTCGGGCGGAAGGAGCTGGCGCACCTCCTCCGGCAGGAGGTTGGCGGTAGGAAAACCCAGCGTTCGCCCCACCCGATTGCCCGGCACCACCTGGCCACAAAAGGCAAAGGGATGCCCCAACAGCCGCTCGGCGTACGCCACGTCGCCTTCCGCAATGGCGCGCCGTATCTTGGTCGAACTGACTGCCACGGCTTCTACCAATTGGGCGGGCAGCTCTACGACAGAGAAAACCCCTCGGGCTTCGTATTGGCGCAAAAAGGCGATGTTTCCCTCGCGGTTTGCGCCAAAGCGATGGTCGTAGCCGATGACCACAACGGCGGGTTGTAGGTAGCGAAGCAAAAAATCCTCTACGTATTGCTGGGCAGAATACTGGGCAAACTCGGCAGTGAAAGGTGCCAGGATGACGTAGTCCATGCCGGCTTCTTCGAGCAGGCGTATCTTTTCGGCTGTGCTGGTGATAAGGCGAAACGAGGCATCCTCTGGGTGGAGCACTACCCGTGGGTGCGGCTCGAAGGTGAGCACTACGCTGGTGCCGCCGCACTCGCGGGCGAGCTGGCGCACGCGCTGCAAGATGTGTTGGTGCCCAAGGTGCACACCGTCAAAGGAACCGATGGTCACCACCGCGTTAAACAACGGCGGTACCTGTTCGAGATCAGAAAAGACCTGCATGGCGGCGGCAAAGATAGACCGGGCGAGTGCACATTTTAGGCAGGAGCCGAACCCGCCTCAATGGGTTATCCATAGGCGTACCAATCTTTCCAATCTTGGCGCAGTTTTTCTCGAATGCGCGCTTCCGCAGCGTTGTCGGCGGGCTCGTAAAAGTGCGCGCCCCTTAGCGCTTCGGGGAGATAATCTTGCTGGACGAAGTGCCCGGGAAAGTCGTGCGCGTATCGGTAGCCGGCTCCGTATTGCAGCTGGCGCATCAGCGATGTCGGCGCGTTGCGCAGGTGTAGCGGAACGGGAAAGGTTTGGCCCGCCCGAACGGCCTCGATGGCTTTGTCGATGGCCAAGTAAGCCGAGTTGCTCTTAGGGGAGGTAGCTAAATAAATGGTGCACTGCGACAAGACGATGCGCGCTTCGGGCATGCCGATGGCGCGCACGGCGTCCAAGGTAGCAGTGGCCAACAGCAGCGCATTGGGGTTAGCCAAGCCGATGTCTTCGGCAGCCAAGATGATGAGGCGGCGCGCGATGAACTCTATGTCTTCGCCGCCTTCCAACAAGCGCGCCAGCCAATAGACGGCAGCGTTGGGGTCGCCGCCGCGCACGCTCTTGATAAAAGCCGAGACGATGTCGTAGTGTTGCTCGCCGCCCTTGTCGTAAAGGGCGATGTTCTGCTGAATCTTCTCGCGCACTAAGGCATCTGTGAGCACTACCGGCTCGTTGGGCGGAAAAGACAGCACCACCAATTCCAAGGCATTGAGCAGGCGCCGCGCGTCGCCGCCCGAATACAGCAAGAGGGCCTCTGTTTCGGCGAGTTTTACGCGGCGGGTGCGCAACACTTCGTCTTCCCGTAGGGCGCGCTGTAGGAGCAGCTCGAGTTGGTGGCGGTGGAGCGGATGCAACACATAGACTTGACAGCGCGACAGCAGCGCTGGGATGACCTCAAAGGAAGGGTTTTCCGTCGTAGCCCCAATGAGCGTTACTATCCCCTTTTCTACAGCGCTCAGCAGGGCGTCTTGTTGGCTTTTAGAAAAGCGATGTATCTCGTCGATAAACAAGATGGCGCCTTTAGCCTCGAAGAGCGTCGCCCGTTGAGCGTTTTCGATGGCTTCGCGGATGTCCTTGACGCCGGAATGGATGGCCGAAAGGGCGTAGAAGGGCTTTTTCAGCTGTTGGGCGATGAGTTGAGCCAAGGTTGTCTTGCCTACGCCGGGTGGCCCCCACAGGATGAACGAAGGGATTTTGCCGGCCTCGATGGCTTGGCGCAGTACGGCGCCTTCGCCCACTAAGTGCTCTTGCCCTACGAACTGCGATAGGTCGCGTGGGCGCATGCGTTCGGCCAAGGGCATCATGACGTCTTCCTGTTTTATCGCCTATTCGTTGGCGAAGATGAAGGTTTTGCGCTCTCCTGGGCGAGCATATCCTCGATACATGCCCTCTGTGTTGAACGGCATGGCGATATTGCCTTGCTTATCTACGGCGATGAGGCCTCCTTCGCCACCTTTCTCGACTAATTTTTCCATGATGACGGCGCGCGCCGCCTCTTGGAGCGAAGCGCCCCCATACATCATGCGCGCCCATACGTCGTGCGCTACAGCATATCGGATGAAGTACTCTCCATGTCCGGTGCACGAAACGGCGCAGGCGCCATCGTCGGCGTAGGTGCCGGCACCGATGACGGGCGAGTCGCCGATGCGATTCCAGCGCTTGTTGGTCATTCCTCCGGTCGAAGTAGCTGCCGCCAGATGGCCGAAACGGTCTAATGCTACAGCGCCCACGGTGCCAAATTTGTGGTCAGCCTCTTCGCTCTCTACGCTGCCTGTAGCGCCTTGCCGAAGGAGGCGCTGCAGCGCTTCCCAGCGCTCGGGCGTAAAAAACCAGGAAGGGCTGACGGTGTCGAGCCCTTGCTCGAGGGCAAACTGTTCGGCGCCCTTGCCTACCAGAAACACATGGGGTGTTTTTTCCATGACGGCGCGCGCCAGTCGGATGGGATTTTTGACGATAGTGACCCCGCCCACCGCTCCGGCTGCCTGTGTCCGTCCGTCCATAATGCTGGCATCCAACTCGTTGCGCCCTTCGTGGGTAAACACAGCACCGCGCCCGGCGTTGAAGAGCGGGCAGTCCTCTAACCACGCGACTACTTCGGTGACCGCATCTAAGGCCGTACCGCCCTTTTTGAGCACTGCCTCGCCTATTTGTAGGGCCGAGTCGAGCGCGGCCCGATAACGCGCCTCCTGTTCGGCCGTCATCTGCTGGCGCGATAAAGTGCCGGCGCCGCCATGAATAACTAAGGTATACTCTGGAATAGGCGCTTTTTCTGAAGACATGGTGCACTCGCTCAGGAAAAGGGCTATCAGCAGCAGCCCCCAGCACGCGCATAAAGCAGTTGCTTTCCTCATGAAGGGCTCTTTTAGCCGCTAATGTACTGGCTTTTCACCGCTACCGCAGCCCTCAAAGGCCTTATTTTGTAACACTCGAAACTCAACAGTCGTACAGGCCGCAAAGGCTTAGGAATAGGCTCAGATGGTGTTGAATTGAAAAAGGTACACCAATGGTTCGTGAAAAATTGTAACTATTTAGGTTGTCGCGATCCTATAAGGCGGAGTATTGCCGTTAAATATGCTCACCAATTCATTGAAAGGATGGAGACATTGCTTCCTAACAGTAGAAATAAAACCACTTACTCGAGCAGACACCTGTGCGCCTTTCAGCGTACGGAGACAGCCTGCCACCTCTAGTTGGGCCTTGGCAAGACGAATATCCCGCTCTGCCAGATTGTTGGTAAAAGGGACGCACCTATGCCGGGCGAAAACCAATATCGCTTTCTGCTTCTTTTTCAAGTTTCCAAGTCACCTAAAGGGCTTTTTATTTTTTCCGAACTTTTTTCGGTGATATGGGTGTATGTCTCCGTCGTCTTGCTGCTTTCGCAACCGAGCAATTCTGAGATGCAGCGCAGGTCAACGCCTCTTTCCGACCGGTGCGCGGCGAAAGAGTGGTGCCAGAGCGGGCTTTCTGGCCTTTCCCGTTGCGCACGATGGGGCTGCAGGTCTTCCAGCCTGAGGCTGATCGCCTCGCCGAGACGCAGCCCGGCCGAATAGGTCAACATCAGCGGGCAACGGTGCTTGAGGTTGTTCACCGACCGCAACAGCGCCTCCACTTCCTCCTGCAGGAACCTTTCGGCCGTTGTTGCGGCGGTTTGGGCGGGAACAGTTTCTCTGCCTTGTCCCTAGCTCGACTGCGCTGCCATAGAGCATCTCAACGGCGCTCCTCACTTGGCTTTGGTGCGAGGCGCTGCACTTTTTGTCGCGCACGAGGTGCGTCAGGTAACGGTTGATGTGCTCCCAGGTCGGTTGGGTCGGTTGCGCATCGTCGTAATGGCACAGTAAAACTTAGTCACGCCTCGTCTTCCAAGGCAAGTTTGGGACAGAGAACCGTCCAAGCCAGGCAAATTGGGAGCAAGTTCGAAGTTGCTGTAAAAACTGAGCGCAGCTGAGTTTTTACCTCTTCTGTTTCTGTTAGCTGCGCAGGGCGCCGTGGGCAGAAAGCCGGATGCAGAAGGAGTTATGTGCTTTTGGGAGGGGTGTGCCTGACGGACAAGTTTTTTTATCCAAAACATAGAGGTGGAGTGCGACAGTCCGCGGTTTTTGCAAAAGCGACCGATGCTTTGGCCGCTGCTGCGCTGCATGTTCTACTCGGTGGAACCCTTCGGCTGCAGTGCGCCGCTTTGTTCTTGATTGCCTATTTTCGGTCGTTTTGTTCGGGAACAGCGCTATCAGGTCATCAGCAAGGGAGGAATGAGGGATGGTCAGAGAGATACTTATTTCAACAGATCGCGCACGTCGGGCTCATCCCCTGCCGAGCCTAAGCCGCTCCCTGCCAGAAAATCCTTGAACGTCCACCGATTGACGATGAACTCTTTGTTGATGACTTCAAATTCCGCCAAGGCGTGTAGGACGAGTTCCATAAAGACCGGCATATCGGCCTCAGGGAGGCGGTAATTTTCGACAAACGAGCGCAAGCCAGCCACTTGCTTGAGACATTGGAGAAACGCTCGGTCAGTCTGTTGGTGTAATAAGTCAACGACATTGCCTCCGGAAAACCACGCTTTAATGACGCCGTAAGGGTCTTTCTCTTGGCCGCGGCGCAGCTTGGTGGGATTGGGGAAATACTGCAAGAAGACCTTTTTGATGGCGACACCGATGAGGCGCAGCGCTACGGCGTGCGGCCCTTCTTGCTCGCCTTCGTAGACCATTTCGACCTTTCCAATGATGGCCGGAATGACGCCCCACAGATCCATCACGCGGGCAGTGGTAGTGGTCTCGCCGTTGAGCAACATGCGCCGCTCAGCGGTGGAGTAAAGGTTTTCGTAGGCGGCAATCGTCAGTCGAGCGCTGACACCGCTGCTCTTGTCGACGTATTCGCTTTCGCGAGCAGCAAAGGCGATCTCTTCGATGAGGTCCTTCAGCACGTCGGGCACGCGGATGGCCTGTCGTTGGGCAGGGTCGATGCGGGCCTCCTGTTCGGTAATGCGGCGCCCGATGGCTACGGAAGTGGGGTAGTGCGTAGTGATTTGGCTTTCGATGCGGTCTTTGAGCGGGGTGATGATGCTGCCGCGGTTGGTGTAGTCTTCGGGGTTGGCTGTAAATACAAACATGACATCGAGCGGCAGGCGCAGTTTAAAGCCGCGAATTTGCATGTCGCCCTCCTGCAGCGCGTTGAAGAGGGCCACCTGAATGCGCGGCTGTAGGTCGGGCAACTCGTTGATAACGAACAGGCATCGGTGGGCGCGCGGGATGAGGCCGAAGTGGATGACGCGCTCGTCGGCGTAGGGAAGGCGCAAGTTGGCTGCTTTGATGGGGTCTACGTCGCCCACCAAGTCGGCAATACTTACGTCGGGCGTGGCTAATTTTTCTACATAGCGCTCGCTGCGGTGCAGCCATTCGATGGGCGTTTCGTCGCCTTTTTCCGCGATGAGGTCGCGCGCGTAGCGGCTGATGGGCGCCAGCGGGTCGTCGTTCAGCTCGCTGCCGGCCACCACGGGGATGTACTCGTCGAGCAGGTTGACGAGCAGCCGCGCCAGGCGCGTCTTTGCCTGACCGCGCAGCCCCAACAGCAGGATGTTGTGTCGGCTCAGAATAGCGCGCTCAATATCGGGTAGGACCGTATCGTCGAAGCCGTATATACCTGGAAAGACAACTTCCCTGCGGCGGATTTTGTCCAATAAGTTTTGCCGCATTTCGTCTTTGATGCTTCTGGGGCGATATCCCATCGCCTTGAGCGCGCCCAAGGTGTCTACGCGAGCAGAGGTTTTTGTACTCATGCGTACACAAACGCGCTTCGCCTCGTTTTGTTGAGCCCAAGTGCTAGGTAGTGCCTACCGCAAAAAATCTTTTCTCACCGCCTTTGCGAAGAGGGGCTCCGACTCGCTCAATTTGCTAGGCAAAAGCGCGGAAATCGTATTTTTGCTCTCCGTCAACGGTTAAGAAGGATTTCTGGCGCATTCACACCTTAATTTTGATAGATATGAAACACATCATCACCTGTTGCTGGGTCTTCGCTTTCGCACTGCCGCTCGGTTGGGCACAAACCACCTTTAGCGTAAGCGCTACAGAGGTATGGAAGACAGCGCCGCATACGGAACAGGACGTAGAGGCGCACTTCAATATTTCTAACCTAACCAACCAGGTGCAAACCATCCGCTGGACGCGGACAGAGGTCTCCATCACTCCCGGCTGTCAGTCGCAAGTGTGCGACCTCAACCTGTGCTACACACCGCCGGTGAACAGCAAAACCTTCGACATGCAACCCAACCAGACGGGCACCATTATCATGCACTTCCTCAACTACGACACGATTCCCGGCGCAGAAGCGGTTATTCGGCTCAAGTTGGCCAATGAAAACCAGCCTTCCGACAGCACAGTAGTCATGTTTTATTTTTCTACGACGTCTTCAGTGCGCGATGGCTTACCTGCTCCTTCAGTAAGGGCATATCCCAACCCGACCGCAGAGGGTTTTTGGTTGGAGGGCGCCGATGCGGTACGCGCGGTGCGGGTAATGGCGCTGTCTGGGCGCGAGGTAGCGCGCTTTTGGGCTTTTCCCAACGCCTACTACTCGTTGTCCGAACAGCCGGTAGGGACTTACTTCGTCCTCTTGGAAGACGAGCGCGGGCGCACGTTCCAAGTGCTCGAGGTGGTGCGCCGATAGGGTGCGCAGCGCAAGGGACAATGGCGTGTATTGCGCTTTTCCCCTTGCATAGGGAGCGCATTCCTCTCTGCAGGATTGCGTCTTTAGCCGTACAGCTCGTACAATATTTGTCGGCGATCGTAGCCCAGTCGGCCAAACAGGTTGGCTACAGCCTCGTCGATCATGGGCGTCCATCCGCAGAGGTAAAAGAGGATGTCTGCTCGCTTTTGCGCGTAGTGCTCCAAGTACACCTGGTGTACATAGCCGCGATAGCCCGGCCAGTCGGGTTGACGCGAGAGGGCTACGTCGTAGCGGAAGCCGGGCATAGTGCGGGTGAGCGCCTCAAATTCGTCGCGATACAAGATGTCGGCCTCTGTGCGCGTACCGAAGATGAGGTGAATGTTTCGGTGCGGCCGCTGGGTGTGTTGCACGTGGCGCAGCATGCTGCGGAAGGGGGCTACGCCTGTGCCGGTGCATACAAGGACTAAGTCTTTGTCGTCGAGATATTCCGGTAGGCAAAAAGTGCCTTCGGGACCTTTCCAGCGCAGTGTCGTGCCCACGCGCACCTCTTCGAAAAAATACCGCGTGGCCAGGCCGTTGGGCGCGCGCACAATACACAGCTCTATTTCCTCATACGGCGCATCTTCCGGGGCGTTGGCAATAGAGTAGCTGCGCCAGCGCTGGAGGCGCTTTTCGCCAATGGGCAGGTCAAAAGTAATGAACTGCCCGGGCCTGAACGGAGGGCGCTGTCCGTCGGCCGTGCGCAACCAGAAGCGCCGAACAGTGGGTGTCGCTTCTTGTATGCGCACTACAGAGCTCTCGTACCAGACAGGGGGCATGGAGATAATTGTTTTTTACAGCAGCCCTTCCAATTGCCGCGCAGCCCCTTTTCGAAAGTGCTGCCGAAAACTTCTTGCAAAACAATGTCTCCAAACAACAGTTTATTCGATGCCTCGAAAGATTTTTTCGCTATAGCGCACTTACCTTGCCGCGTCCAGTAGTGGTGACTGTGCTGGAGACGTCGGTGCGTATACTCACCTCCGCCTCGACGTGGACTTCCGCTCGGCTGGCATTGGCAGCCGTGATTTGGGCCGCCTCTACCGACCAAGCGCTGGCTTTCAGTTGGGCACCACCCGAAAGGATGGCCTTCAGCTGCTGTCCTTCACCTACCAGCTCCGCCGAAGCGCCGTCTTCCAAGATGACTTTCAACTCTTCCGACTCGTACAGGCCGCGTATGCGTACGGGCCCCTTCGCCGTGATAGCGGAGCGACCCTCTTCAAAACCGCGGATGGTGACGGAGCCGCTGCCTTCAGCTGTGAGCGAAGTAAATACCGACGTGTGAATGGCGCAACGGATGGGCGAGGCGTCGTTTGGAGCCGACAAGATAAGCGTGCGACCCTTGCGCACTACCGACACCCGTTGGTCACCCCTGTCTTTGTCTGGGCAGTGGATGCCAAAGGCGTCGTCGTGGGTAATGTTTATTTCGAGTCGGCCCTTCAAGATGAAGTGCTCGACCGGTCGCCCTTCTCCGTAGTCGTCTGTTAAAGATGGGCACTCAGTACACAGAAGCCCTTCTGACGTCATCTGGAAGACATGCCCTGGATGATCTTTTACTCGGAAGACGTCGTCTACATAGTCGGCTCTGACGCAGCGGTGTGGCCCTCGTTCAAAGACGATGTATTTATTCTCCGGCACGCTAATTTGGAGGACAGCGCGCTGATTGCGCCAGCGCCCTTTTTTGGGGAGAAGCGCTGCCGGTAGGGTGAGCGTGTTGTCCGAAAAAGTCACCTCAAAGGACTCTTCGCTGGCATGTCTTTGTGCGGCTTCCTCCGAACTTCCCCGCGCATAGAGTGTGTAGCTTCCTTCAAATCGCTTAGAGGTACTTAGTGTCACTCGGATGGTGGGCTGATATTTCCAAAGTCTCGACCATTCTTCTGCATCTTCGGAGTCATCCCACAGGGTATGTGAAGGTGTCTTAGGGTCAAAGCGGACGCGCAGTGTGTCGGAAGTCATCTGGCTCAAGTCTATGGGGCGCGTCACCGACCCTTCCTCTTGGTATTGATTTAGGCCCCAGCCGGCCAATACGCCCAAGGATACGAGGTTAAGCAGCCAAAGGATAACCATGCCTGTGCCCAACCACGCCGGGGCTTGGAAGCGAAAGATAGCGCGCATCAACCAGACGACCATGGCAATAACCGGTATGCCGACGAGGAAGAACAGGTTGATGAAGGCCAAATAGGCGCCCTCCGGCGCTAAGGGATTGAAGTAAGCGATCTTATCTTGCTGGGTGAAAAAAGCGATGGTGCCTGCCACCCAGATGGTGCCCAAAACGACCACGGTGAAAATGGCTAAGAAGATGCCAACCCCTCGCAAGAAGCGCGCTAAAAAAGTAGCGCACCCTGCCGCCAAGCTGCTGGAGGTAGTGCTCAGCTTGTCGCCAGCCTGTCTGCCAAAGGCGCTGGCATGGTGAGCAAAGCGCTGAGCGCCCTGTTCCACCTCGCGCACGATGTTTTCTACGTTGGGGGTCTCCCCTCGCATAGCCAAGCGCTCGGCTGCAGTGCGCGCTGGCGGCACCAATATCCATAGGAGCAGATAGGCCGGAACCCAAAAGCCAAAAGACAACAGCGCTAAAAGGACAAATACCACGCGCACCCACACCGGATCGTTCAGCCCAAAATACGCCGCCAAACCGGAGCACACCCCGCCGATGACGGCATCGCTTTCATCGCGATAGAGGCGGCGGCGCGGGCGAAGCGGCTCACGACCATCGCCTTTATCGCTGGCGTTGCTGCCTTCCGCTTCGCCCAGCTCTTCAGGCTTGCCCATCACGCTTATGGCCGCCTCCACGTCGGCCAACGAGACGATGGTGCGCGACCCCAGCCGTTCGCTAATCAGCTCGCCTAAGCGCATCTCGATGTCGCGCAGGATCTCATCGCATTCCTTGCGGCCACTGAAGCGCCGTCGAATAGCCTCCAAGTAGTTGGCCAAATATTCGTAGGCGTTCTCGTCGATGGTGAGTGCGTAGCCGCCTAAGTTGATTTGCATGATTTTATTCATGGCTTCGATTTATGTAGGTGTAAGTAAATGAAAGAAATACAGTTTGTGCTAAAGTCAGATCGACTGGTTCGGTGATTTGGGCTCGATATGCAGCCGCGGCGGCGGTTCTTCAGCCGCAGGAGCAGGCATATGTTGGCAAAGCGCTAACGTCCGGTCTACAGCGTCGACCAACGCGCGCCAACTGGCAGCCAGTTCGCTCAAGAAGCGTCGCCCCTCCTCGGTAGCGGTAAAGTATTTGCGCGGCGGCCCTTTCACTCCCTCCCGCCAAACGTAATCCACTAAACCCTCGCTCTTGAGCCGCATCAGCAAAGGATAAAGTGTTCCCTCCTTTACCAACAGATTGGTGCCTTCCAGCCGCTCGATGATCTCCGGCGGATACGTCTCGCGGTGCGCTACAACCGCTAACACGCACATTTCTAAAACTCCCTTGCGCATTTGCGCCTTTGCATTTTCTAAATCCATGGCTGCCCTTGAAATCGCTTCTTGTTTTTCAATGCAAAGGTAATGCTATAAAAATATTCCTTGCAATACATAGTACCTTTTTTATCAAAAAAATATTTCTGTCTCTTGCTTGTCGGTTGGCCTTTGGTAAGGTCACTCAGCAGCGCTGCGCTTTTTCGATGCGGCGGCCGTGTTCTTTTGCGCAACTTTGCGCCGCGCTTTTGCATTTCACAGGCGCATTTTAAAAATCTTACGCTCATGTCGGACGTCGTTTTTTCCTTAATCCAGAAGGAGCTGGAGCGGCAGCGCCGCGGTTTGGAGTTGATTGCTTCGGAGAATTTTACCAGTCAGGCGGTCATGCAGGCGATGGGGTCTTGCCTGACCAACAAGTACGCAGAGGGCTATCCGCGCAAGCGCTATTACGGCGGATGTGAGGTGATAGACGAGGTAGAACAGTTGGCCATCGACCGTTTGAAGGAGATCTTTGGGGCGGCGTGGGCCAACGTGCAGCCGCATTCGGGCGCACAGGCCAATGCGGCCGTTTTTTTGGCTTGCCTACAGCCCTACGATAAGATCTTGGGCTTCAACTTAGCCCACGGCGGCCATCTGAGTCACGGCTCTTCGGTGAACTATTCGGGCAAGGTATATACACCTTCCTTTTATGGGGTAGAGGAGGAGAGTGGGCTAATCGATATGAATAAGGTCGCCGAGATTGCCCATCGCGAGCGGCCGAAGTTAATTATCTGTGGCGCGTCGGCGTATTCGCGCGACTGGGACTACGCGCAGTTTCGGCAGATTGCCGATCAGGTAGGCGCTTTGCTGTTGGCCGATATTGCCCATCCGGCTGGGCTCATTGCTGCGGGCTTGCTCAACAACCCCGTAGCGCATTGCCACATCATCACCAGCACGACGCACAAAACCCTGCGCGGTCCGCGCGGAGGTGTCATCTTTATGGGGCGCGACTTTGAAAATCCCTGGGGCCGGACGACGAAAAAAGGCGCGCCCATCTACATGTCGAGCATTTTGGACAGCGGAGTCTTTCCTGGGATGCAGGGCGGTCCTTTGGAGCACGTCATTGCAGCCAAAGCCGTGGCGTTTGGAGAGGTGCTGCAGCCTTCGTTCCGCGAATATGCGCGCCAGGTGGTGCGCAATGCGCAGGCAATGGCCGAGGAGTTCCTTCAGCGCGGCTATCGCATCGTCTCAGGCGGGACGGACAACCACCTCATCCTCATCGATCTGCGGCCAAAGGGGATTACCGGCAAGCTCGCTGAGCAGGCATTGGGCGGTGCCGACATCACGGTAAACAAAAACATGATCCCATACGACCCGCAACCGCCAGCTATCACTTCGGGCATGCGTATCGGCACAGCAGCCATCACTACGCGCGGCTTGCGCGAAGGCGATTGCCGGCAGGTGGTGGCCTGGATAGATGAGGTCCTGTCGCGCCCCGACGACCATGCCTACATCGCGGCGGTGCGGCAGGCGGTCAACGCCTTCATGGAGCAATTTCCGCTATACTCATAGGACCTCCCATGTACGCCCTCGTTCGGCCCCTGCTCTTTGCCCTCCCGCCTGAGGTCGCCCACCAAACGGCCATAGGCATGTTAGAAGCCCTGTTGACGCTACCTGGCCTTCGGGCGAAGCTGTCTTCGCTGTGGGCGGGCTCTTCGGCGCAGACAGCGCGCATCTATCGAGGGGTGTCCTTTCCCAATCCTGTGGGGTTGGCGGCCGGCTTCGACAAGGATGGGCTGCACATAAGGGCGCTGGCTTGCTTGGGATTTGGCTTTATCGAGGTGGGTACAGTGACGCCACGTCCGCAAGCGGGAAACCCGAAGCCGCGCCTGTTCCGCCTGAGGGCCGATCGTGCCCTCATCAACCGCATGGGCTTCAATAACGCCGGCGTCGCTGCGCTAGTCGCCCGCTTGGAGCGCTGGCGTACCCGCCCTTCTACAGCAGGCCCTATCCCGATTGTAGGCGCCAATATTGGCAAGAACAAGGACACGCCTAATAAGCACGCAGTCGACGACTATTTGTACTGCTTCGAGCAGCTTTTCCCCTGGGTAGATTATTTCGTCGTCAACGTCAGCTCGCCCAATACGCCCGGGTTGCGCGCACTGCAGGCGCGCGAGCCACTCCTTCGCCTGTTAGAGGGGCTGCAAAACGCCAATCGGCGCCAACCTCGGCCCAAACCGCTGCTCCTCAAGATCGCTCCCGACCTGGACGAAGCAGAACTCGACCAGATCGTCGAGGCGGTTTTGTCGAGCGATATCGACGGCATTGTTGCCACCAACACCACCCTTTCGCGCGACGGCTTGCGCACGTCGCCTGCCCGCTTGGCAGCTATCGGCGCAGGAGGTCTTAGCGGAGCGCCTTTGCGTCGACGCGCTACCGAGGTGCTTCGCTACTTGCGGCAATGCCTCGGCTCGGAGCGGCTGCTCATTGGCGTTGGCGGCATCGACTCGGCGGCGGCAGCGGTCGAGCGCATACAGGCAGGCGCAGATTTGATACAGGTATACACGGGTCTTATCTATCGAGGGCCTGCCTTAGTGCGGGAGGTCCTCGCCGCCTGCTCTAAAGCCCAATAGCGCCTTCACAGGATGTTGACCTCGGGTTGGAGGGCGATGCCGAAGGTTTCCGCTACCGAGGCTGCAATGGCCTCTGCCAGGGCGCGTACCTCTTGTCCTGTGGCGCCGCCGTAGTTGACCAAGACGAGTGCTTGCTTTTCGTAGCAACCGACATTGCCGATGCGCTTGCCCTTCCACCCGCACTGCTCAATGAGCCAGCCAGCGGGAACCTTCACGCGCCCGTTGGGCAGAGGAAAGTGTGGGGCTTGTGGATAGCGCCGACGCAGGTGTTCCCACATCGCGGCGTCGATGTCGGGATTCTTAAAGAAACTGCCGCCGTTGCCTATGTGGGCTGGGTCGGGCAGTTTAGACCGACGGATATGTACTACTGCGCGGCGGACATCGGCAGGAGTTGGGCGGCGAATGCCCATTTGGGCCAACGTGCGCGCCACCTCGCCGTACGCTGTGTGAATGCGGTGGCGCTCGGTGGTCAGCGATAAGGTGACGGCGGCGATGCACCAGCGCCCTTTTTCGCTCCGCTTGAAGATACTGTCGCGATAACCAAAGCTGCATTCGGCGCGGCTGAAACGGCGCAAGCGACCGGTGCTGAGCTCTACTGCCTCGAGGCTGACGAAGACGTCCTGCAGCTCTACGCCGTAAGCGCCGATATTTTGCACCGGAGCAGCCCCTACCGAACCGGGAATAAGGCTCAGGTTCTCGATGCCGCCCAAGTTTCGCTCCACCGCCCACCGAACGAGGTCGTCCCAAACCTCACCCCCACCGGCGCGCACCCAGACGCGATGGGCAAAGTGGCGCACGACCTCGATGCCGCCTATGGCGTTGCGCACCACCGTGCCGGGCCAATCGCGGGTAAAAAGGACATTGCTTCCGCCGCCCAACACTAACCACGGGGAAGGCGCTTGGCGCAATACCGCGCGGAGAACATCTACAGAGGCCACCTCTGCAAAAAAAGCGGCTCGAGCATCTATGCCAAAGGTGTTGTAGGGCCGAAGCGAGACGTCGGGAACTATCATCTAAACAAGCAGCGGAGCTGGCGGGCAATAAGGTCTACCTGATGTACTTCGTAGTCTTCGTAGCCGGTGGACCAGGCAATGCGCATCTTGTCTAAGAGCGATCGCTGCATTTTTTTTACTGCGGAGGCATCTAAAGCGTATTGTCCTACGAAGGTGTGGGTGATTTTGTCGTCGCCTGCGCGCCCTTCGTCGGCCCTGAGGTTGGACAGCAGTAGCGTTTCTCCATCTAAAAACTTGAGGAGGGCGGCGCTGTTTTTGGGCAAGCTGCCAAAGGTGCGCTTAGCGTTGGCGTCTTGAACGACGAAGGTGAGCTGGAGGTAGACGAGTTTGCCGGCTTGCGCGACGGAGGCATAGGCGACGATATGCTCGCGCCCTTGCAGGTACGGGCGCAGGGCGGGGTTCGTGTACCGAAAGAGCTCTTCTCGAGCCACCTCGCGCCGGCGTTCGCCCGAGAACTCGTCGCGTGTGTCTACTGTCAGCGCACAGGGCGGCATAGGTGGGTTGAGTAGGACATCGTCGCGCGGGTCGTACTTGCGAAAAGTGGGCCGCTGTCGCTGAGGGGATGCTGTCGGTGTCGGCGAGGTAGCGCTCGCGGTTGTGCTATCTTCTGTAAAAGGAGCAGGCGGCGGCGCCGCTGCTGCCGCTGCACTATCGGTCGGCGTTCCAATCGCTTCGAGGATCTCGGCGATGGGCTTTTCGGGAGGTGGAGTAGGAGGAAGTAGGCCCTGCACTTGTCGGTGCATCTTCGGCAGCCCTTTGCGCAAGACGCGCGCCGGCTGCTCGACGTTTTTTTGCAGCGAAGCGAGCACCTGATCGGCCTTTTTGAGCCGCTGTTGGGCGGTTTTTTCTCTCGCCCGAGCCGCCTCTATCGCCTGTCGGAGCGCCTTGATGTCTTCGGGCGAAGCTTCTCCGTAGGATAGCGTGGCGCTTAACTGCTCTTCCAAGACCTGGTGTTCGAGGGCAGCACGTTCGACATCGCGGGCAAACACCTCGCGCACGTCCGTCGCCTGGCGGAGCAAACGCTCCGCAACCACCCTCACTTCTTCGTCGGACAACGCATTCAAATCGGAAGGGAGAGCGTCTATCGGCGGCAGATCGGTGACTTGACCTCGTACAACGCTCAGCTCGAGCAAGACCAAGAAGACGGAGAGTAAAAAGCGCGGTATGGGATGCATGGGTTTGGGTTTGGCGTATATCTTCTGCAGCGCTAAGGGCATCGCATATCAGGAAAATAAGCGAACGTAGTGAATGTAATCGGTTCGAGGCGGGTCGACAAAGCCCAATGCTCGGCCCATAGTTACGAGCTGTCCGCGATGGTAAGTGGAGTGTTGTAGGCAATGCAAAAGCATCTGATAGCGCGGCTGGGCATCCTCTTCGCCGTTGAAGAGGCGAAAGGTGCACCATTGTTCGAAGAAGACCGCCGGCTGTTTTCGAACGTACTCCAGCAGCGCCGTGGAGGCACCGAGAAGCCCTTCAAAAACGTCCTCTATCGTTCCGGAAACCTCCGCCGCTACAAACGGTTCAACCGGGCACTGGCGCAAACGCTCCAACCAGATCTTTTCAGCGCCCCAAATATGCAGCAGCGTATCGCGCAAGGTGGGAAAGCTCGAAGGGACTGTCTCCTCCATCGCCTCGCGCGGCTTTTGGCGCAACCACAGCACAAAGGCCTCGTTAGCCCAACGGTTGTAGGCGGCATAGTGCTTCAGCAGGGCATCTAACGTCATAGGTGCAACATTTTTATCGGCGAAAAATCGGGCCTTTGCGCGTTCTTTGGCCTCGCAAAGGTATCGGATACAAATGGCTCGGATATGGAAACAAATTTCTTAAAAAACGCTTTCTTATTGCTCACTATGTGCAGCGCTGTGGCCTGTGGCTCGGACTCGACGCCCAAGAAAGAGGGTGAGTTTAAGGCAATTCCCGTAACCTACCCGGAAACCCGACGCGACACCACTGTGCGCGACGACTATTTCGGCACAATAGTCGAAGACCCTTATCGCTGGCTCGAGGACGACCAAAGCGAGGAGACAAAAGCCTGGGTAAAGGCTCAAAACGCCGTGACATTCGGCTACTTGGAGCAGATCCCCTTCCGCAAAAAGATCCAAGAGCGGTTGGAGGAAATCTGGAACTTCGAAAAGTATGGCCCTCCCTTTCGAAAGGCTGGGTTTTACTACTATTTCAAAAACGATGGCCTGCAAAACCAAAGCGTGCTCTATCGGCAGGCATCGTTAGATGGCCCGGCCGAAGTGGTGCTCGATCCCAACACGTTTAGCGCGGACGGCACGACCTCGCTACAGGAGTTCAGCTTCTCGCGCGACGGTCGCTATCTGGCCTACGCCATCTCAGAAGGCGGTTCCGACTGGCGCACCATCCTCGTGCGCGACCTGCAGACAGGCCGAGACCTACCCGATAAAATCCAATGGGCAAAGTTTACCGGTATCGGCTGGGCCAGTGATGGATTTTATTACACGCGCTATCCGGAGCCGAAAGAGGGCGACAAGCTCAAAGGAGCCAACCAAAACAGCGCCATCTATTACCACCGCCTCGGTCAGCCTCAGAGTGCGGACCGCCTGGTGCACCGCGATCCGCAGCATCCCAATCGCTACTTCAGCGCCGGCACAACCGAAGACGAGCGCTTCCTCTTCATCGCTGGAGCCGAAAGCACCAGCGGCAACACCATAGCCTTCCAGGATTTGAGCAAACCCAACGCCCGCCTTACGCCCATCTATTCCAAGTTTGACTACGACTTCAACGTGGTGGAAAACTTAGGCGATCGGCTGCTCCTATTGACTAATCACCAAGCGCCCAATCAGCGCTTGATAGTGGTCGATACCAAACGACCCTCCGAAGAACACTGGGAGACCCTTATTCCCGAAGACAGTGCCGATGTGCTCCAAAGCGCGTCGGTATGCGGCGACAAGATCGTCTGTGTCTATCTGCACAATGCCTCTAGCGCGCTGCGCATCTTCTCGCTCGAAGGGCGCCCATTGGGCGAAATAGCGCTGCCCGAGATCGGCACGGTGAGCGCCGTACAGGGTAAACCGGGTGACTCGTTGGCCTTTTTCTCTTTCTCCTCTTTTTTGCGCCCGCCGACGATTTACCTGCTCGACATGAACCGTTTAGAGACGCGCGTATTTAAGGCTCCGAAGATGGCGTTCAACCCTGACGCTTATTTGACCGAGCAAGTCTGGTATACCAGCAAGGACGGCACGCGCGTGCCGATGTTTATTACGCGAAAGAAAAACATTGCCTTTGACGGGCAAAACCCCACGCTGTTGTACGGATATGGCGGCTTCAACATCTCGCTGACGCCGGGCTTTTCGGCCTCTCGGGCGGCGCTGTTGGAAAACAACGGCATTTATGTGGTGGCCAACTTGCGCGGCGGCGGCGAGTTTGGCGAGAAATGGCACAAGGCGGGCACCAAGTGCCAAAAGCAAAACGTGTTTGACGACTTCATTGCCGCAGCCGAATACCTTATTGAGAAGCGGTATACGAACCCTTCGCATCTGGCGATTGAGGGCGGCTCGAACGGTGGGCTGCTCGTCGGCGCTTGCATGACCCAACGCCCCGACCTCTTCGGAGTGTGCTTTCCGCGCGTGGGCGTGCTCGACATGTTGCGCTACCATAAGTTCACTATCGGCTATGCTTGGGCCGTAGACTATGGTCGCAGCGACAATCCAGAGGAGTTCTCTTGTCTCATCAAGTACTCGCCGCTGCACAACGTACGCCCCGCCGCTTATCCCGCTACGCTCATCACCACTGCCGACCACGACGACCGCGTCGTGCCGGCACATTCCTTTAAGTTCGCAGCCGCCCTGCAAGCCAACCAAAGGGGCGATAAACCCACCCTCATCCGCATCGAAACCAGTGCAGGACACGGCGCCGGAAAACCCACCAGCAAGTTGCTCGAAGAAGCAGCCGACCTGTTAGCCTTCATGTTTTATCAGATGAAGGTGCCAGTCGTATACTGATGCCCTGTCTGAGCGCGGTCTGGTCAAAGCCGATGGCCAGGCCGCGCTCCTTCTTACGCCAACCAGCGCCGCAGGCGTAGGCTAACACCTAACAACAACATGCCGAAAAACAGCCCATAAAAACCGGCCCACCCGCTCAGCGAGCTCGAACCAGCGTAGGCGCGAAACAGCATGACGACACCCAACCCTACAGACATAAGGCCAGCCAGAGCTAACTGCCATTCGCTTTCGATCTCCCTTCGCACATGGTAAGCCAGCCACAGCTCTAAGCCCCCCGTCAATATACACCAAGCGCCGAAGAGGTGCACTAGTGTAGCGCCACTTGCCTTGCTCCACCAAACGGTAGCTCCCAATGCGACGCCTATGAGGCCCTCCACGATGAGCAGCCATCCGGTATACTCCTCTGTGCGCAGGCGCACCCCCGAATACATCGCCAAAAGCCCGTCCACCGGCAAGTAGACGGCTAAGCATACCGCCAAAGCAGACACAGGAGCGTCTGCCAAGGAGAAAACTGCAACAGCAAACAGCAAAGCAGCAATGCCGCGAAGCGCAACCAGCCACCAGTGCTTAGCAAAGATCGACATCATGGCGAAGGTTTTTTAAGAAGTAAAAATAAAGCAGCACGCGTTTTTTAGATATAAAATCCCGATAAATACGCCTATTTTAGAAAAAACGATGCAAATTAAGCATTATCGGATGAACTGCGCCTCAAAGACGGCAGTATTTTCTCGGTCGTCGGTCGCTACCAGGCGAAGCCAGTGCTTGCCTGGAGCAGTGCGCTCATCGAAATAGTGTATCCATCGGCCGTTTTTGGCGTCGTGTTCAAACAGCACCCACTGGCCATCTACTTCTGCGCGAAGGCGCACGGGGTGCGCTGGGTAGCGCGTGCTCAGGTTGTCGCGCACAATAAAGGCCATGAACGACTTGTTTCGCATGTCGGCCGAAAAGACTTCAGGAGAGATGGTCGGTGCCACGGTATCGATGCCCACCGCATAGCGGCCCCATTCGCGGATGCGCGTCTGGATGGTCTCCCCTGTCCATCGACCGCCCACGCTGACAGGGCGGGGTTCGTTAAGGCAAAGCACAACCGCTTTTGGTCTCAGCGTTGGGGCTAAGGGCACAGGGCGTAGGCTAAGGGTGCAGTAACGGTGGAGCGGTGCCTCTTTATGGTGGATCAAGTGTATTGGCGAGAGGACGCCAGGGCTTAGCGGCTCTTGAGCATGCCGGAAATATAGGTTTTCGTACAGAGCGCCTTTGGGCACTGCCAAAGAAAAGTAGTCGGTGTCCACCCGATGCGCCTGATCCCAAGCCAGCTGTTGCTGATGAGGAGGAGCAGTTGCAGGGGGCACGTGACCGCGCCTCGCCCAGAAATGTAGCACAGCAGTGTTGCCATAAGCATCTGCTACCACCATGCGCAGAGAGGTGATGCGGTCTCGATATAAGGGGACGACTCCACCATCTTCCATGTGCTCGTATTGCGAGAGCCGGTCGCCCGGCAACAGATAACAGCGCTGAAACCAACTCTTGGAGCGTTGCCGCTCGGCGTAGTCGACATGGGCGTTCAAATAACGGGTTTCGTCGAACGAGAGGACTTTGGCGCGCCAACCGAAGACCTGTCTGCCATCGGCAAAGAGCCGAAGAGAAAACAGGCCGTTTTGATTGAGGGGATTTCCCGTAACCCGGTCAAAGGCGCTTAAGGCAAAGCCTGCTCGCCATGCCGGCAGTACGAGCGTGTCGCTCCCTTTGAGGCGGTAACTGCCGTCGGCACGCCGCTCCACAGCGAACATTTGTTCGGACAACGCCTCGCGCTGGGGGTTGAGACAGTACGCCTTGAGCCCTACCATTTCTGGTGGCGCGCGGTCGGGGATGGGCAAGCGGAACAGCAGGGGATTAAGGGCTTTTTGATCGGCCGTGCGTCGAATTTCAAAGTGCAAGTGCACTCCCTTCGAGTTGCCCGAGTTGCCCATCGTCCCGATGCGTTCTCCTCGCTTGACGGTAAATGTTTTCGGGTTGGGGAACAGGTCGACCTCGAACTGCTCGCGTCGGTATTGCTCTGCCCGCACATAGCGGGCGATGGCTGGGCTGAAGCGATGCAGATGGGCGTACACCGTAGTATATCCGTTGGCATGGCGCAAGTAGAGCGCGTTGCCGTACCCATCGGCTTGCACGCGAATGCGGTGCACATATCCATCTGCAGCCGCGTACACGGGCTGTTCGAGGTCGCCGCTCAGGTCTATCCCAGAGTGAAAGTGGTCGTCGCGCAGCTCGCCAAACGTCCCGGAAAGGCGCATATTGCTCGCATCGACGGGCAAGCGAAAGGAGTCGCTCGGGTATATTTCGCCTCTTTGTATCGAGTACGGCGAGGGAAAGGCCGCTTGAAGAGCCATCCACAGGGTTATCCACCATACTGTTTTTCTCATAGTTTTGTAAAAATAAGGCTTTGCTTCGAAACGGGGAGTCGAAGGGGACTTTGAAAAAGAACACGCGGGTGGTGCATTGGGCCGCGCTCCATCCATTACTCGCGTTACTTTTGTGCATTCTGCACTATGGCAAACATGGGAAATACGAGTCAACAGCTGGCTGCGCGGTTGCGAGAGGTTTTTCTTGACGGCCGCTGGATTGCCAACACCAATTATCGGGAGCAGCTAGAGGGCCTCACTCGAGAGCAAGCCCTGCAAAAAATAGGGCCGCTCAACAGCATCGCCCTGCTCATCTATCACATTGACTACTATCTGGTCGGCCTCTTAAAGGTCTTCGAGGGAGGCCCTCTCGATATTCGAGACCAATACAGCTTTGATATGCCGCCCATTCATTCGGAAGCGGAATGGCAGCAGCGGATGGGCGACTTCCTGAGGCATGCTGAAGCCTTTGCCCGCTGCGTAGAGCGTTTCCCAGAACACCAATGGGCGGCCCCCTTTGTTGATCCTAAGTACGGCGATTATCTGCGCAATGTGGAAGGCGTTATCGAGCACGCCTACTACCACTTGGGTCAGGTAGTACTGCTGAAGAAGATGGTCGTACAGTAGTTGTGCTTTCCGTCGAAGTCGTGCGGCAGCCATTCCCTTCCTACCTTTGCCGCCATGCAGGAAGTGGCTCAGGTACTTTTTTGGGTGAGCGGTCTGGCGCTGGCACACAGCTATGCAGTGTATCCGGCGTTGATGTGGTGGTGGGCGCGAGGCCGTCGCTTCGAGCACGCGCAATATGCTCCAGAAGATCCCGACCTACCTGTCGTATCGGTGCTGATGGCTGCACACAACGAGGAGCGCGTCATCGGAGAAAAGCTCTACAGCCTCGTCCAGCAAAGGTATCCGGCAGATAAGTTGCGCATTTACGTGGGCTCAGATGCCTCTACAGACCGAACGAATGACTTGGTAGCCCACGCTTTCGACGTGCATTTTCCGCTGCCGCATGCCCATTTCTCCGTCTTCCCTCAACGGCGCGGCAAGCCGCCCGTTATCAACGATTTGGCTGCCTTGGCGTTAGGTGACTTTGAGTGCTTGTTTGCTCAGCACTCGGCGCTTCGCCACGTCTTAGTGATTACCGATGCCAGTGTAATGCTTGAACCCGACGTATTGTATCGGCTGGCGCGACATTTTAAGGACGAGCGCATTGGCGCTGTAGACACGCACCTGCGCGGAAAGGGAGTGCGTCCGGGCGGCATTAGCCAAAGCGAACAGCAGTATTTGAGCATGGAAGTACGGCTCAAACAGTGGGAGAGCTTGGCATGGGGACAGATGATGGGGCCTTTTGGCGGCTGTTACGCCTTGCGCGCCGATTTGTTCGAGCCCATCCCGCCGCGTTCCTTAGTAGACGATTTCTGGCTGGTGTTCCGCGCCTTAGAGCGCGGCTATCGCGCCATTAACGACTTAGAAGCCGTCTGCTACGAAGTGGCTACTCATCGCATGGCCGACGAATACCGGCGCAAAAAGCGCATTGCTGCCGGCAGCTTTCAAAATCTGGTGCGGTTTTCCCGGTGGGTACTGCCGCCGTCGACCCGCCTCGGCTTCGCCTTCTTTTCACACAAGGTGCTGCGCTGGTTTGGCGGCTTTTTCCTCTTGCTTATGTTCGTCTCTGCGGGCTATTTGGCTTTTTTTTCTGTGCCGTATCGCATCCTCTTTACAGCCATGCTCTTAGGAGGGCTCTTATCGATAGGTGCGTATTTTTTACAAAACCGCATCTCTTCGCCGCTTAGTCCCTGGCTTCGGCACGCAGCCTATTTCTTAACGATGAATGTTGCCCTGATCCACGGCTTCTTTCAATGGGGGCGCGGTATTCGAGACAACATTTGGCAGCGCACGAACCGCGAATAGTCGCCCTCTGTTTTATGTGTCCTCTTTTGGCAACCCTACTGCATTTCGCCCTATGAGCGACATTCAGCTGAATACCATCGAAGAAGCCCTATTAGAGCTGCGCGCTGGTCGCGTCATTATCGTGGTTGACGACGAGGATCGCGAAAATGAGGGCGACTTTATCTGTGCAGCGGAGCTGGTGACGCCGGAAGTTATCAACTTCATGGCCCAACATGGGCGTGGCCTTATCTGCGCGCCTATTGAAGAAAAGCGCGCCGATGAACTCGACCTTCCGCTGATGGTCAGCGCGAATACGGCGCTGCACGAGACGGCTTTCACCGTGTCCATCGACCTGATTGGACACGGTTGCACTACGGGTATTAGCGCCCACGACCGCGCCGCCGGCATTCGGCACCTGACCCGTCCCGACGCTAAACCCAGCGACTTTGCTCGGCCCGGCCACATCTTTCCGCTGCGCGCTAAGAGCGGCGGCGTGTTGCGCCGCGCGGGCCACACCGAGGCTGCCGTAGACTTGGCTCGGCTGGCTGGCCTATATCCCGCGGGAGTGCTGGTCGAGATCCTCAACCCCGACGGCACCATGGCCCGCCTACCGCAACTGATGGAGGTGGCCCGCCGCTTTCAGCTGAAGATCATCTCTATTGACGACCTGATCGCCTATCGCATGCGCACGGAGCGGCTGGTGCGCCGCGCCTTGGAAACACCTATGCGCACGCTGTACAGCGATTTCGACGCCATCGTCTACACCGATATCACTTGCGGCGACTGCCATCTGGTGCTCAAGAAGGGAGCATGGCGAGAAGACGAGCCTGTGTTGGTGCGCGTGCACTCTTGGTCGGAGACAGGCGGCATCTTGGGCAACGTCTTGGCTGATTACGGACAGCAAATTCATCAAGCGCTGCGCAAAATCGCCCAGGAAGGCAAAGGCGTCTTTGTCTACTTGCGCCAAGGCGATAAAGCCGACCTGCTGTCGCGGTTGAAAATTTACAAACAATACATGGAGGCCAACGAGCCGGAAAAGTTTGAACTCCACACCAGCATGGGTAAGAAAGACTTTGGCATCGGGGCGCAGATCCTTCGCGACTTGGACGTCAGCAAAATTCGCCTGCTGACCAACCATCCGCGTCCGCGCACCGGCTTCATTGGATACGGCCTCGAAATCGTAGAGAACATCCAGTTGAGCACACCGCTCCCCCAGTGAAACACTGCAGCTGCTGACCTACTTTTGCTCCGGCACGACCAACGCTCATGGAAGAAAAAATAGTAAAGCCGTACTCGAATGAGGAGGACAACAAAAAAGCGCAGGTGGGCCGCATGTTCGATCGTATCGCTCCGCGCTACGACGCACTCAACCGCCTCCTGTCATTGGGCATCGACCTGTCTTGGCGCCGCAAAGCCCTGCGCTACCTACAGCGCCCTCCGGTACCGCGAGAGATCTTGGACGTCGCCACTGGGACGGCTGATGTGGCCATCCTGGCCGCCGAACAGCTGCGCCCACACCGCGTCGTGGGCATCGACATTGCCGAGCAGATGCTCGATATAGGGCGTCAAAAGGTGCGGCAGAAAGGGCTGCAAGATGTCGTCTTCCTACAGAGCGGCGATGCTGAGCAGCTCCCCTTTTCCGACAACAGCTTCGACGCCGTAACAGTGGCCTTTGGCGTGCGCAACTTCGAAAATTTGTCGTCGGGCCTGTCGGAAATCTACCGCGTCTTGCGCCCTGGAGGACGGCTGGTCATCTTGGAGTTCTCTCATCCCGTACTTTTTCCCTTCAAACAGCTGTACCACCTCTATTTTAAATACGTTTTACCCTGGATTGGTCGTTTGACTTCTCGCGATCCGCGCGCCTACTCTTACCTCTTCGAGAGTGTACAGGCGTTCCCACAGGGCAGCGATTTTCTTCACATACTTGCACAAACCGGTTATCAGCACCTACAATGCGAACGACTTACTTTGGGCATATGCTCCATCTACACCGCCATCAAGGGCGCTTAGCGGCCTTTTTCCTGCTGCTGGGTCTTTTAGGAGCGACCACGCCGAGCCTGTCGCAGCGCGCCCAAGGGCACAACTTCAACTATCGCGACTTTCAAGCGAAGCCCTATTATTTCGGCATCAGCCTAGGGATGAACACCAGCGACTTCAAGATTTATCATTCTCGCGATTTCATCCGCAACGACTCCTTCGGGCGCGCGGAGTCTGTTACCGGCCCGGGCTTCAATTTGGGCATCGTGTCGAACTTGAAAATCGGAGAGTACTTCGACGTGCGCTTTTTGCCGACGCTGTCTTTTGTCGAACGCAACTTGCGCTACACCCCGCCGGGAGAAAGCCCTCAGAGCATCAACCGCCGCATCGAGTCGGTGCTCGTGGAGATGCCCTTCCACGTCCGGTATAAATCGGTAGTATACCACGACTTCCGCATCTTTTTAGTGGCCGGGGTCAAGTATATCTTTGACGTGGCTAGCGACTCGCGCACCCGCCAAGCAGCCGACCTGATCAAGATCTCGCCTACCGACTTTCAGTTCGAATACGGCGCGGGCATCCAGTTCTTTTTCCCATACTTCATCTTTTCTCCGGAGTTTAAGATGTCGCATGGACTCAACAACGTGCTCTTGTACAACGATCGCCTGCCTCAGAGCACAGTGTTGGAAAAAATTCTCTCGCGCACCTTCACTATTACGCTTTATTTTGAAGGCTAAAAGAGCGCAAAGTCTCTGTTGCTATGATTCCGCCGCAAACCGTGCAGGCGATTTTGGAGGCCGCTCGCATCGAAGAGGTCGTCCAAGAGTTTCTAACGCTGCGGCGTCGCGGAAGCGGATGGGTAGGCTTGTGTCCTTTTCACCACGAGAAGACGCCTTCCTTCCATGTCAACCCCGCGCGCAACATTTTTAAATGCTTTGGCTGTGGAAAGGGAGGCGATGCGGTCTCCTTTTTGATGGAGCATGAGCGCCTCACTTATCCGGAGGCCCTGCGGTGGTTGGCCCAAAAATACCGCATCGACATCCAAGAGGTGGAGCTCAGCCCCGATGTGCGGGCAGAGCAGCAGCGCGCCGAGTCTCTGTTTATCGTCAACGACTTTGCCGCTCGGCATTTTCAAGAGCAGCTGTTTCACACCGATGAAGGAAAATCGGTGGCACTCAGCTATTTCCACCAGCGCGGTTTGACAGAGGAAACGCTCCGCACCTTTGGCTTGGGTTATGCTCCGGACAAGAGCGACCTGTTGCTCCGCCAAGCGCGACAGGCAGGGCACGACGTCGCCCTCTTGCAAAAAGTAGGGTTGGTGAGCTCCGACGGTACGCGCGACTTCTTTCGGGCCCGCGTCATCTTCCCTATCCACACGCTGTCGGGAAAGATAGCGGCTTTTGCCGGCCGAACGCTTTCCACAGCCAAGAACATTCCCAAATACATCAACAGCCCGGAGACGGAGATTTACGCTAAGAGCAGAACCCTCTACGGCATGTTTCAGGCCAAGAGGGCCATTCGCCAGAAAAATGAGTGTCTCCTGGTAGAGGGCTATTTGGACGTGATTTCGCTGCATCAGGCGGGGCTGCAGCACGTGGTGGCCAGCAGCGGCACAGCCCTGACCGAGGAGCAGCTGCAGCTCATTCGCCGAAATGCGGAGAACCTCATCATCCTGTACGATGGCGATGCGGCGGGCGTTCGGGCGGCGTTGCGCGGTCTCGACTTGGCCCTAGCCCAAGGGCTCCAGGTGCGCGTGGTGCTCTTGCCTGAAGGCGAGGATCCAGACAGCTATGTGCAGCGCTTTGGGGCTGCGGCCTTGGAGCAGTACATCGCTGAAAATGCCCGGGATGTCGTTTTGCTCAAGATGCGCCTACTCTTCGACGAAGCCCAGCGCGACCCGGTGCGTCGGGCCGAAGTGCTCAAAGATATTGTGGCCAGTATCGCCCTCATTCCCGACCCTATCCGCCGAAGCGAGTACACCCGCGAATGCGCTGCGGCCGCCGCCATCGATGAGCGAGCGCTCTTAGAAGAAGTAAACAAGCGCGTCGCCGCCGACTTCCGAAGAAAAAGGCAACTCGCCGCTGCCAAAGCCGACACAAACTCGGATAGCGCCGACCAAGCGCCACCGCCTGGCGCGCCAGAGGCGGAGGAAATGCCGCCCGCCCCAGCGCTGCGGCCCTTGACAGACGAGTTTCAGGAACGCGACATCGTCCGCTTGCTCATCCAATTTGGAAATTGCCCCCTGCCGGGCGAGGCTATCACCGTGGCCGAGTGGGTTCTGGGAGACATCGAAGATGCCCTCGACGAGTTCGACATACCGCTGTACGGGCGCATCGTCCGCGAGTGCCATCAGCTTTTGCTCCGCGGTCAAGCTGTCGAACCATTCTTTTTCCTGCACCATCCCTCTGCCGAAGTTGCGCAGTTGGCACTCGAGATGCTCTCCCAACCCTGGGAATACTCGCCTAACTGGGAGAAGATGTGGCATTTTCCGCTGCAAAACCAACCTATGCCGGAGGAGAACGTGGAAGCCGATGTGCAGCAGGCGTTGGCCATGTTCAAGATCAAAAAACTCAATCGCCTGTTGGAAAAAAATACCCAGCGCCTCCGTGCAGCGCAGGAGAAGGGCGACGTGCGGGAAGAGGTCAAGTGCTTGCAAGCCCACGTCAAAATCGAACAAGCGCGCAATCGGCTATCGGCCCGCTTTGGCATCGCGCTCTTTTCCAAAAGATAGGGTAGTCGTACTTTCGCCGTTCTTCAACTATGTGGGTACGCATTTTGGGCAACGGGTCGGGAGGCCCCTTTCACGGACGGCACTACAGCGCACAAGTAGTGCACAATCGTCAACATTATTTTTTAGTCGACTGCGGTGAAGGCACCCAAGAGCAACTGTACCGCTATCGAGTACCGATAGACCGCTTCGACCAAATCTTTATTTCGCATCTGCACGGCGACCACGTGTTTGGCCTGTTCGGATTGCTCACCTCTTACGCTCTCAAGCGCCGGGAACGGCCCTTGCAGCTCTTCTCTCCTCCCGGCTTAGCGGCATTGCTTCAAGAAGTCGCCCGCTTTTGCGCTCTGAAATTTTCCTATGAAGTGGTCTTTGTAGAAGTGGATAGCGAGCAGTCGGCCAAAGTTTTTGAAAACAAAGCGATAGAGGTGTGGAGCATACCGCTAAACCACGGTGCGCCCTGCGTGGGATGGCTCTTCCGCGAGAAGCCGCGCCCACTCAATATTCGAGCGGAGTTTATAGACCAGTACGCCCTTTCCTTTGACCAGGTGCGCGCCATAAAAGCCGGCGCCGACTTGGCACTGTCCGACGGGTCCGTGGTTCCCAACGAGATACTGACCTTTCCGCCTGCTCCCTTACGCTCTTATGCCTATTGCAGCGATACGGCGCCATCGCCAGCGGTGGTAGCGGCCGTGCGCGGCGCCACACTGCTGTACCACGAGGCAACTTTTATCGAAGAACACGCCGAGGAGGCGGCCTTATCTCGGCATTCGACAGCCCGCCAAGCCGCTGAGATAGCTCGACAGGCCCAGGTGCAGACCTTGCTTTTGGGACATTTCTCCGGCCGCTATACCAACGAGGTACAACACGTGGAAGAGGCTCGAGCCGTCTTCCCCGAGGTCGCCGCTGCCGTTGAAGGCAAAGAGTACGCAATAGGAGAGCCTGTTTGGGCGCAGTAGGCGGGCCTTTTTTAAAACAGGAAGTGGCCGTTGCGATAAATGCACTCGCCGTCGGCCCAAATCTCTCCGCCTTCCGTCATGTCGGTAATGAAGTCGAGGTGGAGGGGCGACTCGTTTTTGCCGCCGCACTGGAGGTAGCTTTGGCCGATGGCCATGTGCACCGTGCCGCCAATTTTTTCATCGAAGAGAATATTTCGGGTCATTTGGCGGATGCTGTAGTTGGTGCCGATGGCTGCTTCGCCGAAGCGGCGCGCTCCGGGCAAAGAGAAGATATCGTCGAGGACGTCCTGTCCGCGCCGCGCCTCCCATTTTTGGATGTATCCACCCTCCACCCATAGGGTAAAGTCTTCCACCTCGCGGCCTCGGTACAAGGCCGGATAAGAGAAGTGAATGGTGCCTTCTACGCTGTCCTCGACCGGGCTGGTGAAGACTTCTCCAGAGGGCATGTTGTTTCGCCCATCGGAATTGATCCAAGTGCGTCCGGCGGTAGAAAAGGAGATGTCGGTGCGCGGCCCTACATAGCGGATGTGGATGCAGCGGTGGAGGAAGTCTACGATCCGCTGCTGCTGTTGCCGTACGGTCACCCAGGCCTCAATGGGGTTTTCCTCGAACAGCTTGCAGGCGCGATATACAAAGTGCTCGTATTCGCTCAGGCTCATGCCGGCTTCTTGGGCTGCGGCATCGGTAGGGTATTGGCAAAGGTTTCGGCGCAGGCGTCCGTCGGCGATGCGCTCAAAATAGGTCTTGTGAATAGGCTGCAGCGCTTGTTGGCGGAGGTTCAGGGCTTCGGCCGGCGCGTTTTGCAGTTCTTTCAGGTTGTGCGGCGCGCGGATGTGCAAGTAGCAGTCGAAGCTTTCCATCGCCATTTTGGTCAGCGGCGGCTCAGCTTGCAGGGCGGTAGGGCTTCCGTACTGCAGCAGCAGCCGTTCGCGCTCGCGAAAGGCCAAATCGCATTCCACCAAAGCTGCTCCCGCCTCCAAAGCCTCTCGGTATACTTCGCGCACCAGCGGCTCTGCCAATACGGAAGTGGCGATAAAGACGCGGTCGCCCGGCTGAATGCGCAGGCAATAGTGCACCAGTAGGGCGGCGTATCGATGTAAGACGTCGTGCATGAGATAAAATAGAGCGAGGTGAAGCAGGTACAGCGCGCCTGCAAAAATATGCGGCTTATACTCCGCGCATGGATAGCGCGATGCGCTGCCGCTCGAGGTCTATCTCGACTACGCGTACCCGAACGCGCTGGTTTAGGCGGACCACGTCGGCGGGATTGCGTACGAACTTGTCGGCTAACTGCGAGATGTGCACCAGCCCGTTGACCTTGATGCCGATATCTACGAAGACGCCGAAGTTGGTGATGTTGCTGACGATACCGGGCAAGACCATACCTGGGGCGAGGTCTTCGATGCTTCGGACTGGAGCGAACTCGAAGGGCTGAGCCTTTCCGCGCGGGTCGAGACCGGGTTTATCGAGTTCGCTGAGGATATCCCGCAGGGTGGGCATGCCCACATCGTCGCTGAGGTAGCGGCGCAAGTCGATTTTAGCGCGCAGCGCTTTTTGGGCGATGAGGTCTTTTACTGTGCATCCTATGTCGCGAGCCATCTGCTCTACTAAGGCATAGCGTTCGGGATGAACGGCCGTATTGTCCAAGGGGTGGTCACCGTTGCGGATGCGCAGGAAGCCGGCGCATTGCTCAAAGGCCTTTTCACCTAAGCGCGGCACCTTTTTGAGCGCTTCTCGCGAGCGGAAGGGGCCGTTTTGGGCGCGGTAGGCCGTAATATTTTGAGCTAAGATGGGCCCTAAACCCGATACGTACGTGAGCAGATGGCTGCTGGCCGTGTTGAGGTTGACGCCAACAGCGTTGACGCAGGAGGTCACCGTAAATTCGAGGCGTTCGCGCAGCAGCTTTGGGTCGACATCGTGCTGGTACTGACCGACGCCGATATTTTTCGGATCTATCTTGACCAGCTCGGCCAGCGGGTCTTGCAAGCGGCGCCCAATGCTGACAGCACCGCGCACCGTAACGTCTTCGTGGGGCAGTTCCTCACGCGCTACCGCTGAGGCCGAATAGATGGAGGCGCCGGCTTCGTTGACCAAAAAGATATCCACGGGCGGAGTGAAAGGGATATCGCGCAGAAAGTCCATCGTTTCGCGCCCTGCCGTGCCGTTGCCCACGCCGATGGCTTCGATGCGGAAGCGCTCTACTAAGTGAAGGAGGGTTTTGCGGCTGTCCTCCTTCTGCCGCTGAGGTTCGTGAGGGTATATGGTGGTGTGCTCTAAAAGGTTGCCGTTGGCATCCAAGACGACGACCTTGCAGCCGGTGCGAAAACCCGGGTCGATGGCCAACACGCGGCGTTCGCCTAAGGGAGGAGCCAAGAGCAGCTGGCGCAGGTTTTGGGCAAAGACTTCGACGGCCTCCGCGTCGGCCCGCTCTTTGGAACTGTTGCGAAACTCGGTTTCGATAGAAGGGTGGATGAGGCGCCTATAGGCATCGCGCACCGCTATCTGTATCTGTTGCCCTGCTTCACTGGATTTTTTTACCCACAGCTGTTCTATCGCCTGCAGGAGTGCTTCTTCGTCTTCGGGAGCGATACGGAGGCGCAGAAAGCCTTCCTGTTCCCCGCGGCGCATAGCCAACAGGCGGTGGGAGGGACATTGCGATAGGGGTTCACTCCACGCAAAATAATCGCGGTACTTGGCGCCTTCTACCTCTTTGCCCTTGACGACACGCGCGGAGATGACCGCACTGCGCGCAAGGTGATAGCGCACGCGGTCGCGCGTGCGGCGGTCTTCGCTGATCCATTCGGCAACGATATCGCGAGCGCCCTGCAAGGCATCTTCGATAGTGGGCACTTCCTCCTCCTTAAGGAAGGGGCGGGCGAGGATATCTACCGGCACGGCGTCTCGTTGTTCGAATAGACGCCGTGCCAACGGCTCTAAGCCGCGCTCGACAGCGATGGTGGCGCGCGTCTTGCGCTTGGGTCGATAGGGAAGGTAGAGGTCTTCCAGCTCTGTCGAGGTCTCTGCCTTCAAAATGGCTTCTTGCAGCGAAGGGGTGAGCTTGCCCTGTTCTTCGATGCTCTTCAGGACAGCCTCGCGCCGTTTGTCGAGCTCTCTCAAGCGCGCATACGCATACTGCACCTCCGCAAGGCGCACCTCGTCGAGCGAGCCGGTGGCTTCTTTGCGGTAGCGCGCGATGAAAGGAATAGTGGCGCCATCTTCTAATAGGCGCAGTACAGCCTCTACTTGCTGGGCGGCAATACCCAGTGTTTGCCCGATGCGCTGGGCGTAGGGAGACATCTAAGCGTTTTTGAAATCCCAGGTATTCAAAAAGCCGGTGTGGAAGTTGCCCTTCCGAAAGTCTTCGTTCTGCATGAGCCGCTGGTGGAACGGCACCGTGGTTTTGATACCTTCAACGATGAACTCATCTAGGGCGCGCTCCATTTTGGTGATGGCTTCGTCGCGCGTGCGTGCCCGAACGATGAGCTTGGCAATCATGGAGTCGTAATACGGCGGTATCGTGTAGCCGCTATAGACATGGGTGTCTACGCGCACGCCGTGGCCTTTAGGCGAGTGGAAAGAGGTGATGCGGCCTGGACTGGGGCGAAAGTCGTTGAAGGGATCTTCTGCGTTGATGCGGCACTCGATGGCGTGCATCTCGGGGAAATAGTTGCGCCCAGAGATGGGCACGCCGGCGGCGATCTTGATTTGTTCTTTGATGAGGTCGAAATCGATGACCTCTTCGGTGACGGTATGCTCCACCTGGATACGGGTGTTCATCTCCATGAAGTAGAAGTTGCGGTACTTGTCCACCAGGAACTCCACGGTGCCCACGCCTTCGTAGTTGATGGCATTACACGCTTTGATCGCAGCAGCGCCCATCTTTTCGCGCAGCTCGGGCGTCATGAAAGGCGAGGGCGACTCTTCGACCAATTTTTGGTGGCGTCGCTGGATGGAGCAGTCGCGTTCGGAGAGGTGACACGCCTTGCCGTACTGGTCGCCCGCTACTTGGATTTCGATGTGGCGCGGCTCTTCGATGAATTTCTCCAAGTAGATGCCGTCGTTGCCGAAGGCTGCCTGTGCTTCTCGGCGGGCGGTCTCCCATTGGTCTTCGAACTCCGACTCTTTCCACACGATGCGCATCCCCTTGCCGCCCCCTCCCGCAGTAGCCTTGAGCATGACGGGAAAGCCAATCTCCTTTGCCAAAGCCAGGCCGGCCTCAGCACTAGGGATTAGCCCTTCTGAGCCCGGAATGCAGGGTACGCCCGCCGCCATCATGGTTTCTTTAGCGGTAATCTTATCACCCATACGGCGGATTTGCTCGGGCGTAGGGCCGATAAATTTTACCCCGTAATCGCTACAGACCTCGGCGAAGGCCGCGTTTTCGGCCAAGAAGCCGTATCCGGGATGGACCGCGTCGGCATTCGTGATTTCTACGGCCGCCATGATGCGCGGGATGTTGAGATAGCTCTCAATAGAAGGCGGCGGCCCGATGCATACGGCCTCATCGGCAAAGCGCACGTGCAAGCTATCGCGGTCGGCCGTAGAATAGATGGCCACCGTCTTGATACCCATCTCTTTGCAGGTGCGTATGATGCGCAAGGCGATCTCGCCGCGGTTGGCGATGAGTATTTTGCGAAACATAAACAGCGGATTTATAGTAAAAATACCCGAAGGATGGGAGGGTTAGAGGGGCTCCACCAAAAATAAGGGCTGGTCGTACTCGACGGGGGAGGCGTCCTCTACCAATACCTTGACGATCTTGCCCTTGACCTCCGACTCAATTTCATTGAATAGCTTCATCGCCTCAATGATGCACACTTTAGTACCTACCTCTACAACATCACCTACCTTGACAAAGGGCGGCTTGTCGGGACCTGGCGAGCGGTAGAATGTGCCCACCATAGGCGACTTGATAGGAACTAAGTTTCCTGCTGCAGCGGCTTCACTCGGTGCCGCAGCTGCTTCGCCAGCCGGTGCCGGAGCAGGAGCGCTGGCAGCGGGCGCCGCTACAGGAGGAGGCGTAGGAAGGGCAGGTGCAGCGCCTGGAATCGCTACCATAGGCGGCGGAAAAGCCACTACAGAGGAGGAGGCTCCACCGCTCTCCGCAGCACTCTGGTTGCGGATGATGATTTTGAAGTCTCCTTCCTTTACGATCAGCTCGGCGATTTTACTCTTGCTGACTAAGCGGATCAGTTCTTGTACCTGTTGAATGTCCATAAGCGAAATAATGTTGCCCGGGTCAAATATAGTGCGCGATGGTAATGTAGTCCGGAAAGCCCTTTCTTTATTTCTTGACGCGTTCGATGTAGTCGCCCGTGGTAGTGTCGATTTTGATGTAATCGCCCGTCTCGCAGAAGAGCGGTACGCGCACTTCAGCCCCGGTTTCTACGGTAGCTGGCTTTAGCGTGTTGGTGGCGGTGTCTCCGCGCACCCCAGGCTCCGTATAAGTAATCTGTAGCACGACCGTCTGCGGCATTTCTACCGAAAGAGGGATCTCCTTTTGGGCGTGGTACAAGACCTCTACTACGTCGCCCTCCTTCAGAAAGCGCGCATTTTCAATCATATCGGCAGGTACCGTAATTTGCTCATATGTCTCCTGATTCATTAGGACATAGGCGTCGTCCTCCGGATACAGATACTGAAATTTTCGGCGCTCTACGCGCACTTCGGTGATGGTGTGGCCACTTTGGAACGTGTGTTCGATGATTTTGCCTGTGGTAGTGCTCTTGAGCTTCGTCCACACCTTGCCGCTGCCGCGACCTACCTGAAAGCGCTGAAAGTCGATGACTTTCATGATGTCGTTGTTGAGCTCAATGCACAGGCCGTTGCGAATGTCTGCCGTCGTTGCCATTGTTCGATAATTTTTTAAAGCGCGCAAAGGTACGCGCTCTTTTGCTTTTCCAAGGCGTCTGCTGTGGTGCGATGAGGATGGCCGGCGCTCTATTCCCGTAAAAGGGCGCTCTTTCGGGCGAACTCCCAAGCCGCAATGCCGGCCGCTACGGCAATGTTGAGGGAGTGCTTGGTGCCGAACTGAGGTATCTCCAAAGCGCCATCGCAGTGCGCTAAGGCTGTTTCAGAAACACCGGCAACCTCATTGCCCAACACTAAGGCGTAGCGAAGCGACGGCTCCGGCGAGAAGCGGTGGAGAAGGGTGCTCGGCTGCACCTGCTCTAAGGCGAAGATGCGATAGCCTTCGCTGCGCAGCTGCTGCAACACCGCTACTACGTCGGGGTCATATGCCCAGGCTACGGAGGCGGTGCTGCCTAGAGCTGTCTTGTGAATTTCGCGGTGCGGCGGCCGCGCGCTGATGCCGCAGAGGCGCAACCCCTCTAAGGCGAAAGCATCGGCTGTGCGAAAGATCGATCCTACGTTGAGCGCCGAGCGCACATCTTCGAGCACCAACACGAGGGGCACCTTGTCGGCTGCGCGAAAGGCCTCGACACTCAAGCGCTGTAAGTCGGAAGGCAGCTGTTTTTTCATCGCATCCGTTCGATTTATCCAAGGCAAAGGTACCAGCTGGTCAGGGTCGGCAGCTGTTCCCCGATACGGCTGATAAACAGAACACGTCGTCGTCAGAAAGAGAACCCTCTCTTGTAAACTTTTATTTTTTCATTGGGCTTTGTAAATAGGTAGATCCAAACATTCGCCGGCTATTTCGTAGAAAGTGTTTTTTTTTCTTCAGAAAAATTGCGCCAAATATCCCCGCTGTTTTACTATCTTTGGCGGCTTTTTTGAAAACGCAGCGGATTCAATAGGAATTATCGCTTGAAAAACAGTTTTGAGGAAATGTCGTCAATAGCTAGTAGCACACCCGACGTCTTACAGGAGCACCTATTAAAATTCTTTGGTTTTGAGACCTTTAAAGGGCAGCAGCGGGAAATTATTCAGAGCTTACTGGACGGCCACGACACGTTCGCCATCATGCCCACGGGAGGGGGCAAGAGCTTGTGTTACCAGCTGCCGGCGTTGATGCTCTCCGGCACGGCCATCGTCATTAGCCCGCTCATCGCGCTGATGAAGAACCAAGTAGACAACATTCGCGGCTACTCGGATACAGACGAGATAGCCCACTTTCTAAACTCTTCCCTGACGCGCGCGCAAATGCGCAAAGTGAAAGACGATATTGCCGCCGGCAAAACCAAGCTCCTCTATGTGGCTCCAGAAACCCTGACGAAGGAGGAAAATATCGAGTTTTTCCGCAACAACAACATCTCCTTCGTCGCCGTAGACGAAGCCCATTGCATATCGGAATGGGGACACGATTTCCGCCCCGAATACCGGCGCATCCGCATCATGCTGGATGCTATTGCTAAAGACGTCCCCGTCATCGCCCTGACGGCGACGGCCACGCCCAAAGTGCAGCAAGACATCATCAAAAACCTGAACATGGAGAACTACAACTTGTTTGTAGCCTCCTTCAACCGCGAAAACCTCTTTTATGAGGTGCGCCCCAAAATAAAGAAAGACCAGACGATCCGCCAGATCATACAGATCATCAAGGAAGAGTTTCGAGGCGAGTCCGGCATTATCTACGTGCAAAACCGCAAGACGGCCGAGGATTTAGCGGAAGTGCTGGTGGTCAACGACATTAAGGCCGCTCCCTATCATGCCGGTCTTGACCCTAAGACGCGCGCCAAGACCCAAGACGATTTCCTTATGGAGGAGATCGACGTTATCTGTGCTACCATAGCTTTTGGGATGGGCATCGACAAACCCGATGTCCGCTTCGTCATTCACTACGACATGCCCAAGAGCATCGAAAACTACTACCAAGAGACCGGGCGAGCGGGGCGCGATGGTCTCTTGGGCAAGTGCATCGCCTTCTACAATTATAACGACATCTTGCGCTTAGAAAAGTTCTTGCGCGACAAGCCCCTAGCCGAGCGCGAGATGAGCGCCCAACTCATGCAAGAAGTGGTTTCCTATGCCGAAACGGCTTCTTGCCGCCGCCGGTTCTTACTCCATTACTTCGGCGAAGAGTTCGATGAGGCTAACTGCGGCAAGATGTGCGACAACTGCAAGACGCCAAAGGAGCGCCTAACCATTCAGGAGGAGATGGTACACGCGCTTTCCGCCATCCTGGAGCTTCGCGAAAACTATTTGATGAAAACGGTGGTGGATTTCCTGCGCGGCAACGAGACAAAAGAGATGCGCGAGTTTCGATTTAACCAATCGGAAAACTTCGGCATCGGGGAAGAGCGCGACGAAAACTTCTGGAACTCGGTATTGCGTCACGCTATCATCAACAACTTGGCCTATAAGGAAATAGAAGAATTTGGCATCCTCAAACTCACGCCTCAGGGGCGCCAATACATAGAAAACCCCTATCCCATCCAGATTACCATCAACCACAACTACGACGACGGTGGCGCCTACGACTTCGACGACGAAAAGGGCGGCACAGGAGTGCTCGACGAGACGCTCATGAACATGCTCAAGGACCTGCGAAAGAGCGTCGCTAAAAAATACAACCTTCCTCCCTACGTCATCTTCCAAGACCCCTCTCTGGAGGAAATGGCCACCCAGTACCCCATTACCATGGAAGACCTGTCCAAAATCCAAGGGGTGTCGCTGGGCAAGGCACAGCGCTACGGCCAACCGTTCTTAGATCTCATCAAGAAGTACGTCGAGGAAAACGAGATCGAGCGACCCACCGACATCGTCATCAAGTCGGTAGCCCATAAGTCTAAGACCAAGATCAACATCATTCAGGCCATCGACCGGAAGATTCCTCTGGAAGATATCGCCCAGGCCAACGATCTGTCTTGGCAAGAGCTCATGGACGAGCTGTACAGCATCGTACAAGCCGGCACTAAGATTAACCTCGACTACTACATCAATCAAAACGTGGACGAGTATGTCCGCGAGGTAATCTTAGATTACTTTGCTCAGGCAGAGTCCGACAGCCTTGAGGACGCCGTAAAAGCGCTTAAGGAGGAGGAAGTCACTTGGGAAGAGGTAGAGCTCATGCGCTTGAAGTTCCTAAGCGATAACGCAAACTGACGGCGGAGCCCCCCTACTCCCCTAGCTCTCGATGGAGGGGAAATGTGCGCTGAGCGGGCTGTCGCGTCAACAGGTCAGCCGGCTTAGCGTGCTTCCTTTTCCTGAGAGGTAAATTTTTCCAGCCGGCGCGGATTTTCTTCGCTTTATCGTATTTTTGCGATGAATTTTCCTTATCCGCTCAATTACCGCGCTAAAACACATCGTATGCCGACGGCGAAGAAAGCAGCCTTCAAGGCAGAAGACCAACAGCTGGCCGCCATAGCGCGGGCGTTGGCGCATCCGGCGCGCATTGCCATTTTGCGCCAATTGATGCAGCGCCAGACGTGTATCTGTGGAGAGCTGGTGAGTGCGCTGCCGCTCTCGCAGAGCACCGTCTCGCAGCACTTGCAGGTCCTCTTAGAGGTTGGTCTCATCTGTGCAACCGTTGATGGACCGCGTTCTTGCTATTGCCTCAATGTGCACGCGATACGGCATGCAGGAGCGCTAGTCGCCCGTTTTTTGGAGGGCTTAGAGAAGGCTCCGTGCTGCTAACATCCGACATTTCACCCTATAAATATAAATATAAAATATAATGCAATCAGAAGGAAAAGACATCAAGCAACTCGTTCGAGAGAAATACACCCAGATAGCCCAGCAGTCGCGCGTGGCCAATGCTGGCTCTTGCTGCGGCGTGGGTACGGCGGCTACGTACACCATCATGTCGGAGTCATATGCCGAGCTGGCAGGATATGTGCCGGAAGCCGACTTGGGCTTGGGCTGCGGCCTGCCGACGGAATTCGCGCGCATTGCCGAGGGCGATGTAGTCGTGGATTTGGGCTCGGGAGCGGGCAACGACGCCTTTGTGGCGCGCGCCGAGGTAGGACCTACGGGCAAAGTGATTGGCATTGACTTCACGCCCATTATGATCCGCAAAGCCCGGGAAAATGCCGAAAAGCTCGGCTACAACAATGTCGAATTTCGGGAGGGGGATATTGAGGATCTGCCCATATCAGATAATTTGGTCGATGTGGTCATCAGCAACTGCGTGCTCAACTTAGTGCCCAACAAGGAGCGGGCTTTTGCTGAGATTCTGCGCGTGTTGCGCCCAGGCGGTCATTTCTGCATTTCCGATGTCGTCCTGGTGGGCGCTTTGCCTGAGGGTCTGCAGAGTGCGGCGGAGATGTATGCGGGCTGCGTGGCTGGGGCCATGCAGCGCGATGCCTATTTGGCGCTGGTAAAACAGACCGGTTTCGAGAACGTGCGAATTGAAAAAGAAAAACCGATTTTCATCCCTGACCATATCCTGTCGGAATACCTTTCGTCGGAAGCGCTGGAGGCCTTTCGAAAGTCGCCCGTAGCCATCCTCAGCATCACTCTTTACGGCGAAAAGCCTGGGGGCAAGGCATTGCGCGCAGCCAAGCCGAAGGTAGCGCTGCGCGCGATAGGGCGCTGTTGTTCGTCCGAGAGCGATTGTTGCTGAGCATCTTAGGCACAGCCATACCATGAGGGCATACGTCAAAGCAGAGCGCGTTGCTTTAGTTAACAGCGGAGAAGAGTATTTTGCACATTTGCTTGCGCTCATCGACGCGGCCCGCGAGAGCATCCACTTACAAGTGTACATCTTTGCAGAGGATCGCACCGGACGGGAGGTGGCAGATGCCCTGATCCGAGCGGCTGGGCGCGGAGTGCGCGTTTGGGTCATTGTCGACGGCTTTGGCTCGGGCGCTTTGTCGAAGGAATTCACAGAGCGCCTACGGGCCAGTGGCGTCCAATTTCGATTTTTTCAACACCTCGTCTCGCTGAGGCGCTGGCAAGGCGGCCGCACGCTACACCAAAAAGTGGTGGTGGTTGATGCCTACCAGGCGCTAGTAGGCGGCATCAATATCGCCGATAAGTACCGCGGTACGGCGGAAGAGCCGGCATGGCTCGACTTTGCGGTGTACATCGAGGGCGATGTGTGTCGGCACTTGCGCGATTTGTGTGTCGATATTTATCGGCACCAATACTGGAGGCAGCGTTGGCCTTGGCGGGTTCAGAAGGTGAGCTGGCTGCCGCCCCCGCCGCGCGAAGGGTTGGTGCGCTTTCGCCTCAACGACTGGCTGCGCCGAAAGTCGGAGGTATACCAGAGCTATCGACAAGGCTTGCGCCATGCCGAGCACTCGCTGACGCTGGTGGCCAGCTATTTTTTGCCCAGCCCGGCGGTGCAACGCCTGCTGTTGCGCGCGGCGCGGCGCGGCGTTCAAGTGCGCCTGTTGTTGACGGGTCCTTCTGATGTGCCGCCCATCATGTGGGCCGAGCGCTACTTGGCGTATTGGCTGCTGAAAAACGGCGTGCGCGTCTTCCTATGGGAGCACTCGGTCATGCACGGGAAAGCCATCTTGGTGGATGGCGTGTGGACTTCAATAGGTTCCTTCAACCTAAATCCGCTGAGCCGTTTCCGCAGCTTGGAGCTCAACGTAGACGTGGCCGACCCAGCCTTTGTCCGCGCCTTTTCGGAGCGCGTTGAAGCGCTTTTTCAACAGTACTGTACGGAGATTACGACGGAGCGACTACCCGAGACGACTGGCTTTTGGAAGCGGTGGCGGGCGCGTTTGGCGTACTATTTTGCCGTCTTTGCTATGCGCGTTCTCTTTCCGCCGCGCAGCCGCTGGGAGCATTGAAGTGCCCCTCAGAGCGGTTGCCGTTAGCGCTGTGCGGCAGCCTGAGAAAAATAAAAAGACCAACGGCTTGGCATATCGGCGCAGGAAGTGTTCTTTTGCAAGGATTTACGCAACAGGAATATGGCAAGTGAAAGCAATGCCGCCTCTTACAGGCTTCCCTTCGCCTTGGTGTGCAGTCTCTTTTTCCTTTGGGGGTTGGCCAACAGCTTGAACGGTTCGCTCATCCGGCATTTTCAGTTTGCGCTCGACCTGCAGCGTTGGCAAGCCGGGGTAGTGGACTCGGCGTTCTATCTCGGCTATTTTGCTATGGCCATTCCAGCGGGGCTTTTTATGCGCCGGTTTGGCTACAAGCAAGGCATCTTAGCCGGTCTGCTGCTGTACGCCGTTGGTGGTTTTCTCTTCGTGCCGGCGGCGCACCTTCGGGTGTACGGGTTTTTCCTGTTTGCCCTCTTCACGATTGCCTCTGGGTTGGCTTTCTTGGAGACGGCGGCCAACCTATATGTAACGGTGTTGGGGGACGCTAAGCAGGCGGAATGGCGCATCAACTTTGCGCAGTCGTTCAACGGCATCAGCATCATCTTAGGGCCGGTGATTGGGAGCCTGTTCATCTTCTCGCACCAAGAGTATACTTCGGCGTTGCTGGCGACCATGACGCCCGAGCAAATCGAGGTTGCCCGCGTACAAGAAGCGCTGTCGGTGCGCGGCCCTTACGCCGTCATTTCGGGAATAGTGCTGTTGGTGGCCCTGCTTTTTTGGCTAACGCGGATGCCCGAAGTGAACCAAGAGGCGGAGCGAGCGGAGGGCCGCGTACCCATGGGCGACCTGTTGCGCCGCCATCGGCACTTGGTCTTGGGAGTGGCAGCGCAGTTTGCCAACGTCGGAGCTCAGGCCACCCTGTGGGGGTATTTTGTCGATTTTAAAATGAGCTTCTCTCCCGCAGACCACTTGGCAGTGGTCGTGCCCTATGCAGAATTTTGGCACGCGACCATCCAGAAAGCCGTAGCCAACATGACCATGGAACAGATGGCCGGCTACCACGCATCTTTTGCCCTAGTACTGTTTATGTTAGGCCGCTTCGTAGGTACTTATCTGATGACCCGCACAGAGCCGCGCCGTGTGATGCTGGCTTACACGTTGGCCGCAGTGGTGTTGGTCGGCGCAGCGATGGTGTTGGGTGGCTTAGCCGCTATTGCTTGCCTGGCATTGGTGTATTTCTGCCAGAGCATCATGTTTCCCACCATTTTTGCGCTGGCTACCAAGGGTTTGCCGCCCTCCGAGCAGAAGCTGGCCTCTTCATTGGTCATCATGGCCATCGTTGGTGGAGCAGTCATGCCTCCTGTAGCGGGACTGCTGTCTCAGTGGGGCGGTATGCGACTGGCTTTGATGGTACCGCTTTTATGCTTTGCCTATGTGGCTTTCTACGCCGCCTTGGGCCACCGCCCTCGTTTTGCGCTATCGGCAAAAGACGCTGTCTGATGAACGGGATGCTGAAGAGCGGCGTATGGTATTTGCTCCTGCTCAGCATCCAGGGGTGCCAAAAGGAGACATGGAAGCCCGTGTCGGTAGAAGCGGGAAGCGTACCGGTGTCAGAAGACATCACCTCTGTATGGTTCACAGATAGTCTGCGCGGTTTTGCCACGGCGGGAGCCGCCTGGGTGTGCGGACATATCCTTTCTACCCAAGACGGCGGACGCACCTGGCAACGCGATACCACCGTGGTAAATCGGCTAGAACACGTGATGTTCGACAGCACGGGCGTGGGCTTCGCCGTAGGGCTACACGGCCTAGCGCTCATCCGATGGCCCGAGGATCCTACTTGGTACACTTTCCGAACGGATTATCAATGGCACCGCAGTGCCTACTTTTGGAGCTATCGCCATGCATTGCTGGTCTCGGGCGACGGCTTTCACGGCGGTGTGGTGCGCAAACTGGGGCCAGAAGTTTGGTACATCGATACCCTTCATCAATTTGTCAACAGCTTCTACGACACGTGGATGACCGACTCGCTGACCGGATGGGCTGTTGGCATGGGTTGGGTGCTGCGCACCGACGACGGCGGGCGCACCTGGCAGCGCCAGTCGCCGCGCGGCGACCTGTTTTGCTCGGTTCACTTTCCCTCTCCTCGAGTAGGGTATATCTGTGGCCGCCACGGCACCCTGTTGAAAAGCACCGACGGCGGGCGCTCTTGGCAAACGCTGCGCGCCGGCGGCGCTAACGGGCCAGCGTTTCGCGACCTGTGGTTCGTGTCGGAACAACGCGGCTACATCGTAGGCGACGAGGGCCTCTTCTGGCGCACCGATGACGGCGGTCACTTGTGGACGCGCTTAGAGGGGCTGCCTACCTCTGTCTATGCTAACGATGTCTTTGCCATCGACAACTGCGGTTGGATAGCGGCCGACGCCGGCCGCATCTTCCGCTTCAAACCTTAATCTTCTCCGCCACCGTTCGGCCGGATTTACTCTCTGTATCGCATGCGCATCCCTCTGTGGAAAAAATGGCTTTCGTACGCGTTTCCGGTTCATTTGGAACGCCTTACCTCTCCCAAAAATGTGCGTCTGACGGTGCTCGTCGACCGAGGCCGCCTGCAACTGCTCAGCGGCAACGCCATTTACTCTTGGGATGACCTGTACCACAACTTCACCATCGCTTTTGGGCAGATCGACTTGGAAAGTCGCGCCTTTTCCGAAGTCTTGGTCTTGGGACTGGGGCTGGGAAGCATTCCCTTTATTTTAGAAACGGTGTACCAATGCCAATATCGCTATACCGCCGTAGAGTGGGACGAAGCCGTCGTCTATTTGGCGTCTAAATACACCCTTCCACGCCTAAAAAGCCCCGTAGATATCGTGATAGCGGATGCCGCGGCTTTTGTACAGACGACTTCTACAACATTCGACCTGATTGCCGTCGATATTTTCGAAGACGACCGCATCCCTGCAGCCTTCGAGGAAGTGTCGTTCTTAGAACATTGTCGGCGACTGCTGCGCCCGGAAGGCCTATTGCTGTACAATCGACTGTACAACAGTGAGGAGAACCGAACCTTAGCCCAGTGCTTCTATCGGGACACCTTCTGTCGAGTCTTTTCCGCAACGCGCACCATCGAAACCAATGGCAACCTCATCCTGATCGGGCAAGTATGAAGAACGGTAACCTCAACCGCAAAGGCACTTCGGCCAAAAGCGCCCGGTTCGGTGCCGGTAATCGCCGTACTGAGGATAGCGCTGCAGCAGCAAGCGCTCTTCGTAGGCAGACTTTATCCAAAAGAAGGCGCTCAGCACGGCGAAAAGAGCTAAACGCCAGCCGCTCTGAGAGAAAAGCGCCCAACCTAAGGCAACAACCAACACTCCGGTGTAGATGGGATGCCGTATCCAATGATAGATGCCTTCAACAACCAACCGCCCATCGGCCTTTGGTGTGGGTAGAGGGGTAAGGTTGCGCCCTAAGGAGAAAAAACCCCACACCAAGACGCCCACACCGAGCAGCGTTAGGGCTATCCCTGTGTAGCGCAGTAGGGGCGGCAGGGATAGAGCGAGGGCTGCAGGGTGGAACAGGTAGGCGGTAAAGAGAACGGCCTGTACGGCGACGAAAGCCCTATCGCGCCCAGGGGAAGCCGCTACTGGAGAAGGGGGCTCTGCAGGCACGTGCTTTCCGCCGGTCCAGCCGTACGGCTCCAAGTATCGGCGCGCCGTTTCGATGGCAGGTGCCTCCAGGGCAGTGCCCATGCTGTCGTTCCAGCGGTTGAGGAAGCCAAACAACGCTACCACGGCCAATATTTCGACGATTTCGCCTTCGTCCCAGTGTTGGCGCAGCCGTTGGGCGATGCTCTCGTCCACTGCGTTGGGTACGGCCGCCGCAGCCAGCGCAAAGTCTAAGGCAGCGCGTTCGGCATCGCTAAAGGCGGGATGCGTCCGAAACTCCCATATGTGCTTCAGCTGGTCGGCATGGGCACCGTAGCGTTCCGCCGCTCGAATGGTATGTGCCTGACAGTACTGACAGCCGGCGGCATGGCTGGCTACGTAGCCGATGAGGCGTTTGAGGGCGCTCGACAAACGGCCTTCGTTGGTCATGACCGCCTGATTGAGCGCGATAAAGGCTTTGGCAATGGCCGGCCGGCGCTGCATGGTGAGCACGCTGTTAGGGCAAAAGCCCAGCGTCTCGTTAAAAAAGACGGCCATTCGAGCTACCTCAGCGTCGTGCTGAGGCGATAGCGGAGAGAGAAGTGGCGGCATATGCAAAAGATGAAAGTATATTTAGACAAAAATAAAGCAGCCGATGTCCATTCAATACACTGTAGTGCGCGATGCGCGGGAATTAGAGCAAATCTTGGCGCTGCAGGCGCAAAATCTGCCTTCGGCCATTAGCCCTGAGCAAGCGCGAGAGCAGGGGTTTGTCACTGTGCGCCATACTGTGGAAGTGCTGCGGCGCATGAACGCAGTTTTTCCTTCGGTTATCGCCAAAGATGGCGACACTTTGGCGGGCTATTGCTTGATCATGTTGCGCATGTTCGCACCCGATGTGCCCATCTTAGCGCCACTTTTCGAGCGATTGGCGACATTGTCCTGGCGCGGGCATCCGCTGCGCAACGGCCGCTGGTTTGTCATGGGGCAGGTATGTGTGGCCGAAGCGTACCGCGGACAGGGTGTCTTTGACGGGCTTTATCGCCATTTAGCGGAAGTATGTCGCGCGCACTTCGACTTTGTCGTCACAGAGGTAGCCGAACGCAATGTGCGCTCGCTGCGCGCCCATCAGCGCGTAGGCTTTGAGACCTTTCACATTTACGATGATCCGACCACCGGTGAGCGCTGGCACATCATCGCATGGGATTGGCAGAAGAACTCGTAGTGTCCGCATCGAGCACCTCCCTGGGTTTCCGTACCCAAAAGTTGCCGAACAGAAAGCCCTCTTCCTCCGGATGCACCACCAACGGCATGTCGCCCTTGGGCCACACCATCACCTCATCGATGTACATGGCCTTCTCTCCGAAGGCAATCACAGAAAGGGTAGCGTGGCGCGGAAGGTGGACCTCCTTCTCTACGCGAAACCAGTAGTTCCCTTGCACATCGGGGCTTTTTCGACTCTCTATCTCCTCTCGACGTATCTCCCGCCCCTCTAGGTCTCGGACAATGAGCCGCCAAAATCCCGGATTCCAGCGCCCTGCGTCTGCATAGTTCCACGCAGCGAAAACCACCGTCGTGTCTCGCTCGTAAGGCGAACGGAAGGTGCCTATGGAGTCCTCTTGAGGAGTTGTTCGATACGCTCCTGGTCCGTAAAAAGCAATGTCGGAGGGTGTCTGGTCAAAGCTAAGGTAGAAAGCCGGAGCGCTTCGATAGCCCTGGCGGTATCGCTGCTGTGCTTCCTCTATCGCCGCGCTGCGCACCATGTCGGATACGCGAAGGCGATACAGCCGGTAACGCGGTGTCTCAGCCAGGGGTATGGCAAGGCTTTGCAGATACTTCTCACCCGTCGAGAGCGGCTGTTCCTCGGAGGCGACGAGCAAGAGGATATCTTTGTCTGGTTTTAACTTAGGTAGCAGCGAGCGCTCGACGAGCGGGTGGGCAAACAGCTGGACGCGCTCCATGACATGCTGCGTACCTATCCGAGACAGCGTGGGATTGATGATGGGTAACCCTGTCGCCAAAGAAAGGCGAACGCTCCAAAAGTGGGCCTCGAAGGGAAGGTGCGGCCACACCTTGTCGGACCAGGCAGCGTAGCGCGGTATGGCTAGGATGGCCTGGAACTCTGAGGGCTGAATGCGATGGTCATTCAACACAGCCCATATTTCTCCCTCTTGTTCTCGGCTGAGGAAATTGGTGTGAAACACCTGGCGAAAACGCGGAGCGATATACTGATTGATTTCGGCGTTCCAAAGGGCAGCTGCGGCGAATAAAAATAGGATGCTTAGCCAAGCAGGGCAAAGGGCGCGCAAAAGCGCGTCCAAGCTCCAGACAGCCGCCAACGTCAGCGCAAAATACAAGGGCCAGGCCAAGCGGGCCGCCGCCTTGAACATGAGCAGTTCATCCAGGTGGTCTTCTATCCACGAGGGGGAAATGGGTAAAAGAGAAGTGTTGGCAGCCAACAAGAACAACAGCCCCGAGGCGCCTAATAACAGAAGATATGCTTCGTTAGGCCGATATTTCTTTTGCCAAGGGAGCCATAGCACTGCTGCCAGGAGCCCTATCGCACTTACTGCTCCGATGTTCAACAGCGTCTCAAAGTTTAGATCTTCCGGCAGGCGAACGCCCAAACAGCTAAGCCAATCGTACAGCAGCGAGCCCGGTGGAAAAAGCAATCCCTCTAAACGCGCTTGGTAAAAGAAAAACCCCCATTGAGGATTTATTCGGTCGTTTACAGGATCGTTGCGCTGAAAATCGGCGAATACCCACAGTAAACATCCCAATCCCATCAGCACAGCGCCCCATCCCGGCACCCAGTAAGCGCGGCGAAAACGCTTCCACAGCAGGGTGAGCCCTCCGGCCCCGCATAACAGGAGGAGCATGTCGAAGCCCACGTAAGGATTGTTGTAGGTAAAGAAGAGCGCTGCTCCTGCAAACAGTACATCCCACCCTTCCCAACGACGCAGCCGATACTTGCGCACAAACCATGCCATGGCCAAAGGAATAGCCACCGGATAAGCTAAACCAAAGTGCCCGCCCATGCGCACCAGCTGCGGCGAGAGCAATACGATGAGCGGAGCAAACAAGACGGCCGTAAGCCATCGACAGCGAAGCCCCCATAACAACCCCAAAACCACTCCTACCGCTGCGAATAAAAGGTATAAGTTGAGGCTGTGCACAATACCCACTGCATAGGCCGACACATCCCAACCGAGGCGGCGCAGTCCCTGCAACAAGTACGATACCGCTCCTTGCGCGTCGGTTAGATAGATATACTCGCCATCCGGGTAGTTCGTGCCGTGCAGCCATGTACCCTCTCCGTAGCGCGCGTGGAAAGCCGTGTTGTAATACAACACCAGCGCGTCGCCGCCAAAACTGTAGGAGCGCGCATTGGGCCGCGTAAAGTAATCTCGAAAAATAGGCACCGCCAACGCTGCAAATAAAAACAGAGCCGCTAGCAGACCTGCTGCCTCTGAGAAAATCTTTCTCCTGCGTCGGTGAAAAGCAAATGCCATAACGCTTGCCCTTTCGAGCAAAAGTAAGTACTCGCCGCTGCATCGCGCCACTACTTCCGAAAACGCAAAGAACTACCCCTATTCGACATAGCCGTTTCGGGCCCAGCAAGCCAGGCGGTTCAGTAGGTCGGCCGATAGCTTCAGCCCACCTTTAGGCATAGCGCTACAGCCATTGCCGTGGTTCACAGCGCACAAGAAGTTCTGCGACTCAAAAGCCTTTCTTACGCCAGCATAGTTCGACAAGTCTACGCCGCTCGATTTTGTCGATGCATCATGACATCCACCGAGCGCACAGCTGGCGTTCATGACGCTGCGTACAAAAGCAGTGTAAGTGTTTGTACTCGGATCCACTGCGGCGCAATTGGCCTCTTTAATGTAGTCGGGATTCTTGCTTTCTTTACTACAACTCTCTAATGCGAAAAACAGAAGGGTTACCCAAAAGATGAGGACAGAGTAGATTTTCGTGGACATAGTGTTGGTTCTTTTTAACTACAAAGTTAGGCTTTTTCGATGCCGACCAAGAAAAACGCGTTATATTAGCCGAGATTATGCCATCGAACGACGAAATTTTGGACGACTTTTTCTGGGAGCCCGACTTGTATTTTGAAGAGCATGCTACCGGGGTGGTGGCCAAGTTCTATTCGCCCTTGGAGGCTGACTTGGCGGCGGCACGTTTGCGGGCCGAAGGGATCCCGTGTTTCTTAGTCAGTCGCACGGCGCAGTCGGTACTACCGCACCTGCAGCTGTTAGTGCGATTGCACACCCGCCCAGAGGATGTAGAACGCGCGCGGCTCATCTTGGCAGAGGCTGCTTTGGATATAGCCCCTCCTTCGAAGAAAGACATCTGGTTTCACAGGATACTCACCGCTCTCTTTGCTCTGCTGGGCATCCTTTTGGCCATCTTATTGGTTAGAGCAATGGCCCTATGAAACGCAGGGCCTACAGGCTTAGGTAACGCTAACCTCCAGAAAATAGAGTCATAAGTATTTGATTATTTGACTTTTGTGATAAAGGGCTGACCTGAAAATCGCTCTTTTATCGCGTAACACTGTTGGGCGTTCTGTTTCCGCCGCATTGGTCGGAGGGGTAGACTTTTGATCTCAGGAAGCGACGCGTGTCGCTGTCTTCTATTCCTAGTCAAAAAATGTAATCGTCATGAAAAGTGCATTTACAACCAGCCTTCTACCCCTCCTCTCGGCTTCAGCGTGGACGAAGCTCATTATTGTCGACACAACAGTGGTGTGATGCCTTTGGGAAACAGTCATGACAGCTTCAGGCGAATCGATTAGTCTGTCTCTCTACCACTTAGCTTCTATTCGAGAGGCGAGAATGGAAGTGGTGTTTGGCACGCCCAGCCGCAATTGCGAGAGAAGCGGAATATGTATGGTCACTGAACGGCTTCCTGTGCGGCACACTATCCGGTGTCCACATGCGAGAGCCATCATCTACTGTGATTTTGAGAATGAAGAACTGGTTTTCCGATTTCCCAAGCAGTACGTAGACGACACTATAGCAAAGCGATTTTTTGATCATCCGTACTTCGAAGTGCAAGAGCGTTTTCGGATCCCCCTCTCTTTGATGCGAAGGTGGAATCTACCGGGTAAGTATATCCCGCCGGGGTACTACTGCATCGAGTCTTACTCGACCGAATGGCGCCTCTACTTTCCTTGGCCTCGAGACTGATTTTCATGAGATGATGCCCCGCAGCGCGGATGAGCGCTGCGGGTTTTCTCCGGGAAAATCCAAAATAAGTAATCTCCTTACCAAAAATAATGCGTATGCCATGTTTCCCCTTTTACAAAAGCTTGTGGTGCGCTTAGCCTCTAGACCTCTTTTCCGCGCAGCGATCGATTCTACCCAAAGGGTGCAGGCGCCGCTGGTGTCGCTGTTAAAATGCCGATGCCGAGCAGTTTTGCTGCTGCATGGCTCACCTTCCCTCGATGCTTGGAAATTGCTGGTATTGAGGCTGAGACTTTTATCAGCAGCAAGAGTTGCTGAGGTACAAGTGAGGGGTTCGATATTACGCGATTTCAATGGGAGCAGTGTTTGCGATGCTAACGAGCCGTTGGTTCCTGGCGTTACAATCAATGTTTACACCACCAGTAATGCGCTTTGCGGAACGGCTATCTGGGGAGGCTCGACGGCACCCAATTATAGCGTATCGGGCTGTGGAACGGAGCCCGTGCAGGTAGAATTCTTGTTGCTCAACACGACTACCGTGTGTGTCAACAAATTGTTAGATGTCTTGGCGCGCGGCAACGGCACGTCGCTGAGCGATGTGCGCTTTGTGAACGGAAACAGCTCCAGCGTCAACTTCGGTATATACGACTCGGCGCAGTACTTTCCCAACACTGCGGGAGTTAGCGTATATACACTGCGCTACATTCACGGCGATCCGCTACCGCCGGGTAGCCCGATGGAGGCAGGCGACTGGTTCGTCAGCCTTCCATATACAAACCCCGGTACTACGCCGCCTACTCAAAAGGTGAATGACGCAGTGTTGGGCGCTACTTGGGGTGTAGCCCACAGCAAGCAAGCGGATATCCTCTTCACTTCAGCCTTCCCAAAGCGCCATGCCGGCTTAGGTACCTTGGGCAGCGGCGGGATATACAAGCTCACGCCTACGCCGACTTCCTTCACGGTCGTGCCCTTCTGCGATATAGGCCATCGGACACGTGCGGCCAACACCGCACTTCCTTATGGCAGTGGAAGTAGCTTCAATATCAATCCGACAGGAACATTAGCGACGTTTTGGGGTCCTGTAGACCCACTGACTGGTCAACCCGAAGGTCTCGGCGTAGTAGGCCTTAATAACCAGCGTGGGTTGCCTACAGCGATCGATACGCCTTCTTACGACCCAGCTGCCTTCTCTCAGACGAGTATTGAATTCTCAGACAAAGGTGATATATTGTTGAACTTCATAGATCGCCATGGAAACCTATTCGGCTATCTCAATCGCCTTTTCCCTAGCAATGTCAATACCGCTTTGGTCAATGTGGTTATCGGCGGCGATATCTTCATTGCTGGGGTGAACTGCAACGGCACCTATGCCCTGGAGAACAACGCCCAGATCACTTCTATTGGCGGCGGCTTGGTGGTGTCCACTACTGGAAACAACAACCTTCAAGGGCCAGGTAACGGCGCATTCTTCTACGGAGATGCTGTTGTTCACGTAGAGTCTTCCATGGGCGCCTTTGCGGTATCTCCCGGCTTAGGCGAGTTCATCACCACATTATTATTTATGGATCCCATCGCAGTTTGGAGCGGAGGGACTCGGCGGCTGTCTACAACCACGGATGCAGGCTCGTCGGGATACCAGCTATATAACGGCGCTTCTCCCAGTCCTGGCGGTAAGGGCAATGGTTTGGGTGATGCTGGGTTGTCGCCGTTCTACCCCGATGTACCCATAGAAATTGGCGGACGCGTCTGGAACGATGCCAACGGCAACGGCATACAGGACGCCAACGAAGCCGCTATTCCCAATGTGAATGTCCCTCTGTGGAAGGAAACATCTCCCGGCAACTTTACAGCCATCGCCGGCGTGATGACGGACTCTATGGGCCGCTGCATGTTCTCCAGTGCTTCTGGGGCTTCTACCACTGGCTTTACTCGAGGAGTTACACAACTCCTACCCAACACGACCTACCGGCTTCGCTTTCCCACCTCTGTGGGAGGGTTAAACTTGACTACACCCAACAATGGCGGTACCGACCCAAACGCAAATGCGCGCGATTCCGATGCCAATAGCGCAGGTATTATTCAGTTCAACACAGATGGACCAGGTATGAACAACCTCCTACGATGTGGGGTACGGCTGTCCCCCTCCAGGATGTCCTTCTACTACTGTTGTCAAGAACTAAACCTTTATTGATTCACTATTCATACATTTCCTCATGAAAAGCGTTTGCTTACCCTTTTTCTTGTTGGCACTTTCTGTATCGTCTGTGTTATACGGACAGGTTACCGGAACGGTTTTTCGCGATTTCAACGGCGACGGCATTCGGCAGACGAATGAGCCGTTGGTGTCGGGCGTTACGGTGAATGTGTACGACGCCTCCAATGCGCTGTGCGCCACGGCGGTGACGGCCGGCTCGACAGCGCCTAACTACAGCGCTGCGGGCTGTGGGACAGGGCCGGTGCGGGTGGAGTTTGTCCTACCTACATCGGGGGCCTGTGTGGACAGCGATATCGATTTTTCCGCTATCAGTGGAGCGGTGTACGGCACTTCGGTGCAGTTTGTCAATGGCAACAGCACCAACGTTAATTTTGCGGTGCACTACCCGGGCAGCTACAACCTAGGCGCGAGCAACACCAACTTGTATGTTCCGTGCTACCTCAACGGCAATCCGTTGGGTGGAGGGTCTTCTGGGACTTCAGATTGGTTTGTGGGCTTTCCCTACTTGAGTTCGGGCACTACACCGCCGCCGTCGAAAGTGAATGGGACGCAGTTGGGCGCCACGTGGGGCACGGCCTACAGCCGGCAAGCGGGGGTGATTTTCACCTCGGCGTTTTTGAAGCGGCACGCTGGGTTGGGGCCATTGGGCTCTGGTGGGATATATAGGTTGACGCCGTCGGGCTCGTCGTTTACGGTGACGCCGTTTTACGACATGGATGCCAACGGGTATCGGACGCGAGCGGGGGCAGGCGCGCCGGCGTATGGGAACGGCAGTTCGTTTCAGATTTCGGGACCGAATAACAACATCATCACTTTTTTAGGTCCGATAGATCCGGCGTCGGGTGCGCCGGTGGGATTGGGTGTGGTTGGCGTGAACGGCGCTGGCGGGCGCAATCTGCCGGCAGTAGCCACGACAGCCAACTACGATCCGGCGGCGTTTGGCCAGGTGGGCAAGGTGGGCTTGGGTGGCATGGATATCAGCCCGGACGGTCGGTACTTGTTTGTGATGAACTTGTATGACCGCCGATTGTACCGCTTGGAGTTAAACAACCCACAAATGCCTACGAGTGTGGTGTCAGTGTCGAGTTATGCGCTGCCGTCGGGGGTGACGTGCACCAACGGGGTGCTTCGGCCCTTTGCGGTTCGGTTTTATCGCGACCGGGTGTATGTGGGTGCGGTGTGCAGCGGAGAGAACGGCGGCTCGAACACAGTGAATGGGCCGACGGACCTATATGCCTATGTGTTTGCGTTGGATAACCCGACTACGGGTTCGGCGTCGTTTGCTGGGACACCGGTCATCTCTTATCCGCTAAATTATCCGAAGGGTCCAGCGCGTCCTGACAAGGCTCCTCCGTATCGAGGGACGCAATGGTATCCTTGGGTTAACAATACCGAGGCCGTTCTCATAGATCCGGCCGATCCAGGAACAGGCACTTACCCTTCACCCATGTTGACCGATTTGGAGTTTTCGGATAGAGGAGACTTATTCATGTCTTTTACAGACAGAGGAGGGCATGTTTACGGATTTGACAACTACCGGCGGCTATCTACTTCGGGTACCCTGATTCGATATATGGTGGGTGGAGACCTGCTGGTTGCTGGAGTAGATTGTGGCACGGGAGCATTTGCTTTAGAAAACAATGGTTCGTTTGTTTCGAGTGGTGTAACCCTGACGAGCGCTGGCGGGGTAGGGAATAATGAAGGGCCTGGTGGAGGAGAATTTTTCTACAGAGAAGAGCTGCCGTGTTGCCACCGCGAGACGGTGCAGGGCTCGATTTCCAACGTATTTGGCCAAGGGCAGGCATACTCTACGATAATGGATCCGATAACTATCAATACGGGCGGTACGCGTCGCTTTTCTACCCTCGACGGTTCGCTGATATCCAATTCTTCTTATGAGTTATACGGCTCTTTTCCGGCCTTTGGCAAAGCCAACGGCCTAGGCGACCTAAGTTGGAGTGCGCCTTCAGCGCCCATAGAGGTGGGCAACCGGGTGTGGAACGACGCGGACGGCGACGGTGTGCAAGACGCCAATGAGTCGGGTATAGCCGGGGTGTTGGTGGAACTGTACAAAGAGACCTCCCCCGGCGTGTTTACGCTCATTGCTTCGGCGACCACCGATGCCAACGGGAACTATTACTTCAGCAGCGGGCCGGGCACCTCAACGGCCAGCGCGATCTACAACGTGAGCCAACTGCAGCCCAACATGAGCTATCAGTTGCACTTTCCGACCGCTGTGGGCGGGCTATTGCTGGCTACACCGAACAACGGAGGGCTTGACTCCAACGCCGATGAGCGGGACTCAGACGCTAATTCTGCTGGCGTGGTGGCTTTTGTGACGGGAGGTCCAGGCGCTACCTATCATTCCTACGATGTGGGGTACGGCTGTCCCCCTCCAGGATGTCCTTCTACTACTGTTGTCAAGAACTAAACCTTTATTGATTCACTATTCATACATTTCCTCATGAAAAGCGTTTGCTTACCCTTTTTCTTGTTGGCACTTTCTGTATCGTCTGTGTTATACGGACAGGTTACCGGAACGGTTTTTCGCGATTTCAACGGCGACGGCATTCGGCAGACGAATGAGCCGTTGGTGTCGGGCGTTACGGTGAATGTGTACGACGCCTCCAATGCGCTGTGCGCCACGGCGGTGACGGCCGGCTCGACAGCGCCTAACTACAGCGCTGCGGGCTGCGGGACAGGGCCGGTGCGGGTGGAGTTTATCATTGGTAGTGGATGCAAGGCGGATGGAACTATTGACTATCCTGCCTTATCAGGTGCTACCTATGGAAGTTCAGTTCAGTTTGTCAATGGAAATAGTGCGAACGTGAACTTCGCTCTACATTATCCGAATGACTATAACACCGGTATCACAAACACTCAAGTATTTGTTCCCTGTCATGTCAACGGCGATCCGTTGGGCTCGGGCGACTCCGGTAGTGATACGTGGTTTGTAGGATATAATTACAGTCTTTCTGGAAATACCCCGCCACCTCTAAAACTAGATGGAAAGAAGATTGGAACCACATATGGGGTTGCTTACAGTAAACAAGCACAGCGGGTTTTTGTATCGGCCTTTTTGAGAAGGCATTCGGGTTTAGGAGAATTAGGGAGCGGAGGAATCTATATGCTTACACCTTCGGGCACATCTTTTGCAGTGACTAATTTCTACGATTTAGATGCTAATGGGCACCGAACTCGGGCCGATGGATTCCCTGGTGCTCCTGCCTATGGTCTCGGCTCTTCTTACCAACTGACAGGTAATACGGTTACCTATCTGGGTGCTATTGATCCATTAACAGGAAAACCCTTTGGCTTAGGAGTAATTGGTGTAAATGGCCCCGGAGGACGGAACCTACCAAGTAATAGCGGAACCTCGAATGCCGACCCAGCAGCATTCGACCAGGTGGGTAAGGTTGGATTGGGCGATTTAGAAATTAGTGATGACGGCAGGTTTTTGTTCGTGACGAATCTGTATAGTAGGAGGATATTTAGACTCGAGCTCAACGACGCATATAATCCCACTTCTGTGGTGAGTGTAGTTAGTTGGGCAATTGCAGATATCCCCTCCTTACCCAACTGCAATGATGGAGTACTCAGACCGTTTGGCCTAAAATATTACCGTGGTAAATTATATGTAGGCGCAGTTTGCACCAATGAAGATCGACTTGTAAGCATTCAGAACAATCCCGATCTCTCTGCCCATGTTTTCGTGCTAAATGATCCCAAAGGGGTAGGAGTTTGGTCTACAGGTGCACTGGTCTCTCAGGTACTAAATTTCAAAAAGGGTAGAAACAGGGGTTCACAGCCAGACATATTTCAGAACAATAACTGGAACTCCTGGACCAACGACTTTACCTCAGCCTTCGGAAAATATCCAGTTCTGGAGGTTTATGCCACACCAATGTTGAGTGATATCGAGTTCTCTCAGGAGGGAAATCTGATCATGGTCATTGGAGACAGAGCAGCCTATCAATATGGCTTTCAGAACTATGATCTAAATGGAAGCAGTACATATCTGTCGTATACTTCTGGTGGTGGTCATTTGGGTGGATATCAATTAGGTGGCCAGTTGATATTTGTAGAGATAGACAATAGCTGTAATCTCATTATAGAAAACAATGGTTCAACTCCGAGCTATCCTGGTAATCCAGGAGGTGTAGGAAATGGGGAAGGCCCTGGAGGAGGGGAGTTTTTCTCGGGGGCTTACTATGCAATAAATTATAGTTACAATCAACCATTTCCGCCCAATCCATACAGCCTGGGTTATGGACATCCAAACATAGCGATGGGGAGTGCCGCAGTGCTTCCTGGGGCGGGAGAGTTATTTATTACGGCAATGGATCCAGATACCACTGTATCAGGAGGGACTCTGAGGCTAAGCACCTCTAATGGATCGAAAATATTGGGTTCTGGCCTAACCCTATACTATTTCACTCCGCCTACCTATTTTGGCAAAGCTGCTGGTCTTGGAGATGTTGAGCTTTCAGGAGTTGAGGCTCCCATAGAGATAGGTAACCGCGTATGGAACGACGCGGACGGCGACGGTGTGCAAGACGCCAATGAGTCGGGTATAGCCGGGGTGTTGGTGGAACTGTACAAAGAGACCTCCCCCGGCGTGTTTACGCTCATTGCTTCGGCGACCACCGATGCCAACGGGAACTATTACTTCAGCAGCGGGCCGGGCACCTCAACGGCCAGCGCGATCTACAACGTGAGCCAACTGCAGCCCAACATGAGCTATCAGTTGCACTTTCCGACCGCTGTGGGCGGGCTATTGCTGGCTACACCGAACAACGGAGGGCTTGACTCCAACGCCGATGAGCGGGACTCAGACGCTAATTCTGCTGGCGTGGTGGCTTTTGTGACGGGAGGTCCAGGCGCTACCTGTCATTCCTACGATGTGGGGTACTTTGCCTGTACGCCGCCGTCGGGAATTTCCTATGGCGGAACTTCGCCCACGTGTACGGCAGGAAACCCCAACAACAACGGTACCATCACCCTCAATGCCGTCACCAACGGCACGCACTATGGCGTGAGCTCTATTAATGCCGCTAGCTACGACGGCCCGACCACCATTGCCGGCGCATCGCCGATCGGCGTGCTGCCGCAGACCATCGTCAATATGGTGCCGAATACGGGAGGGACGTACATTATCCGCATCTTTAACGGCGCGGACAACTGCTACGTCGATGATACGGTAACCGTTACTCCAGTGTTGTGCTGCGGGTTGTCGCTCTCGGCTACGGCCACCTGTCAGCCCTCCAACAATGGGCTCTACGACCTGACGGTGACGCTAACCTATGCGAATAGCCCAGGAGGATTTATCAACGTCTCGCTGAGCACCGGGCAGATGCTCACTTCCTCCTCTACGGCGCCGGGCTCCAGCGGAACCGTAACGGTCACCTTTACGGGGCTAAGTAATACGGGCGCCACGGGTATCGGCATATCGGCTGCTTTTGCTACCGATCCGGCCTGTTCCGCAACGGGTAACTACGACGCCCCGGCCAACTGCTGTCCACCGCCGTATCCCATTTGCCCAGGAGAAAGCTACACGCTGACGGCAGAGCCGGGCTTCACCAATTACCAATGGTACTTCAACGGCAACCCCATCCCCGGCGCTACGAACCAGAGCTACGTAGCCAACCAACCGGGTTCTTACACTTGGACGGCAGATAATGCGGGCTGTCCGACGGGCAACTGTTGCCCAATCGTGTTGACCCCTGGAACAAATTGCTGCGCTATCTCTGCCGTCAATGCCTCAGTTATCTGCAACGACAACGGCACGGGCAACCCCAATGACGACTTCTACTCGATTACTCTGAACCCAACAGGTACGGGTATCGGGACTCAATACACGGTGGTCATCGTTCACAACAGCACCACTTACAATTATGGTCCCTTCAACTACGGAGCTCCCTCTCCGGCGTTAGGGACTTTCCTGATCAGCCAGGGCAATGCACAGGTTACGGTTAACGACGTGACCAATACCGGATGTTCCTTAGGGCCGGTGAGTGTGTCTGCGCCGGCGCCTTGTAGCCAGCCCATGAGCATTGGCTCTACCGTCTGGATAGACGACTTGCCTGGGCTCAATGCGACCGACAACAACGGGATGCGCGATGCCGGTGAACCGGGCTTAGCCGGCGTGACGGTGCGGCTGTTTAGCGCAGGCCCCGACGGCATCAAGGGCAACGCCGACGATTACGAGATCAATGTTGGCCCGGATGGCCTGTTGAACACCCCGGACGACGCACCGGGTGGTGTGCTCACGAATGCCAGCGGCAACTATTTCTTCGGCTACCTCGATCCAGGCAGCTATTATGTCGTATTGCCAGCAAGCAACTTCAGCTTCGGCGGCCCAGCAGCAGCCTACGTATTATCCAGCTCGGTGGTCAATCCCAACGACGACCAAATGGACGACGACAACAACGGCATACAGATGGGTGGCCCGGCGGGCATGGTCATGACTCCCATCATCGCGCTCTTCCCCAGCACCGAACCGGTAAATGAACCAGGGTCTGGCGGCAATCAAGACCTGCCCTACGACAACAACGGCGACATGACCGTAGACTTTGGCCTCATCCCAATGGTGAGCCTCGGCTCCACCGTTTTTGCCGACAACACGCCGGGCTTGAATGCGACCGACAATAACGGTCTCCAAGATCCCGGTGAAGCGGGCATCCCTGGTGTAGCCTTGGAGCTGTGGAGCGTCGGCCCCGACGGTATCAAGGGAACGGGCGACGACGCCAACATCCCCGTGGGGCCTGACGGTATCTTAGGCACGGCAGACGACGGCTTAGGCGATCACCACACCGACGCCAACGGCAACTATTTCTTCAGCGGCATCCCAGAGGGGATCTATTACGTGAAGGTACAAACGAGCCAGTTCGCAGCCGGCGGACCGTTAGCCGCCACACCCCTGTCGAGCGCAGTGGCTAGCGCAACACCCAACGACAACATAGACGGCGACAACAACGGCATACAAATGGGCGGAGCTGGCGGAATGGCAATGACGAATCCTATCGCGCTCATAGCCGGAACAGAGCCCACCAATCCCGGCGAGCCGGCCCAAGGCGGTACGCAAGACGACAACCATCCTTACAGCGATGCCAATGGCAACATGACGCTCGACCTAGGCTTTGTGCCCGCCGTCAGCGTAGGCTCGGTGGTCTTTGGCGACAATAACGATAACGGTATTTACGAGCCTTATTCCGGCGAAAACGGCATCTCAGGTGTTACCATAGAGCTCTACGATCTCGGCCCCAACAGTATCAAGGAAGCCGATGGCTCTGGCGACGACGTGCTGATCGCTACTGCGGTGACCGATGCTGTAGGGCTGTATCTCTTCAGTGGACTGTACGAGGGACAGTACTATATCCGAATTCCCAACAGTCAGTTTACCTCTGGAAATCCGCTCTTCGAACTCATGTCCAGTACGGATATAACCACAACAGCTACGGATAATTCTACAGACGACGACGACAACGGCGTAGCTATGGGGACATTGAACACGCCGTCCTACATAGTGATGTCGCCGATGTTTACTTTGGTCGCTGGGACAGAGCCTACCAGCACGGCTGAATCTGGCCTGGGCGGTGCGCAAGACGATAGCCATCCGCTGGATGACGCCAGTGGCGACATGACCAAGGACTTTGGCTTTGTAACTACTCGCGTAGCCCTAGGCAACTATGTGTACATGGACAATAACGACGATGGCGTGTACGATGCGGGCGACATGCCGATAGCGAACGTGTTGGTGTGGCTATATCCATTAGGCGCAAATTATGGCGTGGATGCGCCATTGGCAACCGATGTGACCGACCCAAGCGGCTACTACTACTTCGACAATCTGACACCAGGACAATATGTGGTGTACATACCTGCCTCCAACTTTGGTGCGGGCGGAGCATTAGAAAACAAGGAAAGTGTTCCTGGACAAGATGCTACGCAAACAATAGACGACAACGATAATGGCCAGGACGCACCAGTAAATGGAGGTATCATCTCTAATGCGGTAAACCTGCAACCGGGTGTACAGCCGCAAAATGAAGGCGGTGCCGGTGGTGACAATAGTGCAACACCCGCCTATAGCGGCGCGTTGCCCGACGGCAATGTCAACGAGACGATCGACTTTGGCTTCCGCTTGGAGCGGGTAGCGTTGGGCAACTACGTGTACATGGACAACAACGGCAACGGCGTGTTTGACGGGGGCGACATGGGCATATCGGGTGTGACGGTGCAGTTGTACGTGGCGGGAGCGAACTACGGCGTGGATGCACCGTTGGCAGCGACGACGACGAATGCGGCGGGCTACTACTACTTTGACCAGTTGGCGCCGGGCCAGTACGTGGTGTATATTCCGGGTTCGAACTTTGGTGCGGGACAGCCGCTGTTGGGCAAGGAGACGATACCGGGTACGGATGGCGGACAGGTTTTGGACAACAACGACAACGGTCAGGATGGGCTGGTGAACGGCGGTGTGGTGTCGAATGTGATTGACCTGCAGCCGGGCGCACAGCCGTTGGGCGAGGATCAGACGGACTATGCGGGTGGTTTGGCGGACGACAACGTGAACGGTACGGTGGACTTTGGCTTCCGTCAGTCGGCGGTGGCGGTGGGCAACGTGGTGTACATGGACAACAACGACAACGGCGTGTACGATGCGGGCGACATGCCGATAGCGAACGTGTTGGTGTGGCTATATTCCGTGGGAGCGAACTACGGCGTGGATGCACCGTTGGCGACGGACGTGACGGATGCGAGCGGGTACTATTACTTCGACAGTTTGGCGCCGGGTCAGTACGTGGTGTATATTCCGGGTTCGAACTTTGGTGCGGGAGGAGCGCTGGAGCAGAAGGAGAGCGTGCCGGGCCAGGATACGGGTGAGGTTTTGGACAACAACGACAACGGTCAGGATGCGCTGGTGAACGGCGGTGTGTTGTCGAACGTGTTTACGCTGACGGCGTTTGGCGAGGCGGTGAACGAGGGTGGTGCTGGCGGCAGTGGTACGGGTACGCCGGCGTATGTGGGCGTATTGCCGGATGCGAGCGTGAACGAGACGATCGACTTTGGCTTCCGTTTGGAGCGGGTAGCGTTGGGCAACTACGTGTATATGGACAACAATGCCAACGGCATCTTCGACGCAGGCGATATGCCCATATCGGGCGTGACGGTGCAGTTGTACGCGGCGGGAGCGAACTACGGGGTGGATGCGCCGCTGGCGACGGTGGTGACGAACGCCAGTGGTTACTACTACTTCGACAGTTTGGTGCCGGGTCAGTACGTGGTGTATATTCCGGGTTCAAACTTTGGCGCGGGAGGAGCGCTGGAGCAGAAGGAGAGCGTGCCGGGCCAGGATACGGGCGAGGTTTTGGACAACAACGACAACGGTCAGGATGCGCTGGTGAACGGCGGTGTGGCGTCGAATGTGATTGACCTACAGCCGGGCGCACAGCCGTTGGGCGAGGATCAGACGGACTATGCGGGTGGTTTGGCGGACGACAACGTGAACGGTACGGTGGACTTTGGCTTCCGCTTGGAGCGGGTGGCGCTGGGCAACGTTGTATTCATGGACAACAACAACGACGGTGTGTACGGCTTGGGCGACATGCCGATAGGCGGGGTGTTGGTGTGGCTGTACCCTGTTGGAGCGAACTACGGCGTGGATGCACCGTTGGCAGCGACGACGACGAATGCGGCGGGCTACTACTACTTTGACCAGTTGGCGCCGGGCCAGTACGTGGTGTATATTCCGGGTTCGAACTTTGGTGCGGGACAGCCGCTGTTGGGCAAGGAGACGATACCGGGTACGGATGGCGGACAGGTTTTGGACAACAACGACAACGGTCAGGATGGGCTGGTGAACGGCGGTGTGGTGTCGAATGTGATTGACCTGCAGCCGGGCGCACAGCCGTTGGGCGAGGATCAGACGGACTATGCGGGTGGTTTGGCGGACGACAACGTGAACGGTACGGTGGACTTTGGCTTCCGTCAGTCGGCGGTGGCGGTGGGCAACGTGGTGTACATGGACAACAACGACAACGGCGTGTACGATGCGGGCGACATGCCGATAGCGAACGTGTTGGTGTGGCTATATTCCGTGGGAGCGAACTACGGCGTGGATGCACCGTTGGCGACGGACGTGACGGATGCGAGCGGGTACTATTACTTCGACAGTTTGGCGCCGGGTCAGTACGTGGTGTATATTCCGGGTTCGAACTTTGGTGCGGGAGGAGCGCTGGAGCAGAAGGAGAGCGTGCCGGGCCAGGATACGGGTGAGGTTTTGGACAACAACGACAACGGTCAGGATGCGCTGGTGAACGGCGGTGTGTTGTCGAACGTGTTTACGCTGACGGCGTTTGGCGAGGCGGTGAACGAGGGTGGTGCTGGCGGCAGTGGTACGGGTACGCCGGCGTATGTGGGCGTATTGCCGGATGCGAGCGTGAACGAGACGATCGACTTTGGCTTCCGTTTGGAGCGGGTAGCGTTGGGCAACTACGTGTATATGGACAACAATGCCAACGGCATCTTCGACGCAGGCGATATGCCCATATCGGGCGTGACGGTGCAGTTGTACGCGGCGGGAGCGAACTACGGGGTGGATGC
>JBBIKW010000008.1:0-177485 GCA_037445225.1 Lewinellaceae bacterium | reverse complement strand
GCCGCCGTCAAAGCGGCGGTGCTTAACCAATTTATTCAAATCGCAGCTCCAAGGTCGGTTAAAGTCGCTTGATCTGTAAACGGGAAAGGGAGTGCTAAACTAAGACGGGGATTCATGCAACAAAGCCCGACGCGCCTTAAACTTTTTTGTCGGCAGGGCGTCTAAGGAGGCAGGATTGTTTCAAAAGAGAAATTTTATGGGCAAAGAAAAGTTTTGGATAGCGCTTTTTGCGGCGTTTGCTTTGAATGCGGGGTGGGCATTTTCCGGTGCAGCGCAGGTAGTGCGCCCGGAGGTGCGCGACCGGCGGGAGGACGTGCGCGATCGGCGCGAGAACCGCCGCGATCGCCGCGAAGATGTCCGCGACCGGCGCGAGGACATCCGCGATGCTCGGCGCCAAGGTGGGCCATTAGACCGCTTGGAGGACGTGCGGGATCGGCGCGAAGACGTGCGGGATCGGCGTGAGGATGTGCGGGATCGGCGCGAGGACATCCGCGATGCTCGGCGCCAAGGTGGGCCATTAGACCGCTTGGAGGACGTGCGCGATCGGCGCGAAGACGTGCGGGATCGGCGTGAGGATGTGCGGGATCGGCGCGAGGACATCCGCGATGCTCGGCGCCAAGGTGGGCCATTAGACCGCTTGGAGGACGTGCGCGATCGGCGCGAAGACGTGCGGGATCGGCGTGAGGATGTGCGGGATCGGCGCGAGGACCGCCGTGACCGGCGCGATCGGCGCAATTGACGTCGGGGCGCTGAGCCTTCTTGAAAAGGAAGGGCTCAGCACTCGGCCAAGCCTACGGTGATGGCCAGACCTCCGTCGGCCGTCTCTTTGTACTTGTGGCTCATGTCGAGTGCGGTTTCCTTCATGGTCTGGATGACGGCATCTAAGGAAACCTTTGCTTTGGTGGGATCGCTTCCCAGGGCGATCTGGGCCGCTGTGATGGCTTTGATGGCGCCCATGGTGTTGCGCTCGATGCAGGGCACTTGTACCAGCCCGCCAATAGGGTCGCACGTCATGCCCAAGTGGTGTTCCATAGCGATCTCGGCGGCCATGAGTGCTTGGTCGGGCGAGCCGCCCAGGCGCTCGGTCAGTGCGGCAGCGGCCATGGCGGAGGAGACGCCGATCTCGGCCTGACAGCCGCCCATCGCTGCTGAGATGGTGGCGCCTTTTTTGAACACGCTGCCGATCTCGCCAGCCGTCAGAAGGAAGCGCACTACCTCTTCGTCGGAGCGGAACTCCGGGCAAAAACAGACGCCGTACATCAACACGGCCGGAATGACGCCGGCAGCGCCGTTGGTGGGCGCCGTCACTACCCGCCCAAAGGCGGCGTTTTCTTCGTTGACAGCCAGGGCGAAGCAGCTGACCCAGTTGAGGATGTCGCGAAAGGTGTTGGGCTGCGCTTGGATGGCCCGCATCCAGTCGTCTACGTGGCGCGCATATGGGCGGTCGCCCAGCAGGCGCCGGTTGAGCGCGCTGGCGCGCCGAACGACGCCCAGCCCGCCGGGCAAGATGCCCTCCGCATGGCACCCCTTATATATGCAGCGCCGCATGACATCCCAAATGCGCAACAGCCCTGCGCGCACCGCTTCAGCCGAGCGCCACGCGAGCTCGTTGCGCAAGACGATGTCGGAGATGGCTTGTCCTTCTTGGCGGCACCAGCGCGCCAAATCGACGGCTCGGTCGATAGGGAAGGGTAGGGTCACCTCGCTGCCGGCGGTTAGCTCGCCTTCCTCCACCACAAACCCGCCGCCTACGGAGTAATACGTTCGGCTAAGGCCGTTGCCGTCGCGGAAAAACGCGCGAAACGTCAGGCCGTTAGCGTGGTAGGGAAGCGTCTCGCGGTAGTGGAAAAAGATGTCGCGCTCCGGGTCGAAGGCCAGTAGGTGCTGGCCGCCCAAATGGAGCTGCCTTTCGCGGCAGATGCGCTCGTAGGTGCTCGTCACCGCATCTTCGGGAGTGGTCTCTGGGTCGTCGCCGTTAAGCCCCAACGCCACGGCCAAGTCGGTGCCGTGCCCTTTGCCGGTCTTAGCCAGCGAGCCGTACAGGTCCACTTGTACGGCGACCACGTGGTCGAGCCGCTCGCCGCGGCGTATGGCGCGCACGAAGCGCTGGGCTGCGCGCCACGGCCCCATCGTGTGTGAGCTGGAGGGGCCCACGCCGATCTTGAAGATGTCGAAAACACTAATCCGCTCCATGGCCGTACAAAGGTAGCGGCGCAGGACACTCCGTTTGGCGGCTTTAGGACGAAAGTTCTACTCCTGCCAGTAGATGCGCTTCACCCGCTCCGAGATGTTGGTCAGCACTTCGTAGGGGATGGTCTGAAGGCAGTCGGCTAATTCTTGCAGAGAAGGCTGTTCGCCAAAGACAAGGACCTCGTCTCCCTCTTTGGCCTGAGGGATGTCGGTGACGTCCACCATGGTCATATCCATGCAGATGTTCCCCACGGTAGGGGCGCGCTGGCCGTGGATGAGGATGGCGTATCGCCCGTTTCCAGCTAAGCGCAATAGGCCGTCGGCGTATCCGATACTGATGGTAGCGATGCGGCTGGGGCGGCTCAACTGTCCGCGGCGGTTGTAGCCCACCGTTTCGCCGGCGGGCAGCGATTTGATTTGGCTGATGGTCGCCTTGAGCGTGTGCACGGGGCGCAGCTCGGCCGCCCACGGACCGGCCTCCACACCATACAGGCCAATGCCCAAGCGCACCATGTCGAAGTGATACTCCGGAAACCGCGCGATGGCGCCGCTGTTGGCTATATGCCGCAAGGGCCGGTAGCCCAATGCTTGAGCGAGGAGTTCGTATAGGCGCACGAATTCGGCGACTTGCGCGCGCGTGAAGGCGTCGTGGGCGGGTGTGTCGCTGCCTACTAAGTGCGAAAACACAGACTGTACGTGGAGGTGCGGGTAGCGCTTGAGGTACTCGATGAGGGCGGGTAAGTCGCTTGCCGTCATGCCCAAGCGGTGCATGCCGGTGTCTAGCTTGAGGTGGATGGGCAGGCGGTGTTTGCCTGTAGCGTGCGCCAGTGCTTCGAGCAGCGACAGGCTGTAGACTTCCGGCTCTAAGCGGTAGCGCAGCAGGGCGTCGAAGCTGGCGGGCTCTGGGTTGAGCACGAGGATAGGCAGCACGATGTGGCTGCGCCGCAACTCTACTCCCTCGTCGGTGTAGGCCACGCCTAAGTAATCGACCCGATGCGCGGCGAGTGCGCGCGCCAACTCCACCGCTCCGCTGCCGTAGCCGGCGGCTTTGACCATGACCATCATCTTTACGCCAGGGCGTAGGCACCGAGCAAAGACACCGAGGTTGTGCGCAACGGCGTTGAGATTGATCTCTAACACGGTGCGGTGGGCCTTCTGCTCTAAGCGCTGTACCGCGCGCTCTAAGCCAAAGACGCGAGCGCCTTTGACCAAAATCAACTCGTCGTGGAAGGATAGGCGCGAGAGGTCTTGCAGGAGGGCGGCCGTATCCGGGTAAAAGGCGGCTTCTACGCTCGGGTCTAACTGCGGTTGGAGCAAGCGGACGTCGGCCCCCACGCCGAGGAGCCGCCCCACTCGATAGGCGCGCAGGAGCTGGGCTATTTCTGCGTAGAGCTGGCGCTTATGGGCGCCCACCTGCAAAAAGTCGGAGAGGATGAGGGTCAGCTTCCCCTCCGGCCATTGGCGGCGCGCCGACTGTAGGGCAATGTGCAGCGAGGCGGGGTCGTTGCTGTAGGCATCGTCCAAGAGGATGCATCGGTTCACGCCGACTTTCCATGCCAAGCGCATATCGACTGCCTCCAGCCGCCTGAGCCGCCGGCCGACGGACGCCATCGGCACACCTAACAGCGACAGGGCGGCCAAACAATGGCAGGCATTTTCGATCGAAGCGGCATCGGAAAAGGGAAGGCGGAAGCGACAGCGCTCTTCGATGCCGTCGGAGCGGACGTGTCTCATGCGGAAGGCGATGCCGTCGCGCCGACCGGCCTCCGGGCGGAGGTCGTAGAAGGTAATGTCGGCTGGGCGGCCTTCTTTCGACCAAGAGAGCAAGCGGCGGCCAGCCTTTTGCGCCTGCCATTCTCGAGCTACGGCTGCGATGGGCAGGTGGTCGGCGCAATGGATGAGCACTTCAGCGTGCTCGAACAGCCGCATCTTTTCCCGCAGCTTGACCTCTTCTGACGGAAAGCCCTCTCGATGTGCCGGCCCAAGGTTGGTAAAGATGCCGATGGTAGGGCGGATGATGCGGCTGAGGCGCTCCATTTCGCCCATCTGCGAGATGCCGGCTTCAAAGATGCCCAGCGTGTGCTCCGGCTTTATGGCCCAGACCGATAGCGGTACGCCTACCTGCGAGTTGTAGCTCTTGGGGCTGCGCACTACTCGGTAGTGGTGACCGATAAGTTGATACAGCCACTCCTTTACGACTGTCTTGCCATTGCTCCCTGTGATGCCGATGATCGGCAGGTTGAAGCGCTGACGGTGGTAAGCGGCCAGTTGCTGCAGCGCCTCCACCGTATCGGCTACCTGGAGGACGGCCGCATCGGGCATCGCCTCGAGGGCTACTTCGCGGCCGACGACGAACTGGCGCACTCCCGCTTGATAGGCCGCTTCCACAAAGGCGTGTCCGTCGTGCCGCGGCCCCACTATGGCGAAAAACAGGCTTCTCGAGGGCGCAGCAGGCCCCCTGCTGTCTAACAGTAACTGATCGACCTCCCTGCCTTTCGAGGGTCTCTGCAACCAACGGGCACCGAGAACTCGCGCCACTTCTTCCAACGGATACCCCATGTACGCGGATCTATGGCCAATAAAAAAGCCCTCGCTCACACCGGCGAGGGCACTGGAGGAGGTATCGAGCGGACTCGAACCGCTGTAGCAGGTTTTGCAGACCTGTGCCTAACCACTCGGCCACGATACCATAAGCGTAAATAGGCCCGCAAAGATAGACCCGCCTTTGGCTGTTTTACAAGTTTAAGCGGGAATAATTTTTTGCCTACCCTTTCTCAAAGCTGGATGCCTCTGAAACAGCCTGCGATGAACGCCTGCGGGCCTTTTGAACAACAAGGAGTTAGCCGCTTCAAATAAACATAGGGTGTATTGAGGACATGGCGCTTAAATTTTTTTGAAAAAAAAGTGAGCAACCAAATATATCCATCGTTTTTTGTCTTCAAATTTGTGTGTGAAAACACCTAAAATCGTTACCGTTATTTTACTCATCACTAAATCTGCTTCACTATGAACACCTATCTATCCTTAGGGCGTTGGATTTTTCCCATTCCCTTCATCGTGTTCGGTTTGTCGCACTTCACCAATGCGCAGATGATGGCCGACTACGTGGTGCCGTCGTACATGCCCGCAAAGATGGTGTGGGTATACTTGTCGGGCGTAGGGCTGCTGGCTGCTGCTGCCAGCATGTACTTGGGCAAATACGACAAGCTGGCGACGACGCTGTTGTCCATCATGCTGTTGCTGTTTGCCCTGATGGTGCATTTGCCGGGGGTCTTGGAGGGCGGCGATCGCATGACGCAGTCGATGCCGAACTTTCTCAAAGACCTCGGCCTGGCTGCTGCGAGTATGATGTATGCCCTCCATCAGGCGCGCGATAGCTCTGTTATCGGTTGATAGAAAACTTGCAGAAGGGATTACGCTGGCGCTGCCCGTCCAAAGGGGCGGAGGTAGCGCCGTTCCCTTTTTAGATGCGATAAGCGGGTTTTAATCCGGATAGATCTCTCTTCGGGCTGCTTTTAAGGTGTTCAGTAAAAGCGCTGCTACCGTCATCTGCCCTACGCCGCCAGGCACGGGGGTGATAAAGCTGCATTTGGGCGCTACAGCGTCGAAGTCCACATCGCCTACCAGGCGCGTGCCGGACTTTCGCGCAGGGTCGGAAATGCGGTTAATGCCCACGTCGATCACCACAGCGCCTTCCTTTATCCAGTCGGCCTGTACGAAGTGTGGCTTTCCAATAGCTGCCACCACGATGTCGGCGCGGCGCACCTCTTGGGCGATGTCGCGCGTCCGCGAATGGGTAAGGGTGACGGTGCAATCGCCTGGATAACCCTTGCGCGAGAGCAAAAGGGCCATGGGCGTGCCCACGATGTTGCTGCGCCCGATGACGACGCAGTGCTTGCCTGCCGTCTCGATGCGGTAGCGCCGCAACATTTCGACAATGCCGAAGGGCGTAGCCGGCAAAAACGCCGGCATCCCCTGAGCCATGCGCCCGAAATTGATCGGATGGAAACCGTCTACATCTTTTCGGTGATCGATGGCCAAGGTAATGCGCTCCTCGTCAATGTGGGCGGGAAGCGGAAGTTGCACGATAAAGCCGTCCACATCCGCATCGGCATTCAGCTGGTGGACGACGTCGAGCAGCTCCGCCTCCGAAATGTCGGCTGGCCGGCGAATGAGAGTGCTCTTGAACCCCACCTGCTCGCACGATTTGATCTTGCTCTGCACATAGACCTCGCTGGCTGGGTGGTCGCCTACCAACACCGCAGCCAAATGCGGGATTTTACCGCCGTCTCGGCGCAATTGCGCTACCGCCTGAGCCAACTCTTGCTTGATCGCTTCGGAAAGTACCTTGCCGTCGAGAAGTTGCATGACTGTGATATCGTGTTTTGCGATGAATGTATGTTGTACCAACCAGCGTGAGTTTTGTCGAACGCTCCATTTATCTCTCCTTTGGCGGAAGGAGAGGCATGCGCAGAGGCCGAAGGAAAAAGGGAAAAGTGAGTGAAGAACACCTCCAAATATGCGGCTTCGCGGATACTTGTCAAATATATGTTTTTGAAGCGGGAAAAATATGACAAAAAATAAAAAAATATTCTGTATCTGCTATTGATATTTGTCAAAAATTGGCAAGAAGGTACCTTTGCGGCTCGAAAGAGTAGGCGTGTTTCTTCGCCTCTTTTTCCCAGCAAGAGCGTGTTGAACTGAAAAGCGCGCCGTTCGTCTTATTAGGCAATACAGCGCAAGTATATGGAACCTTCTGCTTTTATGCCGGTTGTGCTGCAATCGATAGTGGCGATTGCGTTTGTAGCGTTGGTGCTCGTGGTCGTGCCGCTCTTGGGTCCGCGCCGCATTAGTCGCAAAAAGGGCGAAAATTTCGAGTGTGGGGTGGAATCGCAGGGCAATGCGCGGATGCCGGTGTCGGTCAAGTACTTCATGACCGCTATCCTGTTTGTATTGTTCGACGTGGAGATCATCTTTTTCTACCCCTATGCCGTCAATTTCCGAGAGGTGGGCGTAGAGGGTTTCTTCGCGGTGCTCCTCTTTCTGGCCGTGTTTGTCATTGGCTTTTACTACGTCCTGCGCAAAGGAGCCCTGGACTGGGAGAAGTGACTTGCTTTTCATTTGGGCACCAAAAGTCCATCCGGAGATATCCCTGGAAATAGAATGTTGACCCTGATTATCCTGACAGCGCTTTACCGATTGTTGCATTCCCGTCAAAAAAAGAAGACAAGATGAGCCATACGATAGCAGATATGCCGGAAGGGTTTGGGGGCGAAGGCTTTTTTGCCACCTCGCTTTCCAAGGCGATTGGCTTAGCGCGCGCCAATTCCTTGTGGCCGCTGCCGTTTGCTACCTCGTGCTGCGGCATTGAGTTTATGGCCACTATGGGCAGCAACTACGATTTGGCGCGCTTTGGCATGGAGCGCATGTCGTTTTCGCCTCGCCAAGCCGACTTGCTCATGGTGATGGGCACTATCGCCAAGAAGATGGCGCCGGTACTGCGCCAAGTGTACGCGCAGATGGCGGAGCCTAAATGGGTCATTGCCGTGGGCGCTTGTGCCAGTTCGGGAGGCATCTTCGACACGTATTCGGTGTTGCAGGGCATCGATAAGGTGATCCCGGTAGATGTGTACGTTCCCGGTTGCCCGCCTCGACCCGAACAGATTATCGACGGTATTCTAAAGATACAGGAGTTGGTCAAGCACGAGCCCCTGCGCCGCCGCTATTCTCCGGAATACCAGCACCTATTGGAAAAATATCAGCTCGCGTGAACTCGGAAAATATCATTAGCCGCATAGAAGAGTATTGTCCGGGGCTGGTACAGCGCTCCTATCACGCCTATGACGGCATGTTAACCATAGAAACGGCGCCTCAGCGCGCATGGGAACTGCTCAAGTTTTTGCGCGACGACGAGGTATTGCATTTTCATTTCTTGACCACGCTGTGCGGCGTTCACTATCCCGAAGAGAAAGGTCGAGAGCTGTGTGTGGTTTACCAGCTGCACAATTGGCCGAAAAACATTCGCCTGCGGCTAAAGGCATATCTCCCTAAGGAGCATCCGCATATCGCTACTGTGACCGACCTGTGGGCGGCGGCCAACTGGATGGAGCGCGAGACCTACGACTTTTTCGGCATTGTGTTCGACGGGCATCCCGACCTGAGGCGCATCCTCAATGTCGAGGACCTCGACGTCTTCCCCATGCGGAAAGAATACCGCTTAGAGGATGGCACCCGCACCGATAAGGACGATCGCTTCTTCGGGCGCACCGGCAACGAAGGGCGGAAATTCGACTAAAGACTATGGAAGTTCAACCTTATCTCTCCTCGCTCGATAGCTTAGATGGCGAGTTGGCTACCCTAAACTTGGGGCCAACGCACCCGGCCACACATGGGATCTTCCAGAACCTGCTCAAGATGAACGGCGAGCGCGTGGTCAGTGCTGAGCCTACGATCGGGTACATACACCGAGCCTTTGAAAAGTTGGCTGAGCATCGCCCGTACAATCAAATTACGCCGATAACCGACCGGCTCAACTACTGCTCCGCGCCCATCAACAACATGGGCTGGCACATGACTGTCGAAAAGTTGGCCCGCATCGAGGTGCCCAAACGCGCCCAATATATGCGCGTCATCATTATGGAGCTGGCCCGCATTGCCGACCACCTCATCTGCAACTCCGTCATCGGAGTGGATACCGGCGCGCTGACGGGATTTACCTATATGTTTCAGGAGCGGGAGCGCATCTACGAGCTGTACGAGGAGGTGTGCGGTGGGCGATTGACCACTAATATCGGGCGAATAGGCGGCATGGAGCGCGACTTTACGCCGACCTTCCACCGGAAGCTGCGCGATTTTTTGAAAACGTTTCCCGCCCGGTTTGAGGAGTTCAACGGCATGCTCGAGCGCAACCGCATCTTTATGGATCGCACCATCGGTGTAGGACCCATATCGGCTGATCGCGCGCTGTCGTACGGCTTCACGGGTCCCAACTTGCGCGCCTGCGGAGTAGACTACGACGTACGCGTCATAGAGCCCTATTCCTCCTATGAAGACTTCGACTTCATCATCCCATTAGGTACCCAAGGCGATACGTACGACCGCTTCATGGTGCGCCAAGAGGAAGTGCGCCAAAGCATCCGCATCATCCAGCAAGCTTACGAAAACCTGCCCGAGGGCCCTTATCACGCCGATGTGCCCGCTTATTACCTGCCCGAAAAGCCCGATGTGTATACCAAGATGGAGGCCCTCATCTACCATTTTAAAGTGGTCATGGGAGAGGTGCCCATCCCCAAAGGAGAAGTGTACCACGCCGTAGAGGGCGCCAACGGCGAGTTGGGCTTTTACCTCATCAGCGACGGCGGGCGCCAACCTTATCGGCTGCATTTCCGCCGCCCCTGTTTCATCTACTATCAGGCCTACCCCGAAATGATCCGAGGCGCTATGCTCTCGGATGCCATCCTCACCATGAGCTCCCTCAACGTCATTGCCGGAGAATTAGATGCCTAAATCCATGGAATACGTCGCCCATAACGGTACTCCTTTTCGGTATTCGCCGGCTGCGTTGGCCGAGGTACAGGCTTTGGTCAACAAATACCCGCCGGGCTGTGCCAAAAGCGCCTTGCTGCGTGCGCTGCACATTGCCCAAGAGGAAAACGGCGGTTGGCTCAGCCGCTCTGCCTTAGACCACGTAGCCGAGGTGTTGGGCCTGAAGCCCATCGAGGTGTACGAGGTGGCCACCTTCTATTCGATGTACAACCTGCAGCCGGTGGGCAAGTACGTGTTGGAGTTTTGCCATACCGGCCCGTGCGCCATCGTAGGGGCCGAGCGCCTCATCGAGTATGCGCAGCGAAAGCTGAGCATTCGCACCGGAGAAACGACCCCCGACGGCATGTTCACCATCAAAGAAGTGGAGTGCCTGGGCGCTTGTGGCTATGCGCCCATGATGCAGGTGGGCGAGTTTTACCACGAGCACCTGACAGAGGAAAAGTTGGACCGCTTCATCGAGGATTGCCGAGCCGGTAAAGTAAACAAAGGCACTTGGAAAATGCACTGAGCCATGCTGAACGATCCACAGGCCGAACGGATATGGGCAAAACCCCCGCTGAAGCGCTACGCGTACTTCATGGAGACGGTGGTGCGCGAAGAAGCCGTTTGGGGCCTTTCCGATGAAGAGGGCTGGCTGTTGTTAGACGTTGCGACCGAACCACCGGCATCCGCCTTCATCGCCTTCCCTCAAGAGCAATTTGCCGATGTGTTCTGCCAGCAACTCGGCCTCGAAAACATGCAGCCGGCTCCCATCGACTTAGTGGAGTTCGTCGAATGGTTGGACGACCTACAGCAACAAGATATTCGCATGGCTGTGTTTCCAACGGCCAACTTAGAAAGCACCGTAGTCGAAGCGGCGCAACTCAAGCGCGACGTTTCGGAAGCCCTTCAAAGAGCAGCCGAATAACAAAATAATTCTCTTGCTTAAAAAGCGATGCGTAGAAAGTTATTGCTCGAACATGCCCACGTGCCCGATATCCACACCTACAAGGTGTATCGGCGCCATGGAGGATATCGCGCGGTAGAGAAGGCGCTCAAAAGCATGACACCCGACGAGGTGGTGGAAGAAGTCAAAAAGTCGGGGCTTCGCGGGCGCGGCGGTGCGGGTTTTCCTACGGGAATGAAGTGGTCGTTTTTAGCCAAGCCAGAGGGCGTCCCGCGCTATCTGTTGTGCAACGCCGACGAGTCCGAGCCGGGCACCTTCAAAGACCGCTATCTCATGCAGCACCTCCCGCACCTCCTCATCGAGGGGATGATCGTATCCTCCTACGCGTTGGGAGCCAACACCTCGTACATCTACATTCGAGGAGAATATACGTGGCTGGTGTTTCATCTGGAGCGGGCCATCGCCGAAGCGTACGCTGCGGGCTGGCTGGGCAAGAACATCTTGGGATCGGGCTATGACTTAGACCTGTACGTCACTCCAGGTGCGGGGGCCTACATCTGCGGAGAGGAGACGGCGCTAATCGAAAGCTTGGAGGGAAAACGCGGCAACCCGCGCATCAAGCCGCCGTTCCCGGCCGTAAAAGGGCTTTGGCAATGCCCTACGGTGGTCAACAATGTGGAGACAATTGCCGCCGTGGTGCCCATCGTCAACGACGGCGGCGAGGAATACGCCAAGATCGGTGTCGGGCGAAGCACCGGTACGAAGCTGATCTCGGCTTGCGGCAACATCAACAAGCCCGGCGTCTACGAAATTGAGCTGGGATTGCCGGTCGAAGAATTTATCTACTCCGACGAATGGTGCGGAAGCATACGCGGCGGCAAGCGCCTAAAAGCGTGCGTGCCGGGCGGTTCTTCGGTGCCTATATTGCCCCATTACTTGGTTACTCAGACGGCTCAAGGGGAAGCGCGCCTAATGACCTACGAGAGCTTGGCCGACGGCGGCTTTGTATCGGGCTCCATGCTCGGCTCTGGCGGTTTTATCGTGTACGACGAAGACCAGTGCATTGTGCGCAACACGTGGAACTTCACCCGCTTCTACCGCCACGAGTCGTGTGGACAGTGCTCTCCTTGCCGCGAAGGCACCGCTTGGATGGAGAAAGTGCTCTGGCGCTTGGAACATGGCCAAGGCAAAGCGAGCGACATCGACCTGCTGGTAGATATTGCGAAAAAGATCGAAGGGAACACCATATGTCCGCTGGGCGATGCCGCTGCTTGGCCGGTCGCTTCCGCCATCCGGCATTTCCGCGACGAATTTGAATGGCATGTCCGCGAACCACAGGCCTGTCTTCGGCGCAACTACGGCTTACCAGTGCGAGAAACGGCACCTGCGGAGCCCGCGGCATGACCGCATCACTCGATAGCATAAGGCATTCTTTCTCATATATGCTGAAGGTAAAAATTGACGGTTTTGAAACAGAAGTGCCTGAGGGCACTACGATCTTACAGGCAGCGCGGCAGATTGGCGGCGATGTCGTGCCGCCCGCTATGTGCTATTACTCAACGCTGAAAGGTTCTGGCGGCAAGTGTCGCACTTGTCTGGTGAAGGTGACCAAGGCGTCGGAAAAAGACCCTCGACCGCTGCCGAAACTGGTGGCCTCTTGTCAGCAAGTCGTTATGGACGGCATGGAGGTGGCCAACATCAGCAGCAAAGAGGTGCTCAACGCGCGCCGCGGCGTAGTGGAATTCCTGTTGGCCAATCACCCCTTGGATTGCCCTATTTGCGACCAAGCCGGCGAATGCCATCTGCAAGACTTAGCCTTTGAACACGGCTTGGCCAACACGCGCTACGAGTTCGAGCGCCGTACGTTTAAGCCTATCGATATCGGCCCGTACATCAAGCTGCACATGACGCGCTGCATCTTGTGCTATCGGTGTGTCCACGTGGCCAACCAGCTCACCGACGAGCGCGTGCACGGCGTCCTCTTCCGCGGCGACCACGCTGAAATCAGCACCTTTATTGAGAAAGCAATCGACAACGAATTTTCGGGCAACGTCATCGACGTCTGCCCTGTGGGCGCTCTGACCGACCGAACCTTCCGCTTCAAGAGCCGCGTGTGGTTTCTCAACCCCATGAACGCCCATCGCGACTGCGATAAATGCACCGGAAAGGCCGTCGTCTGGATGTACGGCGGTGAGATTTACCGCGTCACGGCCCGAAAAGACAAGTACGGAGAGGTGCGCGACTTTATCTGCAACACGTGTCGCTTCGACAAAAAACAGCCCTCCGACTGGGTCATCGAGGGGCCTGCGCACATCGACCGCCATTCCGTCATCAGCCAAAACCACTACGAGGGCGAGGCCAAAGTGGTGCGTTGACGTTCAAAGGGCTATCGCTGACTCCTCCAAAATTTAGGGCAAAAGGATTGGATAATCATGCTCCTATTGTTTGCAACATCTCTGCTCATAGAAAAAGCCATCCTGGTGTTGGTGCTGTTTGCCATTACCTTGGGCATAGCGGCCTATGCGACCTTAGGCGAGCGAAAAGTGGCAGCGGCTATGCAAGACCGGTTGGGACCAGACCGCACTGGGCCGTTCGGTATCTTACAACCGATCGCCGATGGGGTGAAGTTTTTCATGAAAGAAGACTTCATGCCGAACTCGGCAGAGCGATGGCTCTACATCTTAGCTCCTGGCGCCTTCATGTTTGTTGCCTGCATGACGAGCGCGGTCATCCCTTGGGGCACGGAGCTCACGCTGTTCGGTCGCCCTATTGCCCTTCAGGTGGCCGATTTGGATATTGGCATCTTGTATATTCTGAGTTTCACCTCGCTGGGCGTCTACGGCGTCATGGTAGGGGGCTGGGCCTCCAATAACAAGTACTCCTTGTACAGCGCCATACGCGCTTCGGCCCAGATGATTTCCTACGAATTGGCGATGGGGCTGGCGTTGATTGCCGTGGTGATGGTCAGCGGCACCCTTAGCCTGCGCGAGATGGCCGAGCAACAGGCGGGACTCAACTGGAATGTGTGGTACCAGCCGTTGGGTTTCTTCATCTTTTTTATCTGCGCGCTGGCCGAATGCAACCGCGCGCCTTTCGACATGGCGGAATGCGAGACCGAGCTCATTGGCGGATACCATACGGAGTACAGCTCCATGAAGCTGGGCTTCTTTCTTTTTGCCGAGTACATCAACATGTTCATCGCTTGCGCGGTCATTGCTACGGTGTATTTCGGCGGGTACAATTTCCCCGGCGTCGACCCTTCGTGGTTAGGGGGGCTCATGGGCCCGATAGTGATGTTCGCCAAAACCTTTTTCTTCATCTTTGTCTTCATGTGGATACGCTGGACGCTGCCGCGTTTTCGCTACGACCAACTGATGCATTTAGGATGGAAATCGCTGGTACCGTTGGCCTTAGTCAACATGCTGCTGACAGGTATCGGCATTCTCCTATTCGATAAATAAGTACTTTCGCCAGACTTATGCAGCCGCTGACCCATCGCTCAAGAGTAGTGGTCAATAAAAAGATGACCTTTTGGGAGCGCCTATACCTTCCGGCCGTTTTTAAGGGGATGGGCGTGACGCTTAAACATTTTTTCAGGACGCTCTTTCGGGGCTCCAATACGGTTCGCTATCCGGAGCAGCAGCGCCCCTTTGCTCCGATTTGGCGCGGATGGCACGTACTGAAGCGCGACGAGGAAGGCCGCGAGCGATGCACTGCCTGCGGTTTATGTGCGGTGGCTTGCCCTGCCGAGGCCATCACTATGGTCGCTGCCGAGCGCCAACCCGGAGAAGAGCACCTCTACCGCGAGGAGAAATACGCCGCTGTTTACGAAATCAACATGTTGCGCTGTATCTTCTGCGGCCTGTGCGAGGAAGCCTGCCCTAAGGAAGCCATCTTCTTGACCGACCGCATCGTGCCGGCCGACTACGTGCGCCAAAACTTTATCTTCGGCAAAGACTTGCTCGTAGAGGGTGTCGAGCCCGGCCAACGCATCGATGTCAGCAAGCGCCAAAAACACCTCACCGAAAAGGCTATTGCTCATTCTTAACCCGCACGCCTAATGACACTGGCCGTCTTTCTCACGTTAGCCATCGCCTCAGTGGTGTTTGCCCTGCTCATGGTACTGACCAAAAAGCCGGTGCACAGCGTCATTTTTCTACTGCTCACCTTTTTCGCCATTGCCGGCCAATACGTCTTGCTCAATGCTCAGTTTTTGGCTGTAGTGCACATTATCGTGTACGCTGGTGCGGTTATGGTACTTTTTCTGTTTGTGCTCATGCTCCTCAATTTGAACACAGAGGCCGAGCCGCGGCAGACGATGCGCTGGAAGCTGGCGGCAGCCTTAGCCTCGGGCATGTTGCTGTTGACGCTGGTGGGCGCATTGCGAGGCGGCGCCCAAATGCCTATACCCGAGCAGTCCGACCCACATGTGGGCTTGGTGCGCAACTTGGGCAAAGTGCTGTTTACCGATTTTGTGGTGCCCTTCGAGATCGCCGGTATCCTCTTTTTGGCGGCTATGGTGGGCGCTGTCTTGTTAGCTAAACGCGAACTCCGCTGATTTTTTCCGAGTTTTCGAACGATAACCATCCTTTTTCCTACATCATGCTCGATGTCGTCCGTTCGGTTCCTATCGACTATTACCTGTGGCTGAGCTGCGCATTGTTCTGCATTGGCGTCTTTGGCGTGCTCATTCGCCGAAATATGCTGGTGGCCTTGATGTGCATCGAACTGATGCTCAATGCGGTAAACCTTCTCTTGGCGGCCTTTTCTACGTACCTTTCCGATGCCCAGGGTCAAATCCTCGTCTTTTTCATCATGGTAGTAGCGGCTGCTGAGGCGGCGGTAGGCTTGGGCATCTTAGTGATGATCTTTCGCAACACGCGCACTACCGACATCTACGCCTTAGACAAGTTGCGAAACTAACGCTTATGGATCTGCTCGTTACCCTAATTCCTTTCTTGCCCCTGGTTGGCGCGGCGGTAAACGGCCTCTTCGGCTTCTCCTTTTCGGAGCGAAGGGTAGGGTGGTTAGGCGCTGGCACGGTACTGTTGTCGTTCGTGCTGAGCGCATACCTGTTTGTGGTCTTGTATACCGGAGGCAGTCCTATCCGCATCGCCCTGTACTCGTTCATGGCGGTCGATAGTTTTCACGTCGACTTTGCCTTTTGGGTTGACTCGCTGTCGGTATGGATGATGCTCATCGTGACGGGGGTAGGTTTTCTCATCCACGTCTATTCGATCGGATATATGCACGGCGACGCGGGCTTCGCCCGTTTCTTCGCCTACCTCAATCTGTTTATCTTCTCCATGTTGTTGCTCGTCATGGGCGACAATTTGGTCATGCTCTTTTTGGGTTGGGAGGGGGTAGGGCTGTGCTCTTATTTGCTCATTGGGTTCTGGTACGAAAATCGGGCATATGGCAAGGCGGCGCGAAAGGCCTTTATCATGAACCGCATTGGCGACTTAGGGCTGTTGTTAGGGCTTTTTCTGGTCTTTCAAACGTTCGACTCGTTTGTCTACACCGATATTTTTGAGCGCTTGCCTGCCCTGAAGGTGGATCCCAGCTGGATGACGGCCATATGTTTGTTGCTGTTTGTAGGGGCCATAGGCAAGAGCGCCCAGATTCCGCTGTTTACGTGGTTGCCCGATGCCATGGCAGGTCCGACGCCAGTCTCTGCGCTCATCCACGCTGCGACGATGGTTACGGCGGGTATCTACCTCGTCGCGCGTTGTCATCCACTGTACAGCTTGTCGCCGCAAGCCCTCGACGTCGTCGCCTTCATAGGCATGCTCACCTCGCTGGTGGCGGGGCTGATTGCCCTTCGGCAAAACGACATCAAAAAGATCTTGGCCTATTCCACCGTATCGCAGTTGGGCCTGATGTTCGTGGCGTTGGGAGTAGGCGCCTACAGTGCGGCCATGTTTCACGTGACCACACACGCCTTTTTCAAGGCGCTGCTCTTTTTAGGTGCCGGATCAGTCATCCACGCGTTAGGGGGCGAGCAAGATATTCGGCATATGGGTGGGTTGCGGCGCGCGCTGCCTACTACGTATTGGACTTTTCTAGTTGGCTCTTTGGCGATTAGCGGGGTGCCGCTGTTGTCGGGCTTCTTTTCCAAAGATGAAATTTTAGCCAACACCTTTGCTGCAGCAGGCGTGCTCGGATGGGGCTGGGCTGCCTTGGGCGGTGTTCTAACGGCGCTCTATATGAGCCGACTGTTATTTGTTGTTTTTTGGGGCGACTTTCGAGGCTCATCGACGCAACAGGCGCATTTACACGAGAGCCCGCGCGTGATGACGGTGCCGTTGGTTGTGTTGGCGATATTGTCGGCCTTGGGCGGTCTGCTGAACTTGCCGCATTTTCTCCACTTACCTGGATCCGAATGGTTGGCGCATTTCCTCAGTCCAGCAGTGAGTGCGTCGCGGCCGGCGCAGGTGCTGTCTGCTGATACCGAGTGGCTGCTGATGGGCGTGGCTTCTGTGGGCGCTCTGTCAGCCATTGCCTGGGCTTACTGGGCATACGCTCGCCGGAAACAGGTGCCCGCGGTCGAAGGCGAGCTTCGCGGCTGGGAGCGCATCCTGGCCGATAAGTTCTACTTCGATGAGCTATACGACCAGCTGTTGGTGCGTCCGGTGGAGCGCCTTTCCCAGCTGCTGCACTATTACGCCGATACTTGGGCCATCGATGGCGTTGTGAACGGTACAGGACGCGCCGTGCAAAAATTAGGAGCTGAGTTGCGCCGCTTGCAAAACGGCAATGTGGCGTACTATCTATTGGGCATGGTCGTCGGCATTGTGCTGCTGTTCTTATCGCTGTGGCTGTAACGACTAAAACCTGTTTGTAAAACAACCCGATTTCATTCGCCGTGTCTATCCTCTTCGTAATCATACCTCTTGTGTGTGCGCTTGCGCTGTTTTTTGGGCGCGCATTGCCGGCGCGCAGCGCAGCTTTGGGAGCTGCGCTGGCCAACTTAGCCCTCGCCCTTTACCTCGCGCTTACCTTTCCGCGCGATAGCCTCTACCTTTGGGAATTTCAGGCGCCGTGGATACCCCAGGTGGGCGCTGCGTTTCGGCTCGGCGTCGATGGCGTCGGTCTTTTGATGGTGCTGCTCACCAACCTATTGGCTCCGATTATTGTGTTGTCGATAGGCGCCCGCACCTACGATGGCGAAAGGCGATATTACGGATTAGCCCTGTTGATGCTGGCGGCCCTCAACGGCGTCTTCCTCGCTTTAGACGGCCTACTGTTCTACGTCTTTTACGAGATGGCGCTGATCCCCATCTATTTCATTTGCGCTACGTGGGGCGGGGAAAATCGCATTCGCATTACGCTGAAGTTTTTCATCTACACCTTTGTTGGTTCACTGTTCATGCTGCTGGCCTTGTTAGCGGTCTATTTTCAGACGGCTCCGAATGGCGCAGCGGCGCACTCCTTTGCATGGGAAGCACTGGTACAGGTGGAGCTGGACCCTGCCGCGGCTAGCTGGGTGATGTTGGGCTTTTTTATCGCCTTTGCGGTTAAGATGCCCATCTTTCCTTTCCACACGTGGCAGCCCGACACCTATGTGAGCGCGCCGACGGGCGGCACCATGCTGTTGTCGGGTATCATGCTCAAGATGGGCACTTACGGCCTCATCCGCTGGATGATCCCGCTGGCACCTGAAGCATGGCATCGTTGGGCACCGATCTTTATGGCCTTAGCGGTAATAGGCATCGTCTACGCCGGGCTCATCGCGCTCAAACAGACCGATCTAAAGCGGCTGTTTGCTTATTCATCGATCGCCCACGTTGGCCTCATCGCTGCCGGTATTCTGGCTTGGAACAAGACAGGAGTGCAAGGAGGGCTGTTGCAGATGTTGGCCCACGGCATCAACGCGGTTGGGCTGTTCTTTGTCGCCGACATCTTAGAGCGGCGCTTGGGCTCGCGCGCGTTGGTAGAGATGGGCGGCATAGCCCGCACGGCGCCGCGTTTGGCTGCGCTTTACCTCATCATCGCGCTGGGAGCTATCGCCGTACCGCTGACAAATGGGTTTGCCGGCGAGTTTCTATTGCTTAACGGTGTCTGGAACTACCACCGCACCCTCGGGGCACTGGCAGGGCTAACGATCATCTTGGGCGCTGCCTATATGTTGAGGGCCTACGGCTTAGCGATGTTCGGTCCGCCTAGCTCGACATCCGATAAGGTATCCGATGTCGATAGCCGCGAGCTCATCGTGCTGAGCACCATAGCGGTGTTAGTGCTCTTGCTCGGCTTTTTTCCACAGAGCATCTTATCCCTTTCCGACGCCAGCGTGAACCGCATCTTGGGTGCTGTGCAATTCTAAGACCTATTCTTCCCCCTCTTCCCACCGGGCGTACAGGCTGGCCTCATCGTCGTGGATGGGCGTGAGCATGGGGAGCTTCATCCAGCGGCTCTCCTCTGCGCTAACGGCACCCATGCGGAGAAAGCCGCCGGACGCTTTGGCTACCTCTTCGGCCAAGCGCAAATAGCTTTGGTACAAAGTAGCGGCTACGGGACGCTCCAATTTGGCCAGCACAGGGTTGGCCGCGGCAATCGCCTCGAACAACGCCGCATTGCGTTGGACAGGGTCGGAAGGCAACTGCTTCCATTGGCGTTCGAGCGCTTGGCGAAAATCCTCCGCCACCCGGCGGTAATAATCGCCCAAAAAGTCATCTCGTCCATACGTCCGAAGGCGAAGAAGGTGCTCCGACCAGCTTCGCTCCGCAGCATCTAAATTTCCATCCGCACCACCTACCAACATCGCAATCCATACCGGGAGTGAGTAAAGGGTGGAGAGTTCTTCAGAATTTAATAGCGAAAACGCTTCAATAGGTTTTGTCATAAGTGCGCTTAGACTTGAAAATCAGGATACAGACAAAGGTAATGCTTGTACTGCACCCGTTCCCACAGAGAAGCAAAATATTACCCTAAAACAACGTTGGGCAGTTGCGCGCATCCGGAACGCGGAGAGATGCCTAAATTTTCTCGGCCCCAGATGTCTCAATGCCGCGTACCTTTGCCGCATGGATATGCTGCAGCGAACCATTAAAATCTACAATACTTTAAGCAGAAAAAAAGAGATCTTCCAACCGATACACGAGGGCTTTGTGGGGATGTATGTCTGCGGGCCAACGGTGTACAACCACGTGCACTTAGGCAATTGCCGCACGTTTACCAGCTTCGACATCATCTATCGATATTTCTTGCACTGCGGCTATCGCGTGCGCTACGTGCGCAACATCACCGACGTGGGGCATCTGACCGATGACGGCGAAGACCGGATGGCGCAGGGGGCTCGTATCCATCAAATAGAGCCTATGGAGGTTGCCCAGAAATACACGCTGGATTTTCACGAGATAATGCGCACGCTCAACAACCTGTCGCCAAGCATCGAGCCGCGCGCTACCGGGCATATCTTAGAGCAAATAGAAATGGTGCAGCGCATCTTGGCGCGCGGATATGCGTACGAGCGCAACGGTTCGGTATACTTCGATGTGCAAAAGTTTGCCCGCGAAAATCCCGGTATCTACGGGCAATTGTCGGGTCGCGTGCTGGAAGGGCTCATCGCCGAAAGCCGCGACAACTTGAAAAACCAGGAGGAGAAGAAACATCCCGCCGACTTTGCCCTGTGGATGAAGGCGCGCCCCGGCGATTTGATGGTGTGGAACAGCCCTTGGTCGGTGGGCTTTCCCGGCTGGCACTTAGAGTGCTCAGCCATGAGCACGAAGTACTTGGGTCAGACTTTCGACATTCACGGAGGTGGGGGCGATCTAAAATTTCCTCACCACGAGAACGAGATAGCGCAAAATCACGGTGCCTGCGGCTGCTCCCCGGCGCGGTATTGGATCCACACCAACATGTTGCAGCTCAATGGGGCAAAGATGAGCAAATCGGAAGGCAACTACATCACACCGGAACAGCTGTTTTCCGGCGACTCGCCCCTGCTGAGCAAGGCGTATTCGCCCATGGTGCTGCGCTATTACTTTTTACAAGCCCATTACGGCAGCGTGCTCGACATTACCGATGAGGGATTGTTGGCCGCCGAAAAGGCGTATCGCAAGATGATGGACACCTACAAGGTCTTGCAGGAATTGCCCAACGCCACCGAGCGCTATGACGGCTCGGAGAGCGATCACGACCGCGCTATACTGCAGCACATAGAGGCGGCTTACCAAGGTATGGATGACGACTTTAACACCGCCATCGCCTTAGCGCACTTGAACGAATTGGGCAGCTACGTCCACAAAATAGCAAACGGCCAAATACCCGCCAACGACGTGTCTCCCTGGGTTGTCGAGCGCTTAAAGACGGTCTTCCGCGCCTTCTTGTTTGACATCTTCGGTTTGCGGGATGAAACGAAAGCCGCCAATGGGAACGACCTGACTGCTGGACTCATGGCACTCATCTTGGATATTCGCGCCGTTGCCCGCGCCCAAAAGGACTGGGCCACCAGCGACAAGATACGCGACGCCTTAGCTGCCTTAGGCATTGCGGTGAAAGATGGAAAAGAAGGCACCACCTGGATGCGGGTATAGGCAAAAGACGTTTCTGCTGCATGGCTCTACACTCATTTATTCGAAACAAACGCATATGGATAGTGGCGTTGGTAGTAGCGGCACTCTCAGTGCCTTACCTGTTGCGGATAGTGCCCTCTAAGCCCTCCTCGTCAGAGCCCTCAGCTCCCGCGCTTGCTCCTAAGATTTCGGTTGCCGTGCCGATGTTCTCTGCTGACTCCGCGTTTTCTTTTGTAGAAAAGCAGGTCTCTTTTGGCCCGCGCGTACCAGGCACCTCGGCCCATAAAAAGTGCGCTGCTTGGTTGGCAGGGGAATTCCGACGGCTGGGTCTGGAGGTAATAGAGCAGCCCTTCGTCGCTAAAACTTACTTCGGCCCGCGCGACGCCGTCAACATTATCGGTCAATATCGCCCCGAGCGCATCAATCGCATCCTCTTGTGCGCCCATTGGGACTCGCGTCATATCGCCGACAAGGACAGCGTAGACGCACAAAAGCCGATCTTAGGCGCCGACGATGGTGGAAGCGGGGTAGCTGTCCTATTGGAAATCGCTCGCCTTTTGCAGCAACAGCCGATCGAAAACTATGGCATCGACTTCGTGCTGTTTGATGCGGAGGATTTGGGCGACGATCGCTCTGAAGCCGGGCAGTCGGTCATGATGCAGGCGGCTGCCGACCAGAAGACGCTCACCTGGTGCTTAGGCTCTCAACATTGGGCGCGCACGCCGCATCGCCCAGGGTATACGGCGCAATTCGGCATCTTGCTCGACATGGTAGGCGCCCGCGGCGCTCTCTTCCCTCGCGAAGGGTACTCAGCGCAAAACGCACCCGGCCTGCAAAACCGCATTTGGCAGGTGGCCCAAGAACTCGGCTACGGGGGGCTCTTTATCGACCGACCCGGCGGATACATCACCGACGACCACGTATTTGTCATGCGTGGCCTGCGCATCCCAGTAGTCAACATCATCAGTGTACCCAACCCGCCGCCAGGCGCCTTTGGAGCACATCACCATACCCATCGCGACAATTTGGACATCATCGACCGCCACGTCCTTAGAGCCGTCGGCCAAGTGGTCATTACTGTCCTATATCGCACCGATGCCGGAGTCCTGATGTGAGAAAGCTGTCTCAGACCATACCGTTGCCCCATGGCGATAACCTTTATTGACACGCACGCACACCTGTACTTGCCCAAATTCGATGGCGACCGCGCGCAAATGATCGAACGCGCCGTTCAGGCAGGAGTGATGCGCATGTACCTGCCCAACATCGACTCGGAGACCATATCGCCTATGGTGCTCTTGGAAGAAGCGTTTCCCGAGCACTGCCGAGCCATGATGGGACTTCATCCCTCGCACGTCAAGCCCGACACGTACCTGCAGGAGTTGGCCGTGGTGGAGGAATGGATGGCCCGGCGACTATGGGTAGGTGTCGGTGAGACGGGAATCGATTTGTATTGGGATAAAACGACCTTAGCTATCCAACAAGTGGCCTTTGAACGGCACTGCATTTGGGCCAAAGAGCTCGGGCGCCCGCTCATCATCCACTCGCGCAATGCCAATCGCCCGGCCATCGACCTCGTGCGCAAGCATCAAGATGGCCGCCTTCGCGGAATCTTTCACTGCTTTGAAGGAACACTCGATGAAGCGCGTGAAATGATTGACTTGGGCTTCTTTCTCGGCATCGGCGGGGCACTCACCCGAGCAAATGCTCCCGTGCGCGAAGTCGTCCGCCAAATAGCTATTGAACACATAGTGTTGGAAACCGATGCTCCTTTCCTAACACCGACACCATACAAAGGGCGCCGCAACGAAAGCGCCTTTATCGTCGCTGTGGCAGAAGAGCTCGCCCAAATAAAAGAGCTCTCTTTGGAAGAGGTGGCTCGCATCACTACAGAAAATGCGCTCCGCATTTTCAACTGATCGTGTGCGCTGTGCGTGCGCCCTCTTACACGGCTCTCGTCTGCCCGATGCGTTGGCTTTGAGCCTTCTTTGGGCGGGGGCGGCCGCCTGGATAGCGCACGTTCAATACGACCCTTTCTTTTGGGATACGGTGCAGCTGGGCAGCAAGCACGCCCATTTCTTCTACGAAAACGGACTGCGTTGGCGCCCGCTGCCTACGGAAATAGATAGCGGCCACCCGCCGACCTTTGGCTACTATTTGGCCTGGGTGTGGCAGCTGTTTGGGCGAACCTTGCCAGTAAGTCATTGGGCTACTTTCCCCTTTGTCGCCGGCGCGATTACCTTGCTCTATTGGATGGGCAAACGCATGGGGCAAGGCCCGCTAAGCGGACTGGGGCTGACACTTCTAGCGGCTGCTGACCCGCTCATAGCATCGCAGAGCGGCCTGGTCGGCCCCGACATCGCTATAGCCTTCTTCTTTCTCTTAGCGGTAGAAGGCGCCTGGTCTTCTCGTTCCTGGCAGGTCTCCTTAGCCGTCTTAGGACTGTGTGCCCTGAGCCTGCGCGGCATGATGACCGCGGTCGGCTTACTGGCCTGGAGGATGTACGCGCTATGGAGCACAAAGAGATGGAACGGGAAAAGGGCATGGAGCGAAATATTCGTATTTCTTCCAGGTATATCTTTCGCTGTACTTTTCCTATATTGGCATTATAGGTCGACGGGATGGACAGGATATCATTCCGGCTCTCCATGGGCATCGGCATTTGCTCCCGCCGGTGCGATGGGCATCCTGCGCAACGCTGTAGTGGTGGGATGGCGTTGGCTCGACTTCGGCCGTATTTTCGAATGGATCGGCTTCTTTTGGCTGTTGGCATGCGGCCTAGATAAGAGGCAGCTTCGAGAACACCCTCATTGGATAGCACTGCTGGGCACTACGGCAGTGTTCTTACTACCTTCCGCGCTCTTTTATCAAAACCTGTCGGCTCATCGCTACTTCTTGCCCGTATTCTTGAGCGCACACCTCCTCTTTTGGAAGGGTTGGTGCTGCGCTTCTTTTTCGAGAAAAAAGAGGGGGTTGATTGTCGTATTGATTGGCCTATTTTCAGGTAATTGGTGGCGATACCCACACGGTATTGCAATGGGCTGGGATGCCACCTTGGCTCACCGCTTCTATCACGGGTTGCGCCAAGAGGTATTCGAGTACATCGAAAAAACACGCATCCCATTGGAATGTGTTGGGACGGCATTTCCCAACTACAATTGTGGCAAGCACCTTTTGCTCAACGACGACCAACGCATGTGGGCCGAGTTTGACCCTGAGCGGAACGAGTATAGCCTTATCTCCAACGTTTTCAACGACGTCTCACCTCAACATCGGAGCTACCTCCGGCGCTTTCGCAAACAACTGTGGCGAGGCGAGCGGTGTGGCGTCTGGGTTGAGCTGTACGGGAGACCCTAACAGTGTGCTGTACACCTCTTTGCATGCCCTGTCGTGACTTTTGTCACAGGTGAGACTGTAGCACTTCTCGGAACTTTACGGGACAATAAGTACGGCAAAAGCGCAAAGAGGCGCATCTCCTTTCTTAGTGGGACAACCTATCCGGTATGAAATACGGTTTTATCATTGACAACCGCAAGTGCATCGGATGCCATGCGTGCACGACAGCGTGTAAAAGCGAGCACGAGGTGCCCTTAGGTGTCTTTCGCACCTGGGTAAAACAAGTGGAAAAGGGTACTTTTCCCAACACCCGCCGCGTATTTTCGGTGTTGCGCTGCAACCATTGCACCGATGCCCCCTGTGTGGAGATTTGTCCGGTAGAGGCCCTGTTTATTCGTCCTGACGGCATTGTGGATTTTGACAACCAGCGCTGTATCGGCTGTAAGTCGTGTATGCAGGCCTGTCCCTACGATGCCCTCTACATCGACTCCGACACCCGTACGGCGGCCAAGTGCAACTACTGCGCCCACAGGGTAGACCTCGGCTTAGAGCCCGCTTGCGTGGTAGTGTGCCCAGAGCACGCCATCATATCGGGCGACATGGACGACCCGGAGTCGGAAATCAGCATTGTGCTGGCGCGCCACCAAACGACGGTGCGCAAGCCTGAAAAGGGTACTCAGCCTAACCTGTTCTATATCGACGGCGATGAGTTCTCGCTGTCGCCTTTGGCTGCTGAAATACCGGAGGGCAACCTGTGGAGTGCTCAAACCCGCGGCGTAGGCCATTACGCCAAGTATACCGAGCAACTGGCCTGGTCGGGAGAAGATGTGGTGCAGGCATTACTCGAAAAGAGCACCTCTGTAGAAGTGCCGAGCAACGGCGAGCTCGCTCCTATGCGCAACATAGAAGTGCTCACCGGACAGCAAGGGCGCCGCGTTTACAGCATTCCCGACAAGGGCATTATGTGGGGCTGGGAAGTGCCGGCATATGTGACTACTAAAGCTATTGCTGCCGGTACGTATGTGTTGGGAATGGCCATGTACTGGCTGGGCATCTCCACCAAGCCGCTTTTGCTGTACTCCGCCTTAGGGATTAGCTTAGTCTTTCTTTTACTCACTACTGTCTTATTAATCAAGGATTTAGATCAGCCCAAGCGTTTTTTATACGTCCTCTTCCGCCCTCAGTGGCGCTCGTGGTTGGTGCGCGGCGGATACGCCCTTTCGCTTTTTGGTGGCCTTTTAAGCCTGCAGCTGGTGGCCACCTACTTCAGTTGGCAGTCGCTGTTGCAGGGCCTAATGCTCCCAGGTGTTCTCTTGACCGTGGTAGTGGCTATCTACACGGCATTTCTCTTCGCTCAGGCGCGCGGACGCGATTTTTGGCAGAGCCCTATGTTGCCCATCCACATGTTGGTACACAGTGTTATGGGTGGAGCCGCTGCCCTGGCAGTATTGGAGGCACTGAGCCTCCTTTCCTTGGGCGGTATCCCTGTGCAGGTGTTGGCCATAGGACTACTAGCGAATATTGTAGCGGTAGGTATTGAACTGATCATGCCGCATCCCACTGCAGACGCCAAAGCGGTAGTGAAGATGATCCTCCGCGGGCGCTATCGCAAAGCTTTCTGGACGGCCATAGGGCTGGGCAATGTGTTGCCTCTGCTAGGGCTTCTCCTATACACTTCTCAGCCGTATGTGGTTGTGGCAGCGGCGTTGCTGGCGGTCTTCAGTATGTATCGCTTGGAAAAAATCTGGGTAGAAGGGCCTCAACGCATCGCATTAGCGTAAAGTAAGTAGATAACTGATTGCTTCATCTCAACTGTACTGAAACTATGCCGGGCATCGTTGAAAAAATAGCAGAGTCGATTGGGCTGATTCCCAAGCTGCGCAAAGACGGAGCACCGTTACCGCGGCTGCAGCCGGGTAGCGCTTTACAAAACTATCCTCCGCCGGAGCGCTGGAACGACTGGACGGAGTACGACGCCAAAGCTTGGCCTCGGCGCCAAAAGCGCACTTACGATATTGTGCCTACCACTTGCTTCAACTGCGAGTCGGCCTGTGGCTTGTTGGCTTACGTGGACAAGGAGACCGGCCAAGTGCGCAAGTTCGAGGGTAACCCGTATCACCCCGGCTCCCGCGGGCGTAACTGCGCCAAGGGACCCGCTACTATCAATCAGATCACTGACCCAGACCGCATCCTTTATCCCTTGCGGCGCGCCGGCAAGCGCGGTGAGGGTAAGTGGGAACGCGTCAGCTGGGATGAGGCCCTCGACGACATTGCCGGCCGCATCCGGAGAGCCCTCCAGGAAAACCGCCACAACGAGGTAGTCTATCACGTAGGGCGTCCCGGTCACGAAGGGTACATGGATCGCGTCCTACAGGCGTGGGGCGTCGATGGCCACAACTCCCACACCAACATCTGCTCTTCGGGCGCGCGCTTCGGTTACGCCATCTGGCACGGTCACGACCGCCCGTCGCCCGACCACGCCCATGCTCGCGTCATCTTGCTCATTTCGGCTCACTTAGAGTCGGGGCACTACTTCAATCCCCATGCGCAGCGCATCATTGAGGGCAAGATGCAGGGCGCCAAGCTGGTCGTCATGGACCCGCGCCTTTCCAACACCGCCAGCTTGGCTGACTACTGGCTGCCCACCTATCCCGGCTCGGAGGCTGCTGTGCTTTTGGCTATGGCCAAAGTCATCTTAGACGAAGGGCTGTACAACCGCGATTACTTGGAGCACTGGGTCAACTGGCAACAGTGGTTGGAAGCCGCCTATCCGGGCGACCCTGTCACCTTCGAGCATTTTATTGAAAAGATGCGCGAGGTATATGCCGAATACACGCCGGAATTTGCGGAGAAAGAGAGCGGCGTAAAGGCTTCTGTCATCCGAGAAGTCGCCATAGCTATCGGTGAAGCGGGAACGCGCTTCGCTACGCACAACTGGCGTTCGGCCGGCTCCGGCAACTTAGGCGGTTGGGCAGTAGCGCGTTGTCTGCATTTCCTCAACGTCCTGACCGGCTCGGTCGGTACCGAAGGCGGTACCAGCCCAAACGACTGGAACAAGTTTAAACCTAAGTTTTTCGACCAGCCCCCAGCGCAGAAATTCTGGAACGAGCTGCACTTCCCCAAGGAGTATCCCTTGGCCTTTTTCGAAATGTCCTTCTTGTTGCCGCATTTCCTCAAGGAAAAGCGCGGGCGCTTAGATACGTACTTCACCCGCGTGTTCAACCCCGTGTGGACCTACCCCGACGGGTTTATGTGGATAGAGGCGCTTTGCGATGAGGAGGCTATAGGATGCCATGTAGCCCTGACGCCTACGTGGAGCGAGACGGCTTATTTTGCCGACTATGTCTTGCCCATGGGGCACGCCTCTGAGCGACACGACTTGAACACGTACGAGACGCACGCCGGTGTTTGGATAGCCTTCCGTCAACCTGTCTTGCGCGAGGTGGCGCGCCGAAAAGGGCTTCAGCCGCGCTTCACCTACGAGGTCAACCCCGGCGAAGTGTGGGAAGAGGACGAGTTCTGGATCCAGCTCTCCTGGCGCATCGACCCCGACGGCTCTTTGGGCATTCGCCGCCATTTTGAGTCGCCTTATCGCCCAGGCGAATGCGTCACGGTCGACGAATATTATCAGTACATCTTCGACCATACGCCGGGACTGCCCGAGACGGCAGCCAAAGAGGGCCTTACTCCGCTGGAATACATGCGCAAGTACGGCGCCTTCTTGGTCGAAAAATCGGCCTACCTAAAAAACGAGGAGCCTCTAAGTGAAGCACAGCTAGCAGGCGCTACGACAGACCCCAAAACAGGTCTCATCACTAAAGGCGACAAAGCCATCGGCGTCATGGTAAAGGGTAAGCCGTCCGTGGGCTTCCCGACGCCCTCGCGCAAGCAAGAGTTTTTTAACCAAACGATGATCGATTGGAAATGGCCAGAGTATGCCATACCCACGTATATCAAAAGCCATATCCATCCCGATAATATCGACTATGCCAAGGGGGAGTTTCCCTTGTTACCTACCTTCCGCCTTCCCGTACTCATCCACTCGCGCTCAGGCAACGCCAAGTGGCTTTACGAAATCGCCAATCGCAACCCCATTTGGATGCATCCTAAGGATGCGGAGCGGTTGGGGTTGCGCACGGGCGATTTGGTTCGAGTAAACACCGACATAGGCTATTTCGTGGATAAGGTATGGGTGACGGAGGGCGTTAAGCCGGGTGTATTGGTGTGTTCGCATCACTTGGGCCGTTGGCGGCGCCCACAAGATGCGCCGGGAAATCGCTGGGCAACGGCGACTGTCGAGATACAGAGCGACAGCAAGGGAGCCTATCGCATGCGCCAGCTGCATGGCATCGAGCCCTTCCGCAGCGCCGACAAGGACAGTGCCCGTATCTATTGGAGCGACGGCGGCGTGCATCAGAACATCACCTTCCCCGTACATCCAGACCCCATTTCGGGTATGCATTGCTGGCACCAAAAGGTGCGCGTCGAAAAAGCGCATCCGGAAGATCAATATGGCGACATCTTTGTAGACACAAACAAGAGTATGGAAGTGTATCGCGAATGGCTGGCAATGACGCGCCCAGCTCCCGGACCCAACCGACTGCGCCGACCGCTGTGGATGAAGCGCGCCTTAAGGCCTGTGGACGAAGCGTTTTATTTCCCAGAGGAATAGCCGTTCGCCTTAGCCTACAGGCACAAGACCTGCCCTGGCAAAACCGTTTACAGGTATGCGCGTAAAAGAATTTTTGAGGGAGCACTTGCATCGCATCGTCGAAGAAGTCAAGAGCAATCTGCCTGACGAGATCAGCTTCGATTTTCGGAAGCACGTCTTGCCGTTGTTCTTTCCCTTCTTGAGCTGGAAAGACGAATTGCGCGACAAGGCTACCTTGAAGGCGGATGCTATGGCGGGGTTGGTGGGGGCTATTATTGTATTGCCTCAAGGCATTGCCTTTGCCATGATCGCGGGCCTGCCTCCCGTTTACGGCCTGTATACCGCCATCATTGTCCCCATTGTAGCGGCTTTGTTCGGCTCGTCGCGCCACTTAGTATCTGGACCGACTACTCCCATCTCGCTGCTGGTGTTTGCTTCGGTGAGCCAGTTTGCCTCTCCTGGTACGCCCGAATACATTTCTAAGGTGCTGTTGTTGACCTTTTTGGCCGGCGCAATTCAGCTAACGCTGGCGCTAGCGCGTATGGGCCGCTACATCAGCTTTGTATCGCATACCGTCGTGGTGGGCTTTACGGCCGGAGCGGCAGTCCTCATCGTGACCAACCAGCTGCGCGGCGTATTGGGCGTGCCTATCGATGTGCGCGCCGGCTTTCTGAGTATTTGGGGGCAAGCTCTTCAGCAGCTGCATCACCTTCACTGGCCCGTTTTCGCGGTGGCGGCCTATACGCTCTTCGCAGCAGTGTATGTGCGCAAGCATTTTCCGCGCCTGCCGCATCTACTCATAGCGCTTTTGTTCGGGACAGCACTGGCCTGGGGTATTGGCGGCCCAGAGGTCGGTATTCCCTTTGTGACGGAAATCCCTCGTGCCTTGCCCACCTTTACGCCGCCCAATCTGGCCGACGGCACCTATCGGGGCCTATTGAGCAGCGCCTTTGCCATCGCTCTTCTCGGCCTCATTGAGGCCGTGGCTATTGCCAGGGCTATTGCCTTGAAATCCGGCCAACACATCGTGGCTAACCAAGAGTTCTTTGGACAGGGCCTCTCCAACATCGTGGGCAGTCTTTTTTCCTGTTACGCGGGCTCGGGCTCGTTTACTCGCTCAGGGGTCAACTATCAGGCCGGCGCCCGCACCCCGATGTCGGCAATTTTCGCCGCCGTCTTCCTTTTGCTCATCGTTCTGGCCTTAGGGCCCTATGCCCGATACCTGCCTTCCCCCGCCCTGTCCGGCCTCATTGTCCTTATCGGATGGGGGCTGCTTGACTTCAAGCACATGCGCGATATTCGAAAGGCAAGTAAACAGGACAACCTCATCCTCGGAGCCACCTTCGTCGCCACCGTCTTCTCGGAACTGGAGTTTGCCGTCTTTATCGGCGTCTTGTTGTCGCTGTATTTCTTTTTAGTAAAAACTTCTCAGCCCAACATCGCCGTCATGGCCCCCGACCCTGAACACCATCGGCACCAAATCGTCAATGTGTTGCGCAAAGATGTGCCTCAATGCCCGCAACTGAAAATTATTCGCATCGATGGGCACCTCTATTTCGGTGCCATCGACCACGTCGCCTCAGTATTGCGCGAAATGCGCAAAGGGCCGGAGAAGTACCTTCTCATCTTAGCCAACGGCATCAACTATGTAGACTTAGATGGCGCAGAATGGCTCGCCCGCGAGGCCGCCTTCTGGAAGAAGAAAGGCGGCGGGTTATACATCGTGCGGCTAAAGCTGATCGCTCAAGACGTCATGGAAAGCGGTGGCTTCATGGACCAGATTGGACGGGACCACTTCTTCACCTCGAAGACCGATGCCATCCAAGCGATTTACCGCCGCTTAGATGTGGCGGTATGCAAAGCATGCCCCCATCGGGTATTTTTAGAATGCGCTTCCGATTCCCGCCTCCCTACTATCTCGAAGAGCCCTGAAAGCCCTGCCGAAATAGCGCCTTTGGCCTCAAAGAGACGCATATCTATTCTGGAATAGACTGACACAGCTCGATCAGGACGCCGTTGCACGACTTTGGGTGGAAGAAGACCACCCATTTGTTGTCGGCACCGCGCCTGGGCTCCCGGTTGAGGGGGATAAAGCCGGCTTGTTCGAGCCGTTCCGTTTCGGCGCGAATGTCTTCTACTTCAAAAGCGATGTGGTGAATGCCTTCGCCTCGCTTTTCGATGTATTTGGCAATAGGGCCATCGGGGTCGGTCGCCTCGAGGAGCTCGATCTTACAGCTGCCGGCATCGAAAAAAGAGGTGGCTACTTTCTCTGTGGCTACTGCTTCGATTTTATAATGGGCTTTTCCCAAAAGTCGCTGGAAGAGTTCGTTGCTGTCCGCCATGTTGCGCACGGCGATGCCGATGTGGTCAACTTTTAGAAACATACAAATAGGAGGGTGCTATTTGCTCTTGACAAAGATTTTCTTTTCGTTGGTTAAGCGCACGAGTTCCGCCTTTTTCGCTTCGATTTCTTGGGGATGGGTATAGGAGAAAGAAATACCTACTTGGCGGCCGCGCGCATGAGGGCGATCGTAGACGGTGTAGCCTGCCGCTTCAAGCGTCGCTGCCAAACGATCGGCATTTTCTGGATTGGACAAAGTGGCTACGATGAGCACACACTGGCGAGCCGCAGCAGGGCGCTGCGAGGTTTCTAAAGAAGTAGCTTCTTGTTGCAACCGCTGAAAAGCGGCACCGCGCTCCTCGGCATGGGCGGTTACTTCATCGTCGAGGTCAGGCTCGTCGATTTCAGGCAAGGAAGTAGAAGGTGTTTGTGATTTGGGCGTGGGTTCGGGCGCGATGGGCTGCCCGATCCCAGCAATGTCGGGTAGGATCGAGGTAGGTTTGGCCCGTTCCATCTCCGAGATTTGGTCTTGCAAGGTGGGCGCTGGGCGTTCTTTCCGGGATTGCCACCACCAGATGCCAAAAACGATGGAGCACAAGATAAGGCCGAGACCAATGCCTAGGCCGAATTGCCCTGCGGACGTATGCGTGGGCATGTAAGCGGTGCTATCGACGGGCGGAGGGCTCGGTAAGGACGGTATAGGCGGTACCGCTTCACCAGTAGCAATTGCCGACTTGTCGTTTGCTTTGCCGTCGCCTTCTATTTCTCGCGACCGCGCCAACGGAGAGAACTGCAGCGGAGGTAGCCCGAAGGCATTCGTATTGAAATTGGTGGGGTCGGGCAAAAATTGGATCTTCTGTAAGTAGTTCTTGTACAGCCGCCCCACGCCATTTATCGAGACAATATCGCGCTGGTCAAGTCGCCTTTGAATATCTTCCACAAAAGTCTCTACCATGCACCGCGCTTCTTCCACAGAGAGCCGATACGTTTGAGCGACGTCTTCTACCAAGAACCCATCGTCTACCGACAGGTTTTCACTGAATGTCAAGGTTTTGGTGGGCGGATGGACGGTATTTGTCGCGTAGTCTACACTGGCAGGCGTGCGCGTGGCTACGAAGCCACCCAACCCGGGAAGCACTAACGTGTCGTGTTGAAAGAGTAGCCTCTCTATGTGGGCTGCAAGGTCGATATTCATAGTGTGCGTGCGGTTCGAGGGAACCGTAAAAGTAGCCGGCAAACTCATTTTAGTTGCAAAGTTAGAAACACTCGTCCGTGTTTATCTACATAACAAGGGAAGATGGCGCGATATATCGCCATCTCTTGCAAAAAAGAGGCCAAGATAACCGTAGTTTTGAGCCGGAATAACCGATAACCCTTACAGACGATGAAGGAGTTTGAAAGTTTTTTCAAATCGGCTTTTTCGGTAGACAACGTTATCTTCGGGTTCGACGGCGGCGAGCTCAAGGTACTGCTCATTCAGCGCGGTGCCGCTCCATACCGAGGCAAATGGGCGCTTCCCGGAGATTTAGTGTATCCCAACGAGGATTTAGACGCTGCTGCAGAGCGGGTGCTGGAGCAGCTGACCGGCTTGCGCGGAGTGTACTTAGAACAGGTGAAGACTTTTGGAGCAGTTAATCGGCATCCCTTAGGGCGCGTGATTACAGTTGCCTATTTCTCATTGGTAAAAATTAGCGACTACACCGTCACCCCGGCCTCTTTTGCACAGTCGGCCCAATGGCACGCCGTTTCTCGAGTGGGCGAACTGGCCTTCGACCACAATCAAATCTTGAACACTTGCCTACACCGCCTCAAGTGGAAAGTGCGGATGGCTCCCATCGGTTTTGAACTGCTACCGCCCAAGTTTACGCTCACCGAGCTCCAACATTTGTACGAGTCTATTTTGGGGGAGAAATTGGACAAGCGCAATTTTCGGAAGAAGATCCTGTCTATGAGGCTGTTGCACGACTTGAATGAGACGCAGGAAGGCGTAGCGCATCGCCCTGCTCGCCTATACCGATTTGACCGACAGACCTATCAGCAATTCGTAGCAGAGGGATTTAACTTTTACATATAAAATCGCGACTGTGCCCTATGGCCAAAAAGCATTCTGAGGAAGTCACCTTTACATACGGCGGGCAACCAATTACGCTGAGCAAAAGCGAAATCGAAGCGGCTGTTCGATATACGCCCATGCACGGAGCCGCTCCGGCTCGGCGCGATGTGCAAAGTGCCTCGTTAGCGGTACGGGGATTTGATCTGATGCGCTCTTTAGAAGACGCGGGTAAAGAACTGGATAGACTGCGCCGCCATCCCGATGTGGCAGTAGGTACACATGTCTGGAATGTCCAAGGGCAGGAGAATAACCCCTTAGTACCTACGGGTAACTTATACATTGAGTTTAAACCCGAAGTCGACGAGCAACGGCAATTGGAGATTTTAAACCAATTGGCGCTGGCTATTCGCGAAGTTGTCGGCCCGGGAGCGTTTCGAGTAACCGTTACGCCGGCCTCTCCCAATCCCATCAAGTGCACCGTGGCACTGCAGGCCATGGATGCAGTAGCGGTGGCAGAGCCCGAGTTTGCCGCCTCACCGGCTACCTGGGGATTTTCGGTACCCACCGGGCGCTTTTTCGCTTCGCAGTGGCATTTGGAAAACACGGGCAGACCCATTCCCGCCGTCGACGTGCCCAACGCTGTCTACGATGCTTCGTACTTCAAGCGTGGAGCCGATGCCAAAGTAGTGGAGGCGTGGCGCTTCTTGGGTAGCTTAGGGAACTCCAATCTCTGCATTGCCGTCATCGATACGGGTTTTGCCACAGACCACCCTCAGCTGCGCGGCGATGGGACGAAGTTGCGCCACCCGCTGAATGCGGCCGCGCGCAATACCGATGTTTCGCCTTTCGTGCGGATGAGCAACGGCACCTTTGGCGTGATGAGCCACGGCACCTCTTGTGCAGCGGTGGCGGCCGGTGCCTTAGATGCACAGGGTATCTTAGGCGCTGCACCTACCGCCCGACTTATGCTCATCAAGTTGGATGTGCTCACCGATGAGGCTATCAAGCAAGCTTTCGAGCACGCCTTGCTCAACGGAGCGGATATCATCTCCTGCAGTTTGGGCTATCCCACCCCGGTGCCGTTGTCTACGTACGTCTCCAATTTTTTAGCGCGGGTCGCCCGAGAGGGGCGCGGCGGTCGCGGCATTCCCATGTTTTTTGCTGCGGGCAATGCTAATCCGGCCTCGAACAATCGACCGCGCGAAGTGAGCGATTTTGCTGCTCACCCCGACGGCATCTGCGTAACGGCCTCCAACAGCTTAGACCAGCACTCGAGCTACTCTTTCTACGGGCGCCAGGCTTTCATCTGCGCTCCGTCAAACGGCGATGGTGGCGTGGGCATCACTACCGCTACGTGCGACTTAGGGCGAGATGGGCGCTCTATCGTGCTGGGATACACCAGTGGCTTCGGCGGGACTTCCAGTGCTGCCCCGCTGGCAGCAGGTGTGTGCGCGCTTATGCTGACGGCAAATCCCGACTTGACGGTAACCCAAATCAAGGACATCCTGCGCCGCAGCGCCGACAAGGTCGGCTCCTCCAGCGCTTACGATGCGAATGGGCATTCGATTTACTACGGCTACGGCCGCATCAACGCCCTGCGCGCCGTCCAAATGGCTGCAGCCCTGCGCTCATCGACAACGGCTCCCACTACACCAGCGAATACTTCTGCCTCGACACCAACGGCATCCGCTCCGCGGGGGCGCGTAGAGTCTCGTTTCCTCAATGTGCGCTCCGGGCCAAGCACTTCTTTTCCCGTAGTTCGGCAGCTCAAGCAGGGCGACATAGTCTCCTTACTCGAGCGCGTCTCCGGCTTTTGGCGCATAGGGGAAAAGGAGTTCGTCAGTGCCGACTACATCCGAGTGCTACCTGTCATCTCGACGGCACCTGTGGCAGCGCGCAAAGGGAAGGTCGTCCACACCTTTCTCAATGTGCGCTCGGGGCCGTCTACCTCTTATAGCCTCGTGGGGCGCCTCAATCAGGGCGATTTGATCGATATTTACGAGACCAGCCGCGACGGTTGGCACCGCATCGGCCCAAATCGTTGGGTGATGGGCTCCTACGTTCAGATCGTCTGATGGCCTACAGGGCGCTTAAGATGTTGCGCTCGATGCGCGCTAAAGGATCGGCTGCGCTGTCGCGTACAAAGGGCTGCCCTGTCATCTGCTCGAACAGTGCGATGTAGCGCTCCGACACCTCTTGTACGAAGGCGTCGGGCATGTCGGGCATAGCTTGTCTCGGTTTGCCCTGAAACCCCTGCGCCATAAGCCATTGGCGGACAAATTCTTTGCTTAGCTGGCGCTGAGGTTCGCCGCGCGCCTGCCGTTCAGCATAGCCATCGGCGTAAAAGTAGCGCGAACTGTCGGGAGTGTGTACTTCGTCGATAAGCATCAACTGGTCGCCCCATTTGCCGAACTCGTATTTAGTATCTACTAAGATAAGCCCTCTTCGCGCGGCCATCTCCGAGCCTCTCTGGAAAAGAGCGTAGGTATAGGCTTCCATTTGAGCATAGTCTTCGGGCGAGACAAGACCGCGCTGAAGAATTTCTTCCTTGGCGATGTCCTCGTCGTGGCCGGCAGCGGCCTTAGTAGTGGGGGTGATGATAGGGTGGGGGAGCGGGTCGTTCTCGCGCAGCCCTTCAGGTAGGGCTATGCCGCATAAGGTTCGATGCCCTGCGCTGTATTGGCGTGCAGCGTGTCCGGCCAAATAGCCGCGGATCACCATCTCTACGCGCAGCGCTTCGCAGCGATAACCAATGGATACGTTGGGATCCGGGACAGAAATAAGCCAATTGGGACAGATGTCTCGGGTGGCCTCTAAAAAGTAGGCAGCCATCTGATTGAGGACAGCGCCCTTGTAAGGTATGGGGCGCGGCAAGATACAGTCGAAGGCAGAGATGCGGTCGGTGGTCACTGCAACGATGCGATCGCCTACGAGGTACACATCGCGTACCTTTCCGCGATAAAAGCCTGTTTGGCCGGGCAGCTGAAAGTTCGTTTCTTCAATGGCGGACATGAGCGAGTCGGGTTATGTGAGCGCGGTACTCTGTAGTTTTTGCAGGTGTCGATATTTCCAGTAGGTTTCCTGAGCGCTGATCCAGCATATGGTCCAGCCGGCGCGCCCGTCTAAGAACCCTCGTAAGAACACATAATTGCGCAGCCATTTGAAGGCGGCGCGCAGCGGAGGGTCCCACGGATAAGCATGCTTTTGATGGGCCCAAAGGCTTTGCGCTCCCAACTGGGCATATCGCTGTGCCCGTGTGCGGTGTTCCGCTACCGTGTAGTAGCTGTAGTGCAGCAGGTCGCCGGTGAGGAACCCTATCCGGGCTTCTTTAGGCAAGGCGAGCCGCTCGTGAACATAGGGGCCTTCCCATCGCGCTATGTCTCGGCGGAAGAGCCGCACTTTTCGGTCGGGATACCAGCCGCAGTGGCGAATCCAACGGCCGCAGTAGTTGGTACGCCGGTTAAATGCATAGGCGTCGAAGTCTTCCAAACGTTCTTTCTGGATACGCAGGGCCTGCCGCAGCTGCGAGCTAAGGGCTTCGTCGGCGTCCAGCGAGAGTATCCACGGCTGCCGGGCAAGTGTATTGGCCCGGTTTTTTTGTTCGGCATATCCGTCAAAAGCGTGCTGGAAAAAACGCACTCCCTTAGCGCGGCAAATCTCCGGCGTGGCATCTGTCGAAAAGCCATCTACCACAACGATCTCGTCGACTATGCCCTCTAAGGAGTCGATACACCGGGCAATGTTGCGCGCCTCGTTGTATGCGATGATGACAGCAGAAATGCCCATAGCTTAGCCTTCCCAAATCATGAGCGCCAACCAGGCGAAAGGCAACACGAAGATGAAGGAGTCGAATCGGTCAAGCCATCCGCCGTGTCCCGGCAGTATCGCCCCGGAGTCCTTCACCGCAAGGCTTCGCTTGAGCATACTCTCCACTAAGTCGCCTAAAGTGCCAAAGACGGCTACGCAGCCGCTCAGCAGCAGCCATTCAGCAGGCGAAAAATCAGCAATTACTTTTGACAGCCCATAGGCCACCACGAACGTGCAGGCAATACCGCCCACCGTGCCTTCCCACGTCTTCTTAGGAGAAATGCGGCTAAAAAAAGGCTTTTTACCGATGAATGTCCCAATGAAATAAGCCATCGTATCGTTGGTCCAAGTCAGCAACAGCAACCCAAACACCCGTAAGGGAGCGTAGTCGCCATGCCAATAGGCGATATTGATCAATAAAGTAAAAGGGACGCCTACATAGGTGACGCCCAACAGGTAATAGGCAATATTGTCGAAAGGGCACTCCGACTTTAGAAAGAGCTCGACAACAAAAAGCAGAAAGGTGGCCAGCAGAAGCACTACCAGGACAAAGAGGATGGGGTTGACGTTTTCCGAAAGATCTGCTACAAAGAGATAGGGAAAAAACGCAACCGGTTGTTCTATTGGCGAAAACGTGTTAAACAGCTTACTGCCGAACATCAAAAAGGGAGCAACGCCCATCGCGGTGCCAATGAGTCGCCGCCATATTCGGTGGTCGTGATTTGCCGGAAAGAGCAGCCCTGTAAGTTCCCACAGCGAGCCGGCTGTGATGAGAGCAAATAAGCCGTAAAATGCAGTGCTCCCGCCAAAAACTCCGGCCAACATGGCCACCACGAAGAAGATAGCCGATAAAATGCGTTGTTTCATGTCCCCCTCAACAGCAGGGGCGTCAGTAGTTTAGTAGGTTGACCAACCCTAACCAGAAGCCGTGAAAGGATTGGGCCAAGTCTGTCTGAATTTTAGGATTGGCTCCTGCTGCCAGGGCAACAGAGATCACTAGGCCGATGGAGGCATAGAGTACGTCGTGACCCACTATGCGCAAAGCTTTGTAGCGGTGCTTCACTCCTTTTTTGCGGCGGGCCAAACTGATAGCGATCTCGCGCCCTCCAATTACGCCTAAAAACACCCATGTCGTACTCATCGGAATGGTGCTCACCAGTAGCTTGTAGAGCAGCAGCAGCACATAGGTAAAGTCTACCAACGTTGCAGCGCGCACATCGGAAATGCGCACCTTTTCACTGACAACCTCCTGGATTTTGTCGCCGCGAAGGTAGAAGAGGATCCCCATCCCGAGGAAGATGGTCGCCAAAAATATCAGCAAATACTCCACGTCTAAGCGGCGCGGCAAGAAGACGGCGATGTTTGCGCCGTCCTGCATCAGCCATACCGACCAGAGTGCCCCACTAATGCTCCACTGGATGAGGACCCAGGAAAAGTGCGCACGCCTCTGGCGGAAGTACTTCTTGATGATGCGATAGCCCCAATACCAAATAGCAAACGACACGGCGAAGGCTAAGAGGTATCCGGACATGCTCTTCCACACGATCGAGGTAACTCCTGACGAGTCTACGCTAAAGACACTCAGCAGCAGAAAGGTCGTAGACACCGGCATGTGCAGGCGCGTCAGAATGAGCAATACCAATGGCGCTATGACCTGGAAAAAAGAGAACTGATCCGGGTGTGGGTATTTGGTCTCGTTGGCGTCGTTGATTAGACGCTGGTAGGTGACATCGCCGTTAAACAGCAGCCAGCTAACTGTGATGGTTACCAAAAAAATGCTGCCTGTAAATAACCATAGGATCCACCATTTTCGGTGTTTGTTGCTTTCGATGAACGTGCCCAAAGACTGGATGCTGTCGTTGGCCACAGCTGAATAGGCAGCAAGTATAAAGCCGATCCACATCGCTGCGGTGGGAATGCGGTAGAACGCGGCTGCAGCGAGAAAAGCTACTAAGACGATGGTCAGAAAGGTGCGCTCCTTTGTCAGGGCATCGAGGACGTCTAAGTAGAATGTCTTCGTGGGCGCGCCCTTGACCGCTTTTTTGACGGTTGCTTTTGCCATAAGAAAAATCGCAGCGAAAGTAGTAGGGCTCCGGCAGTCTCGTGTTAAGCCAATATTAATCTTTCACCGAAGGGCTTGCGGCTCCAGTATGGGAAGAACCACTTCCACCAATGTGCCGGTGCGCTCGCCCTGGGTTCGGTCGCTCAGATCCGTGATCCGGATAAATTGCGTTCCCGGATAGTGGTGGAGTTGGTGAAGAAGGGTGAGCCGCTCTCGCGTGATGTCCATGCCGCGAGAGCGATGGCGCTGATAGGAGGGGGGCTGGGCTTTTTGCTTTTCACGGCCTTTGTTGTAGCCTATGCCGTCGTCTTCCACCAGACAGAGCAGCGTATTGTCTTGCTCGCTTAGGCGGAATTCCACTTTGAGGTTACCTTCCAACTTGGGGCGCAAGCCATGCTCGATGGCGTTTTCCACAAAGGGCTGCACGATCATGGCCGGAATGAACAGCTCGGCTGGGTCTACTTGGCCGGAATGAGCGATGTGGTAGTTCAGTTGGTTGCGAAAGCGCAGGCGGCGGTTAAGCTCTAAGTAGCGGTCGAGAAACTCTATTTCTTGCTCTAAGGTGACGACCTCTAAGTCGGAGTATTCCAACGTGTGGCGCATCAATCGGGCAAATCGAGCCAGGTATGTCTCCGCTTCGTCGTTCCTTCCGGAGGTGATGAGCCCTTGAATGGCGTTGAGCGCATTGAATAGAAAGTGCGGGTTCATTTGCGCGCGCAGTGCGCGCAGTTGGAGGCTAGCAACGCGCAGCTTGGCCACTTGCGCTTCGTGGCGGATGCGTTCCAAGTTGTGTCGGATCTCGATCTCTTGCCGCTCACGGTCGCGCACCTGTAGGTAGTGCTGCTCTATGGTTTCCGTACTTCGCTGCTGCCATAGGTAGGCTTGTTGGTAATCGCCTCGTGCTGCACAAAGTTGCGCCAATGCCTGGCAGACATGCGCTAAGTGGTTGAGGTCGTGTCCTTGTTTGCCTAAGACATAAGCCTGTGCAAAATGCTCCTCCGCCTGCGAGGTGTCGTTGAGTTGCCACAACAGTTCGGCGCGCCATGCTTGGATTTTGGACAGATTGGTAAAATCCGAAGGCTCAGAAGGGTTGGGAAATTGGGCTGCCGCCTCGTCGAACAAGGCAGCGGCGCGCGGATTGTCGTTCTTCAGTAGCGCCAAAATACCCAGGTTGGCCAAGGCATGAGCTCGAGCCTCTGTCTCCTCCTCATCGGCAAACTCAAGTACCTGCTCGAAGCATTCGCGGGCGTAGTCGGGGTCATTTTGTGCCATAGCGGCCCGCCCGGCGTTCAAGTAATGCCAAGGGAGGCGGGGGCGCAACCGGTGCTCCTTTACGATGGGCAGTGCGCGCAGATAGGCATCCAAACTGTTCTCCTTCTCATCCATGCGCTCGTACAGGTCGCCTAAGCCGCTGAGCACTAAGGTGAGGATGTAAAAATCCTTAAGCGAAGCGTTGTCCCCCAAGCTCAAAAAGATGCGTTCTGCCTCTTGCAGCTTCTCTAAAGCTTTGCGGTGGTTCGACAAGTGCAGGTGCAGGAACCCTTCGCGGCAAGCCAAGTGCCCGCGCAAGCGATCCCAGTCGGGATTTTGTCCAACCAGTTGCTGGGCGCGTTCAAGACTGCGCTCTGCCTTCTGCCAGTCGCGTCGGTTAATGCATACCGCCGCAATCTCCAAAAGGGTCTCCGCAATGCGCTCCTTTTCATTGAGATGCTCCCAGGCCGACAGCGCTCGGTCGTAGTGCTCGAGTGCAGCGTCGAAATAGCGCCGCTGGTTCTCTAAAAAAGCTCGCCGGCTATAGTAAATAGCCTGAATCTCCAAAGGCATCTTCGAAGATAAAACCGCTTCTATTTCCTCCAAAGTCCTCTGCGCCTGCGCAAAGTCCGTAAAAATCAACCGCTCCAAGTCTTCACACTTACTCCTTAGAGCGGCCCACTCTGTGCTCTGTTGAAAAAATGATACCTTGCTTACTGCCATCGCTTTACTTGGAAGCGCCCTTGCAATCGACCCTTCTTGTTTTGTTGACAGGCCGAAATGTACGATGACATAAGCACTTTTCTGAAAAAATACCCCCATCTCCTTTTGGCTTTACCCTTATTGGGCTTGATGGCTTTACAAGATATCCCCTTCCAATCAAACTTCCCACTTCAGTCGATATTTTCCCATAATTTTGCTGCATGGCGCCCGTGTGGAACTCGCAGCTGGGCATAACGGCACGTATTGTTTTGCGCTTGGCGCGTCTACTTCTAAAGACATTTGAAGCATGAAGGCTAAATCGTTTTGGCAGCGTCCCGAGGGCATTACGGGGGCGATTGTAATGGTCTTGCTCCTAAGTACTCTCGGGTGGCTGCTCTATCGCTTTGGCACGGCCTTGCTGCTTCGCTTGGAAGATCCTATTGCCTTGGCCGTTGCATTAGCTGTCTTGGCGGTTGGTACCTACTTACTCCTCGACCCGCAGGCGCGCAACCTGTTGTGGTACGTTTACAAGTCAGCCATGCGCTGGCTGACGGGCCTGTTTGTACATATCGACCCAATTAGCGTACTTAAGGGGCATGTTCGGCATCTGGAAAAAAATCTCCTGCATCTCAGCGGGCAGATCGGCGCGTTGCGCCAGCAGATGCGCCAAATTAAAGGCCTCATGGATGCCAACTCAGCCGACATTCAAAAGAATGTAGCCGCGGCGGACAGTGCCCGACGCGAAAACGACGAGAAAATGCTTACCCTCGCCGCGCGCCGAGTCGGGCGCTTACAAGAAGTCAATGCCAAGTATGCGGAGCTATACCGAAAAATGGACACGCTCTATCGCATCTTGCGCCGCATGTATGAGCATTCGGAGGTGCTCATAGAAGATACGCGCGACCAAATTGCGCTGAAAGAGCAGGAGTATCGCGCCTTAAAGGCCAGCCACTCGGCCATGCGTTCGGCACAAAGTCTGCTAAAGGGTACCCCCGACCAGCGCGCGCTCTTCGACCACGCGCTCGAACAGCTGGCCGACGAGGTAAGCCAACAAGTAGGGCAGTTGGACCGGTTTATGGACACTACCCGACACCTGATGGACTCTATCGACTTGCAAAAAGGCAGCTTTGAAGAAGAAGGTCTGCGACTATTGGAGCAATGGGAAAAGGAGTCGGGGAAAACTGTTCTGACTGCTGCAGCGAAGGCAACTGCCGCCTCCAACGCACCGACTAAATGACAGGTTTTTTAGGGATCCTTGCGTTTTGCTCGAAACGTACCGTTAGGCTGGATAAATAGAACCGCTTGTGGGGTTCGGTCCTCGCGTAGGTCGAATCGAATCCTGTATCCCTCTAGCGCCTTGAGGCGAAAAGTCTGTTCATCTATCGGAGCGGTTTCGTATTCCGGCTGTCCTGGTACCGATATAGTCAAGGTTTTGCCTTTGAGAAAAATTCGGATCTCCGTAGGCCCCAGTTGATACATACCGCAGTACCGCTCCAATACCGATAGCGGCACTTCCGCATCCTGCAGCTGGCGTCGGAAGCTTATCTTTTCAACCGCTGGCTCTATGCCGTAGACATGCACTGCATCGACATCTCCTTGCAGACTCGTTGCGAACGCCAAGCGTATTGGGAAGCTGCTGAGGTCTTCGCGTCGGCCCTCATCGAGCGGTAAGGCTCGGAAGACGTCGTAGTGGTAGTGTTCCAAGTAGTAGCTTATGCCCGTCGTATAAGCAAAAAGAGAGTCGCCTCGAACGACGACCTCCATCGTGCCGTATCCTCCGTGTGCATATCGACCGGCATATGCGGAGAGGAGATGGGTGGGACGCGTGTGGGCTTTTCGCTGCTGTAAAAGAGCCTGTTGTGCAGATATGGCACTCAAGCGGTCGCGCACGTACTGGCGGCGTATTGCTGTTTCCCAGTCGCGATAGGGCCGCTGGAGCAAGCGGTCGGCAATCCAATTGCGCAGTATGGACGGCACAGGCGAGCGGTCTTGATTTACTACAACAGCAATTCCGATGCTGTCCGTGGGGAAAAGGCAAACGTTGGCGCTAAAGCCGTCGATATTGCCGCCGTGGTCGGCGCGATAATGCCCAAAGTAAGAAGATAGTCTCCACCCTAAGCCGTATCCAAAGGTAAAAATGCGGGGCTCTTCCGCCTCCGGCAGCGAGCCGGGTATTGCCATCTGGCGGATAGCGCTTCCTGGACGTAGTTGGGCGAGAGAAGGGCGCGCCCTTCGAAGACGCCTCCCTTCAGCCACAGCAGCAGCCACCTCGACAAGTCGACAGCACTGGCGCAAAGACTGCCCGCAGGGCCCATCCCTTCGATGCGGAAGTAGTCTATAGGGCGGATACTGTCTGCAAAGGCGCGATACCCACGCGCAACATCCGCCGAAGCCGGCAGCGTCCACAGGTCAAAACGCGCCCGATCCATGCCCAGAGGCTTCAACAAACGCTCGTTCACCAGCTCCTCCCATGACTTTTGGGCTACTCGCTCCGCTACGCGTCCCAACAAGGTATACCCGAAGTTGTTGTACTGCCATCGCTCGCGCAAGTCTGCCGACATCTCCAGATGGGCCATGCGCAGCACAAAGCTATCGCGCGTGGTGGGCGACTGGAGCCACGATAGGTCGTGGCGTAGCAAACCGCTGCGGTGACACATAAAGTCGCGCAAAGTGACGCACCGACCAACATCTTCCCGTTGCATGCGGAAGGCAGGTAAGTAATCGATGACCTTCCCATCCAACGACAGCATGCCTTCGTTGGCCAAGCTGCCCATTAGAGCGCACGTGAAAGCCTTCGTGCAAGAACCTATCTGAAAGAGCGTATTTTCCGTAACCTTGAGGCGTGCAGCGTAGTCGCGGTAGCCAAAGCCGCCGACAAACAGTACCTGGCCCTTTTCTACAACGGCAATAGCGCAACCGGCCGCATTCCAATCCTGCAGCACTCGCTGCGCGACCGAGTCTAAGCCGGCTAAGCGCTGGTCTACGTTGTTCAAAGCATTCTGAGCCCATACCTTTGAAATGATGGCGCAGCTAAAGGCGAAAACCAATAAAGGTGTTTTTCTCATAAAGAAGCCAATAAGAAAAGGCCCTTGCTGCCGAAGGCTGCAACAGGGGCCCTAAAGGTATAAAACGACAGTCGTTAGTTCTTCTTGATGGTGTAGGTATAAATGGCCTTGTTCAGGACCAGGTCGATGGTATAGTTGCCCGGGTCTGAAATAGGTATGTTTGCGCCGTTGTACTCCAGGGACTTGTTCAACCCGTCGTCGCCAAGGTTGACATCCCAGCTGTCGTTAGCGCGAAACTTGATCTCTCCAGCAACCAGATTTAGGGTAATGGTCCACTTGTTAGCTACTGGGTCGTAGGTCATGTTTTGGTCGCTGTTCCAGCCGTCGGGCGTAGCCGAGCCGATAAGCCCCCACTCCGTGCGTAGGTTGTCGTGCGTGAGGTCGTTGAGGTTGACGCGCAGTCGATAGACCCCTGCAGCGCCTGCACGAATGTTTGCGCCGTCACGCTCAAGGGTGCCGTCGGCACCGTTATCGCCATAGTTTTCGCTCCAGCTGGGCCCTACGGTGTACTTGTACTCCGTATTGTCGTCTTTGAAGTAGATGTAGCCTTCGTAGCGGTTATTGCTCTTGGCCGAAAAGATGACCGTCGCATTATCAGCCGGATTCCATCCCTGATAGCTGCCCGGAACCTGGAGCTGCGGGTACACCACTACAATCGTATATGGCGTAACCCTCAAGGTGATGGGATCAGAATACACCACGTCCACGTTGGGGTTAAGGGTGACGGCTAAGCGCATTTCGATGTTAGAGGCCTCTTCACCAGGCAACTCTAAAGCCGAGAACAGAATGGTGTTGAACTGTTGCACCGTAGATGCCAGCGAGGTGCTATTACTGCTACCTAGGGCCACAGCGTCCTTAAAGTCGTTGCCCGCACGGTCGACTTCTACGGTGTAAGTAGCGGCAGCGCGGAAATTGAAATCCGCCGGGGTCCAAGTCACAATAAAGGGCTCGTTCGCTTGGCTCTCTTTCAGTTCGATGGCACTGCCGTTGGCTGGCGCCGTAATTACCGGCCGGGCGCGAAGCCGCAATGCTGGGGAGGGATCAAAGTTACCTTGCTTCTCGCAGCCACTCACTACGAGTAATAGCAGAGCGGCCATCCATAGAAATTTTTGGATATTCATAGCATGGATGCTGTTTTAGTTTGAGACGATGAAATGAATAGGGAAGGCACAGAGGAACGCACTTGGTTCCTCTGTGCCGGAATTTCAAAGTTTAATATCCGGGATTTTGGCGCAGATTGGGATTGGCACCGATATCCGAGTTAGGTATAGGGAAGACGTCGTAAAACTGAGGACGACTGGTCCCGTCTTTGACACCGCCTTTCCACGGCCACAGATAAGTCGTATTGCTGAAGCGGCCAAAGCGGATGAGGTCGGTGCGGCGATGGCATTCCCAATACAGCTCGCGGGCGCGCTCATCTAAGATAAAATCTAAGTTCAGGTCGCCAGCCGTAATGTTGCCAGCCGGTCCGCCGTAAGCCCGCTCGCGAATGCGATTGATGAGATTGACCGCCGTGTTGATGTCGCCTCCCTGCCCACCGCGCAGCACGGCTTCGGCATACATCAGATATGCGTCTTCGATGCGGAACATGTGGAAGTCGGTATCGACAAAAGTCTTGTCGGAACCAGGTGTCCCATCCGAGCGGATATTCGTAAACTTCGTTACCGCATAGCCGTTCGTAAACTGCGAGATATCGTCGATCTCGAGCGATTGCCCTTGGGTCCAGAACATGGCTCGGCGGTCGAAAATTGGCCGCTCAATGGAGTAAGTGTAGTCGGGCTTATTCAAGAACAGCTTAATCAGATAAGTTCCAGCAGAGGGGATTTCAATGTTGGCGCCGTTTTGCTCTAAGATAGCGTCCTTGCCGTCGTCGCCGTAGTTAAGATCCCAGCTATCGTTTGCCCGGAACTTGACCTCGCCTTGGGCCAAGTTGAGCTGGATTTTCCAGGCTCCTTCGTTCGGATCGTAAGTCATGTCTTGGTCGCTACCCCATCCGTCGGGCGTAGCGGAGCCGATGAGCCCCCAGCTGGTCTTCAGCAGCGTATAGGTCAGCGTGTTCAAGTTTACGTTGATTTTGTAAAAGCCCGGGTCGCTCACTCGGATATTGGCGCCGTTGGGGTCGAGCGTGCCGTCGCCGCCGTCGTCGCCATAATTGTTATCCCAGTTCGGACCTAGAGTAAACTTAAATTCCGAGTTGGCGTCGGCAAAATAGATGTACCCTTCGTAGGTGTTATCGTTGTTTTTAGACGAGAGCTGGCGCGCCTGAGCCGGGTTCCAGCCTTGATATGCGCCAGGGACGTAAATTATCGGGTAGGTTCCTCCCGGATTCGGTGCGACCACGACGCTACCTCCTGTGGCGGGAAACTTTTTGACCAGGGCGCTCGTCACGCGCGTTCCGCCCCAGCCGAAGTCCAAACCGAAGTCCGCTGGGTTCATGCTGCCGCCTACTGCTGCATGGCATATAAAGGTTGTACCTCCATACGTCTGGCTGCGCAGGCCGTCAAAAAGCACTGAGAAGATGGCACCCTTGGCCTTGTGGTTGTCCGCCTTAAACAGGTTTGCGTAATCCGATTCTAACGTATAGCCCGCGTCGATAATCTTCTTGCAATAGGTGATACAATCGGTGTAGCGCTCGCGGCCGATATACACTTGGGCGTTCAAGTATAGCTTTGCCAGCACCATCCACGCAGCCGCTTGATCTGCTCGGCCATACTCGTTTTGGCGCGGCGCTTTCAACTGCCCTTCGATAGCTTTCAGCTCGCTTTCGACGTAGTCGAAAATTTCCTGAGCGGAAGCCTGACGCGGGAAGAAAGCACCTACCTTATCGTTCTCCGTCACGAAAGGCACATTCCGGAACATGTCCAGGGCGTGCCAATAGCTTAGGGCACGCAAGAAACGCGCCTCTGCTCGATAGGTCGCGATTTCGCTGCGCAGCGCACCGCTCACGCCGCGGCTATCCAGCTTCTCATCCGAGGTTTCGCGGATAAACTCATTGCACAAGGATATTTGGTAAAATATCCGGTTGTACATGGCTGCGATGAACTCGTTATTCGCGTCCCAGTCCTGCTGGTGATAGTCCTGAATGTTGCCGTCGTTCCAAGCGATTACTGCCTCGTCGGTCGTCAGTTCCTGTGCTTTCCAATATTGGCGCAGGTAGGTGGAAAAGCCCTCATCGATGCCGCTAATGTCCGGTTGCCCGGCCGGCCCTTGCTGACCACTCAAAGCTAAGCCCGCGTAGAGCTTGGCCAGCACCCCCTTGTAAGCAGTAGGGTCATCGTAAACGTTGGCCGAGGTGACCTCATTTTTGTTGAGCGGCGTAGTTTCCAAATCCTTGAAGCACGCTACTGCCGACAGAGCGATGCTCAAAAGGAGAAGGGCTGCTATCTTATTGTGGTTATTGCCAATCATCGTTATAGCATTTTTTTGTGTTAAAAACCGGCATTTAATCCAAATAGATAGGTGACGGAGCGGGGGTATACGTTGTTATCGATACCGCCAAACACCTCAGGGTCGATACCCCGATAGTTAGTTACGAGGATGGGGTTTTGTACTGAAGCATAGATGCGGAGGTTGCGCAAAAAGCCCAGATTTCCAAAGGTATATCCCGCCGTGATGTGGTCAAACCGCAAGAAGGATGCATCTTGCACGAAGTAATCGCTGAAATATCGCGGCACTTGGAACTGCGTGCGGACATAGTCGGCATGCAGATTGTTCAGGAATCCCGTTGGGTGATACAATGTGTTAAACGCTGTTTGGTTTGACTCGTTGTTGTTGTACACGTAGTTGCCCAAGTTAGCGCGACCGCCAGCAGAGATGTCAAACTTGCCAATGACCACGTTCGTGTAAAATCCGATGAGGAGGTCCGGGAAGGGGTTCTCATAGCGATATTGGTCTGCAGGCGTGATTTGGCCATCGCCATTGCGGTCTACGTAAAGGTTCTCAATAGGTTTTCCGCTCTCGTCATACACTTGTTCGAAGACGTAGAACGAGTTAGCGGGGAAGCCTACGCTGTGGATCTGAATCGTATTGCCCACACCGCCAGAGATACCGCCGACCGCCACACCGCGGTAGTCTGGGTCATCGGTTGCCGTTAAACGGGTGATTTTGTTCCGATTGACTGTAAAGTTGCCGCCCAGTTCCCACGTCACATTGCTGCGCTGCACCGGTATGGTGTTTAGAGCGATCTCTACGCCGCGGTTTTCCAAATCCCCCACATTGGCGGTGATAAAGTTCGTCAGGTTGGTTCCTGCCGGAACCGGCACGAAGTTGATCAGGTCGGTCGTTTTGCGGATGTAGTAGTCTACCGAGCCGTAGATGCGCCCTCCCAAGAACTCATAGTCTATGCCGGCGTTATAAGTAGCCGTCTGCTCCCATTTCAGGTTGGCGTTGTAGCCGTTGGGGCGAATGGTCGTGTAAAATTGGTCACCCAGCTGGTAATCTGCCGTAGGCAAGCTCGACTGGTAGCGAGCCAAATAAGGATAGAAGTCTCCCCCTAGATCTTGTTGGCCGGTTTCTCCATAGCTGACGCGCAGCTTAAGCCGGTTAAGTATCCCGTCGCGCGCATCGATAATTTTCCAGGCGAATGCCGCCGATGGGAAGAGCCCCCAGCGGTTGTCTGGGCCGAAGCGCGAGGTGCCGTCGCGGCGCAAAGTAAAGGTGAACAAATAGCGGTCTTTGATGCTAAAGTTGACGCGACCAAACAGCGATAGTAAGTAATACTCGCGAGGGAAGAACAGCCCAGGATCGAGCACGCGTGTGCCGCGCGCGCTCACGGTACGCGACGTGTCCTCAAAGTAGAAATGCTGCCACGAGTAGCCGCCCATCACGTCTAATTGCGTAGCGCCAATAGACTTGACGTAATTCAGGTAGAACTCCAACAGCTCGTTGCGGCGCTTTTGTTCGTAGGTGCGCAAAAAGCCGCCGTCGTCTTGACCATTAGCATCTTGCCGATAGCCGGCGGGGAAATTGGCCGGTGCACTGGCTTCTCCTTCAGCGCTAGTTTGGTCGTAGGCCAGGTTGAGGTTGGCCCGCAATTCCGGCAGGAAGGGGAGCCGATAGTCCAGCTGGATGTTGCCGATGAACCGATTGACGGTGGACCCGTCCTTTTGCATTTCCAACAGTGCTACCGGGTTTACCGGAGCCAAGCCCAGCGGCAGGCCATCCGGTCCGGTGTGTGTGAAAAAGCCGCCGTACCGGCTGTTGGGATCGCGCACCGGCTGCGTGGGGTCAAAGAAAAGGGCTGCGCCAATAGCACCGCGGTTAGCAAAGGCGTTGCGCGTCTGCATCATCTTTGCATTGGCATTGATTTGCAGCGTGTTGTTAAAGAAAGAAGGACTTAAGTTCACAGCGCCCGTCAGACGGTTGAAGTTGTCTGTCTTTAAAATGCCGTTGCGGTCGGTGTAGCCCAAAGAGACCCGATACGGAAAAGAGCCCACGCCACCCGAAAGGGCTAAGTTGTGGTCCATACCAAAGGCCGTCTGGTAGATTTGGTCTTGCCAGTCGGTATTCGCATTGCCGAGCAGGCTCCGCGCCGGATGGCCGTCGGCAAAGCGCTCCCGAATGAGTGCGCGGAAAGCATCGGCATCGAGGACCTCAATGCGATTGGCCGGCGTCGCAAAAGAGAAGTTGTTGGTGTAATCCACGCCAATTTTGCGCTTCAACGAGCCCTTTTTTGTGGTGATGATGATGACGCCGTTAGAGGCGCGCGACCCATAAATGGCTGTGGCTGAGGCATCTTTGAGCACCGTAAAGGTCTCGATGTCGTTGGGGTTGACGATGTTAAACGGGTTGCGTTCGCCGGCAATCCCTTCATTTCCTACGGGCACGCCGTCGATAACGATGAGGGGATCGTTGCTGGCACTGAGCGAAGAGCCGCCGCGAATTCGAATGACCGCGCCACCACCCGGATCTGGACTCGGCGTCACTTGAACACCGGCGATCTTCCCTACGATGAGCTCTTGCGGGGAGTTAATAGCGCCTTTGTTGAACTCTCGAGGCCCTACAGCCAGCAGCGCACCGGTAGCATCCTCCTTTTTGACCACGCCGTAACCAATTACTACCGTCTCTTGCAACAACAGCCCAGGTGAAAGCGCAATGTTGAACACTCCTGAAGCGCCAATATCCAACACCTGAGAGGCATAACCCGTGTACGACACTTCAATCTGGGTAATTCCCTCGGGCACTTCAAAAGCAAAGCGCCCCTCTACGTTCGTTGTGGCACCTACCGGTGCACCCACGGCGCGCACACTGGCGCCAATGAGCGGTTCCCCCGTTTCACTATCGGTAACCACACCACTTACTTGTCGCTGTGACCAGCTTGATACTGCACAGAATAAAGCGACCAAAATAAAAATTGGCCTAAGCGTAAAGTATTGCATAAGCAAGAAATTAGGTTTGGTGACTCATCTCAATAAAATTCAAAACAGCCTTTCCCAATCGAGAGCAAATAAATTAACCGATAAAATCAATAGGGAAATGGCGAATTTCTGGCTGAAGGAATAAATAATTTGGTTATGCCAGGTTAGAGCCTTACCAAACCGCAGGAAGGAAGTGGTGGCGGTTTTCGCGCTGCAATATCCGCAGAATTCTTAATTCCAATAAAAATATGTTATCGGTAGCTTAATTTTTTTTAACTCAAGGCCGCTTTTCTTCCGGTTTAGGCGGTGCGCTTACCTGTTCAACCAGCTTTTAGAGAAGCGTCGGTGGCGGTGTAGGCTATTTTTGGACTAAAAAAGAGTCGTTATGAAGAGCATTCGCATGCTTATCACTGTGGGGGCGGTCACCTTTGCTTGCTGCCAGAAGTCCCCCGACCCTTCCACTCCTCCTAACTTACCCGGCCAATGGCAGATATCTTACTATTTCGACCAGTCAGATAAGACGCCTCTGTACGCCTCCTATTTGTTTGCCTTTGGCTCGGGCGGACTGCTTACGGCGCAGAGTGGAAATCAGAGCTGGAAAGGTACCTGGTCAACTGGCTGTGACGATAGCGCCCCTAAAATGTGCTTGGCGTTCGAGTCCGCCGCCCCTAGCGCCCTGCGCGAACTCGCCGAAGATTGGCGCATCATCGCCCAGACCGACACCTTTATACACCTAGAGCACCGAAGCGGTGGCGGCGGCGATACGGAAGTGCTCCACTTTGAGCGCCTTTGAGGGAAAAGTTCCTAATGAGGCTCGAACGGTTGGTGCGCAATGCTTAAGTTTGCAGCATCGTCTCAACTCAAACAAACGCGTTGCTATGGGTATCGCAAAGCCGTTCAACCTACAGAAATGGATCGAAGAAAACCGCCATCTCCTGCAGCCGCCCGTGGGCAACAAGCAGCTCTACGTGGGCAATAGCGACTTTATCGTCATGATTGTTGGTGGCCCCAACGGCCGAAAAGACTACCATTGGGAAGAGGGAGAGGAGTGGTTTTACCAAATTAAGGGCGACATCCAGGTAAAGATCATCAATGCGGAGGGGAAGCCGGAGACGATCGACATCCGAGAAGGCGAGATGTTCCTACTTCCTCCGCGCGTGCCGCACTCGCCGCAGCGCCCAGCCGACACTATCGGGCTGGTTATCGAGCGGACGAGACGACCCGGAGAGATAGACAGGCTCATGTGGTTTTGCGAAAAATGCGGCCATCCGCTACACGAAGCAGGCTTTCCTCTCACGGATATCGGCACCCAAATCAAGGCCGCCATCGAAGCGTTCAAGGCCGATCTGTCGGCGCGCACCTGCAAGCAGTGCGGTACCGTGATGGAACTGTGAGCTTACCGCTTGCGCTCTGTTGCGAAAAAAAGCAGGTGGTGCAGAGCTGTACGCGCTTCGGTGTCGGGAGCCTGGTTGAGTAACTCCAGTGCCTCTTGTCGAAAGCGCTGCATGACTTGCTGCGCGTAGTGAATGCCGCCACTTTTTCGAACGAAATGGATGACTTCAGCGACTCTCTCCGCTTTTTCATTCTCGTTGCGCACTATCCTGATGATGTGGCGGCGCGTAGCGGTATCTGCCGTCTGGAGCGCGTAAATTAGCGGCAGGGTCATCTTTTTTTCCTTAATATCGATGCCCGTCGGTTTTCCTATGTCTTTCTCTTCGCCGAAGTCGAAGAGGTCGTCGCGGATTTGGAAGGCGATGCCCATCTTTTCGCCAAAGCGGCGCAACAGTTCCACCATTTGCGGGTCAGAGGTCGTGCTGGCGGCTCCCGCACTGCACGCGGCTGCAATTAAAGAAGCCGTCTTCTGGCGAATGATGTCGTAATAGACCGCTTCATCGATATCTAATCGACGCGCTTTCTCTATTTGGAGCAGTTCTCCCTCCGCCATCTCTTTGACGGCTCGGCTGACAATTTCTAAGAGCTGCAGCTGCTGCCGCTCAACGCTCAGTAACAATCCCTTGGCCAAGAGGAAGTCTCCTACAAGTACAGCGATTTTATTTTTCCAAAGGGCGTTGATGGAGAAAAAGCCGCGGCGTTGGTGGGCGTTGTCCACCACATCGTCGTGCACGAGCGTCGCCGTGTGGAGGAGCTCTACCAAGGCGGCCGCAGTGTAGGTCGCCTCGTTGATAGGGCCAAAGAGGCGGGCACTTAACAGCACCAACATGGGCCGAACTTGCTTGCCCTTGCTGCGAACGATGTACCATGTAATCTTATCCAACAGCGGTACCTCGCTGCGCATGGCCTGTCGGAAATACTTCTCAAAAACCGCTAACTCCGCTACAATGGGGCGTTTGATATCTTCTAAGCGGATGCTGGTTATTATCTCAGGATATGTCGTGGGTGAAGAATGCACGGAGTTCGCGTTAAATAAACAGGTTTCCAATATAGAAAGCGACCACACTTGCGGTAACACAGCAGCGCCTTCTCTTGAGAGGAGCTCCTATTGCACGGGAGCTTTAATGCTAACCTTTATGTAAACAGCGCGAAGGTAGGTAAGGTTAGTCAAGCCGGGTAAAATCCCGAAAGGATTGTACAAACCTCCAAAGGTTTTCTCCGAGAACCTTCTCTGTGCTTCTCTTTATCGCTCCGCATCCTCATTGGTTAGTTTTTCGTCGTATCCTAGGAGCGAGGAGGCAAAGATTAGCCGCGTGTTATTCGAAATCCACTCAACTACTTCCGCTATCTTTGTCGCCGAGTTTTTACTTTTTGGGGATATGAGCTGGTTCAAGCGATTAAAGGAGGGCATCTCTACCGCCACAAAGGCTAAAAAAGATGTTCCCGAAGGTTTATGGTTCCAATGTAAGAAGTGCAAGGCTACGAGTACGACCAAGGCATTGCGCGAAAACTTTTTCAAATGCCCGAAGTGCGGCTATCACACTGCCATTGGCTCCCGAGAATACTTCGACATGCTTTTTGATAACGCCCACTACAACCGCCTTTTCGACGATCTGGTTTCGGTGGACGTGCTTCAGTTTACCGACCTCAAACCCTACCAGAAGCGACTAGAAGAAACGATGGCCAAGACGGGCCTGAATGAGGCCATTTCCGTCGCAGAAGGCTACATTGCAGGCTATCCCATCGTCGTTGCTGCCATGGACTTTCGTTTTATTGGAGGGTCTATGGGATCGGTTGTGGGCGAAAAAATTGCTCGCGCCATCGATCGCGCGATCGAGACGCGCTCTGCCCTGCTCATCATTTCCAAATCCGGCGGCGCGCGCATGATGGAAAGTGCTTTTTCGCTTATGCAGATGGCCAAGACGAGCGCTAAGCTGACGCTGCTGGCCAAAACGCGGCTGCCGTACTTTTCGCTCATGACAGACCCTACTACTGGCGGTGTAACGGCCTCCTTTGCCATGTTAGGCGATGTTAATATGGCTGAGCCGGGGGCGCTCATCGGCTTTGCTGGGCCGCGCGTCATCCGCGAGACGATCAAACGCGACCTTCCGGAGGGCTTTCAGACAGCCGAATTTTTGCTCGAAAACGGCTTCTTAGACCTCGTCGTCGACCGAAAAGACCTGCGCAATACCCTACAAGACCTTCTTGCCCTTTTTGCTTCGTCTCTTCGAGCCTGAGCGCCATGTTGCTTCAGCTCGACTACGCTCAATATTGCTCTGCATTGCGCTGCTCTAAGGCAGAAGAGGGCACCTATGTGTACGACCCCATCCGTCGGCGCCATGTGGCTCTTACTCCAGAAGAATGGCTCCGTCAGCTGGTGCTGCAATACCTCATCCAGACTAAGCGGTATCCTCAGAGCCGTATCGGCGTTGAAGTAGGGCTGACTGTCAACGGCATGGCGCGTCGCTGCGACATCGTCGTGTTTGATCGCCAAGTCAAACCTTGGCTTTTGGTCGAGTGCAAGGCTCCCCAAGTACCGCTTTCACAGGCGACCTTTGAACAGGTGGCCCGCTACAATATGGCCTTTCAGGCGTCCTTTCTAGCTATTACTAACGGCGTAGCAACCTTCTGTGCCCAGATAGATTACTCAGGGCAAACCTTCGCTTTCTTAGGCGACTATCCCGACTACACTGCTCAACAAGAATAATCGCTAAGAGAGGCATCCCTGGCGCTATTTCAACACCATCTCCAAAATATCGGGCGTGTGTACGGTGTGAAACCCCGGAATGCGATGGCGATAAAATAGCAATAGCCCTTGCAAGAGGTTGCGACGCTCGCTGCGCGAGAGGGCGACCTCGTGACAGCGCTGCACAGGTAAAAGGAGCAAGCGCTTTAGCGCCGTAGAACTCGAAGCGTCCAGGCTCTGTCCGCCGTCGGAAGGGCTGGGAAGGAATACCCCCTCTTGCCAGTCGAAGAAGGGCTGGTCGGCATCTCCTACGTCTAATTGAAAACCTAAGGGCGTCGCTAAGTGCACCAAAAAATGTAAGTGGAGGTTGGCCAAAGGGTATTCCGTCTCATCCAACCAGCGCAGATAGGTTTCTATAAAGGCGAACAAAGAGGAGTGCTCCTCGCCTTCGTGAATGGCCTTGCGACACACTTCCGCCATGAAAAGGGCCACGGCACCGCGGCGCACTTCGAAGGGAATGCGCTGAAAAACGACCGCTGCGCGCATCTCCTTGAGCCGATGGAGATGTTGATGGCTATCCCGAAAGTAACAGACCAGATCGACTATGGTCATCGTTTGAAAAAGGCCGTACGGGATGCGCGCCTTAGGCGTGCGAACGCCGCTAGCGATGAAGCTGCGCAGCCCGCGCTCCTCTGTGAGGATATGCGCAATGACGCTGGTCTCGCCGTACTTATAGCTGTTGAATACGATACCGCGGGTGTGCAGCAACATGATTTAGGACCCAAGAGGGCCAGAAAAAACTTCGTCTAAAGCAGCAGCAGCTTCAGGCATCTCTGCGCGAAAGCGCTGCGGGAAGGAGAAATAGTGGTGAATCGCTACCGGTAGCGGCTCTACGCCCGCAATGCCTATTACCGACTCGACGTGAGCGCGCGACATGCGGCTGCAGGCCTCTAAGCGGCTCCATATCTCAGCGGAGTCTAACAGGATAGGGTAGGGCTTGTTGGGATACATCCGTATGAACGCCCGCGCGTACTCATGCATCCCAATGTTGTACATGCTGCCCGGCTGCAGGAGGCTTATCATCAGCTGCTCGGCAGAAAAAAGCAAACAGCCATCGGGAGCATACAGCTCAGAAGCGTGCAAATAGTCGTGCTCCGGAGAAGGGAAAGGTCGAGGATAAACGACGACCTTTTCAAAGGCATCAAACAAAAATTTGGGTTCGTTAAACGTCAGCGTAACTGCCTGAATAGCCAATCCTATCTGAATATCTAAGGGAACTCGCTCTTCTGGCCAGCCCATGGGTATCCAATCGACCGCCATCGTAAACAGAGCGACGCGTTGCCGAAACCGTTGTTTTTGCGCGCTCGACAGATTTCGATAAAAAACACTGCTCCGCTCAATGAGCTGTTGCAAGCCGGCAGGCAGCTCGGGAGGTCGGCGCGAATACCACCACCAGTTGATCTGTGGGCTGAATATCCATACCGCGGCTCCACCTATCACAAAGGGAATGATGGCCGGCGCATAGTCGCTGTCCTGCCAAGCCATATACAGAAAGAACAAGGCTCCCGCTACAAAAGGCGCTAAAAGTAAAGTAGCAAAGGTTTGACGCATTTCAGCGCGAAATTATGGCAGTTATCCTCTTGCAAAAAAAAGTAAAAATGCTTGTCGGTTTGAAGAGAGGCAGCCTATCTTTGCAGCCGCATCGGCCATTGGGTACCTTAGCTCAGATGGTAGAGCAACGGACTGAAAATCCGTGTGTCCCCAGTTCGATTCTGGGAGGTACCACATCGCTAATCAATCGGTGCGAGCCCGAAGGAAGGAGTTCCTTCGGGCTTTTTTGTGCTGAATATGTCTGAGGATATCGTTATCCGGCTGCTGCTTTTGCCCTTCTCGCTGTTGTATGGCATTGCCGTAGAAATACGCCACGCGCTTTACCGCATAGGCGTACTCAAGCGAACGCGCTTTAACATTCCCATCATCTCAGTGGGAAACCTCACCGTAGGAGGAGCGGGAAAAAGTCCGCACATCGAATATCTGGTGCGTTGGTTGGATCAATACCTCGAGGTAGCAGTACTTAGCCGGGGCTATGGCCGCCGCACACAAGGCTATCGACCCGTTAGCGTTGTCGATACCGCCGAGGAGGTAGGCGATGAGCCGCTTCAGTTTAAGCGCAAGTTCCCTAACGTGCCCATCAGCGTGAGCGAGAGCCGCGTGTTGGGTGTCCCTGAGTTGCTTCGCCGGAACCCTGAAATCCAATGTATACTGTTGGACGATGCTTTTCAACACCTGGCAATTGAGCCGGGGCTAAATATCCTTCTCACCGAGTACGAACGCCCCTTCACGCGCGATTGGCTATTGCCTGCAGGGCGACTGCGGGAAGGGCGAAGCAGCTATCGGCGCGCCGATATCATCATCGTGACGAAATGCCCCCCCGACCTTTCGGAGGCACAGCGTACGGCTATGAAGGGAGAAATATCGCCCCTACCGCGTCAACGCCTGTTTTTCTCGCGTTACCGATACGAGGAGCCCTACGACCTTCTGCGCCCCGATGTGCAGTATATCTTGGAGCCGCACACCGATGCTTTGTTGGTAAGCGCTATTGCCCACACGGATTATCTGATGAAATACCTCAGCACCCAGCTGCGCGCCGTATATGCCTTTGAATTTGCCGACCACCATTATTTCACGGAAAGCGACTTGGAGGATATTCGCCGTCGCTTCGAGGCTATTCCGGGGCAGCGCAAACTATTGCTGACTACAGAGAAAGATGCCACGCGTTTAGAGCGCTACGCCGACTATTTTTGGAAACACCAGCTTCCTATATTTGTTTTGCCCGTACGCGTCGTGTTTGACCGCGATGACGAAGCGGCGTTTCAGGCGGAGATCCGCCGTTTTTTGCTCCAATTCAAGGTTTAAAAGCCGCAATAGCTTCGCGGACACTCCCGTATTGGAGCAGTAGCGCACGGGCCGACGCTTCTTCTAAACCTGTGGCTTGGGCTACCATGCGCGTGCCTCGGGCAATGAGCTTTTGGTTGCTCAGCTGCATATCCACCATCTTGTTGTCTTGTACGCGTCCCAGTCGGATCATGGCTGTCGTGGAAATCATGTTGAGCACCAGTTTTTGGGCGGTGCCCGCTTTCATGCGCGTGCTCCCGGTCACAAACTCTGGTCCAACGACCACCAAGATCGGGTAGTCCGCCTCGGCTAAGATGGGGGTTCCTGGGTTACAGGTGATGCACCCGGTTGGGATGCCTCGCGAACGACAAGCGCGCAAACCATGAACGACGTAGGGCGTAGTGCCGGAAGCGGCAATGCCTATGACAAAGTCCTGTTCATCGATCTGGTGGGCACACAGGTCCTCCCAGGCTTGAGTGGTGCTGTCTTCGGCTCCCTCCACCGCTTTTCGGATAGCCGTATCCCCACCCGCAATGATGCCGATAACCCATCCGGGTGGTGCTCCATAAGTAGGCGGTATTTCCGAGGCATCTACGATGCCCAACCGCCCACTTGTACCGGCTCCGATGTAAAAGAGGCGCCCTCCTTCCCGCATGCGCGGCACTAAGGCTTCCACCAGCGCTTCAATCTGCGGCAAGGCGCGTTCTACCGCCCAAGGCACCGTCTTATCTTCTGCGTTGATGCGCTCCAGTAACTCGCGGGTGCTCAGGGTTTCGAGATGCCGGTGCGGCGAAGACTGCTCGGTGATCAAATCCATAATCGTCCCAGTTTTTTCTATCACTCGTTTCGACACACCGCTCCATTGCAATGCATCCTTACGCCGTTCGCCTCGAAAGGCAACGGTTGTTGGAGTATATTCTGCTTTTTGACTGCCTCTATCTGCCCGACTATCCAAGCATACGTTTTTTGAAGGCCCTTCTCCAAGGCATAATGAGGGACCCATCCAAGTACCTCTCTTATGAGCGTATTGTCGGAGTTCCTTCCGCGCACTCCTTCAGGGCCGGGGACGTGTTTCAAGCGAAGCGACTTTCCCGAGATACGGATGATTTTCAGTGCTAAGTCGTTGATGGAAACCATCTCATCCGATCCGATGTTCAATGGGCCCGGAAAGTCGGCAGCCACCATACGGCGTATGGCTTCGATACATTCATCGATGTATAAGAAAGAGCGCGTCTGCCGGCCATCGCCCCAAATTTCGACCTCTCCACCCTCGGGCGCCTCTGCTACTTTCCGACAAAGAGCCGCCGGTGCTTTTTCTCGACCGCCATACCAAGCGCCTTCCGGCCCATAAATGTTGTGGAAGCGCGCAATATAAACCTTCAAGCCGTAGTTGCGGGCAAACGACAGGTAGAGGCGCTCGCTAAACAGCTTTTCCCATCCGTATTCGCTGTCGGGCTGTGCCGGATAGGCAGACTCCTCACTGCAGCGCGGGTTGTCTGGGTCTTGCTGGTTGTAGGCCGGATATATGCAGGCCGATGAGGAGTAAAATACCTTGCCGACCCGTTGTTGCACACACAGCGGCACTATGTTCAGGTTGATGAGCGCCGAATTATGCATGATGGCGGCATCGTTTTCGCCGGTAAAGATGTACCCTGCTCCGCCCATGTCGGCCGCCAACTGGTACACCTCGTCAAAGGAATGGTCAAGTACACGCCGGCACACTTCAGGTTGGCGTAGGTCGCCTATGATAAAATCGTCGGCAGCCGTAGGTGAAAAGGCAGGGTAGTACAGGTCGACGCCTCGGACGTAGTAACCTTCTGCTTTTAAACGCCGAGCCAGGTGGCTACCAATAAAACCTCCTGCGCCGCAAATCAAAGCTGTCTTCATACGGGCAGGTGCTTGTTCGTCGAAGGCTCAAAAATTATGGTTACTCGACTCAAAAACAAATAGGAGTACATATCGTCAAAAAATGGCCTTTTCAGAGAGAACATGAGCTACAAAGTTAAATAGGGAACGTTGAGGTGCTTTTTTCTACTTGTGCAAAAAACAAAAAGTGAGGGAACCTAAAGTTACAGCCGCTTTTATGAAGGGCTCGGAAGATGCCTTTCTTTGTGCTCTTTGCGGTGTGAATACCTCACTAAAGAGGATACCGAGGCGCGCAGAGAAAAAGTTTAAAAGGAAACACTGCCTCTATGTTTAAATAAAAAAAATATACGATATGGTGCGATAAGAAACGGGAAAGATGGAAATTTTAACGCCTTTTGATACCACATGATTTTTCGCGTTATAGTTTTTGCCGCTATGGCGGCTGTTTTTGGTGGCTCCTGTGACCGCACGCCTCGTCCCGGTCTTACAACAACGATGCCCACGCCGCTTCGGCATGCTGCTGACGAAGGCAGTGCAGTGGTGTGTTTAATGGAGGCGGGTACTTCTCTTTTTGACATGGGCGAAGTCAGTCCTTACTTATCGGGCATCCTATGGGGCGATACCTTGCTGTGGGAGCCTTGGTTACGCGTACGCACTTTGCGCGGAGAAACAGGATGGGTATTCGGCGGCGCTGTCCAACCGGATACCGCCCCCGATGCCTTCCAACGTTGGCGGTGCGATAAGCGGTTACAGGCTATTTTCGGACGGGCATTAGCCCTGCGTCTTCGCCGTTGGGCTGAAGAGAGACCACAGACCGACACGACCTTGGCTCAACACTTTCGCATCGGCCTTGGGCTGCGCGATAGCCTACTCTTCGGGCTGCGTTATGGGCTACGACGACCAAGCCCCGATGCCCGGCCCGGCCTGCGCTGGCTCGACCCCTACCTCAGTTACCTACGGCGATATCGAGGCGGCATCGCCGTGGACTTTACTCGGTTTGCCCAAGCAGCTGCTCAAACCGAAGGGGAACAGGATGACCTCTTTGCTCGCCTCGCCCTGACGATCTATCCCATCGACAGCATGGAGTCGCCATTACCCGTTTGGGTCTTTCCCCTCAGCTGGACCGAGAGCGCCAGCAATCTCGGTGCCGGCCATCATCGGGCAACGCTCCACTCCCTGGCGCAAATGCGCGTACGGGCGTCGCTTTTCCAGGCGGAGATCGACCACTTCCGGAACCTCATCCTTGAAGATATTCTCGACGGTGAGCGCGCCTACTGGCAACCGCTGGAGCGCATCCTGGCGGAGATCGACAGCATCTTGGCCGACACTTCCTTAGGATTGACCGAACAGGAGCGGTCGGCGCTGCGCTTGCGGTGTTCGATGTTGCTTCGGGGGCAAGCGCGCACCAACCTGCGCTCAGGGCGCTAGGGCAACGAGCCGCTCTAACGCCGCCACAATAAGCTGCTGCACGCTTTTTTCCGGCCGAGCGCTAAACTGTCCAAGTGCCCGATTGGCGATTATAGCGCTCAAAGAGATAGCGCGATGCCCTAACAGATGGCACAACCCAAAGAGCGCCGCTGTCTCCATTTCTAAGTTGAGTACGCGCTGCCCGGCGTGGGAAAAAGTTTGCAAGTGGTCTAAATAGCGAGGCAACCGCAAGCCCACTCGCAATCGACGTCCCTGGGGGCCGTAAAAGCCGCCACTGGTAACCGTATACCCGAGGTGAAAATCTCGCTCAAAAAGGGAGACCAGCGCTGGGTCTGCTGAAGCAAAATAAGGCGGTACCCATAAGCCGCCTATTGCTTCAAAGTGTCGGTGAAATGCTTGGGCCACAGGATGGCGCTGTAGATCCGGCGCCTCATACGCATGGAGCAACCCGTCTAATCCGATGCCTCCTGTCGAAGCCACCCAGCTATCTATGGGCACCTCTGCCTGTATGCCGCCGGCAGTACCTATGCGCACAAAAGTAAGCGGCGTAAAAGTCTCTTTTACCGTTCGGGTGTGGAGGTCTATGTTGAACAAAGCGTCTATCTCCTGAACGACGATATCGATGTTGTCAGGGCCTATTCCCGTAGAAATTACGCTTAGCCGCAGCTGCCCAATCCGACCCGTGTGGGTGATAAACTCGCGCTTTTGCACTCGACTTTCTACAGCATCGAAATAACGGCTCACCTGCTCTACCCGGTCTGGATCACCTACTGTGATCAGGAGGGGCGCTACCTGATCCGGGTGTAAGCGAAGGTGGTATACGCTCCCATCTAGGTTTAGGATGAGTTCGGAAGGGCGGAGAGGCATAGGCGCAATCTTTTCGGTCAGTGCAAGCGGAAACTCGGAGTCAAAAGCTACTTGGCGAACGGGCCAGCCACCCAGGCCGACCCGTTCGCGTCAGAGCCATCGGCTTTATTTTTCAATGGCCAAGACCGCTTCGATGCGGCGCAAGCAGTCGAGGTAATGGCGTTGAGAAGCTGCGTCTCTAACGGTATTGCTGGCGACCTTCAGTTCCGCTTGCAGCTGCGTTAGTGTAGCCAGGGCTAATGAGGGCGCATCGGAGTAGTACAGGGGAGTATTCTGCCGAACCTCCGCAGTAGGAGAAAGCTGTATTAGCTTTCCCATCTTGTCGATGAACATTTTCTGCAGGTTGCGCCGCTGTAGGCTGACGGGCTCTCGGGAGCTGAGCTCAGACCAGATACCCGTGCGCAGGTCGTCAAAAAGTTGCGCTACGGTATATGTCTTAGGGTCCAGAGCCTCGTTTTCGAACATGCGCTGTAGGCGCGGTGGGCTGAGCAAACTGTTGAGGGTGTTTTCCTGCAGGCGGAGTAAGGCGCTGACGCCGCTTTCGGGCTTGAGTAAGCGCAAGACAGCCGGTTCGAAGAGCCACGCCGGTGTTTGGAAGAGCTGCTGATGCAGGAAAGCAACTGCTTCGCGCTGGCGTTCGGCAGGTGCTACTTCGTATACTATGCCGGGCTGATCGTATGTTTTCGGCGTCTCGAATACGCCGCCTACCCATTTGGTCACGTGGCCGATATAGCGGTTGAATTGCGCCACGACATTGTCGTACAGCTCTTGAGCGCGTTCGTAGGTCTGCGCCTCTTCGCGCGTCCACAGAGCAGCGTTGGGCAAGATGCGTTTAAGGTTGCGAATGCCGTATTCGGAAGCCAGCACGGCATTATCGCCGAGGTCTTCTGCCTGGGCGCGCGGGTCGTAAGGGTTTGACTCTGTTAGAAAGTGCAAGCGCGGGTTGTTGGCTGCTTTTTCCAAGTACCAGCGGTTGAGCACCTTCCTGTCTTCTTCAGCGTCTTTTGTTCCGTAGATAGGTTTGTACCCCCATTCAATTGCCCATCGGTCGTAGTCGCCCACGCGGGGCATCAAATCGACAGCGCCATCTTCGGGCTGCGCCACGTAGTTGAAGCGAGCGTAGTCCATGATAGACGAAGTGTGTCCGTAAGTAGCTGTAAAAGCCTTGTCGCGCAGCTTTTCCACGGGTGTGGCGTAACTGGCGCCGAAGTTGTGCCGCAAGCCTAAGGTGTGGCCCACTTCATGGGCGGCCACAAAGCGAATGAGGGCACCCATGAGCGTATCGGGAAGTTCATTGCTGCGCGCACGAGGATCTACTGCTGCCGTTTGCGTCGTATACCAATTCTTGAGCAGCCGCATCACGTTGTGATACCAGCCGATGTGGCTTTCGATGATCTCGCCTGTACGAGGGTCGTGTACGTTAGGGCCGTAAGCGTTTTGGATATCGGAAGCAAAGTAGCGGATTACGGAAAAGCGAGCATCTTCTAAACTCATTGTTGTATCACCTTCTGGCCAGTCGCGGGCAATGATGGCGTTTTTCCAGCCGGCTTGTTCGAAGGCTGGCTGCCAGTCTTCGACGCCTTTCTTTAGATAGGGCCGCCACTTTTCCGGTGTGGCTGGGTCGATGTAAAAGACGATGGGTTTGGCGGGTTCAATTTTCTCGCCGCGCTGCTGCCGGCGCGCGTCGGCCTCGCTTTTGGGTTCCAAGCGCCAACGAACGATGATAGTCTCGTCTTCAACGCGCTGTTGGTTATCGTCGTACACCTGATACCCGGTTGCAAAATAACCTACTCGCGGATCGAAGTAGCGCTTGCGGGCCAGCTGGCGAGGCAACTGAATGAGGGAGTTGTTGATCTCGAAGGTTACTACACCAGCGTTGAGCCCACCCAACAGGTTAATCGTGCCGGGCGACTCTTCGCGCAGCGAAGGGGCGCTTACCTTATACGTCTTTACGGTGCGCACCTCCACGTTGATCGGATAAGGGCGTATGCTTTGAACGTAGCTGCGGTCTTTTTGCAGTTCGCCCATCTTGTAGCGCTGTTTAACCAAAGGAGGCAGGCTAAACACCTGATTATCGTCTTTGAAAAAGTCGGTCACCTCAATGACCACAGATGTGTCCGGACGCATGGCCTTAATCTCGAAGGCAGCAGCGATAGGGTCTAAATTGGAGCTGCGTACAGCCTTGTAGATAGGCTGTATGGTATCGGCACTCACATTGCGATAAGCCACCGCACGAATAAAGACTTTGTCGCCCGGGCCCCACTCAAAGCGGATTACCTGGCGGTTCACTTGCTCTCCACCATATCCCGCACCCGTGGGCGTTTGCGATACGCGCGTAATGGCCATGATCTCTACCCCAAAGAGAGAGTCGGGAATTTCCCAAAAGTATTTGTCTTCGATGCGGTGCACCGCCACCATTCCGTACGCACTCACCGCCTTGTCAGTGATTACTTCGCGATAAGGCTTAGGGCCTTTCTTTTCCTCCTTTTTTTCCGCTTTTTGCTCTTTTTCCGGCAAGGTATCCTTTACCGAAGTGGTAACGGGCGGTAACGTGTCGGGTCGAGAAGGCGCTTGCCCGGAAAGGAGCGAAAGGGTAAGCGACAGGCAGGCAACAGCCAAGCCAATACGGGTACAAAAAGTGCTGTCCATTTTATTTTACGTCGTCTTGAAGAATTGAGAACCGCTGCAAAGCACGCAAGAAATGAACACTTAATGCAAAATAAACCGACCGGATACTGCCGAAGGGCCCTTTCTTCGGCAAATTTTTCTGCAAAACGCGCTTATCCTCTGAAAGACACCGATACAAATGGGTAAATGCCTATCCGTTTTGCAACGAATAGGCATTTGCGCATTAAAAAATTTATCCTCCCTTTTTCAGGAGGTCGAAGATAGCGTAAAGGACAACACGGTCATGCCAATGAGCGACCAAGCCCCTGGAGCCATCACTTTACGTCGGCAAAGAAATCTTTCACCTTGTCCTTATGGACAATCATCTCTTTATAGGTGTAGCGGCCTGTAGTGGGATCCTTAATGGCTTTTACCACTTTTACATGGTCTTTACCACTTCCGACATTGGCGGAGCGCTCGGCAACACGCGCGTTTTTTGATACTTTCTTAGCCATAACGCAGTAATAAATATTTCAGCGTGGACGAGAAGAGGCCCTCACTTTATCTCCCGATGGATAGTGTGGCGGCGCAAGATAGGATTGTACTTCTTGAGTTCGAGGCGGTCGGGCGTGTTCTTGCGATTTTTTTCGGTCACATAACGCGAGGTGCCCGGCAGACCGCTGTTTTTATGTTCGGTGCACTCCAGAATGACCTGTATGCGATTGCCCTTACTCTTTTTTGCCATGATATATAAAGCGTCGTTTTAACGGTTTTCGCTATCGATCAGCAGCCTTCTACTGGCGTTTCGCGAAAGACGATTTCACCTTTCTTCTCCAACTCCTTTATGTAGGAATAAAGTCCCTTCTTGTTGATGGTGCGGAGGGCAGCGCAGCTCACTTTTAGGGTAATCCACTCGCCCGTTTCGGGCATGAAAAACTTCTTCCTCTGCAGGTTCGGATAGAATCGCCGCTTCGTCTTTCGATTGGAGTGCGACACATTATGCCCTGAAATGGTCTTTTTTCCTGTTAAGTCGCAAACTCTTGCCATGGTGAAGGAAAATTTTTTAAAAAAATAGCCCGCCGACACAGCAACGGGCGTTAACGCTTCGTGACTCCGAGAGGACTCGAACCTCTAACCTTCTGATCCGTAGTCAGATGCTCTATCCATTAAGCTACGGAGCCAAACCCTTTCTTCGGGCTGCAAAGGTAAGCTGTTTCTCGTTTTTTGTGCAAGATTTTTTCTCACTTTTTTGTTGGGGTGCTTTCTAGTGCCCGTATCTACGATCCGATGCGGTAGCTAGTGACTCCGGGAGGACTCGAACCTCCAACCTTCTGATCCGAAGTCAGATGCTCTATCCATTAAGCTACGGAGCCAAATCTCTTCTTCGGGCGGCAAAGATAAGCTGCCGGAGTTTCTTGGTGCAGGCCGCCGTTCGTTTTTCAATGTTTCACCAATTTAACTGTTCGCCAGGCGTCGTTGCGTCCGAAGGTGAAGAAGTAGACGCCGCGCGGCAGATGAGCTATGTTGTGCCGCCATGTGTTATCGGAAAAGGGTGCGGGCGTAAACGTCTGCTCGAGCATCAGTTGTCCCAATGCGTTGAAAAGGCGAATTTGATAGGGCGAGTAGGAGGGAGCCTGGAGGCGCACTTGGACGACATCGCTTGCTGGGTTGGGGCGAACCTCGAGGATCTCTAACGGTCCCAAGGGCGAGCCGTTGCATAAGGTCTGGACGCGCCGCACGGCCTTGGCCATGTCTAATCGCCCTCCTGTGGTGGTGATGCCGGCTAAGGAAGGTTCGGAGGTCGTGCTTTCTAACAACACGTCGCGAATGCGACGGGCACAAGTGGTGGGAGCGGTAAGCGCATCGCTCACTAAGGTACTGCAAGGTATGCTATACAGCAAAGCCAAGGCACCGGTGACGTGAGGCGTGGATGCGGAAGTACCGTTGAAGGTTCCGTAGGTAGGCGTGTTATTAGTGTTGCGTGTAGTATGTGTCCCGTCGCCTGGGGCGCCCAAGTCTACATGGGTAGCACCATAGCCCGCTTCGGCGACTTTTCTCCCACTAGTGGTGAGATTGGTGCAGATGAGGAGGAATTCACTGGGACAGGTACTGGGCATATCGCCGGCGACGTCCACATTTGTGTTCGTGTTGGACGTCGCTCCGACACTGAGGATACCTACTTTTCCTAGAGAGTCGTAGACAGCGCACCAGAGCGGAAAGTCTTTGGGCCAGGCCGAGTCGATGCCAAAAGAGGCATTTGCGGCCACGACAAAAGCGCCTTTAGCGCCATTAGTTTCATTGTACAAGCGCCGCATGGTTGCAGCATAGTGATAGCCTCCGACGATTTCGTCTTCGTAGGTGATGTCGGCCAAGTTCATCAAGCGGACGTGCCAATTGATGCCCGACACGCCGAGACTGTTGTTGCCCACAGCGCCGATGATGCCGTTGACGGCCGTTCCATGAAACCCAGGTGTGCCGGGGTCGTCGTTGCCTTTGCGGGGATTCCACCCGCGATAGTCGTCTACATATCCGTTTCCGTCGTCGTCTATGCTGTTGTTGGGTATTTCCCGCGTGTTCCGCCAAATGTTTTCCACTAAGTCGGGATGTGCTTGCAGCGCGCCTTTTTCTAACACCGCGACGACGATGGTGTCGCCGTTTAATGTTGTACCTCCCGTCGTGATGTCCCAAGCATCGGGCATACCGATCAACTCGAAACCCACTTGCCGACTCCAGTCGGGGTCGTTGGGATAGGTGGCTCGCTCGTAAACTCGGTGGTTCCACTGAGCCGCCCACACTTCGGGATGCTTCCGGAAAGCCTCCAGCAGGCGCTCCGCATCAACGGCTTGTTCGTCGAAGCCGACAAGATAAATATGCCAAGCAGGTGCAACAGTCCTTTTCCAGGTGAGCGCAACCTCGCTGCCGATCGATTGGGCTATTTGATGCAACACACTTGCTAGAGAAGTCTCGGGCTTTATTTGCACCAGTATTTCTCCCTCACGCCGCTCCCGCTGAGCGGCCAGCTCTACAGCAAGGCTCCCCAAACAGAAAAGGAGGAAGAGCGTCTTTCTCAGAGAAGACATAGCGAAGACGGTTTTAACGATATAGACGCAAAAAACGCTCCGTGTGTTGACTGAGGTCGGATTTTGTTGTTGTGGCCCAAGGGCCGGAAGGAGCTTATTTTTGGCGATACCTCTCTTCGAAGCGTCGCTGCAATTGCTTGTGTTTGTTATCCAAGGAGATCTCTCGCCCTTCGAGGAAGGCTGCCGTGACGCGATGGGTGCGCATGTCGAGCGCGTCACCTTCACTGATGAAGAGGGTGGCATCTTTGCCCACTTCCAAAGAGCCTACGCGCTGGGCTATGCCCAACAAGACGGCGGGTGTTAGGGTAATGGCCTGTACGGCAGCTTCGTAGGGTAAATCATAGCCGACCGCTTGTCCGGCTTCGAAGGGCAGGTTGCGCTGTTGCCAGGCGGCTTCCGAAGCAATGGCGAAAGGAATACCTGCCGCGTGCAGTTGGGCTGGCGTCTTGTAGGGTTGATCGATGTCTTCGTCTTCGCGACTGGGCAGGCGATGGGTCTGGGTCAGCACCACAGGCACTTGGTGTTCGCGCAAGAAGTCTACAATGAGCCACGCATCGGCAGCGCCCACCAGAACGGCTCGCACCCCGAATGCCTCGGCAAAGAGGACGGCTTCTTGCATGGAGCGCGCATGGTTGGTGTGGATGTAAAGGTTTTGCTTGCCCTCAAAAAGGCCGCGCAACGCATCGAAGCGCGGATTCCGAATAGCAGGGTTGGGATTTTGACAGTAGGCTTTTGCCTCGGAAAAGAACTGGTGGATTTCCCGGACGGTCTTCTCGTAAACATCTTGTGGTTGTTGCTCGGCCATGGGGCCGAAGCCAAAACTTCGCGGTGGACGCAGGTTAGGCCAGTTGAGGTGAATACCCTCGTCTGCGCGCAAGCTGGCATCCTCCCAGTTCCAGGCGTCGAGTTGCACCACCGAAGAGGTGCCGGAGAGGATACCGCCGCTGGGAACTACCTGGGCGATCAGCACCCCATTAGCGCGTACAGTGGGCAAGATGTCGGAGTCGGTGTTGTACGCTATGATGGCGCGCGCATTGGGATTGTACGAGCCGATCTCGCCGAAGTCTTGCGTAGCCCGTACGGCTTCCACCTCTACTAAGCCCAGTCGGCTATTGAGCGCGATAAATCCTGGATAAACGTGTTTACCAGCGGCATCAAAAATGCGGTTGTATTTTGCCGGATCGATGCGCACCGAAGAAGCATCGGCTACCATGGTGATGCGGCCGTCTTCGAAGGCTATAGCGCTCTTTTCGATAGAACGGCCGTTACCTAAGTGTGCCGTAGCGCCCAAGATGAGCACGCTGCCGCGTTGTGGCGGTGCCGGAGTAGGCGGCTGTGCTGTAACCGCTGAGCCGGCCCAAACAACGATGAGAAGAGAAAGAGCTATTCGCATAATAGTGAGCTGGGTTTGGCAATGTATATTGGAAAAAAACTTATTTAACAGCGCAGGTAAGTAAGGGGCGCCCTTCGATACTGCCTTCGAGTACATCGCCTATGTGTACCGGCCCAACGCCAGAAGGCGTGCCGGTAAAGATCAGGTCGCCTTTTTGAAGAGTAAAATACCGCGAAAGGTACACAATGAGCGCATCGAAGGGGAAAATGAGGTCGCGCGTGTGGCCATCCTGAACCACTTGGCCGTTCTTTTTGAGTTGGAAGTGCACATCAAGTGGGTTAGGGAGATCCGACAACGGCACCCAGGGGCTGATGGGCGCCGAGCCATCGAATGCCTTGGCTATTTCCCAGGGATGCCCTTTTTGCTTAAGTCGCACTTGTACATCGCGCGCCGTGAAGTCGATGCCAAAAGCCACCGCATCGTAGTACCGATGGGCAAACTGGGGCTGAACGGATCGACCGTTTTTGCAGATGCGCAGTACGATCTCTCCCTCATAGTGGAGGTCTTGGGTAAAGTTCGGGTAGTAGAAGGGCTTGTTGTTGACCAACAGAGCCGTAGGTGGTTTCATGAAAACGATGGGCTCTGAGGGTACAGGGTTGTTGAGTTCTTTAGCGTGGTCGATGTAGTTGCGCCCAATACAAAAGATTTTCATAGGGCTAAAGTAGCGCCTTGCTTCTGTTTGTCGCGATAGCTATTCGACGTTAGCGCGCGTAGAACAAGAGAGGGAGGGCGAGAGCTCTACTTGTATATCTTTTTCAAACGGTCGATCTGGCGTTTTTCATCGCGCTGTTTGATAGTTTCGCGTTTGTCGTAGGCTTTTTTACCCATTGCCAGGGCGAGGTGCACCTTGGCCAATCCCCGTTCGTTGAAGGCGATCTTGAAGGGTATAATAGTGAGTCCTTTTTCACGGACTCGGCGCTCGAGCTTGCGCAGCTCGCTTTTGCGCAAGAGGAGTTTGCGTATGCGGCGCGGGTCGTGATTTTGGTCGCTGCCGTAGTCGTACTCGGCGATGTGCAGGTTTTTTATCCAGAGCTCGCCGTTCTCAAACAGGCAGTATGCGTCGGTGAGGTTGGCATTGCCGGTGCGCAGGCTCTTCACCTCTGTGCCCGTGAGGGCAATGCCGGCGACATACTCCTGCACGAAGTGGTATTCGTACGGGGCGCGTCGGTGGATGATTTCCGGTGGAGAGGCCTTAGAACCGCTCTTTTTCGACATTGCGCGCTCAAGCAAAAGAAGATAGACCAACGATCTCGCGCACCTCGTTAAGTGTTTGGCGTGCGCGCGCGCGAATGACACAGCTACTAGCTTCTAACTGCGCCTTTACTTGTTTTTCATTGCTCGCTATGTCCTGTAAGCGCTCTCTCAGCGAGGTAGTGAGCGCCACAAGGGCATCGGAAACGGTCTCTTTTAAGTCTTTATAGCGCAATTGGCCACTGCGGTAATCGCCCATAAACGCCTCGTAGGCGTCTTGCCGGCCGCAAGCGCGCAAGATCTCGAAGAGGTTAGCTACCCCTGGGCTCATCTCGTCGCTTGGCGTTTGCCCCGTATCGGTGACCGCCGAGCGGATCTGTCGGCGGATGTCGTCGGGCTCACCAAAGAGCTTGATGTAGTGTTTTGGCCCTAAGCTCTTACTCATCTTTCGCGTCGGGTCGGCCGGAGAAAGGATCTTGGCGGTGGGTGTAAAGAGCGGCTCCGGCAGCGGAAAGTAGTCCTGCTGAAATTGGCAGTTAAAGCGCTCTGCAGTGTTGCGCGCGAGCTCCAAGTGTTGTTCTTGGTCCTTGCCCACCGGCACGTAGTGCGCTCGATACAGCAAGATGTCGGCAACTTGAAGAACGGGGTAGGTGAAGAGGCCGACGCTGATAAGGGCATCCTTGTCGGCAGTTTTCAACTGTTCTACCTTGTCCTTGAATTGCGTCATCCGCGTCAGCTCGCCATACGACGTGACACACCCCAAAATCCACGCCAGCTCCGTGTGCTCGGGCACTTGGCTTTGAATGAAGAGATTTTCGGCCTTGATACCGCAGGCCAGGAGGTAAAAGACCATCTTCCAGGTGTTTTGGCGCAATGCTTCTGGCGTGTAAGGTGCCGTCATGGCATGGTAGTCGACCACGCAGAAGTAGCACTGGTACTGCTCCTGCAGGCGCACCCAATTTTGCACTGCGCCAAAATAGTTGCCGATATGCAATTCCCCTGTAGGCTGGATACCCGATAAAACAACTTTCATAAGGAGCAGATTTTACACGAAGGCGACTACCGAGATCTCCACGTTCACAAAGCGAGGTAGTTCCGTCACTTGTACCAATTCGCGCGCGGGAGCGGAAGCTTCCGGAAAGTACTCTGCATAGACGGCGTTGATGCGGCCAAATTGGTTAATGTCTTTGACAAAAACGGTGGCCTTCAGCACGTTTTCTAAGCAAGAACCTGCAGCCTCCAATATGGCCTTGACATTGCGCAACACCTGATGGGTTTCCGCCTCGATGCTGTCGAGGATGAGCTGCCCTGTTTCGGGTTGAAGCGCTATTTGGCCGGAGACGAAGAGCAGGTTGCCCAAGCGCACGGCTTGGTTGTAAGGCCCTATAGGGGCTGGGGCATTAGTCGTGTGGATAATTTGCTTCATGGCGGATAGCATGGAAATGTGGCCCCATCAAAACGCACTCATCCCTCCCTCCCTTAATCGAGAGCCTAATAGGGCCCTGTAAGCAAAAGGAATGAGCCAAGCAGCCGAGCCTTACATCGGTTATGCCTCTGCCGTCTCTTCTCCGCTGCCTGTGTAATTGACGAGCAAGTGACCTCGATAGTACAGATTACCCCCAGAGAGATACGCGTGATGGCGCAGATGGGTTTCTCCCGTAACAGGGCAGGTCGACAGGGTGGGCAGGGGTGCCTTGTAGTGCGTGCGGCGTGCGCGTTTGCGGCGCTTCGAATGCCGCCATTTAGGATTGGGCATATCTTTTCAAATTTTATTATTTTATCGTATTTTTCGCAAGTTATCCCAAATATCACTTTGGCTTTGGTCTGCAGAAGACTTTTCTAAGATTTCCAACACTTCCCGATTGCAAGGTTGGGGTATTTCGGCCTGGCAATCGTAGATGTTTGTCATGGGTAAGGCCAACATAGCAAACTCATACAAATAGGGCGCGAGCTGCAACTCAGGTGTTTCTCTCGTTACAAAAACCACTTCGTCTTCATCCTCGGTAGCCTCGGCCTCACCGTACTTAACGATGATCTGGCGTGTCTGCTCATGTAGAGGCAAGCGAATAGGGGCCATGCAGCGGTCGCAAGTCGTTTGCGTGAAGCCCGAAATGCTGACGTCTACGATGAGGAAGCTAGAGCGCTTGTCTACCACGACTTTTGCCTGAACTACTCCTTGGCGGATGAGCGAGCCCTCAAAAAGGTGAAAAAAGTCGCTTTCCAACACGTAGTGATACTCGTGAAGGCCTATCTTTAACCCCTGAATAGGGATGCTGTAAGCGGAAAGAGGACCCATCTTCAGGCAAGTAAAAAATGGGCTGCAAAGGTAGAAGCGCTTTTTAAAAACGACAACCTTTTTTAAGTATAGGGCGATAAAAAATTAGCCTTTCTACTCGGATCGGTGCTTGCTTTCGTCTGCAGGAGGTAGGTCGTCGGGGGGAGGAATGGGTTCGATGTCGATTTCCTCAATCGCAGAGGCAGATGCATTTGAACGACTTTCGATTTCCTCGAATTCGATATATTCTCCCTCTGCTGGAGCCGAACGCTCCGAGAAAAGAGGCCCAAAGACCTGTTCCATTTGCCGGTAGCCCAAGGCGCGCAAAAAGAGATAAAGAGCAGTAATTGGATAAAATACGGCAGCTAATACGGTCATAAATAGCCCCATAAACGGACGCTCGACGAGAAGTGCCCAAAACTCGCGCAGCGTATCCCACACCGCGCGCCAGTTAAGGAGAATCGCCGCCACGATAAATACCGGAGACACTAAGTACAAGACGCGCAGCAGCACTTTTAGGAAATAAAAAAGCACTACGAGCGCCAAGGCACCGATCAACAGGCACCCCCAGCCGCCGCCGGAACGCATATAGATCATATTATCGGTGTAAAGGTTGAACGAACGATAGCTATAAACGCGATGATCGGCGGTTTCGATGCGGAGAAGGGTGAATTTTCGCAAAGGTTACCGCCTGTTCCATTGGCGTAGGCGCTTCTCATAGCGCTTACGGCTGACCGGCCAGAGGTTCTTGTCTATATAGGCTTCGACAGCTTCGTTGTCACCAGCAAGCACCTTTGGGAAAAAGTCGATGTTTGTCAGTGCCTCCACATCGTCTATGGTGCAAGCGTAATCCATGAGAGGGCGCTCGCTCAAGGCGTTAGGGATGACGAAGGCGATGCCGCTTTGCTGTCGGGGCGCCAATGCGATTTTATAGTAGGCCTGTGGAACGCTCACGCGATTAAACCCGATGCGTTCTACAGGAGGCATACTAAGTACCGGCCCTGTGACGACGTAGAGCTGCCCCACCCGTCTCGCCCAGTCGCGCATGTTCTCTTCCAACTCTCGCCATATGCCGCCGTTGAAGGCGCGCACTTGAGGGCTGATGTTGCACATGAGGAAGGTCTTGTCCATGGCCACGGGGTCAAAAGCCATATCTGCCGCGGGGACGAGGTGCCCTCGGTCGTAGCCGGAGCCGGTATAGTCGCGCGGCGTAGCGCTCTCCGTCGAAACGTCGGGGCAGGGGCGAAACGCTCCAGAGCGCTCTACCCAAGGTTTCTCGAGTCGCTCACGAAGCAACTCGTATGCGACCCATTCTGCTTGCTCGTGCTCTTCGGAGTACGATACGGCATAATAAGTGTGGCAAACGACGGCTCCAATAGAGCTCGTCGGCAGCATTTCTTCCGGTACCAGACACTCAGCGCGCTGATGAGAAGCATTGGATTGGCCCTCCAGCACTACTGTCGCTGAGGGCGAGTTGTCAAACTGCTGAAATACCCAAAAGGAAATACCAGCCAACAGCGCGAAAAGCCCGGTTTTGAACCAGAATCCCTCGTTATTGGTTCGGCTTTTTCTCATGAAGTCAGAAATAGCGCGAAAAAAATGCAGTGAAAAGCAGCTGAGTACAACGATGACGCGTGAAGCGAATGGGCTTTACGAATTCTCTTGCTTTTTGTGCGAAATTTGCAGGGCCTTCTTTCGATAGCGGTAAAGGAGGGCTATAATCTTTTCTCAAGGCAAATGAGTGTGCCTTAAGCATCCGCAAACATATATCATTGAAACTGTAATTTATGTGGAAGATTTATATATGCATGGGAGTAGCCCTTTCGTGTTGGGGAAAAGCTCTCGCCCTAACGCAGAGCTGTTTTGAAGTGAACGTTGCGGGTTCGACCGCCATATTGAGCTCGGGCAGCACCGTCGCCCTGCCCGCTCCGGGACAGCTAGCCGAAGTGCCCTGTACCGAGACGATTCGAAATTTTACTTTTAAGGTTCGATTTGCTCCAGGAACAGAGACCTATTTTGAAGACTCTACCCAATTTAATGCCGTTCTTTTGTATAAAAATTCTACTTTCATCTTAAAATACGACAGGTATCAAAATATCTTTCAGATCGTTTCGGATCAGCAGATAGGAGAAGGCTCCTATACGTTGACGCTGTCCTCTATCATGTGCTCTCCTGCCGCCGTATCGTGTCAGAATTGCTTTTTCCAATATTCCTTTGAGGTGCGCTACGTCAATGACCCAAACTGGAGTGTTGTAGTTACTTCAGACCCGGATCCAGCGCGCTTAACGTGTTTTCCGGGCAGCCAAGTCATCCTGGAGGGCTCTCCTTTGCCTCATAGCGGCTTTCAGGCCCAGTGGGCACAATTGCTTGGAACGCAATTTATCGATATCGCCGGAGCTACCGCTGTCACCTACATCGCCACTCGAGAAGGCACCTATTTATATAAGGTGCAAGGCCCGGGTGGCTGCCAGGCAAGCAATCTGATTGTCGTTAAGCCTTCAGAAAAACCGGTTATTGAGATAGCAGCCCCTCAGCAAAAGATCAACAGCTGTTCTCAGGCATTGGAGGGCATATCGGTGACCGACTCTAGCGCGCCGAACAACCTCGTTTATAGCTGGACAGCGCTACAGGGGGGCGTTATTCTAAAAAATGAGAACACGCTGGCCCCAGTAGTCGGCACGCCGGGAATATATGTGCTCATCGTCCAACGCCTCGACAATGGGTGTGCCGATACCGCTGCCGTCAATGTGTTAGCAGGCGATATTCCTTTGGTGCAAGTAAGTATTGAAAGCGCATCCGGGACCGACGTATTGAGTTGCCGACTGCCCGAAATCAAGCTCTACGCTAAGGCATCTACCTCGAGGGGAGGCGCCACATTCACGTTCCTCTGGTCTATTGGAGATACCTCTGAAGAAGTCACCGTCACTCAACCCGGTGTTTACTCCGTGACAGTAGTTGAAGCGGAAAGCGGTTGCGTAGGCTATGCCGACCGGCTCATTTTTAAAGATACGCAGCTCCCAGTGGCTATGTTGTTTAGTAGCCGCGATACCGTATGCGCCGGAGAGTCGGCAGTACTATCGGTCGTTGCCGTTGATCACACGACTTTCCGATGGCCCGATGGCTCCACGGCTAATCCCCTTACTGTCGTTCCTGCAGCGGATGGTCCGAACATTTACGCGGTGCTGGCCGAAAATACTTTGAACGGATGTACGGCAACCATTACGAAGACTATCATCCGCATGCCCTATCCAGTGCTCACCTGCCTGCCCGACGAAATAACCGTGCACCACGGCCAGACGGCTTCCTTGAATTGCACTACTCAAGCTACGGCCCAGCTCCAATGGTCGGCTCTCTCCACCAATGTTTTGAGTATACCGGCCTCCGGTATCGGCCCAGTACAGGGGCGCCTCTTTGAACTAAGCGCTTTACGTGCGCCCGGCCAAGTAGATTTCCTCGTTTTTGCCCGCCAAGGAACTTGTGTTACCGGCCCCGTACCAGTAAAAGTTCAAGTGATCCCTCCGACCACCCTTGATGGTCTCTATATACCTGAAATCATCACTCCTGACGGCGATGACCAAAACGACGTGTGGGACATTGTGCTTCCAGCCGATGCTTCCCCCTCGGCTTACTCTATCACCCTCTACAACCGCCACGGTGCCCTGATCTGGCAGGGCTCCGTGGCTGCTCCTTTCCCAGCAGAGCGATACCCCGATGGCGTGTATTTGTACGTCATAACGCCGCCGGATGCTCCCCCCATCCGAGGGGCCGTGACTATCTTGAGGAGGAGATATTAAAAAAAGGAGCTCTTAGATAACGTAAAGTTTTCATCAGAAAGGAGCTAAGGAGTATTATCGTCTCATTGATTGAAAGGCAAGAGGGAGGGGATTTTTTTACCTTTTTAGTGCAATAAGGAACGGATAGTATACCTTTGCCGCGCTTTTTTTAACAAATTTTAACAGCGCCGCCTCCGTAAATTAGAGGGTGTCTAAATAGCGCGGAGGAGGTGTCGGGTATAAAAAGTGAGAAAACGGATTAAATTACCTTTTTACCTTTGCAGTCGGCATTGAATACGCACAAGTAGCGCTTTACGAATATGTTGTTGAAACGCTTTTTTTCAATAAGTGGTGTCCTTCTTGCCGCGTTTAGCCTGCTTCAAGCGGCTCCGAATGTGGAAGAGGGCAAGAATTTGTTCATGACCAACTGTGCATCTTGCCACAGCCGCGACATGAAGACCAACCTGACCGGGCCAGCGCTGGCAGGAGTGGAGGAGCGTTGGGCGGCTTATCCGCGGCAAGACTTGTACAAATGGATTCGCGCCTCGCAGGCGCTGATTGCTGAAGGGCATCCACGCGCGGTGGAGCTATGGGCGCAGTGGAAACCCACGCTCATGAACAACTTCCCGGGTCTTACCGACGATCAGATAGAAAGCATTCTGCTGTATATCAATGATGTAGCCAATAAGAAGGCTGCGGCGGCTACGCAAGCGGGACAACAGCCGGGAGTTGGCGCTTCAAAAGATGACTCCAGCACCACCTGGATATTCGTGTCCATTGCCGTAGTACTAGGTCTGTTGTCTTTCGCCCTCATGCGCATTGTGGATAACCTCCGGAATCTGGCGCGAGTCCAGGCCGGACAACCGCCTGTACGTCGCACGTTGGGAGACATGCTGACCTCGAAAGGCACCATTGCCTTTATGGTCTTTGCCGCTACGCTTATCCTGGGCTACAAGACGGTTGACAACGCTACCCGCATGGGTCGTCAACAGGGTTATCAACCAGAACAACCTATTGCTTTTAGCCATGCCCTGCATGCTGGCGTGAATAAGATAGATTGCCAATATTGCCACGACTCTGCACGGCGCTCCAAACACGCTTCCATACCGGGTGCAAACACGTGTATGAACTGCCATACCGTAGTTAAGAAGGGCACCAAAACCGGTACCGCTGAGATTACCAAAATCTTCGCTTCGATCGGCTACGACCCTATCACTAACAAGTATATTCTGGACTACGAAAATTGGACGGAAAAGCAGATTGAAGACTTGTATAAGCAGTGGATAGGGCAGGAGTACTTGGCCGACAAAGGCCTTCCTGCGCTCGACGAACAAGGGCGCATGACGGTGCAAATGCAATGGGAGGGCATAGTAAAAGCACTCAAGAACGACTCTAACGGGAAAATCCAAGGACCTATTGAATGGGTGCGCATCCACAATTTGGCCGACCACGCTTACTTCAACCATGCCCAACACGTGGCAGTAGGGCAGGTGGCTTGTCAACAATGCCACGGGCCTGTAGAGCAAATGGAGGAAATGCATCAGTATTCGACTCTGGGAATGGGCTGGTGCATCAACTGTCACCGCCAGACAGAGGTCAAGTTTAAGGATAACGATTACTATCAACAGTATGCGCGCTACTACGAAGAGTTAAAGAGCGGAAAGCGCGAAAAAGTTACGGTGGCCGATATCGGAGGCTTGGAATGCCAAAAATGCCACTATTGATGACCTATCATCCATTTTTCTTACAACACTACATCCATCCGCAGTCATATGCAGCATCAAGACAACGGCATCTGGGTTAGCGTCGACGACCTGAACCGCGAAGCCTCTTTTCTAAAGTCTGCCGAGCAGGAATTTCTCTTGGACGAGTTAGCCGAAGCACCTGCCGCGTGGACGCCCTCTCGCCGTGATTTTCTCAAGCTCATGGGTTTCAGCTTGGGCGCCGCCACCGTTGCGGCTTCGTGTGAGATCCCCATGCGCAAGGCTATCCCACATGTTATTAAACCCGACGCCATCGTCCCTGGAGTAGCCAACTACTACGCCTCTTCCTTCGTCAACGGCTCCGATTATTGCGCTATACTGGTCAAGACGCGAGAAGGTCGCCCCATAAAGATCGAAGGAAATACCTTGAGCAGCGTTACTGCCGGCGGTACGAGCGCTCGAGCCCAAGCACTGGTGCTGAGCCTGTACGACACCCGCCGTCTGAAGTATCCAGGAAAGATAGAGGACGGCGAGGTGAAGAAGCTTTCTTGGAAAGCATTGGATGAAAAGATCAAGGGCCAACTCCAGCTGGGAGGCAATATCCGCATTATCACTCACACCATCATAAGTCCCACGGCAAAAAAGGCGTTAGGGGAATTCATAGCGAAATATCCGGGAACGCGTGTTGTCACCTACGACCCTGTATCTCACGCGGCGTTGTTGGCGGCTAATGAGGCCTGTTTTGGCGTGCGCGGTATTCCCACCTACAAGTTTGACGCTGCCGATGTGATCGTGTCCTTCGGCGCCGACTTCTTAGGTACGTGGGTAAGTCCTATTGAACATGCTCGGGGATATGCTTCTCGGCGGAAGATCCAATCGCTGGGCAATCCCGCCATGTCGCGGCATTATCAGGTAGAGAGCTATATGAGCCTCACCGGCTCTAACGCAGATATGCGCATTCAGATACGTCCCAGCGAAATGGGTGCTGCCATCTGTACGCTTTACAACGAGATTGCGCAGAAGACTGGTGCGCCCGCCATCAGTGCACCCGCTCTTAATGAAAAAGCTAAGGCTGCGCTGAAGAAGGCGGCATCCGATCTGCTGGCTGCCCGCGGCAAAACCCTGGTCGTCTGCGGAACGAACAATGTCATGGAGCAGATCATCGTCAACAAAATTAACGATCTGCTCGGAAACCTCAACAGCACTATCGATTTCAGCGTCCTAAACAACTTACACCAGGGCGATGAGCGCGATATGATGCGCCTGATCGGAGAGATGAATGCCGGCCAGGTCGCCTTAGCCATCGTTTGGGGGGCCAACCCCGCCTATGAGCTGCCCAATGCCGAACAGTTTAAGGCAGCTTTTGCTAAGGTAAATACGCGCATATCGTTCTCTACCATCTTGGACGAAACCACACTCCTGTGCAACTACGTCGCTCCTACGCATCACTTGCTCGAATCTTGGGGCGATGCAGAGCCTAAAACAGGGCACTACAGCTTGATCCAGCCGACCATTGCCCCGCTGTTCGATACGCGGCAGGCAGAACTTTCGCTGTTAGAGTGGGCCGATAGCCCTAACCTCAACCGCCAAGACGAGCAGCCCTACTACCAATATTTGAAATCGCACTGGGCTGACGAAATGAAGGCGAAACAGTCGAAATATGCTACGGCTACAGCCTTCTGGGACATGAGCCTGCACGACGGGGTTTTTGAAGTGCCGCCGGCCCAGCGAACGGTTTCCTTTAGCCCTAATGTCGCCTTAAACGCAGCAGCAGTTACTCAGCCCGGTGCTGGCGCAGTAGAAATCGCTTTCTACGAAACGGTCAACATAGGCAACGGCCAATACGCCCACAACCCTTGGTTGCAGGAGATGCCTGACCCCGTAACGCGTACGGTCTGGGGTAATTACTTGTGCATTCCAGTAGAATGGGATGGAAAGAAGAAGATGACAGGATGGATGGGCTTAGAAGATGGCGACAAGGTAGAGGTAGAGGTGAAAGGTAAGAAGCACCTCTGCACGGTGGTGCGGGTCTGTGGCCAAGCTCCTGGCACAGTAGCCATTGCCCTGGGCGGCGGTCGCGAAAGCGGCGGCTGTGGCGTAGGTCATGGTGTCAACGTCAATCCTTGGTTGCCTATAGAAGGTGGTTTCATCCAGTACTTTGCAAAAGAGGCGAAGGTGTCCGGAAAGGTGGGCGCCGAGAAAAATTTTGCTTGCGTGCAGCACCACCACACGATGGGGCTGTCGGCTAAGGATGCGGAGAGCGGCCAAACGATTAATGCTGACGAACAGGTATTAGCCTATCAAGGAGCGCTCACTGACCGGTCTATCATCTTCCAAGCGCATGTCAATGAGCTTGCCTCGCTGCGCCAAAAAATGGCTGAGTTCCACAAACACGCCAGCCATCTGAACGAGCAAACACTATATCCCGACCGCGCAGATTACTTTGGTACCGGCCTAAAATGGGCCATGTTTATCGATCTGAACGCTTGTATTGGTTGCGGCGCTTGCCAAGTCGCCTGCGTGAGCGAGAACAACGTGCCGGTAGTAGGCAAAAACGAGGTGGGCCGCCATCACGAAATGACGTGGCTGCGCATCGACCGCTATTACTACGGCGACTTGGAAAACCCCCGCGTGGTTTACCAGCCAATGATGTGCCAACACTGCGACAATGCGCCGTGTGAGAACGTATGCCCAGTGAACGCCACTAACCACTCGGCTGAGGGTATCAATCAGATGGCCTACAACCGCTGCATCGGTACGCGTTACTGCGCGAATAACTGTCCCTATAAGGTGCGGCGCTTCAACTGGCTGGATTACACCACGGCCGACACCTTCCCGGCCAATGAGGAGCGCCTCTTCCGCGTCGAAGAAGGCGATATTCCCTTCTATGCCGACAACCTCGTGCGCATGGTGCTCAACCCCGACGTGACTGTGCGCAGTCGCGGAGTTATCGAAAAATGCTCCTTCTGTATTCAGCGCATCCAAGAGGGCAAACTCACGGCTAAGCGCGAGAACCGCCCGCTTGAGGATAACGACGTGCGCACTGCCTGCCAAACCGCCTGCCCCACCGGCGCTATCGTCTTTGGCAACATCAACAATCCGCAGAGCGCCGTAAGCCAGGCAATTAAGAAACAAGAAGAGCTGGCCTATCAAGTTTTGGAAGAGATCAATACGCGGCCCGGCGTGCGCTACTCCGCGAAGGTATACAATGCATGAGCGCACATCGCATCGATTTTTTAAGGCAACTCATATAAGCAAGATAAGATATGTCGCAACCTGTAGCACCTGTCCGACACGTTCTCATCGAGGGCAATAAGTCTTATCACCAAATTTCCGAAGATTTGTGCGTGCCCACCGAGCGCGCGCCCTCTCGAGAATGGATCGTCGCCTTTTCCATCGCCTCGGCGTTCACAGCGCTCTATGTCTTTGCAGTGGTTTGGACGATTTGGAAGGGCATTGGCGAATGGGGCGCAAACCGCACCATAAATTGGGCTTGGGACATTACCAATTTCGTCTGGTGGATCGGTATCGGTCACGCTGGAACCCTCATCTCAGCCATCTTGTTGCTCTTCCGCCAGCGCTGGCGTACGGGGGTAAACCGGGCAGCAGAGGCCATGACGATCTTTGCGGTTATCTGTGCTGGCCAATTCCCGCTTATTCACATGGGGCGCCTCTGGTTGGCCTTCTTTATCTTTCCATTTCCCAACACGCGCGGCCCCTTGTGGGTAAACTTTAATTCGCCGCTCCTTTGGGACGTGTTTGCTATATCGACTTACTTCTCGGTGTCGGTATTGTTCTGGTATACAGGATTGGTGCCCGATTTGGCTACGGTGCGCGACCGCGCGGTAGGGCTGCGAAAAAAGCTGTATGAGATTTTCTCTTTTGGTTGGACAGGCAGCGCTAAGCACTGGCAGCGGTGGGAATCGCTCTCGCTTATCTTGGCAGGTCTTTCTACGCCACTGGTGCTCTCTGTACATACCATCGTGTCGTTTGACTTCGCCACCTCCGTCATTCCCGGATGGCACACGACTATCTTTCCGCCCTACTTTGTGGCCGGAGCTATCTTTTCCGGCTTCGCTATGGTGCAGACGCTGATGGTCATCACTCGAAAAGTACTCAACCTGCAGGAATACATCACGATAAACCACATCGACTCCATGAACAAGGTTATCGTGCTGACAGGTACTATAGTGGGCGTTGCCTACCTTACGGAGCTGTTTATTGCCTGGTATTCGGGATACATCTACGAGCAGTTTGCCTTCTATAACCGGGTCTTCGGCATATATTGGTGGGCATACTTCGGCATGATGTTCTGTAATGTCGTCAGTCCGCAGCTGTTCTGGTCGCGCCGCATCCGCCGCAGCATCTGGTGGACCTTCTTCCTCTCCATCGTGGTGAACATTGGAATGTGGTTTGAACGCTTCGTCATCATTGCCACTACTTTGGCCCGCGACTATTTGCCTTCCTCGTGGAGCTATTACCGGCCGACTTGGGTGGAGATTTCCATCTTTAGCGGTACCATTGGTCTGTTCTTCTTCCTATTTATGATCTTCACGCGCGTGGCTCCGGTGGTTGCCATCGCTGAAGTAAAGGCGATTTTGAAGGTCGCCGGCGACCAATACGTTGGACCGAAGGCGCGCAAAGGGGCTCATGCTCCTGTTACTACGGAAGTGACGGAAAAGCAACAAGAAAAAATCTAAAATATCTCCATTGCGATATGTCCTCTGAAAACAAAAGGGTTCTGTACGGACTATATAACGACGAGGAAGAGCTGAAGAGCGCTGTGAAAGAGGCGCGCCAAGCGCACCTCGATATCATGGACGTTTACACGCCCTTCCCAGTGCACGGGCTGGATCCCATCTTAGGCCTTAAGGAAAGCCGGCTTCATATCTTAGGCTTCATCTATGGCGCTACGGGTGCTCTGTTTGGCTTTCTCTTCATGTCTTGGGCTTTGGCAAAGGACTGGCCTATCCTCTTTGGCGGCAAGCCCTATTGGCCAGTGCCTTCGTTTATTCCTATCACTTTTGAGCTGACCGTGCTCTTCGCCGCCTGGGGTATGACCATCACCTTTTACACGATTTGCGGGATGTGGCCGGGGGTCAAGGCAAAGATTCTGGACAACCGCATTAGCGACGATAAATTCTGCATTGCCTTCGACATTACTCAGGTGGAACAATCAGTGGTAGCCGGGCTGAAAAACTTCTTCCAAAAAACGCGCGCTGCGGAAGTACATGAAAAAGTTCTTTAAAAAACAGACAACGTTCTGAAATGAAATACGCAATTGGAGCCATTATTGGAGTAGCCTTGTTCGCATGGCTTTTCTCCCTATGTTCACCGGCCGGAAAGAACAAAACGGGCCATGAATACATGCCCGACATGTACCATCCGATTACCTACGAGGCCAATGTGTTGGCGAATTATTCGTGGAATCACTGGGACGAGGAAAGCACCCTGCCTAAAGCTGCCCTTTCGCAGCCTCGCAAGCCTGTAGTAGGTACCATTGCGCGCGGCTATACAGCCGTCCAGTACGCTGGCTCGGAGGTACTCGACGTTGTTCGCGGCAAGAATGCGCCTAACGCTATCGCTGCGCCGGTCAACGGATATGTGCCGTTTTATTATGAAAATACCGAGGAGGAGCGCCTTCGCTGCGAGCAGGAAATGACGGTAAATCCCTTCCCGGCTACTCCAGAAGCTTTAGAGCGCGGCAAAAATCTGTATAACTTATATTGCGCTATTTGCCACGGCGAAAAGGGCGACGGCCAAGGCTATATCGTCACTATGCCCGACTCGAAATACTTGGCTCAACCCAAGAATCTAACGGACGAAGAGATGACTAACGCAAAGGATGGCCGCTTCTACTTTGCTATCATGTACGGCAAAAATGTCATGGGCGGCTATGCGGATAAACTTTCGTATCAGGAACGTTGGGAAGTGATCCACTACATTCGTTCTCTACAGCAGAAAAAGTAGGCGCAAACATTCAAAAACTCGGTCTACAGACCAGTGCTGAAATATGAATCTGAATACGCAGTTCGTTTTTGACAGCAAACTCAAGCGCAATCTCATCATCGGGATGGGCATTGGAGTCCTCAGCCTGATATGGTCTGCGATAGGCGACGATGCTTTTTATACGCGTTTTTGGACAAATTACCTGCACAACGCCGTCTTCTTTACCGGCATCGCTTTTACCGCTATGTTTTTCCTTAGCGGTCAAATTACGGCGTTCGCAGGCTGGATGGTCGTCATCAAGCGCCTTTGGGAAGCCATGAGCCAGTTCATGTTAGTGGGCATCGCTCTGCTCCTGGTGGTAGTCATTGGCGTCTGGGGACACTTACACCATCTATACCATTGGAACACGCCGGGCATTACCGACCCCTCCAACCCCATATACGACAAGATCATAGCGGGTAAGTCGGGCTTCCTTAATCCCGTCTTTTTTACGGTGGGTACGGTAGGCTTCTTAGCCATATGGTACTTCTGGGCCTACAAGCTGCGCCAAAATTCATTGGCCCAAGATGTGCACGAGACCCCATCTTTCGACTACTATAAGCGCGAGCGCAAGTGGGCGGCATCGTTCTTGCCTTTGGGCGGCTTTCTGAGCACAGTGTTCCTCTGGCAGCTGGTGATGTCTATCGACCCACACTGGTACAGCACGATGTTCGCCTGGTATTCCACCATTTCCCTATTCTTAGGAGGCCTAGCTCTCTTCATCGTACTCATTCTGTATCTCTGGTCAAAAGGGTACTTGGAGTATGTCACCGTAGAGCATCTCCACGACTTAGGTAAGTATCTCTTCGGCATTAGTGTGTTTTGGACCTATCTCTGGTTCGACCAATTCATGCTCATTTGGTACGGTAATATTGGAGAAGAGACCATCTATTTCAAAGAGCGCATGGACAATTACCCCATTTTGTTCTGGGGAAATCTTGTGCTCAACTTCGTCGTTCCCTTTTTTGTACTAATGCGCAACGATACGAAGCGCAAAGTGGGCACCATGTTTTTTGCTGCACTGTTGGTGTTTTTGGGCCACTGGATCGACTTCTTTTACATGATCAAACCCGGTGCGCGCATTGCAGCGCAAGAGGCCCTAGCGCTCCATGAAGGCGGTACGCATACTAGTGCGGATGATGCCACCATAGATTTGACGATAACTCTTCGCGCGATGGCAAGCGTGGGCGCTGAACAAGCACCCGAAGCAGCCCCCCAACAGTCCTCCGAAGAAAAGAGCAGCGATAAGACTTCTGAACCTCTCGCGCATGAACAAGCAGGCGAAGCTGCTCATGTCGATCGCGATCACGGCGGTGAAGCACAACACAGCCACAGGGAGGAGGCTCACCACACAAAAGCTCCTTTTCAATTGGGCTACTCCCTGCCGGGCTTTCAGGAAATCGGCGTACTTATAGGTTTCCTAAGTCTCTTCTTGTTCTTTTTCTTCCGACAGCTGGAGCGCGCGCCCTTGTTGCCGCTGAGAGATCCCTATCTGGAGGAAAGCTTGCATCACTCTACAGGCGTTTATATCGATGGGGAAGAGAATAGTCACGAACACCATTGAATTTAGTTTAGAATCATTCTAAGTAACCGATTGCTTAATTCTGAGGCTTGAACTATTCGGTCTTTTTAGCGTTTTAAAAAGTAAACAATCTGCCGCAAATGACTGCGCTTCTCATTATCCTCTGCATACTTCTTGTTGGCGTTGTGCTTGTTCAGATTGCTCGCGTAGTGGAGCTGATCTCCCAAATAAAGGGAGAGCGCGAAGTTATGCGCGAGAGCAGTTGGTGGAACGCACACTTGTCGCTAGCGTTTTTAGTGGTTTTCTTAGTGGCTGTTTTTGCATCTTCGTACCTGTACAAGAACGAGATGCTCGGCTATGGTCCGCATGCAGCGGCTTCGGAGCACGGCGGAGCCATCGATAACATGTTCAACGTCACGCTTATTTTTACAGGTATTGTATTCGTCATTACCCATGTTGCTCTATTCTGGTTTGCCTATAAATATCGCTGGCGCGAAGATCGGAAAGCCGCATTTATCGCGCACGACAACCGCCTTGAAGTCATCTGGACGGCTGTCCCTGCAGTGGTAATGACGCTGCTGGTCGTGCGCGGCCTCGATGCGTGGGACAGAATTATGGCCGATGTTAGCCCAGACGAAGACTATATAGAGATAGAAGCCACAGGCCAACAGTTCAACTGGATTATTCGCTATCCCGGCCCCGACGGTAAGTTGGGCGCGCGCGACTACCGCTTGACTACTGCAATTAATCAGGTAGGGCAGGACTTTAGAGATCCTAAAAACTGGGACGACATTATCGTAGGGCAAGAGCTGTATTTGCCGGTGAATAAGAAAGTGAGGGTGCGCATTATAGCCAAAGATGTGTTGCACAACTTCTATCTCCCTCAATTCCGCGTCAAGATGGATGCAGTACCCGGCATGCCTACGTATTTTGTATTTACGCCGATTAAGACTACTGCCGAGTACCGCAATGAGCTGCGAAAGTATCCGGAGTACAATGAGCCGTACGACCCGACAGATCCGCAGGGTCCGAAGCGTTGGGAAAAGTTCGAATACGAGCTCGCTTGCGCAGAGCTGTGCGGTAAGGGGCACTACTCCATGCGGCGTATCGTGCGAGTAGTTTCGCAAGAGGAATTCGATGCCTGGTACAAAAAGCAAGAGTCTTATTACCTCACGCAAATCCGCGGTAAGGATGAAGACCTCAACAAGGGTAAAGTCTTAGATATTGATCCGCCTGCGCTTCCCGAGGCAGCAAGCGACACGACGAAAACTACTAGCCTGTAAAGTGAAAAAATAGGAAGGACGCCGAAGCCCTCAACCCAAGTTTACATATTTAAATTCATTGGTTTATGGCTGAAATGACCAAAGTCGCAGTTGAATCCTTGGACACCCTGGAAGAGAAGCTGACTCAAGAGTTAGGTTATGATGACCGCTTTCACGAGCACCATCATGGCGACAAGTATCAGTCCAACTTCTTGACGACGTACATATTTAGTACAGACCACAAAATCATTGGGCGCCAGTTTCTCATCACAGGTATCTTTTGGGCCTTGATGGGCGCGCTGATGTCGTTGGTCTTCCGCTTGCAGTTGGGCTTTCCCGAGGCAGATTTAGCGTGGCTTAAACCGATCTTAGGCAAGTGGATACAGGTGAACGACGCGGGCATTGGCAAGCTCGATCCGGAGTTCTACTACGCATTGGTGACCATCCACGGGACAGTCCTCATCTTTTTCGTGTTGACGGCTGGGTTGAGTGGTACTTTCTCTAATCTGCTCATACCGCTTCAGTTGGGCGCCCGAGATATGGCCTCACCTCTGCTGAACGCCTTTTCTTACTGGTTCTTTTTCCTGGCCAGCGTGGTCATGTTTTTGTCGCTCTTTCTGAGCACAGGGCCATTTTCTGGAGGTTGGACTGCTTATCCGCCATTAAGTGCTCTGCCTCAAGCTTCTGAAGGATCAGGTGCTGGCATGACCATGTGGATCGTGGCCATAGCGCTCTTTATTGTGTCGGCTTTGCTGGGCGGTATCAATTACGTGACTACCGTTCTGAACTTGCGCACGCGAGACATGAATTTATGGCGGATGCCTCTGACCATCTGGGCATTCTTTATCACTGCTATTATCGGTGTATTGTCTTTCCCAGTACTCCTCTCCGGGGTGCTTCTGCTCATGTTCGACCGCAGCATGGGCACTTCGTTCTACTTGAGCGAGATCGTGGTTGGCGGCCAAATTTTGGATCGCATCGGCGGCAGTCCAATTTTGTATCAGCACCTGTTCTGGTTCTTAGGGCACCCCGAAGTATACATCATCATCTTGCCCGCCATGGGCATCGCATCGGAGGTGCTTTCTGTCCACGCTCGCAAACCCATCTTCGGCTATCGAGCAATGGTGCTTTCGACATTGGCTATTGCCTTCCTCTCCTTCATCGTTTGGGCACACCACATGTTTATGGCGGGGGTTAACCCCTTCATTAGTAAGTTCTTTGTGGTGTTTACGCTAATCATCGCGGTGCCCTCGGCGGTGAAAGTATTTAACTGGATATCTACGGTTTACGGCTCGAATTTCCGCTTCAACTCAGCCAGCTTGTTTGCCTTAGGGTTTGTCTCTTTGTTTATCTCAGGGGGGCTGACCGGTATCTTTTTAGGAAACTCGGCCATCGATGTCCAGCTGCACGACACGTACTTTGTGGTGGCACACTTCCACATCGTGATGGGCGTGGCGGCATTCTTTGGCATGTTTGCCGGTATTTATCACTGGTTCCCCAAGATGTTTGGGCGCTTCATGAACGAAACACTGGGTAAGATCCACTTCTGGGGGACGATGATCGGCGCCTATGCAGTGTTCTGGCCGATGCATTATACCGGTATGGCTGGTGTGCCGCGCCGGTATTACGACGGTGGCGCCTCCTTCGATGCTTTCCGCCATTTTACGGAGTTGAACCAGTTCATCACGGTGGCTGCTATCGTAGTCTTCTTCCTTCAGGTTGTCTTCGTCATCAACTTCTTCTATTCCATCTTTAACGGCCGCAAGATGACGACAAAAAACCCCTGGGGAGCGAATACCCTAGAGTGGACGACACCAATCTTGCCCGGGCACGGCAACTGGCCGGATAAGATCCCATCGGTACAGCGCTGGCCCTACGATTACGGTAAAAACGGACAAGAATACGTACCGCAGTACGTCCCGCTTCGGGAGGGAGAACACGATCACGGACACTAAATATTGGGAAAAACAGCACCATGCGCTTCACGTATCGCGCGAATGAGATTGCCACAGCTGCCTCAGGAAAAGAAAAAAGCTTTTCAGTGAAGCTTGCTTTTAAGAACTGGGCGCTGTTGGTAAAGTTTCGCCTCTCGCTCATGGTGCTGTTTTCCGCATTGATATCTTTTGGTGTGGTAGGAGGCGGCCAAGCGGGGTGGCGCAGCTGGCTGCTCTTAGCAGTGGGCGGCTTTTTGGTGACGGGGGCAGCCAATGCGCTCAATCAAGTCTTAGAGTACGAATACGACGCGCTGATGCGGCGTACCGCTCTTCGGCCGGTCGCTTCTGGCCAGTGGAGCGTAGCCACAGCGGTACTGGTGGCGGGCTTGATGGCCTCCGCTGGTCTGAGCGTGCTGGCCTTCTTTAACCCACTCACAGCTTTCCTGGGTGCATTGTCCTTGGTGACCTACGCCTTCCTGTACACGCCGCTCAAGCGTTACTCCCCTGTGGCGGTGCTAGTAGGCGCTATTCCTGGAGCCCTTCCGGTAGTGATCGGTACAGTAGCTTGGGAAAAAGAGTGGAGTGCAATGGCTAGCTTTCTCTTCGCCGTGCAATTCCTGTGGCAGTTTCCTCATTTTTGGGCGGTAGCGTGGGTTGCCGACCAAGATTACAAGCGGGCGGGCTTCTATTTACTCCCCACTAAAGAGAGCGTAAAATCGCCCTCTGTTGGGCTTTTGTCTTTCTTGTTTTGCGTTCTGCTGGCATTGAGCGTCTTTTTGGCATACGCTTTTGGGCAGATAAATGTGTGGGCTATGGGGATGCTCATCCTTGTGACGGCCTATTTTGCTTGGTCGTGTTGGGGGCTTTTTCGGCGATGTGCGGATGAGGCGGCCCGAAAACAGATGTATGCCTCTTTTCTATACCTACCGCTGGCCTTGTTGACCGTGTTGGCGGACGCGCTCTTGTCACATCCGTAAGCGTATATGCGTGCTATGCCGGAAACTATCCGAAGAGAATATCACAGCAATCAAATCCACCCGCTCAAGTTCGCCTTGTGGGTAGGTATCGCTACCATTATCATGATGTTTGGCGCCTTTACCAGTGCCTACATCGTTCGGCGCGCTGCGGGTAATTGGTACGAGTTCCAGCTGCCAGACATCTTCTGGCTGAGCACGGCAGTAATTGTGCTGAGCAGTCTTACCCTACATGCGTCGTATCGCGCTTTTGTTCGAGGGATAGAGCGGCGCTACAAAGTCTTGCTGATTGCAACTTTCGTGTTGGGGCTGTCCTTCGTGGTGCTTCAATATCTGGGCTGGAAGGCGATGACGGCCATGGGTGCTACTTTCACTATCAATCCTTCGAGCTCTTTTGTCTATGTGATCTCTGGAGTGCACGCAGCGCATGTATTGGGCGGAATAACGGCGCTTGTTGTCGCCCTTATTCACGCATTTGCCTTGCCGTACAAGCCTACGCCTCGACGGCGACTGCGCTTTGAATTGGTAGTGCATTACTGGCATTTTGTCGACGTCCTGTGGGTGTATTTGTTCATTTTCTTCTTGCTGCAATCGCCCTGATGTGCCGAACTTTGACCGCGAATTTTCAACCCGATTATTTACGCGCGAAATATGGCTGATACCTCTGTAGCACACGCACACGAAACCCAAGCCCATCTAGCAGATAACGGCAGTAGCCTCTGGGATGGCGCTAAAGAGCCGTTTAAAGCCAGCTACGGGAAGCTGATGATGTGGTATTTTCTGCTGTCGGATGCTTTCACGTTCGCAGGCTTCCTTATCGCCTACGGCGCTCTTCGCTTCAGCACGCCTACCTGGCCAGAGGCAGACTTTGTCTTCTCCTCTTTTCCCTTTGTGGACAAGCACTTGCCCTTGGTCTTCGTCACTTTCATGACCTTCGTGCTGATCTTTAGCTCGGTAACCATGGTGCGCGCCGTCCAAGAGGGGCATCGCGAAAACCAACGCGGCGTTGTCTTCTGGATGTTCCTGACTATATTGGGGGGCATCACCTTCCTGGCCTCTCAAGCATATGAGTGGACCACGCTCATCGTCAAGGAGCACATGACGGTCTCGGAAAATCCTTTCAGCCGGCACATCGCTGACGGCATCTACCTCAATCCCGACAGTACGGAGATGCGCAACGAGGACGGCTCTTTAAAGACCTTTGCTAAAGGAGACAACTATCTGGTGCACAAACACGATGGAAAATTCGAAATCCCGCTCGTGAAGTATACCAGTGGAGAGTACGCAGGGCGCGTGATGGAAGCGGGATTAGGTCCCAAGGCCTTCGGGGCACTCTTTTTCTTCATCACGGGTTTTCACGGCTTTCACGTGTTCTCTGGGGTCGTCATCTTGACCATAATCATGATCAATGCCGCTAGCGGGCTCTATGTTGCCCGCCGAAACGGCTACGAGATGGTGGAAAAGGTGGGCCTGTATTGGCACTTCGTGGACTTGGTGTGGGTCTTCGTCTTTTTAGTTTTTTATCTCCTCTAAAAGAAACATTTACGGTTATTCGCAATACAAAACAATATGGCTGGACATCAGACTTATGAAGAGCAAAAAGCGCTGGTCTTCCGAGGCTTAATGATTTTGGGTGTGATTACCATTATTGAGGTGTTGATCGCCCTGCTGGCTAAAGGACATCTCATTGAAGGCGTGAAGTTCTCGGAGGGCTTTGGCCACTATTTATATATGCTCTTCATGATAGGCTTCTCCTTGTACAAGGCGTACTTCATCGTCTTTTATTTCATGCATATGGCTTATGAGGTGCGCGGTTTAGTGTTGAGTGTGCTCCTGCCTACCTTATTGCTGGTGTGGGCTATCATCGCTTTCTTCCAAGAGGGCGACTCCTGGGGCAAGCGCCGAGAGCTCATTCGCCAGAAGAATGAGGAAGTTGTTAAGCCCGTGCCCAGCAAGCCGCAAGGGCTGTACGAATTGCCCGGCGGTGAAGTAGAGCGGGTATCTTTTCCTCGAGGATAAAGAAAAACCAGAGAAAAGGCGAGGAACAAAACCTCGCCTTTTGCGTTTTATGAGCGGTCTATGGCAGAAAAAAAATTGCAATTGCGCCGTTTTTGGGTGGCTGGAGTGATTGCTCTGCTCCTTTTTGGTCTTCCCGCAGTATCGTGGCTGTACTTGCGCAACGGACTGAACTGGCGCCGACAAGCACAGGCGGAGCTGCAGGATTATGGGAAAATAATCCCAGTGCCCATCATTTATGCCGATGGGATAAAGGATAACCTTATAGCCCAAAAGGTGTGTGTCATCCATTATTTCGGGGTCAATCCAGACCTTACTCCTGAAAATAAGTTCATCTTAGACACGGGCGAGCGCCTATTTAAACAATTCGGCTTCAAGTCGGCGGCCATCCCCGACCATTTTCGCTTAGTGATGATCAGCCGAGAGGGAACGCCAGAATTCCGTACATATGCTCGCACCCTTCCGAGTGCCGACTACGCCACATGGGTATGGTCTGGGGGCCTGAACTCTTGGCGATCCGTTTTGCTCAATGCCTACACTGCGTATTGTCAACAAAATGGACTAAAGCCTGTGGAGCGTTATTACGCCTTGGCGGATACTTCGGGCACCATTCGGCGTTTTTACAACGCCTTAGACGAGAAAGAGATTGGGCGGATGGTAGAACACATCGCCCTGTTATTGCCAAAAGAATAGGACTATGTCGAATGTCACCTTACCAGAAGCCGTGCAAATAGAGCGGCGGCTTAACATTTTAGCCTATGCGGTCTCGGCAGTCGTCTTGTTTTTAGTGGTCTTGATGCGTCGAGTGAAGCTGGACGTGGGAATGGATCTGAGTTTTTTGCCGCCCTTTCACGCCTCTCTGAATGCTCTAACGGCGGTCATCTTGGTGATGGCGCTGGTTTTTATCAAGCAGAACAAAATAGAGGCACATCGGCGTGCGATTTACGCTGCCATGGTGTGTTCTGCTCTTTTCCTATTGTCGTACGTGGCTTATCATTTTACTACGCCCGAAACGCGATACGGTGGGGTAGGGTGGATGCGCTATCTGTACTTTTTCCTGTTAATTACGCACGTAGTACTTGCAGCAGCGGTATTGCCTTTCATTCTACTCACGTTTAATCGCGCGTATACCGGGCAGTATGAACGGCACAAGAAAATGGCCCGATGGGTATTTCCTCTTTGGCTGTACGTGGCGATCACCGGACCTATATGTTATCTTATGCTTCGGCCTTACTACAGTTGAAGCCATCTTATCTTCATTAAAAAATTTAGGTGTGGGGGGCGATATGAAAAGCAAATGCAGTTTTAGCATCCTAATCCTGACAGTATTTTTCCTGTTAGTGTTGGCAGGTGAGAACTGGGCCCAATGCCCTATGTGCCGTATGTCGGCGGAATCTAACTTGCAAAATGGCGGCACGGCAGGGCGCGGTCTGAATACTGGCATTCTTTATATGTTGGCTATGCCCTACCTCTTAGTGGCTGCCATTGGGTACTGGTGGTGGCGGAATCGCCGTCGTGCTTCGGTAGAGGCAGAGGAGCTGCTGGATGACCGTCCCGGCCAGTACAATTGACCGGCATAGAGCGGTTTTCTACGGCAAGAGCGGTGCCACAGGCACTGCGGGAGTTCTACATTTGCCTGATGAGACAGTTGCTGGTTTGCCTGCGCTCGCCGTGGCTCTACTTCTCAATAATCATAGGAGTGGCCTATGCGCGCGGGTTGGATTTAGATGTCATGGAAGTCGATGCAGCCCAATACGCCTCCATTGCCATGGAGATGCTGCAAGAAGGGCACTGGTTAGAAGTAAAGCATCGCGGTGCGGATTACTTAGACAAACCCCCTTTGCTTTTTTGGACAGCGGCACTTTCTTTTTCGCTTTTTGGCCTGAGCAACTGGGCCTATAAATTGCCTTCTGTATTGGCTGCCCTCTTGGGCATTTGGAGCGTATATCGCTTTACTCGCTTATACTATGCCCGCGATACGGCGCTTTTTGCCGCATTCATTTTCAGCACTTCCTTAGGGCTTGTGCTCATGTGCAACGACGTGCGCACCGATACGCTGCTCTTGGGTTTTACTGCGTGCGCTGTGTGGCAGCTAGCGGCATATATAGATCGGAGGCAATGGAAATACCTGTTTGGCGGGAGCGTTTGTGTAGGCTTAGCTATGTTATCCAAAGGCCCTATAGGGCTGATCGCACCTGCCTTTGCGGCGGGCGGGCATCTGCTTTGGCGAAGAGAATGGCGTCGATTGTTGCGCTGGGAGTGGTTAGCGGGACTGTTGGTGGTGGCTTTACTCCTCGCACCTATGTGTTGGGGGCTTTGGCAACAGTTTGACCTCCATCCGGAGAAATGGGTAAACGGCCGGCAAGGTGTTTCTGGAGTACGTTTCTTTTTTTGGGAACAAAGCTTTGGCCGCATTACGGGGGAGAATGTCTGGAAAAACGATGCTTCTGTTTTCTTTTTTCTGCACGTTTACCTGTGGGCCTTTGCGCCCTGGAGCCTATTACTGCCCTGGGCCCTTTTCAAAATTGGCGGTGCCTTTCGCACAGCACCCAATAAGGACTTTTGGCCCGAGTACTACGCTTTGTTTGGCTTTCTGCTAACGATCATTGCTCTTTCGTTTTCTCAGTACAAGTTGCCTCACTATATTTTCATCACGCTTCCGTGGGCGTCGGTATTGGTAGCATCTGTTATGGAGCGATGCGGTGTGGACTTGCTTGCGCGCCGCCTCTTAGATGCGGAAACGGGGGGCTGCTTGCTGCTGGGTGCAATAGTATGTGGATGGGCATTCCCCAACGCTCCCCTGTGGATTTGGGGCGTACTCTTAACAGGAGCATTTGCCTGGTTTATCCTCCTTTGGCGGCACAAAGGAGCCTTATCGGCTCGCTTTTTGGTACTGCAAGGTGTGGCAACTGCTTCGATCACAGCGGTTGTACTCAATTTTCACTTTTATCCCCAACTTCTCTCCTATCAGTATGCCAAGCACGCGGTGTCGTCAGCGCGCGAAGCCGGCATACCGCCGGATGGACTGTACTTCTTTCGGATGAACCACCATACGACCGACTTTTTTAACGGGCGCATCATCCCTCGGGTAGAAGAGCCGCAAGAACTCATCCGACGCGTGACTTCTTCTTCGTTGCCGACGGTAGGTGTTCTCTGCAGCGCAGAAAACAAAACCACCTTGGAGCGCGCCGGCATACCGGTAGAGCCTATCGCCACCTTGAAGCATTTTCACGTGGCTATGCTTAACGCCCTGTTTTTGAACCCTAAAACGCGCTCACAGGCATTAGAAACCTACTATTTGCTCCAACTACGGTTGGAGAAATAGCGTTTTTGGGCCCCTTGAGAGAAGACCTCATTTAGTTTAGAGTGTAGCGAACGCTAAGAGCGCCATAGCCGCTGCCAAACCCTCTTCCAAACCCATTTAGGAAAAGCAGCGGAACCCAGTCTAAGGATAAGTTGATAGGTGCCTCCGTAAATTTGTAATCGAGCCCGAGTACGCCCAACACGCCAAAGCTGGTGCTCCCGTAGCTTCCTACGAAGGCATCGCCGTAGCTCCAGAAAAAAATCGAAGCCCCGCCGCCAACATACCATTTCAGCCCGCTTACACCTTCAATAGGGAAATGGTGCTGGTATATCCCTCCCACGTTAAACCAGCGATAAGTAGTCCATCCGCGAGTTCCAGCAAACAGCTCAATAGCACCTGGTGCCGAGATGAAGTGCTTATAGGATGCGGAAAGCGGGTACCCTAAGCGCGCGCCGATAGCGCTGCGGTACTCTTGCGCGCTTGCAGCGGCAGCGAAAAGACAGAGAAACAGAGCTAAAAAGAGAAGTTTTCGCAGATGCATGGCAGAGGTGTTTTTTTGCTGGGCCTAAAGATATGTCTCAAAGAAGATGCCGTGCCATATTTACGCTCTACAAATATTTTTTAACACCTTGACCAGGGCTCCTGAGTATGGAAAAGCAATCGCTTCTTTTCATCGCGATATTGCCCTCTCCCGCTATCCAGCGAGAAATCACTGCTATGAAGCAATACATTGCTCAAAAGTGGGGGCCGCGTCATGCGCTCAAAAGTCCGCCGCACATCACGCTATACCCTCCCTTTTGGAAAAAGGCCGAGTTAAGGCACCGCTTAAGTAACTGCATAAGTGTTTTCTCCCAAAACCAAATGCCTTTTGAGGTAGCCCTACGTGACTTCGGCGCTTTTGCACCGAAGGTCTTTTTCATCCAGCCGGAGCATTCCGAGCCGCTGACACACCTCTACACTCAACTGATGGAGGTATTGGAGAAACAACTGGGAATGAAGACAAAGCATGCGGCTCGATCGTTTCATCCCCATCTCACTTTAGCGCATCGCGACGTAGAGCCGCTGGTCTTTAAGCAGATTTCTGCAGATTTTCGGCAGCGTTCCTACCGGCGAGTCTTTGAAGTGCGCAGCCTCACCTTGCTTGAGTGGACATCGGAGTGCTGGAAGATAGCAGAAGAGTTTCCATTTGGCACAGGTGCTCAATGAGTTGCGACGATTTTTCCCCCTTCTATTCGCCACCGGCCGCGCAGCGTCGCCTCTAAGTCGTTGCGCGCTAACAACTGTGCGAACTCCGCGCGCGATATGGTGCGTCCGCCTAAGCTTTTTAAGTGGGCTGAGGCTTGTTGACAGTCCACCAAGTCAAATCCACTTTGCTCCAACGCGCGTACCAGCGCAATAAATCCTGCTTTAGAGGCATTGGAGATGCGGGTAAACATACTCTCGCCAAAAAATACTCGCCCCAAAGAGATGCCGTAGAGGCCGCCTACGAGGGCGTTGCCCTGCCAAACCTCTACCGAATGCGCCAGTCCTTCTCGGTGTAGGGCCGTGTACACTTCGATAAAACGCGGCGAGATCCAAGTACCTGACTGGCTCTTGCGCAGGGAGTGAGCACATCCCTCTATAACCTGTTCGAAGGCGGTATCGAGCGTGTAGCAAAATTTATTTTGGTTGAAGATGGAACGCATGCTTTTGTGTACGCGCAACTCGGTTGGGAAAAGTACCATGCGCGGATGCGGCGAATACCAGAAGAAGAGGCCATCCTGTTCGTACCAGGGAAAAATGCCGCGCGCATACGCCGCTATGATGCGCTCAGGAGTAAGGTCGCGCGTCAGCGCCAATAACCCGTCGGGCTCGGCAGTGTCGACGGGAGGAAAAACCAAGTCGCCCCTCTCGAGAAAGAACACAGCCATCAGCAGTTATTCCTTTTCTTGTTGCAGCGCCTCTATGGTGCTGCTGGGCAAATTGCGCAAATCGAGGATCATGAGGCCATCTAAACAATCGGAAAACAACGGATCGACGTTAAAGCCGATGAACTTGGCGTTTTGCCGTAGATATTGGCGAAGCAAGACTGGGACTTTAAAATGAGCGGGCTCTATGGCTTCGATAAGGTTTTCCAAGGCGTCGACCTCCCCTTGAAGCATTTCCGCCAACAAGCGCGTGTTGACCGCTCTGGTGCGCACGCGAAAGGGACGGCGCGGCCGCACCCATCGCGCTAAGGTTGGGTCGAAACAATAACGCTTGAGGAACTCCACAATAACCGACCGAGAGGTTTCTGAAAATTGCTTGCTGATGCTTACCGGCCCATACAGATATCGGTAGTGAGGGTTTGCTAACAAAAAGTGCAGGATACCTTTCCAAAGGAGAAAAAGCGACAATCGATGGCGTTGGTATTCTGGAACGATGTACGACCGCCCCAGCTCTACAGCTTCTTGCAAGATGGGATAAAATCCCGGTTTTATCTTAAACAAGCTATTGACATACAGGCCATTGACGCCGAATCGCTGCAAGATGCGGTCGCCTAAACCCAATCGATACCCGCCGACGATGCGCTGGGCTTCGCGATCCCAAATGATGAGCTGTAAGTAGTAGAGGTCATACTCATCCATATCCCTAGGGTTGCCGGTACCTTCGCCCACAGCGCGGAAAGTGTATTCGCGCAAGCGGCCGATCTCAAACATGGCGTTAGGGATGTCGGAAAAAGCGGCGACAAACACATCAAAAAGGCCGCGAGAAGTGATCAAACACTGTGGACTTAGGGCCGCGATATCTTGTCGAACGAGGGTGGGCTCTACCGGCTCAGCCAAGGGCTTAGGCGCTTCCTGCTTTGCAGTAACGTAGCTCTCTGGCTGTATGTCGAAATTGGTACCTAAAGAGAAGATTTTAGCCTGTAAAAATTTATTCCACAAAAACTGGCTGTCTATCCCGCTAAGGTTGCCCGGGAAGATAGGTGGGCCAATGCGCACCTGGATTCGGGTTGGGTGGTCATCGGAAGGGCGAGGAGCGACTTTTAACAGTATGCGCCAGGGGTTAGGACGAGAGATAGCGTCTGTTTTTAAATGCACGGGTACGATAGGGGCGTTTACCTTGCGCAGCTGACGCAGTATTCGAGTGCGCAGCAGGTTCCTCGATAAACCCTCTATGGCATTTTCTGAAAAGTCGATGACGATACCTACCGAAATCCCTTTCTCGATGTAGCGCATGACCTTCTTGGCAAAGTTGATGCGCAAAAATCGGTCTTCTAACTTGCGGCGCATCGGCCGGATAGCATAGGGACTGATCGTTTCGGGTATGGCTACTGGATACGGATACAACACCTTAGCGTTGGAGGCATTCTGTGCCATTAGATAAAGTAGTATCCACTCGTCGGTCCCGGGATACAGCCGATTGCAAATGAACACGGCAGTGGGCGCTCGCGTCAGTTGCTTTTGATCATAGGCGTCTACAAGCAGCTGGATGTGCATTTCATCCAACTGTCTCTGTGAAGCCTGCAGGATCTTCTCGTTTTGCATGACACTTGAAATGCGCTTACTTTTCGCGCAAATTTTAAACTTATACCTCAGTTGACTTGTTTCATCGGCCCATTTTTACAGCGATCCGCTCGCAAGCGAACTGCAAGAAACGCACTATATTTGCCTTCGGTGCATAAAAAAGTCAATCATGCAGCTGTCAAAAGAGCAAATGCCCTCTGGAGTCGCGTTGGAGGAGGACTTCCAGCAAAAGATCGACAACGAAATTCGCATTGAGCCCAAGGATTGGATGCCGGAAGGGTATCGAAAAACCCTCATTCGGCAGATTAGTCAGCATGCGCACAGCGAAGTCGTAGGCATGCTGCCTGAAGGAAACTGGATTACTCGAGCGCCATCGCTGAAGCGCAAGGCTATCTTGTTGGCAAAGGTGCAAGACGAGGCGGGGCACGGATTGTATCTGTATTCAGCCGCGGAGACGCTTGGCGTGTCGCGCGATGCTCTCATTGAAGAGCTGCACACTGGAAAAGCAAAATATTCCTCTATATTCAACTATCCAACGCTGACGTGGGCAGATATTGGCGCCATCGGCTGGCTGGTGGATGGTGCGGCCATACTCAATCAGATACCCTTGTGCCGTTGCTCATATGGACCGTATGCGCGGGCGATGGTGCGCATCTGCAAGGAGGAGAGCTTCCATCAGCGCCAGGGCTTCGAAATTCTGCTGACGCTGGCCAAGGGTTCTCCTGAACAGCGCCAGATGGCTCAAGACGCCATCAATCGCTGGTATTGGCCTGCTGTGATGATGTTTGGCCCTTCGGATGCTGACTCGGTGCATTCCGCTCAAAGCATGCGCTGGAAAATCAAGCGCTTCAGCAACGATGAGCTGCGCCAGCGCTTTATCGACATGATTGCCGAGCAGGTGAAGGTGTTAGGACTGACCCTACCTGACCCGGATTTGAAGTGGAATGCTGAGCGCGGCCACTACGACCATGGGCCTATAGACTGGGAAGAGTTCTGGAATGTCGTAAACGGAAACGGCCCGTGCAATCGCGAGCGCTTGCGCGCTCGGCGCGAAGCCTGGGAGAAGGGCGCTTGGGTGCGCGAAGCCGCACTGGCATACGCAGAAAAGAAAGCGCGTCGGTCGGCCGCTTCCTCACAAACGCAAGTTGCCTGACGTTTTGCTCCGTCCCATTTAAGTTTAGCTGTTGCATTAGAAAAGGTATTAGCACCTTTGTAGCGGCCGGTAAGGTCTGCGCTGCGTTTTCAGTGCAGCTTTTAGCCCTTTAAAGCACTACAAACGCTATTCGCTCCGTGTCGCACGAAATCTTGCCTTTGCTCACGGATGCTGCCCGGAGGCGCATCCTAATCATTGACGGCGCCATGGGCACGATGATCCAGCGCTATGGTCTGGACGAGCGAGATTTTCGCGGCGACCGCTTTCAACAGCACGACACCGACCTAAAGGGCAACAACGATTTGCTGTGCTTGACGCGCCCCGACGTGGTAGAGGCAATCCATCGCGCTTACTTGGAAGCAGGAGCCGACATCATCGAGACAAACACGTTCAATGCTACGCGCATTGCTCAGGCCGAATATCGCACGGAAGCACTTGTGTCGGCCATCAACAAGGCTGCGGCTCAAATAGCGCGTCGTGCAGCCGACGCGTTTACCGCGCGAAATCCGAACAAGCCTCGCTTTGTAGCCGGCGCTATTGGCCCCTTAAACCGGACGCTCTCGCTTTCTCCAGACGTTAACAATCCTGGATACCGAGCCGTGACGTTCGACGAAGTGCGCGAGGCCTATGCCGAACAAGTGCGCGCTTTGCTCGATGGCGGCGTGCACCTTTTGCTGATTGAGACCGTCTTCGACACGCTCAACTGTAAGGCCGCCCTTTACGCCATAGAGGAGGTCTTCGAGGAGCGCCAACAGCGCGTGCCTGTTATGATCTCCGGGACCATCACCGATGCTTCAGGCCGCACCTTGAGTGGGCAAACAGTCGAAGCCTTCTGGATCTCTGTCAAGCATGCGCGCCCCTTTTCCATAGGGCTCAATTGTGCGTTGGGTGCCAAAGAGATGCGCCCTCATTTAGAAGTATTGGCCGGTATAGCCGACTGCTTTGTCAGCGCCTATCCCAATGCCGGGCTGCCCAACGCCTTTGGCGAATACGACCAGTCGCCCCACGAGATGTGTACCTTTATTGAGGAGTTTGCTCGTTCGGGCTTGGTCAACATCGTCGGTGGCTGTTGCGGCACTACGCCCGATCACATTCGGCATATTGCCGAGCACGTAGCAGACATCCGGCCGCGATGCCCAGAAGCCGCTGTTTTCCCTCAAGAGGCGCGCGCCCGCCACTACACTATGCTGTCGGGCTTGGAGCCGCTCATCATCCGACCGGAGACGAACTTTGTCAACATCGGAGAACGCACCAACGTCACAGGGTCACGCCGATTCGCCGCGCTCATCAAGGCCGGAAAGTACGCTGAAGCGCTGGAAGTGGCTCGGCAGCAAGTAGAAAATGGCGCCCAAATCATCGACGTCAATATGGACGAGGCGCTACTGGACTCCGAAAAGGTCATGCGGGAGTTCCTGCTCTTGTTAGCGGCCGAGCCCGATATCGCCCGCGTACCGGTGATGGTAGACTCCTCCAAGTTTTCCGTTATCGAAGCGGGTTTGAAATGCCTCCAAGGGAAAAGTGTAGTCAACTCCTTATCTCTTAAAGAGGGCGAGGCCGAGTTTTTGCGCCAGGCCGCCATCTGTCGGCGTTTTGGCGCTACGGTGGTGGTGATGGCCTTTGATGAGGAAGGGCAGGCCGACACGGTGGAGCGAAAAGTGGCTATTTGCCAGCGCGCCTATCGCTTGCTTACGCAGCAGGCGGGTTATGACCCCACCGACATCATCTTTGACCCCAACATTTTCGCTGTAGCTACCGGTATCGAGGAGCACAACAACTATGCGATCAACTACATCGAGGCGACGCGCATCATCAAACAGACTTGTCCCGGCGCTAAGGTGAGTGGCGGAGTGAGCAACTTATCTTTTTCTTTCCGAGGCAATAACCGTGTCCGCGAAGCCATGCACTCCGCCTTTCTTTACCACGCCATTCAAGCGGGCATGGACATGGGCATCGTCAATGCCGGCATGATCGAGGTGTACGAACAAATTCCAGCAGACCTGCTGCGATGCGTGGAAGATGTGCTGTTCAATCGACATCCAAATGCCACGGAAGCACTCATCCAATTAGCAGAAACCTATCGAGAAAGTAGTGGGCGCAGTTCAGCAAAAGACTTAGCCTGGCGAAATGACTCGGTCGAGGCGCGAATTACCTATGCTTTAGTGAACGGCGTTGACGAATTCATCGAGGCCGATGTGGAGGAAGCGCGTCGACAGTATCCCAGCCCATTATCAGTTATCGAGGACCCCCTTATGGCGGGCATGGATACGGTGGGCGATTTGTTTGGCGCTGGAAAGATGTTCCTTCCCCAGGTGGTTAAAAGCGCCCGAGTGATGAAACGCGCCGTAGCTTACCTAACGCCCTTCATCGAAGCCGAGCAGAAAGATAACAGCAATAGGAAGCGCGGCAAAGTGCTCTTGGCTACGGTGAAAGGCGATGTGCACGATATTGGCAAAAATATTGTGGGAGTGGTGTTGGGATGCAACAACTTCGAGGTAATCGACTTGGGCGTTATGGTGCCGGCTGAAAAGATCTTAGCTGCCGCTGTCGAACGAGAAGCCGACATCGTAGGGCTATCGGGCCTTATCACACCGTCTTTGGATGAGATGGTGCATGTAGCACGCGAGATGGAGCGCCTCCAGTTAGACAAGCCTCTGCTCATCGGCGGAGCTACCACCTCCAAGACGCATACGGCAGTAAAGATCGCCCCTGCTTATACGCGTGCGCCTGTCGTCCATGTATTGGATGCCAGCCGCTGTGTCCCCGTCGTCAGTGCCTTGTTGGGGCAAAATGAGGCGGAACGGCTAGCCTTCATCGAGTCTATTCAACGCGAGTACGAGCATATTCGAGCGGCCAGGGCTAACCGCCAATCGGCAAAGGCTTTTGTCTCGTTGGCAGAGGCGCGCGCCAACAAATGGTCGTGCGAATGGCCGAAGTATTCGCCACCCAAGCCCACTTTTTTGGGCGTGAAGACTTTTGAGGATTATCCGCTCTCGGAGCTGCTCGATTACATCGATTGGACCCCTTTCTTTAGTAGTTGGGAGCTAGCGGGAAAATATCCGGCCATCTTGAGCGACCCTGTAGTAGGAGCGGAAGCGCGCCGGCTCTACGAAGATGCCTGTGCTTTATTAAACCAAATATGCACGGAGAAATGGCTTATCGCTCGGGCGGTAGTAGGGTTCTTTCCCGCTAACACTATAGCAGACGACGACTGGGAGCTGTATACCGACGACAGCCGAACAGGGGTCTTGGCTGTCTTGCATCATTTGCGCCAACAAAACAAAAAAGCGGCCGGTCAACCCAACTACTGCTTAGGCGACTTTTTGGCTCCCAAAGAGAGCGGTGTGCCCGACTACGTGGGGGCTTTCGCGGTGACAGCGGGTATTGGCTTGGAGCAACATGTGCGGTGCTTCGAGGCTGAGCACGACGATTACCGGGCTATTCTGCTTAAATCCTTAGCTGACCGATTAGCAGAGGCTTTGGCCGAACGCCTGCACGAGCGCGTACGCCGCGAATTCTGGGGCTACGCTCCGGACGAAAACCTATCTAACGAGGAACTGATCGCTGAAGCCTATCAAGGTATCCGCCCCGCACCAGGATACCCGGCCTGCCCAGAGCACAGTGAAAAGGCTACCCTCTGGCGCCTTCTTCAACCGGAGCGATTGGGCATTACCCTAACTGAACATTATGCTATGTATCCGGCGGCCTCTGTCAGTGGTTGGTACTTATCGCATCCCGAGGCGCGCTACTTCGGCTTGGGGCAAATTGGAAAAGACCAGGTAGAAAGCTATGCCCGTCGAAAGGGTATTTCAGTGGCTACAGCCGAGCGGCTCTTGGCTTCCATATTGAACTACGACGTTTAAAAAATTTGGCATGTCGATGACTATGATTCGAATGGTAGACCTAAAAACCCAGTACGAAAACATGCGTGAGGAGATCGACCGAGCGGTGCTGGACGTCATTGCTTCAACGGAATATATCAACGGCTCCGCAGTGAAGCGCTTTCAAGCGGAGTTGGAGGCCTACCTTCAAGTGGGGCATGTGATTCCTTGCGCTAATGGAACCGACGCGCTCCAGGTGGCGATGATGGCGCTGAGCCTATCTCCTGGCGATGAGGTGATTGTGCCGGCATTTACTTATGTAGCTACGGCAGAGGTCATTGCGCTGTTGGGGCTAACTCCGGTAATGGTGGATGTAGACCCTGACACTTTCAACATAGACGTAGAGGCAGTACAGCAGGCCATCACGCCGCGCACGCGGGCCATTGTGCCGGTGCATCTCTTTGGTCAAAGCGCGGATATGGAACCGTTGATGCAGCTGGCTAAACAGCATCGCCTACACATCGTTGAGGATAATGCCCAAGCCATCGGCAGCGACTACTGCTTTTCCGACGGCAGGCGGTTTAAGACGGGTACGATAGGCGATGTGGGCTGCACGTCGTTTTTCCCATCTAAGAACCTCGGCTGTTATGGCGATGGCGGTGCCATGATGACGAATGACCCGGAACTGGCTCAGCGCTTGCGCATGATCGCCAACCACGGCCAAAGTCAGCTTTATCATCACGCCGTCATCGGCGTCAATTCTCGCTTAGACTCCATCCAAGCGGCTATCCTGAGCGTCAAACTTAAGCGGTTGGACGACTACAACAGCCGGCGGCGGCGCGCGGCCGATTACTATGATGCCGCCTTTAGGGAAATGCCGCAGCTAAAAATACCTAAGCGCTCGCCAAACACTACCCACGTTTTTCACCAGTATACGTTGGTCTTGCGGGAAGGCGAGCGAGATGCCTTGCGCCAGCACTTGAACCAACAGGGCATTCCAGCAATGGTGTATTATCCCATCCCCCTATATCGCCAGCCCGCCTTTGCCCACTATTGGTCGGCAGGAGCGTTGCCCGTCACGGAACAGCTGTGCCGATCGGTCATTTCGCTCCCGATGCACACTGAACTTACTCCAGACCAACAGGATCAAATTATTGAGGCCGTGCAATCCTTCTTTGCCTGAGAACCGTATTTAAAGCCCAATCTTATTCCTCTCGTATGTACCAAGCACTCCAAGAAAAGAAGAAAGCCATCGGAGTCATCGGCCTGGGATATGTAGGTTTGCCTATAGCCCTGAGCTTTGCCCGAAAATTTCGAGTCATCGGTTTCGACATTAACGAGAGCCGGATCGCCGCGATGAAAATGAGGCAAGATCCTTCGCGCGAGCTGCCGCCCGAGGTGTTCGACGACTGCGATATTCACTTTACTGCTGAACCCTCTGATTTAAGAGAGGCCCATTTCTTTGTGATCGCTGTGCCTACCGACGTAGATGCGCACAAAGTGCCCGACCTAACTCCGCTTAAAAAGGCATCAACGACGGTCGGTCGGGTTTTAAAACCCGGCGATTACGTCGTCTATGAGAGTACGGTTTACCCGGGGTGTACGGAGGAAGACTGTTTGCCGATACTGGAGCAGGAGTCGGGGCTGAAAGTAGGGCGGGACTTTAAACTGGGCTATTCACCCGAGCGCATCTCGCCGGGCGACAAAAGTCGAACGGTTACCGACATCTTGAAGGTCGTTTCCGGCTGCGATGCAGAGGCGTTAGAGACTATTGCTCAGGTGTACGGTGCCGTTATAAAGCCCGGGGTCTATCGTGCTCCCTCTATCAAAGTTGCCGAAGCGGCTAAGGTGATTGAGAACACGCAGCGCGACTTGAATATTTCTCTGGTCAACGAATTGGCCATCATTTTCGATCGCATGGGTATCGACACCCACGAGGTGCTGGCGGCTGCTGCCACCAAGTGGAATTTCATCCCCTTTTCTCCGGGTTTGGTAGGTGGCCACTGTATTGGTGTCGATCCGTACTACTTGCTGCATAAGTCGAAGCAGCTGGGCTACGATCCGCAGGTTATCTTGAGCGGCCGACGCATCAACGATGGCATGCCGGCTTTCATTGCCAAGCGCTTAGCACAGACGCTTACTCAAAAAGGCAAGAATCTTTCTCGATGTAAGGTGCTGGTGATGGGCATCACCTTTAAAGAAAATGTGGCCGATATCCGAAACTCCAAGGTTGCTGAGGTAGTCCGGGAACTCATGGATTATTCCATTCACGTCCATATACATGACCCCTATGCCTCGCCCAACGAGGTGGCCCACGAATATCACCTCACCTTGATCGACCAACTTTCGAACGACTACGATGCAGTAGTGTTGGCTGTGGCACACGACGATTATAAGAAGATGGATGCGCCGTTTTTCTTAAGCATCATGAAAGACGATCCCATCCTATTCGACATCAAGGGCATCTATTCGCGGCAGGAAATGGAAGCCCACATGACGTATTGGCGGCTATGAAAAAAATGTGGCGTACCTTTGAGCAATTGCCATTGTCCTTACCCCGTCGGCCATGATACAGTGGATAAATCGATTACTCTCTCCCGCCGAGCTAACTGATTTCTCGGTTTTGCAGGTCGACTTGCACAGTCATTTGCTGCCCGCTTTGGATGATGGTGTGCCCACCCTGGAAGAGGCCATCGACCTTATTGAAGCACTTGCTCGGACAGGGTATCGCCATCTCGTCACTACTCCTCACGTATCTGGAGAGCGCTACCCCAACACCTCTCAAGTCATTCGGGCATCTGCACAAGCCGTGCAAGAAGCTATCCGTCAGGAAGGGATACCCATCACCTTGCGTGCAGCTGCCGAATATATGCTGGATGAGCACTTTGCGCATCTGTTGCGAGACAACGATCTGCTTACGCTGGATGAGCGCGGGCATGTATTGGTGGAAATGTCTTTTCTACATCCTCCCTTGGCTCTGCACAAGTACCTGTTCGACATGCAAAGCAAGGGCTACACGCCCGTTTTGGCCCATCCGGAGCGATATCCCTTCTATCATTTCAAATTAGAGGAATACCGCCAACTTAAGCAGATGGGCTGTCTCTTTCAGGTAAATATCTTGTCCATTACCGGCCATTATGGCCCAGATGTACAGCAGTCGGCATTGCTTTTGTTGAAACACCGACTGGTTGATTTTCTCGGTACTGATGCGCACCGCATTCGCCACGCCTATACGCTTCAGGCAGCGCTCCGAAGCGGACATTTAGAAAAAATTTTGACGAGGTATACTTTTCAGAATGCGGCATTGACATAAACGGTAAACCTAATACTCGATGCATACTGTGAAACACCGTACCCGTTTTGCCGTGCTGTTGCTGGCAGTAGGTCTGGTTACCCATACGGCCTGTATCAAACACCGCGAACTGGTCAACTTTGATACAGGGCCGGCTTTCGACAGCTTAGCCACATCGTATGAGTACCCCCCCCTGCGCATTCAATACGACGACTTGCTGGCGATCACAGTGCTCAGCCAATTAGCCGACGCTAAGGCAGTGGCTCCTTTCCAAGCAGCCGCCAATCCGGGTGCTGCGGCTACTGGAGCACCGGCTGAGCCTACGTATTTAGTGGATGTTCACGGAACCGTCAATCTTCCTATGGCGGGGCGCGTGCGTGTAGTGGGTCTAACGACCCAACAGGCTCGAGACACCATCGCCAAATACATCGAGCCGTATTTGAAAAATCCCATCATTAACGTTAAGCTGGCCAACTTTCGCTTTTCCGTATTGGGAGAGGTCAATAAAGCCGGCACGTATACTGTACCGTATGAGCGAGTAACCATTCTAGAGGCCTTGAGTATGGCGGGCGACTTGACCAAATACGGCAATCGCGGCAATATTTTGGTCATTCGTCAAGTCGGCGGTCAGCGACAGTACGGACGCCTCGACCTGCACCGGCGCGATGTTTTCTTTTCTCCCTTCTTTTTCATCCAACAGGGCGACATCATATACGTAGAACCGCTAAAGGCCAAAGTGGGCGACACTGCGGATGCCGCTACCAAATATCTGCAATGGAGTTTGCCCATTCTGACAGCCCTTAGCTTGTTAGTAACGCTCATTACGGCATCTCCTTAAAAATGGTGTTGGACGTTGAAAAGCAGGTTATATTTGGGAGTGTGGGTGTGCCTGTTAGGGATGACAGGCGGCTGCGTAGCGCGCAAAGAGCTGATTTCCTTTCAAAAAACGCCTTCCGAGCAAGCATTTCGTTGGCAAGGCCCCCCTGTTCAACCCGGCGACATTCTGCATATTGCCGTCTATAGCGGAGAAGCGGAGGCGGCTGCACCTTTTAACTTACAAGAGGGCTTCTTCCCCGGCGCATTGACGGCTCCCCAACAGCATACGTTGGAGCTGTTTTTAGGCTACCTGGTCAGCGAAAACGGAACCATAGACTTCCCGGTATTGGGTGCTATTGCTGTGGGTGGGCTCACTTTGCCCCAGGTGAAAGATACCTTAGAGCAACACTTGCGCGCTTACTTGCGAGACGTCGTAGTGAGCGTCCGCTTCGTCAACTTCCGGGTTACGGTGTTGGGAGAGGTCAACCAGCCCGGTACGTATACTGTATCGAGCCCGCGCATAACGCTTTTGGAGGCCATTGGGCGTGCCGGCGATCTTACTCCGTATGCCAATCGGAACAATATCCTGCATATTCGCGAACAAAACGGCCGGCGCATCTACACTCGTATCGACTTGCAGAAGGGAGAAATTTTCTCCTCACCAGCTTACTACCTGCAGCAAAACGATATTATCTATATAGAGCCCAACCGCGCCAAAGTAGCCGCAGTAGCCGACCCCGCTACGCGTGTGATTACTTACACAACTGGCGTTTTGTCGGTGGTCACTCTCATTCTTGCATTGTTCAAATAGTGCGAAAGAGCTACAATGACCTAAAAAAAGACGACTTAAAATTTGTACGTTCCTTTTTACCTTCTCTTAACTTTGCATCCTGGGTGGTAAATCCGCTGTTAGCTTGTGTAATTTGTTGATTATCAATAACCCTTAACCGTTAGAGCTTTGGCCAAGAAACGCATCATCAAGGATTATCATGCGCTACCGGAGGAGATCATTCGCCAGGTGAAGATGGCTTATCCGACAGGTTTTGTAGCGCATTTGGTACAGTACACCAACCAAGAAGGTAAGATCGTATCTGCCCTGCCCTTCGAGACGGAAGATACGTACTACCTTATCCGCATGACGGCGCAGGAAGCGAGGCGTATTGTCAGTGAGGACGAAGACTACGATGAAGAAGGCATCCTTCGTGGCGATTTTGCGGATATCGAGGTCGAAAGCGAGTACGATGGTGCTGAAGAAGAAGAACTCTACGACGATGCCGAAGAGGACAGCGGCACCTCGGACGAAGACGACCACATCATCATTACGCGGCGCCGCAGAGGCTCAGACGAGGAAGACGACATTGCGGACGACTCTGATGACTATTAACGCCTAAGTCTGGCGTCGAAGTTGTGCCCATAGGGGGAGCGCTTGCGCTAAGGAACGCAAAAATTTCTCTCAAAAAGAGAAATGCGTGTTTCTTAGCGCATTGTTTTTTCGCTTAAACAAACGATCGCTGTTATGACATCCGCTGCTGTACACAAACCTTTGCTGAGCTTTTGGCAGATCTGGAACATGAGCTTTGGGTTCTTAGGTATCCAGGTCGGATGGGGGATGCAAATGGGAAATATGAGCGCTATTTACGAGTACTTAGGAGCACAGCCCGACGAGATTCCGCTATTGTGGCTGGCGGCTCCGATGACGGGGCTCATCGTGCAGCCGATCATCGGCTACATGAGCGACCGTACTTGGGGGCGCTGGGGGCGGCGTCGACCCTATTTCACCGTAGGTGCTATCTTGGCCACATTGGCGCTATTGGCAATGCCTCACTCGTCTACTGTGTGGATGGCGGCTGGGCTGCTGTGGATTTTGGATGCCAGTATCAACATCAGTATGGAGCCGTTTCGCGCCTTTGTGGGGGATTTGCTGCCGGAGTCCCAAATCAACCGAGGCTACACTATGCAAAGCATGTTTATCGGCATCGGCAACGTGTTGGCCGCACTTCTTCCTACGGCCATCCTAAAAATCATGGGGGAAGATGCCCAGCAGTATTCTGGACAGGGCGTGCCGCCTTACTTAGTGGCGGTTTTTACCGTAGGTGCTTTGTTCTACATCGGAGCAGTGATGTATACCGTAGTGACAACGAGAGAGTACCCGCCGGCTGACCTGGAGGCCTTTCAACGAGCAAAAGCAGAAACCGCTGGCTTTTGGCGAGGCGTAAGAGAGGTATTTTCCAACATCTTCCACATGCCGAAAACCATGCGACAGGTGGCTTTGGTGCAATTCTTCACCTGGCCGGGATTATTTTTGATGTGGTTTTACTTTACTCCCGCCGTAGCCCGCGATATTTTAGGCGCTACCGACACCCAGTCACCTGTGTATGCCGAGGGCGTTGCGTGGGGAAACCTTTGCTTTGGCTTCTACTCGGCGGTGTGCTTCCTCTTTTCTTTTGCACTGCCCATTATTGCCGATAAGTACGGAAGAAAATATACACATATGGTGTGTTTGGCCGCAGGAGCCTTGGGATTGCTTTACGTAGGAGTAGCTGCTAATAAGTATGCACTTTTGCTGTCTATGCTCGGAGTGGGTATCGCTTGGGCAAGCATTCTTTCTATGCCGTATGCTTTGTTGGCGTCTACGCTTCCCCTCAATAAACTAGGCGTTTACATGGGTATTTTCAACTTCTTCATCGTGCTTCCCGAAATCATAGCCACTTTGTTCTTCGGACCGTTTATGGAGCACGTCCTCGACAATAACCGCATAGCTGCCGTCATGATGGGAGGGGGGCTATTGGCTGTCGCCTCGTTGTTGTGTTTGCAGATCCGCGAACAGAAAGCCTGAAGATTAGGGAGCAGAAGGGTAACCGTAAAAGGCGCACAACTGCGTTTCGAGCCAGGAGCGCACTTGCTGCTCGAGCACCTCTTCCTGTGCATAGCGAAAAGTGGGGCCATAGCAGACGCACACCGAAATTTCCCTCTTTTGAAAGCGCCGCCAAGCATGGCGGAGAAAGGGCTCTTCGCCTACCCAGAAATCTTGCTCATCGGAAAAACAGATGGCTACGGGAACTACGGGCAGCTGCCAACGCGCTGCCGCTCGAAACGCTCCTTTCTTGAACGTCAGCGGGCGCATTTGACTGGAGGTGGTCCCTTCAGGAAATAAAATCACTGAAAAACCCTCGCGCAGTATAATGTCAGCTATCGCTCGCAGCGCATGCACTCCACTGCTGACGCGGTCGCGTTTCAGGTAAATGATACCCGCTTGCTGTGCTCCGCGCCCGATAAGAGGCCATCGCGCCAACTCTGCTTTGGCCACAGGGTAGGCGTGGACGTCACGAAGCAGGAGAATAGGGTCGAGATAAGAGCGGTGATTGGCCATGAGGAGCACAGGAAAGGAAGGCACATTTCCTTCTACTCTGACTCGGACACCCGTAGCCTGCAACAAACATCTAGCCCATCGCCGCCGCATAGCCATAATCCGCCCCCGCCCGTGCCCTAACCATCGCCGGCATACGTACATCTGAAGTGCGGCCAAGGCAGTGTATGCAATGAAAAAGGATAGCCGATAAAAAACACGTATGACACCCATGAGGCAAAAATAAAATGGTGCACATATAGCCTATGTGCACCATTTCTTCCTAAGCGCTAAAGATGTCTAACACTTCAGGGGAGTACTCATCTCAATACGGGCAGCCATAGCCTCGGTGGCAGGCCTCTAAAAGTGCGAGGGCGATCAAACCTACCCAAAACAGAACCTTTTTCCAATTGCTCATGTCAGAAAAGTTATTTAAGTTTGAGGATACGCTTTTGAGGAAATGGCCTAAATCCCCACACCAACGGCAAGAGATCGCTGTTTATTGCACAAAGGGTGTGCCATAACTTTCTTACGCATTCACTTTTGTTGCAAAACCGAAAAGCAAAAGACCTGTTTACTTTAAAAACTATTTTAATGTCAATCTGAGTAGATTAGAAAGCTGTGACCTACAAAGTCAAATTGAAAAACTCCGATGCTTTTGTCTTGCTGAATGATTTTGCGTATAACTGGTTGTCTACCGACCCATACTACGCTGAGAGAGGTCTGTTGAATAACCTCCGTTTGCACTCGAGCGGCTGTGCCGTTTTTCAGAGGAACCAACGCCGGCCAGACGGCTCCGGCAAAGTGGAAACGTTGTATCTGCACAAGCTGATTGCGGAGAAATACCTGAGGCATGAGAAAAGCGCGACGCGCCAATGGGTAGGTGCAAAAAACGGCAACAAGCTCGATTGCCGGATAGAGAACTTAGGCTACTTCTCGCGCTCGATGCTGAGTCGCCCTCGAAAAAGTCGAAATCGCAGCGGATATGTGGGGGTGTATCCGGAGAAAAAGCGATTTCGGGCCATCATCTCCATAGGAGGCAAAGCTGTGCACTTGGGCGTTTTTGACACAGCAGAAGAAGCTGCTGCCGCTTACCAACGCGCTCGGCGCGAGCTGCTCAAAGGCGAGATCAGAGACGACGATAGTTCGCAATAGGAAGCGAGCAGGCTTGTCAGTGGGCTACGGCTTCGCGCTGGGCGGTTATTAGATCCCATACGCCTGAATTTTCACAGGAGTGCAGCCAGCCGTATTCGTCCGGTATAAGGCCAATGCGCAGCTGGTTGATGTAATTTTTGAGCCGAGAACCGATAGGGCGATGTTTCTCGTCTACTGGCGGCAGCTCTAACTTTCTATCGCGCCAAGTAATTTCGCTTACATGGCTCACGATTGCAGCCGTTCCGGCGCCAAAGCACTCCTGCAGGGTGCCTCTCCAGTAGGCGTCGGCGATTTCAGCGATACTCAGCAGGCGATCTTCTACAGTATAGCCCCAATCTTTGAGCAGCGTGATGAAGCTGTCCCGAGTGATACCGCGCAAGATGGTACCAGTGGTCGCTGGAGTAATCACTTTGCCGTCCATGACAAAGAAGAGGTTCATAGTGCCCACCTCTTGAACGTACTTTTTCTCTTGGGCATCCATCCACATCACTTGGTCGTAGCCGGCCTGACGCGCTCGCTGAGACGGGAGCAGCGAGGCTCCGTAATTGCCCGCACATTTGGCTTCGCCCACACCGCCCTGCGCAGCCCGTGTAAAGACCTCTTCCACCCATAGGCGCACCGGTTTCGGATAGTAAGGGCCCACTGGCCCAGTGAAAATGATAAACTGATACGTTTCCGAAGCCTGTACGCCAAAGTAAGCATCTGAGGCAAACATCAGCGGACGGATATACAAGGAGAACCCTTCCGTTTCCGGAATCCAATCGCGGTCGAGATCTACTAACATCTTCAAAGCCTGTATAAAGAGATCTTCCGGAAAGGTGGGCATACACATGCGTTCCGCCGACAAGTTAAGGCGACGCGCATGGGCATCCGGTCGAAAAAGGACAGGCTCTCCGCGGCGCTTGGTGGCTTTCATCCCCTCAAAAATGCTTTGCCCATAGTGCAGCGCTAAATTGGCAGGTGAAATTTCCAAGTTCTGGAAAGGAACAATCCGAGGATTTTCCCATTCTTTGCCATTATATTCAGCCATAAACATGTGGTCGGAAATGACCCTGCCAAAGGGAATGTTCGAAAAATCGACGGCCGAAATCCGCGACTTTTTGACGGGAGTCACTGAGATAGAGGAACTTAGCATCATGGTTACAGACGTTTTTGGTTAGTGAAAGCACCAGAGATTTCCGGCAAAGCTACAAAAATAAAGTAAAAAAATAAAAATAATGTTTCAAGAAAAGAATTTTTTATCGTTGCTATCAGAATAAAAGATTGAAAATACGCCTATAGCAAAGAAGTATGTTTCATCGATCCACTCCCACCTATGAAATAAGGGAAACGGGTCTTTCGCCTCTACCAAAGGAGATGCTTTCAAGACAGGTATGGATAGCCGTCCTATATCGCGATGAGGCGTCGGTAGATACCACTTTCCTAGAAAAGATTTTGAGTGCGGTGGGGCTACGTTTACACAAAGATGTTCTTTTTTTGCCGCTTTTTCAAGAGGACTTTATTCCCATGGGTAGGCTTCTAAAAAGCAAACAACCGAATACGGTGATGGTTTTTGGAGCTACTCCTTTCCAATTGGGGCTCCAGGTAGCTGCCTCGCGCTACGAGCCATCAAAATTAGGAGGAGCCACTTTTCTTTGGGCGGATGCTTTGAGCGTCTTAGAAGCCGATCGCCATCTCAAGAGCCAACTTTGGAACGCGATGAAAGTGCTCTTTTCCATTTAAATGCATTTTATGAAGCGAGCTTACGTTTTTCCAGGGCAAGGTTCCCAGTTCGAAGGGATGGGCAAGGCGCTCTACGAGAGCAGCCCCATTGCCCGAGCATACTTTGACCAAGCAGATGAGGTCTTGGGATGGCGCCTTTCAGAGATGATGTTTCACGGCAGTAAAGAAGATCTTACGCAAACTAGGGTAACTCAGCCAGCCGTTTTTTTGGAAAGCTGGGTGAGAACCCGAATAGCGGGCAGCGATTTTCGGCCGGATGCGGTGGCAGGGCATTCCTTAGGTGAGTTTACTGCGCTAGCAGCTGCTGGCGCACTGTCGTTTGTCGATGCGCTGCAGCTGGTCTATCGGCGTGCCTTGGCCATGCAGAAAGCCTGTGAGCGGACCGACAGCACTATGGCGGCCGTATTAGGGATAGACGATGCGATAGTAGAAGCGATCTGCACCGACATCAGCGATGAAGTAGTGGTACCGGCAAACTACAACTCCCCTGGCCAGCTGGTCATTTCGGGCACGAGAAAAGGCATCGAACGCGCGGTGGAGAAATTGCAACAAGCTGGCGCTCGGCGTGTCGTGATGTTAACTGTGGGAGGGGCCTTTCACTCTCCGTTGATGCAGCCCGCAAAGGAGGAGCTGGCGCACGCTATTGAGGCGACCGTTTTTCAGCGGCCGATATGCCCTATCTATCAAAACGTCCATGCGCGCCCTGTAAGCGACCCGGAAGAAATTCGGCAGAATCTCATCGCCCAGCTGACGGCACCCGTTCGCTGGACGCAAACTATCCAGAACATGATTGCCGACGGCATCAGTGAGTTTATCGAGGTCGGCGGTGGAGGTCCCATTCTGCGTGGGATGATTCGAAAAATCGCTCCTACCGCCTCTTTAGGAGAATGCTAAAGGTATCCGGAAGAGTATGCTGCACCATCGTTATGCAAAAAGCCTTTATCTTGCAGCCCGTGGCAGTAGAATAGGAGACGTATTTCTTAAATGGCGACCAATACTTTGATCAAAAGCGGGAGTATTCTGATTGCTGAACCCTTCATGCTCGACCCCTTCTTTCGCCGTTCAGTTGTACTGTTGTGTGAACACCATGAGCACAGCTCGTTAGGTTTTATCTTGAACAAGTCTATTAACATGACTATCAACGAGTTGTTGCCAGACTTCCCTTATTTTGAAGCCGAAGTGTTCTACGGTGGGCCCGTACAGACAGACACGCTCAACTACCTTCACAATGTAGGGAATATTCTCGAGGGCAGTATCCAAGTGGCTCGAGGCGTATGGTGGGGTGGCTCTTTTGAAGAGCTGCAATTTTTAATTTCTCAGCAACTGATTCAACCGCACAACATCCGCTTTCTCGTGGGGTATGCGGGCTGGTCGGCCGGCCAATTAGAGGAGGAAATGGCCTACCGGTCTTGGATAAACGGGGAGATGGACCCTAACTATCTGTTCAATACACCTCCAGCAGAATTGTGGCGCTTGGCGATGTCTCATCAGGGCAACGCCTATACCGTCATCGCGGATATCCCCGACTCGGTGAGCTGGAACTAAGCCTTAGTGGTGATACATAACCAGCCAGGCGCTGCCGATGAGCAGTGTGGCTGCAAATCCGACCATCGCATACCGCCGTGCCATACCCCTACCGCGGAGGAACACCAATACCATTTTGAAGCAGGTATTTGAAAGCGCAGCTGCGACGATGGTTTGAGCTGCCAGCACATGATTAGAAGTCGACTCTGCCCATTGAGCGGTACTTATGGTAATAGCGTCCATGTCGGCGATACCCGATAGGGCTGCGGAGGCGAAAGCGCCCAGCGTGCCGGCTTCTTGACGCGAATAGTACGTGAAGAACGCAACGGCTATGTAAAGGCCGCCAAAGTAAAGCGCATTTTTTAGATCCAACGGATTTGTCAGCGGTAAGGTGGGCACCGCTGCATTAGAAAGCGCCGACGTGTTCGCTCTGCCCACCACTAAGATGCTCGTCAGAAACATCAAGACGCAGGGCAAAAGCAGCTGTGCGGTCGTTTTGGGAGCAAACAGGCCCGTTAAGAAGAGCACCCTCAAGTACATGACCGATGAGGAAAATACGATGCCCGCACCTAAGAGGCGCCCCAATTGCGGCAGCTCCCGACTTCGAGCGCTGAATACCCAGGCTACTAAAGTAGAGGAAAACAAACCACCGATCAGCGCCGCCCCCAAGATGCCGTAGCGCGTACCAGCAAACTTGAGCAGAAGATAACCCGCTAAACTGATGGAGGAGACCAGCAAAATCACCCAACCTACCGATCGGTAATGCAGGAGATTGTTTGGGCCAAAATGGGCGTCGGGCAACAGCAACAGTGCCAAAACCATCAACACGAAAAACTTGAGAAAAGCCGTCAGCTCCTCCGGGCGCATCTGTTGAACAAACCACTGAAAACGCGCCTTAAGCGACAAGATGACTGCCGTAGCCACGGCTGCTCCAAAGGCCTCTCCCGGATGTCCTGCCGCTACCAGACTCCCGCACAGATAGCTAATGAACAGAGCGATTTCCGTAGTGATGCCGAAATTGTGCTCTTTGGACTGTGCCCAGTAGGCAACCGCTACCAGCAGTAGTACGCCCAAGGTGGCCGCAGGCCAAAGCCATGGGTTTCCCGCATCAATCGCTATGTAGCCCGTCAAGTATCCCGCCAAGCTGGTAAGGGAAAAAGTGCGCAACCCTGCGAAGCGATATGATTCGGTATTTTGTCGATGCTCCCGCTCTAATCCGAGCGCCAATCCTGTGCCCACGGCTACAACCAGGCCTTGAAAAAAAGGAGGCAAAAAAGAAAGCCAAGCCGAGGTATCCATCAAAAACAGGCAGTGTCGGTGTATCCGCCGTAAAGGTAGGAATGGCTTCCCATCGCATGCAGCGGCAATAAAGCGCCAGACGTTTACCTCCCCTTTAGGTAAAGCAACCACACAAAAGCGCCCACCCATCCCAGCAGCGTCCACTGAAGAAAGGCATCGCGCAGCAAAGCATGAGTAGGCGACTCTGTGCGGCCAAACACCAGTGTCAGCTGGAGATATCGCAAAATGCCCAAAATCACGAAAAGCGCTGTGTAATAAATGTGCGGGCTGCCGATGCGTTCGGTCACTTCCGGAGAGAAACAGTACATCAGATACGCGACAATCGTTACTGTAGAGCACACCACTATGCTGGCATCTAAAAAAGGCAAGTTATATCCCTCTAAGGCGCGCCGAAAACTGTGTCCGCGCATAGCTACCACATATTCGCCGCGGCGTTTGGCTAACCCTAAGATAAGGGCCAGCAGAAATGTCATGACCGTAAGCCAATGCGAAATCTCTACAGCAGTAGCTGCTCCACCCACCCAGATGCGCAACAGAAAACCAACAGCGATAAAGCTGATGTCTACAATGGCGATATGCTTGAAGATAAACGTGTACAAAGCGTTTATACCTACGTACGCGATGCAAAGCAGCACAACCGTTGCACTCAACCAGTTGGCTAAACCAAGCCCTATCGCCAAACAGAGAAACATCAGAGCAAATGCCTCTCGGCGCCGCACGCTGCCCCGCGCCATCGGACGGCGGCATTTCTTCGGGTGATTGCGATCGCGGGGCGCGTCTACCCAGTCGTTGAGGACATACACTCCCGAAGACACTGCCGAAAAAGCGCCAAAAGCGAGCAACGCCTTGTGGCAGATCGACCAATCCGTTAGGCGGGCGGCAAAGAAGGCCGGCAGCAGCACAAACAGGTTTTTCACCCAGTGCTCAAAGCGAATAAGCTGCAATACATCGCGAACCGTCATCCTATGACTTACTCTCCGAACAGATCAGTTGCTCTATTATTCGAGGATAGTGCTCATGCTCTAACGCCTGAACTTTACGAGCAATATCCGCAGAAGTGTCCTCGGGCAATACGGGACAGCGGGCTTGAAAGACAATAGGCCCTTTGTCGTATTCCTCGTTGACGTAATGGATAGTTATACCCGTCTCGCGTTCGCCTGCTGCTTTGACGGCTTCGTGTACGCGCATGCCGTACATACCTTTACCCCCATACGCCGGCAGCAGAGCGGGATGGATGTTGACAAGACGGCCCGAATAGGCGCGCACCAGATAGGGTGGGATGAGCCAAAGAAAGCCGGCCAGAGCAATGAAACCCACTCGATGTTCGGCGAGTATTGAAAGCAACTCCTCCGTTTCGTAAAGCATCGCCCTAGAAACGATACATACCGGAATGCCGCGCTCTCGAGCCATGGCCACTACCGGCGCCTGGGCGTTGTTCGACACTATCAACTGCACCTGCGCGCAATGGCTGTGCGCAAAGTGGTCGGCAATACGGTGCGCGTTGCTGCCCGTGCCCGAAGCAAATACAGCTATGTAGGTCATGTGAACCTAAAGGCTTTGAATCAGGTCGTAGGGCGTAATGATGTGTACGCTGCCCGAGCGGTCGCGGGCGATGACGGCTGGCGTACTTTTGTTAAAATAACGGCTCAGCTGGCTAATGGGTACGTTATCGCTCACTTCCGGTAAGGGTTCTTCCATGAACTCGGACACGGGTTTTTGGCTGTTTTCCAACGGGTTCTGAAGCAAGAGCCGAAGTACTTGGCGCTCCGTTATGGCTCCGATGATGCGGTCGCCATCCAGCACCGGCAACTGGCTGATGTCGTGTTCTTTCATCTGCTGAAAAGCTACCTGGAGCGTGTCGTCCTTTTGCAAGGTATAGAAGTGGCGGTCTTTCTTGTAATTGATGATATCGGCTACGCGGAGTTCTTCCTCTAAAAAACCGCGCTGCCGCATCCACTCGTCGTTGTAGATTTTACGCACGTATCGACTGCCGTGGTCGTGGAAGATGACGACAACTACGTCGTCCTTGTTCAGTCGATGGCGCAGCTGCCACAGCGCACCTATGGCACTGCCGGCCGAATAGCCCAGCAGCAGTCCCTCTTCCCGCGCTAACCGGCGCGCCCAAATCGCTGCGTCCTTATCGGTTACCTTCTCGAAAAGGTCGATAAGCGAAAAGTCTACATTGGCGGGTATAATGTCCTCGCCGATACCCTCCGTGATGTAGGGGTAGATTTCCTTCGGGTCGAAGATGCCGGTTTCGTGGTATTTCTTGAAGACAGACCCGTAGGTGTCGGCCCCCCATATTTGGATGTTGGGATTGCGTTCTTTTAAGTAGCGCGCTACCCCAGAGATTGTACCTCCAGTGCCTACACCCACCACGATGTGCGTCACTTTGCCGTCGGTTTGGTCCCATATTTCTGGGCCGGTGCTCTCGTAATGCGCTTGGCGGTTGGAGAGGTTGTCGTACTGGTTACACCAAAAGGAGTTGGGCATTTCCTGACTCAGACGCCGTGCCACCGAATAATAAGAGCGAGGGTCGTCGGGCTCTACATTGGTAGGGCACACGATTACTTCTGCCCCCATGGCCTTGAGCATGTCGATCTTTTCCTTGCTCTGCTTGTCTGTGGTGGTAAAGATGGCCCGATAACCGCGGACACAGGCCACTAAGGCCAACCCCATGCCGGTGTTGCCGCTAGTGCATTCGATGATGGTACCCCCTGGTTTGAGTAATCCCTTCGCTTCGGCATCGTCGATCATCTTGACGGCCATGCGGTCTTTAATTGAATGCCCGGGGTTAAATGTCTCTACCTTGGCTAACACCAATGCGGGAATGTCGGCGACTACGCGGTTGAGCTTGACCAGGGGTGTATTCCCTATCGTTTCTAAGATGTTGTTTTTGTATTTCACTGTTGCTGTTTTTCTTCGTGTAGTAACAGATGGCTCAGCCAGAGAAGGCGAAGCGCGTGGGCGAAGTGTCTGGCGAGCAGTGCTCCAACATGATGCGGCGCACTTGCTCGCGCAAGCGCGGGACATCGTCCATGCTCATGCCGGTGGTCTCAATGGGCTTGCTCCAGACAATGCGCACCACTCCGGGGCGCAGATCCAGTCCATCTGCTTTGCCGCAGATGTCGCGCATGTTGACCAGCGTCTGCACAGCTACTGGGGCTTGCGTCTGAACTGCTACGCGAAAGGCGCCGTCGTAAAACGGCCCTAACGGCTCGGCCGTGCGGTTGCGCCGCCCCTCTGGATATACAAAAATACTCCAGCCTTTTGCTAAGCGCTCTTGCAACAGCGCTAAACTGCGTGCTCGGCTCGTTGGATTGCTTCGGTCTACGCTGAGGCACATCTTTTTGACAACCCATCCAAATATGGGAATGCGGTGGAGTTCTTGCTTGGCTAAGAATTGAAATACGCCCGGAAAAGCGCGGGCATTGACGATGAAATCCAGCGCCGAAACGTGGTTGCTCACAATCACATAAGCGCGCTGGGGCGACACATGCTCTTGTCCCTCTACCTTCAGCCGCACTCCAATACACCCTAAAAAAACAGGCGTAAATACGTGGTGTAAGAAGTGGATGTTCCGCCGCAAAGCGCGCTCTCCGGGCATCCACATCATGTGCCACAGCAGCACGGGCACTCCAAACGTCAGCATGAGCAATAAAAAGAGCGCCACCGCGTACACTGCCCAAACCTTTCGCAACGCATTTGTCATTTCGCCGCAAAGGTAGCCAAAGGAGAGCAGCTCGCCTAAACGAACTATTGACGGCGCCAGTAGTGGATAAGGGCGTGCCGAATGTCTTTGCGAAGGTCGTCCGTCGCCTCCGCCGAAGGCCGATAAAGGCGCAGGATGTCCGGATGGGTGGTGCCGGCTTGTTCACCCACGGGTTCTGCTTTTAAAAAGCCCATGTTTGTTTCTTGTCCGGTAAGCAAAAAGTCGGGCAGTACCACTCGATAGACGCGCATTGAGTCAAGCGGTTTTCCTCGAATAAGCCACTGTTGAGCAGCCTCGTCGCGCTCGATGTGAGCCAGCTGTATGTAGCCACCTTTGCCTTTGTTGCGCAGACCAGCGTCGAGCACCTGTTGGAGCAAGCGTCCCCGCATGTCTACCTCGCTTATGCCGCCGCCAAAAGACAACATGCGTACCACATCGAGCTCCGTCAGAGGGCCGATGAGCACATCGTCGACGCGTATGGAACCGCTGTTGAGTACAGCGCATTCCGGTTGCTCTCGCGCCGCGGCTAACATGGCCGACAGGACAATTTGCCCTACCGGTGCCTGCTGGTGCCGGATGAATGCCTCTCGACAATCCAAGGGGGTCTTTAGATGCGTAACAAGTGCTTTAGCGTCAAAACCAGTGCTCTGAAGCGCCGCGTCTTTGATTTTTTCCCACTGCAATATTACTCGCGCGGTGCTGTCCTCTTCTGATAGGGAGCTGTCGATGCGCCGCAGCTCAGAGCGCACTTGAGCTATTCGCCTTTTTCGGTCGTAGCGCAGGCGGTGCACATATACGGTGCGGGCATTGGCATCGGCTTTAGCTACGATGGTCTGCCCAACGCGATGCAGCATATTGTTGTGGTCGTGACCGCCCATGATGAGCGGTACTTCCGGCACCTGAGCAGCTAATTTCAGGTCGTCTTGAATGTCTAAATGGGTTATTCCTACCTGCACATCGCATGCGGAGCGCAGCTGTTGGTAGGTTTGCCGAGCGGTGGCTATCGGGTCGTGGTAACGCACGTAGGGCTTTTGGTTCATCGGCACGGTAGCAGCCCACAGGCCGACTTTTAAACGCGTGCCGTCGGCATCGACAAATTCGATAACGGCATAATCGGGACATACTGTGCGCTGCCCGGAAGGTAAACGGCGAAAAAAGGGCTCGCTGGTGCTATTGCCTCGGACGAGCCTTACGTTGGTGCCCAACCATGTAAAGGCGGCCTCATCGAGGCGCGCCTGAAGATCTTCGTAGTCGAGGTCAAACTCGTGATTGCCAAAAGTTACTGCGTTTACTCCTACCGCGTTGAGCACCGCGATCATGTGCCGCCCGCGAATGCGCTTGCCCTCGTGGCGCAGCGTGCCCAAGACGGAGGGACTTAAAAAATCGCCCGCTAAAACTGTATACGTATTGGGGTTTTGGGCCCGCAGACCCTGTCGAAGTGCTGCCACTCGGGCTAAACCGCCAGCGCCATCGGAAAGGGGGGCGATTTCGTACACATCGTTTAGGTGAAGAAAGACGACCTCGATGATGCCGTCGTCTGTAATGCCTGTGCGGCTCGGGCGACAGCCCACAAAGAGCAGGAGAGTGAAAAAAAAGATCTGACGTAGCGACATGCGAGCGATGCGTTAGTGAAAAGTTGAGCACAAAAGTAGGCAGCGTTATACGGCCGTTCTTCACCGATAAACGGTCACATCGCCTGCAAAAACTTCCTCTAATCCATCCCAAAAGGCCACAACGGCCTTCCACACGTAGACGCCCGGCATTACAGCCTGTCCTCGGAAAGTCCCGTCCCAACCTTGTGTCTCGACGTTGGGAACGAGATCGCGTCCCGAAAAGACGAGGTTGCCCCAGCGGTCAAACACTTCGAGCGAGCGGATGGCCTCCACACCGCGGTTGCCGTAAAGGGTAAAGCGGTCGTTATACCCATCGCCGTCAGGCGAGAAGATATTGGGCGCATAAAGCAAACGCCGCCGACTAACGGGTACTAACACCTGCGCTTCGGCCGTACATCCGTTGAGGTCGTATGTGCGCAGGCGATACCGCGTCGTCTGTTTGGGCCGAGCCCAAGGCAAAGGGCAGTCGTCGCAAGAGAGGCCATCGGATGGCGTCCAGTGCCAATCTACTACCTGAGTATATGGGATGTTGAGCAGAGGCTCCAATTGCACAGAGTCTCCCAGCTCTATCGAGGTTATTTTGGAAAAATGCACTTGCGGGAAGTGAGGTGCAACTACAGTTACTTCTTGGCTCGATGTACAACCCAGGGCATCCCGCACGACTAACTGATAGGTGCCCGGCGATAAAGCCGAATACTCGGAAGAAGAGTAAAAGCGTCGTCCACCATCGATAGAGTACTGAAAAGGAGGTAGACCGCCCGGCGCGGCGACAAAGCGCACACTGCCGTTAGCGACGTGACAGTCGGGCTGTTGTAAAATTACCTCAAATGCCGGTGGCTCTATTTCTACGACCTCCACCTCGTCGAAGGCGGTGCAACCATTAGACAACTGCTTTGCGGTCAAGCGATAGACACCTGGCTGCTTCGCGAGGACTTGTTCGGAAAGGGTATCTCCCCAAAGCGGCCCGCCACTCACGGTCTGCCACTGAAAGGACAGAGGCCCAGGTGCGGAGCTTTTCCCTTGAAGAAGCGCCTCCGGATGCGAGCAATACAGTTGCTGGTCTGGACCGGCATCTACTTTGGGCGGTACGCGGTCTTCCTTGACGAGAGCCGTTGCTGTTGCTGTGCAGCCATTGCCTCCGTCCGTCAAGAGCAGTACGTAGACACCGGGGGCATCTACCAAAGGAGAAAGGCTGTTGGTATCGGATAGAAAATGCCCTTGCGCCGTGCTCCAGAAGGCCTGAAGAGGGGGCTTTCCCATCGACGCCGAGGCATCGATACGGATGCTCTCGCGCTCGCACGTGAGGGGTAGGAGGGGGGCCAGCAGCGGAATAGGTGGCGTAGTGTCGGCAGGTACTTCGACTGCTGCAGAGGCAGAGCAGCCATTAGACATGTCGGTTAGGGTTAACGCGTACGCTCCTGGTCGGTGAGCGGTCAGCTGAGGAGCATTTTGGTTTCCAGTGGCGGAAGGGCCGCTCCAAGCAAAGATCAAAGCGCCTTTGCCCGTCGAGGCCGAGGCATCGAGCAGACTTTGCGTGCGGACACACGTGATAGGCAGCACTGGAGCTATGCGAAGGTGAGGGGCCGCAGTGTCTTGGGCAACGAAGGTGCTGCTGCTGGCGGTACAGCCGTTCGCCGTGTTCTGTACGGTCAGAGTATAGCTGCCTGGTGCTGAGGCAATGACTAACGTATCCTTCTCTCCGGCAGTAATGTTGCCGCCGAGAGTAGTCCAATAAAAATCTGCCGTTTCAGGAGACACGAGGGCTACAACGGCGCGTAGTGCCACTTCGCTGGTTGCGCACGTGAGCACCTCCGGTGGAATTATACTCACCTGAGGCGCAGTGGTGTCTGCTGCAATAGCGACCAAATGCCGGCTAAGGCAGCCCGTGCGTGGGTCGGTCACCGTTAGAAAATAGTGGCCTGGTTGATTTGCTAAAGCTCGAGCGCTGTTTTGACCGCCGATTAAATGGCCATCGGTCGTTTGCCACTGATACGCATATGCGGCAGTGTCGGGCAAGACCGCGGCAGTAACCACAGGAGTACTGCAAGTAATCCGAGCAGCATCGATAGAAGTAACAAGCGGAGCAGCAGTATCCTGCTGTACGACCACTTCTGCCACGGCCGAACACCCGTTTTCCGTACGGATAACCGTGAGCGTATAGCGCCCTGGAGCGCCTACTTCTGGGGAGAACGTGTGGGCTCCGGAGAGAATGAGCCCCCCATCTGCAGCAGACCATTGCGCCGATGCGTTGCCCATAGGGTGTGCGCTCCCTTGTAATACTACGCGGTTGCGCTCGCAGGTAAGCGTGTCGGGCGGCAGGATAGACACTTGTAGCGGTTCCAAGTCGGCAAACACCGTTATGCCTCGGCTATCCGAACAGCCGTTATCTAGCCGGGCAACGGCAAGCACATACGTGCCGGGAGCATCTACAATTGGAGAAAGTGTCTCCGCCCCCGCTGCGATGTTCCCTCCGTCGAGGACGCTCCAACTTATCAGGGCGTTCACCACTGAAGTATGCCCTTTCAGAGTCGCTGTAGGCCGGTAGCAATTGATCAGCGTATCGCCGGTTAGTAGGACGTCTGGCTTTTCTCGATTTTCAAAAACATCTACATCGGCAAAGGAGGAACACCCATTGCGCAAGAGCACCGCCGTGAGGCGGTATTGACCGGGACCGATGGCTATAGGTTCCAAATCAGCGGCGTTGATTAAGGCCGGGCCAGCCAAGACGCTCCAAGAAAAAATAACGGCAGTATCTGGGTCGTGAAGCCCCCCTCGAAGCATTGTCTCAGTACGCGTACACGTAAGGGTATCGGGTGGGAGGACGAAGACTTGAGGGGGCAACGTGTCGATATGCACTTGGACGGAAGTGTCGGATGTGCAGCCGTTTTCTACATCGAGGACGGCGGCACTGTAAATACCCGGTAGGCTCACTGCGATGTGAGTTGTATCGCCCAGGGGGGCTCCTCCTGAAGTTGTCCAGCGCACCTTCCAGTGCGGCTGAACGGCGGCGAGCCCAAGGATAACGGTAAGATGCTCGCAGGTCAGGGTGGTCTGTGGCGCTAGCAATGCGATCTCCGGTGCGCTCTGGTTCGAAGTAATGCGAACGGTGTCCGCAGCAGTGCAGCCGTTTTGAGGGCGCGTCGCTTGTAGCACATAAGTTCCGGCTTGGATGGCCTCTACCTGAGGCGTATCGGCAGGGCCGCCAAAAGCGCCATCGTTGGTGTGCCACTGATAATGAACGCCAGTCTGCACCATTTCCGCAGAAAGCATTGCGGTAGGAGCGTAGCACGTTAGCTGTCGGTCTGGGCCTGCCAAAGCAAGCGGTGATATGGTGTCGATGTCCACCTTTGCGGTTGCTGTTTGGGAACAGCCGTTCTGGAGGTTGTACACTGTGAGCGTGTAGGTGCCGGGAGCATCCACTGCGGGATGCAGGGTTTGCGTATCGCTGGCGAAATGCCCTTCGCCATCTGTTTGCCAGGTGTATGAGAAAAGGGCTCCTCCAGCAGATGCGCTGGCGTCGAGTACGCGAATGGGTTCGGCACAGCTAATGGGCAGCGCTGGGGCAACGTAGACATGCGGCGAAACCGTATCTGTGCCTACCTCTGCGGATGCAGTGGCGGCGCAGCCGTTGTGGGGATAGTATGCCGTCAAGAGGTAAGTGCCCCCGCTGGCTATCACAGGCGTGAGGGTTTGCGCTCCGTCTGCGATGTGCCCATCGAGAGTAGTCCACTCAAATTGAGCGGCCTTAGCTCCGAAGTGCTGACCGATTAGCGTTAGCCGAGGTGTAAGGCAAGTAATAGGCCCTGCAGGGGCAATGCCGATGGGCGGTGCTTGTGTGTCTTGCGCTACCACAACAGTAGCCGAGGCGGTGCAGCCGTTGGAAGGATGGGAGATTTGTAGTACATACGTTCCGAGCGCGCCCACTAAAGGTGTGGGTGTCTGGGCGTCAGCGAGGATCGAGCCATCTGCCGTGCTCCACATATAAGTCAGGCCTGCTTGCTGAGTAGAGCCATTGGCATTAAGCCTTACTTCCGTGCGCGCACAAGTGAGCAGTTCAGGCGCATTGGCTACCGCTATGAGTACCTCGGCATCTGCCACCACCGTCTGCGATGCCACCGCCGTACAGCCGTTCTGAACGTTCGTTACCTGTAAAAAGTAACTGCCCGGCGCTCGGGCAACGGCAGTGCGCAGCGAGTCGGCGCCCTCGATCACACCACCATTGGCAGCCGTCCATCGATATCGAAAAGTAGGTCCCTCCGAAGAGCCCTCTCCAGAAAGCACTATCTGTGAACGCTGGCAAGTAAGCGTATCGGGGGGCAAGATGGAAGCTACTGGTGCCAATGTGTCTGCCGGTACCACCACCGTATCTGCTGCCGAACAAAGAGTGACCGTATCCGTCACCTGTAGCGAATATATGCCGGGGCCCAAAACCCCTACCCAAAGCCCTGCAGAGTCGCCTGAGAGCGGAGCACCTTCTACCTGCCGCCACAAGACGCGAACAGCCTCGCTATCTACGTGTGCGCGCAGCCATATCGTATCGGTAAGACAGGTGAAGGTAGATGGGCTATCTATGCGAAACACAGGTAGCCGGCGCAGGTCTTCCACTACCACCGTATCGTAGGACACACAGCCGTTTGACGTATTGGTTACTCGAAGCACATACATGCCCGGTGCATTTGCCCGAGCATTTAGCGAGTCGGTACCCTCAACTACCCGCCCTCCTTGCATAGCACTCCATAAATAAGTGTATTCAGGGCCCACCGAAGAGCCGTTTCCCGAAAGGCGGAAGGTGTCGGATGTGCAATAGAATACCGATATGTCGGCATTTGCGACGGCATTAGGGCGCTCTGTAGCCGATAGCACAGTGACGGTCGCCTGTGCTGTACACCCTGTGGCAGTGTTGGTCACTACTAAGGTGTAGGTACCTGGTCGGTCAACCCAAACGGTGGCGCTATCCGGTTTAGAAGTGAAATGACCTCCTGGTCCACTCGTCCACTGATACTGGGCAAAAGCGGGCTGATTGGTAAAGCCTCGAAGCGCTACAGCGGTGCCTCCACAGCCGATAGGCAGCGGAGGCGATATCCAAGCGCTCAGGGGGTTACTCGTCGGAATGACGTTAGCCGTGGCTGTTTTGGTGCATTCTACCGCTCCGTTGTTGAATGTGACCACGAGCATATACGAGCCGGCGGCATCTACTACCGGATGCAAGGTGTTTTCCCCAGAAACGATATTCCCATTCGTGGTTTCCCATCGGTAGCTGATGTTTTGCCCACTGGAAGAACCCACACCCGATAGGGTGAGTCGGCTGCCTTCACATGGGATGACAGAAAAGGCCGGTGCAGCCACGGCCTGTAGCTGGACGATATGTACCTGTACCGTATCGGAAACAGAGCATACGGGCGAAAAGACGATGTCGTCTAAGGCAAAATCGTTTCCACCCAAGACGGTGTTCTGGTTAACGATGCATATCGTAGCGGACGTGTTGCTGCCGCTGTTCCACGTCGTGTAAAAGTTGAGCCAAACACACGTCTGGTTTGGAGCGACGAAGATGGGGCCAATCGTATTGCCGTTAATCGAAAACTGCAGCCGCGCGGGAGAGGAAGGGTGCAGCGAAGTGACCCAGGCGGAAAAGACGTATTGAGTGTTGGGCTGAACGGCTACGGTCTGACACCACACGTTCTGGTTGGGAACGCCGGCCCCATTGACGGCCATCATATTGCCGCCACCCGAAGTGTGGTCGCTACACGGCGCAAACCCAGCATGGGCTGCCTGCGGGTTGGGCAGCACCGCATAGGTGCCTTCCGGCACCAGGTTGGTAGGGCTGTACGTATAGTCGCTGGTGAAGCCGTAGTTTCCACCCTCGAAGTCGCCGTTGACGATAAGATTGTTACCCATATCCACAGCGCGGCCGGTCATAACGAATGTCGCAGGCCCATTGACGGTGACGGTTGGCGTGAGGGTGTTGGCGCCTTGCATGCCGGCAGTGGGCGTCCAGGAAAAATTCAGGTAATTTCCCGCGATGGAGCCGTTCAACTGCGCCGAGCCCGGCATTTGGCAGAGCCACACATCTTCACCGGCGTCAACGCTAATAGGGCATTGGCCGTAGAGGGCACAGAACCCTATTGGAAGAAAAAAGAAAATCAGTAAGGCGCTTCGCATAACACAGGCATCGTTTGCTTAGCGAAGGTAGGTGCATTAATTTACAGTAAGCAAGCATGGGGGCTGGAACGCTTTTCTACCTTTGCCGTCGGTTTTGAACTATTCTTTGCGCCAGCATGACTCGAAGCTTTTTACCATTGCTCCTTGGCCTCATCAGTGGTGTTGCGATAGCCCAGACGACGACGCTGAAAGGGTTTGTTTTCGATGCCGACAACGACCTTCCCGTGGCGGATGCGTCGGTGGTCTTGTCGCAGACAGGTCTTTTTGGCGCGACAGACGGACGCGGCCGCTTTGCTATCTTGCAAGTACCCGCCGGCTCCTATACGCTGGTAGTCACGCGCTCCGGCTATCTGCCTTTCGAGATGCCTTTGACCGTCTCGGCCGACGCAGAGCAACAGGTCAGCATCGAGCTAACGCGCGACCCCAAGAGCTTTCAGGCCAACACTACAGATATCCCCACCATCTTAGTCGAAGAGGCAGAGGAGAACGACGGTGCAGGAGAAATAGCCAACCTGTTACATGCCTCGCGCGACGTGTTTCAGACGGCATCTAATTTTGGTTGGAGTACGTTCCGCTTCCGCGAGCGGGGCTACGACTCCGAGCACTTTCCGCTCTACCTCAACGGATTTAACATCAACGACCCGGAATTGGGCATTACCTTTTTTGGCGAGCTGGGTGGGCTCAACGACGTGTTGCGCGCTCGGCAGAGTGTCATTGGCTTAGAGCCGGCCGAATTTGCCTTTTCTGAAATTGGAGGCGCTACCTTTATTGACACGCGGGCCAGCGTACAGCGCAAGCAAATACGCACTTCTTATGCCCTCAGCAATCGCGCGTATCGCCACCGCGTCATGTTGACGGCCAATACGGGGCTGATGCCCAAAGGGTGGGCCGCCTCGGTATCGGTTAGTCGCCGCTGGGCCCAAGAAGGGTGGTATGAGGGGACGTTCTTTGACGGCTACGCCTACTTTCTCTCCGTTGACAAACAGTTTAACGCGCGCCATGCGCTCAACTTGACGGTTTTAGGATCCCCCACCGTGCGCGGCCGTGCCGGCGACACGTTTCAGGAAATGTTCGACTTGGCGCAGAGCACTCGGTACAATCCCTTCTGGGGCTACTGGAACGGCCATAAGCGCAACGGCTACATCAACCATAGCCATCAGCCTATAGCTCTGCTTCGTTACGACTATAAGCCTTCGCGGCAAACCAACGTCATGCTGGTGGGCTTCTTCCAAACCGGACGCAGCGGCTCTACTCGCCTCGACTGGTTCAATGCCTTAAATCCGGAGCCCGATTTTAACCGCCGCCTCCCATCGGCGCTAACCGACCCGGCTCAAGCAGCCGAATGGGCAAGTATGTTGCGCCAAGACAAAAACCTGCGCCAAATTGATTGGGTTGCGCTCTGGGAAGCCAACACCATCTCGGAGGAAACCATCTTCGATGCCAATGGCATCCCTGGAAACAACATTACCGGTAAGCGCTCGCAATACGTCATCGCCGACTTTCGAAGCGATGCCCGCGAGTGGGGAGTGAACGCAGTTCTGCGTCAAGCGCTCCATACGCGCTTTCAACTCCACGGCGGCGCTTCTTACCACGCTTACTTAGGCCGGAACTTTAAAACAGCGGAAGACCTCTTGGGCGGCGACTTTTTGGTGGACTGGGACCGCTTCGCTCAGCAAGATGTGCCCGACGACCCGTCGGCGCGCGATAACGACCTGCGCATACCGAACCGCATCGTGCGGCAAGGAGAAACTTACGGCTTCGACTACGACGAGAATATCCATAGGGCTACCACTTGGGTACAGGTACAAGGTAACCTAAAGCGCCTATTCGTGTTCGCAGCTGCACAAAATCTGGTTACGACATTTTGGCGCACCGGGCACATGCAAAACGGGCGCTTTCCGAACGAGTCTTTGGGCGACTCGAAAAAGCACACCTTCATTACCTACGGTGTGAAGGCCGGAGCGACTTACAAGTTGAGCGGTCGGCATTATCTGTATGCGCACGGCTTTCAGGGCACTCGAGCTCCGCTTTTTCGCGACATCTTCTTATCGCCGCGCATTCGAAACCAAGCCATCGATGCTACTCCTTACCTGATTCGAAGCGTAGAAGGAGGTTACCTCTGGAGAGCTCCTTTAGGACGCGCTCGAGTGACGGGCTACTACACCACTTTTGAAGGCGAATACGACAACTTCCTGTTCTATGCGGCCACTACAGGGGTTTTCGGGTCGACCCTGCTGACCAACATCAACCGCCGACACATGGGTGTGGAGATGGCGATAGAGGTGCGGCCTTTTACTCCGCTTACCTTGACCGCCGCCGCGAACCTAGGCGAGTACATCTACACCAACCGCCCGACGCTTTTTTTAACCCAAGACAACACTGCCGATGTCATCCTAAATGGCGTCACCGTGTACCAAAAAAACTTCTACGTCCCGCGCACTCCGCAAACTACGGCGTATCTGAGCACCCGATACGAAGGCAAGCGCTTTTGGTTCGCTTCTCTGACGCTGAACTGGGCCGATAATTCTTGGTTTCTTTTCGACCAGACGCGCCGCACAGCAGGTTTCGTCGAACCTTTCGAGCGCGGTTCCGACGTGTGGCGGCTCATCCTTGACCAACAGAAGGCACCAGCTGCTTTTACCCTTGACTTCTTCGGAGGTAAATCCTGGCGCATCCAGCGCAATTACTTTCTCTACTTCAATGTGGGCATAAACAACCTGCTCAATAACACGAATATCATCATCTCAGGACGCGATGCCTACCGCAACGCCTATCAGAACGATACCACAGACCCGCGTCTTTACACCACTCAGGTCATGTATGCCCCTGGGATAAACTACTTCGCCAGCTTAGCCTTGCGCATGTAGCTCAATCTAAACTGAAAGGATAACGCTAACGCTAAAGCTATACCCATCATGAATAAGATCTGCATACAGGTAGCTTTCTTGTGCACTTTACTCTTTGTCGGCTGGGGGTGCGTAAAGCGCGAATTTGACGAACCGCCAGTAGGAGGGGAGCCTGTCGACGTAGTGCCCAACATATCGATTGCCGACCTAAAGGCGCTCCACGTCACTCCCGGTGGATTTGATACCATCCGCGAAGACCTCATCATAGGCGGAGTAGTCGTTATGGACGACCGCTCGGGCAACTATTACAAGAGCTTGGTGATTCAAGACAACAGCGGCGGTATCGAAGTGCGCTTTAACGACGGCTTCTTGTACAACCAATTCCCTGTAGGGCGGCAGATCTTCATCTACTGCAAAGACCTCATTTTAACCGACTACAACAACCTGGTACAGCTTACCGGAAGCGTCGTAGAAGAGGGCGGCGTCGTAGACGACGTAGGGTTGACGGAGGCGCAGGTGCGCCGAAAAATCGTTAAAGGGCCTATGGTAGGTGCTCCTGCTCCCAAACTAAAAAGGTTGAACGAGCTCAGTAGCCAGGATGTTAGCACGTTAATCCGCTTAGAAGGCGTTCAATTTATAGCGGCAGATGCCGGTAAAATCTACGCCGATCCCATCACGAAGAACAGCATCAACCGCACCTTGATGGATTGTTCGGGCAATAAACTCGTGCTGCGCACCAGCGGCTATGCCGACTTTGCCGGTCAGCTTACGCCTACGGGCAATGGCTCTATTGTCGGAGTGCTTAGCGTGTTTGGCGCAACCCTGCAGCTATACATCCGCGACTTGCGCGACATTGAAATGACGGGTGAACGGTGCAGCGGTGTAGGCGGGCAACTCATGAGTATTCAAGACTTGCGCGCGCTATTTACCGGGGCTACTACCCAGGCGCCCTCAGACCGCAAAATCCGCGGCGTCGTCATTTCCGACCGCGTCGCCAACAACCTCAATGGGCGAAACGCTTACGTGCAGGCCCTCGACGGCTCCGCCGGTATCTTGGTCCGCTTTACAGCTAACCACTCTTATAACCTCGGCGACGAGATCGAGGTGGATGTGTCTAACCAAGAACTCAGCCAGTTTAACGGACTACTCCAAGTAAATAACGTACCTCTCGACCGCTCTGCCGTCGTAGGAACGGGCAAAACTCCTGTCGTTCGCATCGCCACCATTAGCCAGATCAATGCCAATGCAGAGGCGTGGGAAAGCACCTTAGTCAGAGTCTCTAATGCGACGATCTCGGGCGGCGGGACACCTCTGTCCGGCAACAAAACCGTGAGCGATGCTACTGGTAGCATTCCTATGTTTACCCAATCGTATGCTACTTTTGCAAATGCGCCTACGCCTTCCGGAACGGTAACGCTTACCGCCATCGTTTCCGATTTTAATGGACGGCAGCTCGTCCTCCGAAACTTAAGCGACATTCAACCCTGACCATTGAGTATTCGCTCAAGGCATCTTTTATGGCAATTTAGGCTATTCGGTACTGCCCTCCAACGGCGAGGATGCCACAGGTGTGCGCTGTTTTTTTTCGCAATGGCTGTTGGCCTTTCTCCTAACATGGGGCAAGTGCCGGATACTGTAGCGGCAAGTAGTCCGAACCCGGATACGCTGAGACCTGGTTTTTTTCGGCGGCTGTTGTTCGACAACTATCCGAACCCGCGAACAGCGGTTGTACTTTCCTTGACATTGCCAGGAGCAGGGCAGCTGTACAACAAAAAATGGTGGAAGGTGCCCATAGCATACGGCGCCTTAGGCACCCTCATCTATTCCGAAGTGGTCAACGTCCGGCAATATCGCGCCCTACGCGACAACTATAAGTGGTTGGTGGACGACGACCCGACGACAAATCCCACGGAGCCGCCCTATAACCAACTCGACGCGGTTGCGCTCAGGCGATATCGAGACCAATGGCGGCGGTACGTCGAGCTCAACGCCATCGGTATCGGCCTGGCTTACTTTTTAATTGCTGCCGATGCTTTCGTTGATGCCCACCTCGCGCACTTTGATGTAGGCGATAGCCTCAGCGGACACCTTCGTCCCAGCTTTCAGCCCACAGCTGCCGGTCTGCCAGCAGCAGGCATGACGCTCTCTATATCCGTCGAGCACTCTTTCGGAAAGCTTCGCTAAGTGGATACCTCGCCGTACCGTGAGGGATTGTGAGCAGGTGCGGCGAGGTATAACCCAACCTTAACGCACGACTAACCAGCGATTTCGATAAAGCTTCGTCCCTGCCTGCAGTTCAACGATATATACGCCTGCTCCTACCCATGCGCCATCTATTTGGATACGCACATGGCCCGCGGAGAGCAAACGGTGGTGCAATAGGCGACCGCTGGCATCCCATATCCGGAGGTGCGCCTCGGTATCTAAGACTTCCTCCAATTCAAGCCAAGCTGCGTCCGACGTAGGGTTTGGATACAGCGTCAAGCGCCCTATCGTCTGCTCATGGGTGCTCACCATGCAGTCAAAATTGGGGTTGACGGTGACCGTCATGGTAAAGCGGCGGGTACAACCACTGGACAGATCGGTTACCTCCAAGGCGTACGTGCCGTCGCGCTGTGCACAGTACTCAAATCCATTGGCTCCGGGAATGGGCACGCCCTGCATGTACCACTGCAGCGCGTAATTGGCAGGCAGAGCGGTCGTATCGATGAGCTCCAAGTTGTTTCGGTCGTTCAAAAACACCGGCTCATTGGGCAGCGGGTAAAATAATAGCGTTTTTTGCAGGGAAATGGCGGAGCAGCCTAAGGAGTCGGTGAACTGTACTTGGTAGGAACCGCTCTCTGTAGCCAAATAGATAAAATCGGTGGCTCCGGCGATGGGCTGCCCGTTTCGAAACCATTGCTGAGTGCCTTTGGTTTGAGAGGAAACGAGGACGATTTCCTCACCTGCACATGCAACCGTCTGAGAAGCTGTAACGGTAGGTGGAGCAGGGAGTGGGTATACTACGACCGTGTCGGAGGCAGTGATCTCTTCTATGGGATTCACGATCTGAAGGATCACGCGCAGCCCTCCCGCCTGTAGCGTATCGCCCCCACTTAGTACGTTGAAGGGCAAGCTGCCGCACAGGTCGTCCGACAGGTCTATGCCCGAGTCTTCGTCCCATACTTCCAGCGTATAGTTGGTCTGCTGCGTCAATGGCAAATTCATATTAAAGGTGTAGGGCAGGGAGATGTCGTTGACATGGTTGTTCTGGAAGACGGGCTGCCCGCCCTTCGCGATGCGCAAGTAGGGGTCGGGGTTGCTAAACAGGTCGGTGCATCCTAAGGAAACGATGGTAATGCCGGTTAAAATATATCCCACTGTGTCGATGCGCGCCTTGTAGTTGACCACGTAGGTACCCGGTTGGGTGTAGGTATGCGGTGGAGGCGTCTCACCGGTGTACTTGGTGCCATCGCCCAAGTCCCATTCGTACGAGAAGCCGCTTTTTCCGTTGGAGGGGATGTTGTTGGTGAACGTGACGGTAGTAGTGCCGCACCCCTCAACGTTGGTCATCGTAAAGCCCTGGTTGGTGCTGACAGGCGCCTTTATGACCAAGCTCATCGTGAACGAGGTCTCTTGTGTAAAGATAAATACGGTAGCGCGCAGTTTAACGGTGAGCACGAAGGAGTCCGCCTTTAGGGGGATGCCGCACATCTTAAAACAGCCGTCGGTCTCAGAGGCCGTTTCGAAGACGGTTTTGTTTGCCTGCCAAGACAGCCCCGGAGGCAGGTTTTCTACGCCTACAATTTCAATTCGAGAGATGGGTAGGCCGGGTGGAGTAGTGGTATCGACTTTGCTGACCGGTGTGGTTGTTTTCGGCACGCGAAAAGAGAGGTCAGCATCATAAGGCTTTCCTTTTTCCCCCGCCGGTAAGGGCGGCAGATACAGCGTATCATCTGGCAGCCCTGCCGGTAAATTGACCGCACAGCCCGGACAACCGCTCTGAGCAAAAAACGAACCCGTCGCGAGAAAGGCGACGATTACAGAGAAAAACAACTGTTTCATAAAAACATCGGTTAAGGTTAGTGAAGCCATCCGCCTTGGCGAAAAAGGGATGGGAAAGGATTAAAAGAGGAACCTACCTCACATGCGTGCAAGACGGCGCACGGCTCGTCCCTGTTCGGTGTGCAACACTATGAAATAAGTGCCCGAAGCTAGTGGCGCAGTGTCGATTTCAAAGCGACTCTCTCCTTCCGCTATCCACATCTGCCGCTGTTGTACGACACGGCCCGACAGGTCGACTATTTCCAACTGAACGGCAATACTTTGCGCGCTATGGACCGCCATCACAACTCGATCCGCTGCGGGATTGGGCATGAGTTGTATGGCGCTAAAAAGCCCTTCGAGCGCATCTGTCGATACGTTGCACGAACCTTTTTCTTTCAGGATGAGGTAGTAGTGGTAGCTCGTGTCGATATCTCTTGGCAGTACCAGAGGCACCTCGCCCAGGGGCGTCTTTACCTTGACGGCTATGCCGAGATCGAACGTGTCGGGCTGATTGCTCGAAGAGGGCGTTCCGTTCAGCAAGATGCATCCTAGCGACAGGGATTGGAAAACACAGTTAGGCGGGTCGCACAGATAAGTCATCCCCGCAGGATAATTCTGAATAGCATTCGTCGTGGCGATGCTCACCGATTGGATGGGTACCTTGAAACCCAAATAGACAAAAGTGTCCGGCACAAATACCGTCACCGATTGATTGTAGGGCTCGTCGATACACGCCTCCTTCAAGTTGTAATAAGGCGAATCAGGAGAGTAAGGTGCTGGTGAGAGGAGCTGCTTTGTCAGAAGCAGATTGGAGTCGCGCTGGCATGTCTGGGCGACAAGCGGTGAAGTGCTTAAGAGAGCTCCAAGTAGAACGAGGAGTAGGGTTCGATTCATAGCCATCGTCTGTTTATTTCTTATTTTAGGAAGAAAGAAAGTGTGCCGTACGAGCCGTATGTGCGGCCAAGTTCCGACAAATATCGCACACTGCGAAAACAAACCAATGGCAGCAGGAGGATAAGCAAAAAAAAGGAAGACGGGTAGCCCTGTCTTCCCTCTAGAGATATGGCTTCAACTGCTTACGCTTCAGCCCTCACCGCATCCACAATAGCGCGAAAGGTGTGCGGGTGGTTGAGCGCCAAATCCGCCAATGCTTTTCGATTGAGCTGGATTCCTTTTTGCCCTAAAGCGTGGATGAAGCGGCTGTAGGGCATGCCCTCTGCGCGGGTTGCTGCGTTAATACGGGCAATCCATAAGCGCCGATACGTGCGCTTTTTGTACTTGCGATCGCGAAATGCGTACAGCCAGCCCTTCTCCACGGCATTTTTGGCTACGGTGTACACTTTAGAGCGCGCTCCGAAGTAGCCTCGGGCGGCCTTCATGATTTTTTTCCGTCGGGCTCGACTGGCCGGATTGTTCGTTGCTCTTGGCATAGCTTCTATATCTTTTTTAGTGCGACCTCGGGACTCAGAAGAGTACTTTGACCGAAGCCCTCGTTAAAAATGTTTCCCCTATAGGCAGCCTTGCTCAAATAGCCAACAGGCGCTCAATGCGCGCGTGGTCGGCTTTATCCACGATGACGGCGGCGCGCAGGTAACGCTTCTGCTTTTTTGTCTTAGTGCTGGCAATGTGGCGCAACTTTGCTCGATTGCGCTTAATCTTACCCGTTGCCGTCACCTTGAAACGCTTCTTTGCCCCAGAGTGGGTCTTCATCTTAGGCATATAGTTCTCGCTTTAAAAATGGAGCGCAAAGGTATGCGCTTTCGCGTAAGCTGACAAAAAACGCTGGAATTATTTTTCTTTTTTTCCGGGAGATTTTTTGGGCGCAATGATCACCATTAGGCGCCGGCCATCCATGCGCGGCATTTGCTCCGGCGTGCCGTAGTCCTCTAGCTCTTTCAAGAAGCGTAACAGCAGCAGTTCGCCTCGCTCTTTAAAGACAATGGCGCGCCCTCGAAATTGTACGTAAGCCTTCACTTTGTTGCCTTCGCTCAAGAAAGTTTTGGCATGGCGCAACTTAAATTCGAAGTCGTGCTCGCCCGTCTCTGGCCCAAAGCGAATCTCTTTGACTTGCTGCTTGACGGCATTCGCCTTGATTTCCTTCTCTTTCTTTTTTTTCTGATACAGGAATTTGTTGTAGTCGATGATGCGCACTACCGGAGGAACTGCCGTGGGTGCAATCTCCACTAAGTCTAACCCCATTTCTGCGGCCCACTTCAACAGGTCTGATGTGCGATAGGTTCCCTGCTCTATAGGGCGTCCGGCTACTTGGCTCACCTCGTCCAAGTTATCGCCCACTAAGCGCACTTCTGGGGCCTCAATATACTCGTTGATTCGATGTTCTGCTTGGACTTGACGTCGCCCGCGAAACATAGCACTCTTAGGCTGGTTTGATGGGCGAAATGGGCGGTTGAAGCCACCACCCGAACTGTTAGATTTTTTTAGAGCCAATTAGATATGTAATTTAGTGAAAAAATAATGACTTTTAACCTCATAAAAACGAATATCACAGGGATATGCGTAGAGCCACGCCCATATTTGCCCGGCAAAAATACAGTCATGGGAAAGGATGGTACATCATCTGAAAAGAAAATTTTTTAACTTACCTTGTCGCCTTTGCCTTTTTTATCCAGAGAAGGTGTTTTAAACTGGTTTATTCTCAGTGCCTGATTTTGCCGAGATTATCCTACCCTTAGCGCTGCCAAAGCCAACATACACCTATATGGTGCCAGAACCCTTGCGCTCCGCTGTGCAAGTGGGATGCATGGTGGTGGTGCCGTTGGGTGCAAGGAAGCATTATGCCGGCATTGTTTATCGGCGCCACGATGAGGCGCCCTCTTACCCGACAAAGCCCATTTTGGAAGTATTGAGCGAAGGCCCGGTGGTGGGGCTGCAGCAGCTGTCTTTTTGGGAGTGGCTATCGGCATATTACGGTTGCTCTTTGGGAGAAGTCATGGCAGCCGCCCTGCCTGCGCAGATGAAGCTGAGCAGCGAGACGGAGTTAGTGCGCCATCCGGCATATGAAGGCGATTTTTCTGCATTAGATGCCGATGAGTACTTGTTAGCAAAGGCGCTGATCTCCAGAGGGGTTGTCTCGCTGGCGGAGGCTCAGCAGACCTTGGGCAAAAAAAACGCCGTGTCGGTTGTACGGCGTTTGTTGACCAAAGGGGTGTTGGCTGTTCGAGAGTCGCTGCGCGAACAGTATCGACCACATAAAGGGTACGACATTCGACTAGCGGAGCCGTATCAGTCTCAGCCAGAGCAGTTGGACGTGCTTGCGAAGGATTTATCGCGCTATCCGCGTCAGCAAGGTGCGCTGTCGACCTACTTATCTTTAAGCAAAAGCCACTCTTATGTGAGTAAGGACTTGCTGTTGCGCGAGGCCAACATTTCGCCGGCTACCTTAAAGGTGTTGGTTGCTAAAAAAGTTTTCGAACTCGTCGAGCGCCGGCAAAGCCGGGTGCCTATTTACGAAGGTGAAGTAGCCCCTCCTGACGCCTTATCGGCCGAGCAGCAGCGGGCGCTTGGAGAAATAAGAGGCTTTTTTAAGCAACGAAAGCCGGTACTGCTTTACGGCGTTACGGGAAGTGGTAAAACGCGCGTATACATAGAGCTCATTCAACAAGTCATTCGCTCTGGAGGGCAAGTGCTTTACCTGCTGCCTGAAATTGCCCTCACCGCCCAGATTATTCGGCGCTTGCAGCGCGTCTTTGGGCAAGATGTGGCAGTGTATCACTCGAAAATTAGTGACAGCCAACGCACGGAGATATGGCATATGGCCGCTGCCGGGTGTCCTATTTTTCTGACAGCGCGATCCGGTATTTTTCTTCCCTTTCAAAATCTGCAACTCGTCATCGTGGATGAGGAACACGACCCTTCCTATAAACAGCAAGATCCTGCTCCGCGCTACCACGCGCGCGATAGCGCCATCTACTTGGCTGGGCAATACCGGGCCAACGTTCTGCTCGGCACTGCCACGCCCTCGTTAGAGAGTTGGTACAACGCGCAAAGTGGCAAATACGGCTTAGTGCCGATGCGCGAACGCTTTGGAAAGATCCCAATGCCCGACGTGCACTTAGTGGATTTGCGTCGGCAACACCAGCAGCGCCAGATGTACGGCCTTTTTTCTGCGCCGCTGCTCGAAGCGCTGCAGCAAGCCCTAAAACGAGGCGAGCAGGCTCTTCTCTTTCAAAACCGACGGGGATATTCACCTATCCTGCAATGCCGCAGCTGCGGCTGGACGGCAGAATGCCGCCACTGCGACGTCAGCTCGACATATCACAAACACTCCGACCTTCTGCACTGCCACTATTGTGGATATACTGAAAAAGTTCCCAGTCTTTGTCCTGTTTGTCGCCAGGCAAACTTAGCGCTCTTGGGTGCCGGCACGGAAAAGGTGGAAGATGAAATTAAGATATACCTGCCTCAAGCCCGCGTAGCGCGTCTAGACCTCGACACAGCCGGCAGTAAACAGCGCCTCAACGACATCCTCTGCGCTTTTGAAGAGCGTCGCATCGACATTTTGGTGGGCACTCAGATGATTACCAAAGGCTTAGATTTCGACAACGTCAGCGTCGTAGGGGTCTTAAATGCGGATGCAATAGCGCATTTTCCGGACTTTCGCGCCAGCGAGCGCACTTTTCAGTTGCTCACGCAAGTGGCCGGACGCGCCGGCCGCAAACACAAGAGCGGAACGGTCTTCGTACAAGCGTGGAACCCAACCCATCCGGTTTTTCAAGAGGTCGCTCGAGGCAACTTCGAGACCCATGCTCAGCGCGAACTTCTGGAGCGCCGTCAGTTCCGCTACCCGCCCTTTGTGCGCCTCATTCGAATACGGGTGCGCCATCCAGAGGAAAACTCCGCGCGCCTCGTCGCGCATACTGCCGCCGAACATTTGCGCCAACACGCTCTGGCTCAAGTAGTTGGCCCCGCACCGGCTCTCATCAGTCGCATTGGCGGATATTTTCTCTGGGAAATACTGCTCAAAGTCGAAAAGTCGGCCACCGCACTGCACGCGACTAAGGAACATCTCCGACGGCTGCTTGCTCAACTGGTTAATGAACCCGGTAAGAACAAAGGGCGACTCGCCATCGATGTAGACCCCTACTAAGAGGGTCAAATTTTTTTGCACCGCCACTTTCGTTTACCTCATTTACATTTGCCCCAAAACCACCCTTTCACCACTGTGCTTTCATGAAAAGAGAAATACACCAATGGGTTAGCCCTCGGCTCAACAAGAACATGGAGATCGCTGTCTATGGGCACTATGGATTTGCCCTACTGCTCTTTCCGACAGCAGCGGCTGACTTTTTAGAGTACGAACGCTTCTATCTCATTTCCGTACTCGAGCCGTATATCGAAGCTGGCAAGATCAAAGTCTTTTCCATCAACAGCATTAACTCGGAGGCATGGCTAAACAACCGCATGCATCCCCGACACAAAGCTATTAGACACCAGCAGTACAATGGTTACATAGAAAACGAGGTCGTGCCCTTCATCCACATGCACACCAGCTCAGATACGCCGATCATCACCAGCGGTGCCTCTTTGGGAGCATTGCACGCAGCCAATGTGTGCTTCCGGCGACCCGACTTGTTTTCGGGCACTATTGCAATGTCGGGTTCGTATGATTTGACAACCTACACCAAGGGCTACTTCGACGAAGACGTCTATTTCAACTCGCCCACCCATTACTTACCCAACCTGAACGACGACTATCACCTCCCGCTGCTCCGCCGCATGCAGCACATCCACATCGTCACCGGCTCGGGAGACTATGAGGATCCAGACGCCTCCCGCCGCCTTTCGGGTATTCTATCTGCCAAGGGCATTCCGCACGAGCTGGATATTTGGGGGGCCGACATGCGCCACGACTGGCCGACCTGGCGCGCTATGCTGCCTTACTACATCGAAACGCGCTTCTGAGAGGAGGCGCCGATCTTATTCTTTGACTGCGCTCAGTTCTTCGAAAGAGCCCGTCTGGCGGTTTTTGCGGACGTTATTCCACGGAAAATAGCGCCCATTCATCGCAATATACACGCCCGGCGGCAGTACCTGCACGAAAGCCAAGGCACTACCCAAGTTGAAAAAACCATCGGAAGACATGCCAAAGGCGTAAGGGATCATGGCGCCCGTAAGGACAATGGTCTTTCCTTCAATAGTTGCCTCGGCTAAAGCGCGTGCCGTTTCCACCATCCGATCGGTACCGTGGGTGATAAGGATGCGCGTGGCTTCTGTCTTTCGGCAATTAAAAATGATGATAGACAGCTCGTCATCGCCAATCTCCAAGCTATCGACCATCATGAGCGTCTTGATGTCGACGGGCACCTCACATCGCCCGCGCTCAAGCATTTCTTTAACGTGGGTATCCTTGAAATACAGCTCTCCGGTGAGGTAGTTGTACTCTTTGTCAAACGTACCACCGGTAACAAAGACCTGAATTTTAGATGCTACGGGCATGGTTTCGAGTTTCCTCGCCATAAGGGCTGCAAAGAAACGAGTTTTGCTGCGTTTGTTGCTTTACCACTTGCCTTATCTTTGCGCCCACACCTCTTCACTTCTCATTGTTTTTATCATGGATCGCAACGAGGAATACGTAGAGAATCGCAAACGCGACTGGCTCGTCTTCGCGGTGAGCTTAGTGGGCACTTTAGCCCTGTTACTCATCGCGCCAGAGTGGGTTTGGGTAGGCTTCCCCTTTGTGTTCACGGCTTTAGCGGGTGCCTTAGGGCGGCTGTAACAGAGCCCTAAGGACCTGTCGCAAAGAAGGGTTTCCAATAGCAAGGATTTGCCGCTGGAAGCCCTTTTCTTTGTTGGGAGAAAAGCATCGGATTTTTTTACTTCGGGCAAACCGATCAATCTCCGAATGCGTAAATAGTACGGTTTTATTGAAGCATAAGCACTTTTTCTACATTATCCTATTCAGAAAACTACGCTGCCATGTCAAAAAAGCATTACTTTGATCCAGAAGACTTAAAAAAGTTTGGGCAAATCGGCGAATGGCAAAAGCCGATGGCAGACAAGTTTTTCTCTTGGTATGCCGAGGTGTTTAAAGAAGGAGCGCTTACGGAGCGAGAAAAAGCACTTATCGCTTTGGCCGTGGCCCATACCGTGCAATGCCCTTACTGCATTGATGCTTACACGACGACGTGTTTAGAAAAGGGCGCTGACGAAGAGCAGATGATGGAGGCTGTCCACGTGGCAGCGGCCATACGCGCGGGTTCGAGCTTAGTGTTCTCTACCCAGATGATGAATCACGCTAAGGAAATTACTATGTAGTTCGTCCAACAAGCGGCATTTCATTTAAAAGCTTTTCCTATGAGCATTCACCCACGCACGCAGACATTGGTGCGGCGGCAAAGCCCACTTTCTAATACTTTCATTCAGTTGGAGGTACTGAATGGTCGCGCTATAGTGCACAAACAAGTGCCCGCATTTTCTGAGACCATCCGCCAAGCAGGGTACCCCGATGGCACGTTGAAACCCACGCGTATCGAAATCTTCCAGGTCAACGTAGGCAAGTTGTGTAACCAGACGTGCGCCCATTGCCATGTGGATGCGGGTCCCGATCGGAAGCAGGAGAACATGTCGAAAGAAACCTTTGAGAGGTGTCTCGATGTGCTGCGCCGCTACGACATTCCCACCGTAGACATTACGGGTGGGGCGCCGGAGATGAACCCACACTTCCGCTGGTTTGTAGAGGAGTGCCGAGCATTGGGCAAACACGTCATGGATCGCTGCAATCTGACGATCATCGTTTCCCATGAGCGCTATCGCGATCTACCGCAGTTTTTTGCCCAGCACCGCGTGGAGATAGTCTCTTCCTTGCCGCACTACAGCCCTAGGCGTACGGACAGCCAGCGCGGCGATGGCGTCTTTGAGGCCAGCATCGAGGCCTTGCGTCTGTTGAATGAGGTTGGCTATGGCCACCCGGATAGTGGGCTAACGCTCAATTTAGTGTATAATCCTACTGGGACATTCTTGCCGGGAAATCAGGAAGCTTTGGAGCGGGAGTTTAAGGCTCAACTGCAGCGCCGATATGGTATCGTATTCAATCGCCTGTACGCGATTACCAACATGCCCATCAGTCGTTTCTTAGAGTACTTGCTCGAGAGTGACCAATACGAGACCTACATGCAGACGCTTTTGGACGCCTTTAACCCGGCAGCAGTAGCAGGGGTCATGTGTCGAAACACCATCTCCATTAGCTGGGAGGGTTACCTGTACGACTGCGACTTCAACCAAATGCTCGACCTAAAAGTCAACGCTCCCTGCGTGCACATACGCGACTTCGACCTGAAAGCCCTTGAGCAGCGAAACATCGTCCTCAACCAACACTGCTACGGCTGTACAGCGGGTGCGGGTTCGAGCTGCGGCGGCCAAGTAGCTACCTAAGGCCGCCGCACGACGTAGTTTTCCAACACCAGCATATCCATGCGGGTGCGCAGAAAGCATGCGATAGCCTCTTCTGGTTTGTTGACGATGGGCTCATTCTCGTTAAAAGAGGTGTTGAGCAACACAGGGATCCCTGTCTTTTGAGCAAATACTTCGATGAGGCGATAAAACCGCGGGTTCGTCTCGCGATGAACGGTTTGCAAGCGCCCCGTGCCGTCGACATGGGTGACGGCGGGGATGAGCGCGCGCTTTTCGGGTCGAACGGGATACACCTTTTCCATGTAAGGCACATCATCGGCTCCTTCAAAAAAGTCAGGGGCAGCCTCTGCCAACACCGCAGGGGCGAAAGGGCGAAAAGGCTCGCGCCGCTTGATCTTCTCATTAATGCGTTGTCGGGTCTCTGCGTAGCGCGGGTCGGCCAAGATGGAGCGGTTACCCAGCGCTCGGGGCCCAAATTCGGCTCGCCCTTGGAACCAACCTACAATACCGCCTTGCGTTAAGCAATCTGCCACCGTCTCGTACAAGGTATCCTCTTCCATCCGTCTCCAGGATATGCCGTGGTGGTTTAATGCAGCCTCTATTTCTTCAGCACAGGCGAGATAACCGGTATACGCCTGAGCTAGAGTGTACGAACGTGGGTATTTCCGATGCGCATGTAACACGTAGAGTGCAGCGCCCACGCAGGTGCCGGCGTCGTGAGCCGCAGGCGGCACAAAAACCCTTCGAAAAGGCGTGTGTGCGCGCAACTTGCCCATCGCCACTGAGTTCTGCGCTACGCCCCCAGCCACGCACAACTTTTCCGTCCCCGTCATCCGATGGAGATGACAAGCTAAGTGGAAAATCGCTTTTTCCGTCATAGCCTGCACAGAAGCAGCTATGTCGCAGTGGCGTTCAGAAAGCGGCTCATCGGGCCGACGCGCTGGCCCAAAATCCCTTAAAAAGGCGTCAGTATAGAGCGTACCGAGCTGAGGAACGCCCGTCCAAGACATCTCGACCCCTTCCGAAAAATGCCTAAAATAAGGCGCATGCAGCGCAAATCGACCGTTAGGCTTTAGTTGAAGTACCTGGCTCATCTTGTCCAAAAATATCGGCCGACCGTACGGAGCCAGGCCCATCACCTTGTACTCGTCGCCGTAATTGGGAAAGCCGAGCAGCTGGGTGAATACCGTGTAGAAAAAGCCTATCGAATGCGGATAGAGAACAGACTGATAAATGCGGAGCGCATTGCCTTCGCCCACCCCCAAGGCACAAGAGCTGAAATCGCCCATCCCGTCGATGGAAAGCACAGCCGCCTTCGAAAAGGGGGAAGCCCAAAAGGCAGAGGCTAAATGACTCCGATGGTGCTCTATCCAATATATCTTAACCGACCAACGCCTCGGGTCTATGTGGAAGACTTCAGCCAACTGTCTCTTTAACTGTAAAACGCTATAGGAGTTAGCGACCCTATCTTCTAACTGTCCAAGCCGAGGTCTTCGACGCAATATATGGCCTATTTTGTGTGTCAGGCGGGCAAAAGGATTCCGAGAGACGGCAATAGCGTCTACTTGCTCTAACTCTATATGTGCCTCGCTCAGGCAGAAGCGGATGGCTTCTGTCGGCAGGCCCGCCCAGTGCTTCACGCGGCGAAAACGTTCCTCCTCGGCAGCCGCTACTAACTCACTGCCTCGAAAGAGAGCAGCGGAGGCGTCGGCGTGGTAGACGTTTAACCCGAGGAGGAACTTCGCACTAACGGCTTTGCTCATATATCTTGGCATCGATAAGAAAACGGAACCAAAAACCCTGCAGAAAATGAAAAATAAGCCCTCGGCGACCGTCTAAGAAGCCGAATCGGAAAAAATAGCGAACGATAAAGTACAAAAAAGGGCGCCAGAACAGAGGTAAGCGCTCGTAACGGCGCTTCCAATACCGGCGTCGCTGCACAGGATTGCCCCACAGCTTAGGCGTAAGCCCTTCTACTGCTGGATTGTTGTTGCGCTGCAGCTGTTCGGCCGCCTCCCACGACGACCAGAGGTTATGTCTCTCCGTGAACCGATAGAGAGAGTCGGTTACCAAATCCTCAATATCGCCTTCCAGCCGGACTACTTTTCCGTCTACGCAAAAGTGCTGATCGTATCGGCGCGGCTCGCAGTAGCCTCGACCTCGTCGAAACAGTACGGTGTGATAGACCGGGTAATGGCCGCCGTAGCGAATCCATTTTCCCATAAATATGGTGCGGCGGCTGACCATAAACCCCTGAATTTCTGAGGAGATAGGGCGCTCAAAGACGCGCTGAAGCGACTGGCGCAGCTGCTCCGTTACCCGGTGATCGGCATCTAAGTGCAATACCCATTCGCACTGAAGGGGGAGGTGTTGGAGCGCCCAATTGCGTTGTTTGCTGTAGTCCTCGAATGGGTGATAGACTACTGTAGCCCCTAAGCGACGCGCTAGCTCTACTGTTTGGTCATTCGAGCCGGAGTCGACAACAAAAACCTCTGTGACTAGGCCCGACAAGGAGAGCAAACAGCCCTCGATGTATTTTTCCTCGTTGTAAGTCAGTACGATAGCACTAATGGGCAGGGATGTCGTAGGCATGAATTTTTTACGTGCAAAGGTCGCAGCCGCAAGGGATTTTTCAGCCTTACCCTGAGGATTCCTCCTGAACATGCCTGTACCTTTACGCCGGCAGCACAAACCGTCTGTTTCATGAAATTCCCTCAGCCCATTCCCGTACGCCAGCTGGCCGAGCGCTTCCAGGCGCAACTGATCGGAGACGATAGCTTGAGCGCCTATGGCATCAATGAGATTCACCGCGTCGAGCCGGGCGATATCGCTTTTTGCGATGCACCTAAGTACTTCTCCAAAACCCTGAACAGCCCCGCCTCCGTCCTCCTGCTCAATGCGCCCGCGGAGTGTCCACCCGGTAAAGCCATATTAGTAGTAGAAAATCCTTTTGAGGTATACGATGCGCTTGTCCGCGAATATCGCCCTTTCGATCCGTGTGTGGCACCCATCAGCCACAAAGCCCATATACATCCTACGGCTATCCTCGAGCCGGGGGTGGTTATTGGCGCGCATGCCTACATCGGTGCCCATACATACATTCAGGCGAATACCTATATCGGGACACATACGCTTATCGGCCAAAATGTTCGCATTGGCCCCAATTGCATCATCGGCAGCGACGCTTTTTACTTCAAGAAACACTCCGATGGCCGCTATCAGAAGTGGTGCTCTGGCGGGCGAGTGGTGGTTGAGGATGATGTAGACATAGGCGCCGGCTGTACCATAAACAAGGGTGTCAGTTCCGACACCGTTATTGGAGCGGGCTCTAAGCTGGACTGTCAGATACATATCGGCCACGATGTCGTTGTCGGCAAAAATTGCCTTTTTGCCGCTCAAGTGGGCATTGGCGGCGAGGCAGTTATTGAAGACGGCGTTGTCCTCTACGGACAAGTGGGCGTTGCTCATGCAGTGCGCATCGGTCGGAATGCCGTAGTTTTAGCCGGATCAGGTGTCTCCAAATCCTTAGAAGGCGGAAAGACGTACTTTGGCGCGCCGGCCGACGAGGTGCGCACTCGCTATCGAGAGCTAGCTGCGCTGCGACAGCTGCCGCATTGGATGAAACAACACTAAGCCGCTATTTGGAAAGCAGGCGATCCATGTTGCCCAATAAGCGATGCGCCTTCTTTTGATAAGGGTGCTCCTCATCCCTCCGGATTCGTTGAAGCAGCTGGCGCGCTTCTTCGATTTGCTCACAGTACAAGTACATGAGACTAAGCTGCCATTCGGCTTCTTTTCTGCGCAAATAGTCCTCTTGTCGAACCACTACTTTCAGATAGGGAATAGCGCCGACATATCTTTGCCGAGCTATATGTATTTCGCCCAGTAAGTGCTGAGCTGTGATATATTGGGGATGAGTGGCATCTATCTGCTCTAAGAGCGCCGTTGCCTTTGTGTATTTCTTCTCTGCAAGCAGTGCATAGACTGGGCTTAGCGGATGCGATTCGGCCTCTTCCTCTCCTCGGACGTTGAGCGGCTGAAAGTGCGGTCGCTTGAGGTAACTTAGAGCCAGTTGTTGAGCGGTAGGAACAGCCGGTGGTGGCGATGCCCCTTTGCTTTCAGAAGGTGGCGGCAAGGCAGGCGCTTCTGTCGGAGCGTCGGTAGGTGTAGTTGCCGGCGGCGGAGGAGGAGAAACCGCAGGGGCATCGACTGCTAGTTCGGGAGGAGTGGCTACTTCCCCGGAGCGTCGAAGCAGATACCCAACTACTAACAACAGGGCAAGGGCAGCAGCTATGGATAGGACTGTCTTCATACCCCACCAGGCAGGGCGCAAGGGGTGTTGCTCTGACCAGCGGCGCAGCTGTGCTCGTAATCGGTCTTCCACTAAAACCTCCATCGCTTCATGTTCGTGCTGTTGCGCTTCGAACTGTTCGGCTAAGTCGGGGTTTCGCAACACCTCCAGCTCGAACGCCTGGCGCTGTTGAGGCGATAATTTGCCCAACAGGTGAGCTTCGATGAGGTCATAAAAATGCTCTCTTTTCATCGTCACGGTTCGCGCTCGTTAAAAAATGGGTTTTGCTGCATGAGTTTAGCCAGTTTTTGGCGGCATTGGAAGACCCGTTGGCGGGCATTATTTTCATTTCCCAGATTAAATGCCTGAGCAATCTCTTCCATGGTGTAGTTCAGTCGGTACATGTGTAGCAGGTCGCGACAACGTTCATCCATCTGAGACAAAAGTGCTCTTAAGTGCTCTTTTTGTTCCTTTTTCATCACGTAAGCGTCGGGCCCATCCTCCGAGTTTTTTTGAGAAGCAGCGGGTAGGGTATCGCTAAACACCAAGCGATGCACGCTGCGGCGATTGGAAAACCAGCGCCCGCGACAGATTCCCAAGAAATAGCTCTTGAGCCCTCCCATCTGCTGATAGCGGCCAGTGCGCACGTGGTTGTCCAGAACGATAAAGGCCTCTTGAATGGCATCCTCGGCTTCATGTATCGAGCCGCCCAACGCACGAATGAGGCGCAAGGCAGCATTCCTCCATCCCGACTCGACGAAGAGATAGTGCAACGTCATTTCGCGATCTTTACCTCCTGCTTTAAGAAAGCAAATAATTTGTTCCTCAGTGTAAGGCTTCCGAAACATTAGAATATACAGGAATTTAGATGTGCGTTACGAAAATAGCTGCTCGCTTTTAAGTTTTGCTCGGAATGACGGGCTAAAGTTATTTATAAATTTTCGACTGTATACGTATTTTTGAATCGCGGTATTTGCATATACAAAAATGGAGAGAGCCACCTTAATTATCTTGCTAAAATTGGCCTTTTTTGCTCTTATAGAAACGGCTAGCGCGCAACATTCTTCTAATAGTGAGCATAGAGGGCCTTTTCACGAACACATGCCTAAGGAAACGCAATTCCACACCCAGGAGGACACTTTACGGACGGGTTGGAACTGCATAGAGCAGTACGTATGGCAGCAGGTGCCTACCTCATCTAAGGAGGTATTGCGCCAATTCTTTGAGCCTACCTCATTGGAAGGATTGGCACGTGTGGAGCCATGTTTACAGCAATATTTGCGTCGAATGGAACCGAGGGCAGAGGATTCACTTCGAAAAGTTGGGTTTCTTCAGGCAGCCTTAGGGATACTTGCTGTGGACCGCGGCCAACTAAGGGAGGCCTTAGTGCATCTTGAAGCCTTCCACGAAGCCGTGACGGCGCACGCTGGAGCGTATTCACAACCGGCCACCGATGCTGAAATTTGCTTGGCTCGCTTGCATTTCCTGCTGGCGGATTTCGGTAAGGCTCGGGAGCATTACCAAAGGGTTCAGGGCTCCCTGTCTTTTTCGCAAAGCCACCCCTATTGGATACGGGTACAAGAGGATTTACTATACCTCTTCTACTATCATTCTCCTCATTCGCGGGCAGACCTCGACAGCATATGTACCTATGCTGAGCGCATTGCCAATTATTACCGGGAAGCGTTTGCTCTAAGTCCACCTTCCCTCACGCGTATCTTGTCCCTTGCCGTAGCGGCACATGCTCGGCTGCACAACTTTCAGCGCGGTTATGAGCTCATAGATCGGATGAAAAAGGAGATTTCGCTCAGCGACACCTCATACCACCTATGGTTGTTGTTAGCCCAAGTCCAACTGAAGAAAGAAGAAGGGCTTCTCATAGAAGCGCTGCGTTATTTGACCCAGGCCCAGGTGTTATGTCGATCGATCCCCGACACCGCCGACGATGCACTAGAAAAAGACTTGCATTTATTGGAAGCCGAGGTTTCGCTTGATTTACGAGGATATGCGCTAGCGGAACTATGCTTGCGCCGCTACGAACAGTCGTGTATGCATTCCCCCGACTTAAGCGTACATCGGAGGATGCGCGCTAAGTGCTTAGAAGGAAGATTGCTGTGGGAACAGAAAAAAAATGAGGCTGCCACGAAAACCTGTCGATCTATCCAAAAAGATAGCATGGCATTTCCAGAAAGGGGCCAACTCTGTGAACTACTCGCTCAGCTACACATCGCGCAGCGTCAATGGGATAGCGCCGAAGTTTACTGCAAAGAAGCCGTTCACTGGTATAGAATGGTCTTTCACCCCGAACACGAAAACGAATTAAGTGCTTGCTTGAGGTTGGGCGAACTGTACCTGCTCAAGGGCGACGTAGAAGCGGCACACACTTGGCTAGAGGTAATAGAAGGCATCTTGAAGGGGCCCGCCCATCAATCCCTCAACAGCCGCTTTTTGTTCTTGCAAGCCTCAATTCTGCGAGCAGAACTATCGCTTGCACGGCTTAATAGCAAAAATGCCGCTCTAAAGGCAGGGGAGATTATCGCAAAAACGTACAGAGAAATACGCAACGTGCGCTCCAAAGTCCAGTCTATTGCGCAAGAGTTCCTTTTACATCAGCTCTTGGAACGCCTAACGGAAGCCAGCCTTCGCCTGGCATGTTACGAGGAAAGTCCCGACTCTTTTGTGCAGAAAGCCTTTGAATTGGTGCAGCACAGCAAGGATTTTCTCACCCCGCCAATAGATGTTGCCAAAGGTATCGCAAGTATAAATATAGCCCTTCGAGCACATCCCCTCATACGCCTTTACATGAGGCGGTTAGACAAAATGGTGAAAATTCAAACTTTGCTCTCCACCACCTGGGAAACACCTGACGAGCCAGATCAGCAAAATCAGCTGCTCGCCCTCTCGCAAGAGCTCTCCTACGAAGATTCGCTCTTCGTCATTGTAAGAAAAAATGCCATGTACCTTTTGAAGGACCAAAGATTAACTTACTTTTATTATTACGACCCCGTCTCTCCGGACAAGGTATCAGCGTCTTTGCACAAGGCAGAAACCATGCTCGATTATTTTGTCGGAGAGAAAGGGCTATATGTTTTTGTCCTTCGCCGGAATGCTCCCCTGGCCTTGAGATCGCTTCCGCTGCCTCCAACCTTCCACCTGCGCGGCACGATCCAGCAAATGTATTCAGCGATGGCTGAAGAGAGGAAGACCATGCGCTCTTTTTACGAACCCGCTTACCAGTTGTATCAGCGGCTATTTGCGCCGATAAAGCAGTTCGTTGATAAAAGTGAACTCATCGTGGTAATCCCTCATAAAGATCTCTATGGAGTACCCTTTGCTGCTTTGCTGACTACGCTACCTAAAAAGAGCGACTCAGATAATCCCTATAAGTATGAATATCTGCTTAAAAAGTACGCTATCTATTACGTCTTTTCCACAAAAAAATGGAAGCTTAGTCAAAGAAATAGGCGTCGTTCCGATTATGGATATGTGGTCGTTGCCGAGAAAAACTTACAAGAAGGCATCAAGGAAGCCGAGAAAGTAACGGGTATTACTGCCGCTAACCGATTATTAACCTCTGAGTGTAACAAAGAGCAACTCATAGACTCCATACAAAAGGGATGGCTCATCCATTATATTGGCCACGGATATCCAGATGGCACGTTAGACTGGGGGGGCAACGAGCGCCTATCGACCTTAGAGATAGCCTCGATGTCGCTATCGGCACATCTGGTTTTTCTTTCAGCCTGTGAGACCGCTGTTCCCGCATATCGAAACTCCAACGGTTTAAGCTTGGCTCACGCCTTTGCTCATGCTGGAGCCGCTTGCGTGGTAGGTACGGCCTGGAAAGTAGGAGACAAGGCTACTCGAGAGGTGACCGAGCGATTTTACCGCTTTCTCACAAGGCCGGGAGCGGAGAGTAAAGCGCAAGCGCTCCAGAAGGCACAATTGGAATTTCTGGATCTGTATAAGAACAGCAATGATTCGAATGGCCCAAGCGTACATCCATACCATTGGGCAGGTTTTTGGATGTATGGGAATGCAAGACCGCTTGAGCGCTTTGAACGGGTCAAACTTCTAAGAGCCCTGCGGATTGCTAATCGGTTGATAAAGAGTATGCCGAACAGATGATGAAAAATTTTGAGAGTTTTGCGCGTGCTAAAGAAGATTCTGCCACCGAGGTTTCTGTGTCTACCGCGAAAAGAGACGGGAACGATTGCTTGGGCAAGCTATTTTCGCCGCTTGCTGTTGCGGCTGCTGCTTTGGTTTTTAGGGATTACGGTGGGCCTAGCACTTTTGTACCGTTTCGTGCCGGTGGTGGTTACACCGCTCATGGTGATAAGGACCATACAGCAGGCGCTCGACAGCGAGCGTCCGGTGCGTTGGAAACAGGAGTGGGTGCCCTTTAGTGCCCTGCCCCAGAGATTGCAATTGGCCGTCGTCTGTGCGGAAGACCAGGCATTTTTGGAGCATTGGGGCTTCGATTTTCACGCTATAGAGACAGCCATAGCGCACAACCGCAAAGGGCGTCGCCTGCGAGGAGCCAGCACTATTAGCCAACAAACGGCCAAAAACGTATTCCTTTGGCCAGGACGCTCGTGGATACGAAAGGGACTTGAGGTGTACTTCACTTTCCTTATAGAGGCGCTCTGGAGTAAGGAGCGCATCATGACGGTATACCTCAATGTGATTGAGTTTGGCGATGGGATCTATGGCGCGGAAGCAGCATCGAAGCACTTTTTCGGCAAGAGCGCCCAGCGGCTCACTCGAGAAGAAGCAGCGCTTTTGGCGTCCGTGCTGCCCAACCCGCTCAAGCGCAACCCGGCGCGCCCTTCCACCTTGATGCGCAACCGCCAGCATTGGATATTGTCTCAGATGCGCATGTGGGGCGGGCGCATCGATTATGAAGAGCCAAATACCCCTCGCCTCAAAAAATAAGTTGTTCGGCCGTTTCCGACAATGATGCGCGTATCTCTCCCCTTTGTACTGATATCGACGCTGCTGTTTCACGCACACCGCCATCCTGTAGCGCTAAAGCCAACAGGAGACTGCGATCCACTAGCCCGACCATTTTTGGGATACTCTTTTCTCCTGCCGGATATCGTCGACAAAAACGCCGCCTACGCTCCTTTCTTTACGCGATGGGGCGATTACTACGACCGATACTACTTCTCTCGAGACCATCAGCGCACCGAAAACATTGCCGAATGGAACGAACGCTTTTGCGAATTAGCCCAACCACAAGAGGCTGATTTCGTCGTATATCAAGTAGGTACTAACGACCTCGTAGTCTTGCGCGACCTAGCTTTTGTGCGCGAAGAGCCCGAAAAACTGCCTTATCCGTTCATAGAAAACAGGTTTGCCGCCACCCTGGTGTACAACGGGTGTATCGATGCTATCGATTACTTGATCTTTGCCCGCCAATGCGAGCCCTATGTAGTATTGCCCGATGATGGCTGGAGGCGCCCTCAGCGCGACACCGCAGCCATGCACGCACTTATTACGGAGGGTATAGAGCGCTTGTTGCGCACTTCCTCGCACTTCCTCCGCATGCGATATGCCTATCAGGTTATTCGATTGGCACATTATGCCGGTGATTGGAAAAGAACTATAGACCTCTATAACCAACTGATGCCCAAGATAGATCGTCGGCGCGCCAGCATAGTCTATTACTGGACCTTAGGGCACTTAGCCGGAGCGCTTCAGCGTCTGGGTAAGACGGCTGAGGCTGCCTATCGATACGCACTCATCTTTCGATACTCCCCCTCGAAACGTATTTCAGCGTACCGCAGCTTTGGTCTAAATGGTGAGCAGGATTGGAACGCCGCCTTGCGCTTATGCCAAAACAACTCCGAGCGCGCTACGCTTTACTTACTGCAGGCGGCGAAAAATAGGCCGCTCTCAGTGGCTAATCTCCGCGCTATTTATCGGTTAGAGCCGGACAACCCTCATCTGGAACTCCTCTTGGTGGGTATGGTTCAAGAGCTCGAGCGCATCTTCCTCTACACTGCCATCACGCGGCAAAAAAAGTATACGGCCTATCGACTAGAACCGCGCGACGAGGCGGCAAAGCGCTTAGTCGCCTTGCAACAGTTTGCGCGCCGCGTAGCCAGCAAAGGCAAAGTAGCTCGTCCTAAACTGTGGTTGGCCATGACGGGCTACCTAGAGCTGTTGGCAGGAGATTACTCTGCGGCCAAGCAAACCTTTCAACGCACGGCCAATCAGCTAGGGCGTCACTCCTACGATAACGTCCTCAAGCGCCAAATAAAGGTATGGGAATTGTTGAGCACCCTGCTCCAAATCGACGCCAAGAACGAGCAAGGAGATTTGGTGTATTTTGCTTTAAAAGACGACCCCCTCTTTCGCGAGGTACCCGCCTTCGAAGACTTTGCCCGAGAATTCCTGGGCGAGCGCTATGCAGCAAGCCAACACCCGGGAAAAGCTATCGTCATTGCGTACGGCCCAGAAGCGCTCTTATATAATCCTCGACTGGAAGAACTTGACGACTTAATTCGCCTCGCCCAAAGCGACACCAGCGCTTTTCTCAGCGAGCTCATGCCGGTAGATACGAGCCCTATGGAGCGATTGGCGCATTTGCTCGAGATCAAAGGCGCTTATCTGTTAGGACGAGGACAGCCTGAAGCTGCCCTCGCTATATTGAGTCAGATTCCCCCTACGCAGCAGTTGTATCTGGACCAGTTTAGCCCCTTTAAAGAGATCCTCGACGAAAAGGTACATCGCCCCGTCTCCGATAGCCTGGTACTCAATCGGCTGGAGATAGCTCAAAAAATTATCGAATTTGACCAAAGGGCAAAAGTCGCTCTCGCTACCAACGACCCAGCTGCTGCTTGGTATCTCTACTTGGTGGGACTGGCCTACTACAACATGTCCTACTTTGGGTATGCCTGGAACGCTGCCGATTTCTATCGGAGCGGATACAACTGGAAGCGCTTATCTCGAGGGCCGGTGTTTCCTCTGCCCAATACGCCGCACGGCAATTGGGAAAACATCGATGTCAGTCTGGCCCTTTCTTACTTTGAACGTGCCTTAGCGGAGGCGCGCAACCCGGAGCTGAAAGCTCGAGCGGCCTTCATGGCCGCCCGATGTCAACAGAAACAGTGGTTTTGTCTCCCGAATTGCCCGTATCGCCCGGGGAGTCCGCACATCCCTGCCTTACCAGAGGCTTATCGCGGTTATTACCAGCAATTGAAGCGCTATGAGAAGACTAAATTTTTCGAACGGGCTATCCAGGAATGCCGTTGGTTGCCGTACTACCTCTGAGGTGTGAAAATATGTCGTCTAAGCGTCTCATGGCGCTTTCTGGCCCAAACATGCGCTTTGCCAAGCGTTTTCTGAAGGCGAATTCCTACCTTTGCGCGGCTTCGAAAGCCGCTGTTTTTTGCGTTCAACATCAAAAAAGACGACTACATGCCTTACCTATTTACCTCCGAGTCCATATCGGAAGGACATCCCGACAAAGTGGCCGATCAAATAAGCGATGCTCTATTGGATGAATTTTTGCGCCTCGATCCCGACTCCAAAGTGGCTTGTGAGACGTTGGTGACCACGGGCTTGGTAGTGGTTGCCGGAGAAGTGCGCTCACGCGCTTATGTAGACATCCAAGAGGTAGTGCGCCGTACTATCCGCCGCATCGGCTACACGCGAGCAGAATACCAGTTTGAAGCCGACAGTTGCGGCATCATCAGTGCTTTGCACGAACAGAGCCCCGACATCGCTATGGGAGTAGATGTCGGCCGCGCGGAAGAAGAGCAGGGTGCCGGTGACCAGGGCATGATGTTCGGATATGCGACCAACGAGACCGATAACTACATGCCGCTGGCTTTAGAGTTGGCCCACCAACTGCTTATCCACCTCTCTGAAATCCGACGCGAAGGGAAGCAAATGAAATATCTGCGTCCAGACGCCAAAAGCCAGGTGACGATCGAATACAGCGACCGCCATGTACCGCGTCGCATCGACACCATCGTGCTGAGTACTCAACACGATGAAGACGTGGGCCAAGAGCGCATCCGGCGCGATATCCAGCGCATCCTTATTCCCCGAGTAAAGGCGTCCCTTCCTGAGCGCCTACGCCGCCTCTTTACCAAAAATATCCGTTACTACATCAACCCCACCGGAAAGTTCGTCATCGGAGGCCCTCACGGAGATACTGGCCTAACCGGTCGGAAAATTATTGTGGATACCTATGGCGGAAAAGGTGCTCATGGAGGCGGGGCCTTTAGCGGCAAGGATGCTTCGAAGGTAGACCGCTCAGCCGCCTATGCTATGCGCCATATCGCCAAGAATTTAGTCGCCGCGGGGTTGTGCGACCAGGCTTTGGTTCAGGTGGCTTATGCCATTGGCGTAGCCGACCCTGTGGGGCTGTATGTCAACACTTATGGTTCTTGTCGCGTTAAAGGGCTAAGCGATAGCGAGATCGCGCGCCGTCTACGCAATATGTTTGACCTTCGCCCAGCGGCCATCGTCAAAAGATTGGGCTTAAAAAACCCCATCTTTTCCGAAACAGCGGCATATGGCCACTTTGGCCGAACTCCGCAAAAGAAGACCATTCTCATGGGGCCTAACGGACAAAGCATCTTGCGCGAAGTAGAAACATTTACCTGGGAAAAATTGGATGCTGTAGAAGAGATTCGCCGAGCCTTCGGATTATAGTCCTTTATGCAAAACATACTCCTTTGGAAAGCGTTTCTGATAGTGTGCAGTTGGGCAACCATATTGCCCGCATCCGGCCAGGAACTTTACATGCCTCTAAATATCCGCCGCGCCTATCAGAAAGGGACGCGCTCTTGGGATGGGCGCCCAGGACCTAATTACTGGCAGAACCGAGCAGAGTACCGCATAGAGGCGCGCGTCCAGCTGACGAGCGACGAAATATTTGGGCGAGCCGACATCGCGTACTTCAACCACAGCCCTGATACCCTCAGGATTATTCGCCTGAAGTTGGCCCACGACCTGTATCGAAAGAATGCTCCTCGGACCTTCGAACTCAACGCTCAAGCAATCACCGACGAGGGCGTGGACATTGCCGCCATCCAAGTCAACGGCACTGCGATCGGAAGAAATGCCTGGCGGCGGAACGCTACCTTTTTAGATGTCACCCTCTCGGACGCCCTTTTGCCGGGCCAATCGGCGGCCTTGCGCGTAGAGTGGCAATTCCGAATGCCGCCAGCCGCCGGCGCGCCGCGCGAAGGGATTTACGACTCTACCACCTGGTTTGTCCCGTATTGGTATCCGCAAATAGCGGTTTACGACGACCTGCGCGGCTGGGCCGACGCGCCCTACACCGGGCTACAAGAAATGTACAACGATTTTGCCACCTATTGGGTGCGGATAACAGTACCAGTGGGCGTCATGGTATGGGCTACAGGGGTGTGGCAAAATCCAGAGGCCATCTTAGAAGAACCCTTTTTGCAGCGATACCGCAGAGCGCAAACGTCCGACTCTATAGTGGCTATCTTTTCCAAAGAGGACTACGCCAATAAAGCGCAGTTCTTTCGCGCTGCAGAAGAGCACACTTTTGAGTATCGCGCCGAAGACGTGCCCGATTTCGCGTTTGCTTTCAGCGGCCATTATCTGTGGGACGCCGTATCGACAGTGGTAGACCCGACTACTGGTCGGCGTGCCTTTGTGCAGGCCGCATATAGGCCGCATGCGTTAGATTTTAGGCAGGTATGCCGCGCTGCAGCAGATGCGCTGCACCTCATGTCGCGTTGGCTGCCGGGATACCCTTACCCGTACCCCACTATGACGGTCTTCAACGGCAGCGGCGGCATGGAGTTTCCTATGATGTGTAATAACGGCAGCACCTATCCCTCCAGCCCCGTTGGGTTGACCGTCCACGAAACGGCCCATACTTATTTTCCTTTTCTCATGGGCATCAACGAGCAAGACTACGCCTGGATGGATGAAGGGTGGGCTGCATTCTTGGATGTCTTGGTGACGGACTCGTTGGAAGGAAAACCTGCCGGGCGACTCCGCAACTATCCAGACTTCGCTGGAACGGATGCAGATATGCCGCCTATGGTGCCTTCGCGGCATATGACCAATCCCGCGTATCGAGTCGCCTCGTACAACCGCCCACAGGCGGCTTACTTCGCGCTGTACCAAATGTTGGGCTATGAACGTTTTCACCGCTGCATGGTGACCTACATAGAGCGTTGGAAAGGAAAACACCCGCAGCCCTTCGATTTCTTCTTCACTTGGAACGAAGCCGCTGGTGAAAACCTCAACTGGTTCTGGAAGCCCTGGTTCTTCGAGTGGGGGTATCCCGATATAGCGGTAGCGGGCGTAACCTCAAAAGGCGTGGTTATCGAAAACATAGGGACCATGCCTCAGACGGTCAGCGGGTTTATCGAGTATGAGGACGGTTCCGAACAGGCGTTTTGGTACAGCGCTGCAGTATGGAAGCACGGGGAGCGCACACTAGTGGTGCCCACAAAGCGACGTCTCCGCGTGCGCCAAGTGCGCTTAGGACATCCTCAAGTGTCGGATGCCGATAGCAGCAATAATATCTGGCCGCGCTAATTTTGATCCGCAGAAAAAGCTGTTTGCTTTTTACGGTGAAGACACTATAATATCTCGCTGGATGGCTGCCGCTGTATTTGCTCGACAAAAGAAACAACTCTTAGCGCTGCTTTGGGGTTGGTTGGTATGCGCCTCCTCGCTGGGCGGCCAGCAGACCTGGAGCGTTGAAATCGACGGTAAAAGTTATCCTGTTGAGGTTCGCTGGAGTGTCAAACATAGCGGACAGAGCTACAACAACGCCACGTCGCACTTCTTGGATTTGTCCAAAAGTCGGGTGTTCGACTTAGAAGTGGTGCTTCGCCCCGTAGGCGAAATGCCGCCACCGGAAGCGGGGTTACTCTGGGGCTTTCAGTATCGCCACAGCGGTGGCGCACTGGCGCCTACTCAAGGAGAGAAGCGCGCCCGCGGCATGCGCCACTTCCAACGATTCCAAATAGTGAGCAGCGAAAAAGTCGTTCTTATTTTGACACCTGCCGTTTGGAAGCAAACCTCCGAAAGCCCGCTCCAGCTCGTCGTCTCCGGCACTCCAATATCCCTGACATTCGCACCATCAGAAGCGCTGCTCGTAGCAAAACCTGCAGAGCTAACAGTCGAGTCGATACCTGAAAAAACGACCCCAACAGTAACGGTATCACCGTCTGAGGTAGAAACGCAGACGTACGCAGCTGCTAATAGGGAAACCGACTCTATTCAACGCATTAAAGCGCTGAGAGAGTTTGTAGACCAATACCGCGCGACAAACCCACAGTCGCCCTTGGTCCAAAAGGCACTTAAAGAAGTACCCTTGGGCGCAAGTTTGCCCAAACCGACAACGGATGGAAAGGTGACCTATGTGCTGGACTACGCCGTTCAACCCGTCGTAGATACAACCCGTTCGAGCGAGTGGCAATGGGAGTTAAAAAGTATAGGCACGGCGCGCTTTGCGTTAACTCTAAAACCGCTTACGGACACAGCCAATGTCTTTGTAGTGGTGGATACCGGTAAGCGAGCGCCCTACAACCGCTCCTACGCGCTTCGGCCTACCCAGAAAATTCAGGTGCAGCTGCTCGGTCAGACACCACGCGACTTCACCTTGCGCATCAGCGGCGGCTCACCCCCTTTCTTGGCCTATCTCACCCAAAAATCTGTCACCCGCATGCGCTATCTTATCCCTCATACCGACACTACTTGGGCACTCAGCAAGGACGCCTGTACCGTATGCAAAGACGGAGAACATACGCTGGAAGTGTACACGGGTGACTTCAGTACGCTTCTTCTCCGTGCAGAAGACAGCATATATTTTGCCCGCCCCAGGTATTGGCTCTGGGCTATCATAGCGGGTATAGCTTTAGCCTTAGTGATACTGTTTCAAAAATCGCTCGTGCGCGGATGGAAGTACTACGAATACTCGCGCAAGTTACAGGACATCGAGCGCTGGGAACGCCTCATCGAAAAGGAAGCACAGCAGCGTAAAAAAGAACGAAAGCAGCAAGTTTAACCCACCCTCTGCTTTTTATAATCTACTTAAATACAAACAGCTATGACATATACAGTCGTCGCTGGAGACACGCTCTTCAGCATCGCCCGGCGCTTTAATGTAACATTAGCCGAGCTGCGCCGGGCAAATCGGCTCACCACAGACCAATTGCGCGTAGGGCAAGTCTTGCATATCCCAACTCGGGTATCCTCTTCAGCACCGTCTGAGCGCACGGGTAGCCTTCCTTCACAGCGGACCTATCGCGTTCGGAGAGGCGACACACTTTTTAACATCGCGCGGCGCTTTGGAGTCACGGCCGATGAGCTCAAGCGATACAACGATTTGCATAGCAATGCGCTTAGGGTGGGGCAGGTTTTAAAGATTCCCTCCAAGGCAATTCCGCCGACGCCCCCTATACCCGCACCACCGCTCCCTTCTCCACCTCCAATACCGTCGGTGCCCTCAGCGGACCCTTTAGTGGCTCGCCGCCGGTTCACTTTACGTGTGTTGCCCGAAATGGACTTTCGCCGGTACGAACTCACTGTTCCGCTGCCGGACGGCACCACTATCATCGCTTGCATGCGCGACAACATCACCCAATCGGCGCATATGCGCTACCCAGAAGGCGTTCTTTACCCTGGGCAGTCGTCAATACACTTGCCCATAGAGCGCGTTGCATCTGTAGGGCTGACGCGCCAGCAGGCGGCGGCGTTGGAGTTTGTCTCCACGCATGAGGGCAAATACGACGCGATTAATACCTACGACGACGGCATCTTTTCCTACGGGTGTATCCAATTTGTCGGTGCTTTGGCGCACGGCGCCAGCTTAAATCGCCTATTAGGCAGTATGAAGCGCCAAGCACCGGAGCGATTCGCCCAGATATTTCAGCAGGTGGGTATTGACCACAACGGCGATAGCACTACTGTTTTGGACGACGCTGGGCGTTGGCTTAGCGGAGACGAGGCCTGGCTGTATCTCCAGCGCAATATCCCCCTTTACGGCGCCTTCATTCAAGCGGGGTTCGATGCCGACCTGGTATTGGAACAGCTGCGCATGGCCAATGAGCTGTACGTGCAGCCGACCCTCAACACGCGACTACAGTTAAATATTGGGAGCATCGTCTTACAGATTCCTCGCTTGGGCAGTATTATCTCCTCAGAGGGGCTACTTACTGCACTCATCGCTATTGCCATCAATCGGGGTACTGGCGCAATGGGGCGCCTGGTGTCGGAGGTGTTGGCTGTTTTAGCCCAAGCACAAGGCATCAACACGGTGGAAGCGCTCCGGCAGTTGGATGAGCAGCTCATCTGTCGAGCGATTGCCGATACGGCTGCCGATGTGCGCATTCGGCAGCGCGCTCAGGGCGCTATAGATGCCGGCCTAAGCTTCGACAAGACGGCTTAGATATCGCTCTTTAACGAAACCACCTGCGTAGGTGCGAGCACTTCGTTGCGAATGGCCACTTGGCGAAGGGTATTTTTGGCGACCTCCATAAACGCTTGTGCTACGGGGCTTTCACTACCCTGTAAAACGGCGGGCTTACCTGTATCGCCGCCTTCGCGGATGCTCTGCACTAAGGGTATTTGCCCCAACAGCACCGAATGCCCCGCTAAGGCTAACTTCTTACCTCCGCCCTGACCAAAGATGTAGTACTTGTTCTCGGGCAGCTCGGCCGGCGTAAACCAAGCCATATTTTCCACAACACCGAGGATGGGCACGTTTATTTGCGGCAGCAAGAACATGTTCATAGCCTTTAGGGCATCGGCTACAGCCACCTCTTGAGGTGTGGTGACAATGATAGCCCCAGTCACCGGGACAGTCTGGACCAGCGTCAGCTGAACATCGCCCGTACCCGGCGGGAGGTCAACCACGAGGAAATCGAGCTCATTCCAAAGGACATCGCTGAAAAACTGTTTGACAATGGCCGCTAGTCGCGGTCCGCGCATGACGACAGCCTGCTCCGGCTCGATGATATTGCCGATACTGATGGCTGGGATGTCGTAGGCAAAGAGAGGAATCATCTTCATCTGCCCTCCGATTTCTTGTACCTTCGGGCGCTGACCTACCAATCCCAGCATGGTGGGAATACTGGGTCCGTACACGTCGGCATCCATTAGGCCGACGCGTACCCCTAGCTGTTTTAAGCCAAGCGCTAAGTTCACGGCCACTGTGCTTTTCCCTACGCCTCCCTTTCCAGAGGCTACGGCTATGATATTTCGGATAGGAAGACTCGACGACGAAGGCTCCTGCACGTGTGTTGCCCGCGCGACAAAATGGACATTTACGTCGGCCTGAGGATATATCTCTGCGATAGCGCCCACGCAAGCGAAGTTTATTTCTGCTTTACCCGGCATCTGCAGCGAAGGCACTGCTATGGTGCAATTCACCCGATTCCCATCGATGGCGACGTCTTGCAACATGCCCGAAGCTGCGATATCGCGCCCAGTGCGCGGATCAATCACCTTTCGAAGTGCTTCGAGGATTTTTTCTTTTTCCATAAGCATACTCGACCAACGCGAAGGCTAAAACGAATCATAAAGGTAGGGAGTTCACCGGGATTTTAGTCGAAAGACCGCTGTGCGCACTCGTCGAGTGGGAATTCCCTCTGGTGTGGTTTCTTCGAGTATCAACGCTTGGGCTTCTGGCAAGGCAAAAAGCTCGGGTATCGCTCGCACGCGCGCAGCAGGCACTCCTGCTTGCTCCAATTGAAGCATCCACTCGTCGCGTGTTTTTTGCAGAAAGAGGTTCTGCAGCGCCGCATTAAGGGCTGAGCGATGCCGCACCCGGCCTTGGTTGGTCAGAAAAATCGACTGTTGTAGTAAATGTTTTGCCGATAGGCAGCTACAGAGGCGTTCAAATTGATGGTCGGTGCCCACTGCCAACAGGAGCCACTGTCCATCGGAACACGTATATAGGTCGCCATAAGGCGCAATATTGGGATGCTGGGTACCCATGCGCTTGGGTATATGCCCAGCCATCAACCAGTTCGTCGCCTGGTTAGCCAAAGAAGCCACCGCACTCTCAAAGAGCGATACCGACACTTCGCATCCCTCTCCGGTGCGCTCTCGCCGCCATAGGGCAGCCAGAATAGCCTCTTTGAGCTGATGGGCCGCCAACAAATCGATAAGGGCTACGGGAAGTTTTACCGGAGGCCCCTCTGCTTCTCCCGTCATCGCTAAGAAACCCGTCTCTGCTTGCAGCACCACGTCGAACGCCGGACGCGTATCTTCAGGATCTGGCCAGCCCAACACGTGAGCGTAGATGAGGCGCGGATGGCGCCGGCACAGCGCCTCGGCATCAAAACCTAAGCGCTTTGCCGAAGAGGGCTTGAAGTTGGCAATGACTATGTCGGCACTGTCGATGAGGGCAAGAGCTTTTAGCCGATCTTGTGGTTGTTCGAGGTCGAGAAAAATGTGCTTCTTTCCCCAGTTTACGCTGCAGAAATAAGCGGAGATGGGCGTTGGGTCTTCCGTAGGCAACTTCCACTGTCGGGTAATGTCGCCATCAGTTCGGCGGTTTTCGATTTTGACCACCTCCGCTCCCAACTCGGCGAAGAACATACCCACTGCTGGCCCGGCGAGCACGGAGGCTAATTCCACCACTTTGATGTCGGAGAACAGTGTTGCTTTCATAGCAGGCAAAGTAACGCTTTGTCGTAGTTACCTTTGCCCAACACCCTATTCCACTCGCCCAACATGCAAATACCTACTGCTGAGCAAATGCGCGCTTGGGACGCCTTCACCATGGAGCGAGAGCCCATCGCTTCGATAGACTTAATGGAGCGAGCGGCGGAAGTGTTTTTTCGATGGTTTGTTGCGCACTATCGCGACAGACAACGGCCGGTCTACGTCTTTACCGGCACCGGCAATAACGGTGGCGATGGAGTGGCAGTGGCTCGGCGGCTACATCAAGACGGCTACGACGTGTATTTGGTAGTGTGTACTTTTAACCACCGACAAAGTCCCGATTTTCAAGAGCAAATTCGCCGCCTGCCACAACACAGCGCCATAGAGGTGAAATGGCTTCACTCTCCTGAAGAGATGCCCGCCGTCCCGCCGGGAGCTGTGGTTATCGACGCACTCTTCGGAACGGGGCTTTCGCGCCCATTGGAGGGAGTATGGGCCGACATGGTACAGCGGATCAATGCACTACCGGTAGAGCGGGTGGCTATCGACCTGCCCAGTGGGCTTTTTGCCGACCAGCCCACAACAGGGGCATGCATCTACGCAAACAAAACATTTTGTTTTGAAACACCACGAAAGGCTTTTTTCTTTCCGGAAAATGCCCATAGGGTAGGAGAGTGGTTTTTCGAAAGCATCGGTTTGCATGCGGATTTTTGGAAAGAAAATACTTCCTTGGACCACTACTTAACCCGCGAGCATGTTGCTTCAATAGTCAAACGTCGCCCTCGATTTTCCCATAAAGGCACTTATGGCCACGCCTTGTTGATAGGAGGGCGAAAAGGGAGTATGGGTGCTGCCGTCTTAGCGGCGCGTGCTTGCTTGCGTTCGGGGGTGGGCCTTCTAACCGTACACCTACCGCGCTGCGGTTACGAGATTATGCAAATAAGTGCACCAGAGGCGATGTGTAGCATAGATACCAGCGAAGAATGCTGGACGAGCCTGCCTCCCGTAGAGCCATTTGCAGCCATAGGTGCCGGCTGCGGCATCGGGCAATCTCCAGCTACAGCGCAAATACTCAAACGGTTACTGCAGACAGCGGGGGTGCCTCTCGTTCTCGATGCCGACGCACTTAACTTATTGGCTCAACACTCCCGATGGTTAAGCTCCCTACCTGCCCATGCCATTCTGACGCCGCATCCTAAGGAATTCGAACGGCTCTTCGGCCCGACGGCCGACAGTTTTGCGCGCAACGCCCGCCAAAGAGAGCAAGCGGTAGCCTTGGGCGTATATATTATCTTGAAAGGTGCCTACACCTGTATTGCTTGTCCCGATGGTTCGTGCTGGTTCAACAGCTCGGGCAATCCAGGTATGGCAACAGGGGGGAGTGGAGACGTGCTGACCGGCATACTGACGGGACTATTGGCACAGGGATATTCAGCGAAAGAGGCCTGTTTACTCGGCGTCTATTTGCACGGCCTTGCCGGCGACTTAGCAGCAGAGGCGCGTAGCCAACCCGGCATGGTCGCTGGCGACTTAGTTGAATACCTGGGCGAGGTCTGGAAAATATTTGCTCCGCCCAAAAGCGATAGATAAATGGAAATCCATTACTCCGAACAGTTTGACGGCGAAGTCTTCTACAGGGAGGCCCAGGCCGGCGTGCTTTATGCCGGCGATTATCGCCTGCTTTGCTGGCTGGAGGCGCAGCTGGGTCTTAGTACAAAATATTCGAATACAGACTACCTGCGCATCGAGCTTTTCCGGCAAGCCCTACAAGAGCACTTAGATGAAGCCTCTCGTGCAGCGCTCTTTTACAGCGCTTCCTTCGAGGCAGACCCTTGGGCTACGGCGACTGCGCTGTTGACATGGCGCGATGCGCTCAAATTAGGCGGATGGACATTCGAAGCCGAGGGAGACTGTCCGCCTCGGCTAAAGGCTCTTGCCCGCATAGAAGCGCTCTTCGAGGCGAAGACGAAGGCGTTGGTACCAGAAGAGCGCGCCTTAGGAGGGGCAGACCGATTTGAGCGCGTTCTAGCGGCGCTGCGCGAGCACCCTATAGGACTGCAGCGCCTCTACTTGCACGAGCCAATAGAGCTGGTGCAGCCTCACCTGAAGCGTCTGATCAAGGCACTTCGGCGCTGGAACATACCAGTGGATCCGATAGCTGCTGAGCGCCCAGTGGCACCAGAGGAGAGTGACTTGGCGCATTGGCAAGCCTATCTTATCGGGACAACCACCGCTCCGAAGCAGGCAGCAGGTGATGGAAGCCTGCACATTATCAGAGCGCGCCGCGACAGCGATGCTGCCATATTCTTAGCCGAATGGATAGCCAGTAGACGGCTGGACGCCCCTGTACTTCTGCTGCCGCAAGAAGGTGCTATTGTCGAGCAGGCACTTCTTCAGCGCGGATGCCCTTCGTTAGGAGTGCCTTCCATTTCCTCTGCACGGCCATCGCTGCAAACGCTCAAGCTAGCCTCAGCCTTTTTGTGGGAACCCGTCGACGTATTCAAAATCATGGAGTTTCTCACCCTCCCACAAAAGCCCTTCGACGAGGACTTATCGATAGAGCTGGCCCGAGTACTGGCCGAAAAGCCGGGACTGTTTAGCGATACGTGGTTTGCCGTGGTAAATGCCTATCTGAATAAGCCTTCGACGCCCCCATCGGCGCGTCGGCACTACGACTTTTGGTTTGCCCGACGGCGATACCCTGTCGACAGCTCTGCCCCCGCATCAGAGGTGGCCGACATCTTCGATTATCTGCATCGATGGGCAGTAGAGGGCCTGGCACACACTACCAACGTCCAATTAGCGGCCCTAGCGGAGCAGGCCCGTCAAATGCGCGATATTCTGCAGGTACACCCCCATGCGCGTATTACGCGCTTAGACCTCGACCGCATCGTGCGCACGGTGCACGAGCCTGCTCCTTTGCTGCTGCATCCGGCTCAGGAAGGCGCTCTTGCGTTTGTGCGATATCCGGGAGCATTAGCCGACACCGCAGAAACACTCTGCTGGTGGAATTGCGTAAACGACATAGCGCCATCCTCGGCAGACCATTGGCAAAAAATAGAGCGACAGTGGCTACAACGGCGCGGCGTAGAGCTGCTTACGCCAAAGGAGCACTTCAACAGACAAATGTTCTTCTTGACCCGCCCAATATTGCACACTCGCAAGCAGCTGGTGCTCTTCTTGCCGGAGCGAGTGGCTGGCCGAGAAGTTCATAACTCACTGTTAATAAGCGATTTAGAAAATATATTTGACCACCCAGAGCGGCTATACATCGATTTACGCGATGCTGATGGCGATAGGGTAGGAGAGGGAGGTATCTGGGAAGAGGTCTGCCCCCAGCCTTTTAATTCGCCCAAGCTACACCTTCGCATAGAGCCGTCTCATCCTATAGAGGAGCCTACTTGTGAGACACCTACCGAGTTAGAGCAGCTGTTGTATTTTCCACATCGCTGGTTTTTTCGCTACAAGATGCGCCTATACCCGGGCAGCTTGCTCAGTATCGCTCGCGATCAGCAACTTTTGGGCAAATTGGCACATCGCTTTTTCGAAATCTTACTAAGCGAACCCGAATGCTTAAATTGGGACAGAGCCGAGATGTTTCGCTGGATAGACCAAAAAGCCATGGCGCTTTTGGCCAAGGAAGGCGCTACACTGCTTTTGTATGGACGGGAGCCCGAACGCCATTATCTGCTTTCGCGAATAAAGCGCGCTGCCTGGAGCCTCTTAGATTGCCTTCGAGCCGATCATTGGCAAATTTACGGCACCGAGGTGCCGTTGGAGGGCCTCTTTTGCCGTTGTCCGCTGCGCGGTCGCGCCGACCTCGTTCTCCATCGAGCGCAGGAAGAATGGGCTATCGTCGACCTGAAATGGAGCGGCTTACAGGCGCGCAAGATGCACATACGCAACGAAGAAGACCTGCAGCTGGTACTGTACAGCTACCTGCTCCCGCCTGAAAACACCTGGGCACATTCTGCTTACTTCATCATCGAGGAGGCGCGCCTGATTGCCCGCAATCGGCGTGCCTTTCGCTACGCTACCATCCCTGGTGAAGAGGTTAATCACGTCGAAGCCTACCAACGCATCCTGGAGTCGATGGAAAAAACCTTAGAATGGCGAAGAGGGCAAATCCGGCAGGGCTTGATCGAACTGCGCTACGAACACAATGCAACTGCTCTGGATGCGTATTATGGAGCCGAACTCCTCGATAAATTAGAAATGAAAGCGAATTTCAACCACCGCGATGAGTATTACTCGCTACTTTGGGGAGGGGATTAATCCGCTTGAGCATTTTTCTGAGATTTTTTTTGAAAATAATTTATATTATGTTAAATAAAAGAACTATTTTCAAGGCCACAGGTGAAGAAGTCGCCTTCGAGCCACTAAAACTGCGGCAATCGTTACTTCGCGCCGGCGCCAGCCCTGGCGAAGCGGAGGCCATTGCGCAGACCATCATCGACTCGTGGCAGGCGGGTCTCACCACCAAACAGGTATATCGGGAGGCCCATCGCTTGCTGCAGGCCCTAGCCGAAGGATTCCAAGTAGAAAAAGGCGCTGTACACCCGGGTAAATGCGTAGAGCACGAAGTAGATATTTTTGCAAGAAATAAAAGCAAAATTATATTTGGAGAATGTAAATTTCGGAATAGCCAACAGTTGGTCAACGATGCTCGAAGATGACCTTAGTCGGCTGGTATACGCCTAACAGTTCGTATAGTTTGCGCGACTGGGTCAATCGCACCCAAATACACCCGCTCACATTGTTTGAGCAGTCTAAGTCGGCGCGAGAAAAGTGCCCTAATAGAAGACCATCGTTTGGTGCTGGCCGAAGAGATTTTGCAACACCTCCATTTGCTCGACGACCTTGGGATCAGCAAAAGTCGCCGAGACGGCATTGTCAAAGAGATAGAACAGCTGTGCTATCCCTCACTTAAAAAAGGTTAGCGCGCTACCCTACTCTACAATTCATTGCAAAAAACGCCGCTTCCAGCCCTCTTTGGGCATCCAGCACGTTTCTGAACGGCCAAACCATCGATATCGATTCCGCGCCACCCAGTCGTATAAGCTGTCGCGCCAACGCCTTGGAATTCCGCGCAAGACCACCGCAAGCGACCAGGGAAAGCCTAAACTCCAGGCTATCTCTATGACGGCTTCCGAACGGAAGTATACGCGGTCACCTTTAATCAAAATCAGAGAGTCGGGCGGAGGATGACCGGCATACAGGTGCGTTAATAGCTGCTGCCCAACAGGCGATTGGAGCGATGCAAAAGCAAACACACCAGCCTTATCGCGCTTCAAGATCCACTGTACGGAAGAGGAGCACAGAAGACAAACACCATCGAAAAGTAAAATGGAGGAACTTGGTGCGTTTTTCATAATCAGCACTTGGCTAACAAACGGTTGAGATAAATGTTGCCGTTCTCTATAGAGGTGGATACGAGTATGGGCCGCATGGCAGCAATAGGGGTATGGATTTTTTTCGCAGGTGCCTTGTTCGGACAGGGAGCGGCACCGGCAGTACAGGATACTACCCAGAAGGTGCAAGTAGAGAGTTCGCTTACGGGCGAATATTTTTTGCGCGAGGGCCGCTACGTGCAGAAGTTGATAGGCATGGTGCGCTTGCGGCACGGAAACACGTTGATTTTTTGCGATACGGCCCTCCTGGATGCCAACGATGCTCATTTATCCGGAAATGTGTTGTTGGAGCAGGGCGATTCTCTGCGCTTGTACGGAGACTCGGCACTGTATTGGGGAGATCTGCGCCGGTGCGATCTTTTTGGCGAAGTTGTCTTAGTCCGTGGTCATCAAGAGCTGTACACGAACCGGCTGCATTATGATTTGAACCGTAAAGTAGCTACGTATCTAACTGGCGGTACGCTTACTAATCGCACCAGCCAGCTGACCAGTACACGTGGATATTACGACGTCGACGCTAAGCAGGTATACTTTGCCGGCAATGTACTGGTGATAGACCCAGAGTTTACGCTGCGAACCGATACGCTGCGATTCGATACGGAAACGGAAATCGTTCGGTTTGTCGCGCCCACCCTTATTACCCAGCGAAACAGCCGACTGTATTGTGAAAGTGGATTTTACGATTTGGAAAATAACTTCTCTTCTTTCGAGGGAAACCCTCAATTCGAACAGGATAGTCAGCGCGGAAGAGCACAGAAAATTCGGTATTATGGCACTAAAAAAGAATACGTCTTAGAAGGCGATGCTTACGTGGAAGAGCTAAACAAACAGCGTTGGGCCAGCGCCGATGTGATTCGCTACAACGCAGAGACCGAGCAAGCCATCCTACTGGGCAGTGTGCGATACCGCGACAGCACCCTTACTCTAAGCGGTCAAGAGGTTCACTACGACCGACGTACTCAACAGTATCGACTGACGAAACGCGGCCGAGTGAGTGATCCTCCGTATATAATAGAGGCCGACTCGCTGGCTTTCAACAACGAACTGGGCAACGGCCTTGCCCTGGGCCGCGTTGAGTGGCGCGACACCTCCCAGGATTACGTCTTGTTAACGCACCAAGTGGATTATAACCGCTCCACAGGGTATGTTCAGGCAACCGGTGCTTTTAGCGAGCCAGGTGCCCAAGGCAGACCGTTACTCCTCTCGCTTATGGATGGCGATACGCTTTTTTTAAGTGCCGATACGCTGGTCTCCCAAAAAGAAGACTCCCTCCGGAACGACCGCATATTTTGGGCCTATCCCGATGTGCGCATCTACAAAAAGGATTTACAGGGGGCTTGTGACTCCTTGGCCTACCACGGCAAAGACAGCCTTTTTTACTTTTTTAAAAAGGTAAATCTCCCTGTGCTTTGGGCCGACACGTCGCAGTTCTCGGCCGACACCTTGCTGCTGCGCTTACACAACAGCCGCATCGGCCAGATGCTGTTGCGGGAAAATGCACTCGTAGTTCAATCGGAAGACGCGCGCATGTACAACCAGATCAAAGGGCGACGCAATACCGTTTATTTTGACCAAAACGAAGCCCGTGAAATGCACGTCGAGGGAAATGCGCAAGCGCTCTACTATGTAGTAGACGACCAAAAGCGCTACATCGGCCTCAACGAAAGCCAATGCAGTGAGATGCGGCTGTATTTTGAGGAAAGTCGAGTTGTCGGTGTCAAGTTCTACGGCGAACCTAAGGGCAAGCTCTTCCCTATGCAGGAAGTCAGTCGCACAGAAACGCGAAAACTAGAGGGCTTTTTTTGGGAAACGCAGCGGCGGCCAACTTCGGTAGAAGATTTGCTGAGAAAAGAGCCGTAGTTCCCCCTCCTACCCTACTCCCGCTTGCTTATGTTTGTGCCCGTTGCATGCGTCCACGACAAACATGAAGATCGTCCTACTCACGCCTGCCTATCCCTTGCGCGGCGGTATAGCCGCGTCTTCGGAGCGCTTAGCGCGAGAGCTTCGGGCCATGGGATACGACGTGGTGATCTACAGCTTTTCGCTGCAGTATCCCGCTTTTCTTTTTCCAGGGAAAACTCAGTACTCATCCGACCCAGCGCCTTCGGATTTAGTCATTAAGACGCATCTCAACTCCATCCATCCCTGGAGTTGGATAACCACCGCGCGCGCTATCGCCCGCGAACAGCCGAATTGCGTCGTCGTACGTTTTTGGTTGCCCTTCTTAGCGCCGTGTTTAGGCACTGTAGCGCGGCTAGTGCGCCGATGGAGCAATGCTCCCGTGCGTATTACAGCATTAGTAGACAACATCATTCCGCACGAAAAGCGCATAGGCGACCGGCTTTTGGCTAAGTTTTTTGTGCGCTCTTGCGACGACTTCGTGGTGATGTCGCGCGCGGTGGGCGAAGATATCCGGCAATTCCTCGGAGAGCCGGTGGATGAAAGCACCATTCGCTTTGCCCCTCATCCTGTTTACGACATCTATGGCTCAGCAATCGACCGCATGGAAGCGCGCCGGCGCCTGGGAGTTCCCGCTGACGTGCCCCTCGTCCTGTTTTTTGGCTTTATTCGGCCCTACAAAGGCCTAGATTTACTATTAGAAGCCTTATCTGAAGCTCCCCATGTGCATGCTGTAATAGCGGGCGAATGCTACGGCGGCTGGGAGGGCTATCAGGCGCTTATCGACAAATACCACCTTCAGCAACGCCTTTATCTTTATCTAAATTTTATTCCTTCAGAAATGGTGAACGTATATTTCTCATCTGCTGATTTGGTCGTTCAGCCGTATAAAAGTGCAACACAAAGCGGGATTTCTCAGATAGCCTATCATTTTGAAAAACCTATGTTGGTGACCACTGTAGGTGGATTACCTGAGATTGTAAAACACGGTACATCCGGTTATGTAGTCTCTCCTGACGCTAAGGCCATTGCTGAAGCCATGAGAGATTTTTTCGAGCACGACCGTGCGCAAAGCTTTGCTGAGGGGGCCCGCGTTGAAAAAATGCGATTCTCTTGGAAATACTTGGCTGAGGCAGTTATAAAAGATATTAAATCTTAAAACAAGAAGATATTAGAATAAAATCTTATCACATAGAGAATATTTTTGTGTAAAAAATACTTTTTTATAGCGTCATTTGTGACCTCAAACGGCAGTATTTTGATAAATTTTATGAAGCAGCTCTACATTTTTCTCAGCTTTGGATTTTTAGGGTGGCTAGCTTTCCCGGTGACGGGCCAGGTGGCTGTGCGCGGTAAAGTCGTCGATGCCGAAACCGGCGAGCCCCTCATTAGCGCCACTGTATCCGTCTTGGAAGGCGGCGGAGCTATGACGAATTACGACGGCGAGTTTACCCTTCAGGTAGCTGCCCTACCGACTACGCTGCGCGTTTCATATACGGGTTATTTGGCCCAAGATGTCACCGTCTCATCGGCTAGCGAGCGCATAAGCATTCGCATGCAGCCCAGCTCGGTCATCATAGAGGAAACAGTTATCCGAGGGCAACGCATTGACGACAAGCAGAAAGCGGCGCCGCTCACCGTGGAAAAACTCGACCCCATTGCTATAAAAGAGGCCGCCTCCTTTAGCTTTTACAACAGCCTCGGCAACTTGAAAGGCGTTGACCTGACAACGGCCTCCTTAGGATTTACTATTATCAATACGCGGGGGTTCAATTCTACCAGTCCCGTTCGAACGCTTCAAATCATCGACGGCGTGGATAACCAGGCGCCGGGGTTAAACTTTTCCTTAGGTAACTTTTTGGGTTCCAGTGACTTAGATGTCAATAGCGTTGACCTTGTGCAGGGCGCTAGCTCGGCCTTTTATGGGCCCAATGCTTTTAACGGAGTGATTTCAATGGAAACTAAAAACCCTTTCATCCACAAGGGTTTAGCCGCATCCGTCAAGGGAGGAGAGCGCAACCTCTTCGAAGCGGCCCTCCGATATGCTGGCGCTTTAAAAAATAAGAACGGAAAAGAGTGGTTTGCTGGAAAAATTAACCTCTTTTTTCTCAGGGCGGATGACTGGGTAGCAGACAACTACGAGCCGGTAACGGGTACGCAGTCGGGTGGCTATTTCTACACTACCGCCGAAAATCCGGGGCGCTACGATGCGGTGAACATTTACGGCGACGAGTACCAACCGCGCTTTGACGCTACCGGTAGCAGCTGGTGGAACAACACTCGGGCGGGCTTAGGCATTTACCATCGCACCGGCTACCGCGAAGTAGATCTGGTCGACTACGACACGCGAAATCTGAAAGCCGGCTTGGCGCTGCATTTTCGCACACGCCCTGAAAAGGATTTTGAGTCGCCCGAATTCATTATCTCCTCCAACTTTGGGTCGGGCACAACCGTCTATCAGGGCGATAACCGCTTTAGTCTGCGCGGCATCTTGTTTTTCCAAAACCGCATAGAGTTTCGCCAGCGCGACCGCTTTTTCATTCGCGCCTACGCCACCAATGAAGACGCCGGTCGGTCCTATGATCCCTACTTCACGGCCCTGCGCATGCAAGAAGCCTCAAAATCAAACGAACAATGGGCCAACGACTATGAACGGTGGTGGACGGCGTCAAACTTAGGGTACATCTACTTCAATCGGATGGTACCCAACGGCTATCCCGAACTTGGAGATACGGCAGCGCTGTATGCTTGGATGAAGGAATATCGAGACTCTATGGCCTATTGGCACAGTTTGGCTGCAGCTGCGGCCAACGTGGGTAATCCCATCGGATCTTTCCCCACGCAAGACTTTTTTGCTCCTGGTACGGCGCGTTTTGACTCGCTTTTCAATGCCATCACCACCCGAAAGTCCACCGAAGGCGGTACGTTGTTTTTCGACAAATCGGCCCTTTATCATATTCACGGAGAATACGTGTTTAAACCGTCTTTTATCGACCGATGGGTAGTGGGTGGGAATGGCCGCATGTATCGCCCATATTCGGAAGGCACTATCTTCAAAGACACGGCCGGCATACGCATTACCAACATGGAATGGGGAGCCTATACGGGTATAGAGCATACGTTGGGTAAATTCAAACTGAACGGAGCGGTCAGGGTGGATAAGAACCAGAACTTCCGACTAGTAAGCACGCAAGCAGCTTCGGTAGTATGGAATCCCAAACCCAATACGTTCTTGCGGCTCTCCTTTTCCAGTGCACTGCGCAACCCTACCCTATCCGATCAATACCTTAATCTCAATGTGGGACGCGCCCTGCTGGTAGGGAACTTAGAGGGCTTTGACAGCCTGATTACCTTAGAGTCGCTGCAGGAATACCGTCGCCGCCCGGGAGGAAGCATCAACTTGCTGCGGTATTTCAACGTGGCGCCCATTCAGCCGGAAAAGGTGCGGACGTTTGAGTTGGGTGTGCGCACTACCCTATTCGACAAGCTCTACGTAGACGCGGGATACTACTTCAGCTTCTACAACGACTTCATCGGTTACAACATCGGTATAGATTTGCCTATTGGCTTTTTTGGGCCGGAATTCAATCGCCTTCGCATTTACCGAGTAGCGGCAAACTCAACCAATGAGGTTACTACTCAGGGGTTTGCTATCGGTTTGAACTACTATTTTGCCACTTACTTCATGGCGCAAGCTAACTACTCTTGGAACCGATTGAACACGCAAATCGATGACCCCATTATTCCCGCCTTCAATACACCCGAGCATAAGTATAACATTGGCCTATCGGCCCGTGACCTTCCGCTGAAAGGCAAGAATGTGTGGGGATTCAACATCATCTATAAGTGGATCCAAGGCTTTACTTTTGAAGGGTCGCCTCAGTTCACGGGATTTATCCCTACCTATGACCTATTAGATGCCCAAGTTAATTTCACCTCGACGCGCTTACATACCACACTGAAAATCGGAGCGTCTAATGTGTTAAATAAGATGCAGTTTCAAACTTACGGAGGACCGAGAATTGGCAGGTTAGCCTATATTAGCTTGCTGTACGACTTTCGTCAGAAATGACCTTTTTATCGTTTAACGCTCACTAAATGCTGTTTTTATGAAAAATGTAAAACTTTTACTTCTGTTGGTCTTAATGGTGCTGACCTTTCAGACAAAAGCCCAACCGCATCGCTACTTGGATGAGGTGTTCACCTCTGTGAAGAAAACCAGTAACGTACCGTACGGTGAGAATTATACCGTGCTTACAATTGGTATCACGGGGCGCACCTCTAAGGAAACTCTGTTAATGGATGTCTATGAGCCAGAGGGCGACACGCTGCAGGAGCGTCCGTTGGTGCTGTACTTCCATACGGGTAATTTTTTGCCCTGGATAAATCCGCAGACGATGTTGAGCATCAACCAATCGTGCGGCGGCACGCGCAACGACCCGGCGGCGGTGGAAATCTGCACGCGCTTGGCTAAGATGGGATATGTAGCCGCCTCTGTCGACTATCGCTTGGGTTGGCGCCCCGACCTGTTGGACGAACTGCAGCGCCGCTTTACTCTCATCAACGCAGCCTATCGCGGCATCCAAGATGCACGTACCTGCATTCGCTTCTTCCGCAAAGAGGCAGCTACCAACAACAACCCGTTTCGCATCGACCCCAATCGCATCGTCATTTTCGGTCAAGGTACAGGGGGATACATCACATTAAACACCGCTGCCTTAGATAGATACGCCGAAATCTTGACTACCTCAGAACCTGGGAAATTCATTATCAACGGCGTGCCTATGGTCATCGAGGCTTACAACGGAGATCCATATGGCGTACAGCCGACACCGGGCATCGTGGATACCCTATACAGTCAAGCCACAGGCTTCCCGATAGGCGATACGCTGTACATTCCCAACCACATCGGCTACTCCTCCGACTTCAAATTGGCTGTCAATATGGGCGGTGCCTTGGGCGATAAGGCTTGGTTGGATCAAAATACGCCCCCCATCTTGTCCTTCCATGTGCCGGCAGATCCCTTCGCACCTTGTGCTGACGGATTAGTCATTGTTCCGGGAGTGAACTTCCCTGTAGTTAACGTGACGGGCTCCTGCGGCGTACAGCCTATTCAGGATTCTCTGGGCAACAACGACGTGTTCAAACTGGGAGGGCTGCTAAACGACCCGCTTTCCGTATACGCCCGAACCATCAACGGAGGGCGCGAAGGCTTTTTCCCATTCCTGCGCCCTGCCAATAATTCCGCCCCATGGGAGTGGAACACGTTCGTGCCCAACACACAGTTGCCCAACGGGCAAATCGTGCCGCTCAGCTGCAATACGGATGCGGCGATTGCCAAGGCGAACATCGATACTATTTTGGCCTACTACGCTCCGCGTGCCTGCCGTGCTTTGGGCTTAGATTGCCCCGGCGTCTCGGTGAAAGCAGAAGAGCTTTTCGATGCGGGAATGGTCTTGACGGTCTTTCCCAATCCGGCTATAAGCGAGGTGTGGTTTAACGCTGACAGCGAACACCCCATTTTGGCTCTCGAACTCTTCGACATCAGCGGGCGGCTGGTGCGACACGTGCGCGGCATCCATGCCAGCACGTACGCCTTGCAGCGCAATGGCCTCAACAGCGGCATGTACGTGGCTAAGCTCTACTTCCCGCAGGGGGTAGCAGCTAAGCGCGTCATGTTTGAATGAATCGAGCAAATAAAAAACGGCGATTGGCTGTCAACAGCCTTGTTGGCAGCCAATCGCACTTTGTGGAGAATACCGGACTCGAACCGGTGACCTCTTGCATGCCATGCAAGCGCTCTACCAACTGAGCTAATTCCCCATCTTTAGAGTAGCGCTGCAAAGGTAATACATATTGCCGTATTTTATTTTCAATGCGGGGTATGAATTTATTTAATATACGCCGGGCAGCGCAACTACTCTTTTTCTGATATAAGTTTGCGCAGGCTCTGTTGGAAGCCTGAGCGGATGCCGAAAAGCTTGAACAGAGTAGGCGCTAACTAAAAAACGATTGCACTATGCGAATGATCCTTTCGACACTGGTTGCACTGCTCACTGTGCTTTCACCTGTGTACGCGGTAGAAAAAGGCACACATCAGACAGTGGACGCCTTTCGCCATGCTGTGGAAGTGCAGGCTTTAACGCCCGAAATGCTCCAAATGGGTATAGGCGAGTTTCTAGCGCTTACCCCAGCCAAATACCGGGAAATGACTGGAAAACGCCTGGGTTTTGAGAATACACTGAAGCTTAAAGCCGCTCAAAAGTTTTTGAAGAAGGAACTGAAGAAAGACGATGGGATTACGAAAGGGCTCTACATTCTCTTGGCCATTCTCGGTTTGGCCTGGCTTGCCATGGGCATTAAATCAAATTGGAGCGGCTCCGACTGGGTCGTGAACTTGATCCTGACGCTGCTGTGCTGGCTACCTGGATTTATCCATGCGTTGGTGAAGATGAAGGACTACTATCCCAATTAAACTCACCTACTTTCAGCGGAGCACCTGACATCTTTTCGGTTGGGTGCTCCGTTTTTTTAAGGTGCATATGACAAATCGAGCAACTGCATGGAATAGGGTATGGCTTCTTCTCCTTCTGGCCATACCTATAGTGCTTCTCTATTTGCCGGCTGACTTCTTTGATGGCGGTGCACCCGTATGCCCCTCCAAGCGCTTTTTCGATGTGGAGTGCTTGGGCTGCGGCATGACGCGAGCGGTCATGCACCTTATTCATCTGGATTTCGAGATGGCACTCTTCTACAATGCTGGCAGCTTTATCGTTGGCCCTTTGCTCGGAGTTATTTGGCTTGTTTGGACTTACAAAGCCATTAAGAGAGTGCTGCCCAATAAAAAATCCCTGCCTGCGCATTAGCGCAAACAGGGATATTTTTTAGTTGGCACCGACCTACTCTCCCGCGGCATCGACCGCAGTACCATCGGCGCTGGCGGGCTTAACGACTCTGTTCGGAATGGGAAGAGGTGAACCCCGTCGCTATAGGCACCAACTGCTCT
>JBBIKW010000007.1:0-178529 GCA_037445225.1 Lewinellaceae bacterium | reverse complement strand
CCAGCATGTAGTCGATGCGTTGGGCTTCGAGGAATCGGGCGGGTCGGGCGCTTTTGTGTTCGAAGAGGAAGGAGATTTTGGCCCACTGGTGTTGGGCGTGTCGGAGTGGGCACTGCCAGACGGCGTCTGGCCAGTGCGGGTCGCAGGCGGTCGGAGACGTAGGTGTCGGGCAGTGGGGAGAGTTGCTGCGGGTCGAGCAGCGGCAGCAGGTGTGGGGGCAGGAGGGTGTTGAGGTGGGCCCTGACCACCTCAGCGATGGCGTAGGCGCCGCGAAAGAGTGGGTCGTGCTCGTGCTGGCGGCGCAAAAGGGAGGTGCGAGTAGTTTTCTTGGCCACGATACTATGAGGTCTTCACAATCAGATACAAGCGCCTCAAAACTACGAAAATAAATACTTCTGCATTTTGAGTCGGTAGATGAATATGTAACCATAAATCTTGACAAAATGAGTTGGTAAAGGTTTTAAGCCGGCTAGAAGCCAAATGAATTTTAATGCACGCCTCTTGGCGCTCTTATTTATTTACCTTGTGGGCGCAAAAAGCAACGGAAGGATATGGCAAAACCTGTTGGCTCGGGATTTATTGTTGGGCGTTTCCAGGTATACGAACTAAACAAAGTACACGAACAGCTTTTCGCACACGTGTGGGCAAAGCATGTAAACCTATATGCGATAATTTGTTCTAATCCTGCTCCCAGTTCGCGCAATCCGCTGGACTGGGAGCTGCGTCGGGCGCTGTTTGCGGAGAAGTATGGCGACAAAATAACTGTGCTCGAGATGCCCGATCTCCACGACGATCGGATTTGGAGTCAAGAACTCGACCGCCGCATATTAGCCTTGCATCCAAAAAAGCCTATCGTTCTCTATGGCAGTGCGGATCGTTTCGTCGCACATTACTGTGGACAGTTTCCGTGCGAACCGCTAGAGGCGGCGAGGGAAGGCATAGAGCAGCTACCGACCCTAACGCCTCCGGTCTCTCTGCGCGACTTTTGCGCGGGAGCCATTTACGGTGCCATGCGCCGGTATCCAACCGTCTACCCTACAGTAGACGTTGCCTTATTTACCTCCGACTACCGCTGTGTTCTGCTAGCGCGGAAACCCAACGAGACGAGAATGCGCTTTCCCGGAGGATTTGTCGACCCAGAGGACGACAGTTTTGAAGAGGCAGCTCTTCGGGAGTTGGAAGAGGAGTGCGGTCCTGTAGAGGTAGGCGGTCTGACGTATTTAGGGTCTTGTCGCATAGACGACTGGCGGTATCGCGACAGCCCGGACGCTGTGATGAGCCATCTGTATGCTTGCGCAATGGTATCGGGGAAAGTCAGTGCCGGCGATGACGTTTTTGAGGTGCGGTGGTGCGATATGCGCACGTTGACTCCTGATCAATTGGTACCCGAGCATCGTCCGCTATTTGCTCTACTCCGACCCTACTGGGAAGAGCAAATAGAGGCTTTGCTATAGGAGTACAGCACTACCGCAGTAGGAGTTGTTCGCGAGCAGGGCCCAGAGAGATCATTCGTATGGGTATGTTCAGAAGGATTTCTACGTCTCTTATAAAGGTCTGGGCAGCAGGAGGGAGTTGGTCAAAGCGGTGCGCTGTTTGCATGCTGCTTACAGCCCAGGAAGGATATCTTCGTAGCACGGGCGTGATATCTGTGCGACATAGATCATAAGGTAGGCGGGTAGTCTGGTGGTTATCGTATTGGTAATGAGTGGCTATGTGGATTTCGCGGAGTAAACCGAGCACGTCGAGCTTGGTCATGCATACCTCTGTAGTTCCGGTGAGTTGGAGAGTGTAGAGCAGTTGTGGGATGTCGAGCCAACCGCAGCGACGAGGGCGTCCGGTGGTGGCTCCAAACTCGTGGCCCAGTTCGCGCAGTTGTTTTCCTGGTTCGCCTTTGAGTTCAGTGGGGAAAGGACCGCTTCCTACGCGCGTACAGTACGCTTTCGTTATACCTATAACGCGGCCAATGCGCTGAGGGGGTACCCCTAAGCCGGTACAGACTCCCGCAGTTAGCGTATTCGAGGAGGTAACAAAAGGGTAGGTGCCGAAATCGATGTCAAGCATGGCGCCTTGAGCACCCTCGGCAAGTACGCGTTTGCCTTTCTTAAGGGCGTCGTTAAGGAAGTACTCGCCGTCTATCAACGGTAAAGAGCGTAAGAAGGCAATGCTGTCGAACCACTCTCTTTCTGCATCTTCTAAATTAAACGCGACGGGAGGATACAGCTGTAGCAGCTCTATGTGCTTCTTTTTCAAGGCTTCGTAGCGGTCGCGAAAGTCCGGCTGTTCCACATCGCCTACGCGCAAGCCGTTGCGGCCGGTCTTGTCCATGTAGGTAGGGCCTATGCCTTTTAGCGTAGAACCAATCTTTTCTCTTCCTTTATGGGCTTCGCTGGCTATGTCCAACCAGCGATGGGTGGGTAAGATGAGGTGTGCCTTGCGCGCCACTAATAAGCGCTGTCCAATATCAAGTCCGCTTCTTTGAATTTGCGTTATTTCTCGCCACAGCGTAACAGGGTCGAGCACCACCCCATTCCCAATAAAATTGACAGTGTGGGAGTGAAAGATCCCCGACGGAAGGGTATGCAATACATACTTCTGCTCCCCTCGATACAGGGTGTGGCCAGCGTTGGGGCCTCCCTGGAAACGCGCTACGATATCGTATTGTGCGGCCAAGTAATCCACAATCTTACCCTTTCCCTCGTCGCCCCACTGCAAGCCGAGGATAACATCTACATTTTCCATGAAAAAAATGTCGAAAAAATAAAGTAAAACCGCCCTATGGAAGGAAGACGAGCGGCAATAGTACAGCTTGTACGAGCAAAGGTAGGCAAAGAAGTAGCGTTTAGGTAATACCTTTGCACCATGGTGCGGTGGGGCCTGCTGATATCGGCATTTGCTCTTCTATTCTTTGGGCTGCAGGCACAGCCTGGCGCACGCAATCCGTTTGATATCGAGGCGCGACTGCCCCACTCCCTTCGCGTGGTGCCCTCTTCGCCAGCCTTCGATGCCTTGGAGAACCCTTTTAACATCGTACCGCACCGGCGTCCGGAGGTGGGTCTGAGCTCTGTAGAGGCCGTCACGGTCTTGCCCGCTGCTGAAAGTTTTTCTCACTACAGCGCTTGGGGACCACCTCTGACCGAAAGGCAGATTTTTTGGTTGCTCGTGTTGCTGTTGACCTTCCTGGCCTTTGTTGCTGCCTCCAAACGCGATGTCGTCTTCAAGGCGTGGCGCGCCTTTTTGAGCGACAATGCGCTCAACGTGGCGCTGCGTGAGGCGAGCGGAGGCGCGGGAAGTAGGCCGTATTACCTGCTATACGCGAGTTTTCTGCTCAATGCAGGCGTCTTTCTATTTTTGCTCGCTCGACATTTTGCTCCTGAGGTGTACAACCGCCTGTCGTTCTTTCTCATTTGCTTGTCTCTTACGCCTATTCTTTTTATCGGCAAGCATCTCATTTTGAGTTTTCTGGGGAGAATTTTCCCTATTAGGGCCGAAATGCATCGCTACAGCTTCCTCATCGTGCTGTTTAACTGCGTGCTGGGCCTGTTCTTATTACCCTTCAACTTTTTGCTCGCCCAACAGCGCCCGTACAGCGGGTTTTTAGTGTTTTGGTTGGTAGCACTGGCCGTTATTTTTTACCTATATCGCTATCTTCGGGCGGGTGCCATCGCTGTCAAATTTTTGAGGCAGCATCTCTTTCATTTTTTGCTGTACCTTTGCAGCGTAGAAATCGCTCCTATTCTGGTATTTTTAAAGCTTGCTATACGCCCTTCATAAATCGATCTTTGTTGGATAATGGAGTTAAAACAAGAACTCAGTCAAGCTAATCGAAAAGACGTCGTCTCGGAAACGCCTGTCCAAGCTCCGCCAACATCGTCCTCGGATACCACCCAAGCTGTAAAATACAACCATTCCCAAATGTCTGCGCCTGCTGTTCCTGTTGCTGAAGAAACCTATCGACGCGTATACAATATACTTATTTCTCAGGCGGCTCCGCCTCCCCATCAGCGACAACCTTATGAAGAATTAGAAAAACGCTACGGCGTCCGAATTGACTTCGTTCCTTTTGTCCAAATAGAAGGTCTAACAGAAAAAGAATACCGAAAAAACCGTGTTTATCCAAACGATTATACCGCTATCGTCTTTACGAGCCGCACGGCTATCGATCACTTCTTCCGCTTGTGTGCTGACTTGCGTATCAAGATGTCGGAGGAGACTCGCTATTTCTGCTCCACGGAGGCGGTAGCCAACTATCTGCAAAAGTTTATTTACTTTCGCAAGCGCCGAGTTTTCAATGGTGAGCGATCTATTGCCGACTTGCGGTCTTACATTTTGCGCCACAAACACGAGCGCTTTTTCTTGCCCTGTAGCGATCAGGGCAATCCGGAAGTTACCCAACTGTTTGCCGAGCTGAAGATTCCCATTCAGGAGGCGGTCATGTACCGGACGGTTAATACCGACCTGTCTGGGCTGAAGGACATTAAATACGATATCATTGCCTTCTTCTCTGCCTTGGAGATTAAGTCGATGTTCGATCAATTCCCGGATTTCAGGCAGGAAGATCGGCGCATCTGCGTCTTTGGAAAAGCCGCCTATAAGGCGGTGCAGGAGAGCGGCATGACGGTGAATATTTTGGCCGGTACGCCGGAGGCCCCCTCTATCGCTGTGGCTTTGGAGAACTACCTGAAGATCTCCAATAAAGAGGTAGCCGCAGGCAGTGGCCGCTGAGCGACAAAGAAATCCATCGGCTGCTTATTGTGCACGCTCCCAAACGAGAATACGGTTAGCCTGCCGAGGGCTGTAAGTTAGTAGCGGCTCGCCTGTATAGTACTCGGAACGTTGTTTTGGAGGTATTTCTACCGCCTGCACGAGGCGATAAGACGAGCGGAGGGTATTGTACCATTCGAAAATGTAGGCGGGAGAGTTTTCTTGTCGCAGCCACGACAGCGGTGTGTTCACAAAGACCAAAAAGCGCGGGCGAGTGCGCTCAATCTCTGCTGCCATCTCTCGCTGCATTGCTTCGCTGTAGGGTTGGTCTTCCATCAGCGGATAAGTGTAGATGTATCCTGTCGCCGGCAGGAGGCCGCTGTAAAAGTACAGCTGTGGCTCCGAGCCAATAACGGCTAGCCGATCCTGTGGCCTTGCTTTGGCTTGCAAAAAACGACCTATTTGAACCGACTATACAAAGGGGTTGCTGCGCCCATAAAGCCGATAGCATACTCGGTTGCGCACTTTCGCGGAACAAGAGCGCTCGATGGTAGTAAAGCGCATGTGCACTCAATGCCCAAAAAATCCCTACCGGCATATAAGCCATAGCACTTCCCACTCGATGGTGTAGCCATTCACCCCATGCTTGAACAGCTATACCCGTCAAAAGGGCTAAAGCTGGGAAAAAAGCGATGAAGTAGTGCGAGCGGAAGTAAAAGCCCGGAACCACGCATAAGGCTGAAAGCACTGCAAAGAGCACTAAAGGTATTCGCCGGTAGCACAGATGGGGCGATAGCCAAAGGGCACTCAACCCGCCGAGCAGGCCCAATATCCACAGCCCCAGACCACTCCCTTGGTTATGTTGGTTAGGTTGATAGTCAGGTTGCTCCAAGCCCGGTAGAAGGTCTTGACAGAGGCATATTGACGGGCATAATCCACCGTCCAGTGCCAAAACCGGTCAAAAGTTCCGTGGTATTGCGTCGATAGCAACACGAGCCCATAGGGCAGCAGTACGGCTATGCTGAACACAGCCAACTGCTGTAGGCGCGTTTGGATGGAAACAGGCGGCGCCTGTTTCCAGGCAGACCAAGCCAACCACAGGGCTCCAAAGAGGGGGAAAAATACGGCTTGCTGCTTAGCCAGGAAGGCCAGCCCAAAACACAACCCGCTATTGACAAGTAGTACCCACCGCCCTTGCTCCTTGTAGCGCAGCAACAGCCACCATCCGAGAAGCATAAAAAGTACGTTGAAATGAGTGGCATGGGCCATTAGTCCGAGAGTGTTGGGCACCAGGCATAACAAGCTGTAGGCTGATGCCGCTACCGCACCCGATAGATCGCCGCTTATCTTCCTGCCGATAACAAAGAGCAATCCCATGCTGATGAGGTGAACCGCCAAAAGCCCTATGCGAATGCCTTCTATGGTTTGACCAAAGAGCCCCATCAAAAGGGCGTAGGCATAGTAGGTGCCGGGCAGTTTCATATTGTAGGCCAGCTCATAGGGAGGAATGCCTTTCCAGATGAGTTGAGCCATAAGGGCGTATTCGCCTTCGTCGCGCTCCAAGGGGAGATGGAGCAGGCGGATGCGAACTGCCGAGACGATCAGGAGAGCGGCAATCAGAAGAGCATAGGCTAAAGGCGCTCGATACGAGGCGGGAGGGCGCCTTTTCGTCGGTGCGCCAGCAGAAGGCTTCGGAAGCTTAGGTGCAGACGGCCTGCGTGTAGACTTCATGTAGGGATAGCTATGAGAGAGTGTGTCTACTGGGTTTCGATGAGTTCTCGAGCGGCAGCTATAGCCGCTTCACTGGGCGGGTCGCCGCTCAGCATGATGCCGAGGGCATGGACGCGTTCCGCATAGCTGAGGGCGCGCAGTCGAGTAGCGGTGCGGTTGCCTATTACCTCCTTGTATGCGAAGAAGTGGCGGTCGGCGCAAGCCGCTATCTGAGGGGTATGGGTAATGCTTATTACCTGGTGGCGACGACTTAATTCGCGCAGGATAGCACCCATCCGACGCGACACTTCGCCGCTGATACCGGTGTCGATCTCATCGAAGATGAGGGTAGGTAGAGGTATGGCATCCGCCACGAGGCTCTTAGCGCACAGGGTCAAACGCGCCAACTCGCCCCCCGACGCCACATTTTTGATGGGCAAAAAACGGCTGCCGGTATTCGAAGCAAACAAGAATTGCACGGCATCGGTGCCCGTCGGTGTGAGTTCAGAGGTAGGCTGAATGTCCACGCGCAGACGGGCATGCGGCATAGCTAACTGCCCTAAGAGGGCATGGATGCGCTCTTCGAAGACACCGGCCGCCTCTCGTCGGCGCTGGCTCATCTGTTCGGCGATGCGGCGCAGCCGAGTTTCCCTCTCCGCCAGGACGTGCTCTAAGTCGGCGATCTGACCGCCTAAGTCGGTAAATTCGGATAGGCGCCGTTCGAGGTCTTCCTGCAGGCGCATCAGATCGCTCACGTGCTGTACGCCGTGTTTTTTCTGTAAGCGGTACAGCAGGTTTAGCCGCTCTTGTACTTGGGCCATGCGTTCTGGGTCGTATTCCGTCTCCTCACCAATGCGGAGGCAGTCGCGGGCGATCTCTTGCAGCTCGGTGAGCGCGTTATCTATGCGCTCACTCAGTTGATCGAGTGCCTTCGACACGCGCCGTACGGGAGCTAATGAGCGCGCTACAGAGAGCAGCTGGCCGATGATGCTGTTTTCGGCCTCCGACAGATAGTGGCCGGCCGTTCCGTAAAGGCGCTTGATGTCTTCGGCGTGCGTGAGGCGGGTCAGCTCCGCCTCCAAGCTTTCCTGTTCTCCCTCCTGGAGTTGCGCCTGCTGTAATTCTTCGCACTGAAAGTGGAGAAAGTCCATCTCTTGAGCGGCGCGGCGACTGCGCTCGACTAAGTCGGCCAAAAGGCGCTGCTCCGCTGCGTATTTTCGATATTCCTCGCGGTACGAAGTCAGCAGGGAGGCATTGCCCGCCAGAGCGTCCAGCATGCGCAGTTGAAAATTGACCTCGTGAATGTCGAGTACGTCAAATTGCTGGTGCACGTCTACCAGCGCCTCGGTCAGGCGGCGCAAGAGAGTGTTGCTGACCGGCGTGTCGTTGATGAAGGCGCGACTTTTTCCCGACGGCGAAAGCTCGCGCCGGATAACGACTTCCGCGTCGTAATCGAGTTCGTTTTCTTCGAAAAAATCCTTTAGCTCGTAGCGCGACACATCGAACCAGACCTCCACTACGCATTTCTCGTTATCGTTGTAAAAAATCTTGGTATCGGCGCGTTCTCCCATGACCAATCCGAGCGCACCCAACAATATAGACTTTCCTGCTCCCGTTTCGCCCGTAATGATGGTCAAGTGTTCGGAAAATTCCAGTTCGGCCTGTTCGATGAGCGCGTAGTTTCGAATATGCAGGCGTTTCAACATGGTTCTGCACGCCGGGCATTTGCTTTCGGCACAGCAAAAGTAGCCATCGGAGCATTGCTTCGAGGCGATTTTTCAGCACTTCCTCTACAGGGGTGTTGTCTTTGCCCATTCTGACGGATTTTTGCCGTCCTCTTCGGATGCTTTATTTTTCCTTTGCGCCTATGCGACTGATCTTTTCCGCGCTCCTTTTATTCCTCGCGTATATGCCGGCCGAAACCCAGACTTCCGCAGTTCCGATCCGATATCCCTTGCAGGCCAGTTGGTCTTTTCGCCAGGCGCACACAGGCGACTGGCTATCAACGTCCGTCCCCACGAGTGTGCATACGGCGCTGCTGGCCAGTGGCCGTATAGAAGACCCTTTCTATGGAGCTAACGAGGAGAAGGTGCAATGGGTCGAAAGCGAAGATTGGGAGTTTCGCTGTCTGTTCGATGCCCCGCCGGAGGTGTTGGAACGTAAGCACGTGGAAATGGTTTTTCGAGGGATCGATACCTATGCGCTGATTTTCCTGAACGATACCCTCATTTTAGAGACGGAAAACATGTTCCGCACATGGAAGGCGGATGTCAAGCGCTTGCTCAAGCCGACGGACAATGAACTCCATATATTTTTAGAAAGCCCCATAAGAAAGGTGACGCCCGAATGGCAGGCCCTGGGCTATGAGTTGCCTGGCGGCATGCGCACGCTCACGCGCAAGGCTCAGTTCCACTACGGGTGGGACTGGGGGCCGCGTTTGGTGGGGGGCGGCATCTTAAAAGTGCCGGAAATCGTCGCTTGGGACGATTTTATTTTAGAAAATGTCTTTATCGCCACTCAAAGTGTTTCAGAAAAAGAAGCGCAGCTGGTAGCCCGCTTTCGCTACCGTTCCGACATTCCCCTGCGCGCAGATATCTCTCTCACGGATGGGCGGCGAAAGTCTATCGAGACGCGCTCGCTGGAAGCCGGGGTCTTTGAAGACTCTATTACGTACACTTTGCCGAACCCGCGCCTATGGTGGTGTGCAGGTATGGGCGAGCCATACCTATACAATTTTACCATAGAATTTAAACGTGGATATCAAACCATTGAAAAACAACAAGTTCGAGTGGGTATCCGAACCGTAGAATTGGTGACGGAACCGGATGCGGCAGGGCAAAGTTTTTTCTTCCGCCTCAACGGAAAGCCCATATTTATCAAGGGGGCGAACTACATACCCATGGACATGTTCCAGGACCGCGTAACGCCTAAGCATTATCAACGCCTGATAGACGACGTTGTGGCGGCCAACATGAACATGCTGCGCGTGTGGGGCGGCGGCATTTATGAGGACGATCTCTTCTACGACCTCTGCGATGCGCGCGGCATCTTGGTATGGCAAGACTTCATGTACGCGTGTGCCATGTACCCTGGAAGCGGGCGGTTTCTAAAAAATGCGGCGGCCGAAGCCATCGAACAAATCGAGCGCCTGCGCCAGCATCCCTGCATAGCGCTGTGGTGCGGCAACAACGAAAACAACGAAGGGTGGCATCACTGGGGATGGCAAATGGCTTTTACAGAAAACCAGCGCCAGCAAATATGGCGCGACTACCAAATCTTGTTCCAAGACTTATTGCCCGTCTACGTAACCAATTATGCCGGTGGAGTGCCTTATTGGGAAAGCTCGCCCAAGTACGGGCGCTCCAATCCCAAGTCGCTGCGCGAAGGCGATGCCCACTACTGGGGCGTATGGCACGATGAGGAGCCTTTCGAGGTGTTTAACAAAAAAGTGCCGCGCTTTATGAGCGAATTTGGCTTTCAGGCCTTTCCCGATTGGGCGACCATCGAGGCATTTTCCGCTCCAGAAGACCGCTCCTTAGAGAGCAAGGTCATGCTCAACCATCAAAAACACCCGCGCGGCAATGCCCTCATTGCAGAGTATTTGCGCCGCGACTTTCGCTTGCCGCGCAACTTTGAGGACTTGGTCTATCTGAGCCAGCTCCTCCAGGCGGAAGGAATGCGCGTCGGCATCGAGGCGCATCGGCGCAACAAGCCGTACTGTATGGGCACGCTGTATTGGCAGCTCAACGATGTATGGCCCGTGGCTTCGTGGTCGAGCATCGACTACTACGGCCGCTGGAAAGCACTTCACTACTACGTCCGAGAAGCCTTTCGGCCAATAGTTGCCTTACCTATTGTGGAAGACGGCATTGTAAAGGTTTTTGGCAGCGCCGACATCCCGGAGGACTCGGTAGCAGTGCGCTTGCAAATTCAGCTGCTGACCTTTTCGGGCAGTCGCCTCGGCGAAATCTTCGTGCCCGACCTTATCCTAAGTACAGATACCACTCGGCTGCTTTGGCAAGCTTCCCTGCGCACCCTGCTCGACCGACACCCGCCCGAGGACGCTGTGGCCGACATCCGCCTGACAAACGCCAACGGTGAGGTGCTGCATCGGCGCCTGCTTTACTTCGCCCCGCCTAAAAAGCTCCTTCTTCCGGCTGCGCGTATAAATCTGCAGGTGACGCCCGTCAACGAGGGATACGAGATTACACTGGAAAGTCCTGTGTTGGTCAAAAACCTGCACCTCTCGTCGGCAGTGCCGGGGCAGTTCTCCGACAACTATTTCGACCTGTTGCCCGGCGAGCGCCGAACAGTGCTGTTTCGGACGGAGCAAGTACTCGATACCCCTCAGGCAGCTTTTAAAATAAAACACCTGCAGCAGATTTAAGGGGAGGGCATCGTAGAGGCGCTCAGGCGGCACAGTTCGGAAAAGATGTCGCTGTAATCGAACACTTCGATGTTTCGCCAAAAGTCGAGCGTTTCCTCCAGTTGGTGCGGGCGCGAACAGCCTAAGACGATGCCGTCTACATGTGGATGTAGGGCGGCAAAGATGAGCCCGACATGAGAAAAAGAGGTGATAGGTGGACGTACGTGTGCCGTGTTCCATTGGGGCAGATTATCGCGTATCTTTTGAAGTATGGGCTCTCCGGCATCAGCGTTTCCCCCCCGGACGCGCAGCGCGCTACCGGCCGAATATCCTCCCTGTAATTTTAGACCACCGGCGTTGATGCCGTAAACAAACCATCGGTGTGTCTCTCGACGAATGGGTGCGTAGCGCGGCAGGTCGGAGTGTAAGATGTTGTGTTTGATCTGGATGTCGAACGAAGTGCTCAGGGACTCGAGCAAAGGAGCGTATACTTCTGGGTGACGGAGGCCCGAAAGTCCGGGGCGCAGTCCCTCTTCGCGGCACACCTCCACCAAGGCGTGTAGGGACTCACCAATGGCGGCGGCATCGCTTCGGTTATCCCAATGCAACATGATCGTCTGGAGATTGGAGCCCAATAGGCGCTTGTATTCGGCAGCCATCATGCGGATGAAAGAGGGCGACAGGTTAACGTCGGGCGAACGCATGTTGTCGAGAGCGCCTATCTTCACCGTGATTTGGAGGTCGCTGAGCCCACGGGCCTGAATGTAAATTTGTAAGATGCGCTCGGCGGCTCGAAAATCCGCTGGGTTTTTGTTGATGGGGTAATTCGTAGCGGTATCTACAGCACGTTGACCGGCTCGCAGCCAACTATCTAGTAGGCGAAAGGCATCGTCGCGCCCTACCGTCCATCCCCATTGGGCTGTTCCCAACATCAATGCTTTGGTGCTCATGTCGGTTTTCTCTTTTTCAGCACTGCCATCGCATGTAAATACTGTTTTGCCAAACGCGGAATATTTACCTTACTGCTGGAGGTGTCGTCGGTCCAGTGGACGGGCAGCTCGCACAGGTTTAGCCCTTGCCACTCCGCTACGGCCAACAGCTCGGTACTGAAGAACCAGCCGTCGCTTACGGCGCCGCCGTCGATAAGTTTGGCTACGTGTTCGCGTCGGAGCCACTTAAAGCCACACATCCCGTCGGAAAAGTGGGTACCTAAGTAGTGGCGGACGATGAAGTTGAAGATGCGAGAGGTAATTTCGCGCTTGAGGGTGCGCCCGACCACCTTGGCTCGGGGATGCAGGCGTGTGCCGTAGACCAAGTCAAAACCTTCGGTAGCTAAAGCGTGATACGCCTGAATAAAATGGTGCAGGTCGGTGGCCAGGTCGAGATCCATGTAGCCGACAATATCTGCCTCGCTCTGGGTCCAGGCGGTCTTGAGGGCTAACCCTACGCCGCGCTTTGGGATGCGCAGCAGACGCACTTCGGGAAGTTCATCGGACAGCTTAAGCGCCAATTTAGGCGTAGCGTCGGTACTTCCGTTGTCGGCGATGATAATTTGCCACTGGCGATGGCGTTCGGGGAAGTGCTCACATAAAAACCGATGGAGGATACGTATTTGACGCGTCAGAGTAGCCGCTTCGTTCAGGACGGGTATCGTTACGTCGAAAGTGAGCATGGGAATGCCGTTTGGGCGGCAAAGGTAGTGGCCGAAAGGCGCATTCCGACGATGAGGCAACAGCCCTGCGCATTTTCCCAAAAGCTGTAAGGGAGAGCAATGCTTCAATTTTCTGCGCAATTTTGGAGGCACCCTCGTAACTTTCGCCCTAAGTAAAGCCACCTCCTTTCTTCATCATGAATGAGCTGCTGAAGAACCCTATCGCAGTGTTTGTCGCGGGATTACTGCTGCTGTGGTTGATTTTTAAGGTTTTGAGAGTCGTCGTGAGTGAATTTTGGATTGTCGTACTTGCCTTCGCATTGCTCTTTATCTTGAATGCGCGTTTCCGCCGAACATTGCAAGCTTTTTTTCAACGCCTTTTTCACTGATTAAAATAAAAATGCCATACCATCATGCAAACGGAAATGCAACCGCTCAGACCGAAGAGCTTTTGGCAGCGCCCAGAGGGCGTCACGGGTGCCATCTTTTTGTTGGCGCTGGTTATAGGCGGCGGATACCTTTTTGTTAAGGCGCTACCTACGCTTATTCAGCTGGCTGAAAACACGCTCTATCTGGCCCTCATGTTGGCCTTATTGGCCGCACTCCTTTACATAGTGCTCGATCCTAAGATGCGCAACCTCTTGTGGTTTATATACAAGTCGGTGATGCGCTGGATTACGGGGCTTTTCGTTCAAATCGATCCCATTGCTGTCTTGAAGAGCTATATCGAAGACCTCAAAAAGAACTTGGTCAGTATGAACGCCCAGATCAGTCAACTGCGCGGCCAGATGTATCGATTGGGCGAGATGATCAAGCAAAACCAACGAGAGATTCAAACCAGCTTAGGCATGGCCAGCCGCGCCAAAGAAAGCGGCAAGCAGGCGCTGATGGTCCTTAAGGCGCGCCGCGCCGGCCGCCTACAAGAGTCTAATTTGAAGTTGGAAGACCTCTACAAGCGCATGGAGGTGCTCTATCGCGTCCTGAGTAAGATGTACGAGACCTCCGAAATCATGTTGGAAGACCTTCAAGACCAGGTGGTAGTCAAGGAGCAAGAGTACAAGGCTATCAAGGCGAGCCACTCTGCTATTCGCTCAGCCATGGCCATCTTGAGCGGCAACAGCGATAAGAGGTACATGTACGATATGGCGCTCGAGGCCATGGCCGAAGATGTGGGGCAAAAGGTGGGCGAGATGGAGCGCTTCATGGATCTCTCCAAGCACTTCATGGAGTCTATCGACTTGCAGAACGGCGTTTTCGAAGAGGAAGGGCTCCGCATGTTGGAGCAATGGGAAAAAGAGGGCGTCTCGCTTTTGTTGGGCAAAGAGAAGAGCATCCTGATCGCCCAGGCCGAAGACCCGAGAAATGTGCTCGACCTAAACGCATCGCCGCAAATTCCACCCAAGGAAGAGCGCGGTCGCAATCAATACGACGTGTTTTTCGACTCCTGACCGCCTTTTAGCAAGGCACCTTAAGATAAGAAGGCATAGAGGCCTGCCCCGCTCGCGAGGTGAAAGCCCCCGCTTTTTGTTTTTTTTCTACCAAATAAAAACGTTGTGTACTTTTCGCGTCGAAATCGAAACAGAAATAGAAAAGCATGGTTAGGCCCGCAGAGCGTGCATAATCTTTTGTTTAATCACAATGCAAGACTCTTATGCGCATTCAGTTCAGCCTCTCCTGTCAGAAGGGTACTGTTATTCCAATCAATTACCAGTCTGAGATTTCCAACTGGGTCTTCTCGGTGCTCGCTAAGGCGGGTTCAGAGCTTTCCCACCACGTCCAGCAACTGGGTTTCGACGTGGGTACGCGCACGTTTCGCCTCTTTACCTTTAGCCCTCTGGCCATCTATCCGTACGAGATGGACCAGGTGCGGCAAGAGTTCAAGCTCTTAGGGCAGCAAGTGCGGTTGACGGTCTCTCTTTATCTCCATCCGGACTACGAACACCAGATCATTCAGCTCTTCCGCCACACGCCGCTGGAGCTGGGCACTTTTGAAGGCAAGACCGGTCTGTTTAGCGTTCGCCATTGGCAAGTACTGCCGCGTCCTGCCTTTAAAGATACCATGCAGTTTCGGGCGTTATCGCCCATCTCTATCTCGAATATTGAGGCGGGGCGAGGGGGCGCATTCATCTCGCCGGAACACGACACGTACGACATTTGCTTCTTCAACCACGCAGTGCGTCGGTTCAAGGCGGCTATGCAGTACCGCTCATTGGTGGCTTTGGGCCTTTTGGATCCTTCCTTTCCTATGCACTACCAGTTGTTAGCAGAAAAGCCTAAGTCTCGCCTTATCCACCTGCGCAGCAGCTCGGATGGGCTAACGCAACTGCGCGGCTTCCTCTTCGAATTTGAAGTCAGCATGCCTCAGCCGCTCATGGAGTTTTGCTATTATGCCGGCTTTGGCGAATATCCGTACTTAGGTTTTGGTTGTGTAGAGGTCAAAAATCCCGCTTAACTCTCGTGTATACTCTTAGCGCTGTAAGCGGCGTTTTTTTTCGAGCACAACGGCCAACCTTGCCCATTCTATGAGACATCTCGCTTTTCACCTCTCCTTAGGCATCCTTCTAATCGGCAGCTGTGATGGCGAACAACAGCCGGCCTACTCTGCGCAGTCGCTACAAGGCCGTTGGGAACTGGTGCGCGGCTTTCGAAATCATCGCGAGACAAAGACGCTGGAAGGGGTATACTTCTTATTCGAAACAGACGGCAAGATGACGACCAACATCCCGGTAGGTCCGGAGCAACCCTCGCCGTTCGAGATCCGGAAAGATACGATCGACCACAAGACGGTACCTCAAATGAAATACGTCATCGTAGCGCACAGCGACAGCACTTTAGTGTTGGCCTTTTCCCTGCGCGGCCTTCCCTTCGAACTACACTTAAAGCGCGCGGAGAAAGATACTACTTACACTCCTCTGGTGCAGTAAACCCAGACTTTAGTGTTTAAGAGCAGGGACATTGTGGAATTGTGCCCAATTTTGACGCCCAAACAACACGCGCACACGTCATGCAGCACCAGAGCGATGTCTACGTAGCCATCATGGCCGGCGGAGTGGGTAGCCGCTTTTGGCCAGGTAGTCGCCAAAACCGACCCAAGCAATTTTTAGACATTCTAAACGTAGGAAAAAGCCTCCTGCGCCTCACCTTCGAGCGCTTCTTGGCGCTATGCCCTGCGTCAAACATCGTGGTAGTGACCAACGCTGCCTACGTGGACTTAGTGGCTCAGGAACTTCCCGAGCTGTCGCCTCATCAAATCTTAGGAGAGCCTACCCGAAACGATACGGCGCCTTGCGTCGCTTACACGGCCTTTAAGTTGGCTCAGCTGCATCCGCAGGCGACCTTAGTAGTGGCACCTTCGGACCACATGGTCCTCCAACCTGAGCGCTTCATCGCCCTATTACAGCAAGCCGTTGCTTTTGCCGCGCAATACGACGCCCTTCTAACCTTGGGCATTCAACCTACCCGTCCCGACACGGGCTACGGCTACATCCAGCTAGGTGCACCGGTCGAAGGCAACATCTATCGCGTCGAGCGATTTACCGAAAAACCCAACTTGGAAACGGCGCAGCGCTTCGTCCAATCGGGGCAATACCTCTGGAATGCGGGCATCTTCATCTGGAGCCTCCCTTCCATTCTAAGCGCTTTTGAACAATTGGCTCCCGACATTTATGCGCTTTTAGCGCAGGGAAGACCGCACTATAATACGCCTTCGGAGGCGGCGTTCTTGGCCGAGCACTATCCTACGACGCGGAAGGTATCGGTCGATATCGCGATCTTAGAGAAGGCGCCCAATGTGTTTACTTTGCCGGCAGACTTTGGTTGGTCCGACTTGGGCACATGGGCCAGCCTGCACCAAGAGCTGGGCAAGGATAGCGATGAAAATGTAGTGCAAAGCACAACGGCTTTGCTGTACGATGTTCGAGACTCGTTTGTCCGGATGCCTAAGGGCAAATTATTGGTACTGCGCGGCTTAAAGGATTACATCGTCGTGGACGAAGGAGATGTCTTGTTGATATGGCCCAAATCCGAAGAACAGGCCATCAAGCAGGTGCGCGCGGACGTAGAGCACAAATTTGGGGAGCACTTCTTGTAGGGCAATAAATTTTTTTTTTAGACGTGTGCCTACTGTCTTAAAAAGGTTGCTTACATTAGCCCCATCGATTTTTTTTAATCTCTTGGACCGCATTGTACCCATGCCGATGTTTATCCGATCACTAAACCGTAGGCAGCAGTCGTGAAACCGTGTACTTCCGTCACCGTACACCCCGAAATCCAGAAGGGAGCTCCTGTATTTAGCGGGACGCGCGTGCGCGTCGAGACGTTTTTCGATTACATCCGCATTGGCGTGAGTGTCTCGGAATTTCTCCAAGAGTTTCCCTCCATCACGCGCGACCAGGCCTTGGAGGTGTACGACTTGTATTGTCGTCGATACACCATTGAGCAGATTGCAGCTATGGCAGGTGGCCCCGGGTCGATGCCCTCCTCGGGTGCTCGATAGCCTAAAACGCTCTGCCTTACGCGCCGTGACGTCATGCCGTCGCCGAAAAAGGTCCTTTTTGTGGCCAATAGCGCCTGGAATTTCTGGAACTATCGGCGGGGGTTGGTGTCGGCGGTGCAGCAGGCGGGCTATGAAGTAGTTTTGGCAGGGGGAGAGGACGGTTTTGCTGACCGTTTAGCGGCGCCCTTCTACCGGCTCCGGTATTTGCGACGGAGCTCGCCGTTAGCAGTGCGGTTGCCGTTGGCGGCAATGGAGTTAGGGCGCCTGCTCACAGAGGAGCAGCCGGCCCTGTGTTTGTTCTTCACCACTCCCGCGCTCTTGTTAGGAGGAGTTGCTGCGCGGAGGATGGGCATACCGTATGTTTCGGTTGTGGAAGGTTTGGGTCATTTGGGGACCTATGCGTGGCGCTGGCGCGTGTTAGGGCAACCGCTTTTTCGTTGGGCCCTCAGGGGTGCGCGGAGCGTTCTGGTGCTCAACAGCGACGACCTTCGCGAGTTGGTAGCAGGGCGCGTCCTTTCCCAAGCACAAGTTCGCTTGGTGCCTGGGCCGGGCATCGACGACCGTCTTTTCTCGCCCGTTGCGCCCTCTCGCCGTCAAGAGGTCGTATTTCTGTATTGTGGGCGCTTGCTAAAGACTAAGGGCGTTCGGCTGTTTGCAGAGGCCGCCCAGGCAGTTCGCGCTGTCGACAACCGAGCGATTTTTCGCATAGTGGGTGCTCCCGATCCCGGTAATCCTGCCTCTATTCCGCATTTAGAGATCGAGCGGTGGCGGAAAGATGGCGCGGTGGAATATTTCGGAGCGGTCGACGACGTGCGCCCACATATAGCGGATGCCGACGTCGTGGTGCTGCCGACTTATTACCGCGAAGGCATGCCGCGCGCACTCTTAGAAGCCATGTGTATGGAAAAAGTGGTGCTGGCAACCGATACGCCCGGATGTCGCGAAATCGTCGTTCCCGGCCAAACGGGCTTTCTCGTACCCGCCCGGAATATACGGGCACTAGTACAAGCCATGCTTTCCATAGTAGCCCTACCCCTCGACCTGCGCATAAAAATAGGGCAGGCTGCTCGGCAGCGGGTTGTTCAGCGCTTTTCGGAGCGCGTCGTTTTGCCGCAATACCTTCAGGCAATAAAGGAATCTCTCTGACTTAAAAGCAAGAAGGTAAAAACAATCTGGTCGTGGTTTCAAAGTGTGTTTAGTGTAAATTTACGTCAAAGAGCGGTTTATGTAGTCCAACGTCGGCAGTGCAGGGAGTCCGAAAAGGTTGTAAAAATGGGCAAAAGCAAGTCTGACGCGCAGCGCTGCCGTTGCAAGTCCTGCGGAAAAACCTTTCAACTGCACTACACCTACGAGGTGTCGAAACCAGAGGTCAAAGAGCGGGTTTTGCAGATGTCCAATAACGGCAGCGAAGTGGCCGACGCAGTTCGGGTGCTGAAAGTGGGCAAATCCGCCATGCTTCGGACGATTAAAAAAAGTCGAAACCGCTACCAGGTTAACCCGGCTATCTTCCAGTGCAAGCGTCGCAAACGGCTGAGAGTTAAGGATAAAACGCGCCGAAAGCGACGAATTTTGGTCGTTTGTAGGGCGCAAAAGCCGCCCGCGCTGGACTTGGTATTTGATTGACCACGACAGCGGCGAAGTGATGGCATTTGTTTTCGGGCAGCGAACGGACGCTACTTTTTTCGCAAACTGCTTCAACTGCTCAAACGCCATCGAGTCAAAGCCAGAAAGTGGTTCTTCGACGACTGGGGCGCTTATCCGCGCTGCCTCAAACCCAGCAAAGTGATCATCGGAAAAGCCAACACCCAGAAAATCGAATGAAAAAATCTCAACTTCCGAACCCGCATCAGACGCCTCGACCGACGAACCATCTGTTTTACAGAGAGCACTTTAATGCATGACGCCATCATTGCTCTTTTCATCAATCACGTCGCTTTCAATTTGCTATGCACAGGTTGATACCACGACCAGAAAATGGATAGACAAGGTTAGTTATTGTAAAACGACTCTACTGTCTGTTAGTTTTCATTGTCCTCTTGTTCAACATGTAGGATATGTAAAAGTCTATGAATGATTGGTGCAAAGAAAACTGCTGTTATGCTTAAAAATGCAACTCCGCTATATAAAGCATAAAATGATGAAAATAGTTTTGCTGCTGGTGAAGTCATCTCTACGACGGGCCCCATACCTGTTAGAATCATACAGGCCATGTGAAAACTGTCAAGCCAAGGAATCTCTCCAAAATGATGATAACCAACGGTCCCGATCAAAACGGAAAAGACAACTAAGCCAAAAGCAAATAACCCATAACGCCCAAGTCTGATAAAGAATTTGGGCAAAGGTGTTACTTTCTGTCTGCGGTTTTCTAATTTCACTTGTTCTTTATGATGTAGCTATTCAGGTTGTCGCGAGCCTATTAATTCTGGCATACACTTGTGCACCTTTCAGCGTATGGAAACAGCCGGCCACCCTTAATTTGGTCTTGTCAGGACGAATATCTCGCTCCGCCAGATTGTTGGTAAAAGGGACGCACCTGTGCCGGGCGAAAGCCAATATCGCTTTCCGCTTCTTTTTCAAGCCATCGGAAGATGGCGGACGGTGGCTGTTGCGGCTGTTTGGGTTGAGCTGACGATCAAATCCCGACACCTTGTTTTGCAACAGGGCAATGGTTCCCAACAATGGGTTGATCAGCGCATAGCACTCTTCTATGGCAGAAGGCAGTTTCATCTCAACCTTTTTACAAAGGTAACATACTTCTGAAAGTTAAAAAGAAACCCAATACAATGGTCTATTGAGCTTTTAGGGCAAAAAAAGGTAGAAGCTGTAGGTTTGGATAATCCACTCAAACACCTAAACCTTTACCAAAATTGATTTGCTTGTTCGGATGTGAGCCGAAAGTGGTAAAAAATCACCCGGCTATGCTTTAGGCAAAATTGCTGCTCAAACTCAAACGGGTTGTTGCAATAAATAGTTACTTTTTTTCGAGAGAAGGCCTCCTACGTGCTCCGCTTCGCTAAGGCGCAGCCCGTCCAAAGGCAACGGTGCTTGCGGTTGTCCACCGACCGCAACAGCGCCTCTGCTTCCTCCTGCAGGCACCTTTTCGGCTGCTGTTACAGCAGTTGAGGCGGGAACAGGTTCTCTGCCTTGTGTCCTGGCTCGACTGCGCTGCTATGGAGCATCTCGTTGGCGCTCCTCACCTGGCTTTGGTGCGAGGCGCTGCATTTCTGGTCGCGCACCGGGTGCATCCGATATCAGATAATGGTCGATGTGCTCCTGGGTCAATTAAGTGGGCTCAGCGTCGTCGTACTGCCGCATGAACTCGCGAAACTCAGCTGTACCGCTGCAAGGTCAGGCACAGCTCCAGGGTAGTCACAGGGCCCTCACAGCAGGCGGGTCTGACCTGTTGAGGCTACTATCGCAAAAGTAGGGCTGCACCGCCGCTATAAGAGGGAGCCGGCCCGCCCATGCCCTGTTCTCAGGCGTGTTGGGTACCGGCTGTGACGGCGATCTGCATGCCCGTGTCGGCCGGGCCTCATCTTAGCCAACGCTATCCGGTTGTACCCGTCTGGAGCTATTTGAAAAACGGTTGGCCTCCTACGGTGCCAAAACGAGGACGATTTTTTCACACGTAACTGGTAAACAGAGGTTTGTAGGTAGTGTCGTTTTGCGAGGGATAGGAAGGCCTCGTCAAAACGTACCCTTGTGCTTGGGATTTCTCTACCCGTTCGAGCTGTTTTTGAGCGTATGCTCAGAGCCGCAGGTGCGATTACCCCAATAAGAGCTGTCGAGAAATTACTCATATGCCCTTATGGATCTCAGAGGAGTATTGCATGCTTTGACATCGGGCAGAATTTTTTTCTGAGCGAAAAACAGCTTTCCTTTGTCTCAACATCAAAAAATGCATCTGCTATGTTATCTGCTGCTGTTCAAGAGAAACTCAACGCACAAATACAGAAAGAAGCGTTTGCTTCCAATGCATACCTGGCTATGGCTACTTGGGCTGAGCGCGAGAGTCTGCCCAACATAGCGCAATACTTCTACAAGAGCGCGGAGGAAGAGCGCGAGCATATGCTCCAGATATACAAGTACATCAACGAGAACGGCGGTTGGGCCCACTTGGAGCACAAGTTGGACAAACCGAAACAGGAGTTCAAAAGCGTGTTGGACGCCTTTCGAACGGTTTACGACTTAGAGTGCAGCGTGAGCCGCGCTATCAACGAGCTGGCCAGCTGGTGCTTGCAAAATGGAGAGCACGCCACTTACTTCTTTTTGCAAGCGTTCATCTTGGAGCAACAAGAAGCAGAGCGAAAAGTGAGCGATATTCTGGTACTTATCGAACGCATGGGGCACGAACCGCGTCATCTCTTCTACTTAGATAAGCAGTTTAAGAAGATCAACGAGGAGCCCTGATCATGCTCTCGGATAGTTTTCCGTTTTACAAACAATTAGACGCATCGGACTGTGGCGCGGCTTGTTTGCGCATGATTGCGCATCACTACGGACGCCGTTATTCGCTCGAATACCTACGCGAACTCTCTTATTTAGATCGGGAAGGCACTTCCCTCATGGGCATAGCGGATGCTGCGGAAAAAATTGGCCTGCGCACGTTGGGCGTTAAGACCAGCTTTAGCCGACTTCAGCACGAGCTGCCCTTGCCCTGCATCGCTCACTGGAAGCAAAATCACTTTATCGTGGTGTACCGGATCGCGCGCGGCAAAGTGTACGTGGCCGACCCCGCCATAGGCAAGCTGCAGCTGACGGAGCAGGAGTTCATGAACGACTGGTTTAGCGGCGTCTATCAGACGGAACCCCAGGGCATTCTTTTGCTGTTGGAGCCTACCCCGGAGTTTTACCGACGCGAGGGAGAAGCCGACCCGCGCGTAGGCTTAGAAGTGCTGTGGAAATATATCCGCCCCTACAAGGGCTTGGTGTGGCAGCTGTTTTTAGGGCTATTGTTAGGGAGCATTATCCAGCTGGCCTTTCCCTTTCTGATGCAAGCGCTGGTAGACAAGGGTGTCCAGCTGCGCGACTACAACTTCGTCTACTTGGTGTTGCTGGCGCAGGGGATGCTTTTTTTTAGCCAGATGGCCGTGGAATTTATCCGCGGATGGATACTGCTGCACATCGGCACTCGGGTCAATATCAATTTAGTCTCCGATTTTTTGCTCAAACTGATGCGGTTGCCCATGTCGTTTTTTGACACGAAGATGACGGGTGACTTGCTGCAGCGCATCTACGACAACGAGCGCATCGAGCGCTTTTTGACCTCCTCGTCGCTGATAACGCTGTTTTCGGTGTTCAGCTTGGGAATCTTTAGTCTCGTGCTGCTCTTTTACAACTCCACCATTTTTGTGGTGTTTTTCTCAGCAGCCCTGCTTTACTTTGGTTGGGTATTGCTCTTCATGCAGCGCCGCCGCTCCTTAGACTATCGGCGATTCGAGCAGATGGCGGAAAACCAAAGTACCCTGATGCAGATCATCAACGGCATGCAGGAAATCAAGCTGCACAACGCCGGGCGCCAGAAGCGGTGGGCCTGGGAACGCATTCAGGCCAGGCTTTTCCGCATAAATGTCAATTATTTGGCTACCGACCAGATGCAGCGCGCCGGCGCAGCTTTCATCAATGAGGGCAAAAACATCCTCATCTCCTTCATCGCCGCCACGGCTGTGATGGACGGCAACATGACCTTAGGCATGATGTTGGCCGTGCAGTACATCATCGGGCAGGCCAATGCGCCGCTGGAGTCCTTAGTGCAGTTTCTATTGGTCGCTCAAGAGGCCAAAATCAGCTTGGAGCGCATGAACGAAATTCACTCCAAGCCCGATGAAAAGTTAGCCGAGGGCATTCGCGTGACCGCCCTTCCAGAAAATGGCGATCTGTGGGCAGAAAACGTGAGCTTCCGCTACGGAGGCCCTCACGAACCGCTTGTGTTGCGCAACATTAACCTCATCATCCCTGAACACAAGGTTACGGCTATCGTGGGCACCAGCGGCAGCGGTAAAACAACGCTCATCAAACTACTGCTCAATTTTTATCCTCCTACGGAGGGCATCATTCGCCTGGGCGACATCAACCTCAACCACATCGATCCGGTCTTATGGCGAGAACAGTGTGGAGCCGTCATGCAGGATGGGTTTCTGTTCTCCGACACCATCGCGCGAAACATCGCTTTAGGAGTCGACAGCATCGACCAGCGCCAACTGATCTACGCTGCTAAAGTGGCTAATATCCATGCCTTCATCGAGTCTTTGCCGCTCAGCTACAATACCCGTATCGGCCCTGACGGCATAGGGCTTAGTCAGGGGCAACGCCAGCGCATCCTCATTGCTCGCGCCGTATATAAAAAGCCGCGCTACTTTTTCTTTGACGAGGCTACCAATGCGCTCGATGCTTACAACGAGCGGCTAATTTTGCAGAACCTACGGCAAGTGTTCGAGGGTAAGACGGTCGTGGTCGTCGCCCATCGCCTAAGCACCGTGCGCTACGCCGACAATATTGTCGTTTTAGACAAGGGGGAGATTGTAGAACAAGGTACCCACGAGGAGCTAACCTCTCGACGAGGAGTTTACTATCAACTCATCAAAAACCAGCTCGAGCTCGGCCTATGAGCCTTTCCAATCGCGAATACGTAGAGCTCCGCTCCGATGAAGTTCAGGAAATCTTAGGCACGCCGCCGCCGTGGTTGGTACAGTGGGGCACGCTCATCGTTTTTTTGGGCGTAGCCGTGCTGGTGGCAGTGGCGGCGGTTGTGCAATATGCAGACACGGTACCGGCTCAAGTGGTGATTTCGCGCACGTATCCGCCGGTAGATGTGGGAGTGCCGAACGATGGCCATATCGCGGCATTTTTGGCTCGGGATAGCCAGTTGGTGCAGGAAGGCCAAGTGTTAGCCGTCCTGCAGAGCAGTGCGGAATACAACGACGTGCGTCGACTCGACGCCTTGCTCCCCTATTGGCAGCGCTGCATACCGGACTCGCTTCAGCGCATACAGTTGCCCGAGGACATGCAGTTGGGAGAGATGCAGGCAGCATACGACGCCTTTAGGCGCGCTGTGGAGGCGTATCGGCTCAACGAAGGAGACGGCAAGGCAAGCGGTGTTGCCGTCGACCAGCGCATTGCCCAGTTGGAGCGCAGCATAGGTGCAGAGCAGCGCGCCCAACAGCGCCTCCGCGACCAGCTCGCTGCGGCGCGCGAGCGCTATCGGCGCCAAAACAGTCTGTATCAATCGGGCAACCTCCCACTTTCGGAATTGGAGCGCGAACGCCTGCAGTTGAACGAGTTAGAGGCACAGTATAGCGCCTTAGAAAGAGGTATCCAGCAAAGAGAGGGCGAGCTGCGCCTCCTGCGACAGAGACGCTCCTCAGCGGAACTGAGGGACAATGGGTGGGCCGTAGAGCGCTTGCGCCAAACGCTGGCAGACTTGCAGGCCGCCCTCGACACTTGGAAAGTTACTTACCTCATCGTCGCGCCCATATCGGGCCGCGTCGCCCTCAACGGCAACCTCTTTGTGCGCCGGCAATACGTGCGCGCGGGTCAGCAGCTGCTCATCCTCCTTCCTACGCAAGGCGACAGCGCCATCGCTCGCTTGCAACTGCCTATTGTCAACAGCGGTAAGGTTCGTCCCGGCCAATCGGTCATCATCCGCTTAGAGGGCTATCCCTACGCAGAGTTTGGCACCCTGTATGGCGTAGTGCATTCCAAGTCCATCGCTCCGCAGGACGGATTTTACACCGTCGCCGTATCCTTGCCCCAAGGGCTGAGGACGAGCTACGGCAAGACCATACCTTTGGAACACCGCCTCGTCGGTACGGCAGAAATCATTACCGAGCAGAAATCGCTGCTGCGCCGCGTGTATGAGCAGATTTTGGTCGCATTTTGAGGATTTTTGCCTCTAAGAAATTCTTTGCTTTTATTTGGACATCATTAACAGCGCAACTGTTGAGCATTCTTTTCCCGCAGATCTACCTTTGTGTTGTTTTCACGGCAACAAAACTCTTATCTTTCACAAACACGTTTTCGGCAATGAAAAAGCTAGTCACTATTCTCGCTTTGGCCTTTTTAGGTGTTACTTGGGCAGTGGCTCAGGCCCAGAATGGGCCGGTCATGACTTTCGAGACCACTACCATCGACTACGGAGTGATCAACAAGGGATCCGATCCGCTGCGCAAGTTCAAGTTTACCAACACCGGCAACGAGCCGCTCATCATCAAGTCGGCCAAGGGTTCCTGCGGTTGCACGGTACCTACCTATCCGAAAGAGCCTATCATGCCGGGAGAGACGGGCTACATCGAGGTGCGCTACGACACCAATCGCCCAGGCGCGTTTACTAAGACGGTGACGATCACGACCAATGAGGCAGTTGAAACGCGTATGCTTACCATCAAGGGCGAGGTGAAAGATACCGGCACGCAAGAAGCTGTTCCGCCCAGCAGCGGAGGCTTGAAACAGTAAGGGATTGATTTTTGGTTTGACGATACGGGCCTGGCAGGTGCAATACCGCCGGGCTCATTTTTTTTCAATGCTCGCTCCGAGAACCATGTTGTCGTACGAGATGCAGGTGGGAAACCCTTTCTGACAGAAGTACTCAGCGGTTTCTTTGAAGGGGGCATCGGAGGCCGCCAGTACGAAGTCGCCGCCCCAAGCGCCTAAGCTTTTTACCGCCCCGTTGAAGTCTGGAAAGTATTTTTCTTGTACGGGTGTCAATCCGATAACGCTGCTGATGAGGCGCTCGTGCTGGCGCAGGCAGCCGATGAATTCGGGTAGCGTCTGCGCACTTAGGCAGGCCCGTGTCTGTTGCGATACGGCTTCTATCCAGTCTGCTGCTGCGGTAGCGGCATGCCGGCGAAAGCGCTCCACTTCGATACGGCTGTCCTGTTTCGTGCCCCAAAAGACAAAGCAGAGCTGCTCGGAAAAAGGCGGGTGAAAGGCCACAGGAGTTACTTGTGGACGGCGTTGCTTATCCAACCGATATAGGATGGGGCCTTCGGCGAATGCACAGGCTACGTCGTAGCCGGAGCCGCCGAACGTTTCGAAAAGCACTTCGTAGGGGTCAGCCTCCGCCCAGCGGGCCAGCGCCGCTACCAAGGTGCTGCTGCTACCTAACCCCCACTCCAAGGGGTAGTCGGCTTCGATGTACACCGTCCAACCCGAGCCGCTCTGCAGGAAGGATGGGCGTTGCCGGCGACAGGCGAGCAATACGGCGCGCAAGCGCTCTGCTACCTGCGCCTCCGAAGCGCGCCGTATCTCGAACGCGTCTAAATCGAAGACGGCTTCAAACCAGAGCTCTTGCCGTTCGTCGACACTGTACCAGCGCAGTTCTGAGGGAGGGGCGTTGCTCTCTGCGCGCAGCGTCTGTCCGTAACGCACCGGCAGAGCCAACGCTTCGGCTCCTTCCAGTACGGCATACTCTGCCGTAAGCAGTAACTTTCCGTGTGCGCGAATAGCGATGTTCATGCCGAAATTTCTTCCACAGTAAATCCGGCCAGTTTCAGGTGTTCCCAAAACTGGGGATAAGATTTAGTTACCACTTGTGGGTGCGCTATTTCAATAGGGCCCAACAGGGCCAGTATCGATAGGGCCATGGCGATGCGATGGTCGCCGTGGGTGTTGAAGAGCGGCGGCGCATCCCACATTGCACGCCCCGTCAAATTGTAGGTGTCGCCGTCGGAGCCGGGTAAGGGTTGAAAGCGCACGCCCACCTTTTGCAACTCCTCTTGAAGGGCTCTGCACCGATCGGACTCTTTCACCTTCAACGTGCGAAGTCCGCTCAGCTGTGCCGGCACACCTAAGGCGCCGAGCAGCACGACAAAAGTGGGCGCCAAGTCGGGGCATTGGAGGAAGTCCTGCGTAAAAGGAGTTGCCACAGACGGCTTTTCTTTGGCCAGGGTCAGCCGAGCGCCTGTGCGCTCAAATGTGGTTTGAATGCCCAAGCGCTCTGCCACGGAGGCCAAGATCCGGTCGCCCTGCCAGCTGTTCTCGCGCAGATGCTCCAAGAACACATGAGCCGACTTCGATAGGGCAGTCATAGCATACCAGTAAGAAGCCGAGCTCCAGTCGGCTTCTACGGTAAGGGGTCGGTACCGGTAAGCGCTGGGCCGCACCTCCATGTGGGTTGGGCTATGTTGCACGATGTGGGCTCCAAAATAGCGCATTAGCTCTATAGTCGTGAGGAGGTAAGGGTAAGAGGCGACGGCTCCAGTTAGGTGTAGGTGAAGTGTGCAGGGAAGGTAGGGAGCGATGAGGAGCACTGCCGAGGCAAACTGGCTGCTCTGCTGAGCGTCTAAGTGCAGGACGAGCGGCTGCCCCTCTGCTGTAGAAGGGCGCAACGGCCCACAGATGCGCAGCGGCGCAGTCTCCTGGGGGCCCAAATAACCTACTGCGGCACCCAACTGGCGCAGGGCGTTTACGAGAGGAGCGATTGGGCGTTGAAGCAAGCGTTCGGCTCCTGTGAGCACTCGGCACTCCGGCAAGGTGGCTAAATAGGCTGCTAAGAAGCGAAAGGTGGTGCCTCCCTCTCCGGCAAAGTAGGTGTCGGAGCGGCTCTGGAGCGCGCGCTGTAGGTATTGGGTGTCGGCAGCAGCAGACAACCCTTCTAAGCCGGCCGTCGGATCGCCGCCGCGAAGCGCTCCCACGATCAGCGCCCGATTGCTGATGCTTTTGGAGCGCGGAAGCGACACGCACAGCGGTTGCTCGGCGCTGCCCAGCCAGCGCGTAGGATGCCACAGGCGAACGATGTGCATGCGGCAAAAGTACGCCGAGCCCCATCGACAGCAGATGTAAGCCGTTCAAAAACCCGTTTCTGCTTCAAGATGCGCCTTGTCCTCGAAGCGGCGGCAAACTCAGCCTTGCAGCAATTGCAGGTATGCCTCGCCAATGCACTCCGTGCGGTAAGGAGCTATCCGCTGTCGGCGCTCTCTCTCAGAGGGCTCGGGTGGCGGATTTTCCAAAAACGACAGCCATCGCCCAAAGTCCGCCTCTCCAATGCGCCCGTCTTCCAACTCTAAAACCAACAGATGCGGGTGTTCGCCCCAAAACCGCACCAAAGCGTCGCACTTAATGTGCGACAGATGCACCACTGGACGCCCTGAAGCCAGATAGCTCACTGCCTTGGAGGGCAGTTGCCAAGAAGTGGTGTTGCCGACGCTGAGCAATAGGCGCATGTGGCGCATATGTTTTTGAACGGCCTCCGGGGCGCACAGGCCATGAAGATAGGTGTTGGGCAGCCGATAGAGTTCGTGCCAGAACTCCGGAAATATTTCGCCGTAGAAATGGAAAAACAATTTGTCGCGGAGGTCTGGTCGGCATTGAAAGGTCTGGCGGATGAGGTGGACAACTCCTTTGGGTGTGCGAATGGGAGCGTAAAAGGTGCCGAAGTAGCCGACGTGCCAGCCCGGCTGGGTAGTACTTGGCTTGGCCATACCCTCTGCTGGAAATTCGTTCCACAGGGGCGGAACTACGGCAATGTGCTTTGGAGGAAGGTTCATCTGCCGACAGTAGTGTTCCGCCAAGGCTGGGTTGGTGACCACTACCTTGTCGGCCTTGGACAGCACTCGACGCTCCAGCCAGCGTCCTACAGGAAAGTATATGGGATTTTGCAAGGGCCCTGGCCGCAGGCTGTATGGGTCGCCGACGTCTACCAGCCAGCGCACTTGCGGATATCTGCGTTTGAAAGAGCACCCTACCAAATGGGTCGTGAACGGCAGCGATACCGAAATCAGCACATCGAAGGAGTGAGCCTTGTGGAGCGCTACCGCCTTTTGGAAAGCCGGCGCATACCATTGCCAGGCATCGTCGGGGAAACACAGCCGTTTCCAGAGGTTTCGATAGAGACTGGAAAGCAGGCGCAGACCTTTGCCGGGAGGTGCCTTCCCTGCGCCGAGGCGCCCGCGCCCCTTAGAGGAGTGCGCGAGGAAAAAGAACACCTCTTTCAGCGAGTCAAAGCCAGTCCGATGCACCCGCACGCCTTCGCACGGAGAAGTGTGCGCAAAGCCGCGCTGCCGCGCACACACCACGTGCACCTCGTGCCCTTGGGTTGCCCAAAAACGCGTTATATGCGTCCAGCGATAGGCGCGCGGATGAACAAAGGGGTAGTACCAAGGAGCTAAGACGAGAATACGCACGGGGCCGATTGGTGCTGGTGCAAAAAGCCCAGCAAAAGTCGCATCTTTGATGGAAGTATTTTCGCTCAACCTTTCGCGTATGCCTTCGCTGCTTACTTACGGCATTGCCCATACTCAGACCCGCACTGTCACCGCACAACACATCGAGGAGCGCACCGATGCGCTGGTGTTGGAAGAGCCGCTCGAAATTCGCATCGCCTACGGGAAGGCGGCAGAGCGCAAGCAGCTCCCTATAGCAGTGACGATGCGCACGCCGGGCGACGACGAAGCCTTGGCGTTGGGCTTCTTGTTTACCGAAGGCATCGCGCAGCGCCCCGACCAGGTGCAAGCGATGCGGTGGCTGGCCGAAAACACCCTGCTGGTCGATCTGGTGCCATCGCTAGCGGTAGAGGTGGAACGGTTGACGTGCCACCTATTCACTTCGTCCAGCTGCGGCGTGTGTGGAAAGGCCTCGATCGATGCCGTCCAGACGGTCTCCTGCTACTATCCGATACGCGCTTACCCGCAGTGGAAGCGAAGCGCCATATTCGAGCTGCCTGCGCGCTTACAGCAAGCTCAGGCTACCTTTCAGGTTACGGGCGGGCTGCACGCTGCCGCCTTTTTCGATGCGCAAGGCACATTGCTCTTGGTGCGCGAAGACGTAGGACGCCACAACGCCGCCGACAAGGTGATCGGGGCTGCGCTGCGCCGAGGCGACCGCCTGCCCCTACACGACTATCTGATGCTGGTCAGCGGACGCGCCAGCTTCGAGCTGGTACAAAAAGCCGCTATGGCCGGCGTTCCGTGTTTAGCCGCTGTGGGGGCACCTTCCTATTTGGCAGTCGAGATGGCGCAAAGCAGCGGCATGACCCTGATTGGGTTCTTGCGCCCAGAGCGGTTCAACATCTACACCCATCCTGAACGCATCCTCTGAACCACTACCTTTGCCGCAGCAAATTGCGCTATCCGCATGTGGAGATATTTCTGGGTGGTCGTAGGAGCCGCTGCCGCCGGTTTCGGCTGTGAGCCGCCGGTGCGCGTGCGCGTCGTAGATAAACAAGCCGTGCGCGACTCGGTACACTACGTCGGCATCGCTGAGAACAAAGCCGATATAGACCTGCGGAAGGCTCGACAGATAGGCACGGTAAAGGTAGGCGATCGAGGCGTCACGCTCGACTGTCGCTATCCCGACGTGTTGGAGTATGCCTGCCGAAACGCCGGTCGCATTGGCGGAAATCTGCTGGTCATCACCCAACACCGGCGCAACGAGGTCAAGTCTAATTGCCACGTCATCCGCGGCGAGGTCTACGTAGTAGCTTCGTTGGAGGGCATGGAAAGCCGCATGTATTGGCATCCGGAGCGCCGGCTGGGCTTAGGCGACCTTCGCAGCACCGCGCTCGCTGCCGACACGGCACTGCCGCCCATACACACCCTCCTCACGTGTCGCTTGGGCGGCGACTTCTTTCGCGAAGCCATCATCCGGACGGAGACGCTCTTCTTTCCCGACAGCGCCGGTCGGCCGAGCCAGCGCAGCCGAGAACCGATCGTCCTGCGCCGCGCCCAGCTGCATTTTGACATGGCAGAGGCCCACGCTCGCCAGCTCAAGTCGGAATTGGTGGCTATTGGCCCCGACTTGGAACGGTTGGTAGCACAGTATCGCCCCTATGCTGAGGAGCAGCTGCGCCAGCTGCGCGCCGATCAGGCCGTTTTCGACGCGGAACTGATAGCCAGCCTCGAGCCGGAGACCGTGCTCGCCCGCTGGGAAGAACGCATCCGCAAGACCTTAGCCGAAACAGAGCCCTTCGCCTCCCACCAACGGGTGGATTTACGCCGGCGAAAACCTCAGTCGGCACCTCCGCGCCAGTAGCCTGGAGATGAGACACCGGCTTTTTGCCGACATTTGTTGAGCGATTGACAAAGCAAAACTGGACTCAAGGAAATATGGCTGTGGAAGACTGGGAACTCGACTTTGAATGGCTGCGCATTCGGCACGAGATTAAGGAAGCCATGCGCCGAGATAACTTGCCCGACCTAAACACGGTGCTCTTCCTCATTGGCATCCAGGAGCTGGGCCGTTGGAAAAAGAGCTTTACCAAAGAGGAAAAGCAGGATCTCATGCACATTGCCGTGTGTCGGCTCTTGGCCTACGACGGTTACTACGAGTTTGTGGGGCGCGACGCCGACGGCTGGCCGCATTGGCAGCAAGTGCGCTCCCCGGGCTCTATGAGCTTGCCCCAACAGGAGCGCTTGCTCAAAGAGAAAATCGTGCAGTATTTTAAAGACTTGGAGGCCGAAAGAGAGCAGCCGGGGTTGCTGCAGTAGCGCTGGTGTGCTGTTTTGATAGAGTACTGACCTCGAGGAAGCCCTTAACGACACCGCATGCCGAGGATGCCTACGCCAATCCAGTGAAGTTGGGCGTAACGCTTCCCGCTATTCCCATACTTATAGATCGAAAAAACGCCTCTTGGTAGAAGCTCTCTGCTCAGTGCGACGAAAATCATTGTTTCGATACCCGAAGAGCGCCCTACTTTTGCCCGCCTTTTGTCAAAGCACGATTATGAGCAAGAAGAAGAAAATTCTATTTCTGGTAGGCTCGCCCAACCAGACCAGTCAAATGCATCAGATCGCTGCGCACCTGCAAGAGGATTTTGAGTGCTGGTTTACGCAGTTTTTCCCCGGCACTCTGCTGGAAAAGTGGGCATTGCGGGCCGGCCTGTTGAAAAATACCATCATGGACGGCAAGTTCAAAGAGCGGGCCGACCGCTACCTGGCCGAGCACAACTTGCCGGTAGACTACATGGGCCAGCGCAATGAGTACGATCTGGCCGTGCTGTGCTCCGACCTCATCGTGCCGCGCAAGCTACAGGCCATCAAAACCGTTTGGGTGCAGGAGGGCATGACCGATCCGGTGACTTTTCTCTCTCGCCTCGTGCAGAAGTCGCGCATCTTACCTCGGTATTTGGCGCTCAACACTTCTTTGAACGGAGCTTCTAACCTATGCGACATTTATTGTGTGGCATCGGAAGGGTACAAGGAGCATTTTGCTCGGATGGGCACCGACCCGAATAAGATAGTTGTGACAGGTATGCCTAACTACGACAACGTGCACCAGTATTTGCACGCGCCCTTTCCCTACCGCAACTACGTATTAGTGGTTACCTCTGATATTCGGGAGACGTTCCGCTATGAAAATCGGCGGGCTTTTCTGCGAAAATGTGTGCAGATTGCCAACGGAAGACCGCTCATTTTTAAGCTCCATCCCAACGAAAAGGCCGAGCGCGCCGTTCGAGAGATCCGCGAAGTCGTCAGCTCCGACGCTGTCGTGTTCACCGACGGAGACCCTTACCCCATGATCGCCCACTGCGACGAACTCATCTGCCAATATTCCACCTTGGTTTATGTGGGGATCGTGTTGGGTAAAAAAGTGCATTCCTATTTCGACGTAGAACAGCTGCGCCGATTGGCTCCAATTCAGAACGGGGGTACTTCCGCGCGCAATATTGCCGAACTTTGCCGGCAATACATCGAGTTTCCGCACAAGGGCGGTGCGGCATTCTTGCGCAGCATAGGACAAACTCAAACTCTGTCGCTATCCCTGACGTGAAGCGTATCGTTACAGTCATACAGGCGCGCACAGGCTCTTCTCGCCTGCCGGGTAAGGTGCTGCTCGACCTAGTGGGAAAGCCGCTTCTGCTGCGCATGGTGGAGCGCGTACAGGCTGCCGCCTCCGTGGATACGGTCGTAGTGGCTACGACGGTAGAACCCGCTGACGACCCCATTGAGGCGCTGTGCTTCCAGAACGGGTTGCGCTGCTACCGCGGCAGCACCGACGACTTGCTCGACCGCCACTATCAGGCCGGAAAGTTGTGGGAGGCCGATGCCGTGGCCAAAATTCCCTCCGACTGCCCCCTCATCGACCCGGCGGTCATCGACCGCGTCTTTGGCGTTTTCTTAGAGGGAACCTACGATTACGTCAGCAACTTACACCCGGCCACTTATCCCGATGGCAACGACGTGGAGGTGATGACGATGGAAGCGCTCGAAATCGCTTGGAAGGAAGCCCAACGCTCTTTTGAGCGCGAACACACTACACCGTTCCTATGGGAACAGCCCAACCGCTTTCACCTCGGCAATGTCCGCTGGGAAACAGGGCTCGACTATTCGATGACCCACCGATGGACGATCGACTATCCAGAAGACTACGCCTTCATTGGCGCCGTTTACGAGGCGCTGTATCCCAAAAACCCGCGATTTGGGCTCTCGGACATTTTGGCATTTGTAGAAAGTCGTCCCGATATTTTCGCGCTCAACAGCCGATATGCCGGGGTGAATTGGTATAGACATCACTTGCACGAACTCAAAACCATCACTGCTGATCAAACTCGACACGTGTGAATAGCGCTAACCCTACCCATTCGACTGCTGCGGCCGACCTGTCCGCCATGGCTCTGCGCGTGCGCGAGCACATCTTGTGCCTCTCTACCGACGGCGGATGCTTTACAGGTGCTTCGCTTTCGTGTGCCGACCTGTTTGTCTTTCTGTACACGCGTTTTCTGCGCGTAGGTCCCGACCGATGGAGCGACCCGCAACGCGACTACTTATTGCTTTCCAAAGGACACGATGTGCCGGCCTTGTACGGCACTTTCGTAGAGATGGGCTGGCTGCCAGCCGAACGCTTGCGCCACCACCTTAAAACGACGGACCACATCTATTGGCATCCCAACCGAAACATACCCGGAGTGGAGTTTCACTCCGGCTCCTTGGGGCATCTGCCGGCAGTAGGCTTGGGCATTGCCTTAGATATTCGGCTGCGCGGAGGCGCCAACCGCGTAGTAGTAGTCACCGGTGACGGCGAGCTCGACGAGGGCTCCGTGTGGGAAGCGCTGCTGGTCGCCTCGGCTTATCGGTTAGATAACCTCGTTTTCGTGGTGGATCGCAACCATTTTCAAGCCAACGTGCGCACCGAAGAGCTCATCCCCTTAGAGCCGCTGGCTGCAAAATTTGAAGCTTTTGGCTGTGCGGTAGCGCGCATCGATGGGCACAGCTTCGAGCAGATGGAATTGGCCTTCGGCCGCTTGCCCTTCGAAGCGGGTAAGCCCAGCGTCATCATTGCCGACACCGTGCGGGGCAAGGGTGTGCCCAGCATCGAAGCGCGCGCCGACCGCTGGTTTTGCAACCTCACGGCTGCGGAAGTTGAAGCCCTCATCCAGGAGCTGCGCGGCGAAGCGCAAGCCCAGTTGACCTCAGAGACCTTAACCGTTCGCTAATTGCTCCGCATGAACTACCAAGAACTCATCCGCCAGACTGTGCTCAACGACGAGCGCTTCGTAGTGATGACTGCCGAGAACCGCGCCGTATTGCGCGAGCTCCCACCGGTTTTAGGGCCGCGCTTTATCGACGTGGGCATTGCCGAGCAGACGATGATCGGCGCCGCTGCGGGCTTAGCCCTACGCGGGCGTATCCCCATCTGCCACGCGTTAGCGCCCTTCCTCATCTATCGCGCCTACGAGTTTGTGCGCACCGATGTGGGCATTGCCCACCTGCCGGTCAAGCTGAGCAGCTGGATAGCCGGCTTCCTTTCAGAGGCTAATGGCCCTACGCACCAAGCCATCGAGGATGTGGCGCTCATGCGTGCCATTCCCGGCATGACCGTCTTTTGCCCGGCCGATGAAGCCGACATGCTCGCCATGCTGCCGGCTATCTGGGCTTCGCCCGACCCGGCTTACGTCCGCCTCATCGTGCGCAAGACGGACTATGTGCATGTACCCTTCGAAATCGGCAAAGCGGAAATCGTCTGTGAGGGCACTGACCTCACCTTTCTCGTCTACGGGTTGCTCTTTGAGGAGGTGCGCCAGGCCGCCCAGCTCTTAGAGCAGCAGGGGCTGAGCGTCGGTATCATCAACATGCGGTCGCTCAAGCCGGTAGATGAAACCGCTATCTTGCGCGCCGCTCAAATGTCGAAGCGCCTCGTCACCGTCGAAGATCACTTGCTCACAGGCGGTTTGTACAGTATCGTAGCCGAAACGCTGCTGCGCCATCGACAAACAGCGGACGTACAGGCGCTGGCCTTGAGGGAACGCTGGTTCCGACCGGCGCTCTTGCCCGATGTGCTGGCGTTCGAAGGATTTACCTCACAACACATCGCCCAACGCGTCTTACACCGCGCCGAAGCATAAGCGGCCTTTTTTTTCATGTGAAAAGAACAGAACATTATGCCCAACACAGTTTCGCTCAACGCGGATTATCCGAACATCACTAAGTCGCAAGAGCTGTTGGCAAAAGCCGAACAGATCATGCATCCGGTCACACAGACGCTGGCAAAAGGACCCGGGCAATGGAGCCGCGGCGTGGCACCGGTGTATTTAGAGCGCGGGAAGGGCTCACATGTGTGGGATGTAGACGGGAACGAATACATCGACTACACGATGGGCGTGGGCCCCATATCGCTGGGGTACGGCTACGAGCGCGTCGATGCAGCCATACGCGAGCAGCTGGAGCGGGGAATTACCTTTTCGCTGATGCACCGCTTAGAGTACGAGGCGGCAGCAGCGGTACAGCAGGTGGTTCCTCATGCAGAGAGCGTCCGGATCTCCAAGACCGGCTGCGACGTGACCTCTGCAGCGGTGCGCCTCGCCCGCGCCTATACGGGACGCGATGTAGTGGTGTGCTGCGGCTACCACGGTTGGCACGATTGGTATATCGCTACGACGCCGCGCAACACAGGGATCCCAGAGGCAGTACGCCGCCTTACCCGCACGTTTTCGTATAACGATTTAGACAGCCTGCGCGCGGTGCTTGACCGCGATGTGGCTTGCGTCATCATGGAGCCGGTAGTGTTTGAGGCACCGCGAGACCATTTCCTGCACGAGGTGGCCCGCCTGACGCGCGAGAACGGCTCGTTGCTCATCTTTGACGAGATGTGGACGGGGTTTCGCCTGGCCTTGGGCGGCGCTCAAGAGTATTTCGGCATACAAGCCGACCTGGCCTGTTTCTCCAAGGCTGTGGCGAACGGCATGCCGGTCTCCTTCCTCACGGGGCGCAAGGACGTCATCAGCCAAGGAGAACGCGATGTGTTTATCTTCACTACGTTTGGCGGTGAGGCGCTCTCTTTAGCTGCGGTGCTGGCTACCATAGCCGAGCTCAAAGAGAAAGACGTGCCCGCCTATTTAGCTCGCCAGGGCCGCAAGCTAAAGGAGGGCTATAATGCCTTAGCGGAGCGCTTCGGCTTACAAGAGGTGACGCAGTGTGCGGGATTCGACTGCCGCACCGTCATCAATTTTAGCAACCGAGGCGGTGACCCACTGGTACTTAAAACCTTGATGCAACAGGAAATGCTCAAGCGCGGCGTGCTCTGGGGCGGCTTCCACAACGTGTCGTTCAGCCACACCGACGAGGACGTGGCTTACACCCTCGAAGCATACGAAGACGCCTTTTCGGTCTTTAAAAGGGCCGTAGACAGCGGTAAGCCCGAGACCTTCCTGCGAGGTGAAGTGCTGGAAATGGTGTTTCGAAAAACAAAATATTAAACACCTCTTATTCTTATGGAGCGCTTTTCTTTGAGCGGTAAGACAGCTATCGTCACGGGAGCCTGCGGTCTGTTGGGACGCGAGCACTGCTGGGCGCTGGCCGAAGCAGGGGCTTCTGTGGTCGCCCTAGATATCGACGAGGCCGAGTGTGGGGCTTTAGCTGAGGCTCTCGGAACCGGGCATTTAGGGGTCCAGGCAGATGTTGTCGACCGCCCTTCGTTGGAGCGCGTGCGCGACATCGTCTTAGAGCGCTACGGATCTATCGACATCTTGGTGAACAACGCGGCCATCAACGACATGTTTGAAAATCCGGCTTTGGCCGTTCAGCAGTCTATGTTCGAGCATTATCCCTTGGAGTTGTGGCGCAAATCGTGGGAGGTCAACGTGACAGGCGTCTTTTTGTGTTCGCAGGTGTTCGGTACGGTTATGGCCCGGCAAGGGCGTGGAAGCATCATTAACATCGCTTCGACCTACGGCATGGTGGGCCCCGACCAGAGCATCTACCAGAACGAACGCGGCGAGCAGACGTTCTACAAATCGCCGGCCTATCCGACGACGAAAGGCGCAGTGCTCAATTTTACGCGCTACTTAGCCGCTTATTGGGGCAAACGGGGTGTCCGCGTCAATGCCCTTTCGCCCGGCGGCGTAGAAAACAATCAGGATGCCTTCTTTATCCAAAACTACAGCCGAAAAACGGCCTTAGGGCGAATGGCCCAACCTTCAGACTACCGAGGCGCTATCGTCTTTTTGGCCAGCGATGCCTCTGCGTACATGACCGGCGCCAACCTTGTGGTCGATGGAGGCTGGACAGCCATCTAAGGCAAACCGGCACGTACCGCTATGACACAAACGGAACCTCTCTTCACGGTTAAGGCAGCGCGCATCCGCCTACTGTTGACCGACTGCGACGGAGTGCTCACCGACAGTGGCGTGTACTATTCCGCGGAAGGCGAGCTGCTCAAGCGCTTTTCTATCCGAGACGGCATGGGCGTCGAACGCCTGCGAAAACTGTGCGGTATCGACACGGGCATTGTGACAGGGGAAAACTCGCTCATCGTGGCTCGACGGGCTGAAAAGCTCCAGATGAAGCACCTCTATCTGGGTATCAAGGATAAGCTGGGCTGTTTGCGCGAAATTCTCCAAAAGCACGCCCTTATGGCCGAAGAAGTTGCTTTCATAGGCGATGACGTAAACGATTTGGAGGTCCTGCAGCACGTCGGCTTGAGCGCTTGCCCTGCCGATGCCCTGCCTGCTGTGAAAGCCGTCGCGCACTATGTGTGCGAGCAGCCGGGCGGCCACGGCGCCTTTCGCGAATTTGCCGAATGGATCATCTCCTTGAGAACAAATACGACCACACACACACTTGAGCACACATGAATACGATCGTCTTACCCAACGGCCGCTGTATCGGTCCCGGCCACCCGTGTTTTCTCATCGCCGAAATCGGCATCAACCACAACGGCTCTTTGGAGTTGGCTTTGCGCCTTATCGAAGAGGCAGTCAAGGCGGGCTTCGACGCGGTCAAATTCCAAAAGCGCACGCCCGAGCTGTGCACGCCGCGCGACCAATGGGACATCCTCCGCGACACGCCCTGGGGGCGCATGCGCTACATCGATTACCGCTATAAGGTCGAGCTGGGCGAGGCAGAGTACGCTGCTATCGACCGCTTTGCACGCCAACACAACATCATCTGGTCTGCTTCCTGCTGGGATGAGCCATCAGTAGACTTCATCGAGCAGTTCGACGTGCCGCTCTACAAGGCGGCTTCGGCCTCGTTGACCGACCTGGCGCTGCTGCGGCGAAAGCGGGCAACGGGCAAGCCGCTCATCCTATCGACCGGCATGTCTACGATGGAGGAAATTGAGGCCGCTGTCGAGGCAGTAGGTACCGACAATTTGCTTTTGGCCCACGCTACCTCTGCCTATCCCTGTGCCGTGCAGGAGCTGAACCTGAGAGTGATCCACTCCCTGCAGCAGCGCTATCCCGAAGTGCCGGTGGGCTATTCGGGGCACGAAACCGGGCTCGCCCCCACGCTGGCTGCCGTCGCGCTGGGAGCGCGCTTCGTCGAACGCCACATCACACTCGACCGCGCTATGTGGGGCTCCGACCAAGCGGCATCCGTCGAACCTGTGGGAATGGCTAAATTGGTGCGCGATATCCGCGACATAGAAGCGGCCTTGGGCGATGGCGTGAAGCGCGTCTACGAAAGCGAAATGGGCCAACGCCAAAAACTACGCCGCGTAAAATAAACTTTTCTCCCATCCAGTATGGACTTGCTCACCATCACCACCTTCATACTATTGACCTGCGCTGCCGTCATCATCGTGCTGGAGCGCCTCTTCCCTTACACCAAGGGGATCAAACTGTTTCGCGAAGGCTGGTGGCTCGACCTGGTTTGGTACACGCTTATCCAAAGCTATTTTCTAAAAATCCTCATTTTCGACTACATTATTGCGCCCAGCAAGAAGGCTCTCGGCTTGGCGGAAGAGGGCTATCTGTCTCATTGGCCTATCTGGGCGTTGGTCTTATTGTTCCTCTTTACGCACGACCTGTACATCTATTGGTTTCATCGCTGGCAACACCACAACAAAATCCTATGGCGCACGCACGAAGCCCATCACTCCGTCAAGACCGTAGACTGGATAGCTGGGTCGCGCTCGCACGCTGTAGAAATCCTCATCAACCAAACCGTGGAGTTTGCTCCCATCTTCTTTTTGTTGGACACCGAAACGGCGGCGGTAGTGGTACCCATTAAGGCCCTTTTGGATGCGGTGTGGGGCATGTGGATTCACTCGAACATCGATGTCAACATGGGCAAGCTGCAGTACATTATCAACGGCCCGCAGATGCACCAGTGGCACCACGCCAACCACCGCGAGGTGTTCTATGCCAATTACGCGACCAAGTTTGCCCTCTTCGACTGGATCTTCGGCACCGGTTTTCTACCGGGTCTGAAACCTCTGCGATACGCCATCCTTAAACCGCGCGAATACGGGTTGCCGTACGATTACCCCCGCGACTACTTCCTACAGCATTGGTTCTCTTTTTGGCGGTTCGACGTGCGAAAGGTAGAAAGCCATCCCTGGGTAAAGCCGTATATCGAATGGCAACAGACCCTTCTAAAGTGGCTGCGCATTTCTTCCCCGCGAAAAGAGGTCAAGGAAAGGGAACCGGTTGCACAAACTCCCCCTGCTTCGCCGTGAACCCTTGGATTGCTCTGTTTATCGCTTCCTGCATGGAAGTGTGCTGGATTTACAGCCTCAAATGGCTGGATTTTGGGCGCATTAGGGCTATCGAGCTGACCCATCTTTGGATGAGGTGGGAGCCCTGGTGGGCCTTGCTGCCGTTGTTGGGGTATATCGTCTTTGGGCTGGGAAACATCTATTTTTTTTCCCTGGCTATGAAGGGGATTGCGCCCTCTACGGCTTTTGCGGTGTGGATGGGTTTGGCCCTAGTAGGGACAAAAGCCATCGGTATTGTCCTGTTCAACGAGGCTTGGAATTGGACGCAGCTCCTCTTTATCGCCCTCATTCTCACCGGCGTGGTTGGACTGAAGTATATGGAAGGGTCTTAAAGGCCCAAAAGGCTGGCAGATCGCTTGCGCTGCTTATCGATGGCTTTTAAGATGCGATGGGCGAGCTGCAGCGCGGCTATGCCCTCTTCTAAAGTGACGGGTGGGGAGCTGTTCGTGCGGATACTGCGCGCGAAATCCTCTAGCTCGGTCTGTATGGCGTTGATGGGGGCTACTTTCGGCATGTGGACGTGTAGCCATCTTTTCTCTTGCGCAGGCCCCTCCCATTCGATCCGCTGCTCAGGAGGGGGTAGGTCGGGAGTGCATTCGTCGAGAAGGCGGATAACTTGCGCTTTCTTCTCCAAGAAGTCGAGGCTGATGTAGGCGTCCGACTGAAACAGGCGCATCTTTCGCATCTGCTTGAGCGAGATGCGGCTGGCGGTGAGGTTGGCCACACATCCGTTGGCAAATTCGAGGCGAGCGTTGGCAATATCTACCGTGGAGCTGAGTACCGCCACACCGCTAGCGCTGACGCGCCGTACGGGAGCGCGCACCAGGTGCAAGATCAGGTCTAAATCGTGGATCATGAGGTCTAAGATGACGGCGACCTCCGAGCCTCGAGGTTGAAAGGCGGCTAAGCGATGGCACTCGATAAACATCGGCTGCAAAGCCATCCCCTGAATGGCCAAATAGGCCGGGTTGAAGCGCTCTACGTGTCCCACCTGCACGACGACTTGGTGCTGTTGAGCCAGCTTCAGCAGCTGCATCCCTTGTCGCACGGTCTGAGTAACTGGCTTTTCTAAGAACACGTGTTTACCGGCTCGGATCGCTCGGGCCGCCAATGCGTAGTGCATAGGTGTGGGCGCAACGATGTCGATGGCGTCTACCTCGCGCAGCAACGCCGCGTAGGAGGGATAGCGAGACACACCGTAGACAGCGGCGATCTCATCTGCTCGGACATGGTTGGGGTCGTAAAAGCCTACCACCTCCCAACAGGGCGAGGCCAATGCGCATTTCAGGTGAATATTGCCTAAATAACCTACGCCCAACAGCCCTAATCGCAAGCGTTCCATGCCTTCTATCGATAGTACATGAGGACGGCTCCAAAGGCAGTGATGAGCACCAACAAGACGGTAGCCATCCGGATCGTATAGTGAATGTGGCGGACGAACGCCTCGATCTCGCGGCGGCATTCCGGATAACGCGGCAAGATCTCTTCCTCTAAGCGCCGGCGGTTGAAGACGTGAACAGCGCCGAACTGAACGCGATGGCGCACCAGCGTGCCGTATGCTTTCAATACCCGCGCCCGAAAATACACGTTGACGAAGAGCATAGCGGCAAACAGCCCTATGAGGAGACTGACCAGCAAAGTATACATGCGGCAAATATAGTTCACTTGAAGTGTCTGAAATTCCGCTACCTTTACTGTGCGGCTTTTCCGCACGGCCATTGCTACGGATACTTTAGGAGATAACAAATTTTTGCGATGCGCTTAACTACACTCTTTTTAGGGGCGGCCGTGCTGGTAGGCTTGGGCTGCCAATCGACAGAGAACGCGGCTTGGGCGGCGTTCAAGCGGTGCGGCTCGAACGCCTGCGTTCAAGAGGCGTTGGCCGTAAAGGCCGCCTTTTTAAAGGATCCCGAGACGTTACTCCGGGATTTTCTCAACACCTATGAGCAAGGCGACGACCACCTCATCGGGTGGCTCTACTTGATGCGCGACAGCGTGCTCACGCACTCGGAGGCAGGTGCGTACGAGGAGCGAGTGGGCTGGCGCGATGAAATTGTACAGGCCGCTAAGCCTTACGCAGAGCATCCCAAATGGGGCGCCATCGCCCGCGTGATTGTCGACGAGATGGAGGCCATCGCCATAGCCGCAGAGCGGGAGGATGGGCCGGAGGCACTCGCCTCTCCAGTGTTTGTCGGCACTTACGCTCTGGCTGGAGAGGGTCATGCCGCTGCAGGAGAGCTGTGGGTGTCCGAGACGGCAGGCGACAGCCTTCGCTTTCGGCTGCTTGCTGTTGGGCCGGCGCCGGCGCACAACCAAGGCGTGCTGGCAGGTACTGCGGCAGTTGTCTCGGCCAATGCGGCGCGTTTCGCCACGCGCGAATTTGGCTCGGAATGTACGCTGTACTTCCGCTGGTCGGGCGACTCCACCGTCTATGTGCACACCGAACAGGGTGACCCAGCCGCCTGCGGGCTGGGCGCCGGCGTAGTGCCGGACGGCACCTATTCGCGCAAGCGCTATGAAGATCCCTTTCTGAGCGCTGCTGAAGCCCAAAAGGCTGCGCTGTTAGAGGGCGAATGGCAATCCGTCCAAGACCCGAAAAATACCCTCCGAATAGCCCAAGGAAGGATCACCCATCTGTACGAAGGGCGAGAGGTAGAGCCCCCGGTGCGCTACGCGTATTTTTCGCAGTGCCCCGCCAACTGCTCGCCCGCTGCTGAGGTGCCTTGCATAAGAACTTTCGGACAGGATTTCGTCTGCTACACCATCGTCAAAGCTGACGGCAAGACCCTTGAGCTATCGCTCATAGGCGGTGCGGGCAACACCAACCGCTACACGCGCAAGAAGTAGGCCCATTCGACCAGTGTTGTGCGGTATAGCGTGTGCTGCTCGCACCGCACAACACTCCCTCTATAGCCTCTTAAAAAAGATCAATTCTTTCTCTTTTTCAAGGGATTCCACTCTTCGAGCTTCTTCTTGGCCTCTTCGGTGCGGAGAATTTCGTCGGCTTTTTTGGAGGCCTCTTCGCCAACCGCTTTGCCCACTTCTTGGACGACTTTCTCCTTAGCCTCCTCTATTTTTTGCGTAGCGACTTGTTTAGCGGAGTCTATAGTTTTCTCCGCGGCTGTTTCTAATTGCTTTTTGACCTCTTCTGTCTTTTGAGTGATGACGGTCGTCAGGGTGTCCTTGGCCTTTTCGGCCAAATTTCGGGCCACGTTGCCGGCTTCTTCGCGCAAGGCGCGCTCGCCATCGCTGGGCAGCACCTTGACTGCCACCTTAGGTTGCGCTAACGTACCGGTGATGTCGAAGCGGATGTTGATGTACTCACCTTGCGCCACGTTGACGCCGTATTTGCTGGCTTCAGCGGAGATCCACCGCAGGCCGCCCATAGCAGCGCTTCCTGCAGCCGTCTTTTCCAGAGCACTGCGCGGCGTCTTGGTAAGGATTTGGTAATTCATCTCCCCCTTTAACGCGTGGGAGCCGCCGATCTGCATGGAGACATCGCGCATCTGCATGGTGAAGGGCTTCAGCGTTAGGCGGCCCTCTTGAACCTCAAACCAGTTTCGAGTGTTCTTTAGCTCTAATCGACTGAGGTAGGGTAGGTTGAGGCGCTGGCTGATCTCGGTCAAGGGTTTGAAGTTGCTGATCCCCGCGTTTACTGTTTCGATAAACCCAGCAGCATTCAAGGTGCTGAAATCCGGAAGCATATCTTCGCCCAACACTCCGCTCATGGTTAGGGTGGTGTTGAACTTGCCTTCCATGAATTGGGCGATAGGAGCCAGGGTTTTAAAGGTGATGAAGCTTTGGTAGGCTTCTCGGAAGGCGAGGTTCTGCAAGGCCAGATTGACATCGAAGGTGGGCTTGGCGGGCTGTTGGGTGTTGTATGTGCCGGCAAGGGCGACTTGTCCGCCCAAGATCTCGGCTGTCAGGTCGCGCAAGGCCGCCGTGCTGTTTTGTACAGCGATCTGTCCGCTCAAGTTGCGCAGCTCCAGGTTGGTGTAGCGGATGCGCTTGAAGTCGGCATCCAGCGTCATGTCTACGTTTTCCGGCACCAACATGAGGGAGGCTGCGGGTGCCGTCTCAGTAGCGGGTGCTTCGTCCGTCATAAAGGGGTTCAGGTCAAAGTAGTTGGAGCGGAGCGATAGGGCGCCGTAGAGGGTTTGTTGGTCAAATAGGTAATTCCAGACGTTGAGCAGGCGCCCGCTACCGCTCAAGTCGCTATCGCCGATGTGGAGTCCGAAGCGGTCGAACACCATGCGGTTGGGCGTAAAGTGGCCTTTCAGTACGAGATCCGAGAGGGTATATTCGTCGTACACCAATTTGCCGATGGCACCGTCTACGCTGAAATCCCATTGGTCGAAGACTTTTTCAGAGGCTTCTGGATTGACCGAGGGAGAGGCTGTCTCTTCGGTTTCTTCTTCAGCCATCCATTCATTGGCGTCGAAGTAATTCGAGCGCAAGGTAAAGGTGCCTGTCATGGTCTTTTTGGGAGCGAAATAGGCCAGGATGTTGTTGATGCTGCCCGAGGCGCGCAGGTCGCTCTTGCCTAAGTGGGCGTCGAACAAGGGCACCTCTAAGCGTTTGGGCGAGAAGCGCGCCTCCAATGCCTGAATGCGGACGGGGGGCATCGCTGCGTCTCGATAGGCAAGGTTTTGCATGCGGAAATGCCCATCCATGGCCACTTCGTCGTATTTGCCGGCGTCTATCTGCTGCATAGACGCCTTAGCCGCCACGTCGGCTTCGATCAGGCCAGAAAGCTCCTGCACTCCTTCCATAGGAAACGCCTTCGCCAACTCGCCTAAGTTGAGCCGGCCGCTTATCTTCGTATCTACCGTGGGGTTGGTTTCTGGCGTCTTCAAAAAGAAGCGGCCCTGGATGGGATTAGAGCCAATGCGCAGAGCAAAGCGCGGGATATCTACCGTCATGGCATTCAGATGGGTCGATGGGCTGTTGATGCTCATATCGACGTTTATCCCGCTGACACCTAAGGGTAGGGTAGGGTACTTAAAATGCCCGTCGGAAATTTTGAGATCGATCTTGAAGGCCGGATAGGTCGTCTCGCTATAGCGTCCGCGCACCATGCCGCCAAATTGCAAGGTGCCTCCCGCCTTGACGTCCTTGAAGTCGGTAGTGTAGGCGCCAGGAATAAGAGACAGGAAGTGCTTGAACTCGTTCTGAGGCGTGCTGAAGCGCAGGTCCATGCGGTAGCTGGAGTCGTCCGGCATTTGGAACCACCCGTCCAGCGACACTTTTAGGTCGTTGATTTTCAGGTTGCTTTCCTCGAGGGTGAACTTCATCTCGGGCATATTGGCATTCAGGGTGGCATCCCAGTTGGCAGTAGCCCGGCTCAGGTATTGGACGCCGCCGTAGCGGACCGACAATTGCCGGATGGATGTTTGGGTGACGAGATCGTATATGTCGGCAGTAAACTCTCCTGAGCCCTCGTGGTCAATGCCCCATAGATCGGCGCGTAAGGGCAGCGAGCGGTCGTCGTAGTGAATCTCGCCATCCCGTATGGCGTACTTTTCCAATCGGATAGGCGTGCTGGAGGTGGCGGCAGTCTCCGGCGTGGTCTCCGAGGACTTGGCGATGTCGTAGTTGGCCGTGCCATCGGGCAATACGTATACCCGTATTTTAGGCTTATCCAAATACACGCCTTTGACGATGATCTCGCTCCCGAAAACGGCAGACCACAGGTCTACGGCCACGTCCAAGCGCTTGCAATCGATAAGCGGTATGCCTTCGAACACGCCCAAGCCCGTGATGGTCAGTCCATCTAAGCCTATGGCCAACTTTGGAAAATGCCGGAAAACCGATAGGCTGACATCCTGGAAGTCCAACTTAGCCGTTAGGCTTTCATTTGCTGCCTGTTTAACCTGGGCGATAATTTCATCTTTAAAAAAGTAGGGTAGCGCTATGAGCGCTCCGATAAAAAGCACCACCACAACGGCTAAGCTGAGAAATACTTTTTTCATGGCGAGGTCAAGGAAATTTTTTCACTTACGTATTGGGCGCAACAGCACCCCTGCAAAGATGCGGTTTCTCCTTTCGAATACATAAACGGATGCAGCCTACATTTGGCACATGAATTATCGGATATATTTTATAGATCAGCCGACATCGCTCAAGGATGCCGTTGCCGACATAGCGACATCGCCGTGGATGGGTTTGGACACCGAGTTTGTAGGGGAGAAAACCTTCCTCCCAGTCTTGTGTTTGGTGCAGGTCGTCATCGAACAGCGCATTTACCTCATAGATGCCCTGCGCCTCAAGGACTTGCGTCCGCTCATGCGGCTGATAGAGGACCCCGCTATTCTAAAGATTACGCACGCCGGCGACAACGACTATCGGCTGTTGAACATGCTTTACGGCACAGTACCCGCCAACACTTTCGACACCCAAATTGCTGCGGGTTTTGTCGGACACAACTATCCGGCGGGTTTTGCTAAGATCGTCGAGCGCGAGTTGCGCGTATCGCTTGCCAAGAGCCACACTGTAGCGCGCTGGGACGTACGCCCGTTGGAGCCCAAAGCCTTAGAGTATGCCGTAGAAGATGTCAAATACTTGCCGGCGCTGTACCACAAGTTGCTGCACAAGTTGCGCTTGCTCAACCGCGAGGCGTGGGCGCTCGAGGAGAGCCGCAAGTGGGAGCAGCCCGAAACCTATCGAGTAGACCCTTTCAAGGAAGCGCTGAATGGGGAGTATATCCACCAACTCAGCTTCAGGGAAAAGATTTTTTACCTTCGCCTACACCGATGGCGGCGGGAGAAAGCCATGCAGCTCAACGTCCCAAAGGAAAACGTCCTGCAGAGTCGCCACATAAGCAGTGTAGTGAAAGCCATCAAGGGCGGGCAGAATGCCTTTAAAGCCAACCGGGTCTTGCACGAGGGTATCTGGCGACCTCACCTGGCCGAGTGGGAGGCGCTCTGGAAGACACCGCCTACAGAGGAAGAGAAAGAATTGGTGCGCCATTTGCCGGCATCAGTTCCCGACGATCCGGAGCGCGAATGGGCGATGGAGATGCTTTACCACCTCGTGCGCTATCAATGTCTGGTGAGTGAGATTAGTCCGGCGCTGCTGCTGCCGCGAGGCGATTTCAACCGCTTAAAGCATGGCCAGGGCTTCGACGAGACGCTGTTGAGCGGCTGGCGGGCCGAGTTGTTGGGCGAGGTGTTGGTGCATTGGCTGCGCCGGGCAAGCGCCCTTTCGCTGCAATGGACCGCCGACGATGCCTGCGTGCTGCGCATGCCGTAAACAAGGCAGTTCAATGGCTGTGTTTTTCTTCGCCTCCTCCTTCAAAGAAATGCGCGGCTCGCTGCTCTAACTCCTTCATGGACAGTATCTCGTGCAGGCGGAAGGCTATCTGGATAGGGTTTTGTTGTCCGAACGTTTTGCAGAAATATACCAACCCCAACCCTTCGGCGTACCATTCCTCGCCGCTGCCTTCCACTTCTGCTTCGCCCTCTGAGCGGTGACCAACGGCCTCGCGCAGGCCGAAGCGGATGGTCGGATAGGTCTTGCCTTGAAAGGTGAACGCCGGCCCCTCGCCCAAATAGCGCCGATTGCGAATGAGGTAGATCTCCGCGCTGCTGTCACCGGGAGGGCGATACATGAGGCGGTACAGAAAGACCCCTAAGGAGTCGCGCACCGTAAAGGGGAACAGGTCATCCGACTCGATAACAGTTTCCACCGGCGCCAATTTCTGTACGGCCGTGTCTATCTCGTAGAGCAGTACCTGACGGGCAATGGCGCCGCTGGGCTCTATCTTCTCGCGGACGATCTGATTTATCTGGAAAAATCGGTCGTATTGCACTCCTGTGAGAAAGAGCCCGCTGTCGCGCACGAAGGTGCGGTAGTACCAGTAGCGCCGTTCGGTGGTGTCGCCTACTTCGGCCTTGTAGGCATACACTTTGCCGGCGACAAGGTCTTCTACCGGAAAGTAGTAAGTGCGAATGCTTCGGGACTGGTCGGTGCAGAAGCTGAGGCCGACGCCCAGAGCTATTGCCAGAAATGCGAGGGCAGTGTGGCGATGCATAGATGGTGTTTGGAAGCGAGGTTGCTTGAAGAAAGGCAATGCTGTTTGGGGAGTCAGGCGGCTCAAAAGTGGCGCCACCCTTGCGCCTTAATGTCGTGCAGCTTGCCGCCCTTAGTGCTCAGTCGGATGCCAGCATCAGGTTCGAGCATCTCTCCGGCGATGTAGATGTCGGGCAAGAAGCGAATCTTGTCGACGTCTTTGGGGCGAATAGTGAAGAGGAGTTCGTAGTCTTCTCCGCCGCTAAGGGCACAGGTGATGGGGTCGAGGCGGAACTTGATGGCCATCAGTTGGGCTTCTGGGTGGATGGGCACGCCACTTTCTTCGATGAGGGCGCCGGTGCCGCTTTGTTTGCAGAGGTGAAAGAGCTCAGAGGCCAACCCATCGGAGATGTCGATCATCGAGGTAGGGATGAGGTCGTTTTTTTGAAACGCTTCAATCATGTCGCGGCGCGCTTCGGGCTTCAACTGGCGTCCGATAAGGTAGGCTTGTCCCTCTAAATCGGGTTGGAGGGAGGGGTTTTCCTGCCAGAGGCGTTTTTCGCGCTCGAGGATTTGCAGCCCCAAATAAGCAGCGCCTACGTCGCCGGTGATGCAGATGAGGTCGCCGGGCCGCGCTCCGTGGCGATAGGTGATCCGCTCTTTTTGGCCTTGCCCTATGGCGGTGACGCTGATGGTCATCCCCTTAGGCGAAGAGGTAGTGTCGCCTCCTACCAAGTCCACCTCATACGCCTCACAGGCAGCGCGAATGCCGGCATACAGCTCCTCTAACGCCTCTACCGTGTACTTGCTGGAAATGGCAATCGAGACCAACACTTGTTTGGGATGGCCATTCATAGCGTAGATGTCAGAGAGGTTGACTACGACGGCCTTGTAGCCCAAGTGCTTAAGCGGCGTATAGGCCAAGTCGAAGTGGATGCCCTCTACCAGCATGTCGGTGCTGACGAGTGTACAGTAGGTTCCGTTGTCGATGACGGCCGCATCGTCGCCCACGCCTTTTATCGTTTCGACATGCCGCGTCTGGAAGGGTTTTGTCAGGTGTTCGATGAGGCCAAACTCGCCTAAGGTATTTACGTCGGTCATCGCTTTTCTTTTCAAAGGCTAAAATCGGATGAGCACCAGCCGAAGCTTATTGCGAAATTCGGAGGGCACGATGCATTCATTGGCGCTAATTTGAAGGGCGTCGCGAAAACGCAAGCGCAGGTTTTTCCCGTAGGTGTTCAGCAAACTATTTCGGTCGACGTCGCCCAAGGCCGAAACGATGTACTCGCTACAGGTGTTTTCGTACTTGACCTCATCGTTGAAGAGAAAGTATATTTTCTCCGGCGAGCGCACCAAGCAGAAAGAAGAAAAGGTGGCCTCGTCATCTTGAGAATACTGCTTTTTGTGCAGGACGGTCATCCAATGCGCTGAGCCATCGGGATTCATGGTGACCAGCAGCACGTCGTCGCAGTAGTAGTCAACTACCAAGCGCATGCCGTCGCGCCATATGCCGCGCCCTGCTAAGGAGCCGCGCTGCACTTCATGGTACAGTTCGGCTGCAATGAGCACACCGCCATCCTGTCGCAGCACCAGCTGCCGCACGACGACGTTGAGAATGCCGCGCGTGTCATCGGTGACGTCTTTGCGGCGCAGTACCGATATTACTCGATCAGAAAACGACTCGTAGCGTATCGTGGATTCGCCGTTCAGCGGGATGCGGACGTAGAAGACGCCGTTGGCGCGGTCTCGGGTGCGCTCGGCGTAAAAGCCGGCACCCACTAGTGCTCGATTGTAATTGTCGAAGACAAATCGGGCATCTACGGTCAGAAAGTCGGGCAAGGGCACACGAAGGAGCCGCGTAGTGTCGGCGTGTACGCAGAGCACCTGGTACTCGTGCGTACTTAGCCGATTGCGCCGATTGTTCCACTCGGTGATGATAAAGAAATCGCCACTATTACTCACCTCCATGTTGCGGAGGCTAATGTCTTGGTAAGCATCGTTGAGGAGCAAGACCTTATCCCAGAGGACTTCGAGGCGGTCGAGCCGAAAGCATGTGGCCTCGATGCGGTTGCGTTCAGAGGAGTTGATAGCCACGAAGATATTCCGGTCTTCACTGCGCACCATCTCTATTTGGGGGGCAGTAAATACTCCTTCGCCGTAAGTTTTCAGCGTAGCGCTGTCGATGCGCGTTGCACCGGCATCGTACTTGTATGCGCGCAGATAGGCGACACCGCGGTAGCGTTGCTTGAAGAGGACAGCAAAAGCGTCGGGCGTGCCCACCGTGGCTAAGATCTGGGTGCCGTCTTTGCTCAAATCTTCCAGCTCGCGACTCCAGGAAAGGCGCAAGGCATTGTCGAAAGCTTGTATTTCAAAGCCATTGGCCCTGTCTCGAAACAGCAGGATGCGATCGCGCATGCGCCCAATGATTTCGTAGCCGTAATCGTCGCGCAGCGCAAGAGCCTCTGAAACAAGGATGCGTTGGTTTTGCGCCTGCACAAAAGGCGCAGCGAAAGCGCCCAACGCAGCGACCGTTCCCATCCACCTACCAAGTTTCATGGCGCTGTTTAAAATGCGAATGTAAGGGCAACGGTTCATCTTTGGCCGATATTTTACCGGCGTAAAAGCAAAGCGCCTCTGCATCGATGCCGATAGGGCGGCAATGCAGAGGCACATCCTGCTACAGAAAGGCGACGTAGCCCAACGACTTTAGAGCGCGACGATCTTAAAACCCGTAACCGTGAGATCTTTGTCCGCACTCTTGAGGTATTGTTCTACCGTTTGCTCTTGATTTTTCACGTACTTCTGGCCCAAGAGCGTATTTTCCTGGAAGAATTTGTTCAGTCGGCCTAAGGCGATCTTCTCTAACATCTCTTCGGGCTTGCCTTCGTTGCGAGCCAACTCTTTTCCGATCTCGATTTCTTTTTCGACGATCTTCGGATCGATATCGTGTTTGCCTACCGAGACGGGGTTGAGGGCGGCCACTTGCATAGCCAGGTTGCGGCCTACCTCTTCAAAGCCGGGCTTGTTGAGGGCAAGCAATACCGAGCGCTTGTTGTTAGAGTGGTTGTAGGTCACCACACAGGCGCCCTCGAGGCGCTCGTAGCGGCCCAACTCGATTTTCTCCCCAATGACGCCGTTTTGTTCGCCCACTTTTTCGCGGATACTCACCGAGCCTTCGTAGGGCAACTCGAGCAATTGCTCTAAGGTATCGGGAAACTGCTCCAGCGCGATTTCTGCCATCTTGCGGGCAACGGCAACATAGCCTTCGTTGCGCGCTACAAAGTCGGTTTCGCAGTTGAGCGCGATAATGACTCCGCGCGTTTGATCTGTGCTGCTGAGCGCGACGACTACGCCTTCCTTGGCCTCGCGGTCTTCGCGCTTAGCCGCCTTAGCGATGCCCTTTTTGCGCAGAAGGTCTATGGCTTCCTGAAAATCTCCGTTGGCCTCGGTGAGGGCTTTTTTGCAGTCCATCATGCCCGCACCGGTCATCTCGCGGAGTTTCTGAATGTCGGCAGTGGAAACTTTTACATCAGACATTGTCAAAGATTTATGTTGGTCAGCTGTGTTGTTGCTCGGGCCAGATGCATCCTGCATCTTATGCTTCAGCGCCTTCCGCTTCCTCTACAGTGTTGGTTTGGCGCTCCTGCAGCCCTTCGCGGATGGCCTCCGTCAGGTAGTTGGTGATGAAGGCAATAGCCTTAGAGGCGTCGTCATTGCTCGGGATGGGGAAGTCGACCTGCGTTGGGTCGGAGTTGGTATCCACGATGCCAATAGTTTTGATGCCAAGTTTGCGCGCTTCAGCCAAGGCGATGTGCTCGTGGTGGATATCCACGATGTATACAGCGGAGGGGAGGCGGTTGAGGTTGACCACTCCGCCCAGTTGTTTGCTGAGCTTAGCGTGCTCGCGTGCTAAGGTGAGGCGTTCCTTTTTAGTGATACTGGTGAGCGTCGTGTCAGCCAGCATGCGCTCGATGCTTTGCATCTTTTTGATGGACTTGCGGATGGTCATGAAGTTGGTCATCATGCCGCCCAGCCAGCGCTCCGTCACGTAGGGCATGCCTACGCTCTCGGCCGCCTTTTGCACAATTTCGCGCGCCTGCTTCTTAGTAGCTACGAATAAGATCTTCTTGCCGTTTTTAGCCATAATCCGCAGCGCGTGGGCGGCGCGCTCCAAGCATTCTGCTGTCCGATTCAGATCGATGATGTGCACGCCCTTGTGTTCCATGAAGATGTAGGGCGTCATCTTGGGGTTCCACTTCTTGCGCAAGTGGCCAAAGTGGCACCCCGCTTCGAGCAACTCTTTATAAGTAGGCTTCTGCATATATGGTCGAGATGGAAGGGTTAGCGTTTGGAGAACTGGAAGCGTTTGCGCGCTTTGGGGCGACCGTATTTCTTGCGCTCCACCATGCGGCTGTCGCGCGTGAGGAACTTGTGTTCCTTCAGCGGCTTTTTGTACTCTTCGTTCAGCTTGACTAAGGCACGGCTGATGGCCATGCGGATCGCTTCGGCCTGCCCCTTGAACCCCCCTCCGCGCACATTGACTTTAATGTCGAAGGCGGGTTCTAACCCTGCTACGGTAAAGGGGTCAATGATGTTGTGTTGGACGTGTATTTGAGGGAAATACTCTCGATAGTCCTTATTGTTCACAAGGATATTACCACTTCCCTGCTTCAAATATACGCGGGCGACGGCAGTCTTACGGCGCCCTACAGCATTTATGATTTCCATACGCGTATTCAGCGAGTGAGTAAAGGGTTAGGAATTGCGCTTAATGAAAGGAGAGGGGTTCAGGCTTTTGCGCTTCGTGCTTGTGGTTGGAGCCGACATATACAAATAGGCGCTTAAAAATTTGGCGACCCAGCTTGTTCTTGGGCAGCATACCGCGCACAGCGCGCTCCACGATGCGGCGCGGGTCTTTCTCCAACATCAGCTCTGCGGGGGTTAACTTTTGACCACCGGGCCAATGGGAGAAATCTTTGTACATCTTCTGTTCCCACTTCTTGCCCGTAAAGCGCACCTTTTCTGCGTTGATGACGATTACGTAATCGCCCGTGTCGGCATGAGGCGTATACGTCGGCTTATGCTTGCCTCGCAAGATGCTGGCAATACGGCTGCAAAGACGCCCTACCACCTGGTTCTCCGCATCGATGACGTACCACCGGTGTTCCGCTTCCTCTTTGCTGACGGATTTGGTCCGATAACTCAGCGTATCCATGTTTATCTTTTTCTTAAATTGACAAATGACGCCTCTAAAGCAGGCGCTTTTTAAAAACGGCTGCAAAGGTAAGGCGCCCTGTTTGCTCGGACAAGTTATCCTTACACTTTGTTCAAATTTTTTTGATAACGCCTTGATAATAAGGCTTAAAATGGCCCAACTTTTTTTATGGAGGGAAAAATGTGGACTTCAAAGGGTGCGTTTGGCACAGCGGTGCGTAGAGCGCTTAGCGAGCGAATGCGGTGATAAGGGCTACGGTGCGCTGCGGAGGGCTGCTTTGAGTACCTGAGCCGGATGCAGCGCGCGGCGTCCGGTGCCGTCCAGGATTTGATGGCGGCAGCTGGTGCCTGGCGCGACGAGGGTAGCTTCGGCCGGAAGATCGCGAACCGCAGGCAGCAGGGTGAGTTCGCCTATCCGCATGCTCAGCGAGTAGTGTTCTTGTTCGTACCCGAATGAGCCCGCCATGCCGCAGCACCCCGAAGGAAGGATGGAGACAGTGTGTGCGCGGGGCAGGCCCAGCACCCAGGCGGTTGGCTCTATGCTGGACAGAGCCTTCTGATGGCAGTGCCCGTGTATCCAAATGGCGCGCGGCTGGTCGGTGAAGTCGTCAGGGCCAATATTGCCTTTTTGCGCCTCGCGAAAGAGCCATTCCTCCAATAGGAGCGCGTTTTCGCCGAGCCGCTCGGCCGCTGAGCGAAGCGAGGGCGGTACCAAGCGCGGGTATTCATCGCGAAACGACAGGATGGCCGACGGTTCCAATCCTATCAACGGACATTGGGCATCGACGAGCTCCCGAAAACATTCTACTTGCTTTACGGCAATTCGGCGGGCGTATGAGAGCAGTCCTTTCGAGATGGCAGCTCGGCTGCTCTCTGGGTGTGGGATCAACTCGACGCGATAGCCCAACCGAACCAACAGATGGACGGCGTCTATGCCTACAGCGGTGTCGGTGTAGTTGGTAAATTCGTCGCAGAAGAGGTAGACGCGGCCTTTCTCAGGGCTTTGCGGCTGCAGGTGAGCGCCGTTTTTCCTCCACCAGCGGCGCAGCGAGATGGGATGGATGGGCGGGAGGCTGCGCTGCGGAGCTATGGCCAAGGCCCTTTTGACCAGCGGTGCTACCCGGCTATCGGTCAGGAAGAAATTGGCAAGAGAAGGCACTACAGCGCCCACTCGGTACACGTCCGCTATGTGGCCGAAGAGGCGGCCTCGCCAAGGGATGCCGTGCGTCTTATAGTATTGGTGCAAGAACTCGGCCTTCATGGCCGCCATGTCGACGTTAGAGGGGCACTCGGAGGCGCACGCCTTGCACGACAGGCATAAGTCCATCACCTCATACAGTTCTTCGTGGCTAAAGGGGTTTGGGCGTTCGCTGCGCGTCAGGTATTCGCGCAGGGCGTTGGCGCGCGCGCGGGTGCTGTCTTTTTCGTCGCGGGTAGCGCGATAGCTGGGGCACATGGTGCCGCCGGCAAAGTCGAGGCGGCGGCAGTCGCCCGAGCCGTTGCACTTTTCTGCCGCCCGCAAGATGCCGTCGGGAAAGTATAAGGCCGTGTCGAAGTGCCGATCTGGTTGGTCTGCCTCGTAGCGCAGCGACGTGTTCATGGGTGGGGCATCCACGATTTTGCCTGGGTTGAAGATGCCGTCGGGATCCCACGTATACTTGATGCTGCGGAGCAGTTCGTAGTTCTTTTGGCCTAAGACGAGCGGGATAAATTCCGCTCGGACGCGCCCATCGCCGTGTTCACCGCTCAAGGAGCCGCGGTATTTTTTGACCAAGCGGGCCATCGCCTCGCCGATTTCCCGAAGGCGCTGTCGGTCTTCTGTCTTTTTCAGGTTGAGGATGGGGCGCAGGTGCAGCTCGCCATCGCCAGCATGGGCGTAGTAGACGGATTTTTGCCCAAAGCGGGCCATCATTTGCTCAAATTCCGCGATATAGTCGGGCAAGTCGGATACAGCCACGGCGGTATCCTCTATGCAAGGAATGCCCTTGGCTGCGCCGGGCATGTTGGAGAGCACGCCCAATCCCGCGTTGCGCAATTCCCACACGCGTTTCGATTGGGGAGCGGCCACGATAGGAAAGGCGTATCCAAGCCCTTGAGCGCGGAAATCTGCCACGAGCTCCTGGGCGCGGCGGTGCGCTTCTTCGGGGGTGTGCCCTCGGAATTCGATCATGAGCACCGCAGCGGGATTGCCTTCGACAAAGAAGCTGTTGCGCGCCTGCTCGCGGTTGGCGCGCGCGCAATCCAAGATGAGGTGATCCATCAGCTCGCAGGCGGTAGGGCGGTGTTGAACAGCCACTACTACTGCGCGTAGGCACTCTTGCATGTCGCCAAAGTGGGCGCACAGCACCACGTCGCAGGGTGCCGGCAGCGGCACGGCGCGGAGCGTTATCTCGGTGGCGATGGCCAATGTCCCTTCTGAACCGGTCAGCAGCGCGCAAAAGTTAAAGTCCGGCCCGCCCGGTGTGAAGATGTTGGAGCGCAGCAGCAGGTCGACGGCGTAGCCGGTGTTGCGGCGGTGAATGTCGGGCCGCGGATATTCCGCTCGGATTTCCGCCTGTACCTCCGGCCGAGAAAGGGTGTCGCGAATATGTCGATAGACGCGACCTTCCAAGCTCTCCAAGCGGCACTTTGCTTCAAATTGCTCGGGAGAGACCGCTTGGAAGAGGGCTTCGGAGCCATCGCTAAGCACAGTGCGCAAGGCCAGCACGTGGTCGCGCGTGCTCCCGTAGACCAGCGAGGTGGTCCCGCAAGAGTTGTTGCCCACCATGCCGCCGATCATGCACCGGTTGGCTGTAGAGGTGTTGGGCGCAAAGAATAGGCCGTAAGGCCTGAGCGCCGCGTTGAGCTCGTCGCGAATGACGCCGGGCTCAACGCGTACCCAGCCCTCGTCAGGGTTGATTTCTAAGATGCGCGTCAGGTGGCGCGACACATCGACGACAATGCCCTTGCCTACGCATTGCCCAGCCAACGAGGTGCCTGCTGCTCGAGGAATGAGCGATAGCCCTTGTTGGCGAGCGCATTGGACCAGGGCCTGGATCTCCTCCGCATCGCGCGGATAGGCCACGCCAGCAGGCAGTTCTCTAAAGATGGAGGCATCGGTGGCGTACAGTCGGCGGCGCAGGTCGTCTGTATGTATGGTGGGTAGCTTCATATTCACAAGACAAAAGACGGTGCGACTTTAGGAGCGATAGCGGAGCTGTTCGCTTAGGGCAATGGCCTCCGAGGGTGTGTTGACGTTGAGCAATACTTCGGGGCGGAGCGGTTCGAGGAGGCGGGGTTGAGCAGCGAGGAGAGCCTTTCGCGCGCAGCGCGGTCCCTGTTCGAGGCGCTGGCGCACCACTTCAAAGGCAGCGGGTTCCCATATAGCCAACAGGGGGTCCGGAGAGCCGTCGTCGAATGCCGGTGCCCGATAGGCCGTGCCGCCACAGGTAGGGCAGCGCTGGTCCAGCAGGGTCTTTAGGGCTTCTTCGTCGACAAGCGGCATGTCGCAGGCAATGACCAGCCAGGCGGCCTGCGGGTATTCACAAAAGGCCGAGTAGAGCGCACCCAACGGCCCTGCATCGGGCAGGCGATCGACGACCAGTCGATATCCCTTCAACTCTGGCACCTGGTCAGGGCGGCAGGAAATATAAGCCGGAATGCCCAAGCCTTCCAACAGCGCGGCTGCGTGCAGGCGCTGTGGCCGGCCGTGCCACGCCATCAAACCTTTGTCTTGGCCCATGCGCGAGGAGCGTCCTCCTGCCAAAACCAAGCCCTTGAGCGGTGCAGCGGCACTTTCCCGTGAAGTCTCCATATTTTTCGCTCAAAAATAGCGCGTGATAACGGTTCAAGAGGCAGAAGCTATCCTTTTCGCACATTTGTTGCAGTGGACAGAAGAAGAGGTTGCCTTAGAGGAGGCGCAAGATCGCTGTTTGCGCGAAGCGGTGTACGCTGACCGCGATTTTCCGCCCTTTGCGCGCGTCTCCATGGACGGTATCGCCATCGCCTTTGCCGCCTGGGAGGCAGGGCGACGCACCTTTACCGTGTTGGGGCAGGTACCTGCGGGCGCACCACCGCCCTCGCTGCGCGGCCTTGACACCTGCTGGGAGGTAGCCACGGGGGGTGTTTTGCCTCAAGGCGCCGACACGGTGGTGCCTTACGAGCAAGTGCGCTGTGCCGATGGAGAAGCCGTCGTGCTGTCTCAGGAGGTGCGCCTCGGGCAAAACGTCCACCCGCAGGGTAAAGACCGCAGGGCCGGTGACGTCTTGTTAGAGGTGGGTACTTGGTTAGGACCTGCTCAAATAGCCCTCTTGGCAACAGTGGGGAAGCACCGAGTGCGGGTGATACGCCGCCCCAAGATTGCCGTAGTAGCCACCGGAGACGAGCTGGTAGCCGTAGAGGAGGCGCCTAAGCCCTGGCAAATCCGCCTGTCTAATCCGTGGGCCATAGCGGCGCTGCTTGCGCCGCGGTTTTCAGTGGCCGAGCGTCGACACTGTCCCGACGACCTATCGGCACTGCGCTCCACCCTGCTGCCACTGTTGTGCGAAAACGAGGTGGTCATCCTCACAGGAGGCATATCGGCCGGCAAGCGCGACTACGTACCGCAGGTACTTCGAGAAGGTGGCGCCGAGATATTTTTCGACAAAGTGGCCCAGCGCCCAGGCAAACCTTTCCTCTTTGCACAGACGCCGTCGGGCACTGCAATCTTTGCCTTGCCGGGCAACCCCGTCTCTGCTTTTATGTGCGTCGTGCGCTATGTGTTGCCGTGGCTCCAACGCGCCGTAGGAGCGCCCTCTTCTCCGCCTCAATGGGCCCTGTTGTCCGAACCGTTAGAGTTTAAGCCCAACCTGACGTGGTTTGTTCCCGTCAGCACGACGCATCGAGATGGAGCGCTGTGGGCACATCCGCGCCCCGGAAACGGCAGCGGTGACTTGGCCAACTTGCACGAGGCGACTGCTTTTTTAGAGATGCCGCGCGAGCGCGACTGCTTTGCAGCCGGCGAAGTCTTTCGCCTTTGGCCCTACTCCTGATCGCGGTACAGGTGGGGCATGCGCCGGTACGACCACCACACGCCGCGCTCCACTAAAGTCGGGCTGAGCGCTTGCAGCACCCACAGCGCTTTGCCTAAGGGCGACAAGACCACGCGCTCTTTCCGTCGATGCGCCATGCGCACCAGGGCTTGTGCCACCTGCTCTTGGGTCTGTTGAAGCCAGCTATCTCGCGCAGCCACAGGCACCCAACGCCCCTGCGCATCCAATACGCGCTTTTCTGGATCGTTGCGCGTAAAACCCACATAGGCAATGCCTATGTGCACGCCCGACTCCTTGAGCTCGACCCGCAAGCTCTGCGCCAGTGCAGTGAGCGCCATCTTCCCAGCCGAATAAGCGGCGCTGGTAGGCAAGCCCACCAATCCCGCTAATGAACCCACCAACAACAAACTCCCGCGCGTCTCCATCAGCGCGGGCAGAACGGCATGAGCCGTATACGCCGCCGATAAGATGTTGGACTCCAAAACGTATCGAAATACCTCTGGTCTGGCGCGAATGAACTCGGATCGCTGGCTCGAGCTGGCATTGGCTACCACCACGTCTAAGCGCCCAAAGCGATCGAGTGTTCGCTCAGCCAGCGCCCGACAGCCATCTTCCCGCTGCACGTCGGCTAAGCAATAATCTACTCGTATGCCTGCGGCACGCAACTCCTCGCAGGTGCGCTGCAGCTTCTCTTCATTGCGGCCGTTGAGCATCACCGCCGCCCCGGCCTCACCAAAGGCGCGCGCGGTGGCCCGACCGATGCCGCTCCCACTGCCGGTAATGAGAACTACCCTATCAGCAAACAGTCTCTTGCGTATAGACAATGGTCCGTTTGAGTTTTTTAAAGCAAAATAAGTTTAAAATGACCAACCAAACACTTAAACGCTCACCTATGGGCCACAAAACGCCTGCCGCAAAGATATCGAGTAAAAGGTCGGGCGTAAGACAACAGCCAGCGGCATTTTTTATCTGTTTTGGTCGAGGTACACCAGTTTAGACAGCAAGTCTTTACAGATGTCGAAACCGCTCAAAGCTGAGGCGCTCGAGCATTTCGCGGTCTTCTGGGTGTGCGATTTCGATGAGGGCTCGGGTGCGTTGGCGCAAGTTTTTCCCGAAGAGGTAGGCGGCGCCGTACTCCGTAACCACATAGTGCACATGTGCGCGCGTGCTCACTACGCCGGCTCCTGTTTTGAGGAAAGGGACGATGCGCGGAATACCTTTAGCCGTTCGACTGGTGAGGGCAACGATCGGCTTTCCGCCCTCGCTAAGTGCTGCTCCGCGCATGAAATCCATTTGCCCGCCGACGCCGGAGTACTGATACGTTCCCAGAGAGTCGGCGCAGACCTGTCCCGTCAGGTCCACCTCTAAGGCGGAGTTGATCGCCACCACGCGCGGATTGCGCCGAATGACGTGCGGCTCGTTGACGTAGTCGATGTCTAAGAAGGCAAAAGCGGGATTGTCGTCGATGTAATCGTACAGGGCGCGCGAGCCCACGGCAAATCCGGCTACGGTCTTATTGGGATGGATGGCTTTGTATTTGTTCGTGATGACGTTTTGCTCTAACAGCGGGATTAACCCATCGGAAAACATTTCGGTGTGAATGCCCAAGTCTTTGTGGTTGGTTAGGCAGCTGAGGACAGCATCCGGTATGGCGCCGATGCCTATTTGCAAGGTGCTTCGGTCGTCGATGAGCTCGGCTATGTGCATTCCGATGCAGCGCTCTTCGGGCCCAATGCGCACGCCAAAAGCGGCCTCATGGAGCGGTTCCTCCCACCAGAAGGCTTTGTAGAAAGCCGAGCAGTGGATGAGCCCATCGCCGTGCGTCCGCGGCACTTGCGGGTTGATTTGGGCGACAACATGGCGGGCGGAGAGTACGGCCGATCGCGCCACATCTACCGATGGGCCGAGCGAGCAGTAGCCGTGGCGGTCGGGCGGCGACACTTGCACTAAGGCGACGTCCAACGGCAGGATGCCGCGCTTGAACAGTTCGGGTATTTCGCTCAAAAAGACGGGAACGTAGTCGCCATGCCCTTCGTTGACCGCCTGCCGTACGGGCGCCGAGACGAACAGGGCGTTGAGGTGAAAGGCCTCTGCGCACTCCGGACGGGCAACGGCCACCTCGCCGTAAAGACTGATGAATACCAGCTCCACCTGGCGCAGGTGTGCGCGCCGCTCGGCTAAATGCCGCAGCATCACGGTGGGCGTACATGCGCCTCCGTGCACGTACACGCGTTGGCCCGACTGCACTACGGAGAGGGCTTCTTCCAGCGATACACAGGTGAATTCAGCATGCATGGTGGCGTCCGTTTTTTGCCTACAAGGGTACACCGCCTTTGAAAAACAGCTGCAGCCCCCTGTGCGAAATTTGCGCAAATGAAGGGCAAAAACGGCAGCATGCTGGCCTAAGCGTATGTGCCCTTTGAGAGTATGGCTGCCATCTCACGCTTCGAGGTGGCATAGATCCAAGAAACGATAGGTCGCCTCATCTTTAAGGTGAGGCCCTGCAGGCGGAAACGTTTCGCGATGCCGCCTTTAGGCGGTGAATAAGGCGCATTGGTCTAAAGGCGACCGAGCTCGATCCCAGCCCCTTGCATATTTGTTGCTTGTTTGCTAAAGATAAACAACTTCAAAAGGCCTATCTTGTTTTTCTTCTTATCAAAAAACTTGTGTCAAGCAATGAAGTACCTCAAGTTGGTTTTGTACCTAGTCATCTTCTCTTCCCTCTCTGCTCACCTTTTAGCGCAGTCTAAGGCTCCCGACAACTGGTTTACGCTCGACAAGTCCACGGATAAGGTGCAAGGCACCAGTTCCGACAGAGCCCTGCGTACGCTGAAAGAAAAAGGCCGTAAAGGGCAGCCGATCATTGTTGCCGTGCTCGACTCTGGCGTGGATGTCCTGCATGAAGATCTTAAAGACATCATCTGGGTCAATCCCGGAGAGATCCCTGGCAACGGCATCGACGACGACAAAAACGGCTACGTGGACGACATACACGGATGGAATTTCTTGGGTGGCCCTGATGGACAGAACATTCATCACGAAACGCTCGAGCTGACGCGCGAATACGTGCGGCTGAGCAAGAAGTACGAGGGCACCGACCCGAAAAATCTCTACGGTGAAGCCAAGAAGGAGTATGCCTATTATCTGAAGATCAAGGAAGCCTTTGAGGAGGCGCGCCAAGAGGCCGAGGCTAATCAGGAACAGATGGCCGCTCAGTTCGAGCGCATGGAAAAGGCGTTTGCCACAGTGAGTAAGGCCTTGGGAAAGCCCTCTTTTACCGAGGAGGATCTGGCAAAGTTGGATGCCGGTGGCGATAAGGATCTCGAAGAGGCTATAGCGCTGTCCAAGCGCATTATGGGTTTTGGTATTACCCCCAGCAACATCGCTGAGCAAAAAGAAGCGGCCGTAGGTGGGCAGTTGCGCTACAGCCTCAACCCCGAGTATAATCCGCGTTACATCGTCGGCGACGACCCCAACGACTTGCGCAACCGCTTCTACGGCAACAACGACTACCGCGGCCCCTACGCCGCCCACGGCACGCATGTGGCAGGTATCATTGCTGCCGTGCGAGACAACGGCATCGGCATCAACGGCATCGCCGACAACGTTCGCATCATGACCGTGCGCTGCGTCCCGGATGGCGACGAACGCGACAAAGATGTAGCCAATGCCATCCGCTATGCGGTGGACAATGGGGCCAGCATCATCAACATGTCTTTTGGCAAGGGCTACAGCCCAGACAAGAAATACGTGGATGAGGCGGTCAAGTACGCCGCCGAGCACGACGTCCTGCTGGTGCACGCCGCAGGCAACGATTCCGAGAACAACGATACGCGCCCCAACTTCCCCAATGCAAATTACGAAGTGCCTGTTCGCAAAGGGCTGTTTGGTAAACAGCGGGTGGCGCCCAACTGGCTGGAAGTAGGCGCGCTCTCTTGGATGAGTGGCGAGCGCCGCGTGGCCGGTTTTTCAAACTACGGGAAAAAGAACGTCCATCTGTTTGCTCCTGGCCATCAAATCCGCTCCACCGTGCCGAACAACGAATACGCCTCCTTTAGCGGCACCTCCATGGCCTCGCCTTCGGCTGCTGGCGTAGCAGCCATCATCCGCTCCTATTTCCCAGAGCTGTCGGCAGCACAAGTGCGCGATTTGTTGGTGCTTTCAGCCGAAAAACAGGAGGGCGAAGTGTACAAGCCCGGCACTGCTGAAAAGGTGAAATTCAGCGACCTGTGCATCAGCGGCGGCGTCGTCAATGCCGTCAATGCCGTAGCCCTGGCCGAAAAGATGCGTCCCGCTAAGAAAAACAAAAAGGCCATCTGGCGCGAGGCCGGCACGGGCAAGCGCGTCAACAAGACAGTGACCCCTTGATGTTGCCGAGGTAAATGCAGATCAACCCAATTTTTAGGATGTTCGAGGAGAGGAAACGCACTGCAGTGCGTTCCCTCTCCTCATTGTCGCGTAAATTCAGCGCGATGTGCGGCAAGCGCCCTGCGCGTAGCTATCCGATGTGCAAACACACGCCCATTCATAGGGTAGATACACCGGCGTTGCCGCGATAATTTATTTATCGAGACAGTTACGGAACAGTGAATTTTCCAGGGTCACGGTTTGATGTGAGGCGACGGCATACCCCATATGGTGAAGGCATAGCTTCGGAGAAGCCGAATATTTGTATTTCCAGAGCGGAGACATTGGATGTCGTATTTTGGCCCATCACGGAGATAACGGTTAGGCTTCTCCGAAGCCGGTATGGGGGAATGGGATGGTTGCGCGGGAGCTACAAAGGTTGGGCCTCTCCGAGGCCGCTATGGGGTAGATAGTGGGTGCGTTGGAGCTACAAAGATTAGGCCTTTCCGAGGCCGAGGTAAGTTATTTTGGGCATCTGATTTAGCGATGTAAGGGTTAGCGCCTCTGGTCAGCTGAGATAGCTACCTTTCGTCGGCTGCGTTTTTGGATCGGTCTGGTGTTTTGACTCGATCTCATCGTTGCTGCTCAGGCTTCGGAGAAGCCCGACGTTTGTAGCTTGCCCGCATCCCCATATAACCGCGGCTTCGGAGAAGCCTAACATTTGTATTGCAAACATCGTTTTTGGACTCGTCTCACGTAGAGGGCACGCATTGCCTCGACTTTTCGGATGATGCGTATCTGTTCTGTCTTGGGACGTAGGGTCAGTTGCGCCGCTGTCGCAGGCGTTCTTGGCGGCGTTGTTGCCCCTCTTGTAGGCGGGTGACCAATCGCTCGCGGAAGGTGCGTTCGGCCATGGGCAGAAGCGCTATTTTGCGCGGCGGCAGCACGCGTCGCATCTTTTGAAACAGCTCTTTTTCCATGTCCAGCTCGCGCTGGCGTATCTCGAAATGCCGCTTGATGACATCCTCCACTTCGTTGTCGCTCATGGCTTCTAGCTGCTTCTGGGGCCGCAGGGCCTCCAGCATTTTCTCTCGGTTTTCTAAATACTCGTTGTATATTGGCCAGAACCCTTGCGCTTCTTCCGGGGTCAGGCGCAGCACTTCGGTAAAGATCGCCGCGCGAAAGCTCTGCAGGCGCTCGTTGCGGCGCTCCGGATCAACTTGAGCACTGGAAGAGGCGGTTAGGCAACCCCAAAAGACTATCCAAATAGCGTATTTCATAGTATGATGCAATTTGTACTTAACCTATAGTTCTAATTGTTCCAATTCTTCCGCTGTCCAATCGCGCAGGAGCAATTCCCAAGACACAGAGGTATCCCAAGCGGCGGCGGCATCGACTTCTTCTATTAGGGCTGCGTCCCACTCTTCGGGCCGGATGAGGTCGGGGTGCTCTTGCAGGTACGCTGCTGCTTCCTCTGCGGTGAGGGCTGGGAGCGCCGTTGGGGAAGCGGCTGGTTGCGAAGAGCGGATGAGCCATATTGAGCCGATGAGCACTGCGGCGACAGCTGCCCACGACAATATTTGCCGAGCACTTAGGCGAAGGGTACCTTTCAAAGGAGCCCGTTGTATGCCCTCGGCAGCGATGCGCTGCAGCACCCTGTCCTCCAGCTGCTCGAAATAGCCCTTAGGCACATGGAGCCCCTCTTCTCGGCCCTCTACGGGCAAGGTGGAGCCCAAACCGGCCAACTCCTCGCGTATGTTTTCTTGCGACATATACCCACGTTTATTCGGTGTGCTCTGCGATATAGGTTTCTACTTTTTTCACGGCGTGGTGGAAAGACGCTTTCAGCGCTCCTACCGTGGTGTTAAGCAGTTGCGATATTTCCTCATAGGGCATTTCCTCGAAATAGCGCAGGTTGAACACTAGACGTTGCCGTTCGGGTAGGTGCGCTATTGCCTCGTAGAGGCGGCGCTGCAGCTTTTCTGCATCGAACCATGCGTCGCCCTGAAGGCGCTGCAACAAGGCATGTTCGCCATCTTCTAAGGCAGCCGCATAGTGCCGCCGCCGGCTTTCCAAGAAGGATAGCGCTTCGTTGGTAGCGATTCGATAAAGCCAGGTATACAGCCGTGATTTTCCTTCGAAATGCTCGATTCCGCGGTACACTTTGATAAAGGTATTTTGTAGCACGTCGTCTGCGTCTTCGTGCGTCAACACCAGCCGTCGAATGTGCCAATAGAGCCGCTCCTTGTAGGTGTTCATTAAGAGGCGAAAGCCGCGCTCAAAGGTCTTTTCGGAGCGCAAAAGCGCAAGGATTTGCTCTTCAACGTCGGGAGTTTTCGCCGTGCGCACGTGTGAAATTTGATAGATGAGACGCGAAAAACGCTAAGAGGTTTAATGGGCTTTCGGAAATTCTGCTTCGGGGAAGATTGGGCAGAGAACGCTGCCGGCTACAGGTCGGCGGTGAGCAGGCGGAGTTGGATTTCGGCCATCTTGAGGTTGTACTGGGCGAGGTTTTGCCGCAGGAGCGTTTGTTCCAGTACACTTTGTGCCGTTTGTACCTCTAAGGCGCTGGTTTGGCCTAAGCGGAAGCGCTCCATGCTGATGTTGAGGCTTTCTCGGGCCGCTTGTACGTTTTGATTTTCCCACTCCAATGCTTTCTGTTGGGCAAGGAACAGGGCGATTTGACTTTCCACGGCGGCAGCGATGTCGAGTCGTTGGTTTTCGATGCGCAGCATGGCTTGCTCGGCGGCGATGCGGGCAACTTCTTCTTGGCGCTTCAAGTTGCCGCCGTTGTAAAGCGGTAGCACTAAGGAGGCGCCGATGGCAAAGCCCGCTTGATTGTTGTTTCGGATGAATCCGGCACCGTTGTCGGTGCGCAGGGCGACGAATTGGCCGTTGGCTGTGATGCGTGGGCTGCGCAGCGCGTGGGCTTCGTCGACGGCGTGGGCGGCGGCTTCGGCGGCTTTTTGCAGGGCCAACAGGAGGGGGTTTTCGGTCTGTGCGCGGGCCAATAGGCGCTCTCGGTCGGGTTGGTAGGCCACGGTAATGTCCGATACCACTTTGAAGGGGGTCTGTGGGGGGCGCGCTAGCAACCGATTAAGTGCGCTTTTGGCCGCAGCAGTGGCTGCCTGCTGCTGGAGCAGGGTGGCTTGCAGTTGGCCTAAGTCGATGCGCGCCTGTAGCACTTCCGGTTGGGCGGCAAAGCCGGCGGACAGGCGGGCCTCTGCAATGCGCAGCCGCTCCTGGCTAATGGCGATAAGCTCCTCGGTATTTTGCTCTAAGAGACGGCCGCGCACCACGTCGTAGTAGGCCGCGAGGACTTGGGCGATCGTCTGTTGGGCAACGACCTGGGCATTGAGCTGCCCTTGCGCGTCTAATGCCTCTAAGCGCGCCTTCGCCCAGCGCGCGCGCCCGCCTTCGAAGACCACCCAGCTGGCTTGCACAGAGCCGTTCAAGTTGTTAAACGGCGCACCTAACTCGTTGAACTCGTTGCCGTTGGCCAAGCGCTGCTGAAAGGCACTCAGGGTAAAGGTCTCGTTGATGAGCAGATTCACCACCGGAAGCAGGCCGGCATTAGCCGCCGTGTTGTTTTGGTGCAAGATGTCGGCGTCTGCCTGCGCGATGCGCACAGCAAAGCTTTGGCTGAGCGCTACGTTTACCGCTTCTTCCGGCGTCAGAAGGGGCTGCGCAAGACCTATTATGGGCACGATACACGCCGATACTATTCCAGCAAATAGGAAAGCCTTTTTCCTCATAGTGTACGGACGGAGTTATGGCCATCGATATGCGGCAGGGGCGCGCACAACAATTTGGCGAAGCAATGTTACACTGCTTTGTACGGCTCGTTCTACTTTTCGCCCGTAAAACCGCTGCCCAACCGCAAACGCATGAAACAAGACAACATCCTCGTCATCGGTGCCAACGGCCAAATAGGCACCGTCCTCACGGAAGCGCTGCGCGAAGTATACAGCGCTGCGCACGTGATTGCTGCAGACCTGCGCCCGTCCGAACGCGCCGATGGCCCTTTTGAATGCTTGGACGCTTGCGACGGCATCGCCTTGGATGCCGTTGTCCGAACGCGGCGAGTCACACAAATCTACCACTTGGCCGCCATCCTCAGCGCTACTGGAGAGCAAGAGCCGCTGCGCGCTTGGGACATCAACATGAAGTCATGGCTCAACGTCCTGGAAGTGGCTCGCCAACGCCATGTCGCCAAGGTGTACTATCCGTCCTCTATTGCCGTCTTTGGGCGCGAAGCTGCTCCGCAGCATACGCCGCAATACGAGGTGCTGATTCCCGAAACCGTTTACGGCATCAGCAAGGTGGCGGGTGAAAACTGGGCGAACTATTATTTTCACAAGTACCACCTCGACGTGCGATCACTCCGATACCCGGGCATCATTGGCTATCAGAGTATGCCCGGCGGAGGTACTACCGACTATGCCGTGGACATCTATCACCACGCTGTGCAGGGGAAACCCTACGAGTGCTTCTTGCGCGCCGACACGCCGCTTCCCATGCTGTATATGGCCGATGCCATACGAGCTACCCTCGAACTGATGGAGGCTCCCGCACACCAGATCTCCGTGCGCACCAGCTACAACCTTGCTGGCATCACCTTCACTCCTGCCGATGTGGTACGGAGCATTCGAAAGCACTTGCCCCATTTTCAGGTCGTCTACCGCCCCGACTACCGGCAGGCTATTGCCGACTCTTGGCCGGCCTCCATCGACGACTCCTTCGCCCGCCGAGACTGGGGCTGGAAGCCCGAATTCGACCTCGACGCCATTACCCAGGACATGCTTCAACACCTCAAAGACAGGTACAAAGCGACGCCTTCTTCTCCATAAAATAGAGGGGCTTTTCCAACGGAGACCTTCGCGCATAGACCTCACTTGTCGAACCACCCGCCCTTGAACCATCCCTTCTTTTCCATGCCAACGCGTTGCGCAACAAACTCGAAGGAGCCGCTTACACTTCCCCGCTTAGGGTCGAAAGCGTTTAACATGGCTATGCCGTCGATAGCGTCGTAGGTTTCCCACTGGTCTGGGCTATGGAAGATTTGGACGGCCGCGCTAAAGCGCAGCGGAGCATAGGTGTCTTGCGGGTCAGTAACGGTGATAAGGGGAAGATGTGTTAAGTGCCGTCGGCTTAAGCCGGCCATGACCAAGAAGAGGCGGTGTTCGCGACCAGCGGAGTCTGTCCAAACGAGGTTGATGTGCAGCGATAGGTTTTCGTTTTCGGGCACTTCTTCGAGGAGCTGCGTGCCGGTTGTCCAGAAGGGTTCTTGCGCCATATATGCCTCTTTGCCCAAGATGTTGTCGTAGTAGCGCCACCAAAGCAGGTTGCGCGCCACGGGTTTTTGCGTATTCATGGGCAAGGCATTCTGCCCTAAGGTTAGCGATACGCCATCCACCTGCATCCGACAGGCAGGGCAAGAGAGGTTAAAGGTGTCGTCCAAGGCTTCGGGGACTATCGTTTGGGAAAATGCAGCCGTAACACAGCAAGCGGTCAATAGAAAGGCGAGCAGCGGCATAGGATTACAAGAGGAACAGTAGATGATGTGCATGGGTTTGGGAGCGCTAACAGCAGGCCAGTTGACCTGGCCAGTGCTGCTGCGCAAATATGCATCGTCTCTTTCGGTCTTGGTAAAAAATGCCCCGCTTTGCTCGTGTAGGCAAAGCGGGGCAAGTCTTTGTTTTTGTCTCTCTCTATCTGTTCAAAACGATCCGTTCGACAAAAGAGCGCTCGCCTTGCTGGATGACCAACAGCAGCGTACCTCCAGCAAAAGCCCCTAGGTCGAACTGTTGGTGATATTGTCCGCTGAAGGCATTCAGTTCCTCTCGAAACAGCTGCCGTCCCGACAGGTCGAGGAGTGTCACCGTAGTAGGGGTGGGAGCGGCGCGGAACTCTACGGTGATGACTCCCGTCGTAGGGTTGGGATAAGCGCGAAAGCCCTCCAGCGGCAGTTGGCGGTCGGGGATAGGGTCTTGTGGCAATGGGTTTATTTGGGGAATGTCGCCCTCTGTAGGTGGGCGCAGGGTAATGGGCGAACGTCCTTTTTCCGACTTAGGGGATGTGATCACAGCAAAGCGGTCGCGGCAGGGTAGAAGGGCAACTTCCACCCGATGTGTTTGGCCATCGCGCAGGTAGTGCACCGCCACGCGGTTGCCAGGGCGGTAGCGCGCCACGGCATCCCACAGCTGGTCTTGGCTATGTACCGGCAAAGTGTCGATAGCCGTGATGATGTCGCCTACCCGAAGGGCGGCATCGCGTGCAGCGGAGCGGTCGGTGAAGGCTCTGATGCGCGCCCCGCGCACTCCCGACTCGGCGTATGTAGAGGAATACACACCCAAACAAGCCTCTTTTTCGCGGAAATAGGTCTCTATGCGAGGGAGCGGTGCCTGCTCCTTAACAACGCGGGCATGTACGATCTTGCTGCCCACAGTCACCTCCACACTGTGCAGCTGTTTGCCCCGCTGGTACTCTATCTTGACCGTCTGGCCAGGCTTCGTCTTGCGCATGAAGTCCTCTAGCTCTTCCCAGTTGTGTAGGGGGGTGCCATCTATCGACAGCAGTACGTCGCCGCTTTCTAAGCCTGCCCGCTCGGCGGCCGTATGCGGCAGCACCTCGACCGCTACTCCTTGCGTGTCCGGATCATCGCCCCCGCGCGGGCTAACGCCTAAATACCCTTGAGTAGTCTTGATCGACCTGCTTCCCTTCGAGCGGTAGACGCGCGCCAGGTCGCCAGTGTCGGGATCAAAAAACCGCTTCAACATTGCCTCCGTAGAGTCTGCGATCTTTTTGATCTTACTCCACTCGACCGCCTCTAACGCGTCGAATACTGGAGCGGGCGGGAACTCGTATACGCGCACCTCCATGCGCACGCTGTCGCCGCCTGCAGATCGGCGATAGGCTTCGACGTCAAAGTCCTCTGCTCCCGGGCCTTTCTTGATGATGGTCTCAATGGTTTCCGTGCCATCGGGCGCTACGGTTCGCTTGGTGATGATGACGTATTTCTCTACTCGTTGGGCTGGTGCAGGCTCTTGGGCCACCGCAGCGGATGCGAAGAGCCCCATCATCGCCCATACGGCTAAGGCAATCCGTGTCTTCATAAGAAAATCCTTTTGACAAAAACCAACACCTAAGGACAAGGTATAACGAGATGAGTTGCATCGCCGCATTTCTCAGACGGTGGAGGTTGCCGATGGTATACGCATGGCGTCAGCGGGCAGGCAAGAGGAGCAGCTTGCCGCTTTGGATTTGGTTGTCCTTCCAGATGCGCAAGGTATAGATGCCGGAGGGCAGATCGCCTACGGCGATGGTGTGCGTTCCGGCGGATAAGGAGCCTACGTTTCGAGCGGCTTGTCCTTCGGCGTTGTAGAGCGCGACTTTCTGCGTGTCGAAAGGCAGCTCTAAGGTGAATTGCGCGGTAGCAGGGTTAGGGTAATAACGGGCTGGCGGCAGGGTGTGGATAGGGCTTTGTGGGTCGGGTTGGGTTTGGAAGACGACGGTGCTCTTGCCGTCGTCGCAGCTGGGAACGCCGATGTATTCGCCGATAAGGCGCACTAGCAGGTCGTTGAGCAACTCGACTTTGTAAACGTCGGCCGTAGGGGCTAAGTGTTTATCGCCGATGCCGGAGTGGTCGGTCAAAAAGACATAGGAACCGTTGGTAGACAGGCCGAAGAACTTCATGAGAAACTCGGTGTCCTTTTGTACGCCGCTGCACGCTATGGGGACGATGCGGACTCCGCGGCGCGCGGCCTCGCGAATGCTTTGGTGCAGGCTTTGTATCACCTCTGGTCGCTGATGTGGGCTGGCGTCGAGGATGAGAAAGCAGATGCGCGCCACGGCTTCGCGGCTCCAGGGTTGGCGCAGGGTCTCCTCCAAAGCGCTGTGGACCGCCTCTGGATAGTCGCCTCCGCCATCTGCTTGTTGGCGCCGGATGTAATCGACTGTCCTGTCGATGTCGCGGCACAGGGCGCTGCTCTTGACCAAGTACTCGTCGCCCTCATCGCGATAAAAAACCGACCCCATGCGTATGTCTAAGGTGGGAAATTGCTTTTGAATGCGCCCGATGACATCGAGCAATTCAGTTTTTAGGTAGTCTATCTCATCGCCCATGCTGCCGGTGGCATCGACTGTCCAGACGATATCCACGGTTTTAGAATAGTAGCAAGGGGAGGGGATAGCATAGCGGTTTAGCCCCTTCTCGAAAGGCACGGGATTATAGAAGCGGTATTCTTTGCCCGCCACTTCGGCAACGATGCGCAGCGGCTGCTCGGCGGGGGTATCGTCGAAGAGCCCTTCCCAGAGTTCAGCCTGTCCCATGTTGGAGGTGCGCGCTTCCCAAAGAGCAGCGCCTTTTTGATCGAATAGGCGGACGAGCGCATCGCTTACGGGCAGGCCGGCTTCGTTGTGCAGCAAGACGGAGTAGCGGCGTTTGGGATAGAAGCGGTAGGTCTTTTGGTGCTCATCGATGTCGCCGTCGCGCAGCAGGTCGCTCCAATGGGTAGCCCAGTTGTGGAGGTCGTTCCATTCGCCGGCAGTGAGTTGGCCAGGTCGCGTGGCTGTGACGCTGTTTAGGGTTGGTCGTCGGGCAGGTCTATCTGCTTTAGGTGCTGTGGGGTGAGGTGGTTGTAAGGCATCGTCGGTAACGGAGAGGATATCTGGCGCCACTCCCTCGGCAGGCTCGCTTCTACTCTCGGTAGGGCCAACAAGAAGGAACTTCGAGGCATTCCTTTCTTCGAACCTTGGGCGTCGGGGCTCACCTACTGTAGCAGAAGGCGTGCGGTCTTTGGGTGCGCTAAGGATAGCGCCAGGCGTAGAGCGATAGGCGATCTCGTCGCTGCGAAAGAGTGGAGGGCGATAGCGCACCGTTATGCTCTCTGTCAGCGCCGAGTCGGCCTTTTCTAAAAGGATGGTGTGCAAATCCGTTTTCTCGCTTTCGTTTGCGGGTACATGGGTAATGCGCAGGTAGGCAAAGCCCTCTTGGACTATTTCAAGGGTATATTGCCCAGGAGGTGTCGCTACGCAAAACTTACCCGTCTTATCGCTGCGTTGGACGGCTATTGCGGTGGTGTCGCGCAAGAGGCATATGGACGCTCCGACTACGGGCTGTCCCTTTGGGTCGATCAGTTGACCGCAGATCTGAGGTGTGTGCCGATACCCGTACCACGCGCATAGGGTCAAGAGGAGGAAAGCAGAGGCATACCAAGAGATGTTTTTCATAGCGCATTAGAATTTTAAAGAGGGATCGATGCCGATAAGATGTCGCTTTGAGCCAAATTACACACGGCTACAGATGCGGCGCAGCCATTTTCCGACGCGCCAGGCGAGCGACCACTCTTTCGCTACTCGGAAGTACGGTTTGGGTTCGGCGCCTAACCGGCGGCGTACGGGCTCGACATTGGGCAGCATGCTGCCCAAGAAATCGAATGTAGGCACTCGAAGGGTCTCTGCAGAGTATCGAATAGCCTCCCAGAGGATGAGAATGCCGGAGCCGGAAGCGCGCAGTGTCGGCTCGTCTCCATGTAGGAGCAAGTAGGCCGACTGCTCATCCCAGATAAGGTAGAGCACGCTGTGTGGCGTACCGGTGTTTCGGTCTACTGCCCAAAAGATTTGTCGGCACCCCTCTGCGGCCAAGGCTTGGTCGAGGCGCTCTAAGCCCGCTAAAGAAAACGGCGCTTTCAGCCCTTGGCGCTTGAAGGAGCCGTCGTGCACTTGGAGAAATCCCCGCAGGTCGCTTCTCGTGACCACTTCGAGCCGCTCGAGGGCTCTGGGCAGCAGGCGGTTTCGATACGTCGGCGCTATGTTTGACCACAGGGTGTTGGTGTTGGCTAAGGGCAATACATAGGAGTAGCGCGTGGTTTGGCGGAAGCCCGCCCAATAGAAGGGCAGCCAATTATCTGCGCAATAATGGAAGTCTTGCTCAAAGGCGACGATGGGCGGCAGCTGCTCGATGAGCGCGCGCAGCAGCGGGATCGCTTTGCGCCCCGTCCGATACTCGGGCAGTAGATATGGCCCCATGAACCGGCACAGCTGAGGCATAGCTACGTACTGTTGGCCGAGTTTTTGCTTCAAAAAGAAAGGCAGGGCGCCTACCCACCGACCGTTGCGTTCGACGAGCGCTGCCGACCATTGCGCTGCGCCGCAGACGGCATCCAAGTAAAAGGGTTTGACAAAGATGGGTAAGTCGGGCGCCTGTTTTGCAAAATGCCGGTAGGCCGCTTGTTTTTCAGACAGGGAGGAGCGACTGCAGTTCGCCATCAAAATCCGGAATTGTAGTTGAGGTATATGCCGCTGCCGCCCGTACTGCGTCGGCTCCACTCGATGCGGACGACGGAGTTGTAAAACAGCACGAAGTTCACTCCCAAGCCGTATCCGCGTATCCAGCGGTTGTTCAACGGATTTCGGGCAGCAAAGAACGGATCGCGCGCATATCCTGTATCGTGGTGCAGGGCTAAAAAAGCGCGCAAGGGCAAGTGCTTGGGGAAAGGGAGCCACCTGCCCGTATGCAAATACGCGTCGAGCAGGCAAAAGCGCAGGGTGCTCTTTTGAAGGAGGAAGTCCAACCCATCCACTACGAAGAACTCGTACCCGCGCACGATGTCGTTGCCGTAGCCTAACGCCTGGTTGTTGTAGAAAGGCGGCTGGCGCCTGGGCCAGCTGGCGCGACCCTTGAGGATCCACTCCGTGCTCCAGCGACGGCCCCAAGAGCGATAATGCCGAAATTCGGCGCCCACCCGCAAGAGGTGGAGGTCGTCGGAGGGCAGCAAGCCGTTCTGGCGCACCTCCAGAGCCGCCAGCCAACCCTTGAGCGGATAGGGGTGGGCATCGCGCAGGTCGACCACTACCCGGTAGGCTGCGCTGAAAAGGCGCTGTTGGGAACGCGCACGCCCAAAGAAATCGGGATTGAGCTGTCGAGCTACGGTGTCGCCCACTCGGTTGTGCTGGTATTCGAGCGAGAAGAGATGCGTGGTCAGCAACTTAGGGCGCCAGCTGAGGGATAGGTGCACATACTGCCGTTGGCGGAGCCATTGCTCAGGGTCTACTGCAAACTGCTGGCGGTTGCCCAACGTGGTGTACTGCACTTCGCGGTTCCGGCTAAAGCCAATGGCAGCGCGCATGCCTATCGTTTGTCGGCGGTTGAGCCAAGGTCGCTCGTATGTAACCTCATAGCGGTTCGTGTAGCCAAAATTGAGGTTCACCTTGAGTACGTCGGCACGCCCACTTAAGTTTAAATGAGAAGAGTTAACTCCATAGTTGACCCGTTTCAGAGAACGACCGAATTCCGTCCACCATACGTTGAAGTTGCGGTCGGCCAGTTCAAACACGGGAATAGGGTAAAGGTACCACATCTCCCTGAGCCAGAGGCGGACGGCCAGCTGTTGCGCAGGCTCGAGCACTTCCAGCTGGATGGTGGAGTGGGCAAACAGGCGCGTATTCATCACGCGAAGCCGATTGCGCTCCAACGTCTCGGCCAGAGTAGCTAAAGATAAAGTGTCGCCTGCCTGAAACTCTAATTCGCGAAGGATGAGCTCCGGGCGCGTGCGCCGGTTGCCCTCGATGATGATGGTGTCGATGCGCACCCAGGCACTGCTGGGTGTACTCTCCTGCGCCATAGCCTCGCAAAGCCATGGGCCCGTAGCGACGGCTGCGCCCAACAACAGCCACCCTTTCCAGTTCGAGCAAAAAGCACTCCCGCGCCGCTTACGTAGATGGCTGCACATACGAAAACCTCTCCCTCTTCTTTGATCTGAACGATGCTTCTTGCAAGGTAAGACGGCACTTTAGGTGCAAATAAATGAAACTGCGAACAAAATTTGGGGACATTCCGCTGATTTCCTTACTATTGTGCTGTTTTTTGGTGTTCCTATTGCACCCGCCATGTTGGAGCTGCTACAAGATCCTGTTCTCTTTGCCCTCTTGTGGACGATTGCCGTGTTGGCAGGGTTGCTCATTGGCTGGAACATGCGTGCGGCGTGGCCCGAGCGCGCCTTGGCGCGTCAGCTGGAGCGCACTACGAACGAGCGCAATGCGTTGGCTCGACTATATACGCAAGTTAAGTATTACTACGATTTGCGCGAGGTAGACCTGCGCAAGGTGACGCTGGAGCTGAGCAGTCTGCGCGAGCAAATGAAGCAGTATGAAGCGGAGCGAGCACTGCTTTTCGAAGCGGCACAGGACAACATCGCTCGGATGGAGCGCGCCGAGTTGGAGGCTTCTCATTTTAAGGCCCAGGTGTCGGCGTTGGAGGCGGCTCATCAACAGCTGGTGGAGGAGAACCAGCGGCTGCATGCGGAGCTCGAAGACTTGCGCGCCCAAACCCATGGATGGCAGCGCTTGCATGTCGATTTTGCCGCCGCACAGCACCGCCTAAGCGAGCTGGAAGAGCGCAACGTCTTGCTCGAGCAGGAGCGGCGCCAACTGCGCGAGCAGCTGGCCATCGCTCGCGCCCGCATCGAACAGCAGCTGCGCGAGTTGAGCCAGCTCGCCCAACAAGTGCGCCAACTGATGGAGGCAGCCCGCGCTTCCGACGCCTTCTCCGAACCCTCTCAGACCGCTTCGCCTTCCGATGACCTCTTGCGCATCCGCGGCATCTCGCCCGAAGGGGCGCGTCGACTCCGCGAATTGGGCATCGACTCATTTGTACAAATTGCCCAGTGGGACGACGACGACATCCTGCGCGTTGCCCGCTCACTGGGCATCTCCTTTGTTCAAATTGTACAAGAGGACTGGGTAGGGCAGGCGCAGCGCCTCATCGAGTCCGATGCCTCCTGAGGCTTTTTGATGAGTAGTTTGCGTTCGCAATCGCTAAGGAGCGCTCTTTTATCCAAAATCGCCTCTGTTGTAACGCCTGTTGGGTAAACGGGCGAGGTCGGTGCTCTACTTTTGCTTGTTGTTGAACCTTTCTGTGCTATGCGTCTTCAAGCGACACCTATTTTATTATTCATCTTGGCTGTAAGCCCTTTTCTCGCTGCGGCTCAGCCGACATTTCCGCAAGCAGCGCCTTCCGACCAGCGCGAGCGCGCCTATGCGTTCACCAACGCCGTCGTCTATCGCGATTATCAAACGCGTATAGATAGCGCCACATTAGTGGTGCGTCGGGGCAAGGTAGAAGCCTGCGGAAAGGGGATACCCTTGCCTCAGGATGCCGTCGTGGTCGACTGCTCAGGCAAGACGATCTATCCGGCCTTCATCGACCTGTGTGGCGCCGGTTACGGCTTGCCCGCGACGCGTACAGAGGCGCGCAACCCTTTTACCTCGCCTTTCCAGCCATATTCCACTAAGAAGGGAGCCTTCGCCTGGAACGAGTCGCTCAAGCCGGAGTTCAACGCTGCCGACGTCTTTTCCAACGACAGCAAGGCAGCAACCGACTGGCGCCAGCTGGGCTTCGGCGCAGTGGTCACCTTCATTCCCGACGGTATCTCGCGCGGCAGCGGCGCTCTGGTCGCCCTGAGCGAAGGGCGCGAACAGGAAACCCTCCTCAAAGCTAAGGCGGGCCACTACCTCTCCTTGCGGCGCGGCAACACCGGTCAGAGCTATCCCGTCTCTTTGATGGGCGTGATTGCACTACTCCGACAAACTTACTTAGACGGAGAGTGGTACCGCACTGTCGGCTTTAGCCAGGAGCGCAATCTGTCTTTGGAGGCGTGGAACCAACTGCAAGACCTACCTCAAATCTTTGAGGCTGGCGACAAGTTAGAGGTGTTGCGCATCGCGCGCCTCGGCCAAGAGTTCTCCAAGCGCTACCTCGTTAAAACTGCCGGAGACGAGTATCAGCGGCTCAGCGAGATAAAGGCATCCAACTTGGCAGGACTTATCGTATCGCTCAAATTTCCAAGCGCTCCCGACCTGCGCACGCCCTTCGATGCTGAAGACATCTCTATTGCCGAACTGCTCCATTGGGAACTGGCGCCGAGCAATCCCGCCCGCATAGCCCAAGCCGGCATTCCCTTTGCCCTTACCGCCGGCGACCTAAGCGACAAGAAGCAGTTCTGGCCCAACTTGCGCAAAGCGGTGGAATACGGCCTTCAGGAGGCCGACGCGCTAAAGGCGCTCACTTGGCAGCCCGCGCAGTTCTTAGGTGTCCAAGACCAAATAGGCACCCTCGATGCCGGTAAGTGGGCCAACTTCTTCATTGCGGATAAAAACATCTTCCAAAGCGATGCTAAAATCATCGAGACATGGGTCCAGGGGCGTCGCTTTGAAGTTACTGCTGCGCCGGAGGCAAATCTGGCGGGTATTTATCGCCTCCAGGTAGACACGACCACCTTCACGCTGACGGTCAAAGGCAAAGCGGAGAGCCCGGAAGCCCAGCTCATGCGCTCCGACAGCGCCGGGATAAAGGCGAGTCTCAGCTACCGAAATGGGTTGGTCACACTGCTGTTTCAGCCCGACACGGCCCAAAAAGTCTTCTTCCACCTTACTGGCTCGGTGCAGGCTGGTCGTTGGTCGGGCCGAGGGACCGCCCCCGACGGCAGATGGGTGAGCTGGCTGGCCGAACGAACCGGCGACGCCCCGCCCGAACGCAGCCGGCCGGAGAAATCGCCTACGCCTCTCCAATTAGGCCAGGTGATTTACCCCTTTGCTCCCTTTGGTCGCCCTGAGCGCCCTCAAGCGCAGACCTACCTCATCCGCAACGCTACCGTGTGGACCAACGAGCGCGAAGGCGTCCTGCGCAATACCGACGTGCTTATCTCTGGAGGCAAGATCCGCCGCATTGGGCGCAACCTTCCCGCGCAAGACAATGCCATTGTGATAGACGGCACCGGGAAGCACCTCACGGCAGGCATCATCGACGAACACTCCCACATTGCCATCTCGCGCGGAGTGAATGAAGGGACACAAGAGTCGAGCGCTGAAGTGCGCATTGGCGACGTAGTAGACAGCGAAGACGTCGATATCTACCGCCAACTGGCCGGCGGTGTGACCAGCTCGCACCTGTTGCACGGATCAGCCAACCCCATTGGCGGGCAAACCCAACTCATTAAACTGCGCTGGGGAGCGCCACCCGAAGAGCTGAAGTTCCCCAATTGGCCCGGCCAGATCAAATTTGCCTTAGGCGAAAACGTCAAGCAGAGCAACTGGTCCGACAATCAGCGCACGCGCTATCCGCAGACCCGGATGGGCGTAGAGCAGGTTTATGTCGACTACTTTACGCGGGCGCAAGAGTACCTGCGGCTCAAAGCCTCGGGCAAGCCGTATCGAAAAGACTTGGAGATGGAGGCATTGGGCGAGATTCTCGAAAAGAAGCGCTTCATCACCTGTCACTCGTACGTGCAGAGCGAAATCCTCATGCTCATGCGTTTGGCCGAGCGCTTCGGCTTTCGGGTTAACACCTTTACCCATATCTTAGAGGGCTACAAGGTGGCCAAGGAAATGCGCCAACACGGCGTGGGCGCCAGCACCTTCAGCGATTGGTGGGCCTATAAGTTTGAGGTGTACCAGGCTATTCCATACAATGCAGCCCTCATGCACCGCCAAGGCGTGTTGGTGGCTATCAACTCCGACGACGCCGAGATGGCGCGCCGCCTTAATCAAGAGGCGGCTAAGGCTGTCATGTACGGCGGCGTCAGTGAAGAGGAGGCTTGGAAGATGGTGACCCTCAACCCAGCTAAGATGCTGCGCGTAGACGACCGCGTGGGCAGCATCAAGGAAGGCAAAGATGCCGACTTAGTCCTATGGAGCGACCACCCCTTATCGGTGTATGCGCGCGCTGAAAAAACGTGGGTCGACGGCATCAAGTACTTCGACATCGTCGAAGATGCCCAGCTGCGCGAGTGGATGCGCCGCGAGCGAAGCCGCATCCTGGCCAAAATCCAGGCGGAAAAGAAAAACGGCACAGGCGGCAATGAGCGTCCCGGCAACTTCCGGCCGCGCATCAAACGCCATTACCACTGCGATACGATGGACGACGAAGGCTGAAGCGCGGGATTTTTTGGCCTGTTCTTTGCCATATGAGCTTTGTCTCTCATCATACCCGTCTTCCCGAACATCCATACGTGTAAAACTGGGGCTCTGGACGGTGGATGTTCGCGCAACGCCCTGCAGGCCCGCTCGCTAAATCATGCCGGGAAAACTACGCGTACTTTTGGTGACGTTCGACATTCAGATGGAGCCGTGGGAGCTTCGCTACCTGCGCGCGGCCATAGCCAACAAGGCGGGTTGGGAACACGAGATGTTTCACAACCACAACTTTTCGAGACAGGCAGCTTTCACTACCGCCAACCGCTCATCCAATACAAGCACGACAAGGGACGCCCTATCCTGATGTGCCCCAACGAAGGCATCGAAGAGGCGTATCACTTCTTCTCGCAGCCCGACTGGACGCTCGTGCTCGACGGGCACCAGGTGCCGGTGCGCATCGCCCATCTAAATGTGCGTCAGTACAACCTGACGGTAGAAGACAAGGAGCGCTTCTACCACATTCGCCATTGGATTGCGCTCAACGAAGACAACTACGCTACCTACATCCGCCTACCGGGTATGGTAGAGCGGCTCTATTTGTTGGAGAAGATCCTCCACAACCAAGTCGTCGCCTTTCTACAGCAGGTGGGTTATGCGTCAGAGCGCCCGGTAGAGGTGAAGCTCCTCAACAAGAAAGACGAGCGCTGGGTGTCGTACAAGGGCGTGCGCGTGTTGGCCTTCTCTTTGGAGTTTACCTGTAACGTCTTTCTGCCCGACTACATAGGGCTTGGCAAGGGGTGCAGCAGCGGATGGAGGGGTGCGCCCTATTCCACCCAAGAGCCCTCGCTTCACTTTCCAGCCGGAGTCGGAGGGGATAGAGTAACGGCATAGGCCACTGCCGTTTGAGCAGCGAGGTGGGCATTGTGACAAACCAAAGCGATATTGGCCTGCAAGCTGCGGCCCTGCGTGAGCTGTTCGATACGCGCTAACAAGAAAGGAGTAAGCGCTTTTCCTGCGATGCCTTGGCGATCCGCATCTGCTAGCGCGCTGCGGATCGCCGTTTCCATCTCCGCGGCATCTAAGGCATAGGCTTCGGGTATGGGGTTGCCAATGACGACACCGCTATGGAGACCGGCTTCCCAATGCGCACGCAGCAACAGCGCTAGCTCCTCCGGCGTGTCTACGCGGTAGCCCACTCCAAAACCGCTCGTCTGCGCGTAAAAAGCCGGAAAAGCATCGGTCTGATAGCCTATGACGGGCACCCCTAAGGTTTCCAGATACTCTAACGTGAGACCGATGTCGAGAATGCTTTTAGCGCCGGCACACACGACGGCTACAGGGGTGCGAGCGAGCTCTTGGAGGTCGGCCGAGATATCGAAGGTCGTTGGAGCTCCGCGGTGCACACCGCCAATGCCCCCGGTGGCAAAACACCGTATGCCGGCCTGATGGGCAATAATGAGTGTAGCAGCTACTGTGGTAGCGCCATCGAGCCCTCTGCTAAGCAGGTAGCCCAGGTCGCGGCGGCTTGCCTTTGGCACTTGGCGACCGCGGCTGCCCAGCTGCTCTATTTCGTCGCAGCTCAGCCCCGCGCACAGCATCCCCTGCCATACTGCACACGTAGCCGGTACCGCTCCAGCCTGCCGCACTACCTGCTCCACTTGCAGCGCTGTGGCCACATTGTCGGGATAAGGCATGCCGTGAGCAATGATGGTGCTTTCTAAAGCCACTACTGCCCGTCCTTCCAACAGGGCCTCTTGCACCTCAGCGGACAAGCGCAGGTAAGAGGTCGGCATGGTGTGTAAAAGAAGAAGGTTGCTACCGCTTTCCTAAGAAATCGAATACCAAGTAACAGAAGGCCTTTACCCCGACGTCGAGTCTGGAGTCGTCGATGAAAAAGTCAGGTGTATGATGCGAAGGTGCCTTCTTCGGGTCTCCCCCTTTAGGCATGCCGCCGAGGTTGAAAAACACGGCCGGCGCTTTAGTGGCGTAATAAGAGAAGTCCTCGGCGCCGGTGCGCCATTCGGTGAGTTCTACATTTTGGGAGCCGGCAGCCCGGCGCAAGGCAGGCAAGGCAAATTCCATGAGCTCTGGGTCGTTTATGACGATGAGCGTTTGCTCTTGAATCTGCAGCTCGGCAGTAGCACCGTGCGCTTCGGCGATATTCTCCACGATGCGGCGCATCTTTTGGTGTATTTCGTACCGCATTGAGTCGTCTAAGGTGCGAATAGTGCCCGACATCTCTGCGGTTTCGGGAATGATGTTTTCGCGAACGCCGCCGTGAAACTTACCTACGGTGACGACCACCGGCGCTTTGGTGAGCTCGCTTTCGCGGCTCACCAGGGTTTGGAGGGCCATCACCATTTCGGCGCCGACCACGATGGGGTCTACGCTTTTCCACGGTTGCGAGCCGTGCGCTTGCTTGCCCTGTATCTTAATGTAAAAGCGGTCGCTAGCAGCCATCATGGCACCCGGCCGATAGCTGATGCGCCCTACCTCCAAGGCGGAAGCCATGTGCAGGCCAAAGATGGCATCCACTTTGGGGTTATCCATCACTCCCTCTTTGACCATGAGCGAGGCGCCGCCGGTCTCTCCTCGCGGTGGACCCTCCTCTGCAGGCTGAAAGATAAACACCACCGTACCCGCTAAGTGGTCTCGCAGCGATACCAACACTTCTGCGGTACCCATCAAGATAGCCGTGTGCGCGTCGTGTCCACAGGCGTGCATCACGCCCACGCGCTGCCCATTGTACTCCGCCACCACTTTAGAGGCGTACGGAAGCGGAAGGCGTTCGGTCACCGGCAAGGCATCCATGTCGGCCCGAAGAGCGACCACCCTGCCCGGCTTGGCGCCGCGCAAGATGCCCACCACACCGGTATGTGCGATGCCGGTGCGCACCTCCAAGCCCAGCCCCCTCAAGTGCTCCACCACATACCGAGCGGTTTCGTACTCCCGATTGCTCAACTCCGGATATTGGTGCAAATGCCGGCGCCATTGAATGACCTTGGGCAAAACCTCTTGGGTAGCCCGCTCTACCAGCGCTTCTATCTCTTGCCCCGCGGCAGCATGCGCTACCATCCAGATGAGGGTAAGAGTCGATAAGGATCTCCTTGCTGATGCGACTTTTGCGAAAGACATAAGGCGTAGACTTTGAAAAAGGCCCTGCAAAGTTTGGAAGAATACTGCAATGGGGAGACCTCGAAAATAAGCTTCTCGTGTGATCGGAGGTATCCGTTGCGACAAAATCTCCTACCGCTCCGCTCTCGTATGTTTTTTAGCTCGTTCTCCTTAATCCTAAATTCTGAACTTTGTCGAGTACCGTACAATGCTGCACTGCTTCGCATCATGCAAATAGTCATCGTGGGCAATGGCGTCGCCGGAGTCACTGCGGCTCGACACATTCGAAAGCGGAGCGATTGCGCTATCCTGCTCCTTTCGGACGAGTGCGACTACTTTTTTAGCCGCACAGCGCTGATGTACGTCTATATGGGGCATATGCGGGCGCAAGATTTGAAGCCGTATCCGGACGATTTTTGGCCGAAAAACCGGCTGGATCGGCTTCGGGCGCGCGTGGAGCGGATAGACTTTGCTGCGCGGCGGCTTTTCACAAGCGATGGTCGGGAGGTAGCCTACGACCGCCTTATTTTGGCTACGGGTTCTGTTCCCAACAAGTTTGGGTGGCCGGGCCAAGACTTAGCCGGCGTTCAGGGGCTGTATCACTGGCAAGATTTGGAGTCGATGGAGCGCTACAGCCGCGGTTTACAGCGCGCGGTGATTGTGGGCGGCGGGCTTATCGGCATAGAGATGGCCGAAATGTTTTGTTCTCGCGGCATACCAGTTACCTTTTTGGTGCGCGAGTCGAGCTTTTGGAATATCGTCTTGCCGCCAGAAGAGTCCGCCATGGTCAACCGCTGCATTCGATCGCACGGCGTAGACTTGCGCTTGCAGACAGAACTGCGAGAAATCCTACCCGACGCATATGGGCGCTGTCGCGCTGTGCGTACGGTGCAAGGTGAAGAGATACCGTGTGATTTTGTTGGGCTCGCGGTGGGCGTTCGGCCCAATGTAGACTTTCTGCGAGGGGGGCCTTTGGAGATAGAGCGCGGCATCTTGGTCGATGAGTACTTGCGTACAAACCAACCCCACGTGTACGCCATTGGCGACTGCGCAGAGTTGCGCCGCCCACCGGCTGGGCGCCGCCCTATCGAGGCCGTCTGGTACACCGCCCGGGCCATGGGCCAAACGGTAGCGCATACCATCTGTGGACAGCCCACGCCTTACGACCCAGGTATCTGGTTCAATTCGGCCAAATTTTTCGATATCGAGTATCAGACGTACGGCAATGTGCCGCCCACCTTGCCGGCAGAGCAAGAGACGCTGTATTGGGAACATCCCAACGGCCGAAAGAGCATCCGGATCAACTACGACCGGGCGAGTGGAGCTGTGCAGGGTTTCAACCTCATGGGCGTGCGCTATCGACAAGCGGTGTGTGAAGCGTGGTTGCGCCAACAGACGCCCATCGAGATCGTGCTGCAATACTTGGGAGACGCCAATTTTGACCCAGAGTTTTATCCCCAACACGAGGCGGAACTGGTCGCGCTCTATTGCCGAAAAACGGGAAAGAACCTATCTTTAAGGCGCAGCCGCAGCGCTACGGGGTGGAAAAAATATTTACGGGTTTGACATGCAAGAGCACTCGCTATCTTGGGTTCCTACTGCGCCGGTGGGCATCTCGCGCGCCCAACAGATTGCCCTCGCTTTGGGCGCTGCAGGGGCCCTGCTTCTACTGGTTGTCTGGGCGGCTGGCCGCGCCATAGCGCCTGTGCCTACCTTACTGCTTTCGTTTGGACTGATGGCTGCGGGCGTGGGTTGGTTCATTCGAGAAGAATACTTGAAGCAGCCGGTAGGTATTTACAACAACGGCGTTTGGTTCCGGAGTCTCACCGCGCGAGGGGTGTGGGCGTGGCTGTTGGGCGTTTGGCTGACGGGCTTTTACGTTTGCCTATATTGGTTTCCGGAATATCTAAGAGGGCTCATAGCGTTGTTTTCTCCGCTGAGTCAGTGGCTAAGGGCGCGCCCAGCAGATCAATGGTTTGTGTACGGCACGCTTTATACGGCTGCTGTATTGCTGATGGGTATAAAGTTCCTTTTCAAATACCGGCACAATGCTTATCAGCGCTGGCGCACGCTGTCGGTCGTCTTTTTTCAGCTGGGTTTTGCCTGGTTGTTGCCGGGATTATTGGTGCGCCTCCAGCAGCCGGAGCTGTATTTTTCGTACTTCTGGCCGCTCTCTTACTACCAAGGCACACCCATGGCCTACCACAGTTACGCGCGTTCGGACTTAGGGCTGTTTTACTTTTTCTTCGGCTTAGGCATGTTCTTTATCGCGACGCCGATACTCACCTATTTTTGGGGTAAGCGCTGGTATTGTTCGTGGGTATGTGGGTGCGGTGGCTTGGCCGAAACAGCGGGCGACCCTTTTCGCCACCTTTCCGACAAGAGCTTGCGGGCGTGGAAAATAGAGCGCTGGATGATATACAGCGTGTTGGTGTTTGCCGTGCTCACGACGGCGCTGCTGTGGGCTAATGAGTTTGCTGGCCGCGGCTTGCTACGCCAGCTGTCGGAACCCTTTTACAAGGTATACGGCTTCCTGATTGGCGCGGCTTTTTCAGGCGTGGTCGGCGTGGGCTTTTATCCGCTGTTGGGTAGTCGGGTGTGGTGTCGGTTTGGCTGCCCCATGGCTGCCTGGTTGGGCATTTGGCAGCGCAAGAAGTCGCGCTTTCGCATTACGACCAACGGCGGGCAGTGTATTTCGTGCGGGAATTGCTCCACCTACTGCGAGATGGGTATCGATGTACGGGCCTATGCGCAGCGCGGAGAGGACATTTTGAGGGCCTCCTGTGTAGGGTGTGGTATCTGCTCTGCGGTGTGTCCGCGTGGCGTGCTTCGGCTCGAAGCGTCGGAGACCGCTGTCCGTTGAATGAACGCTTAGGTACTCGGGCCCACTGCAACCTCGTCTGGCGCAAAGAAGGGATCACAGGAAATCCTCTTAAGGCCTGATATGCCGCGGGCAAATCCTACCTTTGCGCCGCATTCCCCCTCTGCATGTGCAAACCCTTACCCCTTTTTATGGATATCGACAGCCGAATATACGTAGACTCTGAGATTGGCCGCTTAAAAAAGGTGATTGTCCATCGCCCTGACGAGGGAATTGCCCGGATCACTCCCAAGCGAGCAGGCGAGTTGCTCTTCGACGACATCGTTCATCTGCCGAACATGCAAGAAGAGCACGACATTTTCACCGACGTGCTGCGCGCCTTTTTGGGCAAAGAGAACGTGCTCGAAGTGCGCGACCTCATCGCCGAGAGCACGCGCGACGAGGAGAGCAAGTACGAAGTCATCAACAAGATCATAGACTTTGAAGAGCTCCCGTACTCGTTTATTCCGCGCTTAGCAGGGCTTTCTCCGGAGCAATTGGCCGACACGCTCATTACAGGCTACTTAGAACCAGAAGATCGCATCCTCTTTGACCCTATTCCTAATTTGATCTTCACGCGCGACATCGCGGTGACGGTCAAAGACTATGTCATTATCACCAAGGCCAATAAGTCGGCGCGCTTCCGCGAAAATTTTCTCACTCGTCTCATCTTCAGCAGCCACCCGGTCTTTCGGCGCTTGAAGGCCGATGGTAAGACCATCAACCTTAACCGCGTCGATAAGTTTCCGCCGTCGAAAAAAGGCGAGACGGTCAGCATCGAAGGCGGCGATGTGATGGTACTCAACAAAGACTACCTGCTCGTCGGCTGTTCGGAGCGCACGAACAACTACGCCTTCCACATGCTCAAGGAGACGCTCTTCGACCGCGGTATTATCAAAAACATCGTCCAGGTGAACATTCCGGCAGAGCGCACCTACATGCATATCGATACTGTGTTTACGCAGATCAACCATCACCACATGGTCGCCTACAAGCCTATCGTGCAGGATGGGCTGGGTTCTTTCGTAGATGTGCACCGCCATACTGGCGAAGAGGTGGAATACCCCTGTCTGAAAGATTTTCTTTTGGCGGAAGTGAACCCGAAGATGGAATTTATCTGGGCGGGACAGGGAGAGAGCCCCTATCAGGAGCGCGAGCAGTGGACGGATGGTTGCAACCTGGTGGCGCTAAAACCCGGTGTGGCCATCACTTACGACCGAAACCCGATCACCGAGCGGGCGTTTAAGTCGTTTGGCTATAAAGTTATCGGCGCGGAAAAGCTCTTGCGCGATATCGACAACGGCAAGATAAGCCCCGAGCAGGTGGAAAATACCATCATCACCATCCCTTCCTACGAGCTTTCTCGCGCTCGCGGCGGCAGCCATTGCATGACCTGCCCTATCGAACGCGAAGAAGTATAACCTTATCCCGCAGCTGCCTGGTGTATAGCTTTGACTGTCATCTTCGCGTTCGGTACGGCGAGACCGACCAGATGGGCTATCTCTACTACGGCCGATACGCCGAGTACTACGAGGTCGGTAGGGTAGAGACTATCCGCTCCTTAGGGCTGAGCTACAAAGAGTTGGAGGAAAAGCACGGCATCTGGCTGCCGGTGGTGAGCGTGCAGATGCGCTTTGTACGCCCTGCATACTACGACGACCTCCTAACGATACATACGGAGATCCGTCAGTGGCCCGATACTCATATCCTCTTTCACACGGATATTTTGAACGAGCAGCACCAGATGGTCAATTCGGGCACGGTGCGCCTGTGCTTTTACAAGGCGGCGGAAAAGAAGGTCGTCTCGGCTCCCGAGCTCTTGCTGGAGAAGTTGCGCCCCTACTTTGGATGACTCATGCGTGTGCACTATCTGTTTAGCCGTCCTGGAACGCTTTGGGTGGTTTACGTGGCGTTAGCGCTTGCTGCCAGCGCGCAGAATCTCTTGTTGCGATCCGGCAAAGACGGCTATACGGCTTACGAGAACTACGTCATCTTTCGTAATGCCTTTCGGCACTTGGTTCAAGGGCTCAATCCCTACGCGCCTTTCCCTGCCGAGCAATGGGACCTTTACAAATACAGCCCGGCGTTTGCAGTGGTGATGGGTCCGTTCACCCTTTTGCCAGATGCGATAGGCCTTGTCTTGTGGAATCTGCTCAATGCCCTGCCGTTGTTGTGGGCCATCTTGCGCTTGCCGCTGCTCGATGAACGCCGCCGCTACTATGTGGGCTGGTTTGTGGCGTTGGAGTTGCTGATCTCGCTGCAAAACAGCCAGAGCAATGGGCTGATGGCGGCCTTTTTTCTGCTGACATGGATTGCCGTAGAGCGCGGGCGCGCGTCGGCAGCGGCGTGGTGGATTGCGGCGGGAGGTTTTCTGAAAATCTTTGGGCTGCTGGCCCTCTTGCCTGCGGGTTTGTATCCAGGAAAGAAGGCGCTGTTGGGCAGGGCGGCTCTGTGGCTCATCGCAGGGATGGCCTTGCCGCTGCTCGTGGTGGCACCCGAACAGTTGCTGCGAGTGTACGCGTGGTGGTGGGAGCTGTTGCGCTCCGACCATGAGGCTTCTGTGGGCTTGTCGGTGATGGGATGGCTGCAGTCGTGGTTTGGTTGGCAGGGGCCTAAGCTGGTGGTGGTAGGAGCCGGTGCGCTTTTATGGCTGCTCAGCATGGGAGCCGTGTGGTATCGACATGCCAAAGGAAAAGCACTTCCTCACGAGCGGGCTTACTTATGGGCGTCGTTATTGTTGTGGGTAGTCGTCTTCAACCACAAGGCCGAGTCGCCCACCTTCGTAATTGCGCTGTGCGGTGCAGCCATATGGTATTGGAGTACGCCTCAACCCTCGTTCTTCATGTCGCTGCTTCTAGGGGCTGCCTTTGTGTTGGCCTCCCTTTCGCCTTCCGACCTGTGCCCGCCCGCTGTGCGCTCGCAATGGGTGCAGCCGTATGTGCTCAAGGTCGTGCCGTGCATGCTCATCTGGCTCATCCTCACCGCTCAATTGTGCCTACCTTTTCGGCGCCGTTTGCAAACCTCTTCCGTCTCATGAGAAGCGATTTACTGCGCAAGTTTATTAAATTTGGATTGGTGGGTTTCTCCGGAGTTTTCGTCGATTTTGGCATCACGTGGCTGTGTCGAGAGGAGATAGGTCTAAATCAATATGTGGCCAACAGTATCGGATTCCTGTGTGCCGTAGTGAGCAACTATACGCTTAACCGCGTCTGGACTTTTCAAAGCCGTGAACCCGGCATCGCCGCCCAATTCTCCAAATTTCTCGTCGCCTCGCTCATTGGTCTTGGGCTAAACAACGCGCTCATCTATGCCCTACATGAGCTGGCCGGGGTGTGGTTTTACTTGTCCAAACTGGTAGCGACTGCTGTAGTGATGCTGTGGAATTTTTGGGCCAACTATACGTTCACCTTCAAAACCAACCGATGAGCGAAGAACCGCGCGTATGCGGCCCCCCGCTCACTGGTTCGAAAAGGCGCATTAGTGTCCCTCGTGGCCGTAATGCACGTGTCCGTGGCTGAGTTCCTCCGGTTCGGCTTCGCGTAGACTGTCGATGTGGCCGGTGAAATGCAGATCTACTCCCGCCATGGGGTGGTTGAAGTCGATCTTCACCGACTCTAAGCCGACCCACCGGACGATGCCCTGATAGTGATTGCCTTCTTGGTCGGTCAAGGGCAGCACATTGTCGATATCGAGCAGGCCGTCGGGGATCCTGCCATCTGTCTCAAAGATGCTCTTCGGCACTTCTACTACGGCCGACTCGTCGTACTCTCCATACGCATCGGCGGCTTTGATGGTGAAAGAGAACGGATCGCCGGCCTTTAGCCCTTTCAGATGGGCTTCAAATTCGGGAATCATCGCGCCGATTCCGTATATGAAACCAAGCGGCTCCTGGCCCTGCGTGGACTCGATAACTTCGCCGTCGGCATTGCCTTCGGTAAGGGTGTAGTGCACAAACACTACCTTATTTTTTTCTACAACCATTGGAAAAAAAGAAAAAGGTGAAAAGTGAATGGCGGCAAAGGTAGGTATTATAAGCGCTGTTTAGGAGTTGTTGCTCGTTTTTTATACTGAAAATAATTTACGAGCTGCCGCAGGCCCTCTCTATGCGGTGTAGGAGCTACGCCTAATGACCGCTGGATGCGGTAGATTTCGTACAGCGACCGCCATTGGCGGTAGTACTCGCGGTACGCTTTGTGGGCACCGCAGCTGGGGTCAAACACGTGGGCAGGGTCGGCCAATACGCCGTTGAGCTCCATCACTTTACCTTCGGCACGCTTTAGCGCCTCGATGGAAGAGCACTTGAGGTCGAAGCGGCCGAAGTAGACGCCTGGGATTTGTCGGCACAAGGTTTCGAAGGCTTTGGTCATGGAGGAGTCTATGAGGGAACAGGCATCTACGAACTTCGTCCCGCGGGCGTGGTTGCCCACCGGCTCCACCACTATCGTCTGTCCGGCTTCGGGGCGGGCATCGAGCAGTTGAGGCTGCTCGCGCTCTAGGCGCTCCAGTTGCCGCCGAGCGCGGTCGCTCGATTGGAGTAGTTGCCGCACCGTAGAGTGCCCATCGCCTCGGACCGTCAAAAACTCTTTGAGGCACACCGACAAAAGCGAGAAAGGGCCACCGGGCAATCGGCAAAACATAACAGCGGCCTCGATGGGCGCCTCGAGAAATTCCTGCACAATAAAGTCGGCAGCATAGCTATGGAGATGGGTGCGCAGCGCCTCGGGTGTTTCTATCTTATTGACCAGAAAGCCCCGTTCACCTATGTCGGGCTTGGCTATGACGGGAAAGGCAACTTTGGCTGCGGCAATGCGTTGGAGCGCCTCTTCAAAGGAGAGCGACCGCGGTATCCACGCGGTGGCGGGCTTGACGTGCGGCGGAAGGAGCTTCAAGATGTCGTTTTTGGACTCGCCAAAAGCGCCGCCCAAGGGGATAGCCGGATTGACGTTGGAAAAAAAGAAGAGGTGGCGAGCGCGTATCGCAAACCACAAGTACATCCCCACAATAGGCACAGCCGACAACCACAGCGGCCAATACTCCCAAGCCGGAAAGGCAAACAAGGTTCGCCACAACCGAAACAGCGCGCTAAGTCCAGTAGATTTGTCCTGCTCGGACATGCTCGTGCGTTTTAGGGCGCAAAAAGACGCAAATTCTGAAAGGTTAATCGCAATGCGCCGAGGAATTCTGTCTCGAAATTGGCGTAAGTGCCGCAACTTTACCGCTGCCAATTCTCCGTAAAGCAGTTTGGCTCTCTATTCATGAAGCTGTTACTCATTGGAATGGGCCCCGGCATAGGGCTTTCGGTTGTCCGCCATTTTGGTCGGCAGGGTTTCGAGGCGCTCATGGTAGCGCGCAGTGCCGACAAGCTGGCGCAGATGGAGCGCGACTTGGCCCAGGAGGGCATCTCGAGTCGGGGGTACCCCTGCGACATCGCAGATGAGGCCGCCTTTGCGCGCCTGCTGCAACAGGTGGCTGCCGAACACGCCGACATAGAAATCGTCCACTACAACGCTAGCGCCTTCAACCCGGCCTTACCTTCAGAGGTTGAATTGCCTGTATTTCACCGCGACTTCAGCATCAACGTCGTAGGGGCACTCCTAGCGGCTCAGACCTTCATACCGTACCTGAAAGCGCGCAGCGGTGGAGTAATCTTTTTAACCGGCGGCGGTTCGGCGTTGAAGGCGCCCGCGCAGCTGTGCTCGTTGAGCGTAGGCAAGGCCGGCATTCGCAATTTAGCCATGTGCTTGGCTGAGGAGTGTGCGCCTTTAGGCATACGCGTGGGCACGGTTACGGTGTGCGGGGCCGTACAGGCTGGCACCCGCTATGACCCCGACCGCATTGCAGAAATCTTCTGGCGAATGTACCAGACGCCTTTAGAGCGTTGGCAGCAAGAGATTGTCTTTTAACGGCTGTTGCTCTTGCGCCAGATCAGCGTCATTGTAGGTGTGATGCCCAAGACGGGGTGCCATTCTGCAGCCATCGCGATGGCGAGGACGTTGTTCAAGTGCATGGCTACGCCTCCGGTAAAGCGCAGGGGCTCTCCGTGGATGCCCATGTGCACAGTCAATCCAGAAAGAGGCCGGTATGCTGCGCCTATCTTTGTCACGGGCGGGCGCTCTAAGTCCTTCTCTACTTCCGCCAATGCAATAAAGGTATCGGAAGGTCGCCAGGCGGCTCCGAGGCGGAGGATGGCAGGGATGGGTGCTCCGGTAATCTCTGCTTGCACCGGGTTGTAGATGTGTGCGCCCACCCATATGGTGGGTAGAGGGTTAGCCAGCGCGCTTACGCCAAAAGTCAGTGTCGCCGCTTGCCCGTATTCTAAGGCGGAAATGCGCAGGATGTCGGCGCCACCGCCTATCCACAGCGTATGGCCTATGCGCCGGCCATACAGCAGTCGGAAGCGTTGTTCGCTGTAGGACGCTATACCGGAATGAGCCATGTCGATGCCTATGCCATCGCGCTGGCTGGTGCGCGCAAACGCCTGGATGCGCACGGCCTGCCAACCGCTGAGCCCATACGGCAAGGAAGCGCCTATCCACACCCCAGCGCCTTGGACTAATCCTAACACACTCGCCTGCTCGCCTCCGGCGTCCGCCTCTGGATAGGCTACGGCTGCGTTGCCCATAGCCGCAAGCGGAGCCAGCACTGGAGCCCGCATGAAGACCTGTGCCATGCCCGGCGCGCTACAAAGCGCGCAAAGGCAGCACACCAAGCCCACGGCAGGCCACCTATCCATAAGATAGCGCTTTAGCGGCGCGGCGGCGACGCCGTGCCGAATTGTTCAACCAAAAGGGCATCGATATCTTCCATAAAGCGGTCTACGTCGCGTGCATCGGTGCCGTCGCAAAAAGAGCGCACATGGCGGGCCGTATCGACTAAGATGAGGCGCCCGCTATGGTCAAATCCTCCCGGTGCTTCGGGATTTACTGTGGCCACGCTAAAGTAGTCGTCGGCAATGCCGTAGATGGCGTCGTGGTCCCCAGTGACCAGCTTCCAACGGCGCGAGTCGATGCCCAGCTTCTCGGCGTATCGCTTCAGCGCAGCTACCGTGTCGTTTTTTACGTCGATGGAATGCGACAGCAGCATGACGCGGTCGTCGTCGCGGTACTTCTGATAGATGCGCAGAGCATTGGCTTTTACCTTAGGGCAAATGGTCGGACAGTGGATAAAAAAGAAATCCACCACGTACACCTTACCTCGGAAGGTCTCCGGCGTGACCAACTGGCTGTCTTGGTCGATGAAGGAAAACGCTGGAATGCGAGGATATACGGTATCGCCGTTGATCACGTCGCGCTCGCCCAAGATAGGAAGGCGCCGCGGACCCTGCTGACAAGCGGTAAACACACTGAACATCAGGAGTGCCGCAAGAAAGCGATGCATAACTCTTTGCATAGGTTTGTCCACAAAATTAGAAAAGGCTTGCCATCGGAGGGATACTCCTGAGGGAGCTGATGTATTCCCGGTAAAGGCATTGTGGGCACAGCATCCTCATCGTTGGCGGCGGGCTACTGCCCCAGCAGGCGGCGGGCGGCATCGCGAGCGGCGCGGATGTCCTGTTGGTTTTGGGAGATGCGCTGCTTTTGATCTTCCAGATACCGCAGAGCCGCTTCCGTAGAGGAGTCGATGGGGTCGACATAGTGGCGCATCCAGGAGTACATGTCTTCTTCTGCTTTTTTCATGTGCAACAGTATTGCGCGCAGCGAGTCGGCGCGCGGGGTGTCGGGGTCGAGTTGTTGTAACTGTCGCTTGAGGACGCGGCCTAAGCGGTTCATTTCAGCCATCTCGACCATGGCCTCGTCGTGTATGGCCATGGTTTGCACTTTTAGGCGCTCTACTACCGAGGGCTCTTTTTTCCACAGGACGAAGGCAAGTACCGCCGTTGCTATGCCGATGCCCCACCACATGTCGCGATCCATGGCCGGAAATTTTTAAGAGCTCTTGCGCCGTCGCAGCTCGTCCCGAATCTTAGCGGCCAGCTCGTAGTCCTCGCTTTCAATGACTTTTTTGAGGTATTCTTCGAGGTCCTCTTCCGAATACGTCTCCAAAGCATCGGGGTTGAAGTGCGGCAGTCGGTCGGAGGCGGCTCCCGGCGCTTGCCCCATCTCTTCCTCGCCCTCATCGCCCTCTTCCGGCAGCACGATGCCAGCGGCGTCTAAAATGAACTCGTAGGTATATATAGGGCACTCGAAGCGCACGGCCAGCGCCAGAGCGTCGGAAGTGCGGGAGTCGATCTCGACAACTTCCCCGTTGTAGACGCAAACCAAGCGCGCGTAAAAGATGCCGTCCAACAAGTTGTTGATGACCACTTCGCGCAGTTGAATGTTGAAGGTCTGCAGCGTGCTTTTAAAGAGGTCGTGCGTAAGTGGTCGGGAAGGCATCATGCGTTCCATGGCGATGGCGATAGAGTGTGCCTCACAGCTGCCAATCACTACCGGCAGGCGGCGATTGCCTCTGCGTTCCTTCAGTACCACCGCATAGTTTTGCGCGTGGGAGACGCTATGGGATAAGGCGATAATTTCCAGTTCAACGCGTTTCATGGCCGGACATATAAGGGCATGGTTCAGTCAGCGATGATGCTTAGGAGCATTTTCCTTATTCCGCAAAGGTATCGAAATACCCTCGCTTTACAGCATCGTCTACTGAGATGCCTTAAATCTTCGCACCGCTTCGGTCAGACGAGGCACTACTTCGAAGAGGTCGCCCACTACGCCGTAGTCGGCGGCTTTGAAAAAGGGAGCTTCGGGGTCTTTGTTGATGACGACGATGACTTTAGAGTTGTTGACGCCGGCTAAGTGTTGGATAGCTCCGCTGATGCCTACGGCAATGTAGAGGTTGGGTCGGATGGCGATGCCGGTTTGGCCTACGTGTTCGTGGTGTGGGCGCCAGTGGCTGTCGGCTACTGGTCGAGAGCAGGCAGTCGTGGCATTGAGTGCATCGGCGAGCTCTTCGATGATGTGCCAGTTGGAGGGATCTTTCATGCCGCGCCCTGCCGACACGACGATCTCGGCCTCCGGAAGGGGCACGCGTCCTTCTACCGTGCGCACTTCGCGCACGCGCACGCGCGCCGGCGGTACCGGCACATCCAACGGTTCTGCCGATACCGGGGAGCCGCTCGCCTCCGCTCGTACCGCGTTGCCCATGAGCGAGAGCACCTTCACCGGGCTGACAATGGCGTATTGTGCCGTCGCCTTTCCTGAAAAGACCGATTTGCGCACAATCAACCGGCCGTCGCCCTCTATCGCTACGACGCCGCTGATGCCGGAAACCAAGCCCGCCTGAAGTCGAACGGCCAGCCGCCCGGCCACGGTCTTTCCCGTAGAGGTGTGGCTCAGCACTACCACCGTAGCACCCACCCGACGGGCAACCTCGCTCAACACCGCAGCAGTCACCTGGCCATCCAGCGTATTGAGTTGCTCGTGACCGACGTGCAGCACGCGCGAGGCGCCATAGCGACCCAACTCGCCTGGGTCCGACTGGACGGAGCCCAGTACTACCGCCGCACACGGCACCCCCATCTGGTCCGCCAGCTTTTTGCCAAAAGTGACGGCTTCCAAGGCGGCTTTCTTAAACAGCCCGCGCGGGCTTTCTGCATATACTAAAACCATGATCGGATACGGATAGTGAATATTAGAGGACTTTAGCTTCTTCGTGGAGCAGTCGGACGAGCTCGTCCATGTTCTCCGGGTCAACGAGCTTGACGCCTGCTTTCGGAGGCGGCAACGAAAAGCGGACCACCTGCACGGGTTCCTCCATGGGCGTTGGCGGCAGCACGCGCAGCGGCTTGGTGCGCGCCATCATGATGCCGCGCATGTTGGGAATGCGCTGTTCGGCCATGCCCTTAGCGGCACTGACGACGAAAGGCAGCGGCACCTCCACCACCTCTACGCCGCCCTCGATGTCGCGCTCTACCACGGCGGTATTGCCTTCCAAGTCCAGCTTGCTGGCCAAGGCGATGTACGGCAGGTCTAAGTGTTCGGCAACCATAGCTCCCACTTCGGAGCCGTTATAATCGATGGTCTCTTTGCCCAAAAAAATGATGTCGAACTGCTCCGACCGAGCGTATTCGGCGATCTGCCGCGCTGTAAAAGCCGAAGAGGTCGGCTCAGCGTCGATGCGCACGGCCTCATCGGCGCCGATGGCGAGCGCTTTGCGAATAGTGGTCTCATTGGATGCCGGCCCTACGTTGAGGGCAACCACCGTGCCGCCCAGCGCCTCGCGCAATTCGCACGCCCGCACTAAAGCGTACCATTCGTCGTAAGGGTTCATGATAAAAGTGACACCCGTGCTGTCGTATGCTTTCCCATCAGGGGTAAAGGCCACCCGAGCCGTAGTGTCGGGCGTTTGACTGATGCAAACCAAAAACTTCATAAAGGAGCAAAATGCGAAGATGATGCTAAAAAGAAACGGCCAATGACCTAATGCCGCGTATTTATCTTTGCCCAAAAAGCGCGGCAAAGGTAATGCGGTATTGCCACATCCTTTTTACGCCTCCCTAACAAATACCCTTCGGTTTCGTTCATCTTTTATGAGTCAACGCTTGCAGCAGCTGCTGGCCTTCTGGCAAGGCGACGCGACAGATGCTTTTGTTCTTTTTGCGATCGCCAAGGAGTACGAGAAGTTGGGCGATGACCTTCAGGCGCTCGAGTGGTACGAGCGCCTGAAGGCGTCCGACTCCGACTATGTGGGCGTATACTACCACTTAGGGCGACTGTACGAGCGCTTAGGCCGCCTTCAAGAGGCCGTGGCCTGTTACCGAGAAGGCATGCGCGCGGCGCGCCGTGCGGGTGACGCGCATGCATGGGCGGAGTTGAATGCGGCTCGCTTAGAAATCGATCCGGACGATGAAGAAGGTTGACCGGCGCATATGGCCTATACGAGGGGGGGCAATCCTCATAGGGCTGCTTTTGTTGAGCGGCTTTGTCTGTAGACAAAATGCCTACAGGGAACGCATCATTCCGGCGACGGAACCGCGCTCTGCCGCCGCACTGAAGGGTTACTTGATGCTGTCGCCTCAGCCGCCGGTGCGCACTTTTTGGGGCTATGCGCGCTTGCAGATAGAGGGCGATGAGGTAGGCGCTGAAGTAGGCGCCCATTTTGTTTTGGTGCGCGACAGCATTTTGGGGGTGGTTGTCAAGAAATTGGGCATGGAGGTGGCGCGCATCCTTGTCACAGCGGACTCCTTTTTCCTACTCAACCGAGTAGAGAAAACGGTGTATGCGGTAGCGCAAGGCGAATTCTTGAGGCGCTATTCGCTTGTGGAAGGGCTCTCTCTGTTGCAATGCCTGCTGTTGGGAAGGGCGTGGCTGCCCAGCACGGTGGAGTTCCAGGCCGGCATCAAGGACTCGCTTCACCAACTTAGTGGTACCGATGGCCGTTTCTTGATCGATTACCGCGTTGAGGAGCGCACTTTTTGGCCCCGCCAAAGTTTATTTTCCCAGCCCTCAGAAGGGCAATGGCTGTTGCAGACGTGTGCGCAATTTCGAAAGCTTCCGCGCTCGGATGTTTTTTTCCCCTACTTTCGCCGTATTGAACTCTTCAGCGCTCAGAGCGGTTATCTTCGCTTGGAAATAGATTTTATCCAAATAGAAATAAACGTCGATAAATCTTTCCGTTTTGAGATCCCCGAACATTATTTGCGCCTTTCGGAGTAGCTGCTCGGTGCTGTGCGTAGGCGCAGTGGTGTGGAGCCTTTTCTTGCCGACGTTTGGCGCAGCCCAAAGCCGACAGGAGCTGGAAGAAAAGCGCAAGCGCTTGCTGCGCGAGATATCGGTTACCACCGAACTCCTCAACAAGACCAAACGCGACAAGACTACCGCGCTCGACCGCTATACTACTTTGCAGAAGCAGATTACCCAGCGCGAGCGCCTGGTCCGCCTCCTAAATAATGAGATTGCCGCGGCAGAGGCGACTATCGAGCGCAACTTGCAGGTGGTTGCTTCGCTTCAGCGCGACATCGAAGATATGCGCGCCGACTATGCCCGTACCGTGCGACATGCCTATCGGAGAAAATCGCTGAGCTACCCCTTGCTCTTCCTACTGTCAGCAGATAACCTAAACCAAGCGTTCCGCCGATGGCTTTTCTTGCGCAAATACGACCGCTATCGAAAAGCCCAAGCAGAGGCCATCGCACAAACGCAACAGGCGCTTCAACACCGCGCTGCTGTGTTGGAGAAGACTCAAGAACAGCAGAAGCACCTGCTGAACGACCTTCAACTCCAATACCAAACGCTTAGCGCTGAGCTGCGGGAAAAAGAGCGGTTGCTGCGCGCGTTAAAAGCCGACGAAGAGCGCCTACAAGCCGACCTAAAACGGCAACAGGCCAGCCACGAGGCGCTCAATGCAACTATAGAGCGCATCATTCGCGAGGAGGTGCGCCGACAGGCCGCCCGGAAAGAAGAAACCCTCGCTACTGACCTCGGAGGCCTTAGCCCTGAAGCCGAAACGGCCCCCGAAAGAACTGCTGCATTGGATGCTTTTGCCAACCTTACCCAACGCTTCAAACAGAGCCGAGGACACCTCTCCTGGCCCGTTCAAAAAGGTTATGTGTCTCGCTCCTTCGGTCGTCAAAAACACCCCACCTTGCCCAATATCGAACTCGACAACAAAGGCATCGACATCCGAACGCAAGAGGAGGCCGCGGTGCGAGCGGTCTATGAAGGCGTCGTGTCGGGCGTCCAGTACGTGCCGGGGCACGAAAATACCGTCATCTTGCAACACGGCGATTATTACACGGTTTACAGCAATATGGTAGAGGTTCGGGTGAATACGGGGGTTAAGGTGAAAGGAGGACAAGTCATTGGTAAAGTGGGTAAAAATCCCATCTCAAATGCCCCGGAGCTGCACTTTGAGATTTGGTATCGCACCCAGCGCCTCAATCCCAGCTCTTGGCTCAAACAATAAGCTCTGTGTGTATGATGGCTTCTACATCCGGCACTGCCGAAGCACGCGTCGAGGCGGCCCGCCGCCTGCTGGAAAACGTGTGTGACCCTGAGATACCGGTGCTCACTATAGCCGACTTGGGTATTTTGCGCCAGGTGCGATGGATAGAGGAGGAGCAGACCCTCGAGGTCGTCATCACGCCCACGTATAGCGGTTGCCCAGCCATGAACACCATCGAAGTCAACATCCGGGCTGTGCTCCAGGAGGGCGGCTTTGAGCGGGTGCGCGTCACTACGGTGCTTAGCCCTGCGTGGACGACCGACTGGCTTACCGCAGAGGGGCGGGAAAAACTTCGCGCTTTTGGCATTGCTCCGCCCGCCGAGCCCAGTGCCGACAAACAGGCGCTTATGGGTCAACCGCGAGTCATAGAGTGCCCTCATTGCGGCTCTCAAAACACCCAGATGATTGCCCAATTCGCCTCTACCGCCTGTAAGGCGATGTTCCGGTGTTTGGATTGCTGGGAGCCGTTCGACTATTTTAAGTGCCATTGACCTTATGCCCTTGGCCACTTGCCTCCTAGATAACAGGAGACTGTTTTTGTCTAATGGGCATCTGAGTAATTAGGCATTGTTTTTGCTAAAATAACAGACATTCGTTTTAAAAAGGTATCCCATGAGCAAAAGTGCGCTTGGCGTCAGCCGCCAAGGTTTTAAAATCGGCTATGGCGTATTGGGAAACTATGGCCTCAAGCTCGGCTCTATACGCCAACTCACCCACGACGGCGATACGCTAAACATCCGCTTAGACAGCAATGTCGGCTTTCGCTTTTTGGGCATCGACTCGCCTGAAGTGAGTTTCCCTTTGCCGGGCTCTCCTTCGTTTGTCTCTATCAGCCATTCTCGGTGGGCCGACTTTTTCGCTTCCGGCAAATGGCGCCAGGATACTCAGCTTCCAGAACACCTTTTGGCCCATTTGCAGGAGCGCATCCAAGGCCGCGGAGAGGTGGCGCAGAACCACGCCCACCACGCCGAGCTGGCGGAGCAAAATTTGGAACGCCTGATGCTGGCCGACTTTGAAAAGAGCCGTCGAAAGCCCGAAGAATATCGGTTTTTTATGGCTTTCGCTTATGAGTTTCTCGATGCCTCTGGTCGTCTGTTGGGCTACTTGCACGCCGATGCCGAAAACTTTGAGGATGCCTCTGAGGCTGAAAGGGTGGCGGAGCTGAGCTATAACGAACAGCAGTTGGCTGCAGGCGTGGCTTTGCCGTACTTCATTTGGCCCAACGTTCAGCCTTTCCTGCGCATCAACCCCTTCGCTTCGGAAAACCTGCATCCCGACCAATTTTGGAAAAACATAAGAAGCAGTACTAAGCTGACAAAGGCGCGAAAGAGCGTTCAGCAAGCGCGAGCGATGCACTTAGGGGTATACAACCCGAGCTATCCACTGCTGTTAGCGCCCTTCGAGCTGCGCTTTCTTAGCCGCCGCCGCCTACCTGCTCGCTTTGTTATCGACCTGAGCCAGCCGGGGTCGAACCGACTGTTTCCGCCGGAATACTACTACCGCGTGCCGAATGTAGAAGACCGCCTCTTCGTCCCAGCCGACTTTCGCATGCTCTTCGAAGCGGCAGGTTGGGAGGTCGGTGCGTAAGCGGCAGTAGGAGCGATCATTCCGTTGGCGGGCTAGCTGCGAAGCGAAAGGAGATGTTAATTTTGCCCGCCGCATGCTCATGGGCGTACTCCGAACGACAGCATGACGGTCAGAACAAACGCCTTCGCTATGGTGAGACACTCGTTGTGCCTTTTCGCAAGCATACTGACGCTTTTCTTTTTTGCTGCCTGCGGTTCGAAGACCGAAAAAAAAGCCGCCAACGGCACTTACGGTTCGATACCCTCATCGGTGGCGGAGGAGTCCCTGCGTTTTGCGCCACCCCCCCTTCCGGCTAAGGCATCGGAGCGCAAAGCGCGCGCCCTGATTCGAGAGGAAGACCTGCCCGATCTGACGAGCTTACTGCCGGCGCGCATTGGGCGCTACAAGAAGATATACGAGAAGAGCGAACGTACCGGGCCGGAGGTGATGCTGCTTTATTCGGCCTGGGCAGAGTACAACACGCCTGAGGGCGATGCGATCATCCTGCATATTATCGATACGGGTCAGACCCCCTTGCTCCAAAAGAGCGTGGCCGGCTGGGCGGACAAACCTGTGAACGTTACCAATGTCTATGGTCATGAGCGCTCCATCACTTTCGACGGGTATCCGGGCTTCGAAAAGCGGTATGAAAAGATGAGCAGTGAGGTGGCGGTTTTGGTAGCCAAGCGATACGTGGTCAATGCGGCGTGCCGTGGCTGTGATTTGGCTGTTTTGTACGAGGCGGTGCGCGCCGTTCCTCTCAAACGCTTAGAAATCCTTCAGTGAGCGCTTGCATGCCCTCTAAGGTTGCCTTCGCGGCGTTGTTGTCGGTCTTTGTGTTATTTTCCTGCAGTACTATGCGTCAGGTGCGATGGGTAGCGCGCCGCATAGCGCATTCAGAAGTCTTCGCTCGCGGCATGACGGGCTTTGTCTTGTGGGATGCGCAGAGCGGTCGCCCCTTGGTGGAGGTGTGCGGCAATCGCCACTTCACACCGGCCTCTAATACTAAGGTCCTGACCTTGGCCGCCTGTTTACAGCTTTTGCCCGACACGCTGCCTGCGGTGGAGGTACGGCAGTTACGCTTACCCGATAATACGGATACGCCCTATCTGCTGCTGCGAGGCATAGGTAACCCCACCTTTTTGCATCCCAACTTTGCCGCGTGGCAAAGCGCTTTTGCGTATCTGCGCCAACGCGATGGTTCGGTGTGGATATACCCTGGGCCGGGGTACCTTAAGCGCTTTGGTCCCGGCTGGGCGTGGGACGACTATGCCGAGGATTTTCAACCCGAGCGCAGCGCCCTGCCCATATACGGGCATGTTGTGCGCGTGCGGCAGCGACCTAATGAACCCTTGGAGGTATGGCCGCTCCGGTTTCGCGACAGCTGCCGCCTCGAGAGCACTGTGCTCCAGCCGCAACGCGATGAGTGGCGCAATCGCTGGACATTGCCCCAGTCCTCCGCCTCGGAGGAACGCGACCTTTGGCTTCCCTTTGTGCCCTCTTGTTTGCCCGAACTGCTGTCCGACACTTTGAACAAGGTGGTGACTTGGCTGCCCTCAGCATTCGCTGCGGAGGCGACCGATAGCGGGTGGGTGGCGCTGGGCGCTACGCCGCTCGATACCGTGCTGCGCCGCATGATGCACCAAAGCGACAACTTCATTGCCGAGCAGCTGCTGCTGATGTGCGCGCGCCAACGCTTCGGCACCTTTGAGGCTGAAGCGGTTATATCCTGGATGCTCGACAGCGTATGGACCGCCATACCCGAGCGCCCCCGATGGGTGGACGGCTCCGGGCTTTCGCGCTACAACCTTATCAGCCCGCGGGCCATGGCCTATGTACTGTGGCTGCTGTGGCATCAGCAGCCGCGGGCGCGCCTCTTGAACCTTTTCCCTGCGGGCGGGCGCGACGGTACCATAGCCCGCTGGTATGCCCCGAGCCCAGGTGAAACGCCTTGGATATTCGCTAAAACGGGAACGCTCAGCGGTGTACACTGCTTAAGCGGTTACCTCATCGCGCGCAGCGGCCGTGTGCTGATCTTCAGCTTCATGCACACCAACTTTATCGGCAGCAGCACCCCCTGGAAGTCGGAAATGGAGCGATTGCTGCGCCAAATATGCCAGCGCTATTGACTGTGCCCACTACTTCACGCGCTCGACGGAAATGTAAAAGTTCTCATCCACTCGGAAACTGTCGGCTCCGCCTTTGGGCAAAGGGAGGCTTTTCCACGTCGTAGTGGGATAAAGGAATATCCATCGGTTGGGCTGGAGGGATACTCTTACCGGCATGTCGAAATCCTCGATGCAGTTGGTCCAGCGATAGAACAGCTTGTTTCTGTTGAGGCGATACTCCAGCACTGGGATGTCGACATGGCGCAGATATTGGTCGAAGACCTTTTGCAAGTTTTTGCCCGTACGCTCGATGAGATACCTTTCTACCTGGGCGCTGCTGACGGTCTGGTGATAAAAATCGCGATTGAGGCCTCGAAGTGTCGCTCGCCAGAGGGAGTCGTTGTCAACAATTTGGCGGATGGTGTGCAGCAGATTAGCGCCTTTGGAGTACATGTCGGGCGAACCTCTCTGATTGACTCCATAAGGGCCGATGATGGGCTGAGTGTTGTAGATATTCTGCCGCAGGCCGCGCAGGTATTCGGCGCCGGCCTCCTTGCCTTGGAAGTACTCGACAAACAGCCCTTCGCTATACGAGGTAAAACCCTCGTGTACCCACATGTCGGCAATGTCGCTGTAGGTAATGTTGTTAGCAAACCACTCGTGTCCAGACTCGTGGACGATGATGTAGTCCCAGCCTTCGCCTCGACCGGTGCGCGACAAGTCTCGACCCAAGTAGCCATTCAGGAAGCGATTGCCGTAGGCTACCGCACTTTGGTGCTCCATGCCTAAAAAAGGCGCTTCTACCAGCTTGTATCCATCCTCGTAAAAAGGGTAGGGGCCAAACCAGTACTCGAAAGCGCGAAGCATGTCCTTCACCTGTGAAAAATGCCGCCAAGCCTTCGGAGCATTTTCCGGTAAGACATAGTAGTCCAGGGTAAGTATTCCCTTTTCTCCAGAGAAAGTGTCGGAAAAGTGTTCGTATACGGCAATGTTGAGCGCTACTCCATAATTGTTGATGGGGTTTTGCACGTGCCATTCGAAGGTACGAGTGTTGTCGGTGTTTTCCCGCTTTTTTCGGAGGCGTCCGTTGGAGATGGCGTCGTAGGGTTGTGGAACCGTAACGATAGTGGTCTGCGAGTCCGGCTCGTCGTAGGGGTGGTCCTTGCACGGCCACCATGCGCTGGCGCCCAATCCTTGGCAGGAAGTGCCTACGAAATGCCTTCCGCGGCTGTCGGTGCTCCAGCTAAAGCCGCCGTCCCATGGGGCGTTGCGTGCGCGGCGCGGACGCCCGCTGTACCAAATCTTTACGGACTCTCGGGCGCCCGGTACCTGCTCCTTTTTAAGGCGGATATAGAAGCTCTTCTTGCCGGCTGGAACGACAGGGAGCACCTCGCCATCTTGTTCGGCGCGTTCCAAGCGCAGCGGAGGCTGGAGGTCGATCTGCAGGACTTGGCTGGGCGCAAGCACGCGGTAATGCACTTCATTGCTGCCGCTAATGCGTTGGGAGTCGAGGTGTAAACGGATGTCTAAGCGGTAGTAGGTCAAGTCCCACCAGGCGCGTTCCGGCGTGATGCTGCCGCGCAGGGTGTCGTCGCGTGTATGCGATTGTCCGAATAGCGAGGGCACCAACGCCCCAACGAGCAGTTTTAACGTCAGTATTCTCCTCATAGCGAATGGGTTAACGTCTTTACGCCACATCTTCATGTGTTGTCGTAATCTTTTGCTGGCGTAAATATGTTGATGATGTATCCATTTTGCATCTTTCCTTAAAATCTGTCGAAGTGATGAACCATCTTCGCCACGAGACGTCGCCTTATCTGCTGCAGCACGCCCACAACCCTGTCGAGTGGTACGCTTGGCGGCCGGAGGCCTTTGCGCGCGCCCGCCGAGAGAATAAGCCTATCTTACTGAGCATTGGCTATTCCACTTGCCATTGGTGCCACGTTATGGAGCGCGAGTCTTTCGAGAACCCCGATATCGCAGCGTTCATGAACGAGCACTTTATCAACATCAAAGTCGACCGCGAAGAGCGCCCGGACGTCGATGCCATCTACATGGAGGCCTGCCAAATAATGACCGGCAGTGGTGGCTGGCCGCTCAACTGTTTCTTAACGCCGGAAGGCAAGCCTTTCTATGCCGGCACGTACTTTCCACCCCGACCGGCCTACAACCGGCCCTCGTGGCTGCAAGTGCTCCAACACATGGCCAATGCCTGGGAGACGCAGCGCCCAAAAGTGTATGAGCAAGCCGAGCGCCTCATGCATTACCTACAGCGCAGCGACCGCATCTTTTTGGAGCCGCCTTCTTCTGAGGTGGGCGTTGCCTTGCCCGAGCAGGATACTTTGAGCAGCATCTATCGGGCTATGGCTGAACACTTTGATCGAAGGGAGGGCGGTTTCGGCGGGGCGCCTAAGTTTCCCTCTTCAATGGCCCTGCACTTCCTGTTGCATTACTACCGCCTTACCCAAGATGCAGAGGCGCTCGAACACGCTCTCTTTTCCCTAGATAAGATGATTGCCGGCGGCATTTACGACCAGCTGGGTGGCGGCTTTGCTCGCTATGCCACCGACAGGGCTTGGCTCGTGCCGCACTTCGAAAAGATGCTCTACGACAATGCTCTCCTCGTCTGTGTGTTGGCCGATGCGTATCGGTTACTCTCTAACATGTCCGACGAGCGCGCCCAGCAGCGCCGTCGCCGCTATCGGGAAACCATCACAGAGACCTTAGACTTTGTGCGCCGAGAAATGACCCATCCTGAGGGTGCCTTCTTCTCCGCCTTAGATGCGGACTCCGAAGGACAAGAGGGTAAGTTTTACGTGTGGGATAAGGGCGAAATAGAACGAGTCTTAGGCGCTGAGGCAGAGGTGTTTTGTGCTCTGTACGGTGTTTCGGAAGTTGGAAACTGGGAGCACACCAACATCCTCTGGCGGGCCGTGGACCCAGCCGATTACGCTCGAGAACGCGGCCTCGATGGGCACCTTCTTTATCAGCAAGTGCAGCGGTGGCGCCGCCTGCTGCTCGAGCACCGCGAACGGCGCATCCGACCAGCGCGCGACGAAAAAGTGCTGGTCAGCTGGAACGCGCTTATGACCTCCGCCTACGCTCGGGCGTATGGCGCCTTGGGCCTGCCCGAATACCGAGAGGCGGCCATTCAAAACCTGCGCTTCCTCTTCCAGCACCTCTTCGACCGAGAGGGCCGCCTGCTTCACAGCTGGAAAGACGAGCGCGCACAGCACGCTGCTGTATTAGAGGACTATGCCTTTTTGATCGCTGCGCTGTTGGACGTTTGGCAGATAACCTTTGACCTCGCCCTTCTCCATCGCGCACAAGCCCTCGTCGAGCAAGTGTATGCCTACTACTACGACCCGGAAACAAAGCTATTCTTTTACACCGCTGCCGGCCAAACCGACGTTATCTTGCGAAAAAAAGACCTGTACGACAATGCCACGCCGTCGGGTAACAGCACTATGGTACACAACCTACAGCGCTTAGGCGTACTCTTGGATAACGACCAATGGCGAGCCCATGCCGCGGAGATGGTGGAAAGAATGCGGCCAACGCTCGAGCGGTACCCTTTATCCTTTGAGCGGTGGGCACTGGCACTCCTCTTTGAGCGGTATCCGAGGCCAGAAATAGCTGTGGTAGGGCCCGATGCCCTTGCTGTAGCTCAACAGCTTCAGCGCCATTTTACTCGCGAGGCTGTGGTTGCCGCAAGCCCAAAGCCCTTGGCACAAATTCCGCTTTTAAAGGATAAGCCTGCGGATGCAGACACTTGCATATACGTTTGCCAAAATTACGCTTGCCAACGACCCGTTTCGACGGTAGAGGAGGCAATAACCCTTTTGTGAGACATGGCCAAAAAAGCGCACCTTATTCTCCTTCTATCCTGCTGTGCCGGCTTGCTCCTCGGCAAATTATCGGGGCAACAGCTCATGCAGTACAGCCTTTACATGCTCAACCCCTATCTGTACAATCCCGGCTATGCGGGCACCGTCGGCACCCTCGTCGCCCATGGCGCTTATCGCCAGCAGTGGGTCAATCTGCCTGGGGCGCCAGAGAGCCAGTACGTCGATGCCCATTTACCGCTGTATGTGTTTCGAGGAGGAGTGGGCCTGCGCTTTGCCCGCTACCGCATGGGCGCACACCAGACGGTGCAGGGACAGGTACATTACGCTTACCACTTCGAATTAGGGCGGGAGACCCTCCTCTCTGTGGGTATCGGAGGTGGATATCTTCAATACGCATTAGACGGCACCCAGTTGCGCGCGCCGGAGGGCAATTATGAGCCGGGGGGAACCTTCTCGCACAACGATCCATTTCTCCCTGAGAGCAAAGTAGCTGTTGGCGTTCCCTTTGCTGAGATGGGTCTCCTTCTGCGCTATCGACGCGCCGAAATTGGGCTGGCGGCCCTTCCCACCTACGCTCCTATGTCGAGTGCCGATCCTCAGGGGAACTTTCGCATTCGGCGCGTACCGCAGTACGTCGGCACGGGGCGGTACCTAATCGATCTTTCCGAACGCCTGACTTTAGTACCGTCCTTCTTGATGAAAGTAGAACCCGCAGCAACACAAGTAGAAATTTCCAGCGTTTTTCGGTGGCGCGCCAATACTTTCGCCGGCCTATCTTGGAGAGGTGTTTCCGCCTCCGCGCGAGATGCCGTGGTCATATTTGGCGGATTAAAGTTAACAGATAAAATTTCGTTTGCTTATTCATACGATATTTCAATTTCCAGTTTGGCCTTGGTGCAAAGAGGTACGCATGAATTGTGGGTTGGATACGATTTGGGAAAACCAATTGGCGCAGCACGCACACCACCTATTATCTATAATCCGCGTTTTTGGTGAACTTAGCCCGCACTTTTCCGAGCAAAAACCCGGCTTGCGCGCATACCAACAAGCGTTAAGAAGGCGTTAAAGGGCATCCTGCTCGTCGAGTTTATCCCTAAAACATAACTAATTTTATTTGGAAAGGTTTTTTTGCATCGGATTTAATCTTCTACCTTTACGACCGTTTTTTCGGGTGAGTAATAAAAATAGGCAAACACGGGTGTTAAACATGGAAAAACTACAAAAATCGTTACTGCTCCTGCTTTTCCTCGGTGCGATGTTCGCTTCCTGTGGCCGCAAGGAAAGCGGTGAACTCATCGGCGTCCAAGACCGACCCAAGTGGAAGGGTATTAACCCCTACGGCATGGTCTATGTCCCTTCCGGCCATCTACACGTCGGCGTAGGCGACGAAGATGTCAGCCGCCAATTGGTTGCGCGGCCGAAGGCTATCTCTATCCAAGGTTTCTTCATGGATGAGACGGAAATCACCAACAACGAATACCGCCAATTCGTGTACTGGGTGCGCGACTCATTGGCCCACGATAAATTAGGGCACTACTTGGAGGACGATGCCGGCGACTTTGAAGGGCAGCGTATCGATTGGGAGCAAGAAATTGATTGGGAGGACGAAGAGACGATCGCTCAACTAGACGAGCTCTTCTATCCGGCAAACGAGCGCTTCGATGGCCGCAAGGAGCTCGACCCGAGCAAGTTCGTCTACGAATACCAGTGGTACGACTGGCAGCGGGCCGCTCACGACCGAAACAGCAGCCGCACCAGCCATATCCGAAAGGAGAAGGTAAAGATCTATCCCGATACCTTGTGCTGGATCCGCGACTACGCCTATTCCTACAACGAGCCCATGACGCGCAACTATTTCTGGCACCCGGCCTTTGACGATTATCCCGTAGTGGGCGTAAACTGGAAAATGGCCAAGGCGTTCTGTCACTGGCGCACTAAGCTGTGGAATTCCTACAGCGCCGACGCTGGGGTGAACTCAGAGGATTTCCGTCTGCCTACCGAACACGAGTGGGAATACGCAGCGCGCGGTGGTCGCGAAGGCGCCACCTACCCGTGGGGAAGCTACTATACCCGCAATGCTAAGGGCTGTCTGCTAGCTAACTTTAAGCCCGGCCGCGGCAACTACCCCGAAGATGGCGGCCTGTACACCGTCCGCGCCGACGCTTACTATCCCAATGATTATGGCCTCTATTGCATGGCCGGCAACGTCGCTGAATGGACTGAGACGGCTTATTTTGAAAACGCTTACTCGTTCATGCACGATCTGAACCCGGACATTCGCTACGACGCTAAAGAAGAGGATCCCATCACGGCAAAGCGGAAAGTCATTCGCGGCGGCTCGTGGAAAGACGTAGCCTATTTCTTACAAACCGGCACGCGTTCGTGGGAGTACCAGGACACGACAAAATGCTACATCGGCTTCCGCTGCGTACTAACCTTCCTGGGGCGCTCTATTAACGATTTCTGATAACCCACAGCCTATAGTCATGGCTCAGTTCGTGTTGCGTAAAGGCAGCGCGGCAAGGCGTATGAAAGAAAGAATCATCTAGAACAACTCTTCTTACAAACTACTAAAAAAATCTATCAACAATGAGTTTCCAAAGTTTCGTCAAATCCAAACCTTTCAAGTACTTCAAGAATCTCATTATCGGCATCGGCGCCTCTATCGTACTCTTGGGTGCGCTCTTCAAGCTGGAAAGCTGGGAATTTGCTTCTGAAATGCTCATCGTAGGACTGACGACAGAGGCTATTATCTTCTTGTTTCTGGGTATCATTGGCCCAGAGCCGGACTACTATTGGCACAAGCTCTATCCCGGTCTGGACGATTACAACTCCCGGATCCAGCCGCTGACGGCAGGGCCTAACCCTAATATGCCGGAAGTGGCCCCGCTGCACGGCGACGTCGTCGAGCGCCAGCTGGGCGGCATGTTGACCGAACTGCAGTCGATGTCGAAGAGCTTGGCCGCCTTGAAGGCCCTTCAAGAAGTGGACTTCTCGGGCACGCAAGAGCAAATCAAGTCCATGACGAATTTCTACACAAAGATGAACGAAGCCATGGCCGACATGGCTCGATCGGCAGAAGATGTGCGTCAGTACAAGGACCAGCTCAGTGCGCTTAACAAAAACCTGTCCTCTTTGAACACGGTCTACGGCAATATGTTGGCTGCCATGGCTAACATCGGTCGCCAATAAGTGGGTTGACTCATAAGTAGACGGACTGCAACCTCCTGTTTTAACAAAAAAAAAGAAGACACTTTATGTCCATACCAAAGGAGCCGCGGCAGCTGATGATCAACCTGATGTACTTGGTGTTGACTGCACTGCTCGCGTTGAACGTATCGGCTGAGGTGATGAATGCTTTCTTCTCGCTTGATAAAGGCTTGAAAGGCAGCCGAAACATCGTCGAGAAGAGCAACGAGACGATCATGGAAAACATCAATAAGCAAGCCGATGCCTATAAGAAGCCCGAGAATGAAAAGTATCGCGAAAACGCCAAGCAGGCCCTTGCTTTGACGGAAGAATTCGTCCAGTACTTAGAAGGTGTCCGCAAGAAACTCTTCGATAAGGCGGGCGGGCCTTCCAAGAACGATCCGACCATACCCAAAGATATCCGCAACAAGGATATCACTACCCGAATGTTTGTTTTGGGAGAAGATGGCAAGCCGGGCATCGGATTTGAAATTGAAGCCAAGGTCAAGGAATTACGCCAAAAGCTGCTCGCATTGGCGGACAACGACCCCGAGGTAGCGGCGAGTATGCCCTTAGATATTGAGCCGCTGCCTAAAAACACGGACAAGACCAGCTGGGCCGATTTTAAGTTTCGCCAAATGCCCGTAGCCGCCTGCTTCCCTATCATCGGGAAGATCCAAAGCGATGCTAAGGCTTCTTCCTCAGCCATCTTAAATTATTGCTTGAAGAAGGTAGCAGGCGAAGACATCAAGTTTGACGCCTTTCAACCGGCGATTAGCGCTCCGAAAGGTTATGTCATCGCGGGTGAGAAGTACGAAGCCGATATTTTCCTGAGTGCCTACAGTACCAATGCCGACAACATCAGCATCTCGGTAGATGGGCGCCCCCTCCCTATCAAGGATGGCGTGGCGAAGTACGAAGTGACCACTTCTTCGACGGGGGTGAAAACGTACAAGGTGACTGTTAACGTGAAGAACCCGCTAACTGGCGAAGTAAAAACCTATACGAAAGACTTCCAGTACGAGGTAGGGCGCCGCTCTGCCTCTGTTCAGTTGGACAAGATGAACGTCTTTTATATAGGTGTCGATAACCCGATATCGGTGTCTGCTTCAGGCGTCTCTTCTAATGACTTGGTGGTCAGTGGCTCGGGAGCCGGTATCACCCTTACCAAAGACGGCCCTTCTCACTACATCGTCCGCGTAACCACGCCGGGAGAGGCGACCATTACTCTTTCAGGCGGCGGGCTGCCTCCAACGAGGTTCAACTATAAAGTCAAGCGGATCCCAGACCCTGTCCCCTTATTGGGGGCTCAACGTTTCCCCAGCGCCATTCCGAACGGTACGTTCAAGGCGCAGGGCGGGGTGGCGGCCGTGTTGGAAAACTTCGACTTCGATGCTAAGTGTGAGGTGGTGGGGTATACCGTGGCTTATCAGAAGCGGCGAGCCGATGTCGTCGAAAAGACAAATACCGGTGCACGCTTTAATCCCGACGTTGTGGACCTCATTCGCCGCGCAGAGCCCGGCGATGTTTACTATTTCTTAGACATTCGCGCCAAATGCCCCGGCGACGCGGCTGCGCGTAAGTTGGGCGATTTGGTCTTCAAAATTCGCTAATCAACTGTGTGTGCCTCTTGGAGTTGGGCACACTGTGCTGCAACTCCAAGAGGCCAAAATCATCCAGAAGATTTTACTAAACACTCACCGGTTTTAATTCTCTCAGGCTATGTATGCTCTTCTTCGATGGGCCGTTTTCGCCCTGATCTTTTGCGCAACCAGCACGCTCACTTTCGCCCAAAACTACGGCGAAGTAAAAGACATACGCACAGAGGCGAGTGAACCCGAGGAATTTGGAGAAGCGCCCTTAGACGACGTAGTAAAGAAAGAGACGATGAAAGAGCGTCGGGTGCTCGACTATCAACCCGTGCGCGAGAGCGACATCTTTTGGGAAAAGCGCGTGTGGCGCATCATCGACGTGCGCGAAAAGATGAACCTGCCGTTCGCCTATCCAGAAGAGCCCTTCTTCCGAATCCTCTCCGACGCCGCCGTCAGGGGCGACCTTCCCGTGTATTCGGTAGATGACGACAAGTTCACGAAACGCCTGAGCACAGACGACGTGCTCGCCATGATGTCCAAAGCCGACACCATTACGACTTTTGACCCGGAGACCTACGAGGAAAAAATCGAAGTAGTGCGCAACGACATCAACTGGGCCGACGTCAAGCGCTTCCGCATCAAGGAGGTGTGGTTTTTTGACAAGGAAACTTCCACGATGCAAGTGCGCATCTTAGGGATCGCTCCTCTTATCGACGTCAAGGACAACGAGGGGAACTTCCGCTACGAGAAGGCAATGTTCTGGGTCTATTATCCCCACGCGCGCAATCTGTTGGCGCGTCATCGCGTCTTCACCCTCGGGGCCAATACTAACGCTACGATCTCTTGGGAAGACTATTTCGAACTCCGCTATTTCTCGAGCTTCATCATCAAGGAGTCGAACGTGTATGACCGCCGTATCGAAGACTATGCGCGAGGCGTAGATGCCCTATGGGAGTCGGAGCGCATTAAAAACGCGATCTTTAACTTTGAACAAGATCTGTGGCAGTATTGAGCTGCTTCACCGGCTCAGCAAAAAGGAAAAAGGGCGGCATTTAAAAAAGAATGCCGCCCTTTCTCTCTGTCTTATATGCCTTGGCCAAATACACCTGAACCGCTCTAGCCAGGTGGATTTTTAGATCAGCAAATCCTTTCACTTCACCCTTCTTCCGCACCCCTCTCTTCTTCCTCACGCCCTGAGCTGAAGCCGTAGTTGGCTAAGATCCTCTCCTTAAGCTCCTTGCGGGCGAAAAAGATACGGCTCTTGACGGTACCCAGCGGTAGGTTCAGATGGTCTGCGATTTCCTGGTACTTGTACCCCTCGAAGTGCATCAAGAAGGGAATGCGGGTATTGTCGTCTAAGGCAGCCACTAAGGCGTTCAGCTCCTTGAGCGTCAGCTCGCTCTCCGCCGAATTGCCCACAGCATAACTGCCCGAGTTCAGATAAAACTGGTTGTCCGTAGTATCGATGATGGTGTTGGCCTTGACCTTCCGCCGGTAGTTGTTAATGAAGATGTTCTTCATGATGGTGAACATCCACGCCTTGAAGTTCGTACCCGGCCGAAACTTGTCGCGATTGGCCAATGCGCGATATGCCGTCTCCTGATACAGGTCCTTCGCTTCTTCGGAATTTTTCGTCAGGTTATAGGCGAAGGTCTGGAGCATTCCCGTCAGATCGCTCAACCGACCGTTAAACTCTACTATCGTCATGGCAGCTTGTTTTTGTAATTGTACGGCAAAAATACACCATGTCTAACTTTTGAACAATAGTTGTTTAACGATACAAGTGTCAATAATTAGCAAATTTGCATGTTTTAAACTTTATTTTTGTTATAAAAAATTGATTATCAGTAATTTATTTTATTTAGACAAAATCTAATAAGTTGGCTTTTTTCAAAAAAAAATGAAAAAAAAAGTTTCTGCCTAAGGAGCGATGGCTTTAGGATAGCAAATAAAGTACTTGGTGATGGTTTGGGTGTGTAGGGGTACTTCAGAACATTCTTCTATAGGTAGGACATATCCGTTCTTAAAAAGAATATTGATTTTCTCTCGTGCCGGATCATATGCGAGATTACTAGATCTGCCTTCGAAGATCAGCTGAGCGCCCCACGAACCATAGGTTTCTCGGGCTTTTTTCCGAAGACGGTCGAGGTAGTCGGGCTCGGGAGGGACTGTGCGCCATTCCAGTCGAAAGAGCTTCCGTTCGATGAGCCCTTGGGCCAAGAAGGCCAGCTGGGGGTCTTCGCAGGAGCGCCAAGCCTTGATGGCCGCCGCAATGTCGACATCGTCCAATTGGGAGAAATGGTGTACCAGTTCTTCTGGGTCGAGTGCGATGCCCTCCGGGCGATACAGGAACCATTGCAGCGGTCGAGAGGCCTCCAGCGCTGCGCCCTCTTGCGCCAGCTGGCGGGCACGCCGAAGTAAATGCAACACCATCTGCTCGGCCGACACGTTGGTTTTGTGCAAGTACACTTGCCAATACATGAGGCGGCGGGCGATGAGAAACTTTTCTACGCTGTAAATACCCTTCTCCTCCACGACCAGCTCGCCTCGGTGCACGGCCAGCATCTTGATGATGCGGTCGTAACCGATGACGCCCTCGTAAACGCCGGTGAAAAAGCTGTCCCGATTGAGGTAGTCTAAGCGGTCCATGTCCAACTGGCCGGAGACGAGTTGATGCAGAAAGCGCTTGGGATGGCGGTTGGTGAAGACATCGAGCGCTACCGATAGACGGCCCTTCATCTGGCGATTGAGCGCCTCCATGAACAAAAGCGAGAGGGTCTCGTGGTGCAGGTCGATCAAGCTGTGCTCTAAAGCGTGTGAATAGGGCCCGTGCCCAACGTCGTGTAACAGGATGGCACAGCAGGCGGCTTCGGCATCTTCTGGCGCGATTTTAGTACCTTTGCTTCGCAGCACTTCGATGGCCTGCTGCATCAAGTGCAATGCCCCTAAGGCATGGTGAAAGCGAGTATGAAGCGCACCAGGGTATACGTAATGAGCCATGCCTACCTGGCGAATGCGGCGCAGACGCTGGAAGTAAGGGTGGTCGATAATATCCAATAAAAGACCCTCCGGAACCGAGACGAAACCATACACCGGGTCGTTAAATATTTTCCGCTTAATGGCCGCCATGATGAAAAGGCTTTACCCACAAAGATAGCGGCACCGCCACACTACCTTCACACGCTTACTGAACGACAAACACGCGCTATGGAAAAAATCAAAATTCTCTGGGTAGACGATGAAATTGACTTGCTTAAGCCCCATTTAGTATTCTTACAGGGCAAAGGATATGAAGTGGAGACCGCTACCAATGGATACGACGCCGTAGAAATATACCTGAACAAGAGCAACGAGATAGATGTCGTCTTCTTAGATGAGTCGATGCCGGGCCTCACGGGCTTAGAGACGTTGCCCAAAATCAAGGAAATCAACCCCTACGTGCCCGTGGTAATGATCACGAAGAACGAAGCGGAACACCTCATGGAAGAGGCTATCGGCTCGCAAATTGCCGATTACCTCATTAAGCCTGTCAACCCCCACCAAATACTGTTGGCGCTGAAGAAAATCCTCGACAACAAACGGCTTATCCGCGAGAAGACGGCACTGGACTACCAGCAGGACTACCGCCAAATGTTCCTGCAGATCACCAGCGGGCTGAACCACGAAGAGTGGGTAGACGTCTATCGGCGCATCATCCACTGGGAACTCCGCTTAGACGCTAACCAGACCGAAGTGGGCGACATCCTTGCCCAACAAAAACAGCAGGCCAACACCGAATTCAGCAAGTACGTCGTCAAAAACTACTTCGACTGGGTAGACAAAGCCAAAGAGGTAGGGCCGGTCATGTCGCACTCCATGATGCGCAAGCACATCTTTCCCCATGTGGGAAAGGGAACGCCGACGCTGGTGGTGCTCCTCGACAATTTGCGCTACGACCAGTGGAAAGTCATCGAGCCCTTCCTCAACGAGCTCTTCAAGACAGAGCACGAAGGGTACTTCTACAGCATCTTGCCCACCGCTACTCAGTACAGCCGAAACGCCATCTTTGCGGGGATGATGCCCGCCGACATCGAGGCGGCCTTCCCAGACAAATGGAAAAACGACATCGATGAAGGGGGAAAAAATCTGTTCGAGGACTTCTTCCTGGGCAAACAAATCGAGCGCGTCTTCCGAAAGGAAATCAAGTGGGAATACGTTAAGGTCACCAACGTGGGCCAGGGCAAAGACCTGCTCGATAACATCTTGAACTACCTCAACAACGATTTGACAGTGGTCGTGTACAATTTTATCGACATGCTTTCTCACGCGCGCACCGAGATGGAGGTGCTCAAGGAGTTAGCCGGCGACGAACGCGCCTACCGATCGCTGACACGTTCGTGGTTCCTACACAGCCCGCTGTGGGCGGCCCTGCAGCGCTTGGAAGGGCGCGAGGTGCAGCTCTTTGTAACTACCGACCACGGCACCATCCGCGTGCAGTCGCCTTCGCGCGTAGTGGGCGACCGCGAAACCACCACCAACCTCCGCTACAAGGTAGGGCGAAACCTCCAGTATGAGGCTAAAGACGTCTTAGCGGTCAAAGAGCCCAAACAAGCTGGCCTGCCCAGGCCCAACGTGAGCAGTACCTTCATCTTCGCCAAGGAGGACTATTTCTTTCTCTATCCAAACAACTACAACCACTTCTACAATTATTACCGAAACACCTTCCAACACGGCGGCATCAGTTTAGAAGAGATGATCTGCCCCGTAGTGCGCATGCGCAGCAAATAGCCCTCTTCGCAGTATGGAACGCCTGACGTTTTGGCTGGTTCGGCTGGCCATCCAGGGATTTCGCTTCATCCCTTTCCCCGTGTTGTATGGCCTGTCCAATGCCTTAGCGTTTGTCCTCCAGTACCTCATCGGCTATCGGCGCGACGTCGTACGGCAAAACCTGCGCCGCGCCTTTCCCGACAAGAGTCCGACCGAGCGGTCGCGCATAGCGCGGGAAGCCTATCGAAACTTGGCCGACATCACGCTGGAGACCCTCAAGTCCTACACCTTGCCAGCGGCGGAGATTCAGCGCCGGTGTCGGCCGGTCAATCCCGAAGTGGTGAATACCCACCTAAAGGCAGGCAAGTCGGTAATCCTATGCGGCGGGCACTATGCCAACTGGGAATACACTGGGGTGAGCATGCCGCCGCTCTTCGATGGCCCCACTGTGACGGCATATAAGCCTATTTCCAATCGCTACCTAAACGCCTTCATCAACCGCTCGCGCGAACGCGCAGGCATGCGCGTGGTGCCCATGGAGGAGACGTTCGCCGCCATGCGGCAATACAAGGCCGATGGCATCCCAGCCGTGTTTATTCTCCTGGCCGACCAGTCGCCCTCCCACCGAAAAGGCGCGCATTGGGTCCGCTTCTTCGGCCAGGAGACGGCCTCGCTACCCGGAGTGGATGTTCTGGCGCGGCGCATGGCGTTCCCTGTCGTCTTCTTCCACGTCCAGCGCATCCGCCGCGGGTTTTACGAGGTGCACTTTGCCGATCTCTATCCAACTCCAGAGGGAGCTGAGGAAGCGCACATTACCCAATCTTTCGCCTATGCGCTCCAACAAGTCATCGAGCGCCAGCCCGCCCACTGGCTGTGGACACACCGCCGCTGGAAAATGCAGCGCCATTAGCCTCACCGGCAGACGGCAGGGCCGTCTCTTCTCATGTTCGATTTTGTCGTTTCGAGCCATCAGCAGACTTAAGGCCGACAATTTGCAGAATTGGATGGAAGGGTCTATGGTTTGAACGCAAGTTCGCGGCATTAAAAACTCCGCATGCCTGTCTTTTGCCCTGTGCAACGTCGAGTTCATCGGCGATTATTGGGCCACTCCGCCCCATTGGGCGGGCGGAGTGGCCGGTGTGTTGATGATTGCGAGTAGCTATTTAGGTTCTTTTTTTCGGGAATATGTTATCATCACAAAGCGGTTGAGACGAAACTGCCTGCCGCCAGAGAGGAATGTCGCGAGTTCATACCCCGGTTATTAGCTGCGGTGACTATGTCGCAAAATGAGGTGCCGGAACGCGAGCGCCAACTCAACCCAAAGAACGCAACGACTGTTTTTCCCTCTTCCAAAGGCTTGGAAAAGAAGGGGGAGGTTACACTGAAAAGTGTATTCTGAAATCAATGGTTTAATGGTCTGTTTCTAACGATTACAGGGCAATCTCTCATTGCGAGCACATCCAACGGCAATATTCCGTCTTATGGGCTCGCAACAACCTAAATAGCTACAAGTTTATCAAGTATTTCGACAGTAATCTGGGCCAAGGCCCGTTCACTCAATTCAATGTGATGATTATCAATTTCAAGTACATGTATGTGCACTTCGAATAGGGAAGCGGAGTAACCCGACAACGGCTCTTTTGCCAAACGAGGGCATACTTCTGCTGGAGTGGCAGACGCCTCACAGGTACTCGCGGAGAGGTTTTGGCTGCGTCGTTGTATTTTACGCGCTCAGGGAGGTTACCGTCGGAAAGGAAGGATATGCGAGCTACTTTTCAGAAGCGCTGGACGGCCATTGCTATTCCTTAGATGGTTGGGGCAGGCACGGCGCTGATTTTTATGGCTTTGGAAAGCGCCATCTCTATCCTCTTACCCGCCGGCATTGCGTTAACCGGATTTGTAACCATACTTTTGTTCTGGGGCCTCTTCTTTCTGTCGTTTCCGCGCATTTAGGCAGGTTAGCTCAGAGCACTTGCCGTGCTCTACCGGATTGGGCAGGCCGTTTTTGTCGCGGTGGTGGCGGTGGTAATTTGGTCGGGGGGCCATCTGCAGGGAAATGGGTTGCATTGGTTTCTGACGGCACTGAGTCTGATAGAAACTTTAACCCACTTTGCGATCCGCTGGATAGATAGACGGAAGTGGAAGGTTTTGGGTGCAACGGCCGCGGCACACTTGGCTGGGCGGTGCGGCCGGCATTGCCCTTCAACACGCTATGCAGCTGGTATCGGTGCCGCCCAAAAACGGTTAACCGTACCCGTACGGAAAATCCAATCTCCGATCACAGCAGGCGGACGACCTCGGGATGTCCGCCCATATGCTCTACCTACCCCCCAGATTGCTGTGGTTCAGTCTTTCGGAGAGTTAGCAAGCAAAAGCCGTCCGTACCATAGCCGTTTGAGCCAATGATAGATGAATAGGTTAATTAACTATTAAGTATTGAGGCCTGCATTGTCTCTTTGCGCTGTCAAGATTTTCTTTGTGTGCGATCTGTATTTCACGCGTGTAAACACGCCCACAACAGTTTCGCCACAAAAAACATCAAAAAATAGATAGCGATGAAGACGAAATTACCCCTTATTGCTTTCCTGTTGGCCTTAGCTACGGCACATGGTTTTGCTCAAAAATCCCCCGATACAGTTCGCCTGATTTTAGATGTTCCTCTCTTGGATTTCCCCTATCAGCAACACGCGAGCAACGTCACCGGAGGCTTTCTCAGCGGTTTTGCCAACCCGAGCATGTCGCAATCGCTAGCTGTGTCGAACAACCTCTACGCAGCAGCGCACTACGGCATCAAGAGGGCGATAACCATCGAAGACCGTTTCCCCCGAGCCCTACTCGTTAATGGCGCGGCCCTAGCGTTCGACATATTGTCGATATACATCCCTTTAGGCACTGCTTGGCTCCACGAAGAGTACTACAGAGCCGTGTTGACGCGCAGAGACATCAACAGCTTTAACGACGTGAATAAATTCCCTATCGGCAGGGATGTTGTATATGTGAGTAGAAGTAGAATAAGAGATGAAGACCTCGGCTATCGAACGAGCACACTTTGCACTTTATACGGCTCCGGTCTGCTGGGCTCGAGGGACAATATTACCAAATTCAGGCACTGTAAAAGAACAATTTCTTCTACTATCAAGGTCTACCTCATGTCCCATTCTACTGGTTGAGTACGGTGAATAGTGCGGTTTATGTAACGTCGTCTGCTACAGAGGACTTTGACGATCTGGCCGATAGGCTCAACGAGGAAGATGGAGCAGATATCCTTAAGCGCGACTTTACAGGGCCCGATTTTACGGCTTGGGTCGATGCATTGTTCAATCCCAACCGTCCTTACGAAAGTAGGGGTGTTCACCCTTCGGGCGTGGGGATCAACCGATACATCAAACCCACCAGCCTCAGCTCAGAGGAAATAGAATACCTTCAAAAACAGGGAATCTTGCAGTGGTTGAATTTGATCTCCCCACACCTATTCGGCTTCTCTAAGATCAAATTGAAAAGCACTCCCAAAGGAGACTATTTCGGAAACCTCGCAGTAAGGCATTTGTTGACGTCTTTTGGCAACGACATTAGTATCAGACGCAGACGCCTAAGAACAACTTCTTCTTCTCTCTCCGCAACTACAACAACCTAAACGCTTCCTTCTGGGGATTGGAAGTTTCCATCGTCGACAAAAAATTGCTGAGGGACAAGTTGCTCTTCTCGGGTAGGGCCATGTTCCGGACGCAGCCTAACGACCAGTCCTTTACGACGACCGAGAGCAGCTGGGGCGGACTCGTCGGCCTCCGCGGGGCGTACTCTTTCGGGAAATGGCATCCGCTTGTCGAGGTAGAAGGGAAGACCCAAGGCTGGGTCATGGGCAACGTCTTCTTGGAAGACAATATTAGCCTGAGGTGCAGGCTCAGCGTGCGAATACGGAGAGGAAGCGGCCCTCGGGCTGAGGACTTCTCTGAGACCTCCGCATGGAAAGAAAGAGACCGCGGAGGACGCAGGGGAGTACCAGGACCTTCGAAGCTTCTTTTTCTCTGTGTCCTTTTGCGCTCTCTGTGGTGGGAAAAAAGCGCCACAAGGAGCGATTTTTTTTTCACGCTTATCCGCTGCGAGGCACTATTTTTACGGCGCATCGATACATTTGCCCAAAGAACTAAAGCGAAAAGCGCCTATGATCGAATTTGTTCAGCAGATCCAGGCCATCCTCCCCTCTCCCCTGCCCTTCAAACAAGTCCCGCCAGAGGCCGTGATGCGCGCCAAAGAAGGCGAACTGCGCTATGCCCTCGATGACCGGGGCAACATCATCAGCTTAAACTTTTAGCGCGCGAGGCTGACCTCCGAGTAATGGCAGCAAATCTGCGCCTTACCCGGACTGACCTGGTCGCTCCAATACCTGTACCTCGCAGAAAATAAACTGACCGCGAAATCGATTTTTCCGCCGAATTCCCAAATCTGCGCGAGCTGAACTTAGCGGAAAACAAAAGCCTCCGAAAGCTTGTCTTTTCGGCGCCCCTGCCCTCGCTTGAGCGCTTGGACGCCAGTGAGTGCCAAATTGCCCAGCTCCACTTGCCCGAGGGCTTCTGGCGGTTGAAATTTTTAGGCTTGCGAAAGACCGGTTTGAAGAGCCTTCGCCTAACCGCCTGCCCAGCCCCGGTGTTTTTGGATGCGAGTGAGAACGAATTAACGACTTTGCACTTGCCGGAAGGCTTCAAACAGCCGAAGTATATCTATTTAAAAAAAACCGGCTGCAGAAGTTCAATTTAGATGGTCGCTGCTCCGAGTTGCAAATATTGGATGTGCAATTCAACCAACTCCAACACTTCAATCGGTCACATCTCGTTTGCGCTCCCCATTTACAGGCACTGTACCTGCATGGAAATCCGTTGCGGGATGTTTCTCCGGAAATTATCGATGGAGAAAACACCAATTGTTTGCGCGACCTGGTGAGCTTTCTCCGCTCGTTGCAGAAGAGCAACGCGCAGTTCTTGCATCAGGCGAAGTTAGTTTTGGTGGGCAACGGTATGGCCGGGAAGTCTTCCATTCTAGTAAAATTGCTCGATAAAAATGCTTCATTACCCAAAGACAGCGACCGAACGCCCGGACTTGAAATTTCAACCTATTCCATCGAAGATCTTCCCGTGGAGATTACGAGGCTGGACCGACCCATTGATTTCCAATTAAATATCCGGGATTTCGGAGGCCAAGGCAAATACCGGGAGGTGCAACAGCTTTTTTGCACGCGCAAAGCACTCTACCCTTTCGTCACTGCTTACGACAATACGCCGGAGAAGAAACAGGAGGCCTATGTTGGCTTTGAATACTGGATGTCCATGGTCAATGCCTACAGCTTTGATGTGACCGACGAGCAGTACAGTCCGGTGGTTTATATCGTCAACAAAATTGACAAGCAGGAGCTGGCGGTCAATGAGGCAGATTGTCGGCCACTTTTTGGCAACTGGATTGGCTTTGTTAAAATCAGTGGCTTAAAGCTTAGAAACTTTGACCAACTCGAAAGTAAAATTCGGGAAGTGCTCCCTTCCGCAAGCCCTGATATTTTCACCACCCGTTATTCCGAGTCTTGGTTGAGCGTAAAGGAAGAGCTGGAAGGGCGGCAAGCGGAGAAGCACCTCATTTGGAAAGCGTATTTGGAAATCTGCACTGCCCACAACCTCGACGAGCAGGAAGCCGCTTCTTGGATTCAGATACTTGACCGCATGGGTACGGTTATCTACTTCGGCAACCATCCTCAGTTGGAAAACTGGATTGTGCTCAATCTAATGGGGGTCAATAAGGCTTTTTGCGACCTTATTGATAGCAGATCCGCCGTGGGCGGCGTTCTTAAACCTACCGATTTTGAAGTCATCTGGGACGAAAAAAACTACTCCAAAGATGAACGCGAGCATCTGAAGAGACTGCTCCTCGCTTACGAACTCGCCTATGAACGCACCAATGCCTTGGGCTATCCGGAGTTTGTTGTGCCCTGTTTGTCGCCTGCAAAGCCGATAACACTGCCGGAACATTTGCAACAACCCGAATTCAAATTAAAATTGGCGTTCGAACCGTTCGTTCCGGCAGGTACGCTCAACAAGTTGATGGTGCGGCTCAATGCGTTGATTTATAATAACTTGATGTGGCAACACCATGCCGTCTTTTTCGACCCTCAACTCCATGCTTACGCCCATGTGAGCGAAGACTGGCAATCGAAAAGCATTTTCATCGAACTAAAAGGCGAGCAGTGCGAGGCGCTCTTCGAAAAAATACGAAGCGAGGTGGAAACCATTAACCAAAACTTGAAAAATACCCGCTTTTTGCAGTACTTGGAATTCGCCGTATGGGGCGAAAAAAACGGCAGATGGCGCACCCTCGACGATTGGGAGGAAATCGGTCAGCCCTTCTTCCCAAAGCGGAAAAAAGAAGACCGCCCGAGCATTTTCTTTTCCTACGCCTGGGGTGACGAAAATGAAACTACCGCCGAAAGCCGCGAAAAAATCGTGGATGAACTCTGCGATGCGCTCGTTGAGGAAGGCTTTGATGTGCGCTGAGATAAGAAAGATATAGGCTATCGAGGCTTGATCTCCGAGTTTATGAGACAAATCGGACGTGAAAAAGCTATTGTCGTGGTCATTAGCGAAAAATACCTCCATTCACCCTACTGTATGTTTGAACTGCTGGAGATTTATCGAAAGTCGAACTCTGACCTGGAGGAGTTTCGACAGAAAATCTATCCGATTGTTTTGGAAGATGCAAAAATTTACGAGTCGCTGGAACGCGCAGAAATCATCAAATTTTGGAGAAAAGAGTCAGAAGATCTGGAAAAAGTCATGCAAGAAATGGAATTGTCCGACGTGGAGGCTCTCTATGACGACTTCAAGGTCAGGGATGAAATCGCCCGAAACATCGGGGTATTAGTCAAAGTCATTTCAAACATGAATACCCTAAAACCTAAAATCCTCGCCCAAAATAACTTCGAGATTATCAAAAACAGCATCATGGAACAATTAAAATCTGCCCAAAACGCATGACCCATTCCCTCCCCGACATAGAAATGATCTGCGTCGAAGGCACCCACGCCCTCCCGGAAGGCTATTTTCTTATGGGCGACGAATTCGGCGACCTATGGGGGGCATGCCGACCTGTGCACCAAGTGATGCTTCCCGATTTTTACCTTAGTAAATACCCCGTGACGCAGCGCCTGTGGCGGGTGGTGGCCCAGGCGGCACCCGAGTTTGGTTTAAAGGATAGCCCTTCCCATTTTTCGGGCGACGACCTGCCGGTGGAGCAGGTTTCGTGGGACGATATTGCCGAGAAGTTTCTGCCTGCGCTGCGCGCATTGACCGGCAAGGCCTATCGCTTGCCGACGGAAGCGGAGTGGGAGTACGCCGCTCGGGGCGGCAAGTACGCCGCCGACGGCTACCGCTAGGCGGGCAGCGACCGGCTGAAAGACGTGGGCTGGTACAAGGACAACAGCGGCGATATGACCCGCCCGGTGGGCGTGCGGCAGCTCAATCCGCTCGGCATATGCGACCTGAGCGGCAATGTGTGGGGGTGGTGCCAGAATTGGTACGGTGATTATCCTTCCGAGCTTCAAATTGACCCTCAAGGTCCTGCATCGGGCTCGTTTCGCGTGCTTCGCGGCGGCAGTTGCAGCGGCGCCGCGCAGTATTGCCGCGCCGCCTCTCGCGTCAACGACGCGCCGGTCAACCGCTGGAACACCAGCGGCTTCCGCCTCGCCTTGTCCCTGCAGTGAGGTGGGTGCGCAGCCGGCTATACGGTGAGCAGGGAGCGAGCCGCATGCTTTTTGCGGAGCGAGGGAGGGAGGGACGACCGACCCGTCCGCAAAAGGGCATGCGGCGAGAGGGAAACGAGACAGAGGGGGGTTGTGGCGCAGCCCCAAAAAATTTTTTGGGAAAAGTATCGGGTGTCAACGCGATGCCTTTTTGGGCGTTCGCTCGCTTGGGTCTGCCGGCAGCCGTTGCCTAGGGGGCTGGGTGGCGGTCTTTCCGCCGGGAGTATGTGCTCGAGCGGCGACATCCTCAGAGGCGCTGGAGCGGGCTATATGGAGTATTTGTGCGGAGATGCCCTCCGTATTGCCAAAAGTGAGAACTTTGCCCGACGACATCACCATCTCGTTTTGCTTGCGATGAGAAACGTTACAGTCATTGGCGGCGGCACCATGGGCAACGGCATTGCGCACGTGTTTGCCCAGTACGGCTACGAAGTGTGCTTGGTAGACCTTTCCTCTGAATTGCTCGACAAAGCGCTGAGCACTATTGGCAAGAATTTGGATCGGCAAATTGCCAAGGGGGTCCTTTCCGAGGGCGACAAGCCGGCCATCCTGCAGCGGATTCACCCCATGACCGACCTGCGCGAGGGCGTGGGCGGGGCCGACTTGGTGGTGGAGGCGGCTACAGAGCAGCTGGAAGTCAAGTGGAAGCTCTTTGCCGACGTCGACCGCTACGCGCCGGAGGGCGCTATTTTGACCACCAACACCAGCAGCATCAGCATCACGAAGATCGCCTCGGCCACGCGGCGCCCGCAACAGGTCATCGGCATGCACTTCATGAACCCGGTGCCGGTCATGAAGCTGGTCGAGGTCATCCGCGGCTACGCGACTGCCGACGCCGTCTGCCAAGCGGTCATGGAGGTAGCTCGCCGCTTGGACAAGGTGCCGGTGGAGGTGAACGACTATCCGGGCTTTGTGGCCAACCGCATCCTGATGCCGATGATCAATGAGGCGATCTACGCCCTGTACGAGGGCGTCAGCGGGGTGCAGGAGATCGACACCGTCATGAAGTTGGGCATGGCCCATCCGATGGGGCCGCTGCAATTGGCCGATTTTATCGGGCTGGACGTCTGTTTGGCCATCCTGCGCGTCTTGCACGAAGGGTTGGGGCAGCCCAAGTACGCGCCCTGCCCCCTTTTGGTCAACATGGTCACGGCCGGCAAGCTCGGCGTGAAGAGCGGAGAGGGTTTCTACATCTATACCCCCGGGAGCAAGGAGCTGGTGGTAGCCGAGCGTTTCCGCTCTTTGGTTAAAGCGTAATAGCCATGGATCCCAAGCCGCATCCGGAACATCGGTACGTGGTGGCGCTGTTGGAAAACGACCACCGCACTATCCGGGAGATCTACCAACGCTACGCCGCTCAGGTGAAGCAGTTGGTCTGTGCCAACAGCGGGACGCCGGACGACGCGCGCGACCTGTTTCAGGAGGCGCTCCTGCTCATCGCGCGGCAGGCGCGCGACAAAGGGTTGGTGCTTTCTTGTCCCTTTGGAGCCTACTTGTATGTGCTTTGCCGCCGCAAATGGCTCAACGAGCTCAAGCGGCGGCAGCGCTCGGAGGTAACAATTCGGGAGGCGGAGCCATATAAGGGCAATAGCGACGCCGAAGCGCTGGCTGATGCCGCGTTAGAGGAAGACGCTCGCAGACAATTATTTCAACACTATTTCAATAAATTATCGAAATCCTGTCGAACACTGATCCAGCTTTCGTGGAGCGGCATCTCCATGCAGGAGGTGGCCGAGCAGCTGGGCTACACGTATGCTTACGCGCGAAAGCGCAAGTCGGAGTGTATCGCGCAGCTAACGCAGTGGATACAGGCTTCGCCCCTATTCAAAGTGCTGAAGCAGGAATAATTATGGCTCCAGACATGTTCATCCACATCGAGGATTACCTCGACGACGCTTTACCCCCCGCCGAGCGCGCCGCTTTTGAGGAGGAGCTGCGGCGCGATCCCGAGTTGGCGCAGATGGTGGCCTTGGTGCGCCAAGCACGCAAGCACCTCGTCCGCCAGTGGGCCGGCGAGCCGACCGAGGCGGCCTTGGTCGATACGCTTCGCCACATCGGCAAAGACTATTTTCAGGGAGCGGCGGCGGTGCCGGCCGCGAAGGTGCGCGCAGTATTTTTTCAGCGCCTCGCCTTGGCAGCTGCTGCTGTATTGGCGCTATTGGTGGCGGCATGGCTGTTTTTCCTGCGGCCGCCTCAGCACGAACGCCTGTACGCGCGCTATAAGGCGCTGCCGGAGGCCTCTTTCGCCGTCCGCAGCGCAGAGGGCGCTGGGCTGTCCGACGAGGCAGCGCAAGCCTTCAACCGCCGCCGATACAAAGAGGCGCTCGCTGCGTTAGAGGAGCATCTCCGTCGGGATCCGGAAGATGCGGAGGCGCGCTATTTTGCCGGCCTGTGCCTGTTGGAGCTGCGGCGCTTCTCGGAGGCGCGCGCGGCGTTTGAACAGATAGCGCGCGTCCCGGCTTGGACAGATGAGGCGCGCTGGTATACAGCACTGTCGTATTTGCGCGAAGGAAACTTTTCCGAATGCCGCCGCCTGTTGGAGCAGCTGCCTCCGGAGAGCGTGCGCTATGGGCAGGCTCGACAGCTGCTCGAGGCACTGAAGCCGTAAGGCGCGGTTCCTTTGGCGGTTGAGAGAACACCTCACGCGGCGCAGTCGGCCGGCGAGGTGTTCTCTTTTTCGGACATGCCCGCGCGCGTTTTAGTCCACCAAGCTCACATCGCCTTGCAGGCGGATGAGTTCACCGCTGGCCAGCTCGACCTCGGCCCACCAGCTGAACACGCCGGGGTTGAGGCGTCGGCCGTTGACGGTGCCGTTCCATCCGCTGCGGAGGTCGTTGGGCAGCATGTCTTGACCGGCAAAGATGAGGTTCCCCCAGCGGTCGAACACCTGGAGGCTGCGGATGGCGTTGACCGCGCCGTCGCGCGCAAAGAGGACGAAGGTGCTGTTCAAGCCGTCGGCCGCGCCGGGCTTGATGGCGTTGGGCGCGTAGATGTCCGGGGCGCCCACGCGGATAAACAAGGCGGCATGCGCCGTACAGCCGTCGGTGTTGGTCAGGGTGACCTTGTAGCGCGTCGATCGGAAGGGGCGCGCCGTGAAGACGTCGGGGCGGTCGGTCGGCGAGATGCCCGCAGCGGGGCTCCAGGTGATGCTTTGGATTTGGTCGGGCGGTATGTTTATCTCCAAGAAGATCTGTTGGCTGTCGCCATAGGCCAGCGAGAGCTCCGGGATTACCTTAATTTCGGGCTCGATCGGCGGGTGGAGGACAAACGCCGTTTCGTATTCGCAGCCGTTGGCGTCTTGTACCACCAGGTTGTAGATACCGGGCTGCAGACCCGTGAAGACCTCTTGGGCGAAGAAGTCACGCCCCTCATTGACCGAGAAGACGAAGGGGGCGGTGCCGCCCGTCACGCCCATCACCTGGACGGCACCGGGCCGGTTGCCGCAGAGCGGCTGCTGGATAGCGAGGTCGACCCCTGTGGGGTAATTCGTATTTTCCGCCACCTGCGCCTGAACGGTGGCCGTGCAGCCGTTTTGAGTGTTGGTGACCAACAGCGTATACGTACCCGGCGCGCTTGCAGTGATGGAGGGCCCATCGGCGGCGCCTGTGATGCGGCCATCGGACGTACTCCACGCGTAAGTGATGTTCGCTCCTTGGGACGAGCCCTGGCTGTTGACGGTAACCTCTCGGATGGTGCAGGTCAGCTCACCCGTTGCCTGTGCAGCGGCGTTAGGCGGGGTGACGTCCTTCGAGATGGCGACGCTGGCTACGGCCGTGCAGCCGTTGGCGTCGGTAGCGACGACCGTGTAGGTGCCGCCTTCGGAAAAGGTGTTTACCGCGGCGTTGTTACCGTTGTTCCAGCTGTATTGGTACGGCCCCGCCCCGCCTTGGGCAGTGGCGCGCGCGCGGCCAGTAGGGGTGTAGCAGTTGATGTTGACGACGTCTGAGATGGCGGCAATCAGCTCGGGCGGTTGGGTCAGCGCGGCGACGGCCGAGGCCGTGCAGCCCTGCGGCGTACTCACCGTCACCGCATAGGTGCCGGCCGGTTGGTTAGCCAGCACCGGTAGCGTGCTGTTGGTGCTCCATTGGTAGGTGACGCTGCTGGCGTTGGTCGTCACCTCGGGCTTCAGGGTGCCCCTGCCGCCAAAACACAGCGGGTGGGTAGGGGTGAGGCTGACGGATAGCGATATGGCCTGTGCGGTAGCACTGCCGCTCACGGTGCCCGTGCAGCCGGCCTGCGACACGACCGAGGTGAGGGTGTAGGTGCCGCTTTGCGACACAGAGAACAGCGCCGGCGACGATGCGAACTGTTGGTTTACGGCGGTGCCGGCGGCGTTGATGCCGACCAGCCACGGGCCGTTGCCCGTAAAGGTGAGGGTCAGTGTCCCTTGGCCACCGGTGCAGAACTCCGCGTTGCCGCTGATTTGGGCCGTAGGCCGCACGTCTACGGTGGCGATGGCCGCAGCTACGGCCGTCTGCCCACACACGTCGGAAACCGTCACCGTATAGACGCTGCTGCCGCTGAAGGTGTGGACGACCGCTGTGTCGGAAGCGCCGCTGCTCCACGCATAGGAGTAAGGGGGCAAGCCCCCCGCCACTGTCGGCTTGAGCACGGCACTGCCGCTGCAGCCCAAGACGTCGCTCATGATGGCGGCGATGGGCGCGTTGTCTTCGATGACGAAGGTGAGCTCCTGCAGCTCGCAGCTACACGAGTTGTCGATGCGCAGCTTGAACCACTCAGCGCCTTCGTTGAGCCCGTCGGCGATGATGTTCACAGGGATAAGCACCTCCTTTTGTCCGGCGGGAATGATCACTGAGGTGGGCAGCGCTTGAAAGTCGACCCCTATCTGCGCCGTGCTGTTGGGGTCGATGGTGTAGCTGACCGTCAGTGGCTGGTTGAGGTCACCGGTACCTCGAGAGAAGCGGATGAAACTACCCTGGCTGCACCCTTCTCGGGCCGCAGACACCAGCGGTGAGGGATACACAGCCTCAGCCAACACCCGGCCGCCGGCATTGAACGAGTTGGCCCGCAGGAAGACTGCCGAGGCAAAGTTGGCGTCCTGAATATCGGCAATGGCCAGCTTAATGTGGTAGGTCGAGCACGGGATCAGGTTGGCTGTCGCCTTTAGCACCGTAGTAAAGCCGTCTAACTGGATATCCTGTAGGCTGACGGTTGGCTGACCGCTGCAGGTGCCTGCGTTGTTGTTGTTCCGATAGTAGACCTGATTTTTTAAGTGATTGATGTTGTTGACGGTGATGGGCGTGTTGGTGCCGGGCACCACGGCCAAGTTGAGCACGCCGTTGATGCCCGGCCCGTTGATGAAGAAGCCGAAGGCGTCGTTGTATTGGCTGTTGACGTATTCGCAGTACTCCTCGGAGCCGAACACGAAGTCGAACTGCACCATGTCGGTGGTGGGCTTGAAGTCGAACTCGATGATGCTCACGTCGTATTGGTTGCCTGAAGTCAGGGTGGCCAGGTCGGGGTCGTTGGGCGAGTCGTTCCCAAATCCGCTGTTGGCATTGGGCAGGTTGTTGGGGCCAGGCAGGATGCTAGTGGGGCCGGTGCACAGCACCACGCCGGTGTTGAGGTTGATGGAGCTCGTCCCTTGCGAGAAGGTTCCGCGCGAGCGGCTATCGCCCGAGCTCTTGATGTTGCGTACGTCGAAGCAGTCGCCCCCGATGAGTATGTCCTTGACCAGCTGCGACGCGCTGTTGCCCTGCGTAGTCGCTAAGTTGGCCGCCGCCGTTTCAGCGATGTGCTCCAGCAGCTGCTCGCGTCCCTCCGCTCTTTCGGGGCAGTCTAAGCAGCCCACCGACAGGTAGATGGGCACCTCTTGATGCGTCCCATAGGCAGCGGCGTTGGCCTCCACTTCGAAAATTAGGCACGGCTGGGAGGCACGCAGGCGCAGGGCCTCTGGGCGCCCTATCAGCGGTTGCGCCGCGAGGCCCGGTGTAGTGCTGCGCAGGGCAAAGGTCGCTTCTTGGCCGTAAAAGGCGCCGTTGACGATGACTTGGTAGGTGCGGCCCGGCTCAAAACCGCATACGGAAAGGACATTTTTTCCGGGAAAGACATTTAGCGGCTCCCGTTGCGCCAGGTTGGAAGACAGCTCGATGTGCTTTGGGTTTTGACCTATCGAGGCGGTTGCGAAAAGAAGAGTGCACAGCACTCCCAAAAGTGTTTCCCGTTGTAGCATAGCAATGCGCGATTTAAAAAAAGTGTCTATGGATTTGCTGCTGCAAAACCAGGCGCGGGGACGGGAAAAGGATTATCCAAGATAAACCTTTCAAGAAGCAAACGGGAGAAAAAACAGGGAAGGATTGAAAGGAGAGGCTTATAAGCGATATGTCGCTATTCCGTTTAGAAACTCAATCGCTGAGGCGAAAGTAGAAACATTTTTGCAAATGTGTGCCTCCAGAAATTTTTTCACATGTCATCGGTAATTGGGGCATCGGATTTGGCCGAAATAGTACTGGAGGCCGACGCCGAGGAAGAGGTAGGTGTCGTCGTTTTTGCCGTTACCGCGTTGGCGTCCGGGTTCGCCGATGCGCGCCTCGCCGGAGCGGTCGGCGAGGGCTGCCGCGATGTCGCCGCGCAGCGACCGAATGTCGCGAATGTCGGCGTACACCCCGCTGACGTCGTCCAAGTAGTCGGTGAAGGGTTTGCGGCCGCTCAGCTCGATGCTCATGCTCCAGCGGTAGGAAAAGTCGACCTTCATGCCGAGGCCGTAAGCTAAGGCTGCCTGTACCGTGCTGTATTCTTCGCCGCGGAACTGTCCCTCTGTGCCCAGCTCAGGCAAATCGTACCATCGGCCCTCGTACTCGGTGCGCGGCTTGAAGTAGAAGAGGGCTGGGCCGGCAAAGAGGTAAGGCGTAAAGTAATACTCTCGGTGCCCGTGCATGTAGGGCATGAAGTTGAACTCCAACAGCATGGCGCCGTCCACGATGTCGCTGCGGAACGACAGGTTGCGCGTGCGCTCAAAGATGTTTTTGGAGTCGGCGTCGGTAGCGCTGATGCGCCCATAGCTGGCGCCCAAGCGCAGTGCTAAGCGCTCGTTGAAGTTGTAGCGCGTCAGCAGCCCTGCCGCCGGATGGATGCGATTGAGCCGGTAGTTCGTGTTGAGGTCGCCGAAATAGTTGGAGGCGCCTATCCAACCGCCCAGCTCCCAGCCCTTCATTTGGGAAAACGAGGAAGGAGCGGCAACGAATAGAGCGCTACAGGTGAGCACAAAAAGCAAGCGTAATCTCATGATGTCAACAGGTCAGCCGGGCAACGTCGCTTTTTTATCCCGGAGGTAATCTGTTTGGGTAGTGTTTCAGCTGCGCGCAAAAATAGACCGCCTTCTGCGACCGCATGCGCTTATGGGAAAATTTGTCCCAAAACGCCGCAGAGCACTTCCGTGGTATTTGGGAAAAATCAAAAAACAACCACTTGTACGCCCTGGTCTGCCGGTATTCGGCGCACGTGTTGGCGCCGGCCATTGAAGTAGACTGCCACAGCCGAGCGTTCGTGGGGTGATAGAAACACGTCGGCCCCGCTGAGAAAGGGGAAGCGCGCAAAGCGCTTCAACGCTGTGCCGTCGGTTTGGCCGTTGCCATTTTCGTCGAAAAGAAAGAAGGAGATGGCGGTCTTTTCGGGCGGGGCGAGGAGCGGAGAAGACAGCACCACCCCGTTGACGGTGAGGCTGTCGCGCCCGGCCAAGACGGCTTGGTCAGAGAGGTAGATGTTCCACACCGTTTGCGCAGAGGTGTCCGGCAGACTGGCCAGCAGTTGGCTGACCATGCTCATGCCGCGCGGCAGCACGCGCAGGTACAGGAGCGGATGGTCTTCGTCAAAGCCGGAAAAGAAGTAGTGCACTGGTCGACCGCCTTTCGAAGGCTGTACTACTATCTCGGTGGGCTGGTCGACCGGTATGCCATCGATGTGCCAATATCCGCGCGCGTCGGCTTGGGTCTGAGCTGCTGGAAGTGCCGACAGCCGCTCTCCGCTGAGGGAGTCCAAGGCATATAGTTCGATGGTGGCGTGGGCAGCCGGTTGGTTGTCGCCAAAAAAGACCGCCCTACCGCTGAGGGAGACGAAAGAGCGGCGGGCTTTGGCCTTCGAGACGGGTATGGAGTCGTTCAAAAACCGGAAGACCTCTCGAAAGACGTCGGGGTGGGTCGCCACTTGGTAGTGGTCCAGGCCGGGCAACATGCGGTTGACGGCACCGGCGATTTCGCCGCCTCGGGCGATGATGTCGTCGTCCGACCACAGGTTTAGCATGGGAATTTGGTCGGGAGGGCCGGCGGGCTGTGCTTGGCGCCCACTGCCGATATGCACGTAGCGGGCTACCTTGGTCGCGCGCAGCGAGTCGCTCAAGTAGCGATAGGCCAGCCCACCACCCGCCGAATGGGCGATGAGGTCTACCTGCCGAGCGCCGGTGCGGGCCAACAAGGTATCGATGGCGGCATCGAGAGCGCTGGTGTGGTTGGCTTGAGGCTGCAGGGTATTCCAATCGAAGGCATAAAGGTGCTCTGGACAGTAGCCAGCGCGCGCAAACGCTCGACAAAACCGCGACCATGTGTCGCCAGACGCCAAAAAGCCGTGAATCATGACGACAGGGCGATGTGACGGCACACAATCGGCTGCGCGCTGAGCGAGCAGCACCGCAGGGCCGAAGACGCACAAGGTTAAAAAGGCGCCAACGGCGCTTCGAAACAGCGGAAAGTATGCCATACTGCAAAAATGCATCTTCTGAACAAGGGCAACCGCCATCGGCTCGCTTTTTTCGGCAGGTAGGCGCCTGCCTTAGCGCTCTTCCCGAGAGCAATGCAACTTTTTAGCCGCATTGTCTCTTTATTTGCTCATACAAACATGCAACATATCGATTTAGACGATGCGCATTGCAATCATCGGCGCGGGGTGCTCTGGCCTTACGGCTATTAAGGCGCTGGTAGAAGCCGGTTTGACCGACGTGGTTTGTTTCGAAAAGAACAACCGCTTGGGCGGCAATTGGGTGTTTACGGCGGGCGAAGGGCACAGCAGCGTGATGGCCACTACGCACCTCATCTCCAGCAAAAAGATGTCGCAGTTCAGCGACTTTCCGATGCCGGAAGACTATCCGGACTATCCTAGTCACCGACAAGTGTTGGCGTATTTCGAGGCGTATGCCCGCCATTTTGGTTTGGAAAAGTACATACGCTACAGCACCGAGGTGGTGCAGGCGGTGCCGGCAGAGGGCCATCGGTGGCACTTGCGCCTGTCGGACGGCAGCGCGGCAACGTTCGACGCTCTGCTGGTAGCCAACGGGCACCACTCGATGCCGCGGCATCCAGAGTGGCGCGATACCTTTGAAGGGCGTTACTACCACGCTCACGACTTCAAAGACGTGCGCGCCGTGGAGGGACAGCGCGTGTTGGTAGTGGGCGCGGGCAACTCGGGCTGCGATTGCGCTGTAGAGGCCAGTCGAGTGGCCCAGCGGGTAGACCTGAGCCTGCGCACTCCGCAGTACATCATTCCCAAGTTTTTCATGGGGCGCCCCACCGACACCTTTGCCGCTGCCATGTACCGACTGCCGCGGCCGCTACAAGATGTCCTCCAGCGGCTAAGCCTGCGCATCCAAATCGGCCGATACCGCGACTACGGCCTGCCGGAGCCCGACTTTCCGCCTACGCGGGCCCATCCAACCCTCAACTCCGAGCTGTTGGACAGGATCCGCCACGGCAAGGTGCATCCGCGTCCGGCGATCGAGCGCGTCGCTGGGCGCAGGATCGGCTTCGCTGACGGCACGTCGGAGGAGTACGACACTGTTGTGGCTGCCACGGGCTATCGCGTCCACTTTCCCTTTTTCTCGCGCGAATTGATCTGCTGGGAAGACGCCACCTCCATACCGCTGTATTTGAGGGTGTTCTACCCAGAATATCCTAATCTTTTCTTCATCGGATTGGTACAACCGCAGGGGTGTATTTGGCCGCTGTCGGAGGTGCAGGCGTGCTTGGTAGCTCGCATCCTGATGGGGCGCGTGCACCTGCCCGACAACTGGCGCCAGCAGGCCTATGTCGAGGCGCAGCGCATCGAAAAGTCCTTCCTTCGGCGCCCGCGCCACGCTTTAGAAGTGCACTTTTTGCCGTATTTAAAAACCCTACAGCGGGCAGTAGAAGGCCGTTTTTGACGCTTTATGGAAAGCAGAATTCTTTGGCGCATCGTCGAAAAGCGGCTGGAAACGCCCGATGCCGTGTTGCTGCGGTTGGAAGCGGTAGAAGGCGCTGCGCCGACCTATCTGCCGGGGCAGTATCTGCCGATCATCCGCGCATTTCCCTTGGGCGAGGAGCGCCGCGCTTATTCCTTGGCCAGCTGCCCGGGGGTAGACTCTTACTCTCTGTTGGCGGTTAGGCGCATTCCCAACGGGGTGTTTTCCAGCTGGATCGTTCAGCAGGTACGCGAAGGCGATACGTTGGTCTCGGCTGAGCCGGCAGGCCGCTTCTTGCTGCCGCGCACAAAGCCGGAGCGCCTGCTCTACGTGGCGGCTGGCAGCGGCATTGCTCCAGTACTAAGCCACCTCAAGGCACTCCTCTTTCAAAAAGAAGAGTGGAGCGATGTGCCGATACGACTGTTGTATGCCAACCGCGATAGCGCCCACACCCTGTTTAAGGCACAGTTGGACGCGTGGGCGCTCCGATGGCCCGCGCGCTTTCGGGTGACGTATTTTTTCAGCCGAGAGCGCGGCGGCAACAATGCCGAGCACGCCCACCTGCACGGCGGCCTCTTGGAGCAATATGTAATGGACTTCTTGGGCGGAAAGGCGGGCGCTGCTGCTCGCCGCGGGCTGCATACCTTTTTGTGCGCTCCTGTTCCGCTGATGCGGATGGCGCGCATGACCCTGCGCACGCTCGGCTTCCCAGACCGGCACATCTACCAAGAGCAATTTACGCCCGACCCGCGCCTACGCCGGCGCCAGCCCAACCCCGCGCGCCGCCATCGCATCGCTGTCACCTTTCGCGAGGGTGGGCGCGCCGTATTCGAGGCCTTCGAGGGCGAGACCATCCTGGACGCGGCGCTGCGCCAGGGCGTCGCTTTGCCCTACACCTGTAAGAGCGGCGTCTGCCTGTCGTGTTTGGCTCGGTGCGTGCGCGGAGCGGTCGACGTCCAATTTGTGGAGCAAACGCGGCGCGAAGGGCCGGGCGCGTGGATCAACACCTGTATCGGCTACGCCGCCACCGACGAAGTGGAGCTGGCTCTTTGAGCTGGCGATTTCTCCCTTCCTTTGCCCGATCTTTGCAACTATGGCTTGCCGAAACGCTCCGGTTCCTTTCTTCCCGCGCCTCATCTACAACGCGCTGCGCTGGGTGGTGCGGCTCGGCCTGCAGGTGATCTACCGCCGCCGCCTGGTGTTGGGGCGAGAGCACCTGCGTTTTGATGGACCCGCCATTGTGGTGGTTAATCATCCCAGCACGCTTATGGATGTGCTTAACCCGGCGGCAGAGATCTGTCAAGAGATGTTTTTCTTGGCCAACTACGGCCTGTTTCGCCACCCGATAAGCCGCTGGCTCTTGACGCGCTTCTTCTGCATACCGGTGATGCGGGCGGAAGACCTGTTGCCGGGCGAAGTGCGCGACAACACCGATGCTTTTGAAGCTTGCTTTCGGCACTTGGAGCGCGGCGGCGTGCTTTTCATCGCGCCAGAAGGCGTCAGCTGGATGAACCGCTTCGTGCGTCCGTTTAAAACTGGTACGGCGCGCATTGCTTTGGGAGCCGAAGCGCGAAACCGCTGGCAGCTGGACGTCAAAATCATACCCATTGGCCTATCGTATTCGATGCCGGAGCGCTTTCGAGGCGATGTCGTGATTTGCGCGGGCCCCGCTGTGCGCGTTGCCGACTGGCGAAAGGCGTGGGAGGAGGCGCCCGCTGCGGCTATTGAGGCACTCACGCAACACTTGGAGGAACAGGTGAGACGCCTAACCATCCACGCCGTGGACGAGACCGGCGAGCAAGCGTTGGGGATGTGGGAGGAGATGTCGCAGAACGAACACCCCTTACCCCAAGCGGCAGCTTTCGAGCGCTCGCGCCAATTGGCACGCGCGTGTTTGGGCGATGCCGAACTGGTACATCAGACGCTCCGCTACCGCCAGCTGTTGCAGCGGGCCGCCTTATCCGACCGTGCGCTCCGCTCGCGCCGGCACTCAGAGCAGCTGTGGCGGCGTACTGGCCTGCTTTTGGGAGGCCCGCTCTTTGCCTTAGGTTGCGCCCTCTGGTTCCTGCCTTGCTTCATTCCCTATTGGCTGCGGCGTCGGCTTCGCCTGTACGTAGGCTATAATACTACGGTGATGCTGGTAGCTGGGTTCTTCGTGTTCCCCCTATACGGTTGGGCCCTTTTTCAGCTGGCTCGGTGGGGCGGCCTTCCTGTTGGGGCAGCGTTGTCCTTGCCCGCCCTTTGGGTAGCGTCGGGCATTTTCGTCGAGCGCTACAGCGACTTGCTCCAGGAGGAGTGGGGAGCAGAGCGCGCTCGGCGGTGGCGGCGCCGGCACGCCGACCAATGGGCTCATCTAGTGCAACTGCGCGCTGCCATCTTGGATAGATTATCGCCCCTGTTTGCGAAGAGTGCTTCGGCACCTCGAGCCACAAAGCGCGTGGCGCCAAATGCGTATGGGAGCGGACATTAACCGTTATTGCACAACCTCGCGCGCTCCAAAGGCGCTATCTTTGTTTCCAACATCCTCTAAACCGCAACTTTGACGCCATGCCAAACGCACTAGAGCCCTCTCCTAAACGCGCAGCAGCTCCTACTGCAGTGGCGCCCCTACAGCCCTACGAGCCCTCTGCAGATAAGCCCTGGAACCTCCAGCGTGTAGCGCACTTGTATCGGCGCTTAGGCTTCGGCCCCTCGTATGCCGAACTGCAGCAAGCGCTCAGCATGGCGCCCTCAGACCTGGTCGATCAGCTCCTCGATGCGGCCGCAGCACTGCCTCCGCCTCACCCACCACAACCGGAGGACTGGAGCAACTGGACTACGGCGGACTATGCGGGGAGCTTTGCCAAAGTCGAAGAGCACCGCCGCTATCTGCGGCACCGCTGGCTGTCGGAAATGCTCGACGAGGGCGTGCGGGCTAAGATGGCCCATTTTTGGCTCAACCACTTCGTCACGAAGATCTACATCGTCGGCTGTAACGCCTACACGTGGAAATACTACGAGTTGCTCCACCGATTAGCGCTGGGCAACTTCAAGGAGTTTGTGCTCGAGATGGGCAAAAACCCCGCCATGTTGGTGTTTCTTAACGGCAACGTCAACGAAACGGGCAACCCCAACGAAAACTACGCCCGCGAGCTGATGGAGCTGTTCACGCTAGGCGAGGGTAACGGTTACACCCAGATGGATGTGGTGGAGATGTCTCGCGCGCTGACGGGTTGGCGCGCCTCCTTCAACGACTGCACGCCGCACTATTTTGACCCCACCAAGCACGACTGGGGCGTGAAAACCATCTTGGGCGCTACCGGCAACTTCGACTTCGACCAAGCCCACCTGCTCATCTTTCAGCAGCGCCCCAAACAGGTAGCTGAATTCATCTCGACCAAGCTGTACCGACATTTGGTGGCGCGCGATCCCGATCCCGCGGTGGTGGCTGGGCTGGCCGAGACGTTTCAGTACAGCGACTGGGAGCTGCTGCCTGTGCTGAGGCAACTGCTCAAGAGCGAACACTTCTTTGAGGAGCGCTTCTTTCACGTGCAGATCAAAAGCCCCTTAGACCTGCTGATAGGAATGTTGAAAATGTGCGGCGTGCGCGCTGCCGAACATGTAGAGCCGGCATGGTGGGACGACGTCGCTTTTTGGTTAGACAAACTGGGGCAAACCCTGTTCGATCCGCCCAATGTGGCGGGCTGGCCCGGACACCGCGCTTGGCTCAATGAGAGCACGCTGGCTAACCGTTGGAAGTTTACCGAACTGCTCACGGTACTTATCGGCAAAAACGAGCACGTGCGCCAGCAGCTGCGGGCGTTGGCTAAGGGCTTGACCAACAACAGCAGCGATCCTCAAGCGATTACAGAGGCCCTTATTGCCTTCTTTTGCGGCATCCCGCTCGACCCCATCCACTTCAATGCCGCCGTCGATGCCTTCAAAAGCGGCATCCCTGAAGGATACTACCTCGACGGCTCTTGGAACCTCGACTGGGATGAAGCGCCCTATCAAGTCCTCCAGCTCCTGCGCTATTTGGCTCGCCAGCCGGAATTTCAACTCATGTGACGTCGGGCTGTCGCTCACAGGAAGTCTACATCCACCGAGTACGGGTAAGACATGAGGTACTCGATGGCCCGAGGGATGGGATAGCGCTCGAAGACCACTGAGTGCAGCGTTTCGATGATGGGCGAATGGAGGCGATATTGGCGCACCAGCTGACGCGCGACCCGCAAAGTGCGCACGCCCTCTGCAGGTTCGGCTAAAGTGCTTCGGATGTGCTCCACATCCTCTCCGCGCGCCAGTCGGAGGCCAAACTGGTAGTTTCGGCTGTCGGGGCTGGTCGCGGTGGTCACTAAGTCGCCAATACCCGCCACTCCTACAAATGCTTGGCTAGAGGTTCCCAGAGCTTTGCCGAGGTTAACCATTTCGGCTAACCCTCGAGCGATGAGCAACCCCTGTATATTTCGCCCCAACCCGTAGCCATCTAAGATGCCGGAGCCTAAGGCGATGATGTTTTTGAAGGCACCGGCCAACTCGGCGCCGAGCAGGTCGTAGGTGCCGAAGACGCGAAATTGATGGCAGCTCAAGACCGCCTGCCCGGCTTGGATGACCTCGCGGAAGCGGCTGGCGATGACGGCGGCGGAGGGCTTGCCGTCCAAGATCTCGCGCGCCAAGTTGGGCCCAGCAATACAGCCTACCCGTACGGCGCTGCTTTCCTCTAAGATGACCTCGCTCATCGTGCGCACATGGGTGCGCGAGAGCGATACGCCGGGTTGGTCGAGCTCTTCCTCCCGAAAAGGATCCAACAGGTCGAAGCCCTTCGTGCCGTGGATGACGATATGGTGGGGCTTAAGGAAGGGGCCAAAGGTGCGCATCATTTCTCGAAAGCCGGCCGAGGGCACCACTGGGAACACAATCGTACAGCGCGCGGCCAGCTCCTCCGCGTCGTCGGTGGCGTGTACGCGCTCGGCCAATGCTACGCCGGCGTTCTCGTGCCATCGATTAATATGGTTAACCTTGTCCGCGCTGCGGCTGTACAACAGCACCTCGCGGTTGTTGGCCAGCAGATTGGCTATGGCGGTGCCAAAAGAGCCCGCCCCGATGACGCCGACGGGTTGGGTATCGCTTTCCATGAATTCAGCAGTTGTCGGGTCTAATCTTGTGCAAGAGCCCCGTTGGGCAGTATCGTTCTTTTCCAAAGGACGTTGCCGTCGCTGTCCAACAGCTGCATCTCCACTTGGCGCTGCGAGCGCGGGCCGCTAAAACGCAATAGGGCAAAGTTGTGTTGGGTGACCAGCGTGCCGTCGACGCGGTTCTTGTTGTCTTCGCGCGCCGCACCCGTATTCACGCCCGAGGTGAGCGGCGAAGTGGTGAGCTCGTATATCCAGTTGCCGCGGGCGTTTTGGTAGGCGCTCAGCTCGCCGTGATGCCGATCGCCCGTGAGGAAGAGGATGCCTCGAAGGTTTTCGCGCTCGATAAACGCCAACAGGCTATCGCGTTCCGAAGCGCATAGGTTGATGTACGTCTCGTACCCGGCGTAGGTGTTCAAAAATTGTCCGCCCATCGCTATGACTTTGTAAGGAGCAAGGCTGGCGCTCAAGGCGTTGTACAGCCATTCGCGCTGCTCCTTGCCCAGCACCGTGCAGGGACACGTCTTGCAGTCGTTCGCCGTGCGAAAGTAGCGATTGTCCAACAGGAAGAAGTCGATGTCGGCGTATTGGAAATGGGTGGTGCAGCCCTTCTGACCGGGAATGCCGAAGGTGGGGTTTCCCCAAAATGCTTGAAAGGCTTCCCAGGTAATGTCTTTGTGTATCCAAGAGCCGTCGCTGTCGTTGGGGCCGAAGTCGTGGTCGTCCCAGATGGCGTAGTGGTGGGTAGCGGCCAGCAGCGGTTGGAGTTCGGGCAGCGAGCGGTCGTGCGTATAGCGGTGGAGGATGCCGGTGCGCGTATACCAGTCGGCTTCGCGCAAGTAGAAGTTGTCGCCCAACCAGAGCATGAGGGTCGGCTTCTTTTGCGCGATGCTGGTGAAGATCTGATAGTTGCTGCCATATGGGCGCCCAGGGCGGTCGTAGCGCGGCTCGTTGATATACGAGCAGCTGCCGGCAGCTACGGTGAATTCGGGCGGGTCGGTGCGCCAGCGCCACAAGGGCTGGGTAGTAAACTCCGTAGGGTAGGGCAGGGCGACGGGGTCGCCGTTGATGTACAGCTGATAGGCGTAACTTCTACCCGGTTCGACGCGGTCGGCAATACATTTAGCTGTGTATGCCGTCTGCTTTTGAGTGACCACCGGGTCGGTGCGAAAAGTATCCTGAGGAGCGTCCTTGTCCCAATAGGCAAAATACACCTCGGCTGCCTGTTTCGTCTGTACCCACAACAGGACTTCCTTCATTTCCACATAACCTAACATGGGGCCGGATTGCAGGAGCGGATGTTGGGCAAATAGAGGGTTGGCGATAAAAGGAGTGCCCTCAGCTACGACGAGGGCAAAAAGGCAAGAGCGAAGGATCGTTGGCATGGCACTATGGCGCAGCACTGCTGCTGTTTTTAGGGGCGAAGATAGCGGTAAGGCACAGGGAACACGAGAATAAATCTGTGTAAAGCGACACCCTCGTATCTTTGGCCCGTTGGAATGAACCGCTGGCGGCGTCGGTTTGGAATGCCGCTACTACCAAATACATAACCGCTCCTGCTATGCGACAGATAATTGCTGCTTGGCTCCTGCTGTGCAACGGATGGATGGCTCCTTTGGCTGCTCAAAGCGACAAAAAGAATTGGGACGTTAGCGCTCCCGAAGGGATACCCACGTCGGAGGTGTCTTTTGTCGTTTCGGAGGGTACTTGGATGAACGTGGATGTGAGCCCGGACGGGAGGATGGTTGTCTTTGACCTTTTGAGCGACATCTATGCCGTGCCGATAGAGGGCGGCGAGGCGCGCTGCCTGCGCTCCGGCTTGGCATGGGAGGTGCAGCCGCGGTTTTCGCCCGACGGTCGCCGCATCCTGTTCACGTCGGATGCCGGCGGCGGCGATAATATCTGGGTGATGAATGCCGACGGCACAGACGCCCGTCAGGTGACAAAGGAGACATTTCGCCTGCTTAACAACCCAGCCTGGATGCCCGACGGCGAGTACTTTGTCGCTCGGAAGCACTTCACTAGCACGCGCTCTTTGGGTGCCGGCGAAATCTGGCTGTACCACATCTCCGGAGGCGAAGGCGTGCCATTGACCAAGCGCAAGAACGACCAGCAAGATGTCAACGAGCCTTCCGTCAGCCCAGATGGGCGCTACGTGTACTTTAGCGAGGACATGTACGGGGGCGGCTTTTTCCAATACAACAAGGACCCGCAAAAACAAATTTTTGCCGTGCGCCGCTACGACCGCCAGACGGGCAAGGTGGAAACGGTCACAGGGGGCTCCGGCGGTGCCTGCCGCCCTCAGATCAGCCCCGACGGGCAATGGCTGGCCTTTGTGCGCCGCGTCGACGTGCGGTCGGTATTGTTCGTGCGCCACCTCGGCACGGGCAAGGAGTACTCGCTGTACGATCAACTCGACAAAGACCAACAAGAGGCATGGACGATCTTTGGCGTGTACCCGGGGTTTGCTTGGATGCCCATAGCCGAGGGGAGTAGCGCGCGAAGCCTCGTCTTTTGGGCAGGAGGAAAGATCCGCCGCATCGACTTTGACCTGAAAGACCTATCGGCCTCTCGGCCGCGCGTTGCCGCGCGCGAGATCCCTTTCCGCTGTGCGGTCACTGCGCGCGTAGCTGAGACGTTGCGCTTCGAGATCCCGGCCTTCGAGCCCCAGCTTACGGCGCGCGCCATTCGGCAGGCAGTCACCAGTCCCGACGGCAAGCTGCTGGTATTCAATGCCGCTGGGAAGTTGTACGCTAAAGAGCTACCCCAGGGTACTCCCCGACTGCTCGTACAGCATCCTTACGGGCGTTGCCTCTTTGTAGATGCCGAGGTCGACAATCCCGACATGCTCGAATTTGAACCCGATTTTTCCCCCGACGGCCAAAAGGTCGCCTTTGTCACCTGGAATGATGTCTATGGCGGCGTCTTATGGCAGATGCACCTCTCCGACGGCCGCCTCGAGCAGGTGCCCATACGCGGCGGCATCTTCCGCACACCGCGCTACTCTCCCGATGGCCAGCGCATCGTGTTCCGCTTCCAAAACGGCGACGATGAGCTAGGGCTCGCCAAAGTGGAAAGGCCGGGTGTCTACTGGATCGACCTCAGCCATCCCGAGCAGCTCCACTTTGTCACCGACGAAGGGGAATACCCGCGGTTTAGTCCCGACGGCACCCGCATATACGTGCAAACAGGAGGCTACCTCTTCGGCGCCTTAGACAAAAAGCTGCTTTCTTTCGACCTCAACGGGCAAGACCGGCGCGAGTTGTTCAAGAGCAAGTACGTGAACCAATGGGTGCCTTCGCCCGATGGACGCTGGCTGGCCTTTACGGAGCTGCATAAGGCCTACGTGTGCGCCTGGCCGCAGGTAGGACAGACTATCGACCTCAGCGCCGAGACAAAGGCCATCCCTGTAAGTCTTGTCGCCACCGATGCGGGCTATCACCTGCACTGGAGTGCCGACAGCAAAAAGATACACTACACCTTGGGCGATGAGTACTTCACCATCGATCTGACGGAGCGCTTCACCTTCCTGCCGGGCGCTCCCGACAGCTTGCCGCCTCTGCCTGCGAACGGTCAAAAGATCGGCTTGGTCCTCCAATCGGATATGCCCCAGGGTTTCATCGTCCTCGAAAATGCCCGCATCATCACCATGGAGGGCGATCGGGTCATCGAAAACGGCGCCGTGGTGGTCGAGGGCAATCGCCTTGCCTTTGTGGGTACGATGGCCGCGCTGCGCAAGGACGCCGCGCTGCAGAAGAAGCTGCGCACGGCAGCCGTGCGTCGCTTCAACTGCCGCGGCAAGACCATCCTCCCCGGCTTTGTGGATGTGCACGCCCATTCGGGCAACTTCCGCTACGGCCTCAACCCGCAAAAGCAGTGGGAGTATTGGGCCAATTTGGCCTACGGCGTGACCACCATGCACGACCCTTCGGTCAACTCGGAGATGGCTTTTTCAAACGCCGAAATGCTGCGCACCGGCCGAATGGTCGGGCCACGCCTGTTCAGCACCGGCACTATCCTCTACGGCGCCGATGGCGACTTTAAAGCGCCCATAAACAGCTTAGACGACGCGCGCAGCGCCCTGCGCCGCACTAAGGCCTGGGGTGCTTTCTTGGTGAAGAGCTACAACCAACCGCGGCGCGACCAACGGCAGCAGGTCATCGCCGCCGCGCGCGAGCTGGGCATGCTCGTCGTGCCCGAGGGCGGCTCCTTCTTCTTCCACAACCTCACTCAAGTGGTCGATGGCCACACCGGCGTAGAGCACAACCTGCCGGTGGCGCCCATCTACGACGACGTGTTGCAGCTGTGGCGCCGCACCCAAGCGCACAACACCCCTACTCTCATCGTCTGCTACGGCGCGGTCAACGGCGAGTACTATTTCTATCAAAAAGAGGACATCTGGAAAAAAGAGCGCCTCCTGCGGTTTACCCCTCGCCACATCTTGTACGAGCGCGCGCGCCATCGCACGATGATCCCGGAGGAGGAATACCAAAACGGCCACATCCTTGCCAGCCGACAACTCAAGAAAATGCTCGATGCCGGCATCCCCATCAACCTCGGCTCGCATGGACAGCTGCAAGGCTTGGGAGCACACTGGGAACTGTGGATGTTCGTCCAAGGCGGCATGACTCCTATGGAAGCCCTGCGCTGTGCCACCCTCCACGGCGCTCGCTACTTGGGCATGGGGCGCGACCTTGGCTCCTTGGTGCCAGGCAAACTCGCCGACCTCATCGTATTGGACAAGAACCCGCTGGAGAACATCCGCTACACCGAACACATCCACTACACTATGGTCAATGGGCGCCTGTACGACGCCGAAACGCTCGAGGAACTCGCGCCCACTCCGCGCAAACGCGATCCCTTCTGGTTCGAGATGCCCGGCAGCGATCTCAATGGAGCGGGCATTCTCCACACTTGCCACGAGGCAAAGTGCGTGTGTGGGCAGTAGCCCGGCGGCAAACGCCCCTTCTCAGTAGGTCTGCTCAATAAACCTGAACTAATACCTCATTCATCCCTCGCGCTGAGCGCTCACCTGTTTTTCGCGCGTGCCTCTCTTTTAGAGGCTTGCCTTCGAACCCCCCCCCACTACCCTTGCGCCGGCGTTTTCAGGGGCTTTCCTTATTTTTATATCCGTCATCACATCACACATCAAAACCAATTTTTTGTGCGTACCCTTAGTTCACTTTACCTCGCGAGCGCCATTGCCCTAATAGCGTTTGCGCTTCTGCCCTCGTGTAATACCCAGAAGAAGACCCCTCCTCTGGTGACGGGCCATAACAGCCGCCTTGCCCTGGATTGGCCAGGGCTGTACGTTGGCGTGCTGCCCTGTGCCGATTGCGAAGGCATACTTACCGAAATCAAGATCAATCCGGACAATACCTACGAGCTGGCTACCCAGTACTTGGGCAAGAGCCGGGAGGTCGTGCGCAAAAGAGGGGCCTTCAAGTGGGATGCTGCAGGGATGACCATTCGCTTGGTGGGCGCGGGCAACCCCTCTGGCGATGTTCGCTGTCAGGTTGTGGAAAACGCCTTGCTGCAGCTGGACAAGGACGGCAAGCGCATCGAAGGCGAGCAAGCCGACATGTACTGCATCGCCAAGTACCATGCCGACGACGACATTCGAGAAAAGTACTGGAGGCTCATCGAGCTGGACGGCAAGCCGATCGTCGTGGGAGGGGCTGAGCGGCGCGAACCACACATCGTCTTAAAGTTCAACGGCCGGCTCATCGGCAGCAGCGGCTGCAATCGCATCACGGGCGGTTACACCTTGCAAGAGGGCAACCGCGTTCAGTTTAGCCGCGTGGCTTCCCCCCTGATGGCGTGTCCTGGCATCGAGTATGAGGATCGCTTCTTGAACGCGCTGAATGCGGTAGACAACTACGCCATTTGCAACGATACGCTCACCCTCGCTAAGGGCAAGGCTGCGCCCACTGCGCGCTTCGTCGCGGTGTATCTGCACTGACGCTCGTAGGGCGCTGGCATTGCTGCGAGGAGCGTCACATAATGCGCGAGCCCGGCGGAATGACTGCGCCCTTTTTTACCACCACGATGCCGCCTCGGATGCAGTAGGCTTCGGTTTCCATGTCGGGCAGGTGGCTGCCGCCTTTGATGATGACGTTGTCGCCAATACAGCAATCCTTGTCGACAATGGCGCGTTCGATGTGGCAATTGTTGCCGATACCCATAGGGATTTCCTCAGGGTGGGCAGCGATTTCGGCCAGCGTTTGGTAGGTGTCGTTGCCCATGATGATGGCCTCTTTGACGACGGAATTTTCGCCGATACGCGAGCGCAGGCCGATGACGGCTAAGTCGATGAGGCGCGCATGGATGATGGAGCCCTCCGCCACAATGCTGCGGTTGATCTGCGTGCCTCCGTAAAATTTGGCTGGAGGCAACATGCGCCCGCGCGTATATATGGGGTTGCGCTGGTCGAAGAGGTTGAAGGCCGGAATGTGGTCGGTTAGCTCTAAGTTGGCCTCGAAGAAGGAGCGGATGGTGCCGATGTCGGTCCAGTAGCCGTCAAAGGGGTATGCTGCGACGCGCAGGCCGCTTTCAATGGCGGCGGGGATGATCTCTTTTCCGAAGTCGGTGGCGGTGGGGTTGTTGTCGAACAGGTTCTCCAACGCCTTCCGGTTGAAGATATAAATGCCCATAGACGCCATATAGACGCGCCCGCGGCGCTGATAGGCGGGGGTGACGTCGCTGACCCATTCGGGCAATTGCTCGGCTTTAGGTTTTTCGATAAAGCGCGAGATATAGCCCTGCTGGTTGGCTTTCATGATGCCAAACCCCACCGCATCGCGAGCGCTGACCGGCAAGCAGGCAATAGTCAGGTCGGCCTTTTTCTCGATGTGCCATAGCGCCATCTCCTCAAAGTTCATCTGGTAAAGCTGGTCGCCCGAGAGGATGAGCATATAGTCGAAGTCGTGGCGCTCGTAGTGTTTGCGGCTTTGGCGTACGGCATCGGCAGTACCTTGAAACCAGGAAAAGTCGCCCGGCGTCTGTTCGGCCGCTAAAATATCCACAAAGCCGTGGGTAAAGTGGTCGAAGTTGTAGGCGTTCTTGATGTGGGCGTTGAGCGATGCAGAGTTGTACTGCGTCAGCACAAACATGCGCCGCACGCCCGAGTTGATGCAGTTGGAGAGGGGGATGTCGATCAGCCGGTACTTGCCGCCGATGGGGACGGCGGGCTTGGCGCGTTTTTCGGTAAGCGGGTAAAGTCGTGTCCCTGCACCTCCTCCTAAAATGAGGCAAATCATCTTGATCATACGGCGTGTGCGCGTTGTTCCGCGCTAATGTAGTAGAAATGCAGCGACAGCACCACCGCCTTTGTCTTTTTCGCTTAACCCTCAAAACCAGCAAGTAGCATATCCGCCACCTTTTCCAGCAAGCCATCGGCATCATAGGCGTTTTGGATGCCCATCTGATCGAGTGCGCGTAAGTTGCGCGGCGACACGTCGTCGAGTTCGTCGCTCGCCGTGCCCAGCTGGGGCATGATGCGCACGTATTGTTCGGGGCGCTGGATGGCCGAGAACAGCTTGCGCAACTGGTAGTCTACGGTCTCCGCTACGCCGGTCATCATGATGTTGATGATGGGCGCTACCCAAGACAACAAGCCCCAGTGCCGCGCCTTTTGGAAGAAATAGGGCTTCTGAACGACACCGGTGCCGATAGATAAGACAAAGAGCTGGTCTAGCTCGAGCAGGCGCGGGCGCCCTGTTTCATCTTTAGAGGCGAAAATCTTCAGGGCCTCAATCACCGCGCACATTGCCGGATTGTTGGCAAAGAGACCGCCGTCGATGCCGGCCGTCTCTAAGCCGCCCAAAGATGCGACGTAGTGCGGCGGAAAGTACGTAGGTGCCGCCGATGTCGACCGCGCCACATCGCGTAAGAAGTAGTCGTACAGCTCGCCCTTGGTTTTCGCGTCGTGCGAAGTAAAAAAGACGGCTCGGCGCTTTTCGATGTCGTAGCTCGTGATGAGGCAAGGGCGCAGCATCTGGCTGATGCGCGCATCGCCAAACTTTTCGGCGAGGATGTGTTCGATAGGGGCGCTGTCGTAGCGCGCCCACCGGATAGCGGTGACGCCCGTGCGCCCCGACAGGGTTTTGGAGAAGATCTCCCGCCCATGGTCGCGATACAGGGCAACGGCCTCCTGGGCGCTGTATCGCGGGGAAATAGGGTCTTTCGGATCGGGACACAGCAGCGTACAGGCCAATATGCCTCCAGTAGAGGTGCCCGCTACCAAATCGAAGAACTGAGCCAGGCGCAATGGGCGGCCGGGAGCTCCTCCGCGCTGAGCGGCCCATTTTTCGTTGAGCTTCTTCTCTAAGGCCGCCAAAATATGTGCGCTCAACAAGCCGCGTATGCCGCCGCCGTCTAAACTCAGTACTCGGTATAGGCGTTTTCCCGTCATTTTTTCGAAGTAATTGCCCGCAAAGAAAGCGATAGGGCCTTGTTATTGCTCCACAGCAAAGGTATTTGTTGGCGCTTTGTTTTCGACAATGCTAACTATTGTAGGATCCCTGCCCGAGATTATTCTTAACATTTACTTAATTGCTGCTTCAAATGTTGACCATTTTGAGAACAATTACCTTTGCCGTATGAAAACGACGAAGGAAACTCGGGCCGCCGCCAAAATTCTGTTGGTGGACGACGAGCCGGACATTCTGGAGTTTGTTCGCTATAATCTGCGCAAGGAAGGGTATGAAGTCGTCACGGCCCCCGACGGAAAGATGGCCTTAGAGGTGGCGGAGCGCGAAAAACCCGACCTCATCGTTCTGGATATCATGATGCCCGAACTGGACGGCGTCGAAACTTGTCGGCTGTTGCGCAAAAACAAAGCCTTTGCGCGCACGCCCATCGCCTTTTTGACGGCCCGAGACGAAGACTTTTCCCAAATCACCGGCTTAGATGTGGGTGGAGACGACTACATCACCAAGCCCATCAAACCGCGAGTGCTCATCAGCCGCATCAATGCCCTGTTGCGCCGCGCCTCATATCAGAACGAAGAGCAGGACGTCATCGAGGCCAAAGATTTAGTCATCGACCGGTTGAAGGTGATGGTCTTCCGAGCGGGTCGGGCCGTGGAGTTGCCCAAAAAAGAGTTTGAAATTCTCTGGATGCTGGCTTCTCGGCCGGGGCGCGTATTTACCCGCGAGGAAATCTTCGACAAGGTGTGGGGAAGCGATGTCATTGTAGGGCACCGTACCATCGATGTGCACATTCGGAAGCTGCGCGAGCGTATTGGGGAACATTACATAAAAACGCTGAAGGGAATTGGGTACAAATTCGAATTTTAGCGCGCTTACTCGGCAAGTCCGCTTAGGCGCATGGAACGCCAAACGCCTCATGACACTTCGGTCTAAAAATCAGAGCCCACTGCAGCTGGCATTGATAACGGCTGCGATGGTGAGTATGGCCGTAGCGGTGTTGCTGGTAGTCTTGGGTACCCTGAATCCTCGCGTCTACTGGCCTCTTTGGGAGCTGCTATTGGTTTCCGCCGTGGTATTTGCAAGCAGCTTTGCGATCAATTACTTTTTTGTGAAGTACTACATCTATCGCCGCGTCAAGCTGATTTACAAAATTATCCATCGGCATAAGGGCGCTGGCGGTACCAGCAGCCGAAGAGCCGCCCAGGTAGATCTGTTAGACGATGTGGAAAAGGAAGTGCACGAGTGGGCAGAAATTCATGGGCGAGAGATGGAGGAACGCGAAAAGTTAGCCGCTTATCGGCGGCACTTTATCGGCGATGTTTCTCACGAGCTGAAGACACCAATTTTTAACATCCAGGGCTTCATTCATACCCTGCTCGATGGCGCTGTAGAGGATCCAAAGGTAGCGCGCAGCTACTTGGAGCGCGCGGCGAAAAATGCCGACCGATTAGAAGCAATCGTTCAAGATTTAGACACCATCAACAAATTAGAGTCGGGTGAGATCCTCCTCGATTTGCGGGAGTTTGACATACGCGCTTTGGTAGACGAGGTGTTTGCCGATATGGAGATGAAGGCGCGTGAGCGCAACATTCGGCTGTGCTACAAGGACGGAGCCGACCAACACTTTCGCGTGCGCGCCGACAAGGAGACTATCCGACAGGTGCTTATCAACCTGATCGACAACTCCATCAAATACGGTCAGGAGGGAGGCACTACGAAGGTGGGCTTTTACGATATGGATACCCACCTCTTGCTGGAGGTCAGCGACAACGGCATTGGCATTGCCGACAAGGATTTGCCGCACGTGTTCGACCGTTTCTTCCGCGTCGACAAGAGTCGCTCGCGCGAAGCGGGAGGTACGGGATTGGGTCTCTCTATCGTCAAGCACATCATAGAAGCGCACAAACAAACTATCCACGTGCGCAGCAATTTGGGCCAAGGCTCTACCTTTGGCTTCACGCTGGAGAAGGTCTGACGCCAGCGCGCGTGCTTTCATGACCGTTGTTTTGCTCGTAGGGGCTCGCCCCAACTTTATCAAGGCTGCACCACTGTGGCGCGCTTTTCAACAACAGCCGCGATTGCGCGCATTGTTGCTGCACACCGGCCAGCATTGGCAGCCGGAAATGAGTCAGGTCTTTGTAGACGAACTGGGATTGCCTCGCCCTCTTGTCTGTTCCCATGGCGCTCTTCGCGAAGGGGTGCCGGCAGGTCTGCGTGCGCTGGCCAAAGGCATAAGAGAGCAGTTGCGCGCGGTGCGCCCTCACTGGCTGGTGGTTATCGGAGATGTCACCACGGCCGCTGCGGGTGCCTTAGCGGCGCGTCAGCTGGGCATTCCTTTAGCGCACGTAGAGGCCGGCCTGCGGTGCGGTGACCTGCACATGGCCGAAGAGCGCAACCGTATCTTGGTTGACCACTTGGCCCAGCTGCTCTTTGTCACCGAGCCGGCTGGTGTGGAGAATCTCTTGCGAGAGGGCATCCCAGAGGCGCGCATTCGGTGGGTGGGCAACGTTTTGATCGACGCCCTCTTTCAGGTGCTGCCTATCGCCAGCCAGAAGTGCTGGACAGACGTGGTGCATCGCTGCGCTTGGCCAGGGCAACCCTTGTTAGACCCGAGCGCTCGGGCAGAGGGATATGCCCTGTGTACCCTACACCGCGCCGAAAACGTCGACAACCCACTCGTCTTGAAGCACTTGGTCGACCTCTTGATCGACATCAGCTGTCAGATCCCTACCGTCTTTCCCGTGCACCCACGTACGGAGCACCGACTGCTTCAGAGCGGCCTTTGGGAGCCGTTGCTGTCGGCTCCCCATATCGCGCTGCTCCGACCCGTGCGGTATTCCGACATGATTTGTCTGCAGAAAAACGCTCGCTTGGTGCTCACCGACTCGGGCGGAGTCCAAGAAGAGACTACGGTGCTGGGTGTCCCCTGTTTGACGCTGCGCCCCAACACCGAACGCCCCATCACCCTGCAGTGCGGCACCAACGCCTTAGTAAATACCTGGTCGACCGAAGACGTGATGGCGTGGATAAGGCGCTGTAGGGTCGTTTCGTTTCCCTCTCCCCCTCCCATCCCGCCGCTGTGGGACGGGCGTGCCGCCGAGCGCATTGCGCAGCATCTGCTCGCCGCCTTTGAAACCACCCTACAGGCGTCTTTGGGGACAGCGTAGCCTCGCTCCGCTCCCAGTCGCCCTTGAAAAAATGTGCTCTCCTGGCGGCCGCCAGACATTTTTCACAGGCGCAGAGAAAGAGTAAAGCTAGATATTTGAGCGCCCATTGTCTTTCACAAAAATGCCCATCAATAAGAAGTACCTCTGGAGCGCTCTGTTGGTTGCAGTGCTGTCGGCTTCGATAGCGGAAGCGCAGCAGGCCAATAGCCTCCTCCTGTCGGAGGACTTTAATGCCTGTGCCCTGCCCGCTGGCTGGCAAGTGCGGCTCTTAGGGGATACCCTTACTCCGCTGTGGTACGTCGGATGGGCGCAAGTGCCCGACGCCTTAGGGCAAAGCATCGACGGCACTTGTTTCTTTTTTATAGACGGTTCCGCTGGCGGAAAGCTGGCCCCGGCTCACGTGTTGGAACTCATCTCGCCGCCCTTCGACGGCAGCGGATTTGACGAGATCCCCTGTCGAATGGATATCCACTTCAAGTTTGGAGATGCGGACATACTGGAAGTGCTTGCCACCAACGGAGCCCAAGAGCATCTCCTAGCGCGCTACGACAATTACGCGACAAACTACGGAGCCCTGAACAGCGGCGATGTTTTTCGCTTTCGCGCCGACCTGACGTTTCTGCCCTGGGTGGGCCCCACGCGCATAGTGCTGCGGTACACCAGCCCACAAGGCAGCGAAGGGCGCTATGCTGGGATAGATAACATCGCTGTTACGGGCACCGGCAACGGCACCATTGTTTTTAAAGAGAGCTTCGACAGCTGCAGTGCTCCGGTTGGGTGGCAAGGGGAAGTCCTCTCGGGATCTGCGGGTTGGTCTTTTGGGCGAGTACCGTTAGGTTCATCTGCCTTTTACGAAGGCAGCTCCATGAACGGCACTTGTTTTGCTTTTTTCGACGACAACTTTCAAGGCGACAACGCGCCCCCTACGCGCATCCGACTGTATTCTCCCTGGTTTTCCGGTACAGCCTTCATGGAATACGAGCTCCGCTTAGATGCTATCATGCGGTATTCCGGGTACGAGTCACTCGCCATCTTCTTGGAAAATGGCCAAGGGCAAACGGTTGCGCTGTTCTCGTCGGAAGGCCAGGTGTTCGGCCCTTTTTTTCCAAACTACGGACGTCTTTCGTTTTCCCTGTCGACCTATCGCTCGGCGCAGTGGCGATTGGTCTTTGAATACAGCGACGGCGGCACGCGCGGCTATTGGGTAGGGATAGACAACGTTAAAGTGGTAGGTCATGGCGATGCCATGGACTTTTGCCATCGGGCGAAGCCTCTGTTGACGGGAGGGCCGTGTAGCGCGGCGGAAAACCTATTTGCCTTGTACGATGGTCCTATCAACTTCTGCTCTGTAGCCGATGAGGGGAGCTTGTGGTTTCGGTGGTTGGCCGACTTTGACGGTATGGCGAAGCTCACTACGGCGGCTGACTTTAACGATTTGGTAAGCGTTTTTTCGGGCTCTTGTGGCGACTTGCAGTGGTTACTGTGTGTGGATCGAGATGAACATGGGTTTGAGGGGGAGACAGCGTATTTTCCAGTTCAATCGGGAAAGGAATACTACATCAGAGTGACGGGCGTGAGGGGTACGTTTGGGCGCTCGCGCGGTGCCCTTTGCGTGCAGATAGCGCCGGCGAACCAGGTACCCGTGCCGCCGCCCAACGACGATTGCTCCCAAGCACAAGTGTTAGCGCCCGACGCGCCCTGTCCGCAGGGTACCAATCGCCATGCCACCACCAGCGCCCAGTTGCCGTCGCACAACCGCTTAGCGCGCGCAGATGTGTGGTATGCGTTTCACGCGCCCACCTTAGCGCCGGGCGAAGTGTTGGAATTGGACGCACAAGCCAACTTTTCGCATATTCTCACCGTATACAGCAGCACTTGCCAGACGCTTTCCGAGGTGGCTACTCGTGCTCAGGGCAGCCCCTTGCGCTTGCCGCCGCTGACGCCCGGGCAGCTGTATTATGCCCAAGTGGCGGGAGTCTTTGCCACAGTGGAGGGCGACCTATGTCCTACCCTGCGCATCCACCGCTCTACACCACCGCCTAACGACGACTGTCTGAGTGCGCGCCCGCTATCCGTGAACGCGCCCTGCTCGCTTTCGACAACGGCGGGCGCCGGCTTTTCCGGCATTCAGCCCCCTTGCCTCGTGCGCGCTAGCAGCGACGTGTGGTTTCTGTTTCAAGCACCCACCTCCGGTGCTGTCCGAGTAAACACCGGTGCTGCCTTTGACCATGTAGTGGCCGTTTGGGAGGGTGCCTGCGCCGCGTTGAAACCCGTCTTTTGCTCCGACCAAACGCGCTACTGCCAAGGCAGCTTGATCGTCTCCAGCCTAAATGCCGGTCAGACGTACTATCTCCAGGTAGCTGCTCGCGCTGGTACAGCCGCGGCAGAGCTGGGAGTGCTCTGCCTTACACTGGAGGATGCTGCCCACTCCGACGCATATGAGCCGCTTGCTCTCGAGGTAAAGCAGCTGTGCGTTGGAAAGGACAGCGTTCGACTGCTGGTCAATCCAACAGGAGGTACTCCGCCCTATTCGTATTGGGCAGACACAGCCAATCAGGTCGTGGCCAGTGGGCAGCGCTTTGGCGTCGTGGTGCGCGACGCTCGCGGCTGCGAAACGTATTTCTCCGAGGTGGCAAAATCCTGCGAACAAAACGCCTGCACAGGCGTGCTCTCGTTTGACCTGGTAGCGCCCTCCTGTTTTGGCGCAGCCGATGGCGCTATAATAGCAGGAATAAGTGCCGGCACGGGCCCTTTCTTCTTCGAGTGGTCCAACGGCGTCTATACGGCGACCAATCCTCAGTTAACGGCAGGAACCTACACCTTGCTGGTATCCGAGACTACAGGGTGCACCTACACCGCTCAGGTAACCTTGGCGCAGCCCGACTCCATAGGCATCGTTGTGGATTCCCTAAAGCACCCCAACCAAGGGCAGAGCAACGGGTTTATTAGCGTATCGGTGCAAGGAGGAACGCCACCCTGGTCGTATCGGTGGACGAATAAGGACGGCGCGGTCGTGAGCCATCAACCGCAGTTGATGGACGTCGCGGCGGGCACCTACCTCTTAGAAGTAACCGATGATCGCGGGTGTACGGCCACCGCGATCTTTGAATTGGAGGGAAGTGTCCGCGCCGCCGAGATCGATCGGTCGCCGCAAGTGTTTGTCTTTCCAAACCCGGCCAGCGACGACCTACAGGTGCGAATAATTTTCCCAACACCAACTGCCATAGAGATGTGCTTACTCGACTTGCTGGGTCGTCCTTATATCCGTTGGGCTGCTCCCGCTGTCGAGCGCGAATGGCAGCATCGATTAGACGTAAAAGCGCTGCCCTCGGGCACCTATCTGTTGTCGCTGCGCACTCCCGATGGGGCCTGGTGCCGCCGAGTGGTCGTCGGGCATTGATATGCCTTTGCCTCGCTTGACCTATTATTTTTTTTAGAATGCCTCAGAGTGGCACAACTTTTGGTTTTTCCGAAAACCGTTAGATTAATGCTTTGAAAAACGAAACATAGCCGTGTCTACCTCTTCCTCCTTTTATGCGCACCCTACGGCGGTCTTAGATGAAGGCTGTGAAATCGGAGAGGGCACGCGCATCTGGCATTTCTGCCACATTATGCCCGGCGCGCGCATCGGTCGAAACTGCATCTTGGGGCAAAACGTCTTCGTGGCCAGTGGCGTCGTCTTGGGTAACAACGTAAAGGTGCAGAACAATGTATCCATATACACCGGTGTGGAATGTGCCGACGACGTCTTCTTGGGTCCTTCGATGGTATTCACCAACGTGCTCAATCCGCGCAGCGCCGTAGAGCGCAAAAGCGAGTATCGCCACACGCGCGTGGGGCGTGGCGCCAGCATCGGAGCGAACGCCACCATCATATGCGGTTGCACGATCGGCGAATACGCCTTCGTCGGCGCGGGGGCTGTGGTGACAAAGGATGTCCCTCCATACGCCCTGGTGGTAGGCAATCCGGCTCGCCAAATCGGGTGGATGAGCGAATACGGCGAGCGCCTCCACTTCGACGAACACGGGGAAGCCATATGCCCCGGCAGCGGCGACCGCTACGTGTTAAAAGCGGGCGCTGTTCAGAAAATCTCATAATCTCTCTGAAACAATCTATTCGCTTGTACTGACTATGAAACGCTTTGCCCTCATCGGCGCAGCCGGCTACATTGCTCCGCGCCACATGCGCGCCATCAAGGATACCGGTAACGCTTTGGTTGCTGCCCTTGACCCCAAGGACTCGGTAGGCGTCATCGACAGCTACTTCCCCGATGCCGCCTTCTTCACCGAATTTGAGCGCTTCGATCGCTATATCAACAAATTGGCCCGAGCGAATCGGCCGGTGCACTACGTGAGCGTGTGCTCGCCCAACTATTTACACGATGCCCATATTCGCTTCGGGTTGCGCAACAACGCGGATGTCATCTGCGAAAAGCCCTTGGTGCTCAACCCCTGGAACGTCGAGGGTTTGCGCGAGATCGAGGAGGAGACCGGTCGCCGAGTATACACTATCCTCCAGCTGCGCTTGCATCCCGCCCTTCAAGAGCTCAAACGCCAAGTGGCCGCTTCTCCTAAGGACAAAATCTTCCACGTAGACTTGACGTATATCACCTCGCGCGGCAAATGGTATTACGCCAGCTGGAAAGGCGATTTGGAAAAGTCGGGCGGTATCGCCACCAACATCGGCATCCACTTCTTCGACATGCTGTATTGGATCTTCGGCGAGATATTAGAAAACCGCGTTTACCTGCACACTCATGACCGCGCCTGTGGCTACTTGCGCTTAGAAAAGGCGCACGTCAACTGGTTCCTCAGCATCAACTACGAGGTCATTGCTCAGGGGCTTCACCTCAACAACGGCCAGCGCACTTTTCGCTCCATAACAGTGGACGGGCGCGAAATTGAATTCAGCGAGGGCTTTACCGACTTACATACCCTCAGCTATCAAAAGATATTGGCCGGAGAAGGCTTTTCCCTCGACGAGGCCGCGCATGCCGTTGAATTGGCCTATCGGATTCGAAATGCTCAGCCAGTAGGGCTCAACGGCGAGTATTACCATCCGCTGGCCAAATTACCACTCGCACCTCATCCTTTCGAACGCGAGTAATTCCGGAACGATTCTTGCTTTTCTCCTGCGATATGCCTACTTTCGCCCATAAAAAGGCCTCGCCAAAGACGCCTAAGGGATACAAAGGACAATCCATATGATGGGAAACAACCAAACACTCGATGTAAGACAACTCCTCTACAAGGGCCTGCGCTATTGGTACCTATTCGTCCTCTTCCTAGGTCTTTCGCTGACGGGCGCCTACTTGTACCTAAAGTATGCCCTGCCGGTGTACAAATCGGAAGGCTTGATCCTCATCAAAGAAGACGAAAATGCTGGACAGCCCGGGGCCGAGATCATCTTTACCGAACTCGGCCTGGGCAAGAAAAATAAGATTTTGGAAAACGAAACCCTCGTGCTCACTTCCACTCCTATCATGCTGGATGTGGTGAAAAAACTCAAGCTGAACTACCAGTACACCAGCATTGATGGGCTAAAGAAGAAGGTACTGTACAAAGACAGTCCGGTAGATGTGGTGTCGTGGCACCCGCAGACGCCCGACACGGAGATCTACGGCATACTGACCGATAACGGGAGAGGCGGGTATACTTTTGAATTGGAGGAGTACGGACAGATTTACGAAGGCGAGTTTGGAAAGGAACTGAAGCTTCCTATGGGCACGATCACGCTGTCGCGCAAGCCGGGGATGTATGCCGATACAAAGATCGGCGTCCTCATCTTGTCGGAATACGGCACCGCCAAGGGATATGCCGAGTCGATCAAGGTAGAGATCATGGGCGAGCAGTCCAGCACCCTAAAGGTATCTATCAGAGACTACTCGCCGGAGCGCGCCCGCGACATCATTGCCGAGCTGTTGGATGCATACAACGCGCACAGCATTGCCCTCCGCAATAAGGCCTACGAGAGCACCATAGAGATGGTCAACGAGCGCATCCAAATGATTGCAGAGACCCTCTCGACCGCCGAGCGCAACTTGGAGGCCTATCGGCGTACCAATGAAGTGATCCAGCTCGGCGCTGAAGGCACCCAGCTGATGGCAGAGATGTCGGCCTACAACAAAGAGATCACTTCCGGCGAGGTGCAGCTGCAAATTCTGTCGTCCATAGAGGACTTCCTGGTGCGCAATCGCAACAACTTTGAGTTTGTCCCGACCAATCTGAGTTTAAACAACCTCACGCTAACCGCGCAGCTGCAGCGATTTAACCAACTCCTCGACGAGCGCAAGCGCATGGAGCTGACATATGGCCCCTCTAATCCCGACTTGCTGCTTACCCAAAAAGAAATCCAAAACCTGCGCGAAACGATCATCGAGAATATTCGCGCCATTCGGCGCAACTTAGAGATCGCCACCAGCGCCAGCAAGTCGGCCCGTGCCGCCTTGGAGGGGCGCATGTATAGCCTGCCGCGTCGCGAGCGCGAACTGCTCGAGATAGAGCGCCAAAAAGACGTCAAGGAAAAGCTCTACCTCTACCTGTTGCAAAAGCGCGAGGAGGCGGCCATTTCCATGGCCGTTACCAGTCCAAAAGGGCTAATCGTAGAGCCACCCGCCGTCAGCTATGCCAAACTCAGCCCTAAACCCAATCAGATATGGCTCATCGCCTTTTTCTTGGGATTGGCTCTGCCCATCGGGCTAATCATGTTCATCGACAGCCTTAACGACAAGGTGCAGACAGAGGACGATATCGCTCGCCTGACGTCGGTGCCCGTATATGGAGTGTTGGGGCTAAGTGGGAGCAAGGAAAAGCTCGTGGTGCGCGAAAACAGCCGCACGGCCATTGCCGAGATGTTTCGGCTTCTGCGCGCTAATCTCGCCTACATAGCTCCGGGCGTACCCTTGCAGACGATACTGGTCACGTCGAGCACCTCAGGAGAGGGCAAGTCGTTCATCGCCCTTAACTTGGGCATGACTTTGGCATTGACCGGCAAGAAGGTACTCATTGTGGAATTGGACTTGCGCCGCCCCAAGCAGGAAATGTATATGAGCTTAGAGCCGGGTGAAGATGGGGTGGTTAGTTACATCATCGATCACTCGATGAAGCCCTCGCAAGTAGTGCGCAACACGGGACTGCACCTCAATTTAGATTTCATCGGCAGTGGGCCGGTGCCGCCCAACCCTGGCGAGCTTATCCTGTCGCCTCGCTTGCGCGATTTGATTGCAGAGATGCGCGCGCGATACGACTACATCATCTTGGACGCTCCGCCCGTGGGATTAGTGGCAGATGCGCTGCAAATGAGCGACTTAGCCGATGTCACGATGTACGTGGTGCGGTCAGGGTATACACGCAAGGGGCAGCTGCAAATTGTGGAGGACATTGCTAAAAACAAGAAGATGAACCGGCCCTTTATCGTGTTCAACGCCGTACCGTTTAACAAACTCGGCTATGGAGGCCCATATGGGTATGGCTATGGATACGGGTACGACAGCAAGAGCAAGAGCTACTACGAGCCGGAGCGCCGCAACAAGCACCAGTACAAGAGCAAGGCCCGCCCTAAGCCCTCCAACCTCCAGTAGTTCTGATGCGACGCCATGTGCAAAGCCTTAGCGAGCGTTCCTTAGCAGCAGCGGGATGGGCTGTGTTGGACAAATTTAGCGGCAGCGTCCTCAGCTTTGTCGTCACCATTGTGCTGGCGCGCTTATTGTCGCCCGAAGACTTCGGCGTTGTAGCCATGGTGATGGTCTTCTTTGACTTTTCCGCTGTCTTCGTAGAGAGCGGCTTCTCCACAGCCCTCATACGCGAGAAGACCATCAGCGAAGCCGACAAGTCCACCACCTTTCTCTTCAACGTCGCAGCAGCCGTATTGCTTTATGGGGTGCTCTTTGCCACAGCACCTTATATCGCTATATTTTTCCACCAGCCACTGCTAACCTTATTAGTACGCGTGATGGGCCTGAGCTTAATTGTCAATGCCCTGTCCATCGTGCAGCACAGCGTGCTCATCCAGCAGATCGATTTCAAGACGCAGACCTTAGTGCGGTTGGCTGGAGTGGCGGTGTCGGGCGGCGCTGCGATTTCCCTGGCGCATGCGGGATGGGGTGTGTGGAGCTTAGTGGCGCGCTTTATGGCACTCGACTTAGTAACTACGCTGCTTTATTGGATGTTGGGCGGGTGGCGCCCCCGCCTCCAGTTTAGCCGCGAATCGTTTCGGCGCCTCTTTGGATTTGGCTGGCGCATCTTAGCGGCTGCTGTATTGGACAAGTTTTATTTCCACGTGTACAAGTTGCTCATCGGGCGCTTCTTCAGTGCGGCAGCCTTAGGCTACTACAGCCAAGCGGGCAACTTTACCAACATGGTCATCAACACCCTGTTCCGCACGGTGCAGTCGGTCACCTACCCGGTATTGGCCAAGCTGCAAGACGACCGCGAAAAGCTAAAGATGGGCTATCGCAAGATGCTGCAGATGAGCTCGTTTGTCATTGTACCGGCACTGACGGCACTGGCGGTGCTTGCCGAACCGGTCGTCCAGGTATTGGTCGGCGACAAATGGCTTCCCTGTGTACCGATGTTGCAGCTGCTCTGTCTGTCGGGGTTGACCATTCATTTTAGCACGGTTAATCTCAACATGCTTTTGGTGTTAGGGCGCTCGGATCTGAGCTTGCGTCTGGAAGTCGTAAAAAAGGGGGTCATCACGTTGGCTATTGCCGTTGGCATCTTTTTCGGCATCTATGGGCTGATCGTGGGCGAAGCCGTCGCAGCGTATATCAACTTGGCGATCAACGTCTGGTACTCGAAGCAGTTGCTGCGCTATTCTTTTGGCGAGCAGCTGCGCGACGTGTTGCCGACGCTACTGTTTAGCCTTGCCGTTGGCGCCGTACTCTTTTTCCTTCAGCAGCTCCCTAGTGCGGCAAGCGTGCGCTCGCTCGTCCTCCTGACGACCGGCGGCGCAGGGCTCTATCTCCTCCTGCATTTCTTAGCCAAAACCGAGGAAATGCACTTCATACGCTACACCGTGTTTCCCAAAACTCTAAAACTGCTCGGAAAACGGAGCTGAGCCTTAACTTATGCAGTAACTAAAAGCTCTTCGTACCCCATGTCTGAGGTGGCTGTCCACGTCTCTATGCTCGCCTACAATGTCGAGCCGTACATCGCCGAGGCTATCGAGGGCGTCTTAGCGCAAAAGACCGACTTCCCTGTAACCCTGTATATCGGCGAGGATTGCTCTACTGACGGTACGCCCGAAATCTGCCGGAAGTACGCCGCTAAGTATCCGGGACGAATAGTTTTTCTTCCGGCGGAACGGAACTTGGGCATCACGGCCAATACGGCGCGCATCCTATCGCACTGCACGGCGAAGTATCTAGCCATCTGCGACGGCGACGACATGTGGACAGACCCTCTCAAACTACACAAGCAGGTAGCCTTTTTGGAGCAACACCCCGACTACGGCCTGTCCTATTCCGACGTAATAGTCGTGTCGACAGCGGACGACTCGATAGCGCCGCCCGACTACACTTCGCTCCGCGCGTGCTATGCGCAGGGAAATGTGTTTGCGCAGCTGCTGCAAGGCAACTTCATCAACAACTCTACGGCGGTGATTCGGCGCGCATTGTTGCGCGACTTTTACATCGACCCTTCGCGCCATTATACCATCTGCGACTACTTCATGTGGTTGCACGTGGCGGCGCGCGCTCGGGTGCATTTCCTGCCCGAACAAACTACCGTGTATCGGTGGCACTACACCAACACCACGCGCTCCGAGGAGAGGGCGCGTCAAAACCGGCGAAAGTACCAGTCTATCCTGGCCGATATCCTGTTAGATTTTAGCCGACAACCCGGCTACGCGCTCTCGGTCGAGGAGAAGCGCGTGCTTTTCCGGAAAACCCTTTCGGCTCTGTACCGAGCGCCTCGAACGGCTCTGGCGCAGCGATGGCAGCTGTTGCCCCTGCTCTGGCATTATTTTCCCCACTGACCCTATCACACAGCGCATTATGAAAGTACTCATCCTTGCCGGCGGTTACGGCTCGCGCCTCAGCGAAGAAACCGGATTGCGCCCTAAGCCCATGGTGGAGATTGGAAGCCGGCCCATCCTGTGGCATATCATGAAAATTTACGGTCACTACGGCCATACCGACTTTATCATTTTGTGCGGATATAAGGCCTACGTCATCAAGGAGTATTTCGCCCAGTATTTTCTGCACCATTCCGACGTCACCTTTGACTTGCGCACCAACCAAATGCAGGTGCACAACAACGTCAGCGAGCCGTGGCGGGTGACGTTGTTGGATACGGGGTTGGATACGATGACGGGCGGGCGAGTGCTGCGCGCTAAGCCCTATGTGGAACCCGGCGAGCCCTTCATGCTCACCTACGGCGATGGTGTTTCAGATATCGACATCGACGCCCTGCTGCGGTTTCACCGCAGTCACGGGCATGCCATCACCATGACGTCGAGCCAGCCCGAAGGGCGCTTCGGTGCCTTAGACATCCAAGAGGGTGGGCGGGTTAGCCAATTCGTAGAAAAGCCCAAAGGACAGGGCGGCTGGATCAATGCCGGCTTCTTCGTGTGTGAGTACAAAGTCTTTGACTACATCACCGAGGGCGATGCCACCATCTTCGAGCGCACGCCGTTGGAAAAGCTCGCTGCCGACGGAGAGCTATTTACTTATCAACACTGCGGCTTTTGGCACCCCATGGATACCCTACGCGACAAGATGAACTTAGATCGGATGTGGAACTCCGGTCAAGCGCCGTGGAAGGTGTGGAAGTAGGGCTTCCGTGATGCGGCGGCTCGTAGATGAGCCGCAAAAAAGTGCTTAACCGCTCTTGCTGGTGAGTCGTTAGAATGTCTCCGGCGCTAGCACCAGCAAGTAGATAACACCGCCCGGACGCATCGGCAAGTGTCAACCGTGGGGGAGTGGCACTGCGAGCACCAGGAGGGTGAAGATGCTGTAGAAATTCAGGAATCCCGCCTCCCTTAGTTCACAGCACTTTTCGCTTTTTCATGACCCAGTAAAGCAAGGCAGTGAGAACGCCCGAGAAGAGAATGGTAGAGTAGAAGGCCCAGGGCTTGTCCGGAATGCCGTTGTCGATGTTCATGCCGAAGTAGGAGGATATCAGCGTAGGCACCATCAGGATGACCGTAATGACGGTGAGGCGGTGGATGACGATGTTGAGGTTGTTGGAGATAATGCTCGAATAGGCATCCATCGTACCGCTGAGGATGTTCGCGTATACATTGGCCATGGATAGCGCCTGCGAGTTGTCGATGATGATATCCTCAAACAGATCAGACAGGTCTTCGTCGCCGTTGATGTGCAGAAAATCCGTTCGCTTCATCTTCATCTTTAGCAGCTCATTGGCGTTGAGCGAGTTGACGAAATAAACCAAGCTCTTTTCTATGGCCAACAGCTGCTTGATCTCCTCGTTTCGGCTGGAAAGCATCAACTCCTTTTCGATGATGTTTCGCCGCAGGTTGAGTTTTTTGAGGTAGGAGAGGAAGTAGTAGACGTTTTGCTCTAAGATTTGTAGAACAAAGCGCTTTTCATCGGCGGGGTCAAAGCGCCGGATTTTGCCCTGGCGGAAGACCTCGAGTACGGGCGTTTCGAAGGCCGAGATCGTGATGACGTGCTCGATGGTCAGAATGATGCCGATGGGCACCGTAATAAAGACGGCTTCGTTGGAGTGATCGGCCGACTCGTTGAGTATGGGCGTGTTGATAAGGATAAAGCGCACATCGCCGTCGCGCTCATAACGGGCGCGCTCGTCCAAGTCCAGCGAGTCGGTCAAGAAGGAAACGTCAAACTCGAGCAAACGGGCGACCTCCTCCAGCTCGTCGGGCGCGAACGGGGGCGTCAAATCCACCCAGCAGCCAGGCTCTAGCTCGGGCAGCTCCACAAGCCGTCGTTTCTCGCGTGCGTAATAGCGGATCACTGTCCATAGAGCGTTAACTTGTTGAAAAATAGCGCCTTCCCAATACCACAGCAGAAGAGGCTCTCTCAGTCAAAAAGGCGCGGCAAAGATAGGCGGTATTTTTACATATCCCTCCCCTCAAGTGAGCAGAAATTGCCCACTACCCACCCAGAATTCGATGCCAAGTCCTCGGCATACTTTTGTGCGTTAAAATTTTTGAAAGTACGCCTAATTTTATCTACCCTTGCGCTGCCAATAAGGATATTCTTCGCCCCCCTCTCTGTTCTGTGGAAGCAACGCATCTGGTCTGGCTAAAGCGGCGCATGTGGTGCTCTTTAGTGGCGTAGCTAGATCTTACCGAGACAGCGATTTTCCTCAAATGAGTATCTCCATAATATTTTCGTAATAATAATAATATCAGGCTTACACACAAAACGCATCCTTATGAGCCTACACGCTTACCGTTTCCCCGCTGCGTTCTGCTGCGCCCTTGTGGCAGCTGGTTTCTTATCCTTGGGCAAAGGTGTTGCCCAGCCCATAGACGGTTCTCCAATCGTTGTTGATGGACATTTGCAAAGACACCTCATTGCCCCCGTACAAGCGCAGCAGCGGCTGCGCATCGAGCAACTGTTGGTGGGAGAAACTTACGCCCTCATCGTCCCGAGCGATCCGATCTTAGGGCATTGCTGGCCCCAGCTGCGCGCGGCGGATCCGGCAATGGAGGTGCTGCGCTACGACGAGTCGGTGCGCCAGTTGGTCTTCAAAGCCAACCGCAAGGAGATGGAGTTTTGGTTGGACTACGATTGCGCTTGGCCGGAAGACAACCCACCGCAGCATTACATTAGCGTCCAATGCCAAACCTGTGTTAAGAAGAGCCTGCGCGATTTTTTGGAGTCTACGGCAGCCGTGCTTCAAGTACAGGGCGGCTTTTCGGCCGAGGAGCTGATCAAAGATGTGCTCATTGGGGGTGACTGCTTTGATGTCACGGGAATTACTCCTTTAGGGCAAGCTTCGCAGATAGGCACGTTCACCAACGGCCAGACGAATATCGGCATCAATACCGGTGTCATCATCGCTACCGGCGACATCAACGTAGCGCCAGGGCCGAACAACCAAGACAATGCCAGTGCTGGCTACGGCATCTCTACGCCCGATCCGGATTTAGCGGGTTTGACAGCAGGAGCCCTATACGACCGCGCCGGCTTTGAGTTTGACTTTAGGCCTACTCAGTCGCAGCTGGTCTTTCAGTTTGTCTTCGCTTCCGAGGAATACTGCGAGTACGTAGGTACTCAGTACAACGACGTGTTTGGTTTCTTTATCTCGGGGCCGGGTATTCCCGGTGGACAACAAAACATAGCCCTTATCCCTATGACTAATATCCCTATTGCCATTAATAATGTCAATCACCAGTCATATTCAGGTTACTATGTAAACAACCAGCCAGCGACGAGCAATGATCTCTGCGGCCAACAACCGGCCACCGGTCCAGCCGTTAACGAGGTGCAATACGACGGTTTTACGCGCCGCTTTACGGCAACGGCTAACGTTATCCCGTGTGAGACGTATCGGATGAAGTTGAAAATCGCCGATGTGGGTGATGGCGTGTGGGACTCTGCTGTGTTCTTGCAAGCCGGCTCGTTTTCGGCGGGCGGCAACGTCACGGCAGAGTGGGAGGTAAACGGTAGCACCGACGTCGACCGCGTCTACGAAGCCTGCGGCACCGTGCGCATCCGCTTCAAACGGCGCGGGGTGAACCTCACCGCTCCTCTATCTGTCACGTATACCATCGGTGGCACCGCTACCAATGGGGTGGATTACACCGGCTTGCCCCCCGTGGCTATTATACCGGCAGGCCAAACGGAGGTCGTCTACACGGTTAACATCCTCAACGACGCTATCCTTGAGGGCGAAGAGACCATCATCCTGACGATTAACAACTCTTGCTCCTGCGAAAAGTCGGAGCCCACTCTTATCATCTTAGACTTGCCCGTGCTAGAAGCTGTGCCCGATACGGTGACCATTTGCGGATCGGGCGCTGCGACCGTAGGCGTAACAGCCATCGACGGCGTACCTCCCTACACCTACCAGTGGCAAAACGGCTCGACGGAGCCCACTACGACGCTTTTCGTCGGAACCTCGACCAATGTGCGGGTGACCGTCACCGATGCTTGTGCCAAAACAAAGGTCGTCACCGCGCGCATCCACGTGCGGCCTTTGCCCATTGCTCAGCTGCTGCCCCCTGCTCCAGTGATCTGTGGGCCCGGACAAAGCGCCCAAATTCGGATAAATTTTATCGGAAGCGGCCCCTTCAACTTAGAGTACAAAATCAACAACGTGGTTCAGCCGACGATCTACGACATTACCGAAAATCCCTTCTTCTTAACCGTCAATCAGCCTGGACTGTATCAAATCCACATGGTGGAAGACTCTATGGGCTGTATCGGTACGGGACAGGGGGCCCTACAGATCAAGTTATCGGACTTAGCGTTGAGCGGCACCGCTACCAACGTGCAGTGTGCTACTTCAGCAAACGGCTCCATCCAGACCCTTGTTACCGGAGGGCAATCGCCCTACAGCTATACTTGGAGCGGCCCTACACCCATTCCGCCTAATACCGCCAACCCCACCAATTTAACTGCCGGTACCTATACCGTCACGGTGACGGATGCCGCCGGATGCACGCGCACCCGGACGTTTACCATCATCGCACCTAATCCTCTAACACCTGCCGTCGCCGGAGTAAACGGCACCAACTGTTATAACCCCAATAGCGGCAGTATCGACCTATCGATAAGCGGCGGCTTCCCTAACTACACCTATCTGTGGAGCAACGGCGCACAGGTGCAGGATCCCTCTGGCCTTTCGGCCGGCACCTATACCGTTACCGTAACTGACCAGTCGGGCTGTACCAATACCGCCTCCGCCACTGTGCCTGGCGACCTTTCGCCGCCCACGGCTGTCATTGCTCCGCCGGGCGTGTTGACTTGCGCAGTGACCACGCAGACGCTTGATGCGAATGGCTCTTCTACTGGGGCTAACTTTACCTATCAGTGGACAGCCAGCGCAGGGGGCAACATCGTCAGCGGTGCCAACTCGCCTACCCCCGTAGTGAATCAGCCGGGCACCTACACGCTCCGAGTGCAGAACACTGCCAACGGCTGCACCTCTACGGCAAGTGTGCAAGTGATGGCCGACAGAACGCCGCCTACGGCTTCGGCCGGGCCACCGCAAACGATTACGTGCGCCATCACTAACGTGACACTCGACGGAACGGCCTCCTCCTCTGGGCCCAACTTTACTTACCAATGGACTGCAGGGCCAGGCGGCAACATCGTCAGTGGAGCCAACACCACCACACCCCTGGTCTCCTCACCGGCCACTTACACACTGTTGGTGACTAACACGCAAAACGGCTGCACCAGCACCAGCAACGTCGTTGTAGGGCTGAACAATACGCCTCCCACGGTGAGCATCTCCGCAGCGCCACCGGGCATCCTGACGTGCACCAACTCGCAGGTCACCCTCAACGGCAGTGCCTCGCCCGCAGGCGGTAACTACTCCTATCAGTGGACAACGCTCAACGGCGATATCTTTTCCGGACAGGCCAGTCAAAGCGCTATCGTCACCGAGGAAGGCGATTACACGCTGATCGTCACCAATAACCAAAACGGCTGTACCGGCTCAGCGACGATCTACGTCGGCTTAGATTTTACCGATCCTGCGGCAATTATTATTGTAAACGAACAGATTACATGTAATAACCCTACAGTGACCTTAGATGCCACGCAGTCTTCACAAGGGCCCCAATACAGCTTTTTCTGGACGGCCACGGCGGGCGGCAATATTGTGAGCGGTGCCGACACCTATACACCGGTCGTAAATGCGCCAGGGTCGTATTCGATCATCGTCACCAACCTGTTCAACAATTGTACAGCATCGGCGTCGGTTTTGGTGACGCAGAACACCACACCTCCGCTTGTCAACGCCGGTGAGCCGGGGACGCTCACCTGCGCCAATCCACAGATCCAACTGGGTGACCCGCTCACCGTCGTGTTGCCCAACATTACCTATCAGTGGACGGCCACGGCGGGCGGCAATATTGTGAGCGGTGCCAACACGCCGAGCATCATCTTAGATCAACCGGGCACCTACACGCTGGTAGTGACCAACACGCAGACGGGCTGTACGGCGTCGGCTTCTACGGTCATCACCCAGAACAAGACACAACCGGCAGCCTTAGCGCAAGCATCTGGAAACATCGACTGCGCCCATCCCATCGTCCAGCTGAGCGGTGCCGGTTCGAGTGTGGGCGCCGGCTTTAGCTATCAGTGGACCACTGCCGACGGAAATATTGCCGCTGGAGCCAACACGCTCACGCCCACAGTAAGCGCCGCAGGAAACTACACCTTGGTGGTTACCAACAACACCAACGGTTGTACGAATTCGGCCTCTGCAAGTGTTACTGCCAACTTAACACCCCCTACGGTGACAATAGCGCCGCCAAACCTGATCAACTGCTATCAACCGCAGCAGGTGCTCAACGCTACCGGAACGAGCACGGGCAGCAACTATACGTATCAGTGGGGCACGCAAGGCGGGCAGATCCTATCTGGGGCTAATACCCTTCAGCCTACCATCGGCGCCGGAGGCACCTATACCCTGATCGTCACCAACACGAATAACAGCTGTACCGCTTCGGCCTCCGTGACGGTAAACGCCGACCAAACACCACCCGTGGCCAATGCTGGCGCCAACCAGACGCTCAACTGCACGAATCCTACGCTGACGCTCAACGGCTCAGCCTCGAGCCAAGGCGCTAACTTTTCTTATCAATGGACGGCCACCCAGGGCGGCAATATCGTCAGTGGGAGCACCACCCTTGCTCCCCAAGTGAATGCGGCCGGCGTCTATCAGCTGTTGGTCACTAATACGCAGAACGGCTGCACGAGTGCCGCGTCCGTCCAAGTCTTCGAAGATGCGGCGAAGCCCGTTGTCCAGATCGCACCACCTTCCGTGCTCAATTGCCTGGCCAACCAAGTAACGCTCAACGCTAACGGCTCCAGCACTGGCGCCAACTTTAGCTATCAGTGGAGTGGCCCGGGCATTGTCGCAGGCGGCAATGGGCCGACGCCCACCGTCAACGAGCCAGGCAACTACACCCTGGTCATTGCGAATACGCAAAACGGCTGTACCACTACGAGCTCCGTCACCGTACAGCGCGACGTCCAACCGCCGATAGCCGATGCGGGTGTGGACAACGTGCTCAACTGCTACGCACCAGAACGCCTCCTCGGTGGCAGCAGCACCTCTACCGGGCCGAACTTTACCTACCAATGGAGCGGGCCAGGTATCGTTTCTGGAGCAAATACACTCCAACCTGTTGTTAATCAGGGTGGTACGTATACACTCCTGGTGACGAACACCCAAAACGGCTGTACGGCAACGGATGTCGTTCAACTGACAGTAGACCAGACGCCGCCCCTTGCCGATGCCGGTCCAGGCTTTGAACTGACCTGCACCGAGACCTCCTATGTGCTCAATCCGACGGCAAGCACAGGTCCGCAATTTACCTACCAATGGTACACCTCGGGTGGAAACTTTATGTCGCCAACCAACATTCTTCAACCCACGGTCAACGGAGCCGGCCTGTATCACCTGGTGGTTACCAACATCCAAAATGGGTGCACGGCTACTGATGCCGTACAAATTACACAATCCGTAGAATTCCCCGACGCGCATGCGGGGGCACCTCAACAACTGACGTGTGCTGTCACCGCCGTTACATTGGACGGCACAGCGTCTAGCGTGGGACCACTGTTTTCCTATCAATGGACATCTACCCAAGGCGGCAATATTGTTAGCGGCGCTAACACCCTTACTCCGGTGGTAGACCGACCCGGTACATACCAAATAGCGGTACGAAACAGCCAAAACAACTGCGTCTCGTATTCGAGTGTCATCGTTACCCAGAACATCGAAAAGCCCGACGTCGATGCGGGAAGTGCACAGGTGCTTACTTGCTCCGTAGCCGCCATCACCTTGCAGGGTGCGGTGAAAAACAACGGCAACTTTGTGTACGAATGGACTACGACCAATGGTCAAATCTTGCAAGGGGCAAATACCCTGACGCCATCGATCGGTGCCGTAGGTACCTATGTGCTTACCGTCACCAACCTACTCAACGGCTGCAGTGCCTCCGATGCCGTGGAAGTGTTGGAAGACCAAAACGCGCCGGCTATTCGGATGGCCCTTCCCGACACGCTGACCTGTGCGGTTAAGAGAGTTCAACTAGACGCCACGGGTACTTCTACGGGCAATGTGCTCTACAACTGGAGCACTGCCAACGGGCAATTCGCCGACCTGAGCGATCCGCTCCGCCCTTGGGTGAGTCAGCCGGGCATCTACACGTTATTGGTCACCAACTTAGACAACGGCTGTACGGTGCAAGAGAGCATCGAGGTTAAGGAGGACGTCGTCATCCCCGTAGCCGACGCTGGTGCCCCACAAATGCTCACTTGTGCCGTCACGACGGTGCAGCTCAACGGCACAGCCTCGAGCCAAGTAGGTGGTCCGTATTTCTATGAGTGGTCCACACCCAATGGGCTCATCCTGGCGGGTAAGAATAGCCTCACGCCCACGGTAGCTGCGCCCGGCACATATGCTTTGCTGGTGCTGAATACTGCTAACGGTTGCAGCAACACCGCCCAAGTGGTGGTGGGCCAGAACACACAGGCGCCCGTCGTAGTGTTGGCCCAGGCGCCGGTGTTGACCTGCGCGGTCAAGCAAGTACCCCTAGATGGGAGCGCCTCCTCTTGGGGCCCCACCTATGCGTATTCGTGGAGCACCATTGACGGCAATATCGTAGGGCCTACCGATGTGCCGGTGGCCCAGGCCAATGCCCCGGGCACGTACACACTCACTATTCTCAATACAGCTAACGGCTGCACCCAGTCGGCCTCTGTCCAAGTGACGGCCAATACCATTCCGCCAAATGCTGTGGCCGGGCCGCCCTTCACCCTGACGTGTTCGGTGGAAGAGGTGACGCTACAAGCATTCGCCTCTATGGGGCCGCAGTTCGTCTACCAATGGACCACTTCAGGAGGCGGAAACATCCTCTCGGGAGCCAACACCCTCAACCCGCGCGTCAACCGAGCCGGCCGTTACCTGCTGACGGTCACCAACACGCAGACGGGCTGCACCAAGAGCGATGAGACGCTGGTCTACCAGGAAAACAACGTGCCTACGGATTTTCTCTTTGAGCTGAAGCGCCCCTCGTGTAAGGACAACGACGGCGCCGTTGTCTTCCAAACGGTGGTCGGCGGTTACGGACCGTACCTCTACTCGATCGACAATGGCAAGACGTTTATCCCTCAAAGCGAGTTTAAAAACCTCACGCCGGGGACTTACAACTTGGTGATCCAAGACGCTAACGGCTGCGAGTTCCACAAGCAGCTCGTCGTTCCTCAAGCACCTGACCCGGGCATTTCGGTCGTGCCCGAAGTGCGCTTATCCCTAGGCGACACCGCCCGACTACAGGCAAAGTTGCCGGCAGGGTATCCATTGGCCTTGGTAGACACCGTCGTGTGGTCGCCGATGGAAGGGCTCACTTTCTCGGGCAAAGACATCTTCAGCCTGCTCAAGCCCGTCGTCTTGGCAATGACGCCTGTGGAATATATGGTGAAGATTATCAGCAAGGACGGTTGCGAGGCGACCGATCGCGTGCGCATCCTCGTCGACGACGAACCGCACATCTACATTCCTAACGCCTTCTCGCCCTGGCACGAAGGGGAAAACGATGTAGTGCTCATCTTCGCCAAGTCGAACCAGGTGCGTCAGGTGCATTCTTTCCAAATCTTCGACCGTTGGGGCACCATGGTCTTCCAGGCGCAAAACTTCCAGCCCAACGATCCCAAATACGGCTGGGACGGCCGATTCCGAGGCAACTTGCTGAACCCAGCCGTCTTCGTCTATTACGCGGAAATCGAACTCGTCGATGGGCGGCGCCTGCTGTACAAAGGCGACGTCACCTTGGTGCGCTAATCCCATGGGAAGTGCCGTTGAAAAGAATCTTCCTCTGTGACTATGATTCATCCCAGCTTTTCGGGAGATCGGGAGGGAACCGCAGCAGCGCGTTCCCTCCTTTCTTTGCCGGATAGGGGCAGCAATTTGTGGTTTTAGAGCGACTGTAGCTCGGCGGGATCCCCATTCGACCACGGCTTTGGAGAAGCCGAACCAGTGTAGCTTGATAGATCCTCCTCCCTCTAAGACACCGGAGCGACCTGGCGTTTTGGGCGGGCGCGATACCTTTGCGTATTGCTTTTCACTGTGTATACCATTGGAATCGACATCGGAAGTTCCTCCATAAAAGCGGCGCTGGTGGAAATGGGCACACAGGCGGTTGTGGCGGCGGTGCAGGCGCCCGAGGCGGAGATGCCCATTGCTGCTCCTCAAGCGGACTGGGCCGAGCAAGCGCCGGAAGAGTGGTGGAAATACTGCGTCGCCGCCGTGCACGCCCTGCTGCGAGAGAGCCGAGTTCCGCCCAATCGCATCGCCGCGATAGGGCTGAGCTACCAAATGCACGGCTTGGTGGCTATCGACGCGCAGGGAGAGGTGATACGCCCTGCCATCATCTGGTGCGATAGCCGGGCGGCAGCCATCGGTCAGGCTGCCTACCAGGCCTTAGGAGAAACTTACTGCTTGACGCACCTGCTCAACAGCCCCGGCAACTTTACCGCTGCCAAATTGCGCTGGGTGCAAGAGCACGAGTCCAGTGCTTTTGAGCGCATCCACCGCATCCTGCTGCCTGGCGACTATATCGCCTATCGCCTGACCGGTGAGGTGGCGACGACGCGCTGTGGCCTTTCCGAAGCGATATTATGGGACTTTGTCCGAGAGGCTCCGGCTTATGCCCTCTTGGCCCACTGGTCGATGCCCGCCGATTTATTGCCGCCGCTGGTGCCCGTCTTTGGCTTTCAGGGAGCGCTGTGCGTGCTGGCGGCCGAGGCGTTAGGGCTGCCGCCAGGGATTCCGCTCACCTATCGCGCCGGCGATCAACCCAACAACGCCTTTGCCTTAAACGTCTTGGAGCCGGGAGAGGCTGCGGCTAACGCCGGAACTTCGGGCGTGGTGTACGGAGTGGTAGGCGAGCGAGTCGCCGACCCGCAGCAGCGGGTCAACAGCTTTGCCCACGTCAACCACCGGCCGGAGGCGCCGCGCATCGGCGTGCTGCTGTGCCTCAACGGCTGTGGCAGCCTCTATCGCTGGCTGCGCCAACAGCTGGGGCCGATCGCCACCTATGCGCACATGGACACCCTGGCAACGACAGCGCCGCCCGGGACCGACGGTCTCTGTGTCCTACCGTTCGGCAACGGCGCCGAGCGCTTGTTAGGCAACATCAATGTAGGAGCGCGCTTGTTGCGGCTCGACTTCAACCGGCATACGCCGGCCCACTTGTGCCGCGCAGCCCTCGAGGGCATTGCCTTTGCTTTAACCTACGGCATCCAGCAGATGCGCCGCTTAGGGCTGCCCATCACTGCCCTGCGCGCCGGACACGACAATCTGTTTCGCTCGCCGCTGTTCGCTCAAACCCTCTCCACTGCAGCAGGCGTCCCCGTAGAGCTGTTTCGCACCTCCGGCGCCATCGGGGCCGCTCAAGGCGCTGCCGTAGGGCTCGAGCAGACGACTCCTGCCGAAAACACGGGCGCCATCGCCGCCGGCCGCTACGAACCCGATGCTAACGCAGAACCCCTCGCAGCGGCCTTCGAACGGTGGCGGCAAGCCCTCGAAAGAACCCTCGCAGAGCCCTTCCATTTGTGAGCTTCGTTCTACCTTTGCGTTAAAAGGTACAATTTATTGACGTATGCCCATTTCCGTAGGCGACCGAGCCCCCAATTTTGCGCTGCGCGCTACTGATAAATCGCTGGTGACCCTGAAGGACTACCGAGGTAAAAAGGTGGTTTTGCTCTTCTTTCCTCTGGCCTTCACCGGAGTGTGCACCAAAGAGCTCTGCTACATGCGCGACAACTTGCAGCAATACGACCAGCTCGACGCTCAAGTACTAGCTATCTCGGTAGACAGCCTCTTTTCCTTAGACAAGTGGAAGCAAGAGCAGGGCTTCAACTTCCCGCTCTTGTCGGACTTCAACAAGGCCGTCAGCAAAAAGTACGGCGTTCTGTATAAGGAGTTTGTCTTCGACATGAAGGGCGTAGCCAAGCGCTCGGCTTTCGTCGTCGATCGCGACGGCATCGTGCGGTACGCCGAAGTGTTGGAAAACGCCGGCGAACTGCCGAACTTTGAGGCTATCCAGCAAACGCTAAAACAACTCGCTTGACCATGCCTAAGCCGTTGTGGGAAGAACAAGAAGACGTCTTAGTAGAAGACGACATCGGCTCAGACTTGCCGGCACACCTCGTCGTTTTTAACGACGACTTCAACACGTTCGAGTGGGTAATCCAGTGTTTCATGGAGGTACTTAAACACACGCACGAGCAGGCCGAACAGCTGTCGCTAATCATTCACTTTAAGGGTAAAGCGACCGTTAAGACGGGACCTAAAAAGGAACTCGTCCCGCTGTGCGAGGCGCTGCTCGACCGCGGCCTATCGGCCATTGTAGAGGCATAGGCGACAACGTATTCTTCGAAATGCATATGGATTTTAGCCGACTTTCCTGGGAGACCTTGCTTTGGCTGATAGGAGGGCCGACGGCGGGATGGCTGTTGGGATGGGCCGTAGAGGCATGGATGCTGCGCCGTTGGGCGAAAGATACGCCGTTGCAGATTTCCCTCAATGGGTTAGGGCGTTGGATGTGCATGGCGGCTGCTTTGGGCTGGAGCTTGCGCTATGCTGTGCTGCCAACACACCTACATGATGAGGTAGTGTTGGGGTGGAAGGTCGCCTCCATCTTCATTGCTACAGTGTTCTTGGCGCGATGGGTCAGCCACTACTTTGAGGATCAGACCGGAGAGCTGCGCCGCGAAGTGCAAAGCGCCTCCTTGGTGCAAAGCATTCTGCGCATCGTCATCTACATCCTCGGCTTGCTCATCGTCTTGCAGTTGCTGGGTATATCTATTGCTCCTATGCTGACCGCGCTGGGCGTAGGCGGCCTGGCAGTAGCCTTAGCACTCCAAGACACGTTAAGTAACCTCTTTGCTGGCATACAAATCATTGCCTCCAAAAAGATACGTCCTGGCGACTTCATTCGCCTCTCCGGCAGCGCCGAGGAGGGCTACGTCACCGACGTGACTTGGCGCTATACCTCGATTCAAACGATCTCTAACCAGACCGTGATCATTCCCAACAACAAGTTGGCCGCTGCCATCGTGACCAACGCCAGCCTACCTACCGAAGAGATTACGGGACGCCTCGACGTGGGCGTGCACTACAACAGCGACTTAGAACAGGTGGAGCGCGTGGCTATCGAGACGACCACCGACGTCTTGCGCGACTATTTGGCTAACCTGCACCTTGAGCCTGATGTGCGCGTGCGCTATCGCGCCTTCGCCGACTCGAGCATTACCTTTAGCATTCTCTTCTCGCTACCGGCTTTTGGCGACCAAGTGCCCGTCATCCATCTGCTCATCAAGGCACTCCACCGCCGCTTTGCACAAGAGGGTATCGTCATACCTTACCCTATTCGAACCTTGGAGCTAAGCACAGCCGAGTGGAAACAGCTGGTCGACGGCCGATAGCGGCAGTGCGCCTACAGGTTCTCCACCGAGGCTTTGACGTATTGTGCGTGCGCCAAGATGCGCTGTTGCTCTTCGGCGGGCATGCGGTCCCACAGCTGGTAAACCATGCCCACGCGCGGATTGCTGCGCAAGCGCTCGGCGTGACGGTGGTAGAAGTCCCAGTACAGCGCGTTAAAGGGGCAGGCACGAGATCCGTAGCGTGCCTTGTGGTCGTACGGGCATTGGGCGCAATAGTCGCTCATCCGCTGCAGGTAGTTGGCACTGGACGCATACGGCTTGGTGCCTACGATGCCGCCGTCGGCAAACTGGCTCATTCCGCGCGTGTTGGGCAGCTCTACCCACTCTACCGCATCTTGATATATGCCTAAGTACCAATCATCTACCGCATCAGGGTGCACGCCCAACAGCAGAGCAAAGTTGCCCGTCACCATCAGCCGCTGGATATGGTGGGCGTAGGCGCGTTCTAACGATTGGCTAATGGCGCAGCGCAGGCAGTACATGCGCGTTTGGCCCGTCCAGTACCAGCTGGGTAGAGCCGCCGTGTGTCCAAAAAAGTTGAGCTCGCGATAGCGCGGCATTTCGGCCCAATACACACCGCGCACGTATTCGCGCCAACCCAAAATTTGGCGCACAAAACCCTCTAATGCCGAAAACGGAAGCTGCTCTGGGCGCTCCTCCCATTCGGCTATTGCCCGTTGGATGACTTCAAGAGGATGGATCAGCTTAAGGTTGAGCGAAAACGACAGGCGCGAGTGAAACAGCAAGGCGTCGCGTCGGGTCATGGCGTCCTGGTAGGCACCGAAAAAGGGCAGCCGCTCCCGCACGAAGTGCTCCAACAGCTGTAGGCTCTCCGCGCGCGTCAGCGGCCAGTCGAACCGCGAAGGGTCGATACAGCCTATCGTCTGCACGCCAGCCGCCCGCACCATGTCGACCAGCTCGCGCACATCGCGAACGAAGGACGGCGCTGCCGGTATGTGCAGCCCTTCCGGCAGCCGACGGCGATTTTCCGCGTCGTAGTTCCAGCGCCCTGTCCGCGGCGTGCGCCCATCAGCCTCCATAAGAACGCCCCACTTCCGGCGCATGTGCCGATAGAAGCGCTCCATCACGTACGTTTTGGCTCCGGAAAAAAGCTGTCTTAACTCGTCCCGCTCCGACAAGAAATGCTCCGAAGCCACACACCGACTCTTGATGGGCAGCTGCGCAGCGAAGTCCCGCAACACCTCGGCCACCCGATATTCGTCCGGCTCCTGATACTCGAAGCACTCGGCTCCATAGCGCTCGATGAGCCATCGGCAGTTCTCCGGAAAACGCTGTTGATTCTCGGGGTCGTCCAACCGAAGGTAGTGCACGCGATGCCCCTGCGCCTGCAGCCGCTGCGCAAACGCCCGCATAGCGCCAAAGAAGCCAACCACTTTTTGAATGTGGTGCCTGACGTAGTCGGTCTCCGACCGCATCTCCATCAACACGTACAACACCGAGTCGTCTACCCGGGCAAACTGGGTATGTCGCTCGTTTAACTGGTCGCCCAAGATCAACCGCAGCGTTCGACAGCGCATGGCCGTTTGCTAAGTCCTTTCTGCCGCTCCTAAACAACCTACCGCCTAAAAGGATGCATTGGGCACCGCACTACCCTCTTTTGAATAAATTCAAGCGAAAAAAAATCGACGAACGGCAAAAAAAAAATAGTTATCTCCCTTGCATACTAATCTTTTTAAGCTATTACCTTTGTAGCGCTACACACTTTAATCCATCGGACAAAGGCCGGTTATCGTCGGTTTCCTAAACGCTTTATAGTCGCATGAAAAAGTCTTCCTGCTGCCGTGAGGCTTGGTTCACTGCTGTAGTTTCCCTTCGCAGAGAAAGCGGTTTCCTTTCCTCAAATTCAACCACAGGTCTTCTTCTTCCTCTCCCTCCTGCAAGAGCGGGGGAGTAGTGATATTTTTTAATACACAAGAAAACGAAGTTAAAGTGTTTTCCGTACGGTCTGAAAAGAGTAGTCGTGGTATATCGGCCATTCTCCCCTATTCCGGGTCGTCTTTAACGGCTGGAAGAGGAGGTGAAGGCAATACCTCTCTTTCGCTCTGTCTCGCTCGCAGAGGAGCCGCTATCTTTTGCAGGCGTTTGCCGCATTGATTTTGCAAACTCCATTTCATTATTTTCTAAGCATAAAAATAAAATACGCATTATGAAACCCTTATTACTCCTCTTCCTTTATCGAATGCATCTTTCGCTGGCGCTGCCCCTGTCGCTTGCGGCGGCGCTTTTGGCATTGGGAGGCCAAAAAGTAGAAGCACAAGACAACGGCTTCTTCGAAACCTACGTAATAATTAATACGGGCTCTGGCAACACCTACTACGATGCAGGAGCTACAACCGCTAATCCCGAATTCCAGGGGGCAAACCTCGGCACCTTTACCTGCAGCAGTACGCTTTTGGTGGGTGGCCAGGGTAAAACTTACAAGTGCCCTCCTTGTGACATCACCTCAACGCGCATCTATTGGCGGGTATGGTCCGGAACGCCTTCCGGCTCCTTTTCCCCGATAAGCATGCCCTTCAAGTCCGATGATGGATCAGCCTTGTGTTCTGGCGGCTTAAATCAGACCTGGGAAGAGGCTGGCATGGGCATGGTCAATGTGTTGGCAGGCTTGGATCCAGGCACCTACACCTTGGAAGTGTACTTCGAGGGCAACGCCACAGGAGGTATGGGGTGCCCTGACCCCTTCTACCACAGCAACTCTGGCATGAATTATCAGGCTACCTTTACCATTACAGGCACCGATATCCTCAACACAACCACTAATAAGTATTTCTGCAGCATTCAAAACGCGATCAATGCGCCCACTACTATGAGCGGCCACACTATAAACATCGCCTCCGGAACTTATTCGGGTGGGATGGACGCCGCTACGGGGGGTAAGGATCTCACCTTTGCTCCCGGGAACAGCCCCGGTTGCGTGACCATCAACGGCAATATGGTGCTCAACAGCGGCGACGTGCTGGACATGGAAATTAACGGCACTACGCCCTGTACCCATCACGACCAGTTCATCGTGAACGGCACAGTGACCTTGGGTGGAGCAACGCTGAGCCTGACCTTTGGCTATTCGATGGGCGCTACCGACCAAATCGTCCTCATCGACAACGACGGTACCGACCCCGTGTCGGGTCAGTTTGCTCAAGGCAGCAGCATCGTGGCGGGCAGCACGCTATACCACATTATATATAACGGCGGTACTGGCAACGACGTCGTGCTGCGCCGCGCCTGCGGCGACCCTTGTGCGGGTCCAGTTACCGCTCTGGGACCTATTATCCTAAGCACTCAGGCTCAAATGAACAACTTCAAACACCCGACCACCGGCTGTAAGTACACGCAGGTTATAGGAAACCTCATTATTGATGGTAATGGTAATCAAAATGTAAGTGCTGACCCTGCGGGGGCTGACCCCATAACTGACCTGTGCAATTTAACGGAACTGCAGGTGGTTACCGGAACATTAATTATTCGAGACTTCAATGTGGCGGGTAATCCTACAGACTTGAGTGCTCTGACTAAATTAACAACAGTAGGTGCAAATTTAAGTATTGGCAGCTTAAGTAGTGGGGATAACAACAGCTCCTTCAGCAGTATTATGCTTCCAATGCTCACCTCAGTGGGCTCTGCATGTTCAGGGGGATCGGGAAATCTGCTGGTGGTCAATAATACCAATGCAACTTCGATAAGTTTTCCTACGCTTTCCACAATAGGTGGGAGCGCCACTATTCAGAGTAACGGTACTAGCGTCAGTACCATTAACCTTCCTCAACTTAGCTGCATAGGAGGGAGTTTATTTATGAACAATGGCATAACGAGTGCCATATCGCCCTCTATTGCGCTAAATTCTCTTAATACAGTGGCAGGGCAGATGTCTCTTAGTCGCACTATCGGGACTATTAATGCTTCGAGTTTGTCTAGTGTAGGCTCCCATTTTGCGATCACCAACAACGTAGCAAGCTCGTTTACCGATTTCGATGCTTCCTTCTCTGTGATGACCAACGTGGGAGGTAACCTTACCATCCAAAACAACACCCACTTAAGCACTTGTTGTCGGGTATTGTGTTTTATTGCGGTGGGAGGCGCTCGTACCATTAGCGGGAATGCCTCAGGCTGCCAAAACATGGCCAACATTAATGCCACGTGCACGCCTTTGGCCTGTCCGGGTAATGCGACTCCTTCCACTGACCCAGGCGAATGCAACTATACGGCCTCAGGAGGGGTGTTTGACGTCAACTGTCCAATTTCCTCCGTTAACTATGCGCTCACTGGGGCTACGACGGGTTCCTACCCAGATTTAGACGGAGTCGACTTTAACCTCGGCACTACAACGGTGACCGTAACTGTGACGGCGCCCGGCGGCTCTACGGCGACATGCGCCTTTACGGTGACGGTGAACGATGTGGAGTCTCCGGTTGCGATGTGTCCGTCGTCGGTGACGGTGTCGAATGATGCGGGGCAGTGCAATGCTGCGGTGGCGTTTACGTTGCCGTCTCCGACGGACAACTGTCCTGGAGCGACGAGTGCGTCGGTTCCGGCGAGTGGCAGTGCGTTTGCGGTGGGTGTGACGACGGTGTTGGTGACGGCGACGGATGGAGCAGGGAACACGGGTACGTGCACGTTTACGGTGACGGTGAACGATGTGGAGGCACCTGTGCTTACGTGTCCGCCTACACAGACGTTGGCGTTAAATGCCTCGTGTTCGGCGAGTTTGCCGGATTACACGGGTATGGCGACGGCGACGGACAACTGCGGTGCGCCGACGGTGACGCAGAGTCCGGCTGTGAGTACGACATACAGTGCGCCGGCGATGGTGACGGTGACGTTGACGGCGACGGATGGGAGTGGGAACACGGGTACGTGCACGTTTACAGTGACGGTACAGGACACGGAAGCACCTACGGTATCCTCTACAGATAGTTCAGCCGATCCGGACGTAGATAACTACTCTTGCGGCAGTACGCATTCCTTTACGACATCGCCGTCTTCTTGCATTCGCTTGGTGTCGATAGCTAAGCCCACCTGGACGGATAACTGCGGAGTAAGTTCTACGTCGCAGTCGGCTGGGTCTGTGCCGTTGTCGAACTTTGGCACGTTTGTCTCGGGTAACTTCCCGGCAGGTACGACGATAGTAACGTTTACGGCCCAAGACGCCTCGGGTAACAGCGCTTCGTGTACCCTAACTATTGTGGTGAACGATATGGAGACGCCGACGCTGGCGGGTTGTCCGTCAAATACTACGGTAAATAACGCATCCGGTCAGTGCTCGCAGAATGTATTGTTGTCGGTACCGACAGCGAATGACAACTGCGCGGTGACGAGCACGGGCTATAGTGCGATGGGAGCGACGACCTTCTCGGGTACGGGCTTTCCGAGTTCCCCGCTGACGTTCAACGTGGGCATGACGACAGTGACCTATTACGCACAAGATGCGGCGGGGAACAGTGTGACATGCATGTTTACGGTGACAGTGAACGATGTGGAGGCACCCGTGCTTACGTGTCCGCCTACACAGACGTTGGCGTTGGATGGGACGTGTTCGGCGGCGTTGCCGGATTACACGAGCGGCGTGGCGACGGACAACTGTGCTACGGTGACGGTGATGCAGAGTCCGGCTGCAGGCACGATGTACAGTGCACCTGCAACAGTGACGGTAACGTTGACGGCGACGGATGGAAGTAGCAACACAACGGGATGCATGTTCGTAGTGAACGTGGTGGACAACACGGTGCCGACGTTTACGTGTCCTACTCCGTCGAATCCATACAGTGCGGATGCAGGTGCATGCACGGCGGCGTTGGACTTTGAGGTGACGGATGCTGAGGACAACTGCGGAGTTGCGTCGGTGGAATACGAGGTAGGTAGTAACCCGATTACGTATCCGTACGACTTTCCGGTGGGTGTGACGACGGTGTTGGTGACGGTGACGGATGTGAGTGGGAATACGGCGACGTGTTCGTTTGATGTGGAGGTGGAGGACAACGAGGATCCGACGTTTACGTGTC
>JBBIKW010000006.1:0-179117 GCA_037445225.1 Lewinellaceae bacterium | reverse complement strand
CGCCTCCGCACGAGTCATCTTCGGCTTCACCTCCTCCTCACCGCCAGCCTTCCGGCGCTGCTCGGCCAACTTCGCCAACCGCGCAGCCCGCGCCTTCGCTATCGCCTCCGCACGAGTCATCTTGGGCCGCTCCTCCACATCATTAGACTGCTGGCTAACGCTCCCTACTGCTTGCTTTGTCGACGAGGATAGACGAGCTTTTTCGCTCTCGGAGGCGGGAGAAAGGGTTTTCATAGAGCTCATAAGTTTTTTATTATCTTTTTTGGGTTGTTTAGCGGCTTTTTCATCTGCCGCTTTTTGAGCGATAATACTCAAATGGGCCAAATGGTGTTGGCTATGCCAAGCGCAGAGTGCAATGGCTTCCGGCAATAGGACGATAGCATTGCGTTCTGGATGAAAGTAACCTTTTTCTAGATCTTCTTCAGAGAGCGACTCGAGCAATGCCACCCAACGCTTGTGTAGGGCGCTCAACAGCCGAACCGACACTTTCACAGGCATTTCTACAACATCGGCCGTTTGCGCCCACAGGTCTTGTTCATAGGGTTTTATAACGGGTGTGGGCTCTGTCAAGGCCATTTTCATACGAATAAATGCATTCATGTGGGCATCTGCCAGATGATGCACTATTTGCCGGGCCGTCCACCCTCCTGGGCGATAAGAAAGGTCAAAATGACTGCGCCCTATCTTTCTCAGGATTTTCTTTAATTCGCTCGGTAGGCGTTCAATCACCTGAATGTGTTCTCGTGTCTGTGCTGGCGAATAGGTTTTCCCAAACTCGAAACTGCCTATGGGATAACGCAGCTTGTCCATTTTCCTCATATCCGCTATTTCTGAAGAGGTGACATCTGATGAAAGATAATAATCGTCCGTCGCTTTTGGGCGAAATGGGAGGTCGCTTTTCTCTGAGGTATGCCTCGAGACACCTAAAAATCGTTTCAGTGCTTTTATTATAGCTTTCATGCCCTCAGGAGAGGAAATTCCTCAAAGAGAGGAACTCTGCAGGTGGTGTTTTCATTCCTTTACAATAGGCTGAAGCAATTTTCTCGCTTTAATTGCCCTTTTCCCTTCTAAAAGTACTGGATTCCGGGCAATATGGAGAGTCAAGATACCTAAAACTATCGCAATCCAACACTATTCGCACGACGGCATAGGCACTCTACCTTTTGCCAAGTGCAAGGGCAAAGATACTGTTTAAAAATAGAAAAGCTGTTTTTTATTTTTATAAAAATTTAGCACATTTCCACAGATCAGTCGACAATTGTGGCTACGTCTCTTTGGAGTCTTGACCCTCTTCGGAGAGTTATACGAGGAGTGGATGCTGGCATCTCTGCTCAGAAAAAAGTCTTCGGCAAAAGGGTAAGAAGATGGCGCAGTTTTTAGATGTTTGCATGAGTTAAAAAACGAAAAAGGTTCATGGGCTTCCAACGGGTTAGCACAGCAGAAAGTCAGACAGAGATGCTGCTCTTTGTTCGGCGACTGTTAGACGATGTTCAGGCGTTCGAATACATGTTAGAGCAGGGTTGGTTTGAGGACGACGTCGTGCGCATTGGCGCAGAACAGGAAATGTGCTTAGTGCACAACAAGACGTATAAGCCGGCGACCATCAACACAGAAGTATTAGCGCGCTTAACTGATGCACCCTGGTGTGTTACAGAATTGGCGAGGTTTAACCTAGAAACCAATCTATCGCCGCGAGAGTTTACCGGGGACTGTTTGCGTCAATTGGAGGAGGAGAACCTAAGTTATTTGGCGCGCATTCAAGAAGTACTCGAGGCGTTTGACGCCTCGATTGTGCTGTGCGGCATCTTGCCTACGCTGCGCAAGCACGATTTGGAGATGCACAACCTCACGCCGGTAGACCGCTACTATGCTTTGATGGCGGCTATTCAGAAGAATCTGTTGGGCACTGCCTTCGAGCTTCGAATTGAGGGGGTAGATGAACTGCTGGTCAAGCACGAGTCACCTCTGTTGGAGGCTTGTAATACTAGTTTTCAGGTACATCTACAGGTAGCGCCTCAGGACTTTGTCCGCATGTACAACATTGCACAGACTTTAGCCGGTCCGACAGTAGCTATAGCGGCCAATTCGCCTTTAGTCTTCGGCCGGCGCCTGTGGGCAGAGTCGCGTATTGCTCTGTTCCAGCAGAGTTTAGACACGCGCACTACTTCGGATCACATGCGCGAGCGCCTGCCTCGGGTTAACTTTGGCTCGGGATGGCTCACAGGTGATATTACCGAGATATATAAAGAAGATATCAGCCGCTTTCGCGTACTGTTGACGGGCAAAATTGAAGAGGACTCGCTGCAGATGCTGCAAGAGGGCAAAGTGCCCAAGCTGCGCGCGCTGCAAATCCACAACTCCACCGTATACCGATGGAATCGCCCCTGTTACGGCATATCGGCCAACGGAAAACCGCACCTGCGCATCGAAAACCGCGTCATGCCGGCCGGCCCCACCGTGGTAGACTCTACAGCCAACGCAGCTTTTTGGCTGGGAGCAATGGTTGGCCTCAGTTTGCACTACCCCGACATCACACGCGAGTTGTCGTTCGACGATGTGCGCGACAACTTTATTAAGGCGGCCAAATTCGGCATCGATAGTACCTTCAACTGGATAGGCGACCGAAAAATTCACGCGCCAGAGCTGATCCTAAAAGAGCTTTTGCCTTTAGCCAAAGAAGGGCTGAAACACCGCAAGGTAAGCAGCAGCGACATCAGCAAATACTTGGGCATCATTGAGGCCCGAGCGAAGGCACACAAGACCGGAGCGCGCTGGGCACTGCGCTCCTACACAGCGTTAAAAAATCAGGTTACCAACGACGAGGCCGTATCTTGCCTCACCGCTGCCATGATCAAAAACCAACGGCAAAATCAGCCCGTGCACACCTGGAAAGAAACCAGTGCCGACGACTTGCTGGATTGGCACCCCGCTCGGCTAAAGGTGGAAGAGTTTATGGCCACCGACCTATTCACAGTGCAGCGCGATGACCTTATTGAATTAGTGGCTGAAATCATGAACTGGCGCCGCATCCGCTACATGCCGGTCGAAAACTCCAAAGGGGAACTCGTGGGCCTGGTCTCTTCGCGCATGCTGCTGCGCCACTTCGCCCGGCGCAGGCGATTGAAAGACAGTGAGTTGACGACCGCTAAAGAAATCATGGTAGAAAAGCCTATCACTGTCTCGCCCGAAACGACCATCTTAGAGGCGATGAGGATCATGCAGCAAAATCGCATCGGCTGCTTGCCGGTCGTCAAAGGAAAGGAACTCGTCGGCATCATCACCGAAATGGATTTTCTGCGGATTACGGCGCGGCTTATGGAGCGCTTAGATAAATAAACCGGTATGGACGTTTATCACGACCTGTTGCGGCATATTCTACACCACGGCGTTCGTAAAAGCGACCGTACGGGTACTGGGACGCTGAGCATCTTCGGCTATCAGATGCGTTTTGACTTAGCTTTGGGGTTTCCTTTGGTTACCACTAAGCGGATACATTTCAAGAGTGTCGTACACGAGTTATTGTGGTTCCTTCGAGGAGATACCCATATCGGCTATTTGCGGGACAACGGCGTTACGATTTGGGACGAGTGGGCCGATGCGGAAGGCAACCTCGGCCCGATATACGGCAAACAGTGGCGCTCTTGGCCTTGTCCGGACGGGCGCACTGTAGACCAGATGACTCAGGCCATTCATTTATTGAAGACCGACCCCGACAGTCGGCGCATCGTGGTGTCGGCGTGGAATGTAGCGGATCTTCCCAATATGGCACTGGCGCCGTGCCACTGTTTGTTTCAGTTTTATGTCGCTCAAGGGCGCCTTTCTTGCCAGCTGTATCAGCGCAGTGCCGACGTGTTTTTAGGAGTTCCATTTAACATAGCATCTTATGCACTGCTGACGCTCATGATGGCGCAAGTGTGCGACTTGAAGCCCGGAGAGTTCATCCATACCCTTGGAGACGCGCATCTTTATATCAACCATCTCGATCAGGTGGCCCTACAGCTGTCGCGCACACCGCGTCCGTTGCCTACGGTGCGGCTCAACCCTTCTGTTAAAGATCTCTTCGCCTTCCAATACGGCGATATCGAGCTGCTTCATTACGACCCTTGGCCCGCTATCAAAGCGCCAGTGGCCGTATAGAGGGGCTACAGCGCATTGAAATAGCGGAAGTCGTGATGGCGCTCTATGCGCTGCAGTACCTCGTACAGGAGGCGAATGAGGTGGTTGACATCGTCCTTGTGGGCCATCTCCACTGTCGTGTGCATATAGCGCAGGGGCAAAGAGATGAGGGCAGAGGGTACCCCTCCGTTAGAGTAGGCAAAGGCGTCGGTGTCGGTACCTGTAGAGCGGGAGGTCGCCTCGCGTTGGTAAGGAATACCGCAGATTTCCGCCGTTTGCACGATAAGGTCGAGCAGTCGGTTGTGGACTGCCGGGGCATAGGTAATTGTAGGGCCGTTGCCACAGCGAATGTCGCCGTGTTTTTTCATGTTGATCATCGGCGTATGGGTGTCGTGCGTCACGTCGGTCACAATAGCTACGTGGGGTTTTATAGTGTTGGCGATCATCTCGGCGCCGCGCAAACCGACCTCTTCCTGCACAGAATTGACGACGTATAGGGTGTAAGGCAGCCGCACATTGTTTTCTTTGAGCAGCCGCGCCACTTCGGCAATGCAGAAACCGCCAATGCGGTTATCTAAAGCACGCCCACAGTAGTAGCGATTGTTGACGATGGTAAACGAGTCTTGAAAAGTGACTACACAGCCTACATGGATGCCCATCTTTTGCACTTCCTCGCGGTCTTTGGCGCCCACGTCTATGGTAATATTATCGAGGGAGGGGGTCAGGTTGGCATCTTTGTCGGTGCGCGTATGGATGGCCGGCCAGCCAAACATGCCTTCTACGCGCTCCCCGTTGCGCAAATGCACGTAAACGCGCATGGAAGGCGCGATCACGTGGTCGCTGCCGCCGTTTCGAATGACGTGGAGAAAACCGTCCTCCGTGATATAGTTGACAAACCATGAGATCTCATCCGCATGCCCTTCAATAACCACCCGATAATCGGTGCCGGGATTGATAATTCCATAAGCAGTACCGTAGTTGTCGACTTGCCACTCATCGATGTACGGTTTGAGATACTGCAACCAAAGCTTTTGCCCAGCGGCCTCGTGACCAGTCGGGCTGGCATTGTCTAAGTAGCGGCGCAAAAAAGCTTCGGACTCGGGTGTGATGACGTGCATGTCTGGGTTAGTGTTGGTAGCGTGATTAGGCATACAAGGCACCCCATCCTTCGGGGTTTTGGCGCCACTCTTGCAGGAGGCGGAGCTCCTGTTTATCGATATCGCCTCGATGCAAGGCCTCGTTCAAAAGAACAGGGTATTCTGTGAGCGTTTCTAACGGCACATCTTGTTCTCTGAATGCCGCCGTGGCTTTTTCTAAACCGTACTGAAAGATAGCCAGCACACCGACCACAACACAGCCGGCATCGCGCAGCGCTTCCACGGCAGCCAAGCTGCTGCCTCCAGTACTGACCAAGTCCTCTACCACGAGCACGCGCTGACCGGCTTGAAGTAAGCCTTCGATGCGGTTGCGCCGACCATGGTCCTTAGGACTGCTGCGCACGTAGGCAAAAGGCAAAGCCAATGCATCCGCCAACAGCACGCCCGGAGCAATACCTGCAGTGGCTACCCCTACGACCGCCTCAAAAGGCGCCAACCGCTGCGCACGCTCACACAAGGCCCGCTTAACTGAGGTACGCGCTTCCGGATAGGAAAACAAAACGCGGTTGTCGCAATAAATGGGTGAGAGCAGCCCCGATGCCCACGTGAAGGGATCGTTGGGGCGTAGCTGAACGGCTCCTACTTCTAACAACAGACGGGCTATGTCGGTGGCGGGATCCATCAAATTCGCTGTGTTTCACACACAAAGTGAACCAATAAAGACAAGTGCTCGAAATGTCCCTTGCAATTAAAGCTGTGGAAAAAGGTCGTTTCTTTGGGCGCAAAAACGCCGTGCAAGCGCCGCAAAAGTACAAAGTCCACGCAAACGAGGCCGCCATTTTTCTGGGTACGCCGGAGTCTATTGCCGAAATGGGCTTGCTGCCCGCTAAAGATACCCACGTCGCCCCGTACTTGGGCAAGCGAAAGCAACTGCGGCAACTGTTGGATTGGATAGACAAATCGCCACATCTGCGCGTCTTGGCCCTGTATGGCGAGTCTGCCGACCAGCTGTGGAGTGACTTTTGCACCTGCTTTACCCTCGTCGAGGCCGCAGGCGGAGTGGTTACCGATGCAGAAGGGCGTCTGTTGGTATTTCGGCGGCGCGGATGGTGGGATCTGCCTAAGGGCAAAATAGACCCCGGCGAGACGCCCGAGCAAGCTGCCCTACGCGAAGTACGCGAAGAGACCGGACTGACCCAGCTAACTTTAGGTGCGCCGATAGGCATCACCCATCACATCTATCGCCAAGAACGAGAGCGCTTTTTGAAGCGCACCCATTGGTATCGCATGCAGGCCCACCACAAGCACACCCATCCGCAGACTGAAGAAGATATCGAGGAGATCCGATGGGTCTACCCCAACACTTGGCTGGCAGAACAACCGCGCCTATACGCCAACTTGCGCGAAATTCTCACGGAGACCTTCAAGAACTAAGGCTTTACCAATACCTTTGCCTTTTCTCAAGCACCGTTCCTCCATGCAGAAATTGGGCCTTATCATCCGCCGCGAATACCTGACTCGGGTGCAGAAAAAGTCTTTCATTATCGGTACCCTGTTGGCACCTGTCGGGCTCTTGATTTACTTTTTAGTCATCGTCTTCCTCACTAAATACGAAGGAGGGGGTGAACTGCGCATAGCGGTATTGGACGAAGGCGGCATGTTGGGCGTGCTGCCCGACGACCGAGGCGTGCGCTATATTCCTACGCCAGCTAAAAGCTTAGCCGAACTCACTGAAGCCGTCAAAAACAAAACATACAACGGCGTATTGCGCATCCCTCCGCTCAGTTCGATCCAGCAAAAGGGGCTCACCGTATACTATTATTCTAACGATAAACTCGCTCCTGAAAAACGGCAATTGATAGAGCGGCGAATAGCCCAAAAGGTACGCGATTTTAAGATAGACTCGCTAAAGCTCGACCGAAAATATTTGGACAACTTAGAGACGGAAGTATCCATCGATCCGGAAAGCATTGCGCCGGGCGGTGAAGACGAGAGCAAATATACCGTAGGTGTTGGCCTACTTATCGGCACCATCATGTCTTTCATCATGTTTTTTATGGTCATGATGTACGGGCAGATGGTGATGCGTTCGGTGATGGAGGAGAAGACCAATCGCATTGTGGAGGTGATGATGTCCAGCGTCCGGCCATTTGAGCTGATGTTGGGCAAGATCATTGGCACAGGAGCTGTAGGGCTCACGCAAGTGATTGCGTGGGTGGTTTTGGGTGGCATTGTAGTATTTCTGGTTCCCTTAATGGTGGATATCGATCCGCAGGCCATGCAGTCCGGCATGGGTTCGAATGCGGCCGTCTCGATCAATCCAGAGGAAGCGGAGGCTGAGGCGTTTCAACTATTCCAAGAGCTGGGCAAGCAAAACTGGTTTTGGCTCATTGCCTCATTTGTGATTTTCTTCTTAGGCGGCTATTTCATCTATGCCTCGTTGTTTGCGGCTATCGGCTCGGCGATGAGCGACGACTATGGCGAAGGGCAGTCGTTGGTGCTGTTCGTGACCATTCCCATCATACTGGCCTTCTATATCGTCGCTTTTGTGGGCATGCGCAGTCCTGACAGCGGCCTTATGTTGTTCGCTTCAATGTTTCCCCTGTTTTCGCCCATCGTCATGCCGTTCCGCATGGCCTTTAATCCGCCGCTATGGCAAGTACTGCTCTCCTTGGCATTGGTGGTCCTTTCTTCGCTCTTCTTCGTCTGGCTGGCCGGACGCATCTATCGGGTGGGCATTTTGCTCTATGGCAAGAAGGTCACCCTCAAGGAAATCGGCAAATGGCTGTTTTACCGGTGAAGCAGGACATTGCAAACGGTGTCGGCGAGGGTCTCTACAGGCTCATCTTCGAACAGCCGAAGGACTGGGATGTGCGAATGCGCGGCGAGCCATCGCTCTTCTGCAGCGCGTCCGCGGAGTCGATCGAGGGGGGCTTCGTCGTATTGCTCGGCCCAGCGAAGAAATTTTTCCAAGACGAGGTGTAATTCTCCGCCAGGGGCCAAGCGCGCGGCGCCATAGCGAAGCACTTCGCGCTGCCGAATGCGCTGAAGCCGCAGCGCTGCCGGTAACCAGCGATATACTGCGAAGTCGAAGCGCTCCGCTATGGCTTCGCCCCAACCCAGCAAAGCTCCCGCAACGACATAGCCTTCACATGCCGCCAACTCGCGCTCCAACAGCTGAAGTCGATGCTGCGGATTGCGCTTGCGCCGATACGGCAAGGCATCCGCCGTAAACCAGTAATAATCGTCGGTATCGAAAAAGGGAAGCCCTAAGCGCAAAGCCACCCCCTGACCCAAGGTCGTCACCCCTGAGCCCGGCGCGCCAAAAATCCAGAGCTTGAGATTACGCAACACCCGTAGATGGGCTCTTCTTCCCAATCGCCGCAGCGATCAGCGCAGAAATTGCTCCAAAAATCAGCGCTGCTATCGCACTCCACCAGGCCGTGCCGCTCAAACTCGCCATCCTATCGAATCCCGCTACAGCCTCTTCCATCCTGTCGGCAGGAATGCTCTCCCCCACTTGCTCCAAAAATTGCTCCTTCATGCGCACGAGGTAGTCCGGGTCGATAAACTTGACCAGGATGTACGACCAAAAGCCTGAAATAAAAATACCAATGACGGCAACGATCAACCCCACCGTAAAAGCCCGGCCAAAGCGAATGGCGCCCTCATTCTGCGCCGCGTGATACCGAATGGTCATCAGCGCTATACCCGTGCAAAGGGCAATAGTTACCACAAAATTGACCAGCCCAACACCCGTGGACATCGTATTGACATCCAATACGTACAAGAGTGCGGAATAGCCGATAAGTGCAGCGGCTAAGACGAATGCCTGTTTCAAGACGACATCCCAGGCAATGAAGTTTGTTGTTGGGTTTGCCATAGTAATGGTTTGTTTTGTTTTGACAAAAATAACTCAACGGATGGAACAAGCTTAGCCTCCTCTATGGAAAAAGCTGTTTCTTCGACCAAATCGAACGGCGAATAGACCAGCTAGCTACTGGATGCGTATTTCCACGCGGCGGTTTTGCGCTTGTTCCTCTTCAGAAGTGGGCTTAGGGTACAGCATTTCCGCATTGCCATAGCCTTTGTAGCGCATGCGCTCGGGGGCGATGCCGTTGCGCAGGAGGTAGTTGTAGACCAACTTGGCGCGATTGACCGATAGTTCCCATTCCCACGTACTCAGCTGTTCGGGCTTTAGGAGCGGGTTGTTGATATGCCCAGCGATTTCGATACGCACTTGTGGGTTCATTTGCATGAAGCGCAAGATGTTAGACAGCTCATCTTCCGACTCAGGCAAGAGCACCGCCTGATTTCCGTAGAACAGCAGGTTTCTTAGCGCCATCTTTTCTCCCGAGACGGCCGGCGCCATAAGAATCTCGACAAGAGTATCTACACCTACTATTAGCGACGCTGAATGGAAGAAATATCCCGGAGCGAAGACTTGTAAGTGGATCGACGAGTCCTTAGGCAAGCGGTGTCGGAAATACCCGCGCGCGTCGGCGGCCAAAGTGTCGCGCCAACCTGAAAGGGAAAGGTATACTGTGGCGGGCACGGGAGCTCTTGTCTTTTGGTCGACCGCTCGTGCCAAAAAAGGCGTCATGGGCACAGCGCGGTATGCCGTGATTTCGGCGCGGCGGTTGCGCTGTCGACCTGCCTCGGTATCGTTGGGTGCAACGGGCATCTCTTCGCCATAGGCCAGCAAGACCATCGAGGAGCGCGCTATGCCCAGCGCCTCCAAGGCAGCGGCAGCAGCTTGAGCACGCCGCATCGACAGATGCCTATTGCTTTCCGAACGACCTATGGCATCCGTGTGAGCAGCAATGCGGAACCGAACGCCCTGGCTGTCGGCCCGCTGCCCCAAAGCAGCTGCCTCTTCGAGCAACTGTTGGCTCTCCAGAAGAATATTCCATCGACCAAGGGGAAAATAGACCTCAGCAGTGTGTAAGATTTGGACCGTGTCGACGTAGGGCTTTTGGGCATGTGCCACCGATAGCAGGCTGACAGCCCCAAGCAGAAGGGTGCGCGTAAGCATGGGAGTAGTTTTTTGGTGTCAAAGATACCCCAAAAGGTTTAGGGCTGTTGGCGCACGTAGTCGAGCAAGGGATCGCTGCCGTTTCGAAAGGCGTCGAAAGGCAGCTCCATAGGAACATCGATGGGCAGCACGTCGGGGTTGCCGGCCAGCAGTTGTACCGGGCGCCTGCCGTAAAAGACCTGTAGCCGGCTGTTGGGCAAGAGAATAAAGTCGGGATCACCAAAGTGGTTGGGCCGTTGGGCGGGTGGCTCGCCGATGAGGGTAGCGCGCGTACGCTGGCGGAAAGCGGCAGCAATCTCTACGGCAGGGCCAGCCGTATAGCGGTTCACTGCCACATAGAGGCGATTGGGCTGGTTGACCAACGGACGCGCAGCTAGCTGCTCCACCAAACGGATGCCATCGGCGGGACTTCCGCTGTTGTTGAAGCGCAAATCGAAGAAAAGCCGCGCCAAGGGATAATTATCCATTAGCGTCAACAAAGAGTCGAGTATTGGCTGAAAAGGAGGCAGCTGCCGCGCAGCGGCGCTGTCGCCAACTGCCAGTGCCATCTCACTGCCGAAGCAGCCGTTGTATTGCACGTACACAACCTGTTGGGCCTCTGACCAGTGTAGGCTGAACACTTGTTTTAGAGGGTTCCACCGAAAATCGGGTGTTTTCGGCACAAACTGCAGCGGCTGTGCGCCCTCCTTGTCCCGGCGAAAGTCGATGGGATAAACGTAAATGCCAAAAGTTTTACCGGTGTCATCCGCCAACAGCATAGCTAACGTGTCGCCCTCACCGGCCTGAGCCAACGCCACCGCCAAAGGGAAGCGCAGCCATTGTGGTCCATCCCGACGCAGCGCCTCTGCATTCTCTTGAGGGATAAAGCGCCCCAACCGCTCGAACATCTCCTCCGGCGACAAGCCGTTAATAGCCACCACGCGCCGCCCTAACGCCGGGGCGAAGCGCTTTACCGTGGCGCTCACATACAAACCACCGGCATACCAACCCAAGCCTATGGGGATGACTTTTCCCGACTGCTGAAACAGTCCCGACAGCTCTACGCGCGTGTTCAAATCGCGGAAGCGCGCCAACACGGCTTGGAGTGCTAGCCCCACCTCCAAGTCGCTCTTGTTCGCGCTCTGCGCCACCAAAGAGTCCAACGCGCGCTCAAACGCCTCCTGGGAGTAGTACCGAAACAAATCGGGATGGCGTCTGGGCAACTCCCGTTGCAAAAAGTCCATATCTGCCCGCCACGCCTCCACTCCGCGCTGGGCATACACGAGCACCGGAAAGACCAACAAAACGAGTGTGAAATATCTTAAACCATGCATAGCGATACCGTCCTTTTTCCACATGAAAAAAGCGCGGCAAAGTTATGCCGTCGATGGCTTTGGCAGGCAAGATTGCTTTCTCTACACAGGAAACAGTGCCAATCTCAGTGCTGTGGAGACACCTTAATAAATTTTGTCTGTAAGTTTATCTGCCTGCTGCGCAAGGTTATTGTATAGTACCCTGGAAGCAGATGGCCACAAAAGAGGCGATTAGTATTGGCAGCCTCCATCACTAACCTGCCCGACATGTCGCGTACCTCCAACGCATACGGCTCTCCTTCCTGTTCAGGCAGGAGATCAACGGCGATCCAATCCGCCGCTGGAACGGGATAGATGCGAAGGCGACCAACTGCCACCGGCTGAGATACGGACACTGCTCTGTACTCAAAGGCACCTACGTTGATTGAGTCGCTCTTCCGCGGCAAGTCGGCATAATCAAAGGGAGGTATAGCTGTCATGTAGGGTACGCGCCACATAAATTCTGGATTGAGGTGGCTCTTAATAGCCGTGTCCCATTGAGGCACGACAAAATGTAAAAGCGAGTCACCCAACAACGGCATATCGACCGGCATGGAAGGCCGCTCGGTGTTATCGGCCGAAACAGCTGAGCTTTGGGGCAGTGTGCTCCATAGATTCCTTTCAAAGCGATAATCTTTAGAAATGCTCCAATGTACTAGCTCGTGTAAGGCTACAGCCGCATTCGAATCAAAGGCAAATACGTTGTGGGCAATGCGCACATTCTGCAAACCAGAAAAAGAAAGCAGTCCTCGATCGGGGAAGGACAAGTTGACAGCCCTGCCTTTTTGTGTTGCCCCCGGCCTACGCAGAATTTCCACAAACGTATTGTGCCAGATAAACACGTTTCGGAGGCAATTCTCACCCAAGACATCTAAGTTCCCTTGCCACAGGTCGATAAACCTTCCCACCTTCTGAACGAAATTGTTGAAAATATAAATGCTGTCAACGTTGGGAAAGGTCTCCGTTAAGCATATCGTAGCACAGCTCTCGTACCGCGGTAACCCGCCTCATATACACGCGCCTTCGTTCGCGATGAGGAAAGCACCCCCAGCATAATACACATGTGTATCTTTTGGGCAGAATAACCAGTATCGCGTACCTAAAGCAGGGTCGTTGTATAAAATAAATAGTTTTGATAAACCAGTAGACGAGACGAATTATCGCAGTAGAGCTGCAGGGGATTGTCGTGCAAGAGGTTTCGGTAAGCCTTTCCATAGATGGTGTTGTGAAAGTTCAGTCCTTCTCCTCGCGTGTAGGCGATCTCGGAGTGGTGAATGGTCGCATGCGTACAACCCCAAAACTTGATACCGCTGGGCCAGCTATCACAAGGAGATAGCTCCTCTTCTCCGGGTCGCGCAGAATAACGGGCGGCGCAATACCGAACTTCGACGCGGTCTGCCTGCTCGATGAGCATGCCAAAACCTTTGACGCTGTCTACTTGAACGCCTTCTAAGAGAACATCGGAAGGGCGATCGACGTCGTTTTTTACGAGTATGCCGTTGCGGTCGCCATATTTTAGTTTCAGGTTTCGAATAAAGATATGGCTTCCGCGCAGATGTAGGAGCTGACCGTCAGCAAGTTCGTCTTTGCTCAGCCCCTGGATAGTCACTTCACCCATGCCTTCCACGCTGACATTTTTTGTGGCGCCTTGACTGTTTCGCCATTGGTCTTCGCGCTGTTGAAACCCCGAGAGGGTGTGATAGACGCCGGGATGCAAGCGCACTAATCCGTAGCTGTGCTGTCCCGGCCCTTTGAAAGGCAATCGGTCAAGCGCTCGACTGAACGACCGGACAGGTTTGTCGTAGGTGCCTGGGTTGTCGTCATCGCCGTCAAGAGCCATGTATACCGTATCCGTAATGCGAAAGCTCCCCGAGTTCACTATGGGCTCGTGAATAGAGATCTGTGCACCAGAGCGGACACTTAATAAAAGTAGCAGCTGGAGATAGTGCGACATGAGGTTACCATGGGATAGGGTGAAAAATAAGATGGACGCGTGCTCAAAAGAGTGCTTCTCTCTATTTACGCTGTAACACCAAAATATTACAGCTAGCTGTACATAATTAGGGTAAAGAAGCAGAATTTTTAAATGGGCAAAGAAGACCACGTAAAATACCTACTTTTGGCGCTTTCCAAGTTATGGAGCACAGAGGTTCCAAAAGTGGCATCGCTTTCTTTTAGAAAAACTGCCTAATTCATGAAAGATATTCGGATTATCCGCAACAAGGAGCTCAGCCTGGGCGAAGCCCTTTTACCGGTAGTGGTGCTCATCGGTCTATTGGCTTACAACGTCTGGGTTTTCGGCGACGACTCTTTGAGCGGCTCCAACCAATTTATCTTGCTCATTGGCGCTGCAGTAGCAGCAGTAGTTGGCTTTCGCAACCGCGTCAACTACCGCCAGATGGTAGACGAAGTGGCGAACAACTTTCGCTCTACGGCGGAGGCTATCCTCATCCTGCTCATGGTGGGCGCACTGGCCGGCACCTGGATGGTTAGCGGCATCATTCCTACCCTTATTTATGGCGGAGTCCAGCTGATTCACCCGGCAATTTTTTTGCCCGTGACGGTGTTGGTCTGTTCGGTTATTTCCCTAGCGACAGGGAGCTCTTGGACGACCTCCGCTACGGTGGGCATTGCCCTCCTCGGCATAGGCAAGGCCCTGAACATACCAGAAGGCATGGTGGCCGGTGCCGTCATTTCCGGCGCCTATTTTGGCGACAAGATGTCTCCTCTATCCGATACCACCAACCTGGCCTCTGCCATGGCGGGTAGCGAGCTTTTTGAGCACATTCGATACATGATGCTGACGACAGTTCCCACTTATACCCTTACCCTAATAGCCTTCAGCACCCTGAGCTGGAACTATCGGCCGGTGGGGGTAGCCGATCCTTCAGCCATCTTGACCGCCATCGACTCCGCTTTTGAGGTGTCGCCGTGGCTTTTGCTCGTTCCCTCAGCCGTGATTGGCCTCATTGTTTTTCGCACCCGCCCGCTCATTGCCCTGTTGGCCGGCACCTTGTTGGGCGGCTTGTTTGCCGTTCTTTTCCAGCCGCACATCGTCGCCAAGATTGCCGGCAATGACGCTCTGAATTTCGAGACGGCCTACCGCGGCGTGCTTCAGGCAATGACGTCAAGCACGGCGGTGGAAACCAGCAATCCGGCACTCAACGACCTGTTTTCTGCTAAAGGCATGGGAGGCATGCTACCCACGGTGTGGCTGACGCTGTGCGCCTTGACGTTTGGAGGCGTCATGGAAGCTATAGGCGCCCTGGCCTGCATCAGCAGCGCTCTGCTGCGGGCCGCCAAATCTGTCTTTGGGCTGTTTGCCAGCACGGTAGCCAGCTGCTTGGCGCTTAACATCACGGCCTCTGACCAATACTTGGCCATCGTCGTGCCCGGTAAGATGTTCGTTAGGGCCTATGAAAAACGCGGGTTGGCTCCCGTAAACCTCAGCCGAACGCTCGAAGACTCCGGGACCGTCACCTCTGCGCTCGTCCCCTGGAACACCTGCGGCGCCTACCAATCGCGCGTATTAGGGGTCGATACTTGGCATTACTTGCCTTATGCCATCTTCAACTACCTCAGCCCATTTGTCACGCTAACTGTGGCGGCCCTGCAGTGGAAAATCAAACAGCTGCGCAGCCCAGCCCAAGAACCGGCAGCTTAGTTGCATCCTTGAGGCTATCTCCCCTGCAAGTAACCGGCTGTACTGCCCAAAGGCATTAAATTGAAAAAACGCTAAGTTTGACGCATCGCGCACGATGAAATACGCTTTTCCTACCGGTACTAAAATCGCCATCACGGGGGATCTGGGCAGCGGGAAGAGCGCTGTAGCTAAACAGCTGTGTGCACTCACCGGCTTTGAGTATTTTTCTACCGGACGCATTCAACGCCAACTGGCCGAAGAACTGGGCGTGGATACGCTGACCCTAAACCGCATGGCTGAGGTAGACCCTTCCATTGACCACTGCATCGACCATACCATCAAATCGCTGCGCCAACGGGCCCAGAGCTTTGTGGTAGATAGCCGACTGGCTTGGTTCTTCATCCCCGAAGCCTATAAAGTCTACCTCAAGGTAGACGTGCGCATTGCCGCCGAACGCATCCTCCACGACCCAACGCGTCGAAGCGAACAGTACCGAAGCGTAGAAGAGGCCGTAGAAAAGCTCACCCTGCGAAAGCAGAGCGAAAACGCGCGGTACCTGCGCCTATACGGAGCGGACTGCTCCGACATGAGCAATTTCGACTTGGTGCTCGACACCAGCCACCGCACCATCGAGGAAGTGTGCGACGTCATCTTGCTGTCCTTGTCGGCACACCTACAACATTCGGCGCATTAGTGGGCCGGTGCAGGAAGCCGTTCGTCGCGCCATAGGCGTCCCCCTCTTAAGTGTAAGATACGGCCGGTGCGACGGGCCAACTCCACATCGTGGGTGACCAAGAGCAGCGTCGCTCCCATGGTGCGATTGAGCTCAAAGAGGAGATCGGCTATGCCCTTTGCATTTTCCGCATCGAGATTGCCTGTTGGCTCGTCAGCAAAGAGCATTTTGGGCTGAGGAGCAAAGGCGCGGGCAATACTGACGCGCTGTTGCTCACCGCCCGACAACTGCGCAGGGTAATGGTGCAGTCGGTCGCCCAGCCCCACCCGCTCCAACCACGTACGGGCGCGCTGCTCTGCCCAACGCTCGCCGCGCAGCTCCAAGGGCACCATCACATTTTCCAGAGCAGTCAAGGTAGGCAGCAATTGAAAGTTTTGGAAGACAAACCCCACGTATTGGTTGCGCAAGGCGGCGCGTTCGTCTTCGGAAAGCAGTTCCAAGACGACGCCGTTGAGCAGTACGGAGCCGCTGGTCACCCGGTCGAGACCCGCGCACAACCCCAAGAGCGTAGTTTTTCCGCTGCCTGAAGGGCCCACCACCGCTGCCGTATCGCCCTCCGCTATCTCAAAGTCGATATCCTCCAACACCGTCAGCGCTTGACCGGAGGGTAAGCGATACCTTTGGGTGAGCCTCCTCACCTTAAGCATGGGCTTTTGCATAGCAGCCATATTAACAGCATTCTGCTCTTTGAAGTTCAGTAACAGCCATATCTTGTGCATCCGCCTACCTCTCTTACCTTTGAGCCTAACGGCAAAGGGTCATACACGCCTGGTTTCGTTGCCACTGTTGACCTGATTCACGCACCGCTATGACAACGATCACTGCTCACTTAGTAGACGTACACCAGCGCCGCATCTACCCTGCGGCGATAACGATAGACCAAGGGCGCATCCAGCGCATACAAGAGACGGCGCAGGCGCCGGCGGAGGCAGGCTACCTAATGCCCGGATTTGTAGATGCTCACGTACACATCGAGAGCAGCATGCTTCCACCGGCAGAGTTTGGGCGCTTGGCTTCAGTGCACGGCACCGTGGCTACCGTCTCTGACCCACACGAGATCGCCAACGTCCTAGGGGAGGAAGGCGTTCTCTTCATGCTCGACAATGCGCGGCAGTCACCCGTGAAGTTTTGTTTTGGTGCGCCTTCCTGTGTGCCGGCTACGCCTTTCGAGACGGCCGGCGCAGTGTTGAATGCCGACGCCGTCGAGCGGCTGCTACAGCGACCCGACATCGGCTACCTGTCGGAAATGATGAACTTTCCCGGCGTGCTCAACGCTGAGCCAGAAGTGATGGCCAAGCTAGCCGCCGCTCGCAAGGCAGGCAAACCCATCGATGGCCACGCGCCGGGCTTGCGCGGTGAAGCGGCAGCGCGCTACTTCGCTGCCGGCATCTCGACCGACCACGAGTGCTTCACCTTTGAAGAAGGGCGCGACAAAGCGCTCTTGGGCGTCCATATCCTCATCCGAGAGGGCAGCGCAGCGCGCAACTTCGACGCCCTGTGGCCCCTGCTGTTGGAGTTTCCACAGCAAATCATGTTCTGCAGCGACGACAAACACCCCGACGACCTCCTACAGGGACATATCGACCAGCTGGTAGCCCGAGCAGTGGCCAAAGGATGCGACCTCTTCGACACCATCAGGGCAGCAAGCGTCAACCCCGTGGCGCACTATCGCCTGCCGGTAGGCTTGCTGCGTGAAGGCGATGCCGCCGACTTCATCCGTGTGGCCGACCTAAACACGTTTCGCGTACTGGAAACGTATATCGATGGTCGGTGCGTAGCCGCTCATGGCCAAAGCAACTTGCCCTATCACCCCACCCCCACACCCAATCATTTTAAAACCCCGCTCAAAAAGCCCAGCGACTTTCACCTGCGCGCACGCGGAAACGCCGGCATCGTGCGGCTCATCCGCGTGTGGGATGGCCAGATCGTCACCGGCAGCGAGGAAGGACGCGCCCGCATCCAGGACGGCCTCCTCATGCCGCATCCTGCCTCCGACGTGCTGAAGATCGCTGTAGTGAACCGCTACGCCGAAGCGCCGCCCGCCTTGGGCTTTGTGCGCGGCTTCGGCCTCCAATGCGGCGCCATTGCCTCCAGCGTCGCCCACGACTCGCACCACATCGTCGCCGTAGGTGTCGACGACGCCTCCTTATGTACCGCCGTAAACGCCGTCATAGCAGCCGGCGGAGGGATCAGCGCTACCAACGGTGCCGACGAGACTCGGACGCTGCCCCTACCTATTGGCGGACTAATGACTCCCGAAAACGGCTATACTTTGGCCCACAACTACGCCGCCATCGATGCCTGGACGCGCCAAGCATTGCACTGCACGCTTCGAGCGCCCTTCATGGCGCTCTCTTTCTTGGCCCTACCCGTCATCCCGGTGCTCAAGATGACCGACCGCGGCCTGTTTGACGTAGAGCGCTTTGAACACGTGCCGGTAGAAATCGCGGGCGGATAGCTAACAAACCAGTTCAAAAGCGCATCCGCTGCAAATAGCTGGGTGGTCTACCCTGCAAACATACTTGTCCACTCTATTTTTGCGCCCGCAAATCATCTTACCGCGCAAACACTTTCTCCTATCATGACGTTTCGCACTGAAAAAGATACCCTGGGCAAGGTTCAGGTGCCTGCCGATGCGTACTGGGGAGCACAGACCCAACGCTCTATCGAAAACTTCCCCATCGCCCGCGACACCAACCGCATGCCCATCGAGGTCATCCGCGCCTTTGCTTATCTGAAAAAGGCCGCAGCCTTGACCAATCGCGACCTGGGCGTGCTCAGCGAGGAAAAGTGCCGCCTCATCTGTCAGGTGTGCGACGAAATACTGGCTGGTCAACTCGATGACCAGTTTCCTCTGGTAGTATGGCAGACCGGCTCCGGCACGCAAAGCAACATGAACGTCAACGAGGTCATTGCCTACCGCGCCCATGTGCTCCACGGCGGACGACTGACCGACGAACAAAAGGTATTGCACCCCAACGACGACGTGAACAAGTCGCAGTCGTCCAACGACACCTTCCCCACGGCCATGCACATTGCGGCCTACAAGATGTTAGTAGAGGTGACCCTGCCGGGCATAGAGCGCCTGCGCGACACGCTGTGGGAAAAGGCCCGCGCATATATGCACATCGTAAAAATCGGCCGTACCCACTTCATGGATGCTACGCCGCTGACGTTGGGTCAGGAGTTCTCGGGTTACGCCACCCAACTGGACAACGCCCTGCGCGCCATTCGCAATACGCTGCCTCGCCTTAGCGAGCTAGCACTGGGCGGCACAGCTGTGGGGACGGGTCTGAATGCGCCGCCAGGCTATGCTCAAAAGGTAGCCCAATACATCGCCGAGCTCACCGGCCTGCCCTTTATCAGTGCGCCCAACAAGTTCGAAGCGTTGGCTACCCACGACGCCCTCGTCGAAAGCCACGGAGCGCTGAAGACGGCAGCTGTCAGCCTCATGAAAATCGCCAACGACATCCGGATGTTGGCCTCCGGACCGCGTGCCGGCATTGGCGAAATCCATATCCCCGACAACGAACCGGGCTCTTCCATCATGCCCGGAAAGGTTAATCCCACCCAATGCGAAGCGCTCACCATGGTGGCTGCCCAGGTATTGGGCAACGATGTGGCCATCAATATCGGCGGCGCTACCGGCCATTTTGAGTTGAACGTGTTCAAGCCAATGATCATCTATAATTTCCTGCACTCGGCCCGACTTCTTGGAGAGGCATGCGCCTCGTTCAACGACCGATGCGCAGTGGGTATTGAGCCCATCAATGAAAACATCCGCCGCCACGTCAACCAGTCGCTGATGCTGGTTACGGCACTCAACCCGCACATTGGCTATTATAAGGCCGCCGAGATCGCTCAAAAAGCCCATCGCGAAGGGCTGACGCTCAGGGAGGCAGCGCTGGCACTAGGCTATTTGACCGAAGAAGAGTTCGACCGATGGGTGCGTCCCGAGGACATGGTAGGGTTGCCGAATTTATAGACTTCTTGCCGATAAACGGCTTTGCATAGGTGCGGCCCTACTCTCCGCGCAACTATTGCGCACGTCGCGCCCTCATTCCTTTACCAACATCTAACGAGCAAGAGACAATCATGAACATTGCTGTCGTCGGTACCGGCTACGTGGGACTAGTAACGGGAACTTGCTTTGCCGAAACGGGCAACAAGGTCATCTGCGTAGATAACAACGAAGCCAAAGTGCGCGCGTTACAAGCCGGTAAAATTCCTATATACGAGCCGGGTTTAGACGTACTCTTCGAGCGCAACACAAAGGAGGGGCGCCTTCACTTTACTACCGACTTGCGGGAGGCAGTAAAAGCGAGCACCATTATCTTCTTGGCGCTGCCGACTCCTCCTGGCGAAGACGGCAGCGCCGACCTCTCGTATGTCTTGGGGGTTGCGCGCCAACTGGCAGACCTGATCGAAGACTATCGGGTGGTCGTGAACAAGAGTACCGTCCCTGTAGGCACTGCGGAAAAAGTTGCGGCCATCTTGGCCGAGCGATTGCCCAAAGAGCGCTTCGACGTGGTCTCCAACCCCGAGTTTTTGCGCGAGGGAGTGGCTGTGGAAGACTTTCTCAAGCCCGACCGCGTAGTGGTGGGCACCTCCAGCGAGCGCGCGCGCGAGCTGATGCGACTGCTCTATGAGCCGTTTGTGCGCCAGGGCAACCCCATCTACTTCATGGACGAGCGCTCTGCAGAGATGACCAAGTACGCCGCCAATGCCTATTTAGCCACGCGCATCTCCTTCATGAACGAAATCGCCAACCTCTGTGAGCGCGTCGGCGCTAACGTGGACATGGTGCGCATCGGCATCGGCAGCGATAGCCGCATCGGCAAGCGCTTCCTTTTCCCCGGCATTGGCTATGGCGGCTCTTGCTTTCCCAAAGATGTAAAAGCACTGGCTCATACGGCCGAAGCGCACGACTACGAGTTTCGCATCCTGAAAGCCGTCATGGCCACCAACGAACGGCAAAAGAGCAGTTTAGTGCGCAAGGTGCGCGACTTTTTCGAGGGCCAACTCCGGGGCCGAACTATGGCCCTATGGGGATTGGCTTTCAAGCCAAACACCGACGACATCCGCGAAGCACCCGCCCTGGCTATGACCGACGAGCTCCTCGCCGAAGGCGTACACCTGCGCGTGTTCGACCCAGAGGCCATCGAGAACGTGCGCACACTGTACGGCGACCGGCTTTTCTATGCCGCATCGATGTACGAGGCTCTCGATGGCGCCGACTGTCTGCTCATCGCTACCGAATGGAGCGAATTCCGAATGCCCAACTTTGTGGAGATGAAGGCGCGGATGCACCAACCAGTAATCTTTGACGGGCGAAATGTCTATGAACCCGAACGAATGAAAGCCTCAGGCTTCTATTACGCCAGCATCGGGCGCACCTGCGTAGATGGGCGAACTCCTCAATAAGCGCCTATGCTGAGCATGACCAAGGTGCAACCCTCTACCACTTCGATGCCGCGCGCCTGCGCCAACGCCGCTAAATCGGCATTCTCTGTCCCCGGGTTGAAGATGATGCGCCGAGGAGCCAACGACAGCAGGTAGTCGTAATAAGCGGGTTGCCGCTGAGGCCCCACGTACAGCGTAACCGTATCTACTCCCTCTACAACCGGCGTGCCCAACAATATGGGCACGCCGCCGATCTCTCCTGGGCGAATCCCTACCGGAATCACCTCGTGGCCATGGCGGCGCAAGGCTTGAACGGCTAAATAAGCATAGCGATCGGGATTGGGCGTAGCGCCTAACACCAGTGTCTTTCGCATAGCCGGTACTAACAGGTTTTTCAAGGCAAAAGTTCTCTATCGACAAAAGTGCCGATACTTTTGCGCCGCTGTATTCTAATACACCGCACACCGTGATACTGACCGATAAGAAAATTTTAGAGGCCATCGCATCGGGCGACATCGTCATCGAACCGTTTCGGCGCGAGTGCTTGGGCACTAACTCATACGATGTGCACTTGGGCAAATACTTAGCCGTCTATCGCCAGCGCATCCTGGACGCGCGCCAACACAATCCAGTGGACCTAATCGAAATACCCTCTGAAGGCTTTGTCTTACAGCCCAACACGCTCTACTTGGGCGTTACGGAAGAATACACAGAGACGCACCGCTTCGTTCCGTTCTTAGAGGGCAAAAGCAGCGTGGGGCGCCTCGGCATCGACATCCACGCCACAGCGGGCAAAGGCGACGTGGGCTTTTCTAACCATTGGACGCTCGAAATCTCCTGCGTGCAACCCGTGCGCATTTACGCCGGCATGCCCATCGGACAACTGATCTATTTCACCGTAGAGGGCGAGATTCAAAACTACTATCATCGGAAACCCGATGCTAAGTACAACCTGCGCAGCGACAAGCCCATAGAAAGTATGATGTGGAAGAATTTTGCCACCCAAAACCGCCGAGATACTGACGGCTAAACGTCATTTGCTGCTGTCGGCAGAAGCAGCCCCTCGCTTGATGTGTATATTTGCTACGGCTTTGGCATATGGCCAAGGGGCCCCCTATCGTTTAGGGAGGGCATCCTTCCCGACGCCTGCCCAATGATGAGTATTTCTTCCATCCCAACCATCCCTTAGGCTTATGCATTACTGGTGTACTATCCTTTTTGCAGCTCAGCGCACAGCCGCAATCGGAGCACTCATAGGCCTTGTGACGCTGCCGGCTGTGGCCCAGATCAATATCGTCTTCCTGAAGACCGATGTCTCCTGTGCCGGTGACTGCGACGGTGTGGCGATCGCCATAGCTCAAGGCGGAACCTTCCCCTACACCTATGAGTGGAATACCGGAGCAACGGGCATACATTTGGAAAATCTTTGTCCGGGCACCTACACGGTGACCGTCACCGACGCCGACATGAATACGGCTACGGGAACGGTGACGATTTTCGAGCCCAACCCACTCATAGTGTCGGTAGCGACAGAGGATCAAATTTGCGGGGTAGCCCCCGATGGCTCAGCTACCGCCGTGCCCATAGGCGGCACTGCTCCATACACCTATCTGTGGAGCAACAACGCCACCACGCCGACGATTACGGGGTTAGAAGAGGGAACGTACACCGTCACGGTCACGGATGCCAACGGCTGCACGTCGGTGGGCGAAGGCTTTGTCTTTTTCCAAAACGAGGGCATCTGGCTGATGGCCACGCCCATCCACATCTCGTGCTTTGGCGCCAACGACGGTCAGGTGTATGCCTCGCCTATGACCGGCACTCCGCCGTACACCTTCGATTGGGGGCCTAACTTTCCCGATACCTTCATCATCCAAAACCTGCCTCCGGGAGAATACACCGTAACCGTCACGGATGCCAACGGCTGTTCGAACAGCGCCACAGCAGAGGTGGAGGAGCCTCCTGCGTTGGAGATACAGACGGCCTTTTCTCCAGCGGCTTGTGGCGCGGTGGGGTCGGTGACCATCTCCATCAGTGGAGGCACGCCGGGATATGCCGTCTTGTGGTCAAACGGCGACACTACCCTGACCACCGTTGGTCCGGCAGGACCTATTGGCCTGACTGTCACCGACGCCAACGGCTGTGTGTTGGCAGTGGATTTGACAATACCGGGCAACAACACGGTGGTATCGGCCGGGGCGGAAAAGCGCGCCGATGTGCTTTGTCTGTTAGGAGGGGCAGCCTCGGCATTTGGCACGGGCGGCTCAGGGAACTACACCTTTCTGTGGAGCAGTGGCGACACTACGGCTTTGGTGATAGGATTGGCCGTAGGAACTTATACGGTGACCGTCACGGAGCGGCCCAGCGGATGCAGTGCTACGGCATCGGTAACTATAGCCCAGCAAAGCTCCGACCTATCGGTGACCGCTGCTGCGCTCACTCCGGCAGGCTGCACCGTAGGCGGCAGCGCTACGGCTATCGCTACCGGCGGCGTGCCGCCGTACACCTACATCTGGAACGGAACGGATACGGTACAGACGGCCACAAATCTGCCTGTAGGAGCGAATACGGTAACGGTTATCGACTCTGCCGGCTGTACGGCTACAGATACCGTCCTCATAGAAAAAGCACCTGCCCTCATCGCTGCGACCGAGATCCTCGAGCCGGTCACCTGCGTGGCAGGAGCTAAAATAGGCGTGGTGGCATCGGGAGGTATCCCTCCTTACAGCTATCTGTGGAGCACCAACGACACTGCTGCTGTGCTCAAGGGCGTCAGCCCAGGAACCTACGGCGTTACGGTTTCCGATGCTGGCGGCTGCACTGCTGTCGGCTCAATAGACTTGGTCGCTCCACCTTTGCCCTCCGTCAGCTTCACCAACGTATTTCAACCTACGTGTACGGCATTGGGAAGCGCTACTGCTGAAGCTGTGGGTGGTTCGTTTCCCTACTCGTTTATATGGAGCAACGGAGCTACTACCGCCGAGGTCGACAACCTCACACCAGGCGTGTACACAGTGGTAGTGACCGACGGGAACGGCTGCCAAGACAGCGCTTCGGTGACCTTGGTGGCACCGCCACAGCCCAGCGCAACTGTCAGCGCTACGGATCCGGTGACTTGTCTCAGCGGAGGAACGCTGGAAGCAGACGCCTCCAACGGCACGCTGCCCTACACCTTTTTATGGTCGAATGCCACCACCGGTGCTGTCGTGGTCAATCTGCCGGCAGGTATCTACACTGTCACCGTTACCGACGCCAACGGCTGTACCGCCTCAGCAGAGGCCACCTTACCGTCGCCTCCCCTACCAATGGCTTTCATCGAAAACCAAACCAATGCCGGCTGTGCGGGTCTGGGCAGTGCTACGGCAGCTGCTACTAACGGCACGCCGCCTTTTTCCTTCACCTGGAGCACCGGCGCCACGACGGCTTCGGTGAGTAACTTGCCGCCGGGGACGTACACCGTCACGGTCGTCGACGCGCTCGGCTGCTCCGATACCGCTGTAGCGAACATTACCTCCTCTGGCCCCAGCGGCATTCGGCTGGGCGATTTCGTCTGGTTTGACGAGGACCAAGACGGCTTTCAGCACCCCTCAGAGAAAGGCGTGCCGGGAGTCAAAGTTTTCCTACTTGCTCCCGGCCCAGACTCGCTCTTTTCGACCGCCGACGACATAGTGTTGGACTCTACCCTTACCGACTCGACAGGGCGGTACTTTTTTGAATGCGTCATTCCAGGGAAATACATCATTGTCTTTACTCAGATACCTGCCGGCTATCAGTTTACATCTAAAAACAAAGGCACCAACCCTTGCCGCGACAGCGACGCCAACAGTAATGGCCGCACCGACCCTATTGTGGTGTCGGTTGCTCAAGGCGACAACCTATGTATCGACGCCGGCATCCATACCATATGCATCAATGTCACCAAGCCGGGCATCATCTGTTGCTCGCAGACCATTTGTGAGGGCGAAACACCGGCCCTGCTGTATGGAAATCCGCTCTTCCCACCTCAGGGAGGCTCGGGGCCGTTGGAATTCGTCTGGATGCAGTACGTACAGGTTGGTCCCAACCAATGGCTGTGGCTGCCCATCCCCGGCGCTACCGACTCTGTCTACCAACCGGGACCGCTATACGCCACGGCCTACTTCATGCGCTGTGTGCGGCGCGCCGGATGCATCCACTTCTTAGAGAGCAACATCGTCACCATTGCGGTCAAGCCGGCAGGTTCTCCGGGATGTCCTAAATTCTTCATGGCATTCGACGCCAACCGCTTGCCCTCTGGCCAAGTGCTGCTCCGCTGGAGCACAGCTCCCGAAATGGCCCGCTACCGGTATGCTATAGAGCGCTCTTACGACGGCCAAAACTGGCACCTGTTAGGCGAAGTGGACGGCACCGAAAACGCCCAGGGATCCTCGCAATACGAGTGGACGGATGAACTGCCCAACTACGGAATGAACTATTACCGCATCTGCCGACTTGGGCCCTTAGGTGCCAATGCCTTCTCCGAGGTGCGCGAGGTGATGGTAGCGGCCGATGTGGAGCAGTCGTTACTGGTATCGCCCAATCCCGTATCCGACATCCTGCGCATACGAAGCAGCATGCCCTACGAGGCCGACGCCCAAGTGCAGATATTCGACGCGAGAGGTGCGCTGCTGTATACGGCCGATATACCGCAGGGACATCTGATCTATTTGGAGGTGCCAACGGCCTCTTGGCCATCGGGACTCTACTGGGTGCGCGTCCGTTGGGCCTCTGGCCAGACGCGCGCCGTTAAGGTGAGTAAGTCTCTATGAATGCAGCCCTCTTGCTCGACCTACTGGGCAGAATAGCAGCGGCAGGAGTTGCCCTGTGGGCGGCTAATGCAGCGCTGCGCGCCCTGTCGCCTGGAGTATATGCTCGCAGCCGATACGTCTTTGTAGGTATGGCGCTGGGCCTTTCGCCCGCCTTCTGGACGGCCGTGCGCGAAATGCCGGTGCTTGTTGTCGCCACAGGGGCGGCGCTAGTGGCTATCGCCTTTTTTGCTCGCGCTACAGAGCAATGGCGCGGGCGACACCTCTGGGCGTTCTTCGGTGCGATGGGCGCAGCGATATGGATGTACCCCGCAACGGCATGGACGCTGGTCTTGCCGGCATTAGCCCTCGTCTTAGAGTGGCCGCGTTGGCGCTTGGCCGTCCTGGCCTTCCTTTTGATAGGGGGAACGCGATGGGCATGGGCACATCTGGGCGGTTTTACCTTCGAAATTTCAGACGCACTCGGTTGGTCTTTGACCAACTTCTTCAGACCGCCGCAGCCCAATGCGCTGGTGCTTTGGCAGCCGTTTGGGCACCCTTTCTTTTGCCTGCCGCTTCCAGCCCTTCTCTTCCTGTTCAAAGCCACCGATATAGCCCTGTACAGCCGTCGGGTATTGGCGCTAAGCATGGGCGTGTTCCTGCTCTACGGAGCCGGTCTCCCGGCGCTACACCCTATTCAGCTGCTCCCCGTGTACGGGCTGCTGCTGTTGATACTCTTTCCCGCTTGGGACCGCTTCTTTGCCTATGGCCGCTATTTCTTTCCGCGCCTTACCGCAGCCTTGATCGGCATCACACTGGCATGTCAAGGGATAGCCCTGATATTTTTCCTTCGCTGAGCCTACCCTAATCGGCTTACATGTGAGGTCGGTCGGCTACCTTTGTCGGCATGTATCCAGACTTGTCTTATCTCGCACACGCATTGGTGGGCACGGAGCCCGACAACTGGCTGGCCATCTTCAAAACGTTTGGCTTTTTCTTGGCCATATCGTTCTTGGTGAGCGCTGCGATCTACTACGCTGAGCTGCGTCGGAAAGCGCGCGAGGGATTTTTTCAGCCCGTTCGGGTCACCGTTCAAGAGAACAAGCCGCCTTCTCCCTCCGAAGTGGCGAGCAATGCGCTGTTGGGGCTGATCTTAGGCGGAAAAGGCCTGTATGCCGCACAACATTTAGAAACCTTTCAGCTCGACCCCGGGAGCGTGCTTTTCTCCGCCAAGATGCATTGGCCTGCTGCGCTGATCGGCGCCGCTTTGCTGGGGGGGCTCACTTGGTGGGAAGGATGGCGAAAGCGCCGCCAAAAGCCCGTTTTCGTCACCAAAGCCATCTGGCCGCACGACCGCATCAGCGAGATCACCGTCTGGGCGGCGGTGGGCGGCATCGTCGGCGCCAAAGTGTTTGATCTGTTCGACAATTGGCAGGCCTTTTTAGAAGACCCTGTAGGTGCATTGCTCTCCGGTGGAGGGCTTGCTTTTTACGGAGGACTGACCTTAGGGTTTATAGCCGTAGTGGCCTATCTGTGGCGCCATCGCATCCCGTTTTTACCTGCAGCCGATGCCGTGGCACCCGCTCTTACGGCAGGCTACGGCGTGGGCCGAATCGGCTGCCAGCTGAGCGGCGACGGCGACTGGGGCATCGTCAACCAGATGCCTAAGCCGGACTGGCTGCGCTGGTTGCCCGACAGCTGGTGGGCCAGCACCTATCCGCATCACGTGCTCAACACGCCCTATACCGACCCAGTATCCAGCCAACCCATCGAGGGATGCACTTGGCGCTACTGCATGGAGCTGTCTATGCCCGTTTTCCCTACTCCCTTGTACGAAACGCTGATGATGGCCGTCATCTTCGTCCTCCTGTGGGCCGTGCGTAAGCGCCTTGCTGTCCCGGGGATGTTGTTCTTTCTCTACCTGACGCTCATCGCCATAGAGCGCTTTTGGATTGAAAAGATCCGGGTCAACGTTCACCACGAGGTTCTGGGCTTTCGCTTGAGCCAGGCCGAAATGATCTCTATCGCGCTTTTCACCGTTGGTCTTTCAGGCATGATCGGGGTATGGATACGCCATCGCTCTCAAAAGCGCCGCGCATTATCCGGACGGGGAGGTGCTGAAGCTACATAAAGCTGGTGCTACAAAGGTTAGGCCTCCCCGAAGCCGTTAGGGCCGCGTTGGGCGTAGGTTGGGAGGTACGAGGGTCGAGAACCCTGAAAATCTTAGGCGGAGACATTGGTTATTTCCCCTTGCCAAGATGGGATCTGGATCTGCTGGGCATCTTAGGCTCGATAGCACTGTCGACAGGCATGGCTTCGGAGAAGCCTAACGTTTGTATCGCTCAACGGCAAGAGCCATCCCGCAGATTCGAGATGGCTCGTAGTGCATTCAGATGTCGTATGCATTGTGGATTACATCTTGAGCATGCGGCGCACGGCTGCATGCGTGGGCGTCTCTAAGCGGTAGAACAGAGCCCCCTGCTGTAGGCAGAGGTCGCTATTGTCTATGGCCACCGTATGGTATCCACGCGTATAGAAGCGCGTTTGAGAGAAACATATCCGCCCCGTCTCGTCGTAGATGCTCAGCGTAGCGGGCTCGTCGGCGGGCAGGTGGAAGCTGATTTGGGTGCGCTGCGTCCACGGGTTAGGGCGGTTTTGGTACAGTTCAAACCCTACGCTGCCGATGTGCTCGGCGTTACCCTCCGAGAAACGCAAAGCGATGTCGAGCCGCTCCGCGAGCTGGCCAGTCGCTGTCGTCGCTACGCGATACGCTTCGACCCACGTAATTTGGTTGGACAAGCGCAGCATTTGGTGCAGAGAGCCATCCTCCAATGCTCGGAAAACGACTTCAAAGCCGCTGGTGGCCGCCACGCCGTCACAGGAGACTGTAAGTGCTTGCTCGTTGGCGTGAACCCCGAAATGCTCTGCTCCCATACCTCGGCCTGGACGCACCTCGACGAGCTGCAGCCCTTCGTGATGCAGCGTAAACTGATAGCCGTCAACTACTGCTTCAGGGCGGAAGGATACAGTAAAGGTCTCCTGGCGCCGCACCTGGCGGTCTTCTATGTGAAAGAAGAGGCTGCTCGTGGTGCGCTCTTGGGCCGTCATCAAGCTGCTGGTGATGGCGCTGCCGTTGACATCGCCCACCTTGATGGCGATAAAGTCTTCGGAGAGGCGATTGCCGTCGATAGCGGTGAGGTGGCGCTGTTCTGGGAAGGTGGTCTCAAAGGGATTGCTGGGATTGGGAAAGACATACGTGCGCTCGACAAACCGCCAGGAAGTGTTGTCGGGCAGGGTTTGGTAGATGCCGAGAATGAGTTTTCGCAGCTCTAAAATATCGAGCGTAGTGATGGAGCGGTTGTTGTTGACATCGGCAGCAATCATTTTGTACGGGCTGCCCAGCGGCTCAAGCCCTAAGATGTGCCGATTGATGAGCACCAGGTCGAAGGTGGACACGCCGTTGAGCGGATCGTTGTTTTTGAACGGCTGTACTACAGCATCGCTTTGCAGCGGTAGAGCGTTGGGCGCGTAGTAGTAGCCGTCGGGCTCTGTCGCCGCCTGCACGCCGACAACTCCCTGCGGCGTATGGATAGACAGCTGTACGGACACATCTTCTACCCCTTGGGCGCTCTCGGTTTGGATGATACCGGCTACTGAAGCGTTGGTGTTATGGCAGGCGCCGATATTGTCTTGGACGTGGACGAAGGTGGTGCAGCGGTCGGCATTGCCGGCTAAATCCATGGCCCACACCTCGACTAAGTTGAAGCCCAGGTCGTTGCAGTCGAACATCAGCGATGTTTGTGGATTTCCGCTGGGCAAGAACGGAAAACCAGAACCCGCACCTGTGCGACGGATGCCGAAGATGAGCAGAGGAGCTGGGGTGCAATTGTCGAGAGCGCTTTGCACCAAAGAAGCGTAGTCGATGCTGATCATCTTCGTGGGCATCAGGTTGACGCTCAGGCCGTTGATGCATACTACGGTAGGGGCTTTACAGTCTTTCACGGTAAACGTGTATTCGCACACTTGCTCATTGCCGCAGCCGTCGTCGACGAACCACTTGATCTTGTGCGTGCCGTAGGGTAACTCGGGCAACGAGTAGGTGTTAGGAGCATCGAGCGTATTCCAACGCAAGCAGGCGACCAGCGTCTGTCCTGCCACATTTGTCTCGATGGCAAAGCGGTGCTTGCGACTGTCCGGGACGTTCCGATGGTCGAAGGCGCGCGGAACCCCTCCGCTGTAGTTGGGCGTATGGGCATTTCCAAAGAGGACCACTCCCGGCGGTGGCGGCGCTGCACTGCTAACCACCGTCTCCATAGAGCCGTCGCCGTCCAAATCCAAGAAGAGCAGAAAGCGCACCTTCAGGTTGGTGCCTGAGCAGGCGTCGGCAGCTGAGATGCACAAATCGACGGTGCCCTCGCACAGGTCGTGGCTGCCCGTGAGCAGGTCGTTCCAATGGGGCGCGTTCCACAGTTGCGGGTCGTTGTTGGACAGGTCGCATACCTCCACGGGAGTGGTCGGGCACTGCAGCACCGGAGGCTTGGTATCGCGCACCTTGATGACCTGCGTGTATTGGTAGCAGTTGGGACTGGGCGACCAGAAGGTGCTGAAGTTGGTCGGTTGTGGGTCTGTCGGATTGATCCGAACATTGGTGGGAGCCCAAGGGGCCGGTGTGCCGAGGGGAGATACGGTCGGTCCGATCAGGTTGCTGGGATGGTCGTTTAGGGCGTTGGGATTGGGATTAGGCACCATGGTGCACCCGGCATTGGGGTTATATGTGCACCAGTTGATGATCCTCCAGGTGCGCTCAATCTTGAAGCACGCATCGGGAACCACGGTGAAGCGCTGGTCTTCGTACGATACGCCCAAATTTTCACAGTCTACTCCCGAGAATTCCGGCTGGCCGAAATTGTCGAAGGGGCTGTTGCACTCGTTGAGGAGAATATCGTTGGGGAAGCGCACGAAGAAGCTCGACTGGTAATGCACTGCGATGCGCTGCGTGCAAGTGGTGCTTTGCCCGCCGCAATCCACGACGCGGAAGATGCGCACGATAGTGCCGCGGTTGCACAGCGTATCGAACTGGTTGTAGTTCACCAAGGTGATGATGGTGTCTACACAGCAATTATCGGAGCAGGTAGCCATCCCATAAGCCCACAGGCTGGGGTCGAAATTCTCACAACTCACCGCAGCGTGCGCCGGCGGTGTACAGATGGGCTTGAGCTTGTCCTCAACATACACCTGCACGATGCACTCGTTGAAGTTGCCTACGACCGTGTCGGGTGAGATCGGCCCAGCAGGCGGCGGAGCATCGTAGATGCGAAGGATAACTTCGATAGTGTCGCCCACATCCTCACAGCAAAACTTTACCCGATCCACAAAGTGCGTAGTGGGCTGACAGGAGTTGTCCTGGGTACGGCGCGCCTTGAAATACACCGAACCGCAGGCATCGTAGGAGCCCTTGTCAAAAGTCGAGGCGTTTACGAGGGCCATGCCGTCGATGCCCAAGGCCACCTGGGCAATCTCGATGCAGCTCACCTGAGGAGGCATTAAATCGCGAACCGTCAGGGCGAAAGAGCAGGTAGCCGTATTGCCGCAGCTGTCTTCGGCGTGGTAAACTACCGTATGGGTGCCGATGGGTAAGCAAGGCGTAAGGGCGAAAAGCGCGCGCTTGTCCGAGCTACCCGGAATGGACATCAGCGCAGCCGATACCTCCTTGGTTTCCAGGACATTGCCCGTGATGGGATGCCGCACCTGGATAGTTGCCGAAAGGTTGCGCGCCCCAGCGCAGGCATCCTGCAGCACTACCGACGGCAAAGAAGCCGTAGCACAGCAGTTGAGCGGGTCGGTACTGACGGTCAGGTCCGATGGGCAATTGGCGAAAGTAGGGCCCTGTTGGTCGACGACCGAGATGCGCTGCACCCAGGTGCGCGGGTTGGCATTGGGCCCGCTTTGCACGGTAGGCCGGCATCCGTCGAGCAGTGTCCATTCGCGCAACACCGTGTAGGCGCCGGCACAGAGCGGGAAGATTTTATCCGTATAAAAAACGCTGAGGCGGCACTGCCCTACTTTAGATGGTGGGAAGATCGGGAAGGCTACTCCGTTGAAAGTGACAAAAGGCACGCCGGTTGCCTGGATCGAAGTGTCGGGGGCTGTGCTTCCGCACGTTAGGGTGACGTCGGCCGGTATCTGCACCGCGTCGAGACCTCTGTTTTCGAAGTAAATATACTGAGAGCACGTCGACTTTTGGTTTTGCGCATCGGTGGCCGTCCAGGTACGCAGGGCGTAGCCGATGTAAGGGGCATTGCAGTCGAGGTCCTGCCAGATATCGATATAGCTCAAGGTAAAGTTGCCGCAGTTGTCCTGCACTTGAGGGTAGGCGCCGGCGACGCCAAAGGCCGCCAGGGCTTGTGGAGTGTAGTTCATCACGGCGCAGGCCAGCGTGATGTCGGCGCACGTTATGGTGGGCGGCAAATTATCCATGACCATGATCAGCGTCGAGCAGCGGACACCGGTGCACAGGTCGGTGACGCGGCCTACCACATTTTTGCCTATGTACGAGCAGTCCACTTTGTTGCCTACCGGCAGGCCGTTGACAAACACCTCCACGAGGTAGTTGCCGTTGGGCTGAGGCATTTCCAAGAGCATGTCGGGATAAACGGCAGCCATGCCCGTTTGATCAAGGGCGACGATGACCTTGTCGTTGCACGTCAGGCTGGTGGGTGCCAGTACCGTGAGCAGCACCGTATCGGATACGGAGGTGCAAGGCCCCGGTGGGTTGTTCGCCGTAAACACGAGGGCTATGGTCTTTCCGTACTCGCTGGGTGCTGGAGTATACGTGGTTGTCAATGCATTAGGGTTGGAGAATATGCCAATACCTCCGCTCCAGGTGCCGCCACTCACTCCATTGCCTATGGTTGCGCTGAGCGTAGCCGTTTGTCCCTGACAGATGGCTTGGTCGGGTCCTGCCGAAACCGTCGGAGCCGGAAGCACCACCACTGTGGCCTTGTTGTTGCTCAGCAGCGGTTGAACACAACCGGCCCCGTCTTCCACACTTACGGCGCAATACATCGTCGTCTGAGCCGGCGCGATGGGCACCAAAATCGTGTCTCGGTTGGAGTTGCTATCGCCGTCACTAGGCACTACCACATCGAAGTACGTCGTATCGGCAGCGGAGGCGGCGCGCACCGCAATCCTGTACGGCGGCTGGCCGTTTAGGCCTGCAATATGGAGCGTCGTGCTCTGCCCTGCACACAAGGTGTCGGGGGCGCCCGAGTTGAGGGCCAGCGTAGCGCTGGCCGTACAACAGCCAAAGGCTATCTCGTCTGAGACGCAACCAAAGCCCGGTTTGCACAAGGTCAGCATGACGGCTTGGCCAGGACTAACCAGCTGTATGGCGTTATAGACAGGAACCCCCATGGCATTGTACACCTGCAGATGTGCCGACAATTGACTGCCAGCCGTACCGTTGAACAGCAGCGAAAGGGTGTAGTTGTTGCCTATGGAAATTGGCGAAGCACAGGATACATTGTTCCCCGCCGCATTAGGTATGCCCACGGAAAAGAACAAAGCATCGAAGTTGCCCTGCGCCGTCATAAGGTTGAGGTGGCCATTACAGCTGGTGTTGAACGTCTCGCCGTTGGGGCCGTTCTCCACTCGAAAGATTATATCCAAGCATCGGTATGAAGGTCCTCCGCAACAGCCGTTGCTTTGCTGCTGTGAGGTGCAAAACTCTTGCCCTACGATATTGAGCATAGCCGTGGGCGTCAGGGTGTATTCCCAACGCGTGGGATTGCCCTGCGGATTGCATTGCGCAAAAGCTGTCTCGAGGCCTCCGAGGTATGTCCAAGCTGTCACAGCGGCCCACGCCATGAGCCGGTACCCTTCTTTTTTTCCTCGCAAAAAATAGCGTAGACTTTTCATGTCGTCTTTTCCCATAGTTTTTAGCTGATAAATACCTGTTTCACGAAGCGAAAGTCCAGCAGCTGCGCGCGGCATTCGCAGACACTTTTACCTTTGGGAGTAGGATACTTCGAGGGGCTTTTAGGACGGCTTTTTATTGCTAAAAACCTGTTTAACAAGCATTTAAAAAAACAAAAAAAGGCCGAGGTGCCATCGTTCGAAGTAGAGCGAAGCCTCAAATTTTCGATACGCTGCGCAGTGCGCTGCAAGGCTGCGGAAGTGCCCGCTTATCGCACGGGATATTCAAAAATGTGTGTATCCTTGCCCGTTATGGCAAGTACATCTGTTATTTGGATGGAGGTCAATCCCTTTGCGGAGAACACGTATATCGTCTTCGATGAGAGCGGCGAAGCCGTACTGATCGACCCGGGGTGCTACACGCCGCAGGAGTGCGCGCAGCTGCAGGAACGCTTATCGGCGCTTCGGCTTCGGCCCGTTCGGCTTTTGCTGACACACGCCCATATCGATCACGTGTTTGGCAACGCTTTTGTCTATCGCACCTGGGGGCTTTTGCCGGAGTGCCACCGCCTTGAACGCCCGCTATTAGAAAATTACCCCTCCATATGCGCGCTATACGGGCTGCCGCGCCCAGAGCCCTCTCCAATGCCGGAGCACTTTTTGGAGGCCGGCGATGTCATTACTTTCGGAAATACGCAGCTGGAGGTGCGCTTTACGCCGGGACACAGCCCTGGTGGAGTATCCTTTTACTGTGCCTCATCGGGTTTTGTGATGGCCGGCGATGCGCTCTTTTATGAGAGCATTGGGCGCACCGACCTACCGGGTGGGCACCACCCTACCCTGATCGAGAGTATTCGCACCCAGCTGCTTACCTTGCCGGACGCTACCGTCGTCTACGCTGGGCACGGTCCGCAGACCACCATCCGACACGAGCGCATGTATAACCCCTTTCTGTAGACCTATTGCTATGTCCTTCGAGCTGCTGGCTACGGACCCACACAGCCGCGCCCGCGCAGGGCGCTTGTACACCGACCACGGCACCATAGACACCCCGATCTTTATGCCGGTAGGTACGGCCGGAGCGGTAAAAGCGGTGCACGTGCATGAGCTGGAGGCCGACATTGGAGCGCAAATTATCTTAGGCAACACCTATCACCTCTATTTGCGCCCAGGATTAGAGGTTTTGCAACAAGCGGGCGGGCTACACCGCTTCAATGGCTGGAAGCGCCCCATTCTAACCGATAGCGGCGGATATCAGGTCTATTCTTTGGCACATCGGCGAAAGATCCGAGAAGAGGGCGTCACCTTTCAAAGCCATATCGACGGCTCGCGCCACACCTTCACCCCGGAGGGTGTCATCGACATCCAGCGCGTCATCGGCGCCGACATCGTCATGGCTTTCGACGAGTGTACGCCGTACCCTTGCGACTTTCGCTATGCCCAAAGCTCTATGGAGCTCACCCATCGCTGGCTCGCGCGCTGCGTGCGGCGCTTCGGCGAGACGGGGCCGCTCTACGGCTATCGGCAGATGCTCTTCCCTATTGTACAAGGCAGTACCTATGCGGAACTCCGCCGCATTTCTGCAGAGACGATAGCCCGCTTCGACTGTCCGGGCAATGCCATTGGAGGGCTTTCCGTAGGCGAACCCGCAGAAGACATGTATGCCATGACCGCGCTGGTGACGGAAATCCTCCCCAAAGACCGCCCGCGTTACCTGATGGGTGTGGGTACTCCAGAGAACCTCTTGGCATGCATTGAGCTTGGCGTGGATATGTTCGACTGTGTACTGCCTACGCGCAACGCCCGACACGGCCTCTTGTACACTTGGGAAGGCGTCGTCAACATTCGCAACCAACGCTGGAAGGATTGCTTCGAGCCCATCGACGCCCAATGCTCGGCACCTACCAGCCGCCAACACACGCGCGCATACCTGAGGCACCTATTCATGAGCGGTGAAATCTTAGGTATGCAGCTAGCCACGCTGCAAAACCTATCCTTTTATCTGGACCTCGTCCGCCGGGCGCGAGAGCACATCCTGTTGGGCGACTTTATCGCGTGGAAAAACCATGTCCTCGCCCAAATTGCGCGACGGCCGTAAACTTTTGCTCTCAGCAAAGCAGCGCTTATTTTCCCAGTGGTCTCTATGCTTTTAACAGGCTGCCGCTGTAATACGCTTTGCCGCTACAGCGTTGAACCCTCTACAACAAAGGCGAGTGCCTTCCTCTGTTAAAAAAACACCGAAAACCGAAGAAAGACTATTTCTCCAAATGTGAATGTTCTACCTTTGCCTTAGCTCGTGTGCCGACGCCTCGGGGCTTTTTGCGGTAGGCGATTTGTCGGTACCACGGTGAAAAATGTGCGCTACCTGTCAAATGTTTTTAACCAACCTAACATCGTTTTGCTCATCTATGAAAAAGACTGCTTTACGCGTTAGCGTGTTGGGCCTTGCTCTTTGCCTATGGTCGACGGGTGTTTGGGCTCAAGACATTCATTTTTCGCAGTTTTACCTCAGTCCCTTAAACCTAAACCCGGCGATGACGGGGGTAATGAACTGTTCGCACCGATTTGTCGCCAACTACCGCAACCAGTGGGCCTCGGTGTTGCGCCAGAATGCGTACAATACTTTTTCGGCCTCCTACGACCAAAAGATCGCTGTGGGACGCTACGACTACTTCGGCATCGGCGGCACGCTGTGGGGCGACAAGGCCGGGGAGTCGGAATTTGCCACCCTGCAAGCGCGCTTGTCGGGCTCTTATGCTAAAAAGATGGGCGGCTATCGCCGTAAGGCCCATTATTTAGTTTTTGGCGGAGACTTTGGCGTGAGCCAGCGCAGCATCAACAGCGCTGCCCTCCGCTGGCCCAGCCAAAACAACGGCGCCGGTCAATTCGACCCGACCCAGCCCGGTGAAGTGATTGAAAACCCCAACTTCCTCTTCTTAGACATGTCGGCTGGGATCTTGTGGTTCAGCGTGTTCGACGAGTTTAGTAACTTCTACTTCGGAGCGGCCTTCAGCCACCTCAACCGCGCTAACCAGTCGTTTGGCAACCAAAACATTCCGCTGTACAGCAAATTCACTTTCCATCTCGGCGGCGAATTCATGCCCGGCAAGCGCTTCGGCATGCTGCCGGGAGTGGTGACCTTCTTTCAAGGCCCTTCGTTTCAGGTCAATGCCGGCAACTCCTTTAAGTTCCTCTTGGGCAACAGCCGCCGCACCGCACAAGCCTTTCAACTGGGCGCTTGGGCGCGAGTAGCGAACCGCCTCAACTCGGGCAAGCTGGTGGATGCCTTCATCCTCAGCACGCGCTTCGACTACGAGCAGTTCTCGGTGGGCTTCAGCTACGACATCAACACGTCCAGCCTCTCCGCCGCCTCCAACGGCAACGGCGCCTTCGAGTTCGCCCTCGTGTACAAAGTCTGCGGTCCCGAACGCCGCGGCGTATATTGCCCAAACTTCTAACGGACAACCCCGCCTAACCGAGGAGTATCCTCCAGAGAAGGGGTTACCCGTGGCGACGACAGCAGTGAAAATGCTACTTGAGGTAGGTATTTTACATCCTTCCGTATTTTTTAGGCTAAACAAAGTGTGGGACTTCCGTAGGTTTGCGGAAGTCCTTTGTTTTTGTTGAACCACATTCTTAATCACTCAAACACCGACTTCCTATGTTTGGCAGCAGTAAAAACACCGAAGAGGTCAACGCAAGCACGGGCGCTGCACCGAGTGCCTTCAACGCTTTAGTGAAAGGAACAACGCTGGAAGGCACCCTGAACTGCGACAGCGACTTGCGCATCGACGGCACAGTAAAAGGCAAGGTCACGTGCAAGTCTAAAATCATCATCGGCCAGACGGGGCGAGTAGAAGGCGAAATCATCTGCGCCAACGCCGTCATAGAGGGCTACTTCAAGGGCATCTTAAAGGTAAGCGAGCTGCTCAATGTGCGCGAGACAGCCGAGATTGCCGGCGAGGTGACCACCAACAAGTTGGTGGTGCAGAGCGGCGCACGCTTCAACGTCAATTGCAAGATGGAAACCGGCGCTTCTATCGGCTCCTCTCAGCCCTCGTCGAAAGATGTCGCAGAAAAAATCGCCGCCGCCAAGGCATAGGTCTTCCCTGCGCGAGTGGGCGCGGTACAGCGGTTTAGCCTTCGAGCTGTTGGGCGCCTGTGTAGCGGGGGTGCTGCTCGGGCGTTGGCTCGACGACTACTTGGGACTAGAGCGACCTACTTGGGCGGTCTTCTTAACAGTGCTGTTTCTCCTCGCCGCCCTGGTATCGCTATATCGCCGGCTGAAATAATGCTTTTGCTCATGGGCCTTCGAACCTTTCTGATCTCGCTCCTCAGCGTTACGGGAATGGCTGCGCTTGCCACGGCTGCCTTGCTTTGGGCGGTGCCGGCGGCACGTCCGCATGCCCTTTTTGCTGTAGGAATAGCTGTCCTTTTTGCAGCGCTCTGCGGCGCGCTCTACATCGCAGGGAGGCACGCCGTGTCCAGTGCCAACAAGGCTGCATTCATCCAGCTGGTGATGGCCTCCGTCTTGGGCAAAATGCTCGCAGCACTCATACCGCTGTTTATTTATCGAGAGACGGCCCGCCCCGAGAACGCCTGGTACGTGGCGGTCCTGCTATTGCTCTACGTAGTTTACACGGCGTATGAAGTCTGGTTTATGACCCGCCTTGCCCGCACATGAGACGGCCCAAGAAAGGCGAATACGCACCGCTACACGAGCAGTATTTGAGGATCCTTCCGCCGCGCCGGAGCGCACAACGGCTGCTCAAAGACACCTTCCGCACTACGCGACAGCTGTTGCGCGCTTTGCCAGAAGAGAGGGGCGACTATCGCTATGCGCCCGACAAATGGAGCCTCAAAGAGGTCATCCTCCACCTCATCGACTTCGAACGGGTGATGGCGTTTCGCATTCTCTCCTTTATGCGCGGCGACCGCATTGCCTTGCCCGGCTTCAATCCCGTCTTTTGGATGGAGGAAGTAGACGTCTCGCGGCGAACGCTGAGAGATTTGGCGTTGGAGTGGAAAGCCGTGCGCGACAACACGCTGTTTTTGCTCCAACAATGCACCGAAGCGCAGTCGACCTTCCCAGGTCTCGCTAGCGGTTGGCGCTCGACGCCTCGGGCGCTCTTCTTCATTATCGCTGGCCATCACCTGCACCACTTGGAAATCATCCGCCGACATTATCTGCCAGCCGATGAACGGCGGGAGGCTCCCCTGCTTAGTCCAGAGACAGAAAGCCACCCTCCGCCAAAATAAATTTGCCTACTTTTGCGCCTCTTTTTCATTCAGCATCGAAACCGTAAAGGCAAAACAAAAACACAATGGAATCCTTAGTTTATCTACTTCCTCTTTTTGGCGCAGCGGGGCTGCTGTACATGCTGTTCTTGCAGGCGTGGGTGCGAAAACAAGATGCGGGAGAGCCGCACATGCAAGCCATAGCGCGCCATATTGCCGACGGAGCTATGGCCTTTCTCAAGGCCGAATACCGGGTGTTGGGCGTGTATGTCGTCGTGGCCGGCGCACTGCTGGGTTGGCAGAGCACCTTGGTCACTACCAGTCACCCACTCATTGTCGTGGCCTTTGTCATTGGCGCAGCTTTCTCGGTGTTAGCGGGTTTTGTGGGCATGCGCATTGCCACTAAGGCAAATGTTCGGACGACCCAAGCCGCGCGCAGCAGCTTGGCCAAAGCCCTCAAGGTGTCGTTCAATGGCGGCTCTGTGATGGGCTTAGGCGTAGCCGGCTTAGCCGTTTTGGGCTTGAGCGCGCTCTTTGCCCTGTTCTTCCGCTACTTCATGGAAGGCTCCTATGCCATTGGCGGCTACGAGGTGATGTCGCGCGTGTTGGAGGTGTTGGCAGGTTTCTCCTTGGGCGCTGAGTCGATTGCGCTCTTTGCGCGAGTGGGAGGCGGTATCTACACCAAAGCTGCCGACGTGGGAGCCGACTTAGTGGGCAAGGTAGAAGCAGGCATTCCAGAAGACGACCCGCGCAACCCGGCCGTCATCGCCGACAACGTGGGCGATAATGTAGGCGACGTAGCCGGAATGGGGGCCGACCTGTTTGGCTCTTACGTCGCTACTATGCTGGCCGCCATGGTGTTAGGCAACTCCGTTATTCGCGACTCCGGTGGCGCCATCGACGACGCCTTCGGCGGAATAGGGCCCATCCTATTGCCCATCTTCATCGCAGGCATTGGCATCCTGTTCTCCATCATCGGCATGAACTTGGTGCGGGTGAAGGATGAAGCAGGGGCCAATGCGGATACCGTGCAAAAAGCCCTTAACCTCGGCAACTGGACGAGCATCATCTTAACCGGCATCGCCTGCTACCCCATCATCCACTGGATGCTGCCGGAGATAATGACGATGAACTTTTTCGGCTCCGGCCCGCGGCAGGTGTCCAACACCAATGTATTTTACGCAGTCGTCATTGGTCTTACGGTGGGAGCGCTCATCTCTGCCATCACGGAGTACTACACCGGCATGGGCAAGAAGCCGGTCAACAGCATCGTGCAGCAGTCGGGCACCGGACACGCTACGAATGTCATTGCAGGATTAGCCACAGGTATGCTTTCCACCTGGATGCCCATTGTGCTCTTTGCCTTGGCCATCTGGGCGGCGTATTCGTTGGCAGGCTTTTACGGAGTAGCCATCTCCGCCTCTGCGATGATGGCCACTACGGCTATGCAGCTGGCCATCGACGCCTTTGGCCCTATCGCCGACAATGCCGGCGGCATCGCCGAGATGAGCGAACTGCCCAAAGAAGTGCGCCAACGCACCGACATCTTGGACGCGGTAGGCAACACCACTGCCGCCATCGGCAAAGGCTTTGCTATCGCCTCTGCTGCGCTCACCGCCTTGGGCCTATTTGCTGCATACGTAGATTTTACGGGTATTGCCGGCATCAATATTTTTAAGGCGGACGTGTTGGCAGCCCTCTTTGTAGGGGGCATGGTTCCGGTCGTCTTTTCGGCCTTGGCCATGCAAAGCGTAGGGCGCGCGGCTATGGACATGGTAAACGAGGTGCGCCGCCAATTCCGTGAGATCCCGGGTCTGCTCGAAGGTGAGGGCAAGGCCGAATATGGCCGCTGCGTCGAAATTTCTACGCGAGCTGCCCTGCGCGAAATGATGCCTCCGGGCATCATTGCCATCGCCACCCCTATCGCCATCGGCTTCCTCATGGGCGCCGAAGCGTTGGGCGGCTACATGGCCGGCGTCACCGTCAGCGGCGTCCTGTGGGCCCTCTTCCAGTCGAATGCCGGTGGCGCCTGGGACAACGCAAAAAAGACTTTCGAAAAAGGCGCTCAAATCAACGGCCAAACCTTCTACAAAGGCTCCGACCCACACAAAGCCGCCGTCACGGGAGACACGGTAGGCGACCCGTTCAAAGATACTTCCGGCCCATCCATGAACATCCTCATCAAGTTGACTTGCCTGATGGGCCTCGCCATCGCACCCATCTTGGGCGGACACACCGCCGGCGAAACGGGAGATGCCGCCGAGCCGCCGCGCCAAGAGCAACGCCTCTCTTCCTCCACACAGCCTCCGGCCGCGCCCCTATTCCCCGGCCGGCAGTAAACGGATAGGCGTGAAAAACGGCGCTGTTCTGCTTCTCAGAGCGAACAGCGCCGTCGCGTTTATCCGCACCGCTTACCTATTGGTTTTCCGAGGGGAACGGCCCTCCGCGCCGAACGGCACAGCCGCGCAACTGCTGACCGTCGAGCGTGATTGTCGCTGTATAAGGGTAATTCAAGTCCGACATCCCATCGCTGCAGTGCGCTTTCTCGATAACCGCCTTCAGCCCATTGCTCTCGTAAACCCAACGGCGCTGCTCATCCACTTGGGGCGCTTTCCAAGGGAAAAATCGGCTTTCCATATCCGGTACTGGGCTCTTAAAGAAGAAACCGCCTTCTTCCTCCGAGATATACAGGCTCCAGAAGGGTTCCGTGCCGCTACACCAGAACGACCAATTCAGGCAGCTGTTTTCCCATGTCTTGGCGACCAGAGTATCTACTCGCTGCACTGCAAACGTCTTTCCATCCGCTGAGCGCTCGCCGCTTAAGACGGCATAGGCAGACTCGCCCGGTATCGGTGAGGGGGCACAGGCCAAAGCGTACAATGAGTCCAACAACTCTTCACTGCCGACTATCTGATACGTCTCGCCGCTGCCGCAAACGCGCAGTAGGCCGCTTCCGTCCTTTTGGCTGTACATGCCGGAAAGGGTAACCGCCGCTCCCGTGCCGCTCTGCGGCGTATGCTGGTAGTGCAGCGGCATTTGAGGATTGGAGTTGCATTGCCATAGCGCCATAGGCACGATAGCCAAGAAAACTATACGCATAAGAGAGAAGTTTTGAAATGTGAAAAACTGCGTTTTTTGTATACAAAGAAAAAACGCCACTTTCACAATCCCGTAAATTAGCTCCTACACTTATATGGACCTAATATTAGGTATAGACGTGGGCGCTTCTGGGGTGAAGGGCGCCTTAGTCGACGTACGACAAGGAAGACTGCAGGGCGAGCGATATCGGGTGCCCACTCCACAGCCCGCTACTCCTACTGCCCTAAGCGCTGCGTTTAGCGAAGTAGTGGCGTTTTTTCAGTACTCGGGACCAGTGGGCTGCGGTTTTCCCGCTATTGTGAAAAAGGGCGTAGCTTATTCGGCGGCCAATATCGACGCGCAATGGGTGGGCGTTAGTGTGGAAGAGGTCTTTAGCCGGGCCTGTGGCACTCGGGTATTTGCCACGAACGACGCCGACGCAGCAGGTATGGCAGAGATGCGTTATGGTGCCGGTAGCGGTGAGCAAGGAGTGGTCATCCTCATCACTATCGGCACTGGTCTGGGCTCGGCGCTCTTTTACCGCGGCATGTTGGTGCCGAATACCGAGCTGGGACACCTTTTGTGGAAAAAGCAGCAGCCTGCCGAGGCTTTTTGCTCCTCTGCAGCGCGCGAGCGCGCCAAAATCAGTCGAATAGCCTGGGCAAAGCGTTTCAATGAGTATCTACACCACTTAGAACGCCTGTTCTCTCCCGACCTCTTTATCTTGGGTGGAGGAGAAAGCAAGTACTTCGACCTATATGCCGAATACCTTAACCCACGCGCTCGCGTGGTGCCCGCCCAACTCCTAAACAACGCCGGCATCATCGGAGCAGCCGCCTATGCTGCGGAGCAAGAAAAGATAGTGGCCTGATTTAGTGGCTTAATAATGTTTTGAGGAAACGAATTAGTGCTCATCTCTTTTGTTACCGCCATGAAAAGTCTAATCTATCCTTTTGGTGTATGGGCCCTTTTAGGTCAAGGGCATTTGCTTTTCGCGCAGGAATATTCGCTGCGCTTCTACGGGAATGGGCCAACGGATATTGATCGCGTAAAAATCTCTATCGACAATCCACATCGACCCGTGGACGTGAGCCACAACTTCACTATTGAATTTTGGATGCGCGCCCTACCCAACGAGAATACTGCCACTACCTGTGCCGGCGACCAGTGGTATTACGGAAACATCATGATCGATCGGGACATCTTTGGCCCCGGCGACTACGGCGATTACGGCATTGCTCTGGGGGACCGCCGCATCATGGTGGGGGTAGAGGTGGGGAACAACGGCACCACCGGAGTCTGCGGCAGTACCATCGTCGACGACGGCAACTGGCACCATATTGCCGTCACGCGCAACGCCTCCAATGGAGGAGTGTGGCTGTACGTGGACGGTCAACTCGACGCGGCCGACCCCAGCTCACCCAACACGGATAACATCAGCTACCGCAACAACCGCACCACCTCGTACCCTAACAGCGACCCCTTTTTAGTGTTGGGCGCCGAAAAGCACGACTACCCCGGGTCGCTCTACTACAGCGGGTGGCTCGACGAGCTGCGCATCTCCAACGTCATTCGCTATACGAGCAACTTCACTCCGCCGACAGCCCCCTTCACTACCGATGCGAACACGATGGGCCTGTATCACTTCAACGAGGGCACCGGCACGACCTTAGGCGACGCTTCGGGAGCCTCGGGCGGCCCATCAAACGGCGTACTCATGATAGGAGGCAATCCACCGGGACCCGCCTGGAGCACCGCCTCGCCCTTCAGCCCACCCATGCCCGTAGAGATGGATGCGCTGACGGCATTTCATCTGCCTCACGGCGCCGTCCGCCTCCAATGGAAGACCTACTCAGAAACCAACACCGCCCGCTTCGTCGTTCAGCGCAGCGTCGACAACGACAGCGATTGGATCGACATTGGCTCGGTACCAGCAAAAGGGCACTCGCGTCAACTCGAGCGATATACCTTTGACGATGGCACAGCTCCTAAGGCCGCCCGCTTATATTACCGCCTAAGGTCAGAAGACTACGACGGCGCTGTACAGTATTCCTCAGTGGCTTTGGTGCAGCCGTTTAGAGATGCGGTACAGGTATTTCCCACCTTTGTGGACGACCGCCTGCACGTGCGCGCGGAGCTCCCCGATGCCTGGCGCTTAACCTTGACCGATGCTTTGGGCCGCATAGCGCTCCAGCACGCGTCGGAACATACCTTCGACACCGTACTCATAGGCGACTTGCCTTCCGGCATATATACTGCCTTAATAGAACAAGGCGGCTATGTGCAGGCGTTCCGGCTGTACAAGCGCTGACCACTACAACCCCGCCACACAGACATACTTTAGCTCGACAAACTCGTCGATGCCGTATTTTGATCCTTCACGCCCAATGCCGCTCTGCTTCACACCACCGAAGGGAGCTACCGCTGTGCCCAAGATGCCGGTATTCACACCCACCATGCCGTACTCTAAGGCAGCCGCCACGCGAAAGACGCGTCCTACATCGCGCCCATAGAAATACGCGGCTAAGCCGTATGAAGTGTCGTTTGCCAGTCGGATCACCTCCTCCTCTGTATCGAAACAAATGATCGGAGCTATTGGCCCAAAGATCTCCTCTTCCATCAATGCCATGTTGGGTTGCACCTCTGTCACGACGGTGGGCTCAAAAAAAGTACCTCCACAGGGAGCGCCGCCGGTGCGCACGCGAGCACCCTTCTGCAAGACATCGCTCAGCAGGCGCGTTACCTTATCCAATGCGCGGCGATTGATGAGCGGCCCAATAGTGACCCCCGGCTCGGTACCAGGCCCCACCTTCTGACGCCGTACCGCCTCGGTAAATTTTTCAACAAACGGCTCGTACACGCCGCGCTGGACGAAAAGCCGGTTAGCGCAAATACACGTCTGCCCGCTGTTGCGAAACTTTGAGGTTATCGCCCCTTCCACCGCCGCCTCCACATCGGCATCGTCGAAAACGATAAACGGTGCATTGCCGCCCAATTCCAGCGAGATGCGCTTGACCGTATCGGCACAGCGGCGCATGAGCAGCTTCCCCACCGCCGTGCTCCCCGTAAACGACAGTTTTCGCACGATTGGGCTTTGGGTCAACACTTGACCGATGGCATCGGCATCTAAGCCCGTCACCACGTTGAAAACGCCGGTAGGAAAGCCCGCCTGCTCGGCCAATGCTGCCAAAGCTAACGCCGACACCGGTGTCTCTTCGGAGGGCTTGACCACCACCGTACAGCCAGCTGCCAGCGCAGGAGCTACCTTGCGCGTGATCATGGCGCAAGGGAAGTTCCACGGCGTGATGGCCGCCACCACTCCTACAGGCTCCTTGAATACCAGGAGCCGCATGTTGGCTCCGTGTGGCGGTATGATGTCGCCGTACACGCGACGCGCCTCTTCGGCAAACCACTCTACAAAGGAGGCGGCGTAACGCACCTCGCCGCGCGCCTCCGACAAGGGCTTGCCCTGCTCGGTCGTCATGATCAAAGCCAAATCCTCGGCATGGGCCAAGATGAGCTCGTACCAACGCCACAACAGGTTGGCGCGCTGGGCTGCCGTGCGCGCGCGCCAGCCTTCAAAGGCAGCCGCTGCTGCAGCGATGGCCCGCTCGACGTCGACCGGAGCGCAGTCGGCTACCCGAGCTACCTCGTTTCCCGTCGCTGGGTCGTATACCGGGAAGGTGTTTCCCGAATGCGCATCTACCCACTCTCCTCCTATGAACGCTTGATGGCGCAAGAGCGCCGCATTATTCAGCAACATAGCGCAGGCAATTTGCTGAGGCAAAGATACGCTGCCTCACCAGGGCTCGAACTCCGTGCGTCGGTTTTGCGCGCGCCCTTCGGCGGTATCGTTGCTCTGGATGGGTTGGCTTTCGCCGAAGCCGCGATAGCGAAGGCGCGCTGGCGCGATGCCGTGCGCCACCAAGTAGTCGTAGACGGCTTTAGCGCGACGTTCGGAAAGCAGCTGATTGCTCGCCTCATCGCCCACGTTATCGGTATGGCCGTTGATTTGAATGCGCAGCTGAGGCTGCTCGCGCAACAGGGCGACGAGCTGGCCGAGCTCTACCTCGGAAGCGGGCAACAGTTGGGCGGAGCCGGTTTCAAAAAAGATGTTGCGCAACACGACCGGCGCGGCTGCGGCAGTAGGTGCCTCCTCGCCGCCGACATCGACGGGCCGCAGGGCGATGCGAAGCAGGAAGGGCTGCTCAAACGAAGCGGTCGCCGACAGGTTGAAATGCTCGGAATAGAAAAGATAGCCTTCTTTGGAGACGTGCAGGGCGTAATCCTTGCCGGCAGGCAGACAGATGAGGAACGTGCCATCGGATTGAGTGCGCGCTGCGACAAACTCTTGTCCATTGGACAAGTCGGAACACGTTACGCGCGCGACCAACGGCTGCCCAGTAAGCGCATCGGTAACCACGGCTTTTGCGTACGTGACCGCTTGCGGTCGAGCCGGCTGCGGGAGCTCAAAGGCGAAGATGTCCAATCCGCCGGTACCGACAGGCAGCTTGGCGGCAAAATAGGCCGTAGTGCCGTCTAAGCTGACGATAAGGGTACCCTCATCTCCTTTGGTGTTGATGGGATAGCCCAAATTTTGGGGCGTTCCCCAAGTGCCGTCGGAGTTACGGCGGCAGAAGTAGAGGTCGTTGCCTCCCATGCCGGGCAAGCCGTCGGAGGTGAAGTAGAGCGTTTGGCCATCGGGATGGATGAAGGGCGCCTGTTCATCGCCCGGTGTGTTAATGGTTGGGCCCAAGTTCTGCGGCTCAGTAAAGCGGCCGTTGGGCAAGCGCGTAGTGAACCACAGGTCTTTTCCGCCCTGGCCACCCGGACGGTTGCTGCTGAAGTAGATGGTCTTGTTGTCGGGGCTGATGGTAGGCTGCGCATCCCAGTCGGGCGAATTGACGGTAGCGCTAAAGGGAACCGGTTTTGTCCAAGAGCCGTCCTTCAGCTGAGACCAATAGAGGTCGCAACTGCCCTGAGAGCCGTCGTTGCGGCGATTGCACGCCGTAAACACCAGCCAGCGACCATCCGCATTGATGGCCTGAGCACCTTCGTTTTGCAACGTATTGACCCCACTGAGGTATTCCGCGCGGCCCCAAGAACCATCGGGCTGGCGCGTGCTTTTGTAAAAGTTCTCGTCGTAGCTGTCGCGGCGCGTGAATATCATCGTGTTGCCGTCGGCAGTTAGGGCGGGCAGGTACTCATCGCTCGGCGTATTGATGGTAGGGCCCACCGAGTACGGCTGAAACGGCACCGGGTTTTTCACTGCCTTTGCCGCAAATCGGCTGTTCTCTGCCAATCGGCGCGCCCGATACAATAGGCGCGCATCTTTCACGCCCGACTGGAGAAACAAATCGATGTAAGCGCTGGCCTCTTCGAAGCGGTCCAAATTCCATTTGCACAGCGCCAGTTGAAACGGCACCGAGGGGTGAAAGGTCGGATGTAGGCGCAGCACCGTCTCATACGCGCGGGCCGCCGCCTCCCACAGCTCCTGGTCGAAGTGTATCTCGGCCCAAAGCAAGTGGGCTTCTACTAACGTAGAGTCCTCGCGCAGCGCATCTTCTAAGAAACGCATGCCGCGGAAGGTGTCGCCTTGGCGCAAGTAGCGCCGACCTTCCAAAAAAGCCGCACGCGCCTTTGGAGAAGTGCTCTCTAGCGTCGTATACTTCTGTCCCACCAACGGGAAGGCGAGAAAAACAAGACAGATCAAGGAGAAAAGATGCCGAGGCGAAAAGCAGGAACTGACAACCATAGTCGGGGGAATGATGAGTAAAGCACTGGCTTGAAGAAACGCTCGAGATGCCGCCGTGTTTTACGCATCAATGGTCCGTTGAGATTTTAGGGCAAAAAAGCTGTAGGTTTGGATTAGTCCACTCAAACACCTAAACTTTTACCAAAATTGATTTGCTCGTTCAGTTGTGAGCCGAAAGCGATAAAAAATCATCCGGCTGTGCTTTAGGCAAGATCGCTGCTCAAACCTACACAGACTATTGCTTCGGAGAAGCCGAACATTTGTATTTCTAGAAGGGGGCGTCGGATATCGTTTTCCGGCCCGCTCCAGGGATAAAGGTTAGGCTTCTCCGAAGCCGGTATGGGGTAGAGGGGGTTGCGCGGGGGCTACAAAGGTTAGGCCTCTCCGAGGCCGGAGTATTGAGTGAACGTATGCCGGAAAAATGGATTTGCTTGTTCGGATGTGGCCCGAAAGTGATAAAAAATTACTCGGCTATGCTTTAAGCAAAATCGCTGCTCAAACTTAAACGGACTATTGACGTATGCTCATTTTTGCGAGATGCCGTGCCTTTGAGCACTCGCGGGCACACACTCCGACCAAAACGCCTACTTTTGCAGCCAAAACGCACCCATTGATACCTGCACAGCATCTGTTCCGACGGCGCGGCTTCCTGGTGGTGCTGGTAGCCACTACAGCAGTAGCCCTCGGCCTTTTCGCCTGGTGGAAAAATCGCCCCTACGATCCGTTAGAGGCCGTTTCAGAGCAGAGCGCCATAGCCCTGTATGCTTCTGCGGGCCTTCGAGGCTGGGAAGGGTTGGTAGCGGCGAGACCGCCCGTTCAACAGCTGCGGCTGGTGGAGCAGTGCCGCGCGGAGGTGGCCAGCCTATCCCAAGTGCTGTCGCCTCATGCGGTGCAATGGTGGTTGTATCGCCCCCAGGTGGCGGCATTCAGCCTGCTCCCCAACGACAGCTTGCATCCGCTGCTTGCCGTGGATATGGGCGTGACTGCTCCTTTGGAACAAGTGCTGGCAGATGCTGCGGCATGGACAGCACACCGTTTTCGCACCTACGAGATATACGAGTATAGGGGGCAAGACACGTGGGTAGTGGCCCTGTGTCGGAATATGTTGTTGGCCTCGCGGTTTTCCTACGCTATCGAAGAGGCATTAGTACAGCTCGAGCGCCGAGCGGATTGGTGGGTAGACCAGAGAGCGCTGATGCGCGCTCCGCTTGTCGCCATTGCACGACCTGAAATACTTTTTGAGCGCGTGCAAGATTGGCTACCGCCTCTTTGGCAAGGCGTATGGGCTGCCGCAGCGGCCTCTACTGAAGCAGTGGGCTTGGGCTTTTGGCCCGACAGCACCGAAGTGGCTGTGCGCGTGTCGACCCCTATCCCTTCAACAAAGGCGCTGCCGCGCAGTGGATTGGCCGCCGTATTGCCCGACCACGTTGCGGGATACAGCTGGCTGGTGCGGTCGCCGCCCGAAAAAGCGATAGAAACACTCGCCTCGCCAAGGGCAGAAGTCGATGCCTTTAGACAATACGTGCTGCCTTGGTGTGGGCAAGAGGCTGCCTTAGTTTGGCTGGAAGCACAGCCGGGTGGCTCCGGCGTCGAGATGGCCTGGGTGTGCTCGGTGACGGACGCAGCCCTCGCCCAACGGTATCTGACCGATTACGGAACGCGTACCGGCTGGGTGCGCCGATACCAATACCAAGCCTTCGAGATCCATCAGTTCCTAAACCCAACGCTGCTCAAACCGCTGTTTTTTAGCGGTACAGAGGCCCACTTTACCAATCCCGCCTGTGTGTTGCTCGAAGGATACGCCGTCTTTGCCTCCTCGGCCGCATGCCTCGAACTGTGGCTGAGTAAGTACATCGCCAACCTAACCTTGAGCAACGAGACCGACTACCTCCTGCTGATGTCGCGTCAAAGGAAAGAGGGCACATGGGCCATCTTCGCCCGCGGGCCGAGCTTGCCGGCACTAGTTCGAAAGATGCTAAAGCCGGGGCTTTCTGCCGCCTTAGCCGGCGAAATGCGCGCCATAGCTGCGGGCGGCTTACTTGACCTCGACTTCCAACCTGAAAGGAGGGGGGTGTGGCGCGCTATTCTTCTGCAACAAGAGGTGAGCCGATCCCTTGCTGTGCGGTTGATGTGGAAGTCCTCGCTGCCCGCCCCTATTGCCGGTGCGCCGCAATGGATAGCGCCCTCTGAGGCGGAGCCAACGCCGTTGCTCTTCGTCCAAGATGCCCTAAACCAACTGCACTGCATGGAAGCGGGTGGAAGACTGCGCTGGGCGAAAGCACTGGGCCAACCCTTGCGCTCGCGCATTAGCGTACTTGAAGGTCTGTGGGGCGGCCAGCGATACTACGCGTTCAACACAGCGGAGGCACTGTGGATGCTCGATGCACAAGGGCGAGAGGTGCTGGGCTTCCCCTTGCGATTGCAGTGGCCAGCGAACAATGGCCTCCTCGCTGTTCCGTTTGAAAGTGCCCGCCATTACGGACTTTTTGTGGCTTGTGCAAATGGAAATCTGTACGGCTTCGATGTATATGGCCACCCCTTACCCGGATGGAACCCGAAGACAAATGTCGGCCTTGTGCCGCATCCGCTGCTGCACTTCACGCATGCCAACCAGGACTACCTGATAGCCCTGTCGATCGACGGGCATCTCACCTGTTCCGACCGCTTAGGAAACCCCCATTTTGCCGCCTTGCAATTAGCGGGCGCTTTCACGGGAAACCCACCTGCCTGTATCTACATCGGTCGGCAGCCGCATATCCTGTGTGTCAACGATGCTGGACGCGCCTTCTTGTGCCACCTGAACGGACGAGTGCAGGAATATGCGTTGGCAGAGGCACCTTCCTCGCGGGCATTAGCAGCTGCCCTCTCTACGCCCGACGTTAAAACTCCGCCCGCCATAGCCGTAGTTAGCGGCGACCGAATGACTATTGCCCATTTCTCTGCCGGCCCCCAGCTGCACCTCAACCGCTCTCGCCTGTCGATATCGGTCGACACACTCTGGGCTGTCGACGAGAGCCACTTCGGAGCCCTCTGCCGCCCTCGCCGCCAAATTTTATTGCTCAACCGAAGCGGAAATACAGCAAAAGGCTTTCCTGTAGGAGGTACTACTCCCTTTTCTCTCTTCACCACAGCAGACGAAGAGCGCTGGTTGGTCGTGGGCTACGACCGAGAAATCTACGCTTATCTTTGGCAAGCGCCGTGAGCCCCATTAATTAATAGGCAACCCTCGGGCTCGGTGAGACGCCAACATACAGCCTTTTTGCATTTCAGTCTATGCAGCACAAACTCTTTTTACTCGGCGCAGTCTTGGCTGTATCTATAGGATGGGACGACGGTTTACTGGTAGCTCAAAGCCAACGCTTCCCTGAAATTGCCTTAGGCCAATGGCGCCAACACCTGCCCTGGCAAAGTGCTACGCATTTGGCCCAAAGCGCCGAAAAAGTTTACATCGCTACTGAATGGGCCGTAGTAGAGCTCGACAAGGCGACGCGTACACCGCGTTTCCTGACCCGCGTAGAGGGGCTGAGCGACGCAGGCATTGAGCGCATTGACTTCAACCGCGCTACTCGCACGCTGGTTATCGTCTACCAGAGTAGCAACATCGACCTCTGGCACGCCGACGACGGTAGCGTGCGCAACCTGCCTTTTATCCTGCTTAACCGCCAACTCGTGGGCGACAAAAAGATCTACGACCTCGCTTTTGACGGCCCTTTCGCCTACATCGCCTGCGGCTTCGGCTTGGTGAAGTTAGACCTTCGACAAGGAGAAATTGTGTATACCACTTTTACGTATACTCCAGTGTATTCGGTAGCGGTGCACGCCGGTGCTGTATACATCGGCACGGAGGAAGGTATCTTTCGCCTAGCCATTGACGATGTGAACCCGGCCGACTTTGGACGATGGACGATGCTGGGCGCTGCTGACGGCGTACCGCCAGGAGGAGTGGCCAAAGCCATGGCCTCTTTCGGCGGTTATTGGTTTGTCGGGATGGGGCGCGCTTTGTGCCGGTACTCCGGCAGCAATTTGGATACGATCGCCCTGCATCCCGAGCGCGAAGTCATCTTTTTGACCACCCAGGGCAGCGGCTTGGTGATTGGCTGGCGGAAGCAATTTGACGGCAACATTCAGTATATGGCTGGCCCGTTCGAAGGTGCCTACGACATCCACTGGGCTTGCGACGCCAGCAATCCGCGCCATTGTATCGAGGACGGCAGTAGGCGCTTTTGGATGGCCGACTACAAAGACGACTTTCGCTATTACGACGAGAGCACGGGACAGTGCGAGCGCTTCCGCTTCAACTCCCCATATCGCTCTGGGGTCTCCGAAATAGCCATAGGGCATGGTCAAGTAGTGGTAGCCACACCGGGCAGCTCCTCTACACTGGCTCCTACCTATAATCGCGACGGAGCGTACTTCTTTAACCCAACCGACGGCTGGAAACGCCTGGACGGACAATCTAACCCGGAGTTAGTTCCTCAGGATTGCCACGTAGACCTATGGCGCGTGGCCGCACATCCGTTTCTTCCCAAGTTCTACTTCGGCAGCTTTTGGGGCGGCTTAGTGGAAGCTATCGCTCCTGGTGCGCCGACCAAGACGTACACCCAGTACAACTCTACGCTCCAGAACGCCGGCACTGCCGGAGCCAACCGAACGGCTATTGGTGGCCTCGCTTTCGACAAAGACGGCAATCTTTGGATAAGCAACTACGGCGCACCTCAGACACCTATCGCCGTGCTCAAGACCGACGGCACGCTGCGCCATTTCCCTGCGCCCGTATCCAACCTGCTGCAAGTAGCCGTAGACCGAAACGGCTACAAATGGTTTGTCGTGGGGTTTGGAGGTGGCCTACTCGCCTACGACAGCGGAGCCAACATCGACGACCCTGCCGACGACCAATATCGGCTCTTTACCACTTCCAACAGCGTACTGCCCACCAACAACGTCAACTGTGTCGCCGTTGACCAAGATGGCGACGTCTGGGTCGGCACCACTCAAGGCGCCGTCAGTTTCCAGTGCGGCACCAATGTGTTCAAAGACATTTGCCGAGGCACGCGCCGCATCGTAACTGTCGATGGATTTAACGGCTATCTGCTCGAAAACGAATCGGTGCAAATCATTGCCGTAGACGGCGGCAACCGAAAGTGGTTTGGCACTACCAACGGCATCTTCGTCCAATCGCCCTCGGGCGAAGAGCAGATAGCGCGCTTCACAGCTACCAACAGCCCCCTTTTTGACAACAATATCTCCAGTATCGCTATCGACCCTGTCTCTGGCGAGGCGTGGATAGCTACGGCTAAAGGGCTCCTCTCCTATCGCTCCGAAGCTACGGAAGGCGGCGCAACCCACCTCGAGCGCCCTTATGCCTACCCTAACCCAGTGCATCCCGACTACGATGGGCCCATTGCTATTTACGGTTTAGCGCGCGATGCCAACGTGAAGATCACAGATGTGGCTGGAAATCTGGTCTTTGAAGGCCGTGCTACCGGCGGGCAAGCGATCTGGAATGGCCGCAACTACTTGGGACGCCGCGTCGCCAGCGGCGTCTATTTGGTTTTTGCCACCAGCACCCGCTCGTTGGAAAATCCCGAAGGGGTCGTTGTAAAGGTGGTAATTTTGAACTAAAAATGACGCGTCTTAGGCAGAAACGCCTCGCAGCATCGCCCACTCCAGCCGCCGCTCGCCAGGCATTGGAGCGCTTTTGCGCCCGCCGCGAACGCGCCCCGGCGGAAGTGCTGCGCCGTATCGCACAAATGGGCCTTAGCTCAGAGGATGCGCAAGCGCTGTGGGAACACTTGCTGCGCGAGCGCTTTGTCGACGAGCAGCGCTATGCCTGCGCCTTCGCCTCCGACCACCTCCGGCTGCAGCGCTGGGGGCGCCACCGCATCCGACAGGCCCTTCAACAGCGCGGCATCAGCCCCTCCGCCATCGAACAGGCACTCGAGCGCCTCGACCCAGAAGAGTACGCTCAGGCGCTTTCCCAACTACTCGCCCAAAAACACCGGCAATACGCCCACCGCCCCGACGCCGCACTCCGCGTGCGCGCTGCACTTCTTCGCGCGGGCTTCGAAGCGGAACTCTTAGACGCTTTGGTGTGCGAATAACCTAGGGTTGTTTTCCCCAAACGCCTTCTTTGGCATTTCCTCCTCTCCCAATGAGAAGGAAGCGCATACCAACTTTGCTAAAAAAAATCTTCCTTTTTTTCAAGAAGTATTGACTACTGATTGGACATTTCTACCTTTGCCTCTCGTAAATAGGCCGATATTGATTATTTTAATACCTTATTCTTTAATCCGAGAACGCTTTCACTACCGTTGAGCCTCCTTTTTCGCGATGAGATGAAGGGCCAATGTAAAATCCGTTTCTACTTATGAGTGACCCTAGTAGTAGTTATTATCCTACCAAACACTCTTTTTTCTTTCTCTTCTTTTTGCTGTTTACAGCCGGCTTTTGGGGGCTGGCTTTTCGCCCGGTGCGTACTGTAGATGCCGAGACGCTTCGGATGCGAGAAGAGCTGGTGCAATACGCCCAAACCTTCATCGGCAAGCCGTATCGGTACGGCAGCCGGAACCCAGAGATGGGCTTTGACTGCTCCGGCTTCACTAGCTACGTGCTTTCCAAGTTTGAGACCTTTGTGTCGCCTAGCTCGCGCATGCAAGCTTTGCAAGGAAGGCGCGTGCCGTTAGACGAGGTGCTGCCAGGCGACCTGCTTTTCTTCGCCTATAAAGGCCGCATCCACCACGTGGCGCTGGTGGTAGAAAACACATCTGCGGGTATCGTCTGCATCCACAGCACGCGCCGCGGCGTAGTGCTGGAAAACGTTCACGCTTCCTCGTATTGGCGGCGACGCATCTTTGAAGCGCGCGACGTGTTGGGCAACTGACCTTTTAAACGGCCTACTGGAAAGAAAAACACTGCCCTTTCAGGCAAGCACAAGCTCGACAGAACGAAAAACAGACCGGTCGTTGGAGCTGCTCCGACAACCGGTTTTTATATTATACGGCAGAGCACGCCTAGTGCGTTACTCCGGCAAAAAAGTCTGCTGCCGATGAACACCCGCTCTTCGTTATTCTATATTCTATCTCGCAGGTCTTTGGCTGCTCGTCTCCGTAGGGGGCGGTTGCGCGGCGATGCGCCGCGTCAGCCGCATTGAGAGTACTCCGCCTGCTGCGTCCTCCGAAGACCGCTTGCGTCGGGAAATTGTCCAGTACGCTCTCCAGCTGCGCGGAACGCCTTATCGCTATGCCGGAAAAGAGCCTTCTACTGGATTCGATTGCTCCGGCTTTACCAGCTATGTGTTTCGACAATTCAATCTTGCCGTGTCGCCGGCCTCTGCCCTGCAAGCCCGGGAAGGGAAGCCCGTACCGCTCCGATACGCACGCCCAGGCGATATCATCGTCTTTGGCCGAAATGCGCGCGACATCCAACACGTGGCGTTGGTCGTGGAAAACCGCTCAGAAGGCATCGTCGTCGTACACAGCACCAACACGCGCGGCGTAGTCTCTGAGAATATCTCTACTTCCGCCTATTGGAAACCGCGGATCCTCGAAGCCCGCAACATCATTGGAAAGCGATAACTTTCGGGTCAACGCTGTCCTCCTCCGTGGAACTCCGACGCATCCACCCCGCCCACATCCAAGACATGCATTATCTGTCGCGGCTGCTCGATTTCCTTCTGTCGGAACTCGAGCGCAGTCCGCTGCATCTGACGCCCAAAGCTCTGAGCTACGAGGTACAGATGCCCGAAACAATACTAGAGCGCCTCCGCAACCTACACCGACAACCGGAAGAAGCGGCCTACATCCGCTTAGAGGATTACCATGCCATCTTCCCTCAGCTCCTACTGCTGTGCCCAACCGTGCAGATGTTTGAACTCCCCGACGGCTCTTTCTTTGTCAAAATATGAATGAACTAACAGGGCGATAACTTGTTTGCTAGACACGTAAAAGCAATTCGTCGCATGGAAAACAATGCAAAAGGCCCCGTCATGCTCTACACCGAGCAGACGCCTAATCCGGAGGCGCTCAAATACGTCACCAATCGCTTACTGTACCGCGGCATCGCCGACTTTAAAGACGTCGATTTAGCGGCCCAGTGGAGTCCCATGGCCTACTCCCTTATGCAACTGCCCTACGTAAAAGGCGTGTACTTCAACAACAACTACATCACCATCACAAAGGAGATGAACTACGATTGGGCCGACATCATGCTGCGGCTCAAAGAGTTCATTAAGGACTATTTGGAGAAGGGGGGCGAAATCATCCGAGAGGGCTTTGCGGAATTCTGGGAAGCACATATGGCCGAGCAAAATGCCGCCCAGTTTTCGGGTGAAGAGGGCGAAATAGCGCGCCGCGTTAAGGAGCTGATCGACACCTATGTGAAGCCGGCGGTAGAGATGGACGGTGGCAATATCGAGTTTAAAGCCTTTGAAAAGGGGCGCGTCTATGTAACCATGCAGGGCTCGTGCAGCGGCTGCCCTTCTTCGACCATCACCTTGAAAGCGGGCATTGAAGGTATGCTCAAGCGGATGGTGCCCGAGGTGACTGAAGTCATCCAGGAAATGGAATAGCGCCGCAGCATTCCTTTTTTATAGACCGCCTGGGCAAAAACAAAAGAAGCACAGAGGTCTTGCGTTCTCGGATATTCGCACTACCTTCGCCACCCAAGGCAAACGATGAGTACCATTCATTCATTCTGTGTGGAAGGACTCGACGGGGCTTTGATCGACTTCGCAGCTTTTGCGGGTAAAAAGATATTGATTGTAAATGTCGCTTCCCAATGCGGCTATACGCCTCAATATCAACAACTTCAGGAATTACATACGCATTTTGGCGATCGTTTAGTGGTGGTAGGGTTTCCGTGTAATGACTTTGGAGGGCAAGAGCCGGGCGGTGCTTCGGAGATACGCCAGTTTTGCCACACGCGCTACGGGGTAACTTTCCCGTTAACGGCAAAAGTGCGCATTAAGCCTCCGCATACCCATCCAGTATATCGATGGCTGACGACTGCCGCTGAAAACGGCCATTCCGACAGCGTAGTTTCCTGGAATTTTCAAAAATACCTGCTCGACGAAAACGGAAAGCTTATAGCCGTATTTCCCCCTGCCTGCGAGCCGCTCGACCCGTCCGTCCTCGCGCACCTCTCATAAGACAGCGTTCAAGGCGTGGATCTTCCTCGCTTCGGAACGCCTACCATTAGGAGACATACCCTGGTCGTGAAGGACGTATTTGGACAAGAAAAAATACAGACCTATCTGAGGCAGCTGCTCCAGCTCGAGCGAGCGCCTCATGCTTTGCTCTTTGTAGGCAAAACCGGCTGGGGAGCCTTGGCTTTAGCGCTCCAGTTTGCCTGTTGGCTACAGTGTCGGCGCGCGCCACAGGTGTCGTCAGATTGCGAGTGCACTGCTTGCCAAAAAAGCCAACGAGCCGTGCACCCCGACATCCATTTTTCCTACCCAGTAGTGGGCGCCAATGCTGTCAGTACAGACTATGTAGCGGAATGGCGAAAAGCCGTCTTAGAAAATCCATGGCTAAGTGCCAGCGACTGGTTCCAGCGCATCGGGGCCGAAAACAAGCAGGGCAACATCACCAAAGAAGAGTGCCTCGCCATCGTCAAAAAGCTGAGCTTGAAGGCGTTTGAGGGTCGCTACAAAATATTGCTGTTGTGGTTGCCCGAGTATTTGGGCAAGGAAGGCAATCGCCTGCTCAAACTCATCGAAGAGCCGCCCGAACAGACGGTTTTCCTGTTAGTGGCAGAAGATACTGAGGCCATTTTGCCCACTATCCTCTCCCGCTGCCAGCAGGTCAAAATACCACCGCTGAGCGACGAGGCGATTGCCGAAGCGCTCCAACAGCGATGCGGATTGGAGCGCGAAGCGGCGCTCCAAATTGCCTTTTTAGCCGACGGCGACTACTCGCGAGCGCTCCAGTTGGCGGAAGCGGCGGAGAGCGACGACGCCCAATTTCTCATCCAATGGTTGCGCGGTTGCTGGCGCGGCGACGGCATCGAATGGGTGCGCCGCGCCGAGCAGTTTGCTCAGCTGGGCCGCGAGAACCAAAAGAAATTCTTCACTTACGCACTGCACTTCCTGCGCGAACTGCTCGCCTTGAAAGCGAGTCCCAAGGTTCCGGTGCGCCTCCGCCCTGCCGAGTTGGAGGTAGCCCAACGAATGGCTGCTGTCTTCTCCGTCGAACACATCATCCGGCTATCAGAACGCATCAACGATAACATCTTTTATATCGAGCGCAACGCCAATCCAAAAGCGCTCTTTTTAGATACTTCCATTTGTATTTATCACTGGTTAAAGAAACCTTCCGACGCCATTTTCTCGGCATGACTTCCCTGCCATCGTCAGCGGAGGTCATGCCTTAGTACATCAAAATAGGATCTATGGGCTGCTTAGGTTGTTCTTGTTCTACGGGAAAAGATAGCGTGGCGGGCTGCCGCTCAAACGGCGGCTGTGCTACCGGCGGATGCAACCGACACAATACCTACGACTGGCTGACGGCGTTGGGCATTCAAGACCCCGAGCCGTTCGAGATGGTCGAAGTCAGCTTTAAAAACGGAGCGCGCAAGGATTTTTACAAAAACCCGCCACATACGCGAGCAACTACGGGCGACTGGGTAGTGGTCGAGTCGGCCACAGGCGGATACGATGTGGGCGTCATCTCGCTGTCGGGCGAATTAGTGCGCCTGCAGATGAAGCGCAAACGGGTGCGCCCCGATAGCCGCCAACAAAGCGTCATCCGCAAGGCCCATGAGCGCGACTTGGAGCGATTAGACCAACTGCGCCAATCGGAGCGCGATGTGATGATCCGCGCTCGCGCCATCGCGCGCAGCCTCGACCTAAAGATGAAAGTGGGCGATGTCGAATTTCAAGGAGATGGACGCAAATGCACCTTTTACTACACGGCAGACGGACGCGTCGACTTTCGCGAACTCATCCGGCACTACGCGCGCGAGTTCGGCGTGCGCGTCGAGATGCGCCAAATCGGTGCCCGCCAAGAGTCGGCCCGCATCGGAGGGTTAGGCAATTGCGGCCGCGAACTGTGCTGCTCTACCTGGCTTGCCGAGTTCAAAAGCGTCAACACCGCTGCCGCGCGCTATCAAAACTTAGCCATTAACCAAGCCAAGCTGTCGGGCATGTGCGGCCGCCTCAAGTGCTGCCTCAACTACGAACTGGACACCTATATCGATGCCCTCGAGGACTTCCCCGACAAAGCAGAGCGCCTGAAAACTCAAGCAGGCGTAGCCATATTGGTGAAGACCGACGTGTTCAAGCGCCTCATGTACTACACCTACGCCGAAGATCGCGGCAGACTGGTCGTGCTCCATGTCGACCAAGTCTGGGAAGCACTCGACCACATCCAGAAGGGCGAGCTGCCAGCCAGCTTGGAAGAAATAACCGCACTCGCTCCCCCTCCTCCAAGCGATGTGGCCGACGAAGAGGAAGAACAAGAATACGACTACGAAAACGTAGGCAACGTGCTCGAGCTGCCTATCGAGAAGCGCAAGAAAAAGCGGAAAAAAAAAAGCGCAAAAAGCGCGCAAAGGAGAGCTTGGCCTTCGCCTTAGAACAACAGGCGAATTTGCCTTCGGCCGAAACTCCATCGCCGCCTACCTCTGGCGACAACCGCGCTGCAGAACCGCCCTCCTCGCCGACCCCTCCGTCAAAGAACAGCAAAAAGAAAAAGAAAAAAAAGAAAAAGGGAAATCCGCCGCCTAACAGCGGCTCGGAAATGGCCTCTTAAACTTTTTTACACCCTTCGCCTTTTCCTCTGTATGCAGTACGATGTCATCGTCATAGGTTCTGGTCCCGGCGGATATGTCGCCGCCATTCGATGCGCCCAGCTGGGCATGAAGACGGCCATCGTCGAGCGTTACCCTACGCTCGGCGGCACTTGCCTCAACGTGGGTTGTATCCCCTCAAAGGCCTTGCTCGACTCCTCCGAGCACTACTACGCCGCCAAACACCACTTCAAGACGCACGGCATCGAAGTTAAGGAACTTAAGGTCAACCTACCGCAGATGATCCGGCGCAAAAACCAAGTGGTGCTGGAAAATAACAAGGGGATAGAGTTTTTGATGAAGAAAAACAGGATAGAGGTCTATCACGGCCATGCCTCCTTTGTGACGCCGAAGCGCATCCAGATCGCCCAAAGCGACGGGCGAAGTATTGCCTTAGAAGGGCGCAACATCATCATCGCCACCGGCTCCAAACCCATCGTGCCCGCCCACTTCAACTACGATAAAAAACGCGTCATTACCAGCACGGAAGCGCTCAACATCGAGCAGTTGCCCAAAAACATGCTCATTGTCGGCGGCGGGGTTATTGGCTTAGAACTGGGCAGCGTATACGCCCGCTTAGGCACGGAGGTCAGCGTCGTGGAATATATGGACCGCATCCTGCCTACCATGGATATCGATTGCAGTCGGGAACTGAGCAAAAGCCTCAAAGCCTTAGGTATGCAGTTTTACCTGCGCCATGCTGTCACGGAAGTGGCGCCTTCGAGTAAATCCGTGCGAGCAGTTGCCCAAAGTCGAGACGATGCTTCCAAAACCATGTCCTTCGACGTCGACTATTGCTTAGTCGCCATTGGCCGCCGCCCCTACACCGAGGGCTTAGGGTTAGAAAACATCGGACTCGCGCTCGATGAAAAGGGCCGTATTCCCGTCAACGAGCGTCTCGAAACGGCTGTCGCCGGCGTATATGCCATCGGCGATGTCGTTCGAGGCGCTATGTTAGCGCACAAGGCCGAGGAAGAGGGCGTCTTTGTCGCCGAAGTGTTGGCCGGTCAGAAGCCACATATTCACTACCATCTCATCCCTAATGTCGTGTACACGTGGCCAGAAGTGGCCGGGGTGGGCTATACGGAGGACGAGTTGAAAGAAAAAGGCGTTCCCTACAAGACCGGTAAGTTTCCCTTCCGCGCCTTGGGTCGCGCGCGCGCCAGCATGGACTTAGACGGCATGGCCAAAGTGTTGGCCCATGCCGAGACCGACGAAATCCTCGGCGTACACATCGTGGGCGCGCGCGCTGCCGACATGATCGCCGAGGCTGTCGCCCTTATGGAATTTCGCGCCTCCGCTGAAGATGCCGCCCGCATGAGCCATGCCCACCCTACCTATACAGAGGCCTTCCGTGAAGCGGCCCTTTCGGCTACCGCTAACCGGCCCATACACCTGTAAGAGGCTGCTGCTGACCTTCGCCTTTACCCTGCTCAGCCGCGAAATGTGCTGTTGAGCAACTTCTCTTTCTATAGGGCTGCTCGAACACCTTGAAAAAGATGCAGCATCTCTGAGGCGACCTGGCGACAACAAGCGTCGTAGGCAGCTTGCTCCTCGGGTGTACTGTCGGCCGCCTTAGGGTCTTCATAGGTAAGGGCAAACCGATAGGACAGCCCCGGTATAAAGGGACAATTCGCATCCGCCTGGGCGCAGGTCATTACTGCGGCAAAGTCTTCAGTAGGGTTAGGCGGATCGGCGTAGTGCTTGGAAAACGCGACAATAGGCCCTACTCCCTCCGCGTAGCGGACGAGATAGATGGGATTTTCGCCCTTGGTAATGGCCACATGGGGCAGCCCAGCCCGCTGCAGCGCAGCCAGCGTGCGCAGGTTGCAGGCGGTAACCTCCGTGCCGCCCGAGAAGCACTCCACTGGCCCTACCCCTAAGCGATGCGCCGCCACTTGCGCCCATACTTGAGCAAAATGGCTGCGCCGCGAATTGTGCGTGCAGATGAACACCAGCTTTGGCGCGGCCTGTCGGCGGCGAAGGCATGCCACGAGGTAGTCCCTCAGCGGCGCTAAAAGCACCTGCCTTTCAGAGGAGAGGTACATACCCTCCACCGAACGCAGGTACTCCTCTACTGACGGAAGCAAGGGCAAAAGCATGAGCCGAAAATACTCTATCGGCCAAGGTACGGCTCAGCGCTGGGCCGGCAAGGTTAAATTTTCAGCAGTAGGCGCAGGCACCGGCGGCCAGCCCAGCACTTGTCGGTACACGGACTCGATGCGCCAAGCCACCGTCTCAGCGTCGAGACCTAACGCCAGCAGCCGCTCGCGCCCTCGCGTGCGCCCTTGCCGCCGCGCATAGTGCAGCGCTTCGCTCAGCTTTTCCGCAAAGAGGGCGGGTTCATAACTCGCTACATAACATCCGGCCGTGTCGCCCATCACCCAAGCGGCATCTCCCGCCGGCGTACTGACAATAGGGCAATCGCACGCCATAGCTTCTTTAATGACGTTGGGCGACCCCTCGCCAAACGAGCACAGCGCCAACACGTCCACACTGTTCAGGTACTGCACTACCTGCTCGTGGCGAATAGGATAAGGATGGAGCAACTCCACATCAGCACGCCCTATCAGCGCCACCGCTTGGCGCACTAAGGCGATATTTTTGTTCGGATCTTCGGGATTTCCCAAAAACAGCACATACTGTCGGTCGGGATGTAACCCTAAGGCTTCCCGACAGCCGCCGGGTATCCGCTCAAACTGCTCCAAACGCACGCCGTTAGGGATGACGTGTGCAAGGTGTCGACGCCAAACAACGCGCGCCAAATCAGGTGCCTTGGCAATGACGGCATGCACAAACGGTTGAATGAGGTACGTCAATAAGATGGGAAGACGGCTCTGCCAAGTGATGCGCCCTGGCCCAACAAAGGTCCCCTGAGCATCATCGCCCATGAGCGAAACCACTATAGGCACGCGGCCCATGGCAGCCAACACTACCACCCAGCCGCACAGCGAGTAATGGGCATGAACAATGTCGTATCGGTTGGCTTTCAAATGTCGGCGCAGCGGGCCTATGTTTTTGAGATAATTTTTCCAACCCTTCCCCCGAATGGGAAAGTAGTCTACCTCAACGCCACGTGCCCGCAGCGACTCAGCCTGGGCGTGGGTAAAAGGCGATACCGGAAACGCCTGAGAGTTTCCGCTGAATACAAAAAGTACTTTCATAAGCGCACCTCCTCCTTCTGCGCTCCTAACCACTGCAGTAGGTGCTCCACCCGAAGCGCGAAGCATTCCAAGCGATTGAAATCGCCCGGCTCAAACACCCACGCTCCACCTAGGCGGCGATAGCGCCCCGGCTGCCCGCCCACCAACATCTGGTACGGATCGGATTGGCCGAAAATGCACTGCATCTCGTTGACTAAGTAGCCGCGGCCATCGGGGGCCTCGAATAGGTCGACCGCCTGCGACAAAAACCCATACGGCTCGGTAATGCTCTCTACAAAGTCGAACAACGCCAGCGGCGGATCCTCGTAACCTTTCAGCAGGCTACCGCTGGCCTTTTCGCCTTTTTTGACCTTTTTGTGGGCAAAGAACGAGTCTCCAATGCGCACAACGCGCCACTCGAAGTCGTGCGGCACATAGGCTTGAAACAGCACAAAGTCCTTCTGTACCTCCGCGCGCTGAAGCCGATACTGCTGGAGCTTTTGCTGCAGCTCGTCTGGGTGTAACAGTTTGCGCAGGGCGCGCTTCCAAAAGCCTTTCTTGCGCCATTTAGGGCCTACCTGAAGAGTTGCGCCTCGGCCCGAAAAGACATTCTCAACATAGCGGCGGGCCATCTTTTCATCCTTCAGTACCACTACGCCGCTGCCCCCGCCACCGATGCTGGTCTTAACCACCAGAGGAAAAGCGCTCTGGGCCAAAAAGTCCAACGCTTCTTCGCGATAGTAGAACACCCACGTCTTGGGATGCGGAATACCGCGCGCTGCTAACCAATAGGCCAAGTATTTTTTGTTTTCGTAGATCTGGATCTCTTCGAACGATGGATAGACAGGTATGCCCAAGACGCGGTGCAAGATGTACAGGCGCTCGTCGAAGAGGATGCGAAAAGCAGTGTTCCAACCGGGCGGGGTAGCCAACAGGGCGTCGAAGTGGGTAGCCCGCATGCGCTCGAGCCAGTCGGCGCGGGTGATATCGACCACCTCCCAAGTGAGGAAGTCGGAGCGCTCCGCACAAGCATGTACCCACAGGAGGTGGTCGTCGGGCACTTCATTTTGAAGGATGGCTACGTGCAGCATTGGTGACATATTTTTACAGACCCGCCAAAAGCCCCTCCAATACCTGTGCCACGCTGTGGATCAGCAAGGCTGCTTTAGCGACACAAGGCTTCACACGACGGCGGTACAGCTGCTCCACTGCCGGATGTCGCTTTAGGCACTGAAAAGCGCGAGCTTTGGCCTGACAGCTCAGCTGTCTTTTGTAGCAAATAAAGACGCGCGCCAGCGGGCGCTCGCCAGTAGCCGTTTCGTATTTGTACGCCTCATCGCCATCGCCGAAATCGAGCACAGAAAACCCTTGCGCTGCCACCCATTCGCCCAAGTGGTAGAGCAGGGCTTTTCCCGGACTGTATCGGGCAAACTGAGGGTCGAACGTGGTAGCGTGAAAGACGAGCGCCGGCGGCTGACGCAAGCCGATAGCGAAAGCCAAGGGTACGCCATCGGGTCGTTGTAGAGAAAAGCGCACGCCAACGCCGTCGCGGTACCACGCGCTCAGGCAGCTCAGCAAAAACCGCCGCCGCTCCTCACTGGCAAAAGCCGAAGGCGTATTGGTACGGGCCCAGCGGCGAACGTGTGCCTCAGCGTATGCCTCTACCCATGCCTCCAAACCGTCGTCCGTCTCCTCCGCACAAAAGACGGCACCCTCTTGCGCCCGTAAGCGCTTGGCAAAGTAGCGATATCGGGCCTTCCCCTGCAAACACACTCCCAATGCCTCTGGCGAAGCAGCCTCCACCACCGGGCACACCGAATGCGGCACCAACAGCCAGCCAAGCCCTTCCTCCCAAGCCGCATCCTTTAGGAAAGCGAGATGGGGTGACGAAAGTAACTGGTTGTTGAGTTCTAACGACCAGCCCTTCTCTCGAAGAAACGAGGCCAGCCCTCTAAAAAAGACCCGCTGCTCGCTTTCTGAACAGCGCCTGTCCAACACAAACGCGTTTACATCTGTCTTTAGATCGCTTAAAAAGGAGCACTGCCCCTTTCGCTCCTTAAGCAGAACGGCTCCCGTCAGGCGGTTCTCCTGCCTCATGGCAAAAACTACCACGCGCTCTTGGGTGTACGCAGAAAAATAGCGCAGCAAGCGCGGCGCTTGAAAAGGCGAACCGTCGGCACTTCGACGCCAAAGCTGCTCATACGCATCCCAAAAAGATGCTCCTGGAACGCCCAAAGACCCTTCAATAACGCATGTCATGGGTAAAGAAAACAACCGATATAGTCAACAATAGCCTTTCAACTCACAACCTGCACAAATAGTATATCCACGCATCGCGATGCAGCGTATTCAAGCGCGAGTGATCTACCTCCTGTCCCGTCTTGTAGGAAAACACGCGCACATCGCCAAAGCCCAAGCGTTGCAATTGCCACACTTGATACTCCGGCTGTATGTAATAGATGCTTAGCGAGAAGTGCTCCACCCCATCGCGCAGGACGGCAAACTTTTTATCGGCATACGCCGAGGGCAGCCCGTTGTAGTACAGCAGCATGCCTATCCGATAAAACTGGTAGATAAAATCGCGCCATCGGCGGTACCACTTGAGCCGATACATATGCGGTACGTAGAGCAAGTTGTGGCTGGAAAAGGCGAAATAACCGCCGGGCTTACCTACGCGCTGCACCTCGCGGAAGACCTTGTCGCGCTGCTCTGGAGCGATGCAGTCGATGCCGTTGAAGCTGAAAAACACAAAGTCGTAGCAGTGGTCCGGCACATCGCGCATGTCAGTGGCATCGAGCACGAAAAACCGCGTGCGCGCACCGACGTTGGTAAAGCGCTGACGACAGGCTTCTACCATGCGCTCAGCGTAGTCCGTGCCATGGTATTCGTACGCGAGGGGCTCGAAATGAACCGTAGTTCGGCCACCGCCGATACCTAAGTCCAACATGCGCCAATGCGGCAACTGCTCGCGCAGCGCGTTCAAGATGGTTTGTTCGGGCTTTTGCAGGTCGGTCACCGATGCGTAGTTCCGGACCACCTTCTCAGAATTCCATACCTGCTTGTCTTTCACGGCGTCCATAGTGTTCATATCACAGAGAGTTTAGAGCGGTTAAAAATGGGCGTCGAGCTGTCTTAGGAAAGCAGAGGAGAGAATAATGGGCCGAAAGCAGGTATAAAGATTACCATCCACGCAGCGATGCGGCTGCGCAGGTTTCGATAGAGCGGTTTAAGGCGGTGTTGATAAAGAAGGTAGAGACGTTTATTCTGGCGCACTGCCCGAATAAAATGCGTCTTCAGTTGGAAGGAAAAATTGGTCTTCCGAGACACAAACACGCGGCGAAGCACTTGGTCTTTGGAAGCAACGTAGTATTTGTAGGGCTCGTTGCCGTCGCCGAAGTCGAGACGCCGAAACCCATTTTCAGCCATCCACTGGGCGATATAGTAGATGAGCACGCGCCCTGGGCTGACGTGGGCACACGCGGGATGAAAAGTGGGCGCGTGGTAGATCAAGGTTTCTCCCTCTATTAGGCCGGCCATTAGCCCTACCCGCCCACGCGGCGTTCGCAGGGCAAAGCGCACCAATACGCCGTCTTCCTGCCAGGCGCGCAAACAGTTTTTCAGAAACGCTCGCCGCACAGGATCTCGATACGCCGAAGGAGTAGGCGTAGCGCTCCAGCGCAACACGTGAGCGTTGCAAAAGTCCTCTACCCAACCGTCCATGTCGGAGCCGTCGGTAAGCACTTCGAAGGAGCCCTGCTCTTGTTTAAGGAATTTGTTCAGCTTGTAGCGCGTGTTTCTGGAGGCGTGTACTTCATCGAAAAGGGCTTGAGGCGTAGGTGCTTCGGCAATCGGACATACCGAGTAGTCCACCGATAAGCGATACAAGCCGCTGTTGTTCAATGCCGCTTCAAAGGCGGGCATGTAGGGTGCCCAGACCGGTTTGTGGTTGAGCATCAGTCCCCATCCTTGACGCCCCACTTGGTCGAACAAATGCTGGAAGTATTGGCGCTGCGCCTCGGCGTCGAGCGAACGATGCAAGATGAAAAAGTTGGCATCGGTCTTTAGGTCGCTCAGCAAAGCCCAGTGGTCGCCGCTCCTGTAGAAGAGCGTTGCTCCCATCAGCTTATCCCCCTTATAGGCGGCGAAGAGCGCTGGATGGCTTACGCAGTGCTCGGCGTAGTAGCGCAGGATGGTGGGAGCCTGAAAGGGCGAGGGGCAACTGCTCTGTGCCCACAGCTGTGCGTACTGGGCCCAGAAGGTAGCATCCGGCTTTTGATAGGTCAATGTATATGTCATGCGGTCAATGAGGATTGGTGCGATTGCGCAAGCTGAGCCGCAGCAGCCCAGCCAGCCGCTACGGAATATAGGTGTATGAGTTGGTCTAAAGATATCTGCGGATATGCAGCACCTTGTCTCAACAGATAAGCAATGCCCGACTGGACTATTTCGGGATGGTCTTCTGGGCGGATGCGGTTAAGGAGTTCGCCCTGATAGTAACGGAAATAAGTAGCTACGGCATTGGAATCGCCTTTTTCGCGCTGAAAAAGCTTGTGGTAGGCCACCCGCCCAAATAAGATAGGGCGCCGCCACACTTCTAACACGTCAGCTGGACTATAGCCTTTGTTCGTCGGAAGGCGGTACAGAAGCCGATCGGTGTGGCGTAAGAAGGCCGAGTAAAAAATTTGCCCTTTCATGCGGCGCTTTTTCTGCTTGTCGAACAGGTGTGCGTGCAGGCCCGACCAAATGGTCTTATTGAGCGCTTCGAAGAAGCGAAGCGACAAATACGGGGTGCGATTGCACAGCACTTGCCCTTGCATTACCAATTCCGGGCCAAAATACTTGCGGAATATCTCCTCCAAGACAAAACAGTAAAATTGCTGGTTGATGTCCATATCGGCGCGCGCGCGCAGGAAGCGCTCGAAATCGGCGATGAGCGCATCCATCTCTCGGCGGAAGTATTGAGCCATCTGCCGCCGGAGTGTACGGCGAAGGCGGTCTTTCCATGTGTCGTCAGGCGTTTGGAACACGTCGATAAGCGCTCGCGTCATCATGACGCCAGGCTGGTGCATAGCGCGAAACAGCTCACTGCCAAAGTTTCCTGTCAGGATGTAGCGCGTGCGCTGTGACAGCACTTCCGCAGCATAGAAGTAATGGGGGCGCCCTAAGTTGCCGTTGTATTCAGAGCGCTGCATGAACCCGAGGGCGGCGTGCAAAGCGTGGTCGCGCACGTAAGCGTCATCCAAGTAGATGGGCAAAAAAGGAACACCCAACAGCTGCGACTGCTTGGCGGGCAACGCGATATCCGACTCACCAGGCATGCCAAAACTATACGTGAAAAAGTCCTCGCGGTAGGCATGTCGCGCAGCCGCCACCAACGTGCGGCCGTCAAAGCCGCCCGTAAACGACACGGCAAAGCGCTCGTCGGGGAGAAATAATTCGCTCTCCTGGGCAAATAGCTCGACCAGCTCCTCTAACACTGCCGAACCACTCAAGAAGCCGTGTCCGAAATAGTTTTCCAACCCAAAGGCCCGCTCTTCGCGCACTTCCTGTGCTCGCAGCGTCAGCCACCGGTGCGTACCCAGCAAGCGAATGTTTGTCCACCACGTCGAATCAAAGAGCGAATAATTGAAGAGCAGCCGCTCCAACAAATTTCGCCGACTCAGCTCTCCCGGTCGATGGTGCCGCGCTAAGTAAAAGGCAGACGTGCATATGTAGACGTGGTCGCCCTCTTTTTGCCAATACAAGGGATAAATGCCGCAGAAAGAGGTGCCGCAGCGAAAGAGGTCTTTCTTCAGCAAAAACCAGTAGTAGTGCCCACGCACCTCCGTATAGAGCGAACGCAGGTTCAAAGTGCCGTCGTGCCAGTCCGAAATACGCCCAGGGAGGCGATGTCGCTCCTCAAAGACCGGGTCGCCCAGCAAGTACAGCCGGCTGCCATCCGGCAGGTCGAACGCCTCGATGCGCTGAACGCCGGCGTATAAGTAAAGCGTTTGCTCTAAGGGCGCCTCCACATCCGCAGAGGATGGCATCGCCACGCGCACCGGTGTGCCGGGAGGCTGACAGGAAAAGTTTAGGTAGGCAAACATAGTTATGATCGGTTAAGCATTTGGTTCTTAAATTCATTGAGCCACCACGCCGCGTAGTACGGCTGTCGGCGGTAATGGCTACCCAGCTTGTAGTCCATCTTGAGATGCATCCACCATCGGCGAATGTTACCCCAGTCTGTGCCCAAGCGCGGAATGCGATCGGCATCGTCCGTTACCGCTCTTAGCTTACCCATAGTGGTAGCTTCGTATCCCGATTCGCGGGCGATTAAATGAGCAGTCGGGTCGTTGTCTCCATGGGGCCAACACAAGAAGCGCACCGGCTTGTGCAGCTGTTCTTCCAAAATCCGGCGGGATGTGGCGATTTCGTAGTGCAGCCGCTGAGCAAAGGCCGTAGTACTCTCTTCTTCTGCAATCAGCTTTTGGGCGGCTTTCCAGTGTCGATAACACTGCAGCGCCTTGCCTTCAAAGAGAGGGCGATGTTCACGAATAGACAAGTCGTATTTTTCGGCCAGGGAAATAATTTCCTCGATAAACTCAGCGGAGATAGTTTTTCGGCGCGCCACCACAGCCGAGGTTTCCTCAAAAAGAGGCGTGCCGAGCGGCAGGCGCTGGCTAAACTGTTTGTCGCGCGCGTAGAAGGGTTTGTCTGCTGGAGCATACATATTCCAGATGGGATAAAACCCTTCGAACCCTCCGTAGTAAAAGCCGCGCAGCCGGTCGCCGATACTGTACTTGGCGTGGCTCATGGTGTGCGACTGTACGTCAGCAAAGCCCGAAGCCTGCATTCGGCGCAACTCTCCCCAAGACAGCTGTCCTAAGCCGTTGAGTTCGGAGCGTCGGCAGCGCCCTGCCCAGACATCCTCCAAGTTTGGACGCACATGGTCACCGGGTTCGATGAGCTCCGGGCAAACAAAGAGGGTTATGCGCATGCCATACTTTTTGGCTATAGGGAAGGCATATACCCAGTTATCCAATAAGCCGTCATCAAAGGTGATGCATACGGCCCGCGTGTCCAAAGGTTGCTCGCCGCGCCGCATGCTGAGCCACTCGTCCAAAAAGATGCTGCGATAGCCGCGGTCGCGCAGATAGCGCATTTGCTCTTCGAAGCGATCCAGTCGCATCGTCAGGAAACTCAGCGGCCATCCGGCAAAGGGACGCGGAGCCACTGAATGAAAATACAGTACAGGTGGACTAAGGGCGCGCATAGATGTGCTCCATTTCGCGTAAGTGTTTGTTTAAGTCAAACAGGGCTTGCAGGCGTTCGGCCAATGCAAACGCCTTCTGAGCCAGCGTTGGAAAATCCTCCACCGCTACCCTAAAGCGCCGACACACCTGCTCGTAGTCGGCTGGGTCTCCTAAGCAGAAAGTCGAAGGGTCGCCGTGTATTTCCTCAAATACCGGCACGTCGCTCGTAAGTACTGGTAGCCCCGTCAGCAAAGCCTCGGCTACTACGTTGCCAAAGGACTCGTGAGCGCTTAAAAAGACGAATAGGTCGGCCTCTGCGTAGAAGCGCGCTACGTCTTCCAACCATCCGCAGAAAACGATGCGCTCGCTAAAAGGGCTTTGCTGTGCCTGTTCACGCAGCTGGGCCTCCAAAGCACCTGTGCCGGCGATGTGGAGTGTAAGGTGCGGCCGACAAGCGGCTAACTCCTCGAACAGCTGAATGACGAGGTGGACATTTTTTCCCGGGTCAAGCCTGCCCACATATACCATGCGCCGCAGCTCCGTCCGCCAATGGCGATGCGGCAAAAAGCGCGACAAGTCAAAGCCGTTGTATACCACCTGAGGCGATACGGGCAACACGTCGCGCCGAAAGACCCGCGCGCTGTGCATTGAATTGGCCACAAAACGCACCTCGAACAGGGAGGCCAGCCTCCAAGCTGCCTTCAAATACAGGCGGTCTTTCCACGTCTTCCAATGCTTCGTGCCGTGGATATGGTATACCGGTCGACGCACGCCGGCCAATAAGGCCAATAGCAGGATCGCCGGTCCGCTATTCACCAGATGAAACAGCCCGCCCCGATGCCGACGAGCATAGCGAAAAAACCGGCGGTAGCAGACCCAATTGCTGCGCGAACCCTCCGCAAAATGCCCATTGAGCCGCGGATTAAGGTGGTTCCCGGTCGGGCGCAGGCTGTAGATATATACCGGAAAGCGCTCGGAAAAGTATTCCGTGTAATAAGTAATGTAAGACTCCATTCCGCCGGGAAGGGCTTCCCAAACGACGTAATGGATGGAAGGTTCCGCCTGTGCTATTCTTGCCGATGAACGCATAAAAAGCAATACCCGATTGTTCTAATGTGGAGGCAAGCAGGCGGGGGGATTATTCGGCACCTCCTGACAGGGCCAGCGCTTACGCCAAAGCACCGGAAGATGTCGGTGGATTAAAGGAAAGTCGATACACCAAGGCTGCTAACGAGAGGTACACTCCAATTACTATGCCAGCCGTAGGGTCGGCATAGAAAGCAAATTTTTGTCCAGAGGTAGAATGGATAAAAAACCAACCGGGAAAAAAGGTGCACCACACCAATAAGGACTCCTTATAGGGCATGCCGCTCCGCATTTGCCAGCTGCGCAGCAGCAGCGTGGCGTGAAAAAACACGATGAAAACCGCCATGAGAATAGCCCCGATGACGCCAGCATGTAGTAGAATGTTTTGGTTCGCTACGTGGAAATCGCCATACTTGAAGAACTCGTCGGAGAATCCCCAACCGGAAATAGGCGACTCGCTCCACTTGTCCATGACGCGAGGGCTGCGGTCGTTTAGACGCGAGAGAGTACCGCCTGCTGTCACGTCGCCACTAGCCAGCTTCTCTAAAGTAGAAAAGCGCTTGAACGCATTGTCGAACTGCTTCTCTATCACCGGTATCTGCAGCAAGACCAATACGACCAGAGTACTCACCATACCCAGCGAAAACGTCTGCTTCAGGCTCAACTTCTCTATGAAAACTAAGAAGAAGAACAGCGCCAACGAAAAGCCAATAATCCAGCCGCGCGTCGCAGAGAGCACCACGCACAGCGCCGCAGCCGCTATGACGGCATACAAATAGCGGCGACTAAAGAAACCCGGGCGCGTCAGCCAGTAAAAGGCGCCAAAATAGCCCAGCAGCACGCTGTTATCGCTGTAAAAGCCGCGATACGTCTGCCCTTTGGATACATCCACCGTAAACCAAAACTTTTTCATCACCCCCATCGCCTGCGATGGCGTAATGCCGCTAGCAATGGTGAACACTTGGGCAAACAGGGCCAAAAAGACCATAGGAAAAACATAGAAAAACAACTCTTGGAAGTCCTCCTCGGTGCGCAACAGCCGCGGTATGGAATACAGCAGCGTGAGCGGCATCAAAAATTTGACTAAGCGAAACTGGACGTTGAGCGCTGGTGACAAACCCAACGCATAACCTTGGAGCACCAACAGACCTACATATACGCCCATAACGCGCAACATGCCCCGATAAAAGGCCGGCTCTGGAGGGGTCGTGCGCAGCGCCTTGACGAAGGCCACCATGACATACAGCTGCTCAAACTCTACGCCCGGCAACCCGGGAAGCAGGCGAGTCACCGCCTCGTAAGGATTAAAAAAGCCAATGAAACCGTCGCTGATGGTCAAGAACAGCGCCAACCACATGGCTTCGTTTGTGGAGCGCGCATATGCGATGAGCATCAGCACATACAGCGGTCCTCGAGCAAACTCCGGCAAATAGTAGGTGGCAGCGATAGCTACCGCCAACCAAAAAAAGTAGATGCCTAATTTGCGAACCATGGGTAGATGTTATAGAACCCTTTCAATAGCCGGAGCGGATATAACGGCGCTCAACATGCGCTGAATTACTTGGGCAGGGGTGTAGCGCTCCTCTACGCGCGCGCGCATGGCCGCTACACAGGCTCTGCGGCGCTCCTCTTCTTCTAGCCAAAACCGCGCCACCTCTTCTGCCTCAACGTAGTTTCGGATCACGGGGAGCTCAATACCGGCAAAGACGCGCTCTAAGTCGGCACTGTATTCACACAAAGGTAAGATGCCGGCTCCCAAAATGTCAAATACGCGTACGTGGATGCCTCGGAACAGCGACGGCACTAAATCTACCGGCGCTATCTTGCTGCAGTTATATACCAAATTGTTGAACGCTGCATCGAAGCGGTCGTGCGGTATAATCTTGCTAGCGGCTCCTGGAAACAACTCGTACCACCGCTCCATGCTTCCGCTGATGTAGGCTCTAAAATCCAAGTTTTTGAACAAATCCAAAAAGCGCATGCGCTTGTACCCCCAGTTGGTCTTGCTGGCGCTGCCTACGTAGATGAAATCGGAGCGATAGCGCTGGCGTTCTGCATCCGACACCTGCATAGGGTAATAGACCTGGGTGTCGTAGCCAAAACAGTCGAAGACGACATTGGGCACACCCATCTGGGTCAACTGTTCGCACCATAGCGAGTCTGGGCTGATGATGTAGTCGGCGTAGTAGAGGATGTGGAGGTTGTAGATATTAGAAGGCGTGTATAAGGGATTGTCTCCCAGCATAAACACCACCTTTGCGCTTCGCTTGAAGCTTTCCAACAGCATTGGGCGCGCGAGCTGATTGTTGTAGATAAAGACAATGTCGGGTTGAAACTCGCTGAAGATGCGCCCGTACTCTGCATTCGTCTTGCGCACGTACGGCTCTTCCCAAAGCCTGCGCAGGCGCATGGGCAGGGTGGTATAGTTATTGTACCGCGCATTGACGCGCGGCGAGAAGAAAGACAAGTAGTCCACTGCTTTCACCTCTAAGCCGTTAGCTTCCAGCCCAGCGAGGATGGATTGGGTAAAAGGATACTGCAGCGGAGCGAGCAACAGGCATTTCATAGGGATAGTGCAGTGGATGGCAGAAGGGAACGGCTGTCTATTGCCAAAATCCGTACCAGAAACGCCGCGTTACGGTTGCCCAATGCGCAAAAGGCGAGCGGACTGTTGGCCGCCGTGGGCCCGCAACGTCACCACGTATGCGCCGGCAGGCCATTGCGCGGTGTCGAAATGCGCGTGATGCAGCCCAATAGGCAAATGTTCCCACTCCTGCTGCAGCCAGAGGCGACCGTGCGCATCGCGTATCTCCACGCTCACTCGACCCGAACGCCGCAGGGCAAACTGCAGCACTACTTGTTGGGAAAATGGGTTGGGAGCTGCCACCAAATGCACCAGGTCAGGCGCCGGAAGGCGCGTCTGTACGCTTCCTGTACCCTGAGGCGCTAAGGGCGGGTACGCGGGTGGTTCGGAGGGCACAGAAGGACTCAGCCGACGCGACCTGTGCACAGTGGCCCATGCCGGCCCAACTTCTACGTTGTAGATGGGCCCTTTGACATTGTCTATAAAGACGTACTCCGCCTGTGCTCGCTCCAACGTCAGGTCAAGGATAAAATAACCGTAGCGTGTCAGATCTACAAACTTCACATGCGGGTTGAGGGACTGCACTAAGGCTGCCCCTCCAGGTATGGATAACCTGTCTGAGGTGATACTGGTGGCGACAAATTCTACTCCAACGGAACCCGCGCCGGTGTCGGGGTGGTAGTTACTTAGCGGCAAGTCGTTGGCCCAAGCGGTATGGATGTCGCCTGTTAGCACCAAGAGGTTATTCTTTTGATAAAACAATAAGCTGTCGTAGAGTTGCTGCCGCTGTACCGGATAGCCATCCCACTGGTCGGTATTGACTATCTGCCCAAAGACTCTTAGTGGCGCCATCATTACCTGCTGTCCTAAAGCTATCCAGCGCGCTGAATCCTGGCGGAGATGGCCCATGAGCCAGTCGAACTGCTGCCCACTTATGATGGTGCGGTCGGGATTGTTGATCTCCGGGCTATTGGCCGGCACCTGTTCGCTGCGCCCTTCTAAACGGGTGTCGAGCATGTAAAGGGAGAGCAGGTTTCCGAAGGTGAACTTTCGATAGATCTCTTCTGCCGCGACAGGATTTTCTCTAATCGGCATCCACTCGATATAGGCCCGCTTGCCTGCCCGCTTGCGCGCTTCCCAGTCGCCCTCTGTGTCGGGCTGGTGGTTTTGAGCCCCCCCCTTCCAGGCATTGTTCGCCGTCTCGTGGTCATCCCACACCGCGATCATGGGCAGCTGTTGGTGCAACAAGCGCAAGTCCTTGTCGAGCTTATACAGTGAGTGCCTTAGGCGATAATCTTCCAGGGTAATTACTTCGTAGGTGGGTTCGTGGTTTCTGTCTGCCAAGAGTGAGTTCGCTTCGTATTCATAGATGTAGTCGCCGAGGTGTATTACCGCATCTACGCTGTTACGCAGCGCTAGATCCCTATAAGCATGGTAGTAGCCGTCCTGATAATCTGCGCAAGAGACCACGGCTAAACGCAAGCGATCTATGCCGCCCTCCGGCAAAGTGCGCGTGCGCCCAATGAGCGAGCGAGCTCCGTTATATTCAAATTGGTAGTAGTACCATGTGTTCGGCAGGAGCCCATCGACGTCCACTTTCACCGTGTAGTCTCGATCGGGATGAGTAGTCACTTGGCCGCTCCTAACTACGTTTTGAAAAAGAGTATCGGTAGCCACACGCCAACCTACTGCGATTGTGGGTAGTGCTTCTTCTAACGTCAAGCGCGTCCATAAGATGACTCGATCGCTAAGCGGGTCACCTGAAGCAACGCCGTGATAAAAAGGCGCCAACGTGCTATCGGGCATGAAACGGCCGTCTTGGGTCACACCGGTATTGGCCAAGACTGCACACGTAAGGGATACCGCCATTAGCCTCTTCATAAGGAAACTGCTTTTTCAGCGTAAGGTAGGCCCTCCGCTCCATACAAAACAGCACCTCTCGTTTACAAAATTTTTAAATTTTGCAAACGAGAGGTGCGATCCATAAACTCCTGCACGCTCTTAACGCACGAGGGTGACGTCGCCTTTGTATAAGACGACCTCGCCGTCGGCGAACTCCACCTCGGCGTAGTACACGTACACCCCCGGAAGCGCCCGACTCCCGCGAACCATCCCATCCCATCCCAACGCCGGATCGTTGGGCGCAAAGTCGTACCGCTCAAACACCGCACTGCCCCAGCGGTCAAATATCCGAAAACTCCTAATGTTCACCACATGCCGCGGATACCGCGCCGAAATGAAAAATATCCCATTCTCTCCGCCCACATCCGGCCGAAACACGTTCGGTATGTACACAAACCGCGTCTTGTCCACCCGAACCAAACGGCTGTCCGATGCCCGACACCCGTTCGTGTCCACCACCGTCAGGCTGTAGCGGAACGACTGCAACGGATACAAATCCACACCCAACGAATCCTGCCAATACGGCGGCTCCAACTCACGGCGAGCCACCCGACCCGGATCGCTCACCACATCCTCCAACGCTATCCGTATCGCATCGCCCAAGTATATCGTCGTATCCTCGCCCAAATTCACCACCAACTCCGCCGGCTCGCCCACCTCAAACGACGTGCTCCACTCACAACCATTCGCATCCTGTATGCTCAACGCGTACGTCCCCGGCGCCAAACCCGAAAACTCCGCCTGCGGCACATAGGCCCCTCCCGCCAACGAATACAAATACGGCTCCGTACCACCCTGCACCGACAACACCCGAACGCGACCGTCCTTGCGACCAAAGCACGATACCCCACGAACACCCAACTCCGCTCCCTGTATCGTCGCCGAGTCCGCCCGAACCTCCACACTCGCACTCGACGTGCAACCGTTCTGTTGCGACGTCACTACCACCGTGTACACGCCCGCCTGCGTCGCCACCGCCGAGGCGCTGCTCGAACCCGACGAAATGTCCCCCCCTTGCGTCGTCCACGCGTACGCATACAGCCCGCTCGGAAATACCTGCGCATGCAAACTCACCTGCGTCGTGTTGCACGTCAACAGCGGCGGCTGCCCAATGCTTACCGCCGGAGGCTGCTGATCCGAAAGCACCGGCGCTGTAGCACTCGCCGTACACCCGTTCCGCTGCAGCGTCGCCACCACCGCATACACACCCGCCACCGAAACCTCCGGCTCCGCCTCCGCCGAACTAAACCCGCCGGGCCCTACCCAACTCCAATCCACCCCCGACGGCGTCGAACTCGCCGTCAACCGAAGCGTCGGCGATAAACACGTCAGGATACCCCCCTGCGCCACCACGCTCGGCGGCTGCTGATCCACATCCACCGGCGCCGTAGCACTCGCCGTACACCCGTTCGACAGCCGCGTCACGACCAACGTGTACACCCCTCCAACGCTCACTACCGGCGACGCCTCCGTCGACGCAAAACCGCCCGGACCCGTCCAGTCGTAGCGAACGTCCGGCGTACCACTAATACCCTGCAACGCTCCAGACGGCGCCCGACACGTCAACACCAAACCCTGTGCCCCAACCCCAACTGGCGGCTCCTTGTCCGACAGCACCTCCACCGTCGCACTCGACGTACACCCATTCGACGACGACCGCACCGTCACCGTGTACGTCCCAGCCACCGTCACCTCCGGCTCCGCCTGACCCTGGTTCTGCGCATTTATCCCAGGCCCTACCCACTGGTAGGTCACATTCCCTGGCATCGCCACACTCCTTATCCGAACCGCCGAAACCAAACACGTCAGCACCGGCGCCGACACACTCACTGTCGGCTGCGCAAAGTCGCCCAATACCGTCGTCACTGCCGTCGCCTGACACCCATTCGCCACATTCGTCAACACCACCGTGTACGTCCCAGCCACCGAAACCGTCGGCGCCGACAACGTCGACGTAAAACCGCCAGGACCACTCCACAAATACGTCACATTCGCCGTCGAACTGCTCGCCCGCACCACCACATCCGGCTGTGCACACGTCAACACGCCGCCCAACACCACCACATCCTGTGGCGGAACCACATCCTCCTTCACCTCTATCGTCCGCGTCGTCACACACCCGTTCAACGCCGTCACCGTATACACATACAAACCAGGCCGATTCACCACCACCTCGCCCTCCACACTGCTAAATCCGCCCGGACCACTCCAAACCCCCGTCGCACCAGCCGTCAATATCTCGCCACGCAACGTCACCTGCGGCTGCAAACACGTCAGTACTCCCCCACCACTCAACACCACCTCCGGTGCATCCTGATTCGACCACACCGTCGCTACCGCACTCGACGTGCACCCGTTCATCCCCGTCACCACCAACTCGTATACCCCAGGCTGCGTCACCTCCGGACTCGGATCCGTCGATACATATCCCCCCGGACCCGTCCACAAATACGTCACTCCAGCCGTAGAAGACTCTCCCACCAACTGCGCCACGCCCGAAATACAATCCAACGTGTCGCCCAACGCCATCACTCCCGGAGACACCGTATCCTGTAACACTACCACCTCCTCCTCGCTCACACACCCATTCGGAGCCGTCACCCGAACCACATACACCCCGCCCGCCGTAACCACCACCTGCGAATCCACCGAAAACACACCACTCCCATCTAACCACGCATATGTAACCCCGACCGCCCCACTCCGCGCCACCAACACCGACAACACATCGTCGCAGTCCAAATCGTTGCTCCGACTCACCAACAAATCCGGATACTCCGCATCCAGCACCACCTCCACACTCGCGCTCGACGTACACCCATTCAGCCCCGTCACCACCAACGTGTACGTCCCAGCAACACTCACCGCCGCACTCGGTTGACTCGAACTAAAACCACCCGGACCACTCCACGCATAACTCACACCCGCCGTCGCCGAAAAACCACTCACTTCACCCTCCGTCACCGTGCACGTCAGCGTGTCCCCAAACGCACTCACATCCGGAACTATTACGTCCTCCTGCACCTCTACCGTCGCCACGCCCGTGCACCCATTCGCCGAACGCACCTCTACCGTATACAGCCCAGCCAAACTCACCTGCGGATCCTCCTCCACCGACATAAAACCACCAGGACCACTCCACTCATACGAAACCACCGGCGATGTCCCATTCGTCGCCGTCAACTCTATCCTAACCTCCCCACGGGAACACGTCAACTCCTCGCCCACCGACAAAAACACCTTCGGCGCCTCCACGTCCAACAACACATCCACCGTCCGCTCCGACGTACACCCGTTCGGACCCGTCACCCGAAGCGTGTACGCCCCACCCACACTCACCTCCGGACTCGGATCCGTCGTGTCCAATCCACCCGGCCCCAACCACCGATACTCCGCACCCACCGTCGACGACATGCCCAACAACTCCAACACCGGAAACGAACACGAAAGCGTACCACCCTGCGCCTCAATGTCCGGTGACAACGTGTCCACCAGCACCCCCACCTCCGCACTCGACGTACAACCGTTGCCCAACGCCGTCGCCGTCACCACGTACACGCCACCTACACTCACCTCCGGCGATCCCTCCGTCGAACTATAGCCACCAGGACCACTCCACAACCACGCCACTCCCGTATTCGCCGTCGCCGTCAACCGACCCAGCGGCGCCAAACACGTCAGCGTGTCGCCCAACACCAACAACTCCGGTGACAATGTGTCCACCAAAACCTCCACCTCCGCACTCGATGTACACCCATTCTCTCCCGTCACCACCACCCAATACACGCCCGCCTCGCTCACCTGTGGACGACGCACCGCCGACGTAAAACCACCAGGACCACTCCACGCCCAAACCACTCCACTCGTCGGCGAACTCGCCTGCAACACCAACTGCGGAACCGAACACGTCAACACCCCTCCACTCGCCACCACACCCGGCGACACCGTATCTATCGTCACCGGTGCCTGCGCTATCGCCGTACACCCATTCACCGGATTCGTCGCCGTCAACACGTATACCCCAGGCTCCGTCACCTCCGGATCCTCCTCCGTCGACACAAAACCACCCGGACCACTCCACTCAAACGTCGCTCCTGGCGTCTGCGAACTCCCGTTCAATACCACTCGACCCACCGCACACGTCAACTCACCGCCCACCGCACTCACCTGCGGTATGTTCTCATCCGGAACCACCTCCGCCGTCGCCGTCGCCGTACACCCGTTCGGGCCCGTCACTACCAACACGTACACCCCCAAGTTCGATACCGTCGGCCGCGAACCCTCATATGTCCCCTGGTTCGGCCCTATCCACGAAAACGTCGCTCCAGGCGTCGTCGAAAAACCCTCTATCTCCGTGCTCGACGACACACACGTGATCACGCCGCCCACCGCACTCGCATCCGGAACCGTAAAATCGCCCGTCACCTCCACACTCGCGCTCGACGTACACCCATTCAGCCCCGTCACCACCAACACGTACGTCCCAGCCTCGCCTACCACCGGATCCGCCTCCGTCGACTCAAAGCCGCCCGGACCACTCCACGCATAACTCACACCCGCCGTCGTCGAACCACCATCCAACACTATCTCCGGCACCGCACACGACAACGCGCCGCCCACCGCACTCACATCCGGCGATATCGTATCGCCCGTCACCGTCGCACTCGCACTCGACGTACAGCCGTTCTGCGGGTTCGTCACCACCAACACATACACCCCCGCCGTATCCACTACCGGATCCTCCGCCGCCGACTCAAAGCCACCCGGACCACTCCACTGCCAAACCACCCCACTCGTCGGCGAACTCCCCTGCAGCGTCACCGCCGGCGTCGGACACCCAATCACTCCCCCCACCGCCTGCGCCCCAGGAACCGCCCTGTCCACCGTCACCTGCGCCGTCGCACTCGCCGTGCAGTTGTTCGCCAAACTCGTCACCGTCACCGTATACGTCCCCCCAACCGTCACCTGAGGCTGCTGCTCACTCGAACTAAAACCCGCCGGCCCACTCCACGCATACGTCGCCCCCCCCACATTCGTCGTCACACCCAAACTCACCGATGTCACCGAACACGTCAAAACCCCTCCATCCGCCTCTACCTGTGGCGGATCCGTATTCCCCGTCACCTCCGCCGTCGCACTCGCCGTACACCCATTCCCAGGATCCGTCACCACCACCGTGTACACTCCAGGCAACGACGCCTGCGGATTCGCTATCCCAGGATTGCTCAATCCCAACGCCGGACTCCACTGATACGTCGCATTCGGAACGTTCGACGTCGCCTGCAACTGCGCCTGCGAGTTACCACATCCCAAAAAGCCCCCCGTCGCCGTCACCACCGGCGCCGTCGTATTCGCCGTAACCTGTATCGTGTCGCTCTTCACGCACTGATTACCCCCCGCAACCGCCGTCACCGTCAATATCACCGTCCCAGGACTGCTCACACTCACCGTGTTGCCCGTACCCAACACCACTCCATTCCCATCCCGCCACACCTTCGTCCCAGGCGACGGCGCCGAACCCAACGTCACCACCGGATTCGAACACGTCAACACACCACCTCCCGTAATGTCCGCTACCGGATCCACCACCAATATCCCAAAGTTGATCACGCTGTCGCAACCCTGGTACGACTCGCACACATACGTGTAGTTGCCCGCATCGCAAAACTGCTCCCCACATATCGTCACGCACGAGCCCGCACATATCGACTGCAGGCCCAAATTCCGTATGATCGGTGCCTTCACCGTCACCTGCTGCCGAACCACACTGTCGCAGCCCTGATACGACTGGTACGTCGTCTGGTACGTCCCGCTCGTCGAAACCTCCTCCCCCCACGGAAGCGTGTACGGAACATCCTCGTTGCACACAATCACCGGAGGCAGGATCGTCGGCGGTATCGGTACCACGTTAATCGTCCGACATACCTCTACGCCCGTATTGCACGAACTCAATGGCTGCACGCACAGCTGACCGCCCGTCGGACCCGCCGTCACCGTCACCACGTTGCCGCCAGGTGCCTCTACAATCACCGGAGGCGCCTGACCGTTGATGAGCCACCCGCCTGGCGCATTCCACTCATACGCCCCCGCTCCGTTCACCGCAGGTATGCTGAACGTCACCGTCCCTCCCGGACATACCGTCGCCGGACCCTGTATCGCTCCCGTCGGCGCTATCGGAGGCGCCTGCGCAGCACTGGGAGGCGTGACCGTTATGGTATAGTCACATACGTCCCCTCCATAACCGTCCACCAGCAGAAAATAATTTACGCCAGGAGTGAGATTGGCCGTAATGGAGACGGGATTATTTCCATTGCCCTGACTTCCGCCGTTGCAGGCAATGGGTTCGCTGGTACAGCTAGTATACAATGCGATCTGCAAGCCATTGCCGTTCTGGCAGTTCGCCGGTGTTGCGGTAAAGGTAGCCGAAGTAGCGCCGGCGATAAAACCCACCCAAAACTCATTCTGGATACCCGAGCAAAAACCGCCCGGCGGAGTCTGCCCAGTGAAGTTCGCATTGTTACCCGTGAGCATGGTAAAACTGCAATAAATGCAGATGTCTTGGCAAAAATCTTTGGCCTCATCATTGGGCTCACATGGTGGAGGGAGCTGGGCAAACAATAACTGAGGCCCAAAAAGACTTAGGCAGGAGAAGGACAGGAGTAAGAGTAACGTTGAGCGCATAACAAAGAGAAAATTTACAGACAGATATGTTCTTACTTTAAAATTTTTACTGGTAAAAAGGCTGCGGAGGATAACTATCAGTACTTCTTCCTCCGCAGCCTGCTGCAAAATAATAGTTAGGGAATATAGCTCTTAACGCACGAGGGTGACGTCGCCTTTGTATAAGACGACCTCGCCGTCGGCGAACTCCACCTCGGCGTAGTACACGTACACCCCCGGAAGCGCCCGACTCCCGCGAACCATCCCATCCCATCCCAACGCCGGATCGTTGGGCGCAAAGTCGTACCGCTCAAACACCGCACTGCCCCAGCGGTCAAATATCCGAAAACTCCTAATGTTCACCACATGCCGCGGATACCGCGCCGAAATGAAAAATATCCCATTCTCTCCGCCCACATCCGGCCGAAACACGTTCGGTATGTACACAAACCGCGTCTTGTCCACCCGAACCAAACGGCTGTCCGATGCCCGACACCCGTTCGTGTCCACCACCGTCAGGCTGTAGCGGAACGACTGCAACGGATACAAATCCACACCCAACGAATCCTGCCAATACGGCGGCTCCAACTCACGGCGAGCCACCCGACCCGGATCGCTCACCACATCCTCCAACGCTATCCGTATCGCATCGCCCAAGTATATCGTCGTATCCTCGCCCAAATTCACCACCAACTCCGCCGGCTCGCCCACCTCAAACGACGTGCTCCACTCACAACCATTCGCATCCTGTATGCTCAACGCGTACGTCCCCGGCGCCAAACCCGAAAACTCCGCCTGCGGCACATAGGCCCCTCCCGCCAACGAATACAAATACGGCTCCGTACCACCCTGCACCGACAACACCCGAACGCGACCGTCCTTGCGACCAAAGCACGATACCCCACGAACACCCAACTCCGCTCCCTGTATCGTCGCCGAGTCCGCCCGAACCTCCACACTCGCACTCGACGTGCAACCGTTCTGTTGCGACGTCACTACCACCGTGTACACGCCCGCCTGCGTCGCCACCGCCGAGGCGCTGCTCGAACCCGACGAAATGTCCCCCCCTTGCGTCGTCCACGCGTACGCATACAGCCCGCTCGGAAATACCTGCGCATGCAAACTCACCTGCGTCGTGTTGCACGTCAACAGCGGCGGCTGCCCAATGCTTACCGCCGGAGGCTGCTGATCCGAAAGCACCGGCGCTGTAGCACTCGCCGTACACCCGTTCCGCTGCAGCGTCGCCACCACCGCATACACACCCGCCACCGAAACCTCCGGCTCCGCCTCCGCCGAACTAAACCCGCCGGGCCCTACCCAACTCCAATCCACCCCCGACGGCGTCGAACTCGCCGTCAACCGAAGCGTCGGCGATAAACACGTCAGGATACCCCCCTGCGCCACCACGCTCGGCGGCTGCTGATCCACATCCACCGGCGCCGTAGCACTCGCCGTACACCCGTTCGACAGCCGCGTCACGACCAACGTGTACACCCCTCCAACGCTCACTACCGGCGACGCCTCCGTCGACGCAAAACCGCCCGGACCCGTCCAGTCGTAGCGAACGTCCGGCGTACCACTAATACCCTGCAACGCTCCAGACGGCGCCCGACACGTCAACACCAAACCCTGTGCCCCAACCCCAACTGGCGGCTCCTTGTCCGACAGCACCTCCACCGTCGCACTCGACGTACACCCATTCGACGACGACCGCACCGTCACCGTGTACGTCCCAGCCACCGTCACCTCCGGCTCCGCCTGACCCTGGTTCTGCGCATTTATCCCAGGCCCTACCCACTGGTAGGTCACATTCCCTGGCATCGCCACACTCCTTATCCGAACCGCCGAAACCAAACACGTCAGCACCGGCGCCGACACACTCACTGTCGGCTGCGCAAAGTCGCCCAATACCGTCGTCACTGCCGTCGCCTGACACCCATTCGCCACATTCGTCAACACCACCGTGTACGTCCCAGCCACCGAAACCGTCGGCGCCGACAACGTCGACGTAAAACCGCCAGGACCACTCCACAAATACGTCACATTCGCCGTCGAACTGCTCGCCCGCACCACCACATCCGGCTGTGCACACGTCAACACGCCGCCCAACACCACCACATCCTGTGGCGGAACCACATCCTCCTTCACCTCTATCGTCCGCGTCGTCACACACCCGTTCAACGCCGTCACCGTATACACATACAAACCAGGCCGATTCACCACCACCTCGCCCTCCACACTGCTAAATCCGCCCGGACCACTCCAAACCCCCGTCGCACCAGCCGTCAATATCTCGCCACGCAACGTCACCTGCGGCTGCAAACACGTCAGTACTCCCCCACCACTCAACACCACCTCCGGTGCATCCTGATTCGACCACACCGTCGCTACCGCACTCGACGTGCACCCGTTCATCCCCGTCACCACCAACTCGTATACCCCAGGCTGCGTCACCTCCGGACTCGGATCCGTCGATACATATCCCCCCGGACCCGTCCACAAATACGTCACTCCAGCCGTAGAAGACTCTCCCACCAACTGCGCCACGCCCGAAATACAATCCAACGTGTCGCCCAACGCCATCACTCCCGGAGACACCGTATCCTGTAACACTACCACCTCCTCCTCGCTCACACACCCATTCGGAGCCGTCACCCGAACCACATACACCCCGCCCGCCGTAACCACCACCTGCGAATCCACCGAAAACACACCACTCCCATCTAACCACGCATATGTAACCCCGACCGCCCCACTCCGCGCCACCAACACCGACAACACATCGTCGCAGTCCAAATCGTTGCTCCGACTCACCAACAAATCCGGATACTCCGCATCCAGCACCACCTCCACACTCGCGCTCGACGTACACCCATTCAGCCCCGTCACCACCAACGTGTACGTCCCAGCAACACTCACCGCCGCACTCGGTTGACTCGAACTAAAACCACCCGGACCACTCCACGCATAACTCACACCCGCCGTCGCCGAAAAACCACTCACTTCACCCTCCGTCACCGTGCACGTCAGCGTGTCCCCAAACGCACTCACATCCGGAACTATTACGTCCTCCTGCACCTCTACCGTCGCCACGCCCGTGCACCCATTCGCCGAACGCACCTCTACCGTATACAGCCCAGCCAAACTCACCTGCGGATCCTCCTCCACCGACATAAAACCACCAGGACCACTCCACTCATACGAAACCACCGGCGATGTCCCATTCGTCGCCGTCAACTCTATCCTAACCTCCCCACGGGAACACGTCAACTCCTCGCCCACCGACAAAAACACCTTCGGCGCCTCCACGTCCAACAACACATCCACCGTCCGCTCCGACGTACACCCGTTCGGACCCGTCACCCGAAGCGTGTACGCCCCACCCACACTCACCTCCGGACTCGGATCCGTCGTGTCCAATCCACCCGGCCCCAACCACCGATACTCCGCACCCACCGTCGACGACATGCCCAACAACTCCAACACCGGAAACGAACACGAAAGCGTACCACCCTGCGCCTCAATGTCCGGTGACAACGTGTCCACCAGCACCCCCACCTCCGCACTCGACGTACAACCGTTGCCCAACGCCGTCGCCGTCACCACGTACACGCCACCTACACTCACCTCCGGCGATCCCTCCGTCGAACTATAGCCACCAGGACCACTCCACAACCACGCCACTCCCGTATTCGCCGTCGCCGTCAACCGACCCAGCGGCGCCAAACACGTCAGCGTGTCGCCCAACACCAACAACTCCGGTGACAATGTGTCCACCAAAACCTCCACCTCCGCACTCGATGTACACCCATTCTCTCCCGTCACCACCACCCAATACACGCCCGCCTCGCTCACCTGTGGACGACGCACCGCCGACGTAAAACCACCAGGACCACTCCACGCCCAAACCACTCCACTCGTCGGCGAACTCGCCTGCAACACCAACTGCGGAACCGAACACGTCAACACCCCTCCACTCGCCACCACACCCGGCGACACCGTATCTATCGTCACCGGTGCCTGCGCTATCGCCGTACACCCATTCACCGGATTCGTCGCCGTCAACACGTATACCCCAGGCTCCGTCACCTCCGGATCCTCCTCCGTCGACACAAAACCACCCGGACCACTCCACTCAAACGTCGCTCCTGGCGTCTGCGAACTCCCGTTCAATACCACTCGACCCACCGCACACGTCAACTCACCGCCCACCGCACTCACCTGCGGTATGTTCTCATCCGGAACCACCTCCGCCGTCGCCGTCGCCGTACACCCGTTCGGGCCCGTCACTACCAACACGTACACCCCCAAGTTCGATACCGTCGGCCGCGAACCCTCATATGTCCCCTGGTTCGGCCCTATCCACGAAAACGTCGCTCCAGGCGTCGTCGAAAAACCCTCTATCTCCGTGCTCGACGACACACACGTGATCACGCCGCCCACCGCACTCGCATCCGGAACCGTAAAATCGCCCGTCACCTCCACACTCGCGCTCGACGTACACCCATTCAGCCCCGTCACCACCAACACGTACGTCCCAGCCTCGCCTACCACCGGATCCGCCTCCGTCGACTCAAAGCCGCCCGGACCACTCCACGCATAACTCACACCCGCCGTCGTCGAACCACCATCCAACACTATCTCCGGCACCGCACACGACAACGCGCCGCCCACCGCACTCACATCCGGCGATATCGTATCGCCCGTCACCGTCGCACTCGCACTCGACGTACAGCCGTTCTGCGGGTTCGTCACCACCAACACATACACCCCCGCCGTATCCACTACCGGATCCTCCGCCGCCGACTCAAAGCCACCCGGACCACTCCACTGCCAAACCACCCCACTCGTCGGCGAACTCCCCTGCAGCGTCACCGCCGGCGTCGGACACCCAATCACTCCCCCCACCGCCTGCGCCCCAGGAACCGCCCTGTCCACCGTCACCTGCGCCGTCGCACTCGCCGTGCAGTTGTTCGCCAAACTCGTCACCGTCACCGTATACGTCCCCCCAACCGTCACCTGAGGCTGCTGCTCACTCGAACTAAAACCCGCCGGCCCACTCCACGCATACGTCGCCCCCCCCACATTCGTCGTCACACCCAAACTCACCGATGTCACCGAACACGTCAAAACCCCTCCATCCGCCTCTACCTGTGGCGGATCCGTATTCCCCGTCACCTCCGCCGTCGCACTCGCCGTACACCCATTCCCAGGATCCGTCACCACCACCGTGTACACTCCAGGCAACGACGCCTGCGGATTCGCTATCCCAGGATTGCTCAATCCCAACGCCGGACTCCACTGATACGTCGCATTCGGAACGTTCGACGTCGCCTGCAACTGCGCCTGCGAGTTACCACATCCCAAAAAGCCCCCCGTCGCCGTCACCACCGGCGCCGTCGTATTCGCCGTAACCTGTATCGTGTCGCTCTTCACGCACTGATTACCCCCCGCAACCGCCGTCACCGTCAATATCACCGTCCCAGGACTGCTCACACTCACCGTGTTGCCCGTACCCAACACCACTCCATTCCCATCCCGCCACACCTTCGTCCCAGGCGACGGCGCCGAACCCAACGTCACCACCGGATTCGAACACGTCAACACACCACCTCCCGTAATGTCCGCTACCGGATCCACCACCAATATCCCAAAGTTGATCACGCTGTCGCAACCCTGGTACGACTCGCACACATACGTGTAGTTGCCCGCATCGCAAAACTGCTCCCCACATATCGTCACGCACGAGCCCGCACATATCGACTGCAGGCCCAAATTCCGTATGATCGGTGCCTTCACCGTCACCTGCTGCCGAACCACACTGTCGCAGCCCTGATACGACTGGTACGTCGTCTGGTACGTCCCGCTCGTCGAAACCTCCTCCCCCCACGGAAGCGTGTACGGAACATCCTCGTTGCACACAATCACCGGAGGCAGGATCGTCGGCGGTATCGGTACCACGTTAATCGTCCGACATACCTCTACGCCCGTATTGCACGAACTCAATGGCTGCACGCACAGCTGACCGCCCGTCGGACCCGCCGTCACCGTCACCACGTTGCCGCCAGGTGCCTCTACAATCACCGGAGGCGCCTGACCGTTGATGAGCCACCCGCCTGGCGCATTCCACTCATACGCCCCCGCTCCGTTCACCGCAGGTATGCTGAACGTCACCGTCCCTCCCGGACATACCGTCGCCGGACCCTGTATCGCTCCCGTCGGCGCTATCGGAGGCGCCTGCGCAGCACTGGGAGGCGTGACCGTCACGGTGAAGCTGCACTGGTCACCGGCATAGCCGTCAATCAAGAGAAAATAATTTACGCCAGGAGTGAGATTGGCCGTAATGGAGACGGGATTATTTCCATTGCCCTGACTTCCGCCGTTGCAGGCAATGGGGTTACTGGTACAACTGGTGTACAGCGCGACTTGCAGACCATTCCCATCCTGACAACCCGTCGGTGTTACGGTGAACGTACCTACCGTGGCGCCAGCAATGAAACCCAGCCATTGCTCATTTTCAATCGTTCCACAAAAGCCTGGTGGTGTTTGCGAAGTGTAACCAGCCGAGCTTCCACTATAACCATTAAAGTTGCAGTAGATGCATATGTTCTGGCAAAAATCCTCAGCAGGATGATTGTTGCTGGGACATTCGGGAGGCAGCTGGGCGCGAAGTATTCCCGTGCAAAAGCGACAAAGAGTTAAGATGAGCAGCGATCTAACCATTGGGCTTAGTAGTTTGTAGCGTTAAAGAGCCGCAGAGTGACTTACCGTGTTAAATACTACGTGCAGTGTAAGGATTCGCAAAGAAAATGAGTTAAAAACTTTTTAATCGGTGCAAAGGACTAATTTAACGGTTTTAGCCCGCAGGCAGCGGTATTTCCCCTTCGAACAAGCCTTGTTCGGATACACCAGTGAGTTTTAAACGCTGCTTTTATTGTCCAAAAATAGCGCTCAAAGCCGAAAGGCTAAACCCAACGGTTTATAACCTGTTGCTTTACCTAACCATTTAAGCATCGTCGAAGTTGTGAAAAAGGCTGGATAGTTTCGCGTCACTTTGCGCTTTGGATTGATCTTAGAAGGCATGAGAAAGATAATGAAGCGATTTTTACTTGGGCTATGTCTGATATGGAGTGCAGCGAGGGCGCAGTCGCAGCCTGAACGCGTAGGTGGGCAGGTGCTTTTTCAGCTGCGTCCTGGGCATACTCCCGATGCCGTGTTGGCACGTGCGCGTTCGCACGTTTGGGCAGCAGGGGCCTCCTGCACCTCGGTGGCAGAAGCGCTCCGTATTTGGCGGCTCACTGCTGGTGTGTCGACAGAGGGCGGAGCAGAGACTGCGATGTTGCAGTGGCTCCGGGCCCAACCGGAAGTGTTAGCGGCCCAATACAATCATCGCCTACAGCATCGCGGCCATCCGGTGCTCACGGCGCCCAATGACTCCCTGTATGCCCAGCAGTGGCACCATCGCAACCCAAGCGGCAGCGCCGCCGATTTGGCATCGGAGCAGGCCTGGAGTATCACCACTGGCGGGTTGACCCCTCCAGGAGACACCATTGTCATAGCTATCATCGACAGCGGCGTAGATGCCTTACACGAAGACTTGGCGCCCAACCTGTGGCGGAATTGGGCGGAAATCCCTAACGATGGTATAGACAACGACCAGAACGGCTATGTAGACGACTTCCGCGGCTGGAATGCCTTTGCTCAAAACGACCAAATTGGCGGGGTAGCCACCTCGCACGGCACGGCAGTTTCCGCCATGGCGGGCGCACGGGGAAATAACGAGAAGGGCATCGCTGGCGTCAACTGGGCGGTGAAGCTGCTCTTTGTTGCTGGGAACGGCACGGAAGACGTCATCTTAGCGGCCTTCGATTACGTGTTGCGCGCGCGGCGCCGCTACCAAGCCACCGGCGGTCAACAAGGCGCCTTTGTAGTAGCGATCAATTGTTCGTGGGGCATCGACGGCGGCAAACCCTCCGACGCGCCGCTATGGTGTGCTGCCTTCGACTCACTGGGCACAGCCGGCATTTTGAGCGTAGCCGCCACTGCTAACTTAGCCGTAAACGTGGACACCTTCGGCGACTTGCCCACCACCTGCCCGAGTGACTACCTCATCAGCGTCACCAGCTTAACCCGCCAAAACGCAAAGGCGGCTGATGCTGCCTGGGGAGCCTCTTCCATCGACTTGGGAGCCTATGGTGAAGGAATCTTTACTGCTCGGCCCAACAATAATTATGGTGTTGCCAGCGGCACCTCTTTTGCAGCGCCTTTAGTGGCAGGTGCCATAGCCCTGTTATACGCTGCTCCGTGCGGCAACCTCGCGCTCATGGCGCGCGCACACCCAGCGGCAGCAGCGCTTTGGGTCAAGGAACACCTGCTCTCCAACACCGCCCCTACCGCAGTACTTCAAGGGATCACGGTAAGCGGAGGGCGATTGCACCTGTTCCGTCTTCTTCAGGCGTACGAAGACCAGTGCGGTGCTTGTATAGCTCCTTTCGGTGTGGAAGCCATCCCTATCTCCCGCGACAGCATATTGATCGAGTGGGCCTCGGTGCATTCTGCCGCGAGCACCGCTATTCGCTGGCGCGAGAAGGGAACCCTTGCATGGGAGTTGGCTAAGGTCGACGGAAACAACTTTACCGTAGGTGGGCTCAAACCCTGTACGGCCTATGAATTTTCGCTGCAAACCCTGTGTGCGCCGGATACGGTAAGTCCGTGGATAGCGCCCGTAACGACGACCACCCTGGGCTGTTGCTCTGCCCCGCAAAACCTACGCGTAGAAAACATAAGTTCTACTCAAGTGCTGCTCGCCTGGCACCCGATCGAAGGCGCTTCGAGCTACTTAGTCCAACTATACCACCCCAACGGCCTCGCGCAAGCACTGATGTCTACAAAAGAACAAGCGGTGTTGAGCGATCTATCTCCTTGCCAGACCTACGAAGTGTCCGTCAGTGCGTTCTGCGAACCAGACCAACATTCCGCTTCAACAGCGCTAACCTTCACCACGTTGGGATGCGGCCCCTGTTTAGATTTGGCTTACTGTGCGGCAGGTGCTGCAAATGCACAACAAGAGTGGATCGCTCTCATTCAAATCGGCAATTGGTCGAGCACCCCGCCTCCAGCACACGGTTATTTCGACATTACCAGCAGCGGCGACGACATTCCTGTGTTAGTGCGGGGAGACACCCTTCCGATTGTGCTCAAACCCGGATACAGCGCCCAAACCTATCGCGAGCGCTTTCGCGTGTACGTCGACTACAACGGCGACGGAGACTTCCTCGCCCCCGGTGAGCTGGCTTTTGAACCCGGCTTTGCCGTAGAGGAGGCCATCCAAGGGGTTGTCGCAGTGCCAACGAATGCTTCAGTGGGTCTAACCCGACTGCGCGTCTTAATGAAATACTTTGGCGCAAACAGCAGTCCGCCCCATCCGTGCGAAGCGTTCGAGTTTGGCCAAGTGGTCGACCTCTGCGCGCGCGTCGAAGATAAGGTGCAGGTAAACGAAACCTCTCCCGCTCCTCGTTTGCGCCTCTTTCCCAATCCTGCCCACCATCGATTATGGGTACTGTGGGAAGGCGACACTGCAGAGCGGGTGCACCTGCGTTTGTTTGACGTCAGTGGCCGTTTGGCATGGGAGTACCCTCTCCTCTTGACGGCGGCGGAAGCGCTCGCGCTCGATTTACCTGTCTCGCTGCAAGGGCTGTTTTTCGTAGAAAAAAAGACCGCCTCCGGCACTTCTTGGGAGAGGGTCTGGATACAGCGCCCCTGAAGGCTACGAGCAGCGACTAAAGAGCCCAGTCGTCGCCCATCGCTGGATGCCCAAATAGGGTCTGGGTTGTGCGCCCAAGGCGCGAAAGACGCGCTCCACACCGGGCAGCATGCTGCCCTCTAAGTCGAGCCACAAACCGCGCAACGCACAAAACCGAATAGCCTCTGCATAGAGGCAATGTAAGCCGCCAGGGTAGCCCTCTCGGCAGATGCGCCCAGCGACGACCACCGCTGCCCAACGCGCGTCGAAAGCCAATAAAAGTCCCGCTACGTCGGCACCGCTGCGTTGACAGCGCGAGACCCAGCCTACTCCACTTCGGCGCTGATAGAGCGCGCGGACTAACCGCTCGAATGGCGCAAAGGGACGGCTTTGACCGATGCGCTGAAGCGACCCTGAGTAGGCGGCATATAGGCGGTCGGCATTGGCACAGGGTTCGACCACCATCGTGCGATAGGCATGCCGCAGGTCGGTACGCACCGTGTGCTTCATCCGAGCGTATATGGAGGACTCATTTAAGGCAGGAGGCAACACGTAGGTGTAGCGCGTGTGCAAGCGAAAGCCCTGCCATATTAAGGGCAAACCGTTAGAAAAGTCGGGCCAACAGTTCTGCCGAAAAAAGACCATCCTGGGCAGTTGCTCAGCCATGGCGGCTATCGCGCGCTGTTCCCAACGCAGGCGCCGGTGGGTAGGCCAATCTTCCGAGGTGGGCGCTAGCCATGGCCCAGCATAGGTAGTATACGGCGGCAGCTGCACGACCGGCATTCCCCAGCGGCGAGTACAAAAGAACGGCCAAATGCCACCAGGCCCTCCCTCCCAAACGGCCGCGCTCCATCGCTCCGCCCCGCAGACGGCATCCAACCACCAGGGCTGAAATGCCAAAGGCACCGAATGTGCCGCGCAGAATCGCTCGTAGAGCGTTGAGCACAAGGTAAGTCGACTCCAGCTTTGCATACCTTTGCGCCAAATATCGATAAAATGACGTTAGGCGATCTCATACGCTCGATCAGCCAAGATCCCATTCCAGCGACTCTTTATTTTCTTGCCCTGCCTATCTTGGCTGCCTTGGCCGGCTGGATAAGCGGCAATAACGGCTCCCAAGCGCCGTGGAAATATTTTTTTGCCCTCCTCGTCTACGCCGCCTGTATACCCGGCATCTTCTCGTTGGCGCTAAGCGTCTATTTGTTTCTCTTCCAGCGCGGCGGCAACATCTTTAATGTCCACCTCATCACCCAAGTGCTGCCGGCACTGTCCATGATCCTCACGCTGGCACTAATCCGACAGCGCGTATCTTTCGCATATATTCCGGGGTTCAGCCGCTTGTCTAGCCTTATGTTGGCGCTGGGCACCATCTTTTTTCTGATGTACCTGCTCGATCGCACGCACCTCATCGCTTTCGTCCACATGCCTGTACAGTACCTGCTGCTCATCGTAATTGGCTCGCTGTGGTTCCTACATTACACCGTGCGGCGAATGGTGCGCTGAGCGAGCAGCGCTCTGCTGGCCCAACAACCCGGATGCCAAAGCCGCGAAGCACGATGGAGTACTTACCAATATCGAGGCAAATAGGCCTGTTGGCAGCAATAGGCGCAGCGGTGCTGTTAGCCTGGAGCTGCGAGGAGCGAATACCCAAGCGCGCCGACCTCTTTTATACTCCCGAAGATGCCGCCGTTGAAGTCGCCCGCGGTGTAGAGATCCTCTATTCGGACAGCGCCGTTTTGAAAGTACGGGTGAAGGCTCCAGTCCTGCACAACTACTTGGATTCCGAAAACCCGCGGCAGGAATTTCCAGAGGGCATCCACATCGATTTCTTCACGCCTCACCTGCGCATCAACAGCGTATTGACAGCGCGCTTTGCCGTTCGACAACCCGAAAAAGGGCTCATTGCTGCGCGCGACAGCGTCGTGCTGGTCACCGTCGATCGCGAAGTCCTTGAAACCGAAGAGCTCATCTGGGACGAAAACCGATCGATTTTGCGCACCGACAAGTTCGTCAAAATCACGCGCCCCGGAGAGGTGATCTACGGCTTCGGATTGGAGGCTACGCAGGACTTTTCCTTTTGGAAAATCCTGGTACCCAAAGGCATCATCAAAGCCACTCCTCTCGAAGAAGCCTTACAGCAGTAGGCGCCTCCGCTCTCAATGGCGGACAAAGCGCCCGATATAGACGCCCGAATCCGTGCGGACATGCGCCACATAGGCGCCTGATGGCAGATGTTCTACCGAAAGCCGCACCAAGTCGGCCTCTACGGTGTGCGGCACCGTCCAGCGCTGCCCACTCCAAGCAAAGACATCCACAGAGCGGATACGCTCTCCGGGCAGCACTGTCGAGAGTTGGTCCGTAGCCGGGTTGGGCCACCAGTGGGCGAGCCGCGCTCCAGGGGGTGTTGCTGTGTGGGAAAATACCGGGTCGAAGCGCGTGCCGCTATTGAGCACGGCCTTAGTGTTGGCCTCTTGCACAAAGGCCAACACATACAGGGAGTCGAAGTGCGACGTCCAACCGTTGGGCTGCGTGTGGGTATAGCTGAAGCTGAACGACACCGAGTTGCCCGGCGCCGGCAGCGCAATATCTTGGCCGTCGATGTCGGTCAGCATGGCGCGAAAGACGTCGTAGTGCTTGGGCTCTCCGTTGGGCGCATTGTAGTTGACCGTGCTTTCCGCCACTGCTACGAAGAGCTTGTACGATCCGGCAGGCGGGTTGTCAAAGACGCGGACGGTGACTTCAGCGGTCTTAGTAGGGGCACTTCCTCCCTCCTTCACTTCAATCGCGATGGGGCTGCTCTTACCTAAGGCTGCCTCCAATACCGCGGCCGGCAAGAGCGGATTACCCGCTGGGACAAGGACGCCGTTGAGCGCTACGCGCGGCGTGCCGTTGATACCGTACACGGCAGCGCGCCCACTGTTGTGGGCTGGATTGGCCTGGTAAAACACGCAGTTGCTGTAGGGAACCGGCGGGTGAATAGCCAAGTGGTGTATCTCGGAGCGGTAGTTCTGAAGGAGGGCGTAAAAAGCCGGATTGCGGCTGGCGCAAATGGCGCATCGGGAGTTGGTGAAATGCTCAATGAGCACGTATTGCTTGGGCTGCGATTGCGCCCACAGCATGCCCGAGCAATGCCCTAAAAGAAAAAAGAGTAGCCACTTTTTCATATCTGCAAAACATCGACATCGGGTGAAAAATCGGCGGTAAAGATATAGGCAATTAGCAGAGGGTGCTCCTGCAAATTCAACCCCAACCAAAAGGGCTCGCCGCTAAAAGCGGTAAGTGTGTGTGGAGGGTGCGCATTTCCTCAAAAAAAAAATTTGAAAACCCATGGTAACACTTAACCTGTACGGACAATTACAGCAATGACTATTCTTCCTTTTTTCCAATTAAAAAAATGCTATGTTATGTGGAAAACTAGAACAATTGCAGGCAGGCCCAGTCTATGGATGGTGCTTTTCATTGCCCTTTTTCCGATGTACTTGCGCGGGCAGTTTCAAAAGACGTACTACGGAGCAGGGATGAGTCAGTACTTCGAGAAAGTGATCCAGCATGGGAGCGAGTATTACGCATTGGGAGAACAGTGGCGAGGGCGTTTTAACGACAGGACGGACGCCGTAGTATGTCGAATCGATGCGGCGGGAAACTTGTTATGGGCTCTTTCCTTAGAGATCCCTTCGCAATGGAACGACGCTGTGCTTACACCGCAAGGGAACTTGCTGTTAGTTGGCAACACTCTCCCAAAGGATGAAAATAGTCAAAGCCTAATCGGTTTGGTAACGCCCACGGGGACCTTTTCCTGGGTGTATGCCTTCGACGCACCCGGACGAGATTTCTTTTGCCGCATCGTTCGAAACCCCACCCCCAGCAACCCGGCCTTCCCCTACTACGTGTTAGGGAGCCAATGGGATCCCTCTGGTGCATGGCACTGGGACGATGTCGTGCTGCTCACCTTTGATGAAAAAGGAAATGTGGGGGAGAAGGTCTTGTACGATCTCAACTTCAGCAACGACGAATTCTGTAGGGATTTAGAGGTGTTGCCGGATGGCGACTTGATCATTTCGGGAAATAGAGGTTTCCATGGCGTCATATTTCGCTTAAATAATAGTTTTAGACCTATCGATGGTCTTATTACAGACTCCCTTACCTACGTAGATGTAGCACCTGCAGGAAGGCACTTTTTTACGGTGGGCAGAAAAATCGCTACGCCGGTTCATTACTTGACGAAGCTCGACCAAAACTCACTTCCTCTTTGGGAGGTCCGATTGCCCCTGCTAACGAACATTTACCAAGTGTGGGCTATCGGCACGGCCATTTATGTGACGGGCAGCGCCGATGTAGGCGGCCTTGACCGCGATGTCGTGTTAAAATTCCAGGACGGCACCACAGGGCCCACTTTGTTGTGGCTAAAATATTTAGATCCGCCGGCGTTAGTGAGGGGGCGGGTTTGGCCTTTGTCGTCAACCACCATGGGCTTCGTCGGCTCCCAACTACACCTCGCTGATGGTCCGAGCCCAGCCGTCCTCGCCGTTACCGATTTAGATTTCCATGCTGGTCCCTATGCTCCTCCCTGTATTATTCTACATCCACATATAGATATCGTGCGAGAGAGTTTGTTGCGCACCCCAACCACTACAGACATCAGGCAGGTAGTAGATGTGCCTCCCCCAAAACCCATAGCGTGGGTTCCTGAGTTTTGGAAAACCGCTCTCCTCTGCGAGTACTGTAACGTATTCATCACCACGACCTTCATCGACAATTGTGGCCAAGTGCAATTAAAGGCGGTGCCGATCTTTTCAGCGCCGGTGGGCTATCAGTGGAGCACGGGGGCGAATACGCCTTCGATAAACGCGACGCTGCCCTGCGGCACCCACACCTTCTCGGTGACGATCACCTGTGCGAACGGTACCACCGCCACTGCTTCGACAATCGTCAACGCAATCGACTCTATCCCTCCAGTAGCGCTCTGCAAAAAACAGATACCGCCCTTACTTTTAGGAGATAAATGTGAAGTAGTGGTCACTCCTTCGATGGTCGACGCCGGCTCTTTCGACAACTGCCAGATACAGTCGCTTGCGGTATCGCCTGAGGTAATAAAAGAGTGCGGCACGTTCGTCGTCACTCTCACCGCTACCGACGGGTGTGGCAATACGAGCACCTGCACTACCCCCATCACGGTCAAAGACCATATTGTTCCCATCATTGCCTGTCCACCTAATCTCACCGTGTCCCCCTTGCCCAAAGAGTGTTTCTATTCCGGACCTTTGCCTTCACCACAGTCCGCCGATAACTGTCCGGGTTTACAGGTCGTCTGTGTTTGGGCCAACCTCGGTGCTCAAGAAGTCGTCTCGCCTACCACTAAGTTTCCCAAAGGGACGCATACCATCACATGCAGAGTCAGAGATAGGTGTGGAAACTCAAACGAGTGTTCCTTTACCTTAACAGTGGTAGATAACGAACCGCCGACAATCACCTGCCCCCCATCGCTCACCGTAGCCGGGCAGATCAATCCCGCCGGCATATGCGCTGCAACCGTGCAAGATATCGGAGCCGTAGTAAACGACAACTGTCCTATGGCGCACCTCACCTGGACGATGACGGGCGCCACCACCGGCTCGGGCAGCGGCAGCGCGAGCGGAACGACGTTCCTACAGGGGACAACCACGGTGACCTACACAGCTACCGACATGGCCGGCAATGTGGCGACTTGCAGTTTTACGGTGACGGTGAATTGCCTAGAGTCGCCCACCGCTCACCTCTGCGGTCAGGCCGTCGTGACCTGCTTCTCTGGGCTAAATCAACCGGCAAATCCGGCGGCTGGAGTCAATGTAAATGGCCCTGTCATGGGCATATACGACGTGCGCAACCACTCGATAGCGCCTTTAGGCGCGCACTGGAGTAGTGTAGGCAAAACCATGTTTCCCAACTGGACAGCAGCCCGATTAGGGCAAGTCTTTGGAATAGCCCTCGGCCCCAACGAAGAGATCTTCGTGGCCGCTTCTACTGTCTACACTTGCTCCCACAGCAACTTTTCCTACATATCTCCATTTGGCCCTGCCGGGGGCGGCGGCATCTACCGCATTGATCCTTCTAATGGCGTGCATACGGTATTTACTAAGACGGGGCCTTTTACACCGGGAACAAACAACATTCCAAACACCGGTGCCGGATTGGGCAACTTCTGCTACGACCCTGACCACGACCAGTTTTTCGTCACCAACATGACGGACGGGATGATCTATCGGGTGAGACGCACCACCTCGGGAGCAGGCATAGTATTAGACCGTTTCGATCCCTTTGGTCAGGTAAACCCGCCCTCTACGGGGACGGGGGCTGACCCGAACTTCGTGGCTTTGGGCGAACGCACGTGGGGCATAGGCTATTACAGAGGCAGGGTCTACTTTAGTCGATGGAGCGAGGACAAAGGTCGGCCCTCCTTTACCGCAGCCAACCAGATTTGGTCTATTGGGCTAACTCCTAGCGGTGCATTCACTGCTACTAATAGTAGCGCAGGGACATTTTGGGGCGGTGAGGTCTTAGAAATCGATATGGGTAGCTATAATTTCCCTGGTCCCGCGTACTCCAACCCCATTTCCGACATTGAGTTTTCATCCACAGGCAAGATGCTCATTGCAGAGCGCACCATGGTATCCGACTGCGGAGGAGTATTGACCACACAATTTTTCAATTACGCGCATTACGCTCGGGTCATCGAATTTGAAAAGATGGGGAGCACATGGACACTTACTCCAGGACACACGACCCCCCTTTCTGCCTCTAGCTACCACCTTAAGTTTGAGATAGGTAATACTGCTTCCAATTCTGCGGGAGGCGTAGACTATGGCTACGAGTGGTTTACTCCTCCGCCATACGCCTTGCCGCCAGCTCCTTGTGACAGCATGTTGTGGTGTACAGGAGATAATTTAAGCCCTGCGGGAGGAGGTATGGGAAGCTGGATCTACGGCATGCAGGGAATTCGAAGTTCGGGGCAAGACAACAATCCTCCTTCTCCCACCGACAATTCTAACAGCGTTTTGATTGATTTCGACAACGACCTGATAACGCACGACAAAGTCCTTATCGGCGACGTAGACGTCATAAAGTGTGGATGTCCTCTAACAGAACCGCCGTTCCCATGCGACTCGCTCAGAGTAGTCAAAAATCCTTTGAACGTCTTTGAACCTGGTACACCAAGCGACAACAGTTGTTGTTGGTCGGTAGATTTGCACGTGAATGCAGGGCCAGTGGCCTATTTAGAGGTGAAAGTTCTGACACCGGGAGTGACCTTTGCCAATGTGTCGGTAAGCTCTAGCTTCACCTTGATAGCTACACAACCTACCCAGTTGACAATAAAACACAATCCGTTCCAAGGCATACCTTTTGGCACTTATCCCGGTGCGCTCACTTTCTGCCTGAACAACATCACCAACCTCACTCAGGTGCCTCAGGTGCTGGCTTTCTGCTGGTATGTCAAAGGGCCTACCGATGTTCCTTATTTAGCGTGTGTAGATACTTGTTACTTCCAGTGCTTGCCGCCTGTGGTTGTGCCCGACACTTGCGTAGCTATTAAAAACGACACGCTCATCTGCGACCCAAGTAAGCCCGGCACGTATACTTACCTCTTCCAAGTACAAAACCTGAGCAATTTCGCTGCCAATCAAGTAGTTTTGAGCAATCCTTCATCGGGAGTGCTTTTCCAGCCGTGCCCTCCGCCCAGTAATATTGCTCCTGCCAACTCGATTACACTGCCTCAACCGCCGCTGATGCCGGGCATCCCACCCGACTCGTGCTCGCCGACGCTATGCGTGCAGCTGATCGCTCCGCCCATTACAACACCTACCTGGTTTACCTTTAACACCACCCTGTTCGGCGGCAACAACTGCTGTCACGCTACGGATAAGGACTCTATCCTCCTCCGGCCGTGCTGCGACCCGTGCAAAGAACGCCGCGTGGTGGTTCGCACTCTCCCGCCCGCCGACAGCTGCTGCCATTCGGTAGACATCGTGAACCCCTGCTATAGCAACTTCTTTACGAAATTAGAGGTAGCCCTGCTAACGCCCGGAGTATGTTTTGGCTCTCATTTCACCAACGGAAGCGGGTGGTTCAACCCTATCTCTACGCCTACCTCAATACAGTGGCAGTATTTATCGGGTAACATACCTAGCGGTACGTGGCCAGGACTGATTAACTTCTGCCTAGACAAGATCGACATGCCCTCTGAGGTGCCTCAAGTGGTGGTCATCCGATGGATTACTGTAGGAGCTAATGGCGCAGATAGCGTCGCCTGTACAGATACTTTGAAATTTGAATGTCCAGTAGTCGACCAAGGGTGCATTGAAGTGATCGAAGACCACATCCAATGTGAAAAAGACGCGCAGGGAAATATCTTCTATTCGTACACGCTATCGTTCCAGAACGCGTCTACGCCGCCGCATTCGGCCGATGGTATCATCTTTTCCCAAATAAGTGGGCCGCCAGTGGTTGTTTCACCCAACCCATCTAACTTAATTCCCTCCTTACCTTGGGGCAGCACTGCCACTGTATCCTTAGGTATCTATCCCTCGAGTGGGCCGTTACCAGCAGGTACAATGCTGTGTTTCTCAGGGCGCCTGTTCGACAATACTAGCGGAGACCACTGGTGCTGCTTCGAACCAGATACGGTGTGTATCATTATACCGCGGTGTGATAGCTGCGTGTGCACAAGAGGAATTGCCCTTCTCACTTCAGGGGAGACTTCTTGGAAAATGGTCTGTAATTCAACTTATCTTCTTCCGGTGCTGAGTTGTCCGCCCGCAGATGTTGGTGTCTCTCCTTCTTTGGGCTGTATCAGCTCCCAAAACCAGGAGCCTTGTGAGTTTGTCATGCATTGGGAGCTGACTGGGCCAAATGTGTTCCAAACCGGCAGTAATCCTCCTGCCAGTATTGTTTTCCCAGCCTCGGTGGTAGGCAAACCCGGCAAATACTGTCTTACGAGTTGGACAGTATGCCCAGGCGCATCGGAGACGTGCCGCTGCCAAGTATGTTGGATCCAGCCAGAGTGCTTCGACATCTGCTGCCATGACTATCTGCAATTTATCACCCAGGTGAAAAGCGCTATAAGTATAAATCACTTCGGAGGCAACACTTATCAATTTGTCATCAGCCCCAGCTTAGGTTTCTGCACTTACATCGAATGGATCAACTGGGGCGACGGTACCCCCACCCAATACGGCCCGTTCTTCGCTGGCAGTGTAGTCTTCCACACTTACGGTAGCAGCGGGGCGTACCCCGTTGAGTACTTAGCCATTCAGACGAACCCCGCTACTGGCTTTATTTGTTTCGAATACCTCGACAGCCTAACTGCGACGGTGAGCACTCGAGATCTGTGGTTAAATGGCCCCGTGCGGTTGTATCCCAACCCCACTGCGGGCGAGTTTACCTTAGAGTTACCCACAGCCGTTCCGGAGGGGACAACGCTTCGCATAACGGATCCCATAGGGCGTCTGGTCCAAGAGGTCGCCCTTCCCTCCGGCGGTCAGCAGTATTGGATGAATGCGGCGCACTTACCGGCAGGGTTGTATCTGCTGCACATTGTGTCCGAAGGGCGCCCCGTAAGGGTGTTGCGCTTCGTAAAACAGTAAAGAAGGGAAACTTATAATAAGAAGAAGGGCCACTGTCGTGCCGAGTGCGCGGCATGGCCCTTTTTGATTTGCCCAGCCGGGGCGATGCTGTAAGATCGCTCTATGAACCGGTCTTTAGCGCGCGTTGTTTTGAGGCCAATGGCAAAAGAAGCGACCTCCTTTCCCTACATCACTTACGGCGCGCGCGTTGGCCCAGCGTCGGTAGAGCAGCTGTTGGTACATGCCATAGAGCGCCTCCGACACAGCGAGGAGCGGCCTACTCCTATTTGCATCTGGGGACTGCACGGTATTGGAAAGACGGAATTGGTGCGCGACGTGGCGCAGCGCTACGGCTGCCAATTGGTCTACTTAGCGCCTGCCCAGTTTGAAGAGATGGGCGACCTGGTGGGCATGCCGCAAGTAGTGCGCGATGAGAGCGGGCAGATGGTCACGCGCTTTGCCCCTCCGGAGTGGGTGCCTCGAAAGCCCGGCCCAGGCATCTTGTTGCTCGACGACGTCAACCGAGCCGACGACCGCATCCTGCGCGGCATCATGCAGCTGTTTCAAAACTACGGATTGGTGTCTTGGACACTGCCGCCTCGATGGCTCATCGTCTGTACCGCCAACCCCGACGGCGGCGATTACTCGGTAACGACCTTAGACGAAGCTATGCTGACGCGCATGCTCCACATCACGATGACATTCGACCCCAAAGCGTGGGTACAGTGGGCCGAACGCAACCACATCGATCTGCGCGGCATCCACTTCGTGTTGGCCTACCCAGAGCTCATCAACGGACGGCGCACCACGCCCCGGTCCTTGGTGCAGTTCTTTAACAGCCTGCGCCCCATTGCGGACTTGCGCGAACATATCCACTTAGTCAGCCTGCTGGCTGAAGCCGCCCTCGACGCTGAAACCGCACAGGCCTTTATTACCTTCGTACAGCTCCACTTGGACCAGCTGCCTTCGCCCGAAGACATCCTGGAAACGGCGGATTTCTCCGCAGTAGAACGCCGCATAGCGCAGCTGACCCAAGAAGGCCATACCAAGCGGTTGGATATCCTCTCCGTCCTAGCAACCCGCCTCAGCAGTCACGTCTTAGGGCGAAAAGTCCTACTTTCCGAAGCCGAGCTGGCCAACCTAAAGGCTTTTTTATCCATGCCCATCTTGCCCAACGACCTGCGTTTAGCCATAGCCCAAGAGTTGGCAGCGGCCCGCCGAGCAGACCTGTCGCGGCTGTGCGCCGACCCACAGATTGCCCACTTGCTCCTTCAGAAAATGTGAGAGTGCTCCGCCCGTCAAAGGGTGCGCTTGCGCGAGCGCTTTTCAAAGTACTCGCGCTGCCCAGAACTCAACTGCAGCCGATACTGTCCAGGCGGCAGCGAAGAAATGTCGAGCGACCAACCCTCCTCTTTCGTAGAGAAGGTCCTCGCCAGCACCACCCGATGTGCAGCGTCGACGATTTCTGCGCGGATATCGGCCGTGGGCGTCTCTTCAGGCAACAGCCAGATTTTATCGGTAGCTACCACGATTTCGATATACGGAGCCCTCACATAAGGCGTGCTATGGGTCTGAGCAGGCATCACCGGTGCCGTCAAAAGCCAAAAGGTGAACAGGAAGAAGCGATTTGCTTTCATTGTTTCGGTGCGTTTGTGTCTGTTTGTAAATAAAAGACGCTTCTGCGCGCCCTTTGTTGCACGCGCTACAAGATGTCTCGATGAATAGCTCATAGAAGGCGCTTAACGCCCTGCGCTTATCGGTCAACATATCCTTTTGCCCGACGAAGACATAGTCGATCCCAAATAAATTATGGATACTTCCCTTTAAGGAGGCTTTTTGTGGAATATTATTGAAAAAAATTGCGGTTACGTAGGCTAACTATTTGTTTTTTTCGAGCAAAGGCGATCGGGTTTCTCAGGCGCATTCTAAGTACGTCGTTTGCTTTCCTTGATAGAACTTCGCCCTATTGTTTAGACCACTTCGAGGTTCTATTGAAAAAAGAGATACTCGCGAACAGCAACGACAGGGGCACCCTTTTCTCGAGGACCATGTGCAAATTTGGCCGGGAGAAAGTGCTATGGGGCGGCGCTTTAGCCGTATGCGCACTGCACTTTGGGCCTCTACTGCTCAATGGTCCGGATGCCTACGTACGCATTCACGACAATTTAGAGGGGGAGTGGGCGTGGTTGATGTTGTTGGTCAAGTTGGGACAGGCATTGGACGTGCATCCGGGGGCTGTGGTGTCGCCTGTGCTCGGCGGTCAGCCGCGCATGGTGCTGCCTTCGGGCATCTCAGTGAATGTGTTTTTCGTTTGGCTTTTAGGCGGGTTGAACGGCTACAAGGCCAGCTACTTACTGTCGCGCTTGTTGGCTTTTTTCGGCATGTATCGCCTATTGCACACGTATTTTTTACCGAGTGAAGACCAAGGGTGGCTGCGCTTGGGCATTGCCCTGAGCTTTAGCTTAGTTCCATTTTACGTCCAGTTCGGTGTGGCGCTCCAGCCCTTTCTCTTGCACAGTTTGCTCAACCTGCTGCGCCATAAAGATAGCTGGAGCGACTATGTCTGCCTTCTTTTGGCTCCCCTTTATTCCAGCATCGTATGGATGGGCACGTCGGCATTGTTGCTTTCAGGATTGCTGTGGTTGGGGTGGAGCGTCCAAAAGCGGCGCCTGCGCCTTAGGCCTCTGCTGGGCGTGCTCCTGTTAGCACTCTCCTACGTCGCGGTAAACTTTCCCCTGCTCCAGCTCTACTTGAACTCTGTATTCATTTCGCACCGCAAGGCCTACGACGCGCTTGCGATGTTGGACGTCAACTTTTACGCCGGGTTGTTAGAAGCACTCTTCACATGTACGATATCCCACTATCACGTGGGCATTGTGGTGGCTCTGCCGCTATTAGTGGCAGCGGTGGCAGCCCTGCGCGCGAGGGCTAAGGCATCTGTTGCCTCATCCCTTCGCTATCGCTCGCTTCAGCTGATGCTCTGCTTGGCCTTGGTGCTGCTCATCTCCCTTTTTTACGGCCTTTACCCCTACGCTGCAGCGCCCTTAGACGACTTCCTGCCGTTGCTCTCAGAGCTTCGGCTCAACCGCATGATCATCTTCTTGCCGCTGTTATTCTTCATCATTTTGGCTCTTGCACTGAGCATCCTCATAGAAAAAGGCTTTTCACATCAGGCTGCAGCAGCGCTATTGGCCTGTCAGTTGGTGATGGGCTTTTTTGCCAACGACGAATGGATACACAACATGCGCCAACTCTTGGGCCATCCCGTAAAGCCTAGCTATGCGGAGTTTTGGGCGGAAGGGCTGTTTCGCCGCATCGCCGCCCACATCGGGAAGCCACCAGCCTCCTATCGAGTGGTCTGTTTGGGAATGCACCCCGTGGTAGCGCAATACAACGGCTTTTACACGTTGGACGGCTTGCTTCCGCTGTACAGCTTAGAGCACAAGCAGCGTTTTCGAGCCATCATTGCAGGTGAGCTGGCCAAAGACCCGCGTCTAGCGGCGTATTTCGACGAATGGGGGAACCGCTGTTATGTCTTTTCGGCAGAGTTGGGGCTTTCCGATCAAAACTACCTCATCGGCAAACAGCAGTCCATCGCGCTGCGAGACTTCCGCTTTAATGCCGAGGCGTTCAAGCGAGCGGGTGGTCAATACGTCCTCTCCGCCGCGCGCCTTGAACAGCCCGAACGCAGTGGCTTACGCCTAAACGCCGTCTTCTCTCCGGCGCCTGACGAGCGCTGCTGGTGGAAAATATACCTATATGAAGCGATCTGATGCACCTATGAGCCGTGTGGAGTGCTGGCTTGTCTTTGTGTTTGTATTATTTGCCCTGCTGAGTGTCCTGGTCTTTTCTTGGGGCAGGTATGTCTTCCCTCTGCTGGACTCTTTCTACTGATTTTCGAGGAGACTCCTCTGACGTTTGGGCTATTTAGCTCTACCTTGTGTCGAGATGGCGCCTTGAGCGATAGGTACTATTTTCTCCGAAAAAGACGACTTATGAAGAAAAAACTCCGTTTTTGCGCCTTGCAGGTGCTTTTATGGCTGTTGTCTGGTCACTGCACGTCCAAGTATTCGCCCGATAACTTGCCGGCCCAACAAGTGCGCTTTGGCACAGGAGGTGGCATTGTGGGCAGAGAGACCACTTGGATACTGCTGACCAACGGCCAGCTGTTCAAGTTGAAAGCTTCGGAAACCTCAGCAGGGGGTAGCGCTGTGCGGCGGCAGGGGCGCCGGCTGTTTCGCGAGGCAAAAGCGTTGCTGTCGACGCCGCGGCCGCTGTTTTCGCATCCGGGCAATGTGTATTGGTTTGTCGAGTGGCGCGACGGCGCGCGCGAACAGCGCATCACGTGGGGCCATCCGGATCATCCTGCGGATACGGCCATTGTCCAGCTACACCAACGGCTGATGGCGCTGACACGCGAATGAGCCCCCTTGCCTATTTGTTGGCCAGCTGCCCACAAGCGGCGTCGATGTCTTGGCCGCGGCTGTGCCGCACAGTAACCGTGACGCCGTGGTGCGCTAAAAAAGCGGCAAAGGCGTTCAAGCGGTCGTTCGTCGAACGCTCGAAGGTGCCGCCCTCTATGGGGTTATACTCGATGATGTTGACGCGCACGGGAAATCGGCGGCGGCACCAGCGCAACAGGCGAGCTGCATCTTCGAGGGTATCGTTGAAGCCCTGCAGGGCGATGTACTCGTAGGAGATGCGGCTGTGTGTGTGGCGGTAGAAGTATTCGAGTGCTTCCATGAGCGCTTCGAGGTGGTTAGTCTCGTTGATGGGCATGATGGCGCTGCGCTTAGCGTCGTCGGCCGCGTGCAAGCTCAGCGCCAAATTAGCGCGGTAGCCGTCGTCCGCTAATTTTCGGATCATCTTAGCGATGCCCGCCGTGCTGACGGTGATGCGATGGGCGCCCATGCCTCGGCCATCGGGCGGCGGCGAGGTGAGTCGCCGCACGCTCTCTAATGTGTGAGCGTAGTTGAGCAGTGGTTCGCCCATGCCCATGTATACGACGTTGGTGATGGCGTGCCCAAAGGCTTCTCGGCACTGCCGGTCTACCAGCACCACTTGGTCGTAGATCTCGTAAGCGGTCAGGTTGCGCTTTCGGCCCATGCGACCGGTAGCGCAGAAGGAGCAGGTAAGGCTGCATCCCACCTGTGTGCTAACGCAGACCGTGTAGCGCTGAGCCTCCGGCACTGGAATCAGGACGCTTTCGATGCGGTGACCGTCGTGGGTCAGCCAGCGCGTCTTGATCGTCCCGTCGGCGCTTTGCTGCACTGCATCGGCCGACAGCGTGTGCAAGGTAAAGGTATCGGCCAGGCGCTGTCGAAGGGCCTTGGGCAAGTTGGTCATCGCATCCCAATCGGCAACGCCCTTTGCCCAGAGCCATTCGTATAGCTGCCGAGCGCGAAAGCGCGGTTGCTTCCAAGAGAGCAGGAGGGCTTCCAAGTCGGCAAGCGATACCGTTCGAAGGTCGCGTATCATAGGTCTGGATCATCCATTTCGACGTGCGCGCAGCTCTCCTAAGTAGCGCTCCAGCTCCGCCACGTCGTAGTAGAGTACCTCTCGGGGCTTAGAGCCATCTGCCGGCCCTACGATGCCCAGGGCTTCCAGTTGATCCATGATGCGGCCGGCGCGATTGTAGCCCAACTTGAGGCGCCGCTGAATCATGCTGGTGGAGCCGTGCTGCGTCTCCACGACTAAGCGCGCCGCATCTTCCAGCATGTCGTCCATTTCGGCGAGGCTGAACGACTTGACCTCACTGTCAGCGTCCTCCGGATGAAACTCCGGCAAGAAGAAGGGCTCGGGAAAGCCCGGCTGTTTGGCGATAAAATCAATGACGCGCTCTACCTCTTGGGTGTCGATATAAGCCGACTGTAGGCGGATGATATCGCCTCCTACGGATAGGAGCATGTCGCCCTTCCCCGTGAGCTGCTCGGCGCCGCCGGTATCTAAGATGGTTCGGCTATCTACCTTAGAAACTACCTTAAAGGCCAAGCGGGCGGGAAAGTTGGCTTTGATCACGCCGGTGATGATGTTGACCGATGGGCGCTGGGTGGCAATAATGAGGTGGATGCCTACCGCACGCGACAGCTGGGCCAACCGCCCAATGGGCAGTTCCACTTCTTTCCCTGCCGTCATGATGAGGTCGGCAAACTCGTCGATGACCAAGACGATGTAGGGCAAGAAGCGATGCCCTTTTTCTGGGTTGAGGCGCCGCGCCACAAACTTGTCGTTGTACTCGGCAATGTTGCGCACCTCAGCCATTTTGAGCAGGTTGTAGCGCCGCTCCATCTCGATGATGAGCGAATTGAGCGTATGCACCACTTTGGTCGTCTCTGTCACGATGGGTTCGGGCTGTTCGGGTAGGAAAGCGAGAAAATGGTTTTCCAAGCGCGCATAGGGGAACAGCTCCACCTTCTTGGGGTCGATGAGGATGAGTTTGATTTGCGAAGGATGCTTTTTGTAGAGCAGGCAATTCAAGATGACGTTGATCCCTACGGATTTACCCTGCCCGGTGGCGCCGGCAATGAGCAGGTGAGGCATCTTGGTAAGGTCGGCCACGAACACTTCGTTTTGGATGTTCTTGCCCAAAGCGATGGGCAGTTCCATCTTGGCCCGCTTAAAGCGTTCGTCCATGAGCACCTCGCGCATGCCCACGATTTGGCGCTTTTTATTGGGCACCTCGATGCCGATGGTGCCCTTTCCCGGGATGGGCGCGATGATTCGAATGCCCAAGGCCGACAGGCTGAGGGCAATGTCGTCTTCTAAGTTCTTTATTTTAGAGATGCGAATGCCGCGCGCGGGTACGATCTCGTACAGGGTGACCGTAGGACCGATCGTGGCTTTTATCTTCTCGATGTCGATCTTGAAGTTCATCAGCGTGTTCACGATCTGGTTCTTGTTTTGCTCGAGCTCCTCGCGGTCGATTTCCAGTTGAGAGTTGTCGTACTCGTGGAGGAGCTGCAGATGCGGATGCTCGTAGTGGGGCAGTTCAAGCGTTGGGTCGTAGGGTTCGTTCAGGTTCGGAGTGTCTTCCTGGATGACCTGTACCGGTGGTTTATACACAGGCGCCTCGTCGGGATGGGGCGGCGGTGTACTAGAGATTTCAATTTCCAGAGCGGTTTCTTCTGCGCTTTCAGGCGAAGGCTCAGGCGAGACGTCAGCAAAAAGCGCGCTTTTTTGCGAAAGATCAAAGGTCAGCTGTGTCCCTGTAGTAGGGGGCGGCGCTGGAGCGCGGAGGGCCGAGGCGCTTTCAGCGGATGGGGTTGCCGCTGCGGGCGGCGCTTCTTCGGCAGGCGGGGCGGTCGGACGGCGCGGCTTGCCGTAGGTGCCGCTCAACAGGTCTATCCAGGCGCGTCGCGTCTCGTAAAGCAATTGGCGCCAAGTAAAGTCCGATAAGTCGGGATTGTTGCTCCACACGAAGAGGAAGAACAACAGGAAGACCATTAGCAGAAGTGTCCCGGCTACGCCTAAAAATTTTTGCACCCAAGCGCTCACCGATCGCCCAAACACACCGCCCCAAGGGAAGTCCGACCACTGAAAAAAGAACGAACTCAGGATAGAGACCGCTATCATCAAGATTATGGTACGGATCAACACCTCGTTCAGATATACTAGCGGAACTCTGCGGATGAGCGCTATGCCGTATTTATAGCATAGGTACACCAAAAAGAGCGAGCCCACCCCAAACATCCAATAGATCAACGCGTCGGCAACGAAGGCGCCCAAACGCCCTAGCCAGTTCTCTACGGCGATATCGCCCAAGAAGATCTCCCAAGAGAAGCGATGAACGATGTCGTGGTCGTTTTCCCAAGTAAAGAAATAGGAAAAAAAAGCAATAGACAAATACAACGCCGTAAACAGCAGGAAGAGCCCCAGCAACTTGACGCTGCGTTCGCGGTTAAAGTCTAAAAGTGGTGTGCCTTTGCCTTTCGCCATGGGTACCGTCAGGGGTTTTGAGGTCGTCTTTGCGCGCCGTAAGTGAGGCAAAGGTAGTGTTTGGCGGTCATACGCACACCCCACTGCTAGGTGCGCCGCCCTTCCACTACTACGACCACTTCTCCTTTTACGTCGCGCTCTGCCCACGACAGGAGCAGATCGCTCAGCGGTGCCGTCTGGATTTCTTCAAAGACCTTAGTTAGTTCGCGCGCCACAGCAGCCATCCGGTCGGGGCCGCATACTGCGCACAACTCCTCTAAGCAGCGCTTTAATCGATGAGGCGACTCGTACAAAACGAACGTATGGGGAAGCGCTGCCAAATAGCGCAGGCGGGCCTGACGCCCTTTCTTGTGCGGCAAGAAGCCCTCGAAGTGGAAGCGATCGCAAGGGATCCCACTGGCTACCAATGCCGGAACAAAAGCGGTAGGGCCCGGCAAGCATTCTACTCGAACGCCCGCCTGTTGGCAAGCGCGCACCAATAAAAAACCCGGATCGCTAATGCCCGGCGTTCCAGCGTCCGACACCAAAGCCATCGAAACCCCACCCGCCAACTCTGCTGCAACTTTGGCCACAGCCGCATGCTCGTTGTGCATGTGAAAGGCGCGCAAAGGGGTGTGGATGTCGTAACGTGCCAACAAGCGCCGCGTCGTCCGCGTGTCTTCGGCCAAGATGACCGACACCTCTCGAAGCACGCGCAGTGCGCGCAGCGTGATGTCTTCTAAGTTTCCGATTGGTGTCGGCACCAAGTATAACACGAGCCGAAATTAAGCGCCGTGGATTTGATAGGTGAACGTCTCCACAATAGGGTTGGCCAAAAGCTGCGTGCAAGCCGTCTCTACCACCTGCCGCGCCTCCGCCTCCGAAGGCGCCTGCACCGTTAGACTGACGTGGCGCCCTATGCGAACGTCGAGCACGCCGCTCAGATGTAAGTGCGCCAAATTATTAACCACAGCCTTGCCTTGCGGATCTAACAGGTCTTTGTGAGGCATGATGTCTATTTCTGCCACAAACTTCATCATAAGCTATTCCACTAGAGTGAGGTGTGTCGGTGAGCGCAAAGGTAAGCAGCGCGCTCTAGGCAAAGAGCCTTAACACTCCCGAAAGCGATCCAACAAGTCGGCTAATTCGAGGGCTTCCGCTTCGCTCAAACGCCCACCCGGCATCTGCTGGTGATTGGCAAAGCCCGTCGCGTGAATATCGAGCAGCAATTGCTTGCCCGCCGGAGAAATGGTCACTACCACCCGCCGCCGATCCTTGGGGTGGACGGCGCGCTCCACATAGCCATTTTTGTACAGCTTTTCTATCAGCCGACTCACGTTGCTGCTTCGGTCAATCATGCGGTCTTTGATATCGAGCACGGAAAGCCCCTTGGGATAACTCCCATTGAGAATCCTCAAAATGTTGTACTGCGGATGGGTGATGCCAAATGGGCGCAGACGGCGCTGTAAATAGCAGTCTAACCAACTGGCCGTAAACAGGATATTTAAAAAGGCGCGCTGATGCGGCAATAGCGGCCGAGAGGTCTTGAGTTCTGCTTCGAGCGGCATGACAAAACTACTGGTAAACTAAGAAAGAGAAAGAATTAGGTGATCTCAGCACCCCGTACTAAAAACAAATTAAACGTTGCAGCAGCATTCTGAAGATGCTTCATTCAATAAATAAACGAAAGCGGCGTATAGTTCTAAAATTCTCTGTAAATTTGGGATCTGTTCCGTTTACTCTTAGCGAGTAAAGCAACCTGCTCTTAATTGTAGGCACAAGCGATGAGGTCGCCTTTCCCCGCGTGGTCGGAAGCGGATGCTTTGCTCAAATCATCCTGGCCTGTTCTGTCGCCGTTATTTCCCTAACCAACTTCTTTCTCAAGCCGAGGTTTTATGAATGTACTGCGAACAGATGCGAATACTTGGTTGCAGCACCATCTACACGTAACGGCAGGGCGATCTTTCCCCTATGGCGACTACACGTGTACTCCCCTTTTAGAGGATCTCCCTGAAGCTCCCGCGCGTGTAGGTCAGCCGAAAGCCTTCTTACTCAGCTATGGAAAATGTATAGAGATCGTAGAGCCAGAGGGGGCCAACCGACATTTATGGACGCCTTTACTCGCCGAAATGGAGTATTGGCGGGTTCATGCGAGAACGGGAGAGGAAGCTCCACCGGAATGTTGGTACGGCTAACGAATGCCGTGTGGCGGCAAGGAGGAATAGCCCACCGGTGGTGACGGAGTAAATTTCGGAGCGCCAAACGGCGCAAGTGAGCTATTTTCGCCGCAAAAACAACTGCGCAGCACGCATGGCCAAAAAACACCCATCTACCCGCCCTCAGCCGCACAAGAAATCTGCACCGGCAAAAGCCAATAAGGTTCTCCAAGAAAAGGCGGCTCGTTCTGCCGTTTCTACCCATCGTTGGGAGCCTGAGGGGTGGTTACGCTGGGCGCTCATCGCCATGGCTATCACGGCGGCCTGCTATCTGCCGTCTTTGTCGAACGATTTGGTCAACTGGGATGATGACCCTAACATCACGGAGAATCCCAATCTGCAGCGCATCGACCGCCAAAGCCTGATAAACATTTTCGACTTAGATAAGGGAAACGTCATCGGCAACTACAACCCGCTGCCCATTTTTACCTTTTACTTAGAGAAATGGGCTGTCGGCGAGTTTAATCCCACCCTCATCCACTTCAACAACCTGCTGCTGCACGTCCTGACGGTCTTTTTTGCCTTTCGCCTCTTGCTCCATATGGGCATTGGGATTGGCGGAGCCTTTGTCGGCGGCTTGCTCTTTGGCATACACCCCATGCGCGTGGAGTCGGTGGCCTGGGCCACTGAGCGCAAGGACGTACTCTTTGCCATGTTTTTTTTCGCCGCCCTCATGTACTACGTGCGCTGGGTAAAGACCGAGTCGGGGGCAAAACGCACTAAGCTGTATATCGGCATGGTACTGCTGGCCATTTTGTCGGGGTTTTCTAAGGTCCAGGCCGTTACGCTGCCGTTGTCCATGCTTGCCCTCGACTATTGGCTTCGCCGTCCCCTTCGGCTCAATCTCCTATGGGAGAAAACTCCTTTCTGGATTATTTCCCTCTGTTTTGGCCTGGCTAACCTCTATACCTTGCGCCAAACAGGCTCCATCAACGACGATGTAACCAATTTTACCTTCTTGGACCGCCTCTGCATCGGCACCTACTCGTTTAGCGTATACCTGTACAAGCTATTCATCCCTTACCCCATGTCGCCGCTTTACCCCTACCCCAAGCCGCTGCCGATATGGGTTTACCTATCCCCTATCCTGTTTGCGGCCGTGTGGTACGGCGTCTACCGCATGTGGAAGGCGGACCGACGCATATGGGTGTTTGGCGTTTTCTTTTTCTTCTTCAACGTCATGTTTTTGCTTCAGGTGTTGGGTGCCGGTCAAGGGTTTCTGGCCGACCGCTTCACTTACGTACCGTATTTTGGCTTTTTTGCCATAGCGGCTTGGTTGTATCATACCTACGCGCAGCCCTCGCCCGTATGGCGCGGCCGCGTCAACGCCGCATTAGGGGCTCTCTTTCTGATTTACGCTATTTGGACGGTAAAACAGATAGGCATTTGGAAAAATGGAGGGACTCTCTGGACGCACGTGATGAAGTACGAGCATAAGCGCAATTCACTGCCTTATTGGAACAGAGGGCAATACCTGCGCAATAAGGAGGGCAACTACGAGGCCGCCTTGCAAGACTATACCACTGCCATCCAGATCGAACCCGATAATCCGGAGCTGACCAATAGCCGAGGGAAGACCTACTTCGACATGGCTACCAGCGGCAAATACAAGGGCCGTGAGCGCGAGTTGACGGAGAAGGCTTTAGCCGACTTTACGGAGGCGCTCTCCAAGCCCAACATCAAGCCCAAGACAAAAGCCGAAGTGCTCATCAATCGGGGCGGTGCGCTTGCCTCCTTGGGGCGACTGGAGGAAGCATTGGCCGACCTCAACGCCGGTCTCGCTATTGCTCCGGACAACAAGAACGGCTATCTCAACCGATCGCTGACGCATTTTCACCTGCAGCGCTACGACAAAGCGATCGAAGACTACACGGAATACCTCAAGCTCGACCCCTACATGGTGAACATCTGGTACGAGCGTGGTATGCTGCGCCGCTCGCTCAACCAACTGCCTCAGGCCATCGAAGACCTCAATCAATGCCTTAAGCTCGACCCTAACTTCGCGCTGGCCTACTTAGAGCGCGCCCGCGCTTACGCCCTACAGGGCAAAAAGGATCTTGCCCGCCAGGACTATCAGCGCGCACAGCAGCTGGGAGTGCAAATGTCGAGCTACGACCAACAAATCATGAAGTGAGCCAAGCCTAACACGCTACTTCCCGATATGCCGCCTGCAGACCCTCCTCTGCCTTACTATCGCGCCGGATGCCTCGAAGCCGGCTGCGACGAAGTAGGCCGCGGCTGCATTGCTGGCCCTGTATTTGCCGCAGCGGTCATTCTGCCGCCCGACTTTGCCCATCCCTGGTTGAGAGATTCTAAGCAGCTTAACCCGATCCAGCGAGAGCAGCTGCGCCAAGTTATTGAAAGGCAAGCCATTGCCTGGGCCGTCGGACGGGCCGAAGTCGAAGAAATCGACGCCCTGAACATCCTGCAGGCCTCCTTTCTGGCGATGCATCGCGCTATCGACCAATTGGGCGTGCGACCGGAGCACCTACTTATCGACGGTAACCGCTTTCAGCCTTACGCCACTATCGCCCACACCTGCATCGTCAAGGGCGACAGCCGCTACGCCAGCATTGCTGCCGCTTCCATCTTGGCCAAAACCTACCGCGACGCCGAAATGCAGCGCCTCGCAGAGGCATTTCCTCATTTTGGTTGGAGCCACAACAAAGGCTATCCCACGGCCCAACACCGCCGCGCCATCCGACAATACGGCCCAACGCCACACCATCGCCGCTCTTTTTCCCTGTTGCCCCATTCCCAACAGCAACACCTATTTTAAAAGTACAGCACACCGCTCCTCTTTCCTTCCGGACGACCGGTGTTCCGCTATCTTTGCAGCAGCATACTTAACATACACCAATCATGTCGCACATAGCCGATGTTTTTGCCGAAGTCAGAAAGGCTATCGAAGAGATCGCGCAAGAGGAGCTTTCCACTGCAGAGGCCCTGGAACAATTTCGGCTGCGCTATTTGAGCACGAAAGGGTTGGTAAAGCGCTACATGGAGCAGATCCGCCAGGTGCCAGCAGAACAACGGCGCGACTATGGGCAATGGGTGAACACGCTAAAACAAGCCGCTGAGGAGCGCTACCAGACCGCTAAGGCGCACTTGGAAGCCGCTGCTTTGAAGGGAAATGCGTTGGCGCTCGACCTAACGGCCCCGGGAGAACCCTTGCCGCTGGGGAGTCGGCACCCCATTGCCATCACCCTAGAGCGTATTGTAGCTATTTTCGAGCGCATTGGTTTCGCTGTGGCCGACGGTCCAGAAATTGAAAACGACTGGTACAACTTTACGGCGATGAACACGCCGGAAGACCATCCGGCGCGCGACATGCAGGACACCTTTTACCTGGCAGGCGCGCCGGGCATGCTGCTGCGCACCCACACCAGCAACGTGCAGGCGCGCGTCATGACAAGGCGCCAACCGCCCATTCGCATCATTGCACCCGGGCGCGTATACCGCAACGAGACCATTTCGGCGCGCTCCCATGCACAGTTTCACCAGGTGGAAGGGCTCTACGTCGATGAGGGCGTTTCCTTTGCCGACATGAAGCAGACGCTGCTCTACTTCGCCCGCGAAATGTTCGGAGCCACGCGCATACGCCTGCGGCCGTCCTTCTTTCCCTTCACCGAGCCCAGCGCTGAAATGGACATTTGGTTAGGGACCGACACCGAGGAAAACCGGCGCCTAACGAAAGGGACAGGGTGGTTAGAAATCCTCGGCTGCGGCATGGTTCATCCGCAGGTGCTCGAAAATTGCGGCATCGATAGCCAACGCTATTCGGGTTTCGCCTTCGGCATGGGCATTGAGCGCCAGGCCATGCGCCTGTTCAACATTCCCGACATTCGCCTATTGTTTGAAAACGACGTTCGCCTCCTGCAACAGTTTGTTGGCGCACTGTAGCCTCTTCTCTCCATACCGTTTCACCACACTCACACTCCAGCACTATGGTACTCGTCTTCATAGGCCTCATCCTGTTGGCCATCTCGTTGGCTATGGGCCGCCCTTCAGCACCCTCGCCCTTCGGCAACTTCGGACGCATGGGGCGTTTTATTGGTCTTGGCTTAATCGTCTTGGGCTTGCTGAGCGCTTGCTTTGTACAGATCCCTCCCGGGACGGTAGGGGTTCAAACCCTTTTTGGGAAGGTACAGCCTGCCATCCTTACCGAAGGGCTGAACGTGATTAACCCGCTGATCGAGGTGACTCAGTTTGACATCAAGACCCAGAATTACACCATGTCGGGCGTACACGATGAAAGCCAGCGCATGGGCGACGATGCCATCCGCGTCTTGTCGTCCGACGGCTTGGAGGTCGTGATCGACCTGACGGTGCTCTTTCGCATCGTTCCCGAGCAAGCGCCCAACATCCTGCGCAGCATTGGGCGCGAATACCGCGACATCATCGTGCGTCCGCTAGTGCGCACTAAGATTCGCGACTACGCTGCCTACTACGATGCGGTCTCGTTGTATTCGACCAAGCGCGATGAATTCCAGCAGCGCCTGTCCGATGCTATCGAGAAGGACTTCAAAGAGCGCGGCTTAGTGCTCGAGCAGGTGCTCATCCGCAACATCAATTTACCGCCATCGGTGAAAGCCGCCATCGAGGCCAAAATTAATGCGGAGCAAGAAGCCCAAAAAATGCGTTTCATCTTAGAAAAAGAGCGCCAAGAAGCAGAGCGCAAGCGCGTAGAAGCCCAGGGCATTGCCGACTACCAGCGCATTCTAACGGCTTCGCTCACCGACAAGCTGCTCCAATACGAGCAAATCAAGGTACAGAAGGAATTAGCGGCATCGCCTAACGCCAAAATTGTCATCTTGGGCAACGACAAAACACCGCCCATCCTCATCAATCAGTGAGGTAGGCAGACCAACATCGGCGCCATCGCTTGCTGTAAGCGCAGTGCTTCGGCCCGAGCCGCCTGTGCAAAGTCGGCAGCGGAAGAAGCATATAGCACACTGCGCGACGCATTGACCAATAGGCCACCCTCGCGCGTTAGTCCGCGGCGGGCAATTGCCTCTAAATCGCCGCCCTGTGCACCTACGCCCGGCACCAAGAGAAAATGGTGGGGAGCGCGCTGGCGCACTCGGGCGAAGGCTTCGGGGTGCGTGGCTCCCACGACAAACATCAGATTATCCGGAGTACCCCACTGTTGTGCGGTAGCAAGCACGCGCTCCCAGAGCGCCTCGCCGCTTTCTTGCAGCTGCAACTGCTGAAAGTCTGTACTGCCCGCATTGGAGGTGAGCGCCAACAGCACTACCCATTTTCCCGGAAAGGACAGGAAGGGCTGCACGCTGTCGGCACCCATATAAGGAGACACCGTTACCGCGTCGCACGACAAGCGGTCGAAAAAAGCTTGGGCATACAAGCGCGAGGTGTTCCCAATATCGCCTCGCTTCGCATCGGCAATGATGAAGTGTTCGGCACCGATATAGGCTATGGTGCGCTCCAAGTCGCGCCACCCTTCTACTCCGCGGGCCTCATAAAAGGCTACGTTGAGCTTGTAAGCTACGCATAGGTCGCGCGTAGCATCGACAATTCGGCAGTTGAAGGTGTAGATGCCATCAGAGTCTTCGCGTAAAGACTGGGGTATGCGCTCCGCTTCCGAGTCTAATCCTATGCACAGAAAAGAGCGCTTGCGAAAAATTTCGCGCACTAAGGTTTCGCGGTCCATAGGGGCCAAAGATAGCAAGCGCAGCCATGGAGTAGGTCTAACGGGCTGGCGGTAGTAGAGACGATCAGATAAACTTGTCGGCGCACGACGACGAGGCAAACGCATCGGGCTTGGCCTTAAACTCAAAGCCCATACTCAAGATGTAGCCCATCGCCTCTTTTAGCGCCACGTTGCTTTCAAAAGTAGGGTCAGTATTGATGTCGGCATGTACCTCTAAGCCCACGTCGTAGCGGTCGAGCAACTCGCACAGCGAATAGGCTACCTCTACCGATCGACCCACCTCCATGATCATCCGCTCGCGCAAGCTCATAGGGCGAGTGCTCTTTTCGTTGGAGATAAACATGAAACCGCCGCGCTTTTCGCGCAGAAAGACAATGACGGTGGCAAAATGCACCTCCTCACCCAAAATTTGCGAGTCGGTGCCAATGCACACTTTAAGTCGATGCCCTTCTGCCTGCTCGCGCCGTATAGTCTCCTCCACCGCTTCCAGCAGAGGCTTTTCAATGCGCTGCCCGTTAAGTCTTCTCCAAAGCATATGTCGATTTTTTTCAGAAGCAGCCGACAGACACAACAAAAATATGGGCTTTTATTGCGCTTTTGTAAGGCGCCTCCCGACATTTAATATTCTTTTAAACCAAACATTTACTTTTCCAGTTTTCAGAACATTCTTCTTTATGCCCAAAAAGTGGTCTTTGTCGATAACCGCGCCTTGGCAGCTCTGCCTTTTTCTATGGTGGCGGCTACCTGCCGCTGCCTTTATGGGCGTTCGTCTGAAACACCTCAACGACACCTCTTGTACGGTCGCCCTGCCTCTGAGTTGGCGCTCCCAGAACCCTTTCCGCTCCCTATACTTTGCCGCGCAGTGCGCCGCAGCAGCGCTCTCCACAGGTTTGCCCGCTTGGCAGGCCGTCCGGAGGCAGACCGAGCCAATATCCATGCTCGTCACACACGTAGAGGCCTCCTTTCTCAAAAAAGCCGACCGCACCCTGCACTTCACTTGTCGGGAAGTGCAGGATATCGAACAAGCCGTACAACGCGCTGCAGCGGGAGCAGAGGCCCAGGTCGTTCGCATCCTTTCCGTCGGTACCCTGCCCGATGGCACCGAGGCCGCCCATGTATGGATAACGTGGTCGTTCAAGAGAAAAACCAAACCTTTTAGATAAACGCCTCAAACTGAGCGATTGGGAAGAAGCGAAAAAATTTTTAGGGTAGCTCTTTGCAAATTAAAATAAACAAATTGTTTAAATTTGTGCCCTGAAGATCATTGAATGCCCATTTTAAAACATTTTAGTAGATAAAATGCTGGAGCGATGCGCTATCAGGAGATGGGCGAACTGGTTTTTGGGCCTATTGGGATTGGGCACCTCGGCTTCATCTCATCCGAAAACCCATGTTTTACAGCGAGGATCTAAGTGATATTCCTCTTTACAGAAATAAAAAACAGGCATATTGCTATGTTATCGCGTTCTTTTTCTGGCTTCGACAAGAGCGGTGCTCGTAAGAGCCGCTTTGCGGTGGTAGGGCGCTTTTGGCGGTTGTTTCGCAAGCACTGGTTTACTTTGGCTTTGGTTTTGTTAGTTTTATTGGCCCTGTGGCGGCGTCGGTCGCCCAGTCCGGCGGGAGAGCTGGTTCCGCTGTCGCCGCCTCGAGAGATGCCCGGGCGCTTTACAGAGAGCGAGGCCAAACCGGAGCCGGCTGCCTTGATAGCGTCTTCAGAGGAGACGCCTGTTGCGGGGGCCCGTTTGCCTGCCATTGACGATGCGACGGCGGTAGCCTTTTTGCAGCGTTTTTCGCGTACGGCAATAGCGGAACAGGAGCGCTTTGGCATGCCGGCTTCGGTGCTGTTGGCCTGTGCATATGTAAATAGTTTTGCCGGAAAACGCAAGTGCGCTGTAGAGGCAAACAACTACTTAGCTATGCGGTGTACAGCCGACTGGCCTGGGCAAGTCGCTTCGTTGGAGGGCGTCTGTTATCGCCGCTACAATACGGCGTGGGAGAGCTTGCGCGACTTCAACGCCCATTATAGCCGAAAGGCTTGGTATGCAGAGACCAAGAAAAAGGCTGGGCGCGACTGGAGGAAATGGCTTAAAGCATTGGCGGAGCACGGCGTCTCCGACGTGGCGAATTTTGAAGCCGAGGCGAGCCGCGTGATCACCGCTTTTCGGGTCTACGAACTCGACGAGCCGAGCGCCTCGACCCAATGAGCGATGCCGGGCCATCTGCCGCGGCGAGGTTTGATAGAAAAGCCGTTCTTTTGCACCGCCGAGCGCATGCGGACAGAAAGCTGCGCTCAAGGCCAACGCGACAAACCCATCGCAACATGAACACAACGGTTTCGAAACGCACTTGGGTGCTCTTAGCCCTTCTCCTGCTTTTGGGTGGAGCAACCCTCTATTTTAGCATCCGCAACAGTCGCCGCGAGGCGGGCAGCCTCATTTCTCCGGACATGGACTTTGCTGTGCGCGACACGAATGCCATCTACCGCATCTTTTTAGCCGACCGCCGCGGCCGAACGGCCGACCTAAAGCGCCAAGGCGATCACTGGGTGTACAACGATCGCTATGAGGTGCGACCCTCAGCGATAGAGGTGCTCTTGCAGACCCTATGCTGCCTTAACGTCCTATACGTGCCGCCAAAGGCCGCAGAAGGGCCTGCCATCAACGCTTTGGCTGCCGAAGGCATCAAGGTGGAGCTGTACGACCGTCAAAACCGCCTCATCAAGAGCTACTACGTGGGCGACGTGACCGCTGACGAGCGCGGCACCTATATGATCATGGAGGGAGCGGAACAGCCCTACGTAGTGCACATTCCCGGTTTCATCGGGCAGGTGCGCGTGCGTTTTCTTTTTGGCGACGACAACTGGCGCGACCGCATGATCTTCACCGAAAAACCAGAGCGCATTCAGTCCATCTCTGTAGAATATCCCAAGCAGCGAAGCGCTTCTTTTCGCATAAATAAGGTGGGAGAGGCCGCCTATGAGGTACAGCCGCTCTTTAGCATCACGCCAGTGAGCCGCACGCCTCAGCGAAAAGGAGCAGCAGAGGGCTATCTGCTTCGCTACGAATATTTAGGTGCTGAGGCCTTTGCCAACAGCGAGCCCTACCGCGACTCTGTAGCAGCTCTGGTGCCGTTCGCCATTGTCGAGCTACGGCGAACAGACGGTACAGCGACTAAGGCCCGCTTCTGGCCCATCAACATCCGGCAAGACAGCTACACCGGCGAGCAATATGTTATTCATTACCTCACCGAGGTCAACGACGGAGAAGACTACTATATCACGCAGCACCAAGTCTTCGGTCCTATTTTTCAGTCCTACTCTGCCTTCTTCGAGCGGTACTCGCCCCCGCGCCAGTGAAGTTGAAGTTCAGGCGTGCGTGTCGTTGTCACTTGCGTCTTCACTCATTGGGATGTCGGCGGCTTCCTCTCCGTTGAGCAGTTGCTTTTGACCGTTAGCCGTAGGGAGGATATGCAGCGCCTGCATGGCGCGCTCGCTGGCCAACTGCTCAGCGCTCTTCTTGTTGAAATCGTCGGCCACACCCATTTTCTTTCCGTCTACAAAGACACCTATTTTAAACTTGTCGCGCTTGTCGCACTTGTAGCGCGATAAGAGCTTGTACTCCACCGTGTGGCCGTGTCGCTGACACCATTCCAGCAGTTGGCTTTTGTAGTTATCGTCTACCTGCTCCAGCTCCTGAATATTCAAATATTGGCGTAGGACGCGCCGAATAACATAGTCCCGCGTATAGGCGTATCCCTTTTCAATATAGACAGCGCCCACTAAGGCTTCCAGCGCGTTGCCCAGCATCGAGCGCGATAGGCGCGTCGTGTTGTAGAAGGACAGGAGGATATCCAATCCCATGCGGTCGGCGATGTCGTCTAAGGAGTTGCGCCGCACGATTTTCGAGCGCATCTTGGTGAGGAAGCCTTCGTCGCTATTGGGGTATTTGCTGAAGAGGTACTCTGCTATAATCGTGCTCAGCACGGCATCGCCTAAGAATTCGAGCCGCTCGTTGTTGGCAATAGCGTAGTTGCGCGAGGAAAAGGTGCTCTTGTGGTGAAAGGCTAGTTTGAACAGCTCCAAGTATGCCGGAGTAAAGCCAATGAGATTTCTCAGACGCCTGGCCAGTTCCTTTTCCGGATGGAAGTAGTAGTTGTATAGACGCCTAAAAAAACGCAAAAAAACCGACATATCGGCTCAAAATTAAGCAAATACTCAAACAAAGGTTTTCGATGGCTTTCCAAGGAGCGCACCGGGCGCTTTTGTGTGCGCTAGGCGACAAACTTTTTAAAGACCAGCGAGGCATTGTGGCCACCAAAGCCGAAGGTGTTGCTCATGGCTGCGCGAACAGTGCGCTCTTGCGCCTGGTTAAAGGTAAGGTTGAGCTTGGGGTCAATCTCTGGGTCGTCGGTAAAGTGATTGATCGTGGGCGGAATAAAGTCGTAGTAGATGGCCAATATGGAGGCGATAGCTTCTACGGCGCCGGCAGCGCCCAAGAGATGGCCCGTCATACTTTTGGTCGAGGAGATATTGAGCGAGTAAACATGGTCGCCAAAGACCTTGCCAATAGCCTTAAGTTCGGCTACGTCGCCCAGGGGCGTCGATGTTCCGTGGACGTTAATGTAGTCGATGTCGGAAGGCAGCATACCCGCATCTTCTATGGCTAAACGCATCACTTGAACGACTCCGACGCCATCCGGATGAGGAGCCGTAATGTGGTAGGCATCAGCAGTGGCTCCGGCACCGACGAGTTCGGCATAGATGCGCGCGCCGCGCCGGCGAGCGTGTTCGTATTCTTCCAAAATAAGTGCTCCAGCACCCTCGCCCAACACAAAGCCGTCGCGGTCTTTGTCGAAAGGACGCGAAGCGGTCTTGTAGTCCTCATTGCGTTCGCTGAGGGCTTTCATGGCGTTGAACCCACCTACGGCAGTCTTCGTAATGGTGGCCTCTGAGCCTCCAGAAATAATCACATCCGCGCGTCCCATGCGGATGCAATCAAAGGCATTCATCAGCGCGTGCGAAGAGGAAGCACAGGCCGATACGGTAGCATAGTTGACCCCCATGAAGCCGTACTGAATCGAAATCTGCCCTGCAGCGATGTCGGAAATCATCTTAGGAATAAGGAAAGGGCTATATCGGGGCGTACCATTGCCCAACGCATGGTCTTCGATATCCTTTTCCAACGTGACCAACCCGCCGATACCCGAAGACCAAATAACACCTACGCGCTGTTTGTCCACTCGGTCTAAATCCAAGCCGGAGTCGCGAAGGGCTTCCGCTGTGCACACTAAGGCAAATTGGGTAAAACGGTCTAAGCGGCGCACTTCCCGACGGTCGAGGTGCTCTTCTGGGTTAAAGCCCTTTACTTCGCAGGCAAATCGGGTCTTAAACAGACTGGCATCGAACTGAGTGATGGGAACGGCACCACTCTCTCCGCGGCGCAAGCCGTCCAGATAGGCGTCCAGTGTATTGCCAATAGGAGTGATGGCACCCATGCCCGTGATGACAACGCGTCTCAACATCATAGAGGGTATAAGGATAGCTAAATGGTGACAAATACATCTAAAAATGCGCCCGATGGCGGCAAAGGTATGAAATGCTGCTAACCCAACGCCCACGAGCCTGTCACAGAAAAGAGGAGAGCCGCCTCATCGGCTCCACCAATGAGACGGCTCTCCTGCATATGCCGCCGCCGTCGATGCTCCAGCAAAGCATCAAGAGGCCAGCTGCTTCTCCAAATACTCGATGGCTTGGCCAACCGTTTGGATCTTCTCTGCCTGCTCGTCGGGAATAGATACATCGAACTCGCGCTCAAACTCCATGATCAACTCTACCGTATCGAGCGAGTCCGCTCCCAGATCCTGAATGAAACTCGCTTCGGGTGTCACATCGTTCTCATCTACACCCAACTTGTCTACAATGATCTTTTTTACGCGTTCGGCGATGTTTGCCATAATTGAAAGATGAACTTTAGGTGAAAAAATGCCCTTTTTCGAGGTGCAAAGAAACAGTTGTTGTTTGTCTTAAAAAAATTTTTGTTTGCTATTTTTCAACCTACCTTTCAGCCCCTGTTTAAAACACCCTCGAGAAACATCCTCTCACCTCTCAAAAGCAAGCCCTAGTCGAAGAGATGTTTAGTTTTCGTTAACAAGCAGCGTTCTGGTGCCAAATTTGTACCGATGAAGGAGAAAAGCGTATCTTTGTGGCGTTTACTTATTGTATTTTTTACACTAAAAATCTTCTTCATGGTACGGGCAGAGGCAGAGACGCTCTTTTCTCAGAACATTCCCCTCATGAGAAAACACAGCGGTCAAAATACTAAGATTGTAGCGACAGTGGGGCCTGCTTGTCGGAAGCCCGAACAACTGTTGGCGCTGGTAGAAGCGGGTGTGGACGTCTTCCGGCTCAATTTTAGCCACGGCACCCATCAGGAACACTTAGAGGTCATCCAACACATTGAATATATCAACCGCGAATACCACATTCACCTTGGAATTTTGGCGGATTTGCAGGGGCCTAAGTTGCGCATTGGCCGCATCGAAAACGACGCTTTAACGCTGAATGTTGGCGACGTGATCACCTTAGTAAACGAGGAAGTCATTGGCACCCGCGAAAAGATATACATGTCTTACGAGCAGTTTGCCGAAGACTGTGAAGTGGGCGAGCGCATTTTGATGGACGACGGCAAGCTGGAGTTCGAAGTCATTGCTACCGACAAGAAGGGACAAGTGCAATTGCGTTGCTTGCACGGCGGTGTGTTGAGCAGCAATAAAGGTGTTAACTTGCCCGATACGAATATCAAGCTGCCCGCCCTAACGGAAAAAGACTTGGCCGACTTGGACTTTATTCTTTCTCAGCCGTCGGTCAATTGGATTGCGCTCTCTTTTGTGCGCTCGCGCGAAGATGTAGACGACTTGCGCCGACGCATCGAAGCGCGCCGACATCGAGCTAAGGTCATGGCTAAGATCGAAAAGCCGGAGGCGGTGCGCAATATTCGCTCCATTGTCAAGGCGGCCAACGGCATCATGATTGCCCGAGGTGACTTAGCCATTGAAATGCCGATGGAGCGGCTCCCCATCACCCAAAAAGAGATCATCCAGCTGTGCATGCAGTTTTCTCGGCCGGTGATCGTAGCCACCCAGATGATGGACAGCATGATCAAAAATCCTTCGCCTACGCGCGCTGAGATCACGGATGTGGCCAATGCCGTCTTGGACGGGGCCGATGCGGTCATGCTGAGTGGAGAAACGGCGGTAGGGGCTCATCCTACCTTAGTGGTGCGTGCCATGACGCGCATCATCGAAGAAGCCGAACGCCACTATTGGCCACAGATCGAAGCAAAGCGCCCCAAAGCCGTCACCCATGCCAGCACCTTCCAAAACGACGTCATCTGCTTTAACGCGTGCCGTGTAGCGGAAGAAATTGGCGCTAAGGGCATCGTAGGGCTGACGGTATCGGGCTATTCTGCCTTCAAAATGAGCAGCTATCGCCCAAACGCGCGCATCTATATGTTTAGCGACCAAGAGCATATCTTAGGCACCTTGAACTTGTTGTGGGGTGTGCAGTGCTTCTATTACGACCGCGACACGGGCACCGATGAGACGATCCAAGATTGCAATGAGATCCTCAAGAACGCCGGCATCGTCCAAACTAACGATATCCTCATCAATACGGCTGCCATGCCGCTGCACAAGCGCGGACGCACCAACATGCTGAAAGTCTCGGTAGTGGAGTAAGCGCAAACGATCGCTTACAGGTCCAACAGCAGGCGCACGGGGTCTTCGATCAGATCCTTCACCTTCACTAAGAAGGTCACCGACGTAGCGCCGTCGATGATGCGGTGGTCGTAGCTGAGCGCTACGTACATCATGGGGCGGATTTCCACCTGTCCGTTGACGGCTACCGGTCGCTCCTTGATGGCGTGCATGCCCAAGATGGCGCTTTGCGGCTCATTGATGATCGGCGTGCTCATTAAGCTGCCAAAGATGCCTCCATTCGTGATGGTGAACGTCCCGCCGCTCATCTCCTCTAACGACAGGCGCCCTTCGCGCGCCTTCGTCGCCAGCTCCTTGAGCTGGAGTTCGATCTCATGAAAGCCTAAGCTCTCGACGTTTCGTATGGGCGGCACCACCAGTCCGTTAGGTGTGCTGATGGCGATGCTGATATCGGCATAGTAGTGGTACACGATGTCGTCGCCGTCGATAAAGGCATTGACGTCGGGCATCTCTAAGAGCACCTTAGCACATGCCTTGGCGAAGATCGACATGAAGCCCAGCTTGATGCCGTATTTCTTCACGAAGGCCTCCTGGTACTTCTCGCGTAGGGCGATAACGGCGCTCATATCCACCTCGTTGAAGGTGGTTAGCATAGCCGTATTGTTCTTAGCGCTCACCAGTCGGCGCGCTATGGTGCGGCGCATCCGCGTCATGCGCTGGCGGTGCTCTTCGCGACTGAATGAAGTCCGGGCTGTTGTGTTTACCCCCGACGGCGTTTCTTCCGCCTTTTGGGTCGAGGAAGCAGAGGCTACCTCTGAAGGAGCTGACGCTTCGGTTGCCGACATCTTCTGCGCCACGGCCTTTAAGGCATCCTCTTTGGTGATGCGGCCACCGCGGCCAGTGCCTTCTACGGCGTCGCTGCTCAGCCCGGCTTCGGCTAAGATCTTAGCGGCAGCCGGTGAGGGATGGCCGCCGGCATAGCCCCGATCGCTGGATACCTTCTGCGACGCCGCACCTGCGGTGGACTCCGACTCGACAGAGGCATCCGGTGCCGATACCTGTGCGGCGTCGGTATCGATGCGCGCAAAAACAGCACCTACCTCCAAATCCTCGCCCTCCTTCGCAACGTGTACCAGCCGGCCAGCCTGATCGGCGGAGAGCTCCTGGTTGGCTTTTTCGGTTTCAATCTCACACAACGGCTCATCCATGGCGACCCATGAGCCGTCCTCCTTTAACCATTTGGAAAATGTAACGCTCGAAATAGACTCGCCTAAGTTGGGAATGCGAAGTTCAATGATAGGCATCTCGTGAACAAAAATTGCAAAAAGAGAAGTGAACAAGTGCGCTGCAAAAGTAGCGGATGAGGTGCGATTTGTTTGCGAAAAGCGCTGTGCCAAAGACAAGCGCGCCCTCTTTATTGGCGTTAGCGGCACTGCACAGCATAGGCGCCGTATTTTTGAAACCGAATTTCACCTATTTGTTTCGGCTGTATGAAGAAAAATCTGTTTCTCATGGCATTTGTCTGCCTCGCCCTTGCCTCGAACGCCCAAGAAAATAAGCAGTTAGCCTCCGCCAAACTCAAAACGTTGGAGGGAAAAACGGTGGATATCCGGGAGGTTACCCAAGGCGACCAGATCACCATTATCAGCTTTTGGGCCACGTGGTGTTCTCCTTGCAAGAAAGAGCTCGATGCTATCCTGGATTACTACGACGAGTGGCGGGAAAAATATCGGGTCCAGCTGATTGCTGTGAGCGTGGACGACTCGCGCACAGCCGCTAAGGTGCCCGCCATGGTCGCCCAGCGAAAATGGCCCTATGAGATCCTCCATGACTTCAACAAAGAGTTCCAACTGGCAGCCAATGTCGCTCAGATACCCCACACTTTAATCGTAGATGCCAAAGGGAACATCGTCTACGAGCATACCGGCTATGCCCCGGGAGACGAGTTGGAATTGGAGGAGCGGCTCAAGGAGCTTCACCGTTAAAAAGAAGGGGCTGCGCGGTCAAAGAGAAAAGGGCCGGTGTTGCCACAACACCGACCCTTTTGGCTGAGAAGTGCGGGAAGCGAGAGTCGAACTCGCATGCCCGTGAGGGCGCACGCCCCTGAAACGTGTGCGTCTACCAGTTCCGCCATTCCCGCATGAGGGCTAAGCGACTGCAAAGGTAAGGCCTTTTTAGTTGTATGCAATTTTTACGCTAGGAAAAAAGCGCAGTTTTAGGGAAGTCGGAGCTCCACTGAGAGGTGTTGTCTGCCCAAAAAAGAATGCACCGGCATTTTTCCAGATGCCCCGTGCACTTATCTTGCGGCCAAAAGCAATGAAATGGATCGCTCTTCGCGTTGGGCTATCGGCACGGCCACGGGCGTCTTAGTGTTTCTCGCACTCGCTGCTCCCTTTTTGGGCGTTGGCGTAGCATGGACACTGTTTGGCATATCGCCCTTTTTGGTAGTTTGGGTGGTGATTCGAGTGTTAAAAGACACTTCCGAGCCGCCTGATGAGTTGAAAGAAGCTGCCGAATGGGGGTACGCCGATCAGCCCGATTTGCGCCCGGTATGGTGAGGGTTTTTTCCCGACTTTTGCGCGGTGAGATTTCTCGTCATACAGACGGCATTTATCGGCGATGTAGTGTTGGCCACTCCCCTAGCCGAGAAGCTGTTTCGTTTTTTTCCGCAGGCACAAATCGATTTTGTCGTTCGCGCCGGCAATGAAGGGCTGTTGCGAGGCCATCCTTTCATCCGGAGGGTGTGGGTTTGGGAGAAGCGGCGCCGCAAATACGCCCACTTGTGGCAGTTGGCAGCGCGCCTTCGCCAGGAGCGCTACGATTGGGTCATCAATTGCCAGCGCTTCGCCGCTTCTGGCGCCTTGACCGTTGCCCTTAGAGCACGTCATACGGTGGGTTTCGATAAAAACCCGCTTTCTTGGCTGTTTAGCCGACGCGTACCTCATGTCGTGGGTCGTAAGGCAGAGCACTGGATCCACGAAGTGGAGCGCAATTTGTCCTTGATCGACCACCTCACTGACGACTCTTTTGAGCCGCCACGCCTCTACCCAACGCCTGAAGATCAGCGGGAGGCCAGGGCATGGGCACCTGCCGACAGGCCGTGGGTGTGCGTGGCACCGACCTCCGTGTGGTTTACTAAGCAACTTCCTGCACACAAATGGGTGGCGCTTATCGAGCGCATTCCAGAGTCGTATGCCGTGCTGCTTTTAGGAAGCGCTAGCGATCGGACGGCCTGCGAGGCCATCTTGCAGTCGGTTAAGCGCCCGCAGGTGTACAACGTTGCGGGGCAACTATCGCTGTTGGCTTCGGCGGCCTTGATGCGTGGGGCCGCCATGAGCTACGTCAACGACTCGGCGCCCTTACACTTGGCTTCCGCCGTAGATGCGCCGGTGGTTGCTGTATTTTGCTCTACGACACCGGCATTTGGGTTTGGCCCATTGTCGAGCCGCTCTTGGGTGGTAGAAGCAGAGGGCTATTTGTCCTGCCGCCCCTGCGGCTTGCATGGCCGGCGCGCCTGCCCGCAGGGGCACTTCGCCTGCGCAGAAAACATTCGCGTCGAGCAGTTCCCGCTTCCCATGCCTCTATAAAAAGAACGAGGTACAAAAAAAGGAGCGAGCCCTTTTGGCTCGCCCCCTAATAAAAATAAAGCTAGGTCTTTTTCTTTCGACCTCCGATTACATCATGTCCATGCCGCCCATGCCCGAGTGGGCGCCGTTCATCGAAGCCTTTTTCTCGGGCTTCTCGTTGATGACACACTCCGTAGTCAGCACTAAGCCCGCAATAGAAGCGGCATTTTCCAATGCGATGCGCGTTACCTTGGTCGGATCGATGACGCCCGCTTTCTTCAGATCTTCGAACTGATCCGTGCGAGCGTTGTATCCGAAGCCGTCTTTACCCTCCAGCACTTTGTGGAAGACGATAGAGCCATCGATACCGGCATTTTCGGCGATGACGCGGATAGGCGCTTCCAACGCCTTGCGCACGATGTTGATGCCGATATTTTCGTCTTCGTTGGCTCCTTTCAGGTTATCCAAGCTGGAGATAGCCCGCACCAAGGCCACGCCGCCACCTACTACGATACCTTCTTCAATGGCAGCACGGGTGGCGTGCAGGGCATCGTCGACGCGGTCTTTCTTCTCTTTCATCTCTACCTCGGTGGGCGCGCCCACGTACAGCACCGCAACACCGCCAGCCAGCTTCGCCAGGCGCTCTTGCAGTTTTTCGCGATCGTAGTCGCTCGTGGTGGTCTCGATTTGTTGCTTGATCTGGTTGATCCGCGCCTTGATCGCCTCGGGCTTTCCTTTACCGCCCACGATGGTGGTGTTGTCCTTATCCACCGTAATGCGCTCGCAGGTACCGAGCATCGACAAGTCGGTATTCTCCAGCTTGTAGCCTTGCTCTTCGCTGATGACGGTACCGCCCGTCAGGATAGCAATATCTTCGAGCATGGCCTTACGGCGATCGCCAAAGCCCGGCGCTTTCACTGCCACCACTTTGAGGCCCGCGCGCAGACGGTTGACCACAAGCACACCCAACGCCTGGCTTTCTACATCCTCAGCAATGATCAACAGCGGACGACCTGTCTGCAAGGTGCGCTCCAAGATGGGCACTAAGTCCTGCATGTTGTTGATCTTGCGGTCCGTGATGAGCAGGTACGGGTTCTCGTATTCGACCACCATCTTATCGGCATCCGTGATGAAGTAAGGGCTCAGATAGCCGCGGTCGAACTGCATGCCGATAACTTCCTCCATATAGGTATCGGTACCCTTCGCCTCCTCGACGGTGATCACGCCATCTTTGGTGACGCGCCGCATAGCGTCGGCGATGAGCTTACCGATGGTGTCGTCGTTGTTGGCCGAGATAGAGGCAACCTGCTCAATCTTGCTAAAGTCGTCGCCGATTTGCTCCGACTGTTTCTTGAGGTGCTCCACCACGGCTTTGACCGCCTTGTCTATACCGCGCTTAAGGTCCATCGGGTTAGCACCAGCGGACACGCTTTTCAGCCCAGCGGTAACCATCGCCTGGGCCAACACCGTCGCCGTCGTGGTGCCATCGCCAGCGGCATCTGCCGTCTTGCTGGCCACCTCTTTCACCATCTGGGCGCCCATGTTCGCCACCGGATCTTCCAACTCGATCTCCTTGGCTACCGTCACGCCGTCCTTAGTCACCGTAGGCGCGCCAAAGGTTTTTTGAATAACCACATTGCGCCCCTTGGGCCCCAACGTCACTTTGACTGCATTGGCCAAAGCGTCGATGCCGTGCTTGAGACTTTCTCGGGCATCTGTATCGAAACTAATTTGTTTAACTGCCATATCGCTTTACCGAAAAGATTTAGATGTTAAGAGAAAAATGGTTACAGGATACACAGAATGTCTTCTTCGCGCATGACTAGATAGTCTTCACCTTCGTAGTGAATCTCTTGGCCAGAATACTTCCCGTAGAGCACGATGTCACCTACTTGAACCGTCATCAAATTGCCGTCTTTACCCGGGCCAACGGCGATAACCTCTCCGCGCTGAGGCTTTTCCTTTGCCGTGTCGGGGATAATGATACCGCCCTTCGTCTTGTCTTCGGCGGGCGCAGGCTTGATAATCACGCGATCTGCAATTGGTCTCATATAACTGCGTTTTTACTTTTTAGAGTTAAAGATGAAGGGTAACAACAAAACTTTATTTCGGCACCAGCGCATTATCACACTTCATGCCAGGTAAAAATTTCTGCCATTTTTACAGCTGTCCTGCGGCAATCGTTGACAGGCTGTCAGCAACTGACAGCACGGTGGCACTCCTCTTGACGGCGCTTTTCGATGTTGTCCGATAAAATTAGGCTTGGAAAGGCCGAGAAACCTCGCTGGGTTCCCAAACTTTTGACCTTTTCTCTTTGATATTACCGAGGAGAATAGTGTACCTTTGCAGCGCTAAAAATGGATGGATAGGCAATCGGCTGCCGTTTGTCCCGAAGAAATCCACTTTTAGCGCAGTATTCACGCATACATCGTGCAGTTAAACAATGGCAGTTTACTATTCCAAGGAAAAAGTCGCTAAAATCGTCCGCGAGTACGGCAAAGACGAAAAAGACACGGGTGACGTAGAGGTGCAAGTAGCCTTACTTACCTACCAGATTGAGAGCCTATCGGCGCATTTGCGGGCGCACAAAAAAGACCACTCTACCCGCCGAGCGCTGTTGACCAAAGTGGGGCAGCGCAAGCGGCTGTTGAGCTATTATGCCAAGAAAGATATTTTTAAATATCGCGCGCTCATTGAGAAGTTAGGATTGCGCAAATAAGCAATCGAGCAACCAAGTTGCTAACCATCAGCACGTTATCGGTGTAAAGTGCTCCTATACCGATAATGTGTGTCCTATTTGTTCACCTGCACGCCGAAGACCTGTCGGCAGTGGTGTGTCTGGGAAGACCTGCCTTTGGCAAGATAGGTTCGCACGAAAATGGGGACAATTCCCCCACACAAAGACGTAGGTTGGATCCTCATATCCTTAAAGAAACCCTCCCCAAAACCAGGAGTTCCGTCCCCTACATCTTTGTGTGCTTTCCCGAGCCTTTTGCCGTTGAGGCGTCTCCCAGCAGCCGTTTCGTATGACTGGTCTTGCGGGGTGCCTTAAGTTCTTTTTTTATGGGTAAACAGACTCCTCTTTGCACCACCTTCTTGCTGCCGGACGGACGAGAAGTGGCGCTGGAGACGGGAAAGCTGGCCACACAGGCCGACGGAAGTGCGCTGGTGCGCATGGGCAACACCATGCTGCTGTGCACCGTTGTCAGCGCGCGCCAGCCCAAGCCCGACCAGCCTTTCTTTCCGCTCTCCGTTGATTACCAAGAAAAGTTTGCAGCGGCGGGGCGTATTCCAGGAAACTTCTTTCGCCGCGAAGCGCGCCTGTCGGACTACGAAGTGCTCATCAGTCGCTTAGTTGACCGCGCCGTACGCCCTTTGTTTCCGGAAGGGTACATGAATGAAACGCAGGTGATCATCAACCTCATCTCGGCCGACAAGGACGTCATGCCCGATGCATTAGCCGGATTGGCTTGTTCCACCGCTATCGCTGTGAGCGACATTCCCATCGAGGCACTGTTCTCGGAGGTGCGCGTGGCGCGCATCGATGGCCGCTTGGTCATCAATCCGAACCGCCAGGAATTGGAGCGGGCTGATATGGACTTCATCGTAGCCGCCACTAAGCGCGACATCATTATGGTGGAAGGGGAAGCCGACGAGTGTCAAGAGCATGAACTCGTCGAGGCCCTCAAAGTTGCGCACGAAGCCATCCGCGTCCAAATAGAGGCCCAGGAGCGCTTGGCCCAAATGGTTGGCGAAAAAGCCCTCAATAAGCGTCCTCTACCCGAGGTGGTAGAAAATGACGACCTCAAGACGCTGGTGGAAAAACACTGCAAAGAGCCCCTCTATGTCTTAGCCCGGAGCGCTAGCGACAAGACTACGCGCAAAACGCGCTCGGAGGAATTGCAAGAAAGCCTCTTACAGCGCCTACAAGAGGAATTCGGCGAAGAGTTCGTCGCCGAGTGGGGCACTTTAGCCGTTAAGTACTTCGAGAAGTTGAAAAAGCAGGTTATCCGAGACGTCATCCTCAGCGAAGGTATCCGCCTCGATGGCCGCAAGAGCGACGAAATACGCCCCATCTGGTGCGAAATCGACTACTTGCCCAGCGCCCATGGCTCGGCCATCTTCACCCGCGGCGAAACGCAGTCGCTTACATCCCTCACTTTGGGCACGAAAGAAGACCAAGCGCTCATCGACAACGCCCTGGATCCGCACGACGATAACTTCATTTTGCACTACAACTTCCCTCCCTTCTCTACGGGCGAGGTCAAACCGCTGCGCGGGCCAGGGCGGCGCGAGATCGGCCATGCCAACTTGGCCGGGCGCTCTATCCGCAAAGTGATGCCGCCCAACTATCCCTACACCGTTCGCCTGGTATCGGACATTTTGGAGTCGAACGGCTCTTCTTCTATGGCTACGGTATGCGCCAGCTCCTTGGCGCTCATGGACGGTGGCGTGCCCATCCGCGCTGCCGTGGCCGGCATCGCCATGGGCTGCATTGCCGACGATCAAGGGCGCTACTGCATCCTGTCCGACATCTTGGGCGACGAGGATGCTCTGGGCGACATGGACTTCAAGGTTACGGGCACAGAGAAAGGCATTACGGGCACGCAGATGGACATCAAGATCGATGGCATGCCCTATGAGTTGCTCGAGAAAGCGCTGCTGCAAGCGCGCGAAGGCCGCCTCCACATCCTCAGAGAGATGGCTAAGGTCATCTCCGAGCCGCGCCCTGACCTCAAGCCCCATGCCCCGCGCATGATCGAGTTCCGCATCGACCGCGACTATATCGGCGCAGTCATTGGCCCAGGCGGCAAGGTCATTCAGGATATCCAACGCCAAAGCGGCACCACTATCTCCATCGACGAAGACGAAGTAGGCGGTATCGTCTCCATCTTCGGGCCCAACAAGGAAGCCCTCGATATGGCTTACGAAAAAATCATGGACATCGTCTTCGTGCCTGAGATCGGCGAAGTGTACGAAGGCGTAGTAGAACGCGTCGAAGAGTACGGGGTTTTTGTGAAGTTCCGCGGCAAAAGCGGACTGCTCCATGTCTCCGAGATGAGCTACCATCGCGTGCCTAATGTGGCCGACCTGTACAAGGTGGGCGACCGGGTGACGGTGAAGCTCATCGAGACTGACGCGAAGACCGGCAAGTTGCGCCTTTCCGTGAAAGCGCTGCAGCCGCGGCCGGCCGGCGTACCCGAGCGCTCTGGTGGCGGAGGAGGGTATCGCGGCGGTGGAAATCCTTCCCGCAGCGGAGGGAACCACCGCGGGCGCCGTTAGCCCTTGCTGAAGGGTGCTCGACCTAAACGTCGGCACCCGTCAGCCATCTTTTAAAGGCCGCCGAACGCTCCACACTCACAATAGTATCTTGAGAGGCCGGCGGGTCTAAGAGCACCTTTACGCGGCTCTTAGAATAGGTGTGCATCTCTCGAATTGATGCGATGTGGATGATGAACTGGCGATTGATGCGAAAAAATTGCTTTGGGTCCAGCACCTGTTCCAGCCGCTCTAAGGGATAGTCGATGGGCCATCGCTTCCCGGTGGTACGCACCACAACAAAGGTGATCTTGTTTTGGGTAAAAAAGTATGCGGCATCCTCAACGTCTATCAATTTGAGTGTCTGGCCTATGCGAATAAGCATTCGGCGCAAATGCGCTCTGTTGGGCTGTCGCTGCATCCATTGAAGCAGGGCGCTGTAATTGCCCAAGCGTTCTCGACTGCGCGCTATGGCTTCAGCAAGAGCCGCTGGCTGAATGGGCTTGAGCAGGTAATCGACCGCATGCACTCGAAACGCCTTCAAAGCATACTCGTCGTAGGCCGTAGTAAATACTACGGGGCAAGCCGGCGTAACGTGCTCGAAAATTTCGAAGCCGGAACCGTCGGCTAAGTGAATATCCAACAAAATAAGGTCGGGATGCGGGTGTGTCTTCAGCCACAAGGTAGTGGCCTCTACGCTGTCCAAACGCTCAACGACGACAGCACCTGGTGCGGCGTCTAAGAGCATGCTCTCCAAGCGCTGGGCAGAGAGCGGTTCGTCTTCCACGATGAGCACGCGCATAAGCCTCAAAGGTGTGTGGATTTTAGCGGTATTCGAACGGTAAAATATCGCTCCGTCTCCTCTACGATCACAGGAGGTTGACCCAAAAGGCGAAAGCGTCGAATAAGGTTCTGCAAGCCTAGCCGGATGCCCGGAGCAGCGGCCACCCGACGTTGTAAGTTGTTGCGCACCGCGATATAACCGTCTTCAGTGACAAAGAGCTCTACTTTCAATGGCCGGTTCACCGACACGACATTGTGCTTGACAGCATTCTCCACCAGGATTTGGAGCGAAAAAGGCGGAACTAAGCCTGACAGATGCCCTATGCGGTCTTCCAAGAGAAACCCTTTGCCATAGCGCAGCGACAACAAGAAGGCGTAGTGTTGTACGTGCTCGCGCTCTTCTTGGAGGCTGACATAGTCGCGTGTCTGCGTAGCCAGCAGGTTGCGGTAAAATTCGGTCAGACGATGCACGTATTCTACCGCCATCGAGGCATTTTCCTCAATGATAGCGCTTAAGGTGCTGAAGCTATTGAACAAGAAATGAGGGTTTATTTGGGCTCGGAGCGCTTCTAACTGTGCTTCGGCCAGCTGTCGGCGCTGGTGGGCTTCGCGCTTTAAGCGCTGTTCGCGCCAACGTATCCAGCTGTAGAGGGCCCCTATCGCCAATAGTCCTGCAAGCCCTTGAAACCACCAACGCCGCCAAAACGGAGGAGCGATGGAAAAAGACCAGCGCGCCTCCGCGGCGTGCTCAAAAGAGCCGCACCGGCTGGCCTGTATGCGAAAGGTATAGTGGCCGGGCGGCAGGCGGGAATAGTGCGCTTGGTGGTCTTGGCTCAGCTTCCAGTCTAAATCGATGCCCTCCAAGCGATAGCGAAAAGAAAGGCCGCGGTGTTGGGTATACCAGATGGCGTCGAAAGTAAACTCTAAATAATTGTCACCATAAGACAGCTGGGAAGTCGATAGCATCTTATTTTGGGCGAGCGATACACAGGAAGTGATAACGGGGATGGGCGCAGACGTCGTGGCCTCTCCCAAGGCAGCAATGCGCCAAATGCCTCGTGTCGTGCCTATCCAGACATGCCCCTTTCGATCGGTACAGGCAGCGTTGAGCCCTACGCTCATAGGCGGTAAATCGATGGTTATGGGGCATGTTGCTGTCCCTTGCGGTTGCGGGGAAAGCCAATAGAATCCGTCATCGCGACCGACCACGAGCAGGCCATCGGCGTTAGCTTTCAAGGCTATTATTAGAGCGGCGGCATTATGAATCCCTCCGGAGGAGTGGGTTCGAAAAGACCCATCCGACGCCAAGCGCAGGAGGGTGCCGCGTTCGCCGCTGAACCAGAGATTACCGTAGCGATCTTCGGCAATACTATACACCGTGCGCAATGCGGCATGGTGGTTCGGCGTGTAGTGATACAGCGTATCGCCGTCAAAACAGAAGAGCCCGTCACCTTGTGTGCCCAGCCATACTCGTCTTAGGCGATCGATGAGAACGGCGTAAATGTAGCCCGCGCGAACGCCTTTTACGATACTGCACTCGAGGTTTCTTCGATCAACGCGCACTACTCCGGCAAAAGTAGCTAGCCACGTATACTTGTCGTCGCCAGCAATAGCGAGTACGTTGTCGTCGGGCAGGCCGTGAGCTCGCGTAAGGCGCCGTACTACTCGTCCTTCCGGCGTTAGGAGAAAGACTCCTCGGTCAAAAGTGCCTACCCATAAAAGCGGCGTATCGACCGATGCCCACAGCGCCGTCACATGTCGGACAACAACGGGTGCTACTGGGCGGAAGACTCCCCCTTTGCGCACAAAAAGGCCTTCGGCACCTCCTACCCACAATCGGCCTTGCGCATCGACCAACACAGCCATGGGTTGAGCAACGGGGGCCTCGAGCAAACCTATGCGGCCGTGGGCCATCCACAGCCCACTTCGGTCGGAGGCTACCCACAGCAGCCCTTCGCGATCCTTGAACAAGGATCGAATGCGCCCGCGCCCAAGGGGGTGGCCCGGCGAAAACGCTTGGCACGTCCCAGTAGCGATATCGACCCGAACGAGCCCATGGTCCTCCGTACCTACCCATGCCTCTTCAGCGCCCAGCACTACCACGCAGGTCACCGGTCCATACGCCCAGTTAGGCGTCAAGATCTCTAATTGCCGATGCTCGATGCGGTAGCGGCAGATGCCTTTTTCATGAGTGCCTATCCAGATATTCCCCTGTATGTCCTTTGTCAGGGCTGTTGTTAGCAGGTCGGGCATGCCGCCGATCGATACCATTTGCTCGGGAGTCGACGCGGGCGCAGAGAACAGTCCGGCATCGGTAGCTACCCACAGGTGTTCGCGAAGATCGATGCATACCGCTGAGAGGGTGCTATTTCGCAGCTTGTCGCCTACCCTGGACACCCGGTAGGGCTGCTGCCTATCGCAGTAGTAAAGCCCTTCGCCATCCGTGCTTATCCACAGCTGTCCTGTCGGGCCGGCAGCGAAACCGCTAATCGCTTTTCGAGGCCGCGCCTCCTCGGGCAACAGCACATGCCACTGAGCGGTATCTTCCCATACTCTTTGGAAATACACCACTTGGCCGCTATACAACACGGTGCCATCAGCAAAGCCCACCCAAAGCCGGCCATCCCACCAACTCAGCGCCGTGATCCGGGCAGAGGCAGCCCTCGGAAGCCTCGCCCTCCGAAAGGAATGCCCATCGTAGAGGAAGAGGCCCTCTTGCGCACCCACCCAAAGCCATCCTTGCTCATCCTGGCAGAAAGCCGAAACGTGTAAGGGCCCTACCTCCCGCAAATCAACCGGCTGAAAAATCGACATCTGCGCGCTCAGGCGCAAAGTCGCCCACAGCCATAGGATCATCCATGTTCGACAAGACAGCACACTCATCTCGACCACTTAAGTTCAGCCTCTACCGTCACTTGTATCTCTTCAGCAATCTTTTGGAAGACCGCTCTTGGAATGGCGATGCGGTGGTCAGCTAAAAGCACCGAAAACTGCGCCTGTACCCGCACGCGCCCGCCTCGGCGGTCCAAACCCACGCGGATGATGCGGTCTTGCTCTACCCCGTGGACAACCAACTTGCCCTTTGCGCGCACCTCTTGCACGCCGTTCGCCTGCCATTGGACGGGCTCAATGATGCGCCCAGAAAAGGTCGCTTCCGGATATTTATCCGACTCCATATAGTCCTCATTAAAGTGCTCGCGCTGCAAAGGACTATTAAAGCCTTCAAAAGTGCTGATGCGCACGCTCCAGGCGAAGGATTGAGTCGCCGTATCGATGATACCGCGCAGCTGACGGCTCTGTGCCTGAATAATCTCTAAGGGCGCTTCGGAGCGAAAAACTACTACTCCCTGCTCACACCGAAGCACCTGAGCGCTTAGGGTGGTACAGACACAACTCGATATCGCGACCCAAACAGCTACCTTCCGCATGAATTGCATACCGAGGAGTCGTTTTCTTTTCCAAAGGTATTGTCTTTAACAGTGAGAACATGGCCAGAACTTTGCTCAACGAGCATTTTTAGCCGATGAATCGGACGGCTCAGTAGTTAAAATCGCCGGTTCGGTAAAATAATATTTATATGCTATATACTTTAGCCGTTGTTTGCTCGACTGTGATATGAATAAGCCAAAAAAGACACTCCTGAGTCTACTGATGACCTTTGGCCTGGTGCTCTCCTTTCTGATACCGGCTTGCAGACACAGCCCGCTGACGGGAGAAGAGCCTAACCTAACCGATAATCCGAACACGGGAAATGGTTCCGGTCTGCCGTGTAGTGCCGACTCCGTCTATTTTCAAACCCAAGTGTTGCCGTTGCTGGTTTCCAACTGTGCTCGGTCGGGTTGCCACGACGACATCACGCGAGCCGATGGCGTGGTGATGACCAACTACTCGGCGGTGATGAGCACCGGCAAGGTGAAGCCCGGCAATCCTGACGACAGCAAGCTGTACAAAGTGATCGTAGATACTCGTCCAGACAAGCGAATGCCGCCTGTGCCTGCGGCTCCCTTGAGTTCCGACCAACAAGACCTCCTGCGGAAATGGATAGCCCAAGGGGCGAAGAACAACACTTGCGATGGCGGCCCTTGCGATACTGCGGCGGTCACTTACAGCGGATTCGTACAGCCGCTTATCGACACCTACTGTAAAGGGTGTCACAGTGGTCCTGTGCCTCAAGGGGGGCTTTCGCTCACCACCTATGCGGAGGTGAGGGCCTCGGCCCAGAGCGGACGGCTCTACGGCAGCGTAGCGCGGGAGCCCGGCTATTCACCTATGCCCAAGGGAGGCAATCCTTTGCCCAGCTGCAGCGTCCTCAAAATTCGGCGCTGGATCGACTTGGGAATGCCTCAGTGAACGCCAAAGCTTGAAGCATCGAACGCGGCTTTTGCGGAAAGATGCGCTTAAAAGCCGCCGTTTGTCTTTAATGCGCCATTCCGCCTTTTTTCATCGCCGAGGTACTCCCGAATGTTTTACCTTTGCCGCGCCTAGGAAAGCCAACCTTTCCAAAGAATGTATTGTTACGCAAGGCGAAGGTGGTCCTGCTCGATAGGGTTGGGCTGCTGTCATTTTCAATTTTCAGCGCTATGTCTAACCGTCCTCCTTACAAAGTAAAAGATATTTCTTTGGCGGAATGGGGCCGCAAAGAGATCCGACTTGCCGAGGCTGAAATGCCCGGCTTAATGGCGCTGCGCGCGGAATACGGTCCGCAAAAGCCGCTCAAAGGCGCCCGTATCGCTGGTTGCCTGCACATGACCATTCAGACGGCGGTGCTCATCGAGACGCTCGTAGAATTAGGCGCCGAAGTGGCTTGGTCATCGTGCAACATCTTTTCCACTCAAGACCACGCTGCGGCGGCGATTGCCGCTGCGGGCATTCCCGTTTATGCTTGGAAAGGCATGAACTTAGAAGAATACGACTGGTGCATCGAGCAAACCCTCCATGCCTTTACCGATGGCAAACCGCTCAACATGATCTTGGACGATGGCGGCGACCTGACGAATATGGTGCTCGACCACCATCCGGAGCTGGTGCCGGGTATTCGCGGCATTTCTGAGGAGACGACCACGGGGGTACACCGCCTCTACGAGCGCATGGCCAAGGGAACCCTGCCGGTGCCGGCCATCAACGTCAACGACTCGGTTACCAAGTCCAAGTTCGACAACAAGTACGGCTGTAAGGAAAGCTTAGTGGATGCCATCCGCCGCGCCACCGACATCATGATCGCCGGCAAAGTAGCGGTGGTGGCCGGATATGGCGACGTGGGCAAAGGCTCGGCAGCCTCGCTGCGCGGGGCGGGTGCCCGAGTGATCGTCACCGAAATCGACCCAATCTGTGCGCTGCAGGCCGCCATGGACGGCTACGAAGTGCGCCGCATGATCGATGCCGTGCCGCGCGCCAACATCGTGGTAACGGCGACCGGCAACCGCGACATCGTGCGCGAAGAGCATTTCCGCCTCATGAAGGACAAGACCATCGTCTGCAATATCGGCCACTTCGACAACGAAATCGACATGGCCTGGCTCAACAAAAACTACGGCCACACGCGAACTACCATAAAACCGCAGGTGGACTTGTACAACATCGACGGCAAGGAGATCATTGTGCTGGCAGAGGGGCGGCTAGTTAATCTCGGCTGTGCTATGGGGCACCCCTCGTTTGTCATGTCTAACTCGTTTACTAACCAGGTGTTGGCCCAAATTGAATTGTGGCAGAACGGCGACCGCTACGAAAATAAGGTATACGTCTTGCCCAAACATCTGGATGAAAAAGTGGCGCGCCTTCATCTAGCCCAATTGGGCGTGGAATTAGACACGCTGACCCCTGAACAAGCCGAATACATAGGAGTGAAGATCGAAGGGCCTTACAAACCGGAGTACTATCGATATTAGTACTTTGAAGCGGGTTCTCTTGAAAACATACAGGGGTGAGGCTTAGAGAAGCGCTCACCCCTGTAGTGTTAGGATGCCACCGGTTATTGGCATCCCGCCTTTAGGGCGGCTAGTTCGTCGGCATCGTTTACGGTAATCACCTCTCCCGTAGAGCGCATTTTCACCTGAAGCGGAAACACTAAGGTGGGGCGTTCCGTAGAGGTCGGGTTATTGCGCTTCCAGGTGTGGATGAGTTGTCGCATCGCGCGTTTGCTGTCGGCCTGAGCCGTTGTGCCGTCGGGGAAGGCGATGGTGATGGGGAAGACGAACTCAAAACAGGCTACGCCGTGATGGCCGTGTCCCTTAGGTCCGCGCTTGTCGAAGGTGCCCGGGCATGCAGCGCGCAGCTGGCGCAATTGTTCGTCGGACTCCACGGTGATCACTTCGCCATTCGAATTCACCACCGATATGGGGAAGACGAAGCTGAAATGAGGACGCGCGCCGCGCCCGCGCTTTGGCCGGCCGTTGGCCTCAAAATATGCCCGCAGTTGTTGGGCGATTTCCTCGTAAGAGTTGACCTCCGCAGTCGTTCCATTGGGAAGCTGGATGGTCACAGGAAAAACCAACTCATAGCAGCCGTAGCTGCCTAACCCTCCGCGCTCTTGAACGGCGTAAAGGGCCTCGTCGGTGGCATCCTCTAAGCTGAGCAGCTCATCTGCCTTCGTGCAGGCAAAGAAAAGGACAGCCATCATCCAGGCTGTAGGAAGCAGAAACTTCAGTGTTTTTGCCATAACAGTGCTTGTTTTAAAACATCAAAAGGGTGTGAAACAACCGGTTGCACCTAATTAGATCGGCAGCGGAGCCTTGGGTTGCACTGGCAGCAAAAAAATTAAATTATAGGTGTTGCAGCGTCTTCTCTACAAAGCGAGTGAGCGCTTCTCCGCGCAACATGCCCTGTTGCAGTTGGGCGATATGGTACAGATACTGGGCCAACTCGTTGCGCGCCTCCGCATCGTCGGTGCGCGCCAAACGGGAAACAATGAGCGGGTGATTGGTGTTAACCACCACCGTGTGGGCATCTAAAAAAGAGTCGCCACTCACGCCGTGTAAGGCTTGCATCTCTTTCATGCGGCGCAAAAACTCCGGACGAGTGATGGCGACGGGGGCATCGTCGGGCGACAGCGGTTTGCACTCTACTGTGACGTGCAGGTCAGGGCTGACGGCTTTTTCGAAAGCGGCTTTTACGCGCGACACTTCTTCGTCGTTCAATACCGAAGCGATAGTTTCTTCCTTCGAAACGATTTGATCTAAGGTGTTCGAGTCGATCCGCGCAAAAGCGATGTCCAGGGCACTGCGGTGCTCCAAATGTTGCATCCAGTGGCTGTCTAACACAGTATCCATGCGCAGCACGTCGTAGGCGCGTTGTTGAGCAGCTTTGACAAGCGCATCGTGGGCCTCGGGGTCGTGTGTGTAGATGAAGACCGCTTTGCCGTGCTTGTCGGTTTGGTTGGCTCTTACCTTGTCTTTATACTCCGACAGGGTGTAAAACTTGTTCTCGACGTTTTGCACTAACGCAAAATGGAGGGCGCGCTCTTGGAATTTAGCGTCGGCTATCATGCCGTACTTGACAAAGAGACCTACGTCGCGCCATTTGGCCTCAAAGGCCGTTCGATCGCTTTTGAAGAGCTCGTGCAGCTTATCGGCTACTTTTCGGGCGATGTACTCGCTGATTTTCTTGACATTAGCATCGCTTTGCAGGAAAGAGCGCGACACGTTCAGCGGGATGTCGGGCGAGTCGATGACGCCGTGCAAGAGTTGAAGCCACTCCGGTACGATCTCGCGCACATCGTCGGTGACAAACACCTGATTGCAATAAAGGAGGATCTTGTTGCGCGATACCTCGATGGCGTTGCCCAGCTTAGGAAAATACAATACACCTGTAAGGTGGAAAGGATAATCGATGTTGAGGTGTATCCAGAACATCGGCTCTTCGGCCGAGGGATACAAGAGGCGGTAAAAGCGCAAATAATCCTCTTCTTTTAAATCAGTAGGCGCCTTTTTCCAGATGGGGTGTGTCTCGTTGATAATGTTGGGCACCTCGTACTTCTCTTCCTTGGCCGAGTCGCCTTCTCCCACCTTTTTGTATTCAGTGCGGGTGCCGAACTGAATGGGCACCGGTAAGAAGCGGCAATACTTCAGCAGAATTTCCTCAATGCGGAAGCGGTCGAGAAAATCCTTGTTCTCTTCATCGATGTACAGGATGACATCGGTGCCTCGGTCTGCCTTTTCAGCCGGTTCTAAGGTAAATTCGGGCGAGCCTTCGCACACCCAGCGCACCGCCGGCGCTTTAGGGCGATACGACTTGGTGAGCACCTCTACTTTTTCGGCCACCATAAAGGCCGAATAGAAGCCCAAGCCAAAGTGCCCGATGATAGGGCTATCCTTGTATTTAGCTAAGAAGTCGGCAGCGCTGCTAAAAGCGATCTGATTGAGGTAGCGGTTTACCTCTTCCTCTGTCATGCCGATGCCGCGGTCGCGCACGATGAGGCGCTTTTGTTCTGGCTCCACGATGACTTGGATGGTGGTATCGCCTATTTCTGCGCCCAATTCGCCGCGCTGGGCGAGCACTTGCAGCTTGGTCGTGGCGTCTACAGCATTCGAGACGAGCTCGCGCAAAAAGATCTCGTGGTCGGAATAAAGAAACTTCTTGATGATGGGAAAGATGTTTTCCGTTTGGACAGAAATCGTACCCTTTTGCATAGGACTTAGTTTGTCATTTTAAGCGCTATTTTTTTCCAAAGGGCGTGCCACGGGTCGCCTCAATGACAAAATGGCGGTCGTTTCTACCTTAAAAAGGTAAAATGTCATTAGCTTAGGCAAAAACGCCGACACGAAAAGCGCAAGCTGGCACAATAGTTGATTTGTCGATATTTGCCGGTGAACGGCGCCAAAATTTTAGAAAGCGGCTATATATATCCCAGATAAGGCATCAAAGGACAAGAAGACTTGGGGCCAAATGTGGCCCTGAGCTCGTGGGCGAGGGGCCAGTCCGCTGGGGGGTAGGGCTGGTCTCCTCACCACTAAGTACAGCGCCTTGAGTGCAACCGCTGAGGTTGGTGCGGCTCAGAATTGATCTCTAAGTACCGAGCAGAGCGGGGCTACGGCTTGCTCTGCTTTTCTGTATGGAGGCGCGGTGCGGTAACAGCGCTGCTATCTTTGTTACCTCATACCGCTTGAAAGGCTTCACCTACATGCGCCGCTACCGCACCTTGCTGTTTTACTCTTTTCCTTTCCAGCTGATTGTGCTGCACTTGCGCAATCACCTGTTGTTAGTGGCACTGTGGATCTTGCTTACTCTCTTATTAACGGGGTATATTGGGCGTTTTTTCGGGGTATATTATCTGTTGCTGATGCCCGAATACTTGGGAAGGGTAGATTTTTGGAGTTTTCTGCTCGTCGGGGCGGGTTGCGGCGCTTTTTTCCTCATTTGGAACTTGACGACCTATTTGCTCTGCTCCCATCGATTTCCCTTCTTGGCGACATTGAGAGCGCCTTTCACGCTTTTTTCGATAAACAACAGCGTCTTTCCCTTGCTGTTTTTGGTCATCTACGTAAGTACCTCGATAAGCTTTCAGGTGTATTACGAGTTAGCCAATTTGGGTGAGGTACTGCGCAATATAGCCGGGCTCCTGATTGGTATGGGCTTGATGGTGGGCAGTTTGGCGGTGTATTTGCATTTTACCAATAAGGATTTGGCTTCCATTTTAAAGGCAGGGCATTTGACGCCCAAGCCGGGCAGCCGCCTGTTAGTGCCGGGAGCACATGTACCTACTTTGAACGAGATTCGAAGCGGTATCACTCGGTGGCGAGTAGATACGTACCTGAGCGAGCGCTTCCGACTGCGCTTAGTGCGCAGCGTAGCGCACTACGACCGGCGTTTGCTGGCGCGCGTCTTTCAGCAAAACCACCTCAATGCTGTATTAGTACAGCTGATAGCGCTGGTGGTCATCATGTTTTTAAGTTTATTTATGGAGCAGCCCTGGGCACGCATCCCCGCTGGGGCCACTATCTTTTTGTTGGCCAGCATGTTTATGGCTCTCTTCGGTGCCATCGTGTATTGGTTTCGGAGGTGGGCTGTGCTGGTGTTTTTGGTACTCATGTTTCTAGTCAATACGGTGACAGGGTGGGGGCTGTTTTACTACCGCAATCGAGCCTACGGTTTGGATTACCGCCCGGAACATCGAGCGCCCTACACTCACGAGCACTTGGACAGCCTCTGTGCGCCGAAAGTGATAGCGAGCGACCTGGCCCACGCGCGCCGCATCTTAAATCGCTGGGCAGCGCGCAACCGCGGGCCAAGCGATAAACGGCCTAAGCTCGTGTTGGTGTGCGTAAGCGGAGGCGGCATGCGCTCTGCCGTGTGGACGATGCACGCGCTGCAACAGGCCGACTTAGCCACTCGCGGCCAACTGATGCGCCACACGGTGCTGATAAGCGGGGCTTCGGGCGGCATCTTGGGCGCAGCCTACTGGCGCGAACTATACTGGCGCCAACAGTTGGGCGAGCCGGTCAACTACAACCACTCCGAAAACGTAGCCCACATCGGCTCCGACCTGCTGAATGCCGTCAGCTTCGCCATCTTGACCAACGACTTGTTTTTCCCCTTCCGAAAATTCCAATCGGGCAGCTTCACCTACCGCAAAGACCGCGGCTACTTGCTGGAATACCAGCTCAACGAAAACTGTCAGGGGCGCCTCCAGCGGCGCTTGGCCGACTATCGGCAACCCGAAGCAGAAGGGCGCATTCCCATGATGATCGTATCGCCGTTCATTCTCAACGACAACCGACGGCTGCTCATCAGCGCACAGGGTGTCTCTTACTTGATGCGCCCACCCGGCCCTACTGCGCCGACGCAGCCGGAAGTAGATGCCGTCGATTTTCGGCGCTTGTTTGCCGCTCAACAGGCCGACAGCTTGGCGTTTACCTCTGCGCTGCGCATGAATTGCTCCTACCCCTTCATCTTGCCGCCCGTTTGGCTACCCACCGATCCGCCCGTGGAAGTCATGGATGCCGGCTTCCGCGACAACTACGGCATCACCACCGCTGTGCGCTTCGTTCATGCGCTGCTCCCCTGGATCGAGGAGAATACCAGCGGCGTTGTCCTATTGCAAGTGCGCTGCTGGGAAAAGCGCCGCCCTATCCAAGCGAGCACCTATAAAGGCATCATCGAAAACTTGCTGTCTCCTTTCAGCGCTATAACCGGGCTGACTGCCATGCAAGATTTCGAGCAAGACAACGCGTTGGCCCTCCTGCGCGACCTGCTCGGCCCGGAGCGGCTTAGGGTCATCCGCCTTGTGTATCGGCCACAAAAGAAGGAGGATGAAGCTTCGCTGAGCTTTCACCTGAGCAAGCGCGAAAAGCAGGATATTCTCATGGCCATCAACGACCCGGAGGTGCAGCGCGGACTGACAGAACTGCGCCGAGAACTCGCCCCATAACATCAAAATGCAACGGCACCGTACATTTGGCTCATGAAATATCTCTTCTTCTTTTCGGCGCTGGCTTTAGCCTTCCAAGGCAGTCGGTGGGTCCAACCGACTGGAGGGGTAAGCGAATCTGCCGCTCCTACTGCGCCCTCAGCAGATAGGCCGCGCAATGTCGTGTTGTTGATAGGAGACGGCATGGGCATAGCGCAGATCACTGCTGCCATCTACTCCAGTCAAAAACCGCTTCACTTAGAGCGTTTTCCCATCACTGGGCTCATAAAAACCCACTCGGCCAAGCACCTGATCACCGACTCGGCAGCGGGCGCCACGGCTTTTTCCTGCGGATGCAAGACGTATAACGGCGCCATTGGTATGAATGCGCGCAAGGAGCCCTGCCGAACCATCTTAGAAGAGGCCGCAGCGGCCGGCATGGCTACGGGCCTAATTGCTACCTCTAGTATCACGCACGCCACGCCCGCTGCGTTCATCGCGCATGTCGGCCAGCGCTCCGAAATGGAGGCTATTGCGCCCTTCTTCTTGCAGACCCGCTTAGACTTCATGGTGGGCGGCGGCTTGCACTACTTCACCCAGCGCAGCGATGGCCGCAACTTATGCCGCGAAATGCAGGCTAAGGGGTTCGACGTCTATACTTTCCAGCAAACGCCTCTTCAGCACTGCTCCGCCCATCCGAGTCGGCCCTTTGCCTGGTTTTCTGCCGACAAAGAGCCCGATAAATTTAGCGAAGGTCGCGATTACTTGCCCTTGGCTGCCCGCATGGCCTTGCCTTTCTTAAAGCAGCGGAGCCCAAAGGGGTTTTTCATCATGATCGAGGGCTCTCAAATCGACTGGGCTTGCCACAAAAACAACGATCAGTATGCCGTGCAGGAAATGTTGGACTTTGACCAAGCGGTAGGTGAAGCGCTCCGCTTCGCTGAACAGGATGGCCAAACCTTGGTCATCGTTACAGCCGACCACGAAACGGGAGGGGTGGCGCTGTTGCGCGGCGCTGACCGGAAAGACTTGAAAATCAAATTCGCCACCCTCTATCACACGGCTTCCATGGTGCCGGTTTTTGCCTATGGGCCAGGTGCTGAACGGTTTGGCGGAGTATACGACAACACCGAACTGCACGCCCGTCTAAAAGGTCTTCTCCAGCTCGATTTGGTACAAAGTCAATAACTGTGCCCGCTGCTTTCGGCCCAAATACTTCTCCCCTACCCCCTTCCGTTCCTTAGCTTCTTTCATTTTCAAAAGCATCATATATGAGCAAACCCTCTTTTGCGTGGATACCACTGGTCATTTTGGCCCTCATTTTGGCATGCACGCCCAAAACTGCTGAGCGCACTGCATCTGCCCCGGTCAAGCCCGCTCCCCCTGTCCATTGGGATACCTTAGAAAAGCCCCTCATCGGCGCTGAAGCGGACGAGATGGTCGACACAAGCGACCAAGAGGAAAACGAGGAGTGGCCCATGTCCTCAGAGGAAGAGGCCGAGGAAAGCGGTACCGCCCTAGCCGACACCTTACCGCGTTACAACCCCTCGCACCCGAAGACCCACGAACTGATCCACACGCGCCTGGATCTGTCGTTCGACTGGGAAAAGCGCCGCGTCCATGGCAAAGCCTCCCTCACTTTGCGCCCCTGGTTCTACGCTACCGACCGCCTGGTGCTGGATGCGAAAAACTTCGACATCCACTACGTCGGCCTGGGTGGAAGAAAAGATACGCTGCGCTACACTTACGACAACGAGCAAATAAGCATTTCCTTAGGCCAAACTTTTGGGCGAAAAGACACCTTTGTTGTGGTCATCCACTACACCGCAAAGCCCGAAGAGCGCGAGTCCTTCGGCGGCAGTGCCGCCATCACTTCAGGCAAAGGCCTATATTTCATTAATGCCGACGGCAGCGACCCAGAGAAACCCCGCCAGATCTGGACGCAGGGCGAGACGGAGAGCAACTCCTTCTGGTTTCCCACCATAGACAAGCCTAACCAGCGCTGCACCCAGGAAATGCTCCTGACAGTGGACAAGCGCTACAAGACCCTGTCAAACGGCGTGTTGAAAGCTTCTAAGGTGAACCCAGACGGTACGCGCACCGACCACTGGGTTATGGACAAGCCGCATGCCCCCTACCTGTTTATGATTGCCGTCGGCGAGTATGCCGTGGTCAAGGACCGCTGGCGCAACATTCCGGTGGAGTACTATGTCGAGCCCAAATACGAACCCTACGCGCGCGACATCTTCCCATATACTACTGAAATGCTGGAGTTCTTCAGCCAAAAGCTCAACTACCCCTATCCTTGGCCCAAATACGCTCAGGTGGTGGTCCGCGAGTTCGTCAGCGGGGCTATGGAGAATACTACAGCAGTAGTTTTCGCGGACTTCGTCCAGAAAATGCCGCGCGCGCTGCTGAGCCAGCACAAGGAAAACGAACGCATCGTGGCACACGAAATGTTCCACCACTGGTTCGGCGATTTAGTCACGCTGGAAAGCTGGGCCAACCTGACGCTCAACGAAGGTTTTGCGAATTACGCTGAATACCTGTGGTTTGAACACAAATATGGGCGCGAAGAAGCTGACTTCCACCTATTCAACGAACAACAAGGGTACTTCAGCTCGGCCCAGGACGGAGGGCATCCGCTTATCCACTTCGGCTACGAGAACCGCGAGGACATGTTCGATGCGCATTCGTACAACAAAGGCGGTGCCGTGTTGCACATGCTGCGCCAACTGGTGGGCGACGAGGCGTTCTTTACTGCGCTGAACTACTACCTCTCTAAAAACGCCTATTCCGACGTGGAGGCGCACGAGCTGCGCCTCGCCTTTGAAGAGGTCACTGGACAGGACCTCAACTACTTCTTCAACCAGTGGTTCTTCAGTGCTGGGCATCCCAAGTTGGACATTTCCTATCAGTGGGACGAGACGGCGCGCCAAGCCTCTGTTTCTATCGCCCAAACACAGGAGCCGAAAAACGGAGTGCCCTACGTCTTCGATTTACCCATACAAATAGACATCTACGACCGCAGCGGCCGCGCTACGCGCCACGCGGTGCGCCTCAACCAGCACACCCAGACATTTACCTTCGGCCTACCCGAAGCCCCTGCTCTCATCAACGTAGACGCTGAAAAGGGGCTTTTGGCCGAAAAAGAAGACCGACATACGCCCGAAGAATGGGCCTTTATGTACCGCCACGCACCGCTGTGGAAAGACCGCTTAGAGGCCTTGCAGGGACTGCAGAACTCCGAAGAACACTCTCTGCATCGAAGCGTCTTCCAGGAAGCGCTTCACGACCGCCACTGGGTATTGCGCATGGTGGGGCTGGCTCGGTCCGACATGGAAGATCCCGATATCGCCGCAGCCGTCGCCCATATGGCGGAAAACGACCCCGATTACAACGTGCGCACAAAAGCAGTTGAACTGCTGAGCAACTTAGGCGAGCCGCAATACAGGCCTATCTTTGAAAAGATGCTCTCGTCTGACGCACCGTATAGCTTGGTGTCGGCAGCGCTGCGAGCCTTAGCGCAGTTAGACACTGCAAGCGCTTTGCAAGCGGCAAAAACACTTCAGAACGAAGAAGACGACAACATCGCCACTGCCCTTGCCGAGCTATATGCTCGGTATCCGGACAAATCCTACGCCACCTGGTTCCAACAAATGGCCCGCCGCGTCGACAATAGTGCGACGTTCGACTTCTTTGAGAACTATGCCGCCTACCTCACCCAGCTGGACGATGCCGCTCTCATCCAGTCAGCCGTCGAGCTGTGCTACGCCATTGCCATTACGGAGAACGCCAGCCCGTGGCGCCGCTTCTCCTCCACTCGAACCCTCTACGAGCTGCGCAACTTCTATCGAGAGGGCAACCGCACAGCGGAAGCCGAAGAACTCACCGGCTTGCTCAACGAAGTGCGCGAAAAGGAAAAAGACGCGTTGCTCCGCCTCTACTACGGATTGTTTGAGTAGAACAGCCCAAAGCGTATGGAAATTACAGCCAAGCACCGAGAGCGCATCGCCCAGATGTCTTTCGCTTCAGTTTATCCGCACTATGTAGCAAAAGTGGAAAAGAAAGGCCGCACCAGAGCAGAACTCCATCAGGTAATCCGCTGGCTGACGGGGTTCGACGAGGCACAGTTGGAGCAGCTCCTAGCGGAAAAAGTCACTTTTGAGACTTTTTTCGAATGCGCACAGCTGCCTCCTCAGGCGCATCGCATCACCGGGGTCATCTGCGGATACCGCGTAGAGGCGATCGCCGACCCGCTGGTTCAAAAAGTCCGCTACTTGGACAAGCTCGTAGACGAATTGGCCAAAGGGTGGCCCATGGAGAAGATCCTGCGGACGGACTAAAGAGTTGGCCGTAGCAAAGCGGCCGCTCGAGTATGTTCTATAGCCAGGCACCTCGGGTTTGTGCAAGCGCGGCGCAAAAACATCAGCGCGTCAGCGGCGCAAGCTGAGCCTCCACAAAGACGGCGATTTCTTTGGCGATGTTATCGCGCACCACACTGGGAATGCTGATGTTGTAATCGGCGCAGGCCACCTTAAAGTTGGCCTTTACGTTCAACTTACTACCCGAGACGGTGATCTTTCCCGGCACCTCTATGTCGCGCTCCACGCCATGGATGGTCATCTTTCCCTTGGCGAGCACGTCGTGGCTGCCGTCCTTGGTGAGATCCAGCTCTTTCATGCCCACAATCTCGCCCTTAAACGTAGCATTGGGGAATTTGTCGGACTCCATATAGTTTTCATTGAAGTGCTCCTGCATCAGCTTCTTTTCAAAAATGAAGTTTTTGATGAGCACTTTCCACTCCATTCGGCCAGTAGCCGCATCGAGCACAGCAGAGCCACTCTTGTTGATGGCTTCTATTTTCTCGAGCGGTGCTTCAGAGAGAAAGGAGATGCGCGCATCGCGCGTCATGAATTTTTGGGCGTTTCCCACCGTGGCCAAAAGACCGAGGGCGACCCACAAACAGCAGATTTTGTTTGCCATAGTGCAAGACGTTTAGGACATAGATAAGGATTCCTGCAGCGCAGTGCCGTCAGGGAGTATTTTTAGGAGAAAGCATCGGGTTTATTCTACCACAGCACACCGAGCCAGCAAGACGTCGAAGTTCAGGCCCGCGCATTCTCCCTTTAGCGTTAGGGGTTCTCCTGGGCTAAACGCTGTGCGCGCGTGCCGAGTGTTGGGGTCGAATTCGCACAATACGCCAAAGTCGCGGCCCGTATCTAAAATTACCTTTACCGTGCCGTCGGGAAGCGTATTCACCTCGCGCACCCGACCGTTGACCGCTAAGATTTTTCCTAAGTACCGCGCATTGGCAGCCGGCTCATCGGTCTCAAAAGCTCGGTACAGCTCCTCTGCAGAGATGGTCAACTCGGCTTTTTGATAAGCCATGCTGGGCATTTTTTGAAAGTAGAAATACAACCCTACCGCTCCAGCCACAGCCATCAGCAACAAGGTGATAAGGATCAGGCGCTTTTTCATGGTCCGCTTTGGTTTTAAAAAGTTAATTGTTTGGCGCACCGGCGCGCACCCAGGCCTCGATGCGGGCTCGGTCGCAGAGCGGCATCAACCCACTGGGCGGCATAGGACTCGCACTGTTGTTGATGCGGTTGACCAGCTTGCCGTTTTTAGCCATGCCCTCCAACTGCGCGTGGGTCTGCAGCGGAATACCCGAATACTGTGAATTGCCGGGAACATGGCAGGCCGCACAGTTGGCGTCGAAAATACTTTTCACCTCCACACTGTAGCGCACACCCGCCGTATCGCATTGGGTAGGGCTGTCGCCATAGAGGTCTTCCTCGTTGTCGTAATAGCAGGCAGACAGAACAAGCATTAGTGCGCTGAGGAATAAAACGGTCAATAGAAACAAGTGAACGTTTCTCATAATCCAATGGAATGACACCAAAACGAAGAATGCAGCACTTTCGATGTATAGAGATATCAAAGTTTGTTCCAGAACACTCAAACAAAAGTAGGATGCTCTCGTTTAGTGCTTCGTGTCATTTTTCCCAAGTGGGGAATTTTCGCGGTCTAACGCGGAAAAAATTTGGTGGAATGCCTTTTCTCGATTGGCGCCATAGAATGCCATCGATCGATTTTAGGCATCTCTCGAAGTCGGTGCAATTGGTCAACTTTGCCCCATGACAGACGAACGTGCGCAGATGACAGACGCCCAGGAGCGGTTCACGCCCGACATTGTCGACTCGAAGCGCATCCTCATTCGAGGTGCTCGTGTGAACAACCTAAAAAATGTGAGCGTAGAGATCCCCAAAAACACGCTGGTGGTGGTGACCGGGGTCTCTGGTTCAGGCAAGTCGAGCCTCACCATAGATACCCTCTACGCCGAAGGGCAACGCCGCTACGTAGAGAGCTTATCCAGCTATGCGCGCCAATTTTTGGGCCGAATGAAGAAGCCCGATGTGGACTATATTCGGGGAATTTGCCCGGCCATTGCTATTGAGCAGCGCGTCACTGGCGGCAACGCGCGCTCTACGGTGGGCAGTATGACGGAGCTGTACGATTTTTTGCGGCTGCTGTTTGCGCGCGTAGGCAAATACTATTCACCTAAGAGCGGACAGGTCGTGCAGCGGCACGAGGTTAGCGACGTGGTAGACTTTGTGAAGCGCCTGCCGGACGGAACGCGTGGCCTATTGTTGGCGCCGGTACACCGACACGGGCGTCCGACACCTCAGGTGCTGTCGTCGTTGTTGCAAAAAGGCTATACGCGCGTTTACCTTCAGGAGCGCATCGAGCGCATCGAAGACCTCTTGGCGGGTGAGTTTCCAGCGGAAGCACCTCTTCAGCTGGTTGTAGACCGCTTTGCGCGCCGTATTGCCGAAGAGGACGACAACACGTGGATGCGCTTTGCCGACTCGGTGCATACGGCCTTACAGGAAGGGGAAGGAGAGTGCCAAATCGCCGTATACGCTGCTGAGGAAGGAGGCGTCCAACTGTATCCTTTTAGTACGCGCATGGAAGCCGACGGCCTTACCTTTCCCGAGATCACGCCGCAGCTATTCAACTACAACAACCCCTACGGAGCATGCCCCACCTGTGAAGGTTATGGACGCGTGTTGGGCATTGACCCCGACAAAGTCATCCCAGACAAGCGTAAATCCGTCTACGAAGGAGCCGTTGCGCCGTGGAAGGGCGAGAAGTTCGGCGAATGGCAAGCGGAGTTTTTACGCTTAGCGCACCGCTTCGACTTTCCGGTGCATACGCCTTACGAAAAGCTGACCAAAGAGCAGCAGCGGCTGCTCTGGAACGGAAACGAGTATTTCCCAGGTATCCGCGGCTTTTTCGAGGAGTTGGAAAGCAAGACCTACAAGATTCAAAACCGCGTCATGTTGGCCCGCTACCGCGGTCGCACCATTTGCAGCACGTGCGAAGGGCAACGCCTGCGTTGGGAGGCCTTGTGCGTGCGCATCGGCGAAAAAAACATCGCCGAACTGTCGCAGATGCCGATCGAAGAGCTGTTGGCTTTTTTCGAACAGATGCGGTGGAGCGATCACGAGGAGCGCGTAGCCCGGCGCTTGCTCGCCGAGATAATCAGTCGCCTGCGCACTATGGTGGACTTGGGACTGGGCTACTTGACGCTCGACCGCGTGTCAAACACGCTCAGCGGTGGAGAAACCCAGCGCATTCACCTGACGCGCACCTTAGGCAGCAACTTGGTCGCTTCTCTTTATTTGCTCGACGAGCCCTCGGTAGGGCTTCATCCGCGCGACACCGCTCGCTTAGTGCAAACGCTCAAGCGCCTGCGCGACTTGGGCAACACCGTCGTCGTCGTCGAACACGAAGAGGAGGTCATCCGCAATGCGGACTATTGGATCGACATGGGCCCAGAAGCCGGCATACACGGTGGAGAAGTCGTCTTTGCTGGCCCTTATGCCGATTTGGACAAGGCGCTCCCGCACAGCCTGACCGCCCAATACTTGCGAGGAGAGCGCCGCATCCCTATTCCAGAAAAGCGCCGCACGCCTTCCGAGTTCCTCTGCATCCGAGGCGCTCGGCAGCACAACCTCAAGGGCATCGATGTCCGCATACCGTTGGGCTGCTTTACGGTAGCTAGCGGCGTCAGCGGCTCCGGCAAGACCACCTTAGTGCGCGACATCCTCTACCCTGCGCTGCTGCAGCACTTGCCCGACGCGCCCCCCATCGCACCTGGGTCGCACGAGGGTCTCGAAGGGCCTGTGCGCCAAATTAGCCGGGTGGAGCTGGTCAATCAAACTCCCATCGGCAAGAGCAGCCGCTCCAATCCCGTGACGTATGTGAAGGCCTACGATTTCATTCGAGACCTCTTTGCCGCACAGCCGCTGAGCAAGCTGCGCGGATACCAGGCGCGTCACTTTAGTTTCAACGTAGAGGGCGGACGCTGCGAAGTGTGCAAGGGCGAGGGCGAGCAGGTCGTAGAGATGCAGTTTCTCGCCGACGTCCATTTGGAATGCGAAGCCTGTCGGGGACGCCGCTTCCAAGCCGACGTCCTCGAAGTCGAGTACCGAGGCAAGAATATTTACGACGTGTTGAGGATGACCGTTGACGAAGCCTTGGTTTTCTTTAAAGGACACCGCGAGATCCAGGAGCGGCTCCAACCGCTTAGCGACGTAGGGTTGGGTTATGTTCAGCTGGGCCAGTCCAGCAGCACCCTCTCTGGCGGCGAGGCACAGCGCGTCAAGCTGGCCTATTTCCTCATCGGTAATCAGGCAGCCAGCAACAGCCACACCTTTTTCATTTTCGACGAGCCCACGACGGGCCTGCACTTTCACGACATCTGGAAGCTGCTCCGGGCCATAGAAGCGCTGGTCCAGCGCGGCCATACGGTGTTGGTCGTGGAGCACAGCTTGGAAGTCATCAAGTGCGCCGATTGGGTTATCGACTTAGGCCCTGAAGGCGGCGACAAGGGCGGTTACTTGCTCTTTGAGGGACCACCCGAACAGCTCCTCTCTGTCGAGCAAAGCCATACTGCCCGCTTTCTGCGTGAAAAGTTCGCCTAACCTGGATAAGAGAAGGGTGGCGTCCTACCTTTGCCTATCCGATTTCTGCAGGAGCATTTGTCTAACCCATGTCGCAGCTGATTTACGGACACCATCCGGTGGTGGAGGCCCTCAGAGCCGGACAGGCCATCGAGAAGGTCTTTTTTCAGGAGGGACTGCGGGGCGAAGTGGAGCGAGAGATACGGCACCTTACGCGCGCGCTGGGCATTCCGCTGCAAGTGGTGCCGCGCGAGCGGCTCAACCGGATGGTGCGCGGAAGCCATCAGGGCGTAGTCGCATGGCTATCGGCAGTGCGGTATTGGTCGTGGGACGAGTTGCAACCGGCCCTATTGTCGGAGGTGTCGCCACCGCTGTTAGTCGTCTTGGATGGAGTTACAGACGTACGCAACTTTGGGGCCATCTGCCGTTCAGCGGAGTGTGCCGGCGTATATGCTGTAGTGGTGCCGCAGTCGGGCGTGGCACCTGCCAATGAAGAGGCGATGAAAGCATCTGCAGGCGCGCTGGCCCGCCTTCGGCTGTGCCGCGTGCGCAGCACCTATTTCGCTATAGAGCGGCTGCAAGAGTGCGACGTACAGGTAGTAGCCACTGGCCTCATGCCCGATGCGCCGCTCGTGTTCGAGGTAGACCTTGCTAAGCCTACAGCTTTTCTTTTCGGCGCAGAAGGCACGGGGTTAGCGCCGAAGCTCTTGCGCATGGCCGACGCAGTAGTGCGCATACCTCAGGCAACGGATTTTGACTCCTACAACGTTAGCGTAGCAGCGGGCATATGCCTATACGAGGCGCTCAGGCAGCGCTGTGCGTCCCATCCTCCTCGTTAAGCACCTAGTAGGCTGCACCTCTCCGCCGTAACCCTACAGACTCATGAGGCGATGTCCATTTCTTTTAGGAATCTTTTGCTGCTGTTGTCTTCACTTGGGCTGCGGTCATAGCCAACCCGCTCGTCACTTTGTGACGGGTTACTACGCGAGCTGGCGCGCTCACGAGCGCTATCCGCAGGCTCATCCGTCAGCCTTACCTTACGCGCAGTACGACATCGTCATCTACGCCTTTCTCAACGTGGAGCCGGATGGGTCGCTATCGCTGATTGCGCCGGAGCGCGATAAAGAGCTGCTGTTGGGCCCTTTCCGACCCGACGTGCCTAAGGAATACCTCGAGTCGACGAGCTTAGGCGACCCAGCCTATCACCGGCCCGGGCAGCGCTTTGCCGACTACGCACACCGCCACCGGGTGCGTTTTACCGTATCCATAGGCGGCTGGGCCCATTCGACACACTTCTCAAAGGTCGCCGCGGATCCGGCGAAACGAGCTCGCTTCGCCGAGGCGTGCGCGCGCGCCGTAGCTTTGTACAATTTAGACGGCATCGATATCGACTGGGAGTATCCGGGCGACCTCAGCCGCAACGGCAGTCCAGACGACTCTCAGCACTTTGTCGCCCTGCTGCGCGATGTGCGCCATGCCCTCGATGGGCTGCGCCAGCAGTTGCGGCGCGACCTCATGCTGACCATCGCCTGTGGGGCCGCTCCTAAGCACATCGCCGCTATTCCTTGGCCAGAGGTGCATCGCTTGGTGAATGCCATTAACCTCATGGCCTACTCTTTCTACGGCCAATGGGACGCCATCTCCAACCACAATGCACCGCTTTTCCCACCTGTCAATGCCACTCAACCCGGCTACAGCTGTGCAGAAGCAGTCGAGGCACTGCTTCATAACGGCGTCCCGCCGGCAAAAATTAACCTCGGAGTGGCTTTTTACGGGCGCTCCTATTTAACCAGTGGAACGGCCGGCTTGCACACCCTCACCAGCGGTAAGCCCGATAGCGAGCGCTTCGCCCGCAGCGGCGCCACCCCATCCTACTACGAGATCGCCCGACAGCTGCGCAACGGCACGTATGCCTATCATTGGGACGACGCGGCCCAGGTGCCTTATTTAGTTGAGCGGTCCGGCGCTTCTTTCGTTTCCTTCGACGATGAACGCTCCATCGGGCTCAAGGCGCACTACGTCCGAGTAAAGCAGCTGCGAGGGGTCGCTATTTGGGACATCACTGGCGAGTACGAAGACGTGCCTCCTGAGAGGGTGGTTTCTGCCGCTACACCGCTAACAAATGCGATCCACAGCGCTTTTTCTCGTCAGGAGCCGCCTTCTGCTCTTTTGACGCAGCCTCGGTTGTGCATTTTCCCTAATCAAATTTACAGCGGTTTTGTCCATGTGTTCGTACACAGCCTATCCTCAGGCCGCACGGAAGTCGCTCTTACAGACCATCGAGGTAAGGCGCTGCATTCGGTCGCTTTCACTTCTGCTGGCCACAGCATCGACCTGCGCGCCTTGCCGGTGGGCACCTATCGCCTGCGGGTGCGCTTTGGCGCATCTGCCGCCGTGGAAACGATTGTGGAAAAAAAGAAGTAGCCTCTACGAATAGCCGAGGAGAACGTGGAAGTTTTTTGCCTTTCAGTTGTTTTTGCTGAGGCAAAATCTTTATCTTTGCGGCTCAAAATTGGGCGCGGTAGCTCAGCTGGTCAGAGCGCATGATTCATAATCATGAGGTCGGGAGTTCAAGCCTCCCCCGCGCTACCACGAGGAAGAAGGCCTCCGGACGGGTTTGCTGCTCGGAGGCTTTGTCACTTTTTTAGGCGGATTCGTCGGTGGCTTCGGCGGTAGCTAGGGGCTGCAGCTGCCCTTCAGAAGCGGCGATGCTGACAGCAACCACCCCATCCCCTGTGATGTTGGTGACCGTGCGCAACATGTCGAGGATGCGGTCTACACCGAGGATGAGCGCAATGCCTGCGCTCGGAACGTGAATGCTCTCTAAGATGATGATAAGCATTACCACGCCCGCCCCCGGTACGGCAGCGGTGCCAATAGAAGCCATAACAGCCAACAAAAGCACATTGATCTGATCACTCAGGCTCAAGTTCATGCCGAGCGCTTGGGCGATGAACACCGTTGCTACGCCCTGGTAAAGGGCGGTCCCATCCATGTTGATAGTCGCGCCTAAGGGCAGGACAAAAGACGAGACCTCTTCTGAAACGCCCAGTTTTTCTTCGCAGCACTCCATCGTCACCGGCAGGGTAGCGCCGCTGCTGCTGGTGGAAAAAGCGACGAGCTGGGCCTTGCCGATGCCTTGAAGAAAACGGCGAAAAGACATCTTCGAAAACAGGCGCAACACTACTTGGTACGTGCCTAAGGTATGCAGCAACAGCCCTATTATCACCGCCGAGCAATACACAAAGAGCCCTTTCAGCAGGCCGACCAGTTGCCCCAAATCGCCCTTGGAAACTGCAGCGATAGTGTTCGCCATGAGGGCGAAGACGCCTATGGGCGCCATCAGCATAATCACATCGACCAGCCGAATGCTCACGTCGCTAAGCCCTTGAAAGAAATCGAGCAGCGGCCGAGCGCGTTTTTCCGGCACCTGCAACAGGCCTATGCCGAAGAAAATGGCGAAGAAGACGACTTGCAACATGTTGCGATTGTCGGCAGCAGCGCTCAGGATGTTGGACGGCACCATGTCGACCAAGATCTTCAGCGGCCCACCCTGCTCTACCTTTTGCGCGGTTTGGCGGCTCGCTTCTAAATCGGTGCTGTATGCAGCCATGAGCTCATCGCGCATAGCGGTGGGCAGGTATTCGCCTGGCTGCAAGAGGTTTGCAACGAGTAACCCGATAGTAATCGCTACAGCCGTGGTCGCCACATAAAGTGCCAGCGTCTTGCCTCCCATCCGCCCCAGCTTACGCACATCGGCCAATGACGCCACTCCGCTGACAAGCGAGCCCAATACCAACGGCACCGCAACGAGCTTGAGCGCATTGATAAAGATGTCGCCAAAGGGAGCAATCCAATTTCGCGTAAAGGCGAGCCAGCCGTTGGCCGCCGCAGCGATCCCATAAATCAAGCCCAATACCAGGCCGATGATGATTTGCCAGTGAATTTTTCGATACCAGGGCATGAATTCCGAGGTGGTGTTTGCCGATCCACCTCGCGCAAAGGTAACGCCCCTTGTTCAATGCCCTGCAAAGGCGGCTGACGGATATGCCTATTGAGCAGTAGCTCCCAACAGTGAGGGCCGGTTTTGGCGTTCTTGCAGTTGGGCGAATGCCGCTAAGCCACACTCCAAGAAGCTGCGGTATTCCTCTACGTCGGGCGTATACCCTCGAGGAGGGTTGAGAAGGGTTTTCCCATCGTGGTGCATCAGCACGTACCACGGTTGGGAGTTCCGCTGGAAGTTGTTGATCTGAAAGCTGCTCCATTTGGCGCCCACCGTTCGGATCTTCTCGCCGGTATGGCGGTCGAGCAAATACTTTTGGCGGTCGTCGGGAAAAAGTCGGGCCTGGTCATCTACATACAGAGAGGCCACTACATAACGGTCGCGCAGCAGGGCCAAGATTTCCTTCTCATTCCAAACGTTCTCCTCCATCTTTCGACAGTTCACGCAGCCGTAGCCCGTGAAGTCTACGAAGATGGGTTTGTTTTCCATTTGCGCTACGCGCACCGCCTCATCAAAGTCGTGATAGCAGTCGATATGATGAGGGCATTCCATTGGGCGGAAGTAGTTGTAGTGTACTGGCGGAGCGATGCCGCTCAGCAGGCCCAGCGATTGATAGTTGAGCAGGCCATAGCCCAAGTAGCCAGCAAACCACAACGAGGCTGCCGCCACCGCCCAACGCCCTATACCAGGTCGCCCCGAAGCGCCCTTGAGGAAAGGCAGCAATCCCAGCTGGTACAAGGCCAGACCCAAGGCAATGAGCAGCCATAAGGCCAGGAAAAGCTCAAATTTGAGAATGCCCCAATGGCGCACCATGTCGGCCGTACTCAAAAACTTCAGGGCTAAGGCCAGCTCGACAAATCCCAAGGTGCTCTTCACGTTGTCCATCCAGTTGCCCGACTTAGGCAGACTTTGCAACCAGCCGGGGAACATGGCAAACAGCCCAAAAGGCAAGGCTAAGGCCAGACCAAAGCCCGTCATCCCGATCAAAGGGCGCAATGGAATAACGCCCAAAAGGGCATCGCCCGAATTCACCCGCGCCGTCTCTACCAACAGCGTTCCCACGATGGGTCCTGTACAAGAGAAGGACACTAAAGCCAAGGTGAACGCCATAAAAAAGATACCTATCAGCCCGCCCTTGTCGGCCATACGGTCGCTCTTATCTACCCAAGAAGAGGGCAAGGTAATCTCAAAAAGGCCAAAAAAGGAGAGCGCAAAGACGACGAACACCGCAAAGAAGAGCAGGTTGAAGTACATGTCGGTGCTCATCTCGTTCAGGATGGTAGGCCCAAAAATGGCCGTCAGCAAGATGCCGATACCTACATAGATGACGACGATGCTGGCCCCATACCAAAGCGCATTTCGAAGACCCGTGGCCCGATCGCGCGAGCGCTTGGTGAAGAAGCTCACCGTCAGCGGTATCATGGGAAACACGCACGGCGTCAACAGGGCGATCAAGCCGCCTATGAAGCCAGCGATAAACACCCACCACCCCGAACCGCTCTCCTCCACCTCCGCAGCACATTGACTGACGTACTCTTGTGGATTGATGTCGCGCTTAGAGTCAAAAAAACCTTGAAAGTAAGGATCCGTAGGGGCAGACTCTCCGACCTGTTCCTGACGCGGCTCCGCCGGAGGTTGACCTGGAGAGGGCGGTGCTCCCTCTAAGTTCTGAGGAGTGGGAAGCGCCGACCCGGTGCTCCGTTGCGAAGGCGCGGACCCAGCCTCTCCCGTCTTCGGCGGCGTTTCGCCCGACGGTGTCAATGCGAAGGAGAAGTCGACATCGCGCGGCGGAAGGCACATTTCATCGTTGCACACCATGAAGGTCAAATATCCCTTGATGGGTTTGGAAAAGTCTTTGACCACCACGCGTTGGGTGAAAATGCCGATGTCGGAGAACTTCGTGAGGTTCATCCCAAATACCTTATCGTATTTGGTCGACTTGTTGCCGCTTTCTTTGACGCCGCCCTTCCGCTCGAAATGAGGGCCTTCTTCAAAAGTAAACGAGGTCGGCACCGGCCCGTCTTCGCCTTCTAAAAACTGCGAGTAGGTGTCCCAGCCCTCGGCGAGGCGCACGGTAAAAATCAGGTCGAACTCCCCATTGCCTACCTCCTTAGTGGAAAAAGACCATTGCGCGGGATTTTGAGCGACGAGGGTCGCGGAGGGAAGGAGCAATGCCACCATTGACCCAAGAGCAAACCGACGGAAAACCATATTTCGAAATTCGATTTTACTGCGATAAAACGAAACGCAAAGAAACGGGATTTTTTACAGCCGACTTGGAGCCGACGCGCACTTTAACCGTCGAGAGGCGAAAAGGTTAATCCTCGAAGCGCAGGTGTTTCACTGTCAGGCCCTTGTTGATCAACTGTTTGAGCGAGTCGACACCGATATTGAGGTGCATTTGGGCATATTGGGCGGTGACAATGCGGTCGCTGATTTCGGTTTTGATACCGTCTTCTTGGAGCGGCATGTCGCTGATGAGGAGCAGGGCGCCGGCGGGCATGCGGTTTTTGAAGGCGGCCACAAAGATGGTAGCGGTTTCCATATCGATAGCGTGGCAGCGCAGGTCGCGCAAGCGTTTCTTGAAGTCTTCGCGGTGTTCCCAAACGCGCTTGTTCGTGGTGTATACCACCCCTGTCCAATAGTCCTGCTCGTAGTCGCGGATGGTGGTGGAGATGGCTTTTTGAAGGGCGAAGGCGGGCAGGGCGGGCACTTCCGGAGGGAGGTAGTCGTTACTGGTGCCCTCGCCTCGGATGGCTGCTATGGGTAGGATGAGGTCGCCCACGCGGTTTTTGGCGCGCAGACCGCCGCACTTGCCCAAAAACAAGACGGCTTTGGGCTGAACGGCTTCCAACAAGTCGATAATCAAACCGGCATTGGGGCTGCCGATGCCAAAGTTGATGATGGTAATGTTGCCCGCCGTTGCCGCCTGCATGGGTCGATCCGCTCCGTACACTGGCACATCGTGCGCATCGGCAAACATGCGGACGTAGTTGGCGAAGTTGACCAGCAATATGTACTGCCCAAACTTCTCCAAAGACATGCCGGTATAGCGCGGTAGCCAGTCTTTGACGATGCGCTCCTTGGTAGCCTGTTGAAGCGCAGCTACCTCTTCCTCTGCCTGAAGTAAGTAGCGATAATGCTTGGGAAAGGTACTGTTCTCCATATAGCCGCCTTTTTACCCGAGCACGCAGAAGACGCACTGCGCTACCGGAATGTTCCGGCACCTCTGTGTGCTGTTGCCTGGGGCAAAGTTAGCGCAGGCAGATGGATATCGGTGAGCCGAAAGCCGGATTGCTGAGCAAGAAGCGTACAGGTTGCACCGGAGAGCACAGTCTATGGCCCTGCCGTAGCCTTATTTTTGCGGCGTTCATGAGCGATGTGAAAGCCCTGCTGGATTTTCTACAGTACCTGCTGTCGCAAGACGCGTGGGTGCGGTGGATAGCCAGTGTACTGCTGACGGCGGCGATATGGATCGCTTTTCGCGCTGTAAAATGGGCCGTTCAGACGCTGTGGCGCGGCCTTCGGCAGGCAGAGCGCCGACTGCTGGGATGGAGTTGGACAGGGCTGCTCGCTGTACTGGCCGTGGGCACAGTGTTATGGGCGTGCAGCAGCTGGCTCACCGATATGCTGCAGGAGATAGAGCAGCGCTATATGACGCCGGTATTTTTGGAAGACTACGCGCATCTGAGCGAGGCGCATCAGGTAGCCCTGTTTGAAGAGGAACTGCGGCGTCACACCGACCCTTACGAGCATGTAATAGTGGTGCAGCGCACCCGCGAAATGGCTGAAAAGGTGGCCTCCATACCGCTAGCTATTTACGAGGCGGCCTACTTAGAGTGCGGCCTCCATCCGTTCAAGGTGCGCACAGATGGCATGGCTGCCGGCTGGATACAATTCACGCGCGCAGGACTGAACGGCTTAACCTACCGAGGACGACCGGTACATTTTGACGATGTGCTTCGCGCTTGCCAGCAGCGAGATGTTGTCTTCATGATGGATCTCACCGAGCAGTACCTTTGCCGCCGCTATGAGCAAGCCGGACGTCGCCCCTTACACAACACCATCGACCTGTATTTGGCGCTGTTTGCCCCCGCCTTCATCGGTGCAGCCCATCACCAAGTGGTGTACGCCGGCCGAGATAATCCCAGCTATTACAAAAACGCCGGGCTCGACGGTTGGTACGTTGACCAAACGCCCGATGGGCGGCAGCAGATATTCCATAAGTACTCGGCCCGTGACGGGCGCATCACTGTCTGGGAGATCTATTTGGCCTTAGAAGCAAAAAAGCGGCGGCTTTTTGCCACCTACATACGCGAATAAAATTTCAAAACTATGCGATTGGCTGTTACATTGGCGATGATTTCCTGCTGTTTTGCGCTGTTTGCCCAGGTAAGCACAGTAGTTACCGTTGTTCCGCAACCGGTGCAGGCATATGTCCGCGAGGGCAAATTCACGCTCCTGCCCACTACGCGCGTGCATTTTCCCGACGGCAAAGCCGACTGGGCGACGGCGGCTCAGTACTTCATGGAGGTGGCCCAAGCAGCTACGGGGTATGCCCTGACGGGTCTGCCCTACCGAACGACCCCCTCCGACTTGCGCGAGAACGGCATCTACTTCATCCCCGACGAGCGCATCGAGCAGAGCGAAGGGTACCAGTTGGAAATCATGCCTTCCTTCGTCGCCATCCGCGCGCGCACCGCTGCTGGCGCTTTCTACGGGGCTCAAACCCTGCGCCAAATGTTTGGCCCAAACATGGGTAGCCCTACGCCCCTTCGAGACTCCTCCTGGACAGCAGCTGCTTGCATCATCACCGACTACCCGCGCTTCCCTTACCGCGGCATGCACTTGGACGTGAGCCGCCACTTCTTTTCGGTAGACTTCATCAAACGCTACATCGACCTGCTGGCCCTACACAAATTCAACCGCTTTCACTGGCACCTGACCGATGATCAAGGCTGGCGCATCGAAATCAAGCGGTATCCCCGCCTACATCAAGTGGGCGGCTGCCGAAACGAGACCCTCGTGGGGCACGCCACCGATGCGCCGCCGCGCTTCGACGGCAAACCGTATTGCGGCTATTATACTCAAGACGAGGTGCGCCAGATCGTCGAGCATGCGCGCCGACGCTTTGTCACCATCGTTCCGGAAATCGAAATGCCAGGCCACGCCTTAGCCGCCTTGGCTGCCTACCCGGAACTGGGCTGTGCCGGCGGGCCTTATGAAGTAGCCAAGAGCTGGGGCGTCTTTGAAGATGTCTTTTGTGCCGGCAACGAGAAGACGTTTGAGTTTCTCGCCAGCGTACTCGAAGAGGTGTGTGCGCTCTTTCCCGGTGAGTACATTCACATCGGTGGCGACGAGTGTCCTAAAACGCGCTGGAAGACCTGCCCTAAGTGCCAGAAGCGCATCGCCGCCGAAAAGCTCAAAGACGAATACGCGCTTCAAAGCTACTTCATCCGCCGCGTTGGGCAAATCCTAAGTCGCCACGGCAAAAAACTCATCGGTTGGGATGAAATCCTCGAAGGGGGGGTGCCCGCAGGCGTCACGGTCATGAGCTGGCGAGGCACCGACGGCGGCATTGCTGCCGTAAAAGCGGGTCAAAACGCCATCATGTCGCCCACCTCATATTGCTACTTCGATTACTACCAGAGCGACCCGGCACAGGAACCGTTGGCCATTGGCGGTTTCATCCCTCTGCAGCGGGTGTACGACTACGAGCCGGTACCGGCAGAGCTGAGCAGCGACGAAGCGCAGCGCATCTTAGGCGCTCAGGGCAATGTGTGGACGGAGTACATGCCTACGCCTCAACAGGTGGAGTACATGGCCTTCCCGCGCGCTTGCGCGCTCTCTGAAGTGCTCTGGACGCCCGCCAACAAGCGCTCGCGCACCGATTTCATCCGCCGATTGCGCACCCATTTCCGATTTATGGAAAACATGGGGGTAAATTACGCGCGCAGCTATTACGACGTGAAGTCGAGCTTCGCCGGCGGCTATGTCTCGCTCTACACAAATGACCCGCAAGCGCAAATCAAATACACGTTGGACGGTACCGACCCCAAGCCGACCAGCCCAGGCATGTATTCGCCTATACCTTTGAGCAAAACTACTACTGTCAAGGCCGCTGCCCTGGTCGATGGAAGGTTTCCGGGCAGGGTGCTCGAAGTGCGCTATGCCGTACACAAAGCCTTGGGCAAGACTTATACCCTGTCGGGTACCTGGCCTTCGCAGTACTCCGGAGGAGAGAAGTACGCCCTGACCAACGGCGCCTTTGGCGCGTTGCGCTCCTGGACCCATTGGGTAGGCGTCCAAGGACAAGATTTAGACCCCGTCATCGATTTGGAAAGCCCTACTGTTCTTCAGCGCGTTAGCCTTCAGTTTCTGGTGAGCACGGCCGCTTTAGTGTATCCGCCGCGCAGCATCGAAGTGCTCATTTCCAACGACGGTACAACCTTCACGTCGGTAGGCAAGAAGGCCATCGAGGTAGAAAAGTTGGTGGGCAATCGGATCGAAAGTGTGCAGTTTTCGCTCAACGGCGCTGCCTGCCGCTACCTGAAAATACACCTACAGAGCTATGGCCCAGCTCCAGCAGATAAGGGCAAGACTTGGCTGATGGTCGATGAAATCGTCGTAGAGTAATTCCTCTGCTCTTTCGGGACTTACCTCTGGACGGGGAGCACAGCCAAAAGCTGTAGATTTGCGCCGCACTCTTTTGGCGCTGTTGCCAGCACACTCTGCCCCATCTGCCAGTCGATATCGAACACAAGCCATGGTCAAGTCAAAAGCTGCTACTCCGTCCGCCTCTGCTGTTTCTGATGCCTATCGGCAAGAAGTGCTGCGCGATTACCGCATCTGCTGCCTCAGCCGCGAGGCCAGCATTTTGGCCCGAAAAGAGGTGCTCATAGGAAAGGCCAACTTTGGGATTATCGGCGACGGCAAAGAGGTGGCGCAAGTCGCCATGGCTAAGGCATGGCGCAAGGGAGACTTCCGCGCGGGGTATTATCGCGACCAGACCCTCATGCTAGCGTTGGAGCTCATGACCTTGGAAGAATTTTTCGGCCAGCTGTACGGCGACCCGGAAAATGACCCTTTCTCGCAGGGGCGCCAGATGAACTGCCACTTTGCTACGCCCTTCATCGAAGAAGACGGGCGATGGCTGGACTTAAAAAACCGATTTAACATCTCCTCCGATGTGTCGCCCACAGGTGGGCAGATGGCCCGCGCATTAGGGCTGGCATTTGCCTCAAAGAAGTTTCGAGAAAACCCGGCGCTATGCGGCCAACACTCGAACAACGGCGAAGAAGTAGTCTTTTGTACCATTGGCGACGCCTCCACGTCAGAAGGTATCTTTTGGGAGACTCTCAACGCCGCCGGCGTCTTGCAAGTGCCCTTGGCCATATCGGTTTGGGACGACGGCTACGGCATTTCTGTGCCCAAGAAATACCAAACGGTAAAGGAGAGCATCTCCGAAGCGGCTGCTGGGTTTTCCGGCGCGATCGATATTTATACGGCTAAGGGCTGGGACTACGTTGGCCTGTGCCGTATGTATACGGAGGCCATCGCCCGCATGCGCCAGACCCATCGGCCGGCCCTTTTCCATATCGAAGAGCTGACGCAGCAGTTGGGCCACTCTACGTCGGGCGACCACCGGCGCTACAAGTCGCCCGAGCGCTTGGCTTACGAAGAGGGGTACGACTGCAATCGGCGCATGGCTCAATGGATGATAGAGGCCGGCATCGCTACTGAGGAGGAGCTCGCTTCCATCCAGGCAGAGGCGAAGACCGAAGTGGCTGCTGCCGCTCATCGCGCCTACCGCCATTATCACGATGCAGTGGAGCGGCAGCGCAAACACCTGAGGGCAACGCTGCAGGCGGCTATAGACGCCCATCCGCGCGCCACAGCACTGTCCGCCCTAGCTCTTGAACTCGACCGTATGCGCGACCCCTTGCGCAGCGAGCTGCTCCGCATTGCTCGACGCGCCGTATTCGCCTTATCCGGCCAAAACAGCACGCCCTACCGCACCTTAGTGGAATTTGTCCAATCCGAAACCCAACACGGCCGCCGCTGTTACGGAACCCATCTCTACAGCCAAACGCCGCGCTCGGCGCTCCGCGTGCCGGTCGAGCCGCCTCGCTTCTCTGAAGATGCTCCCCTAAAAGACGGCTACGAAATCCTCAACGCTTGTTTCGACGCCAACTTTGCCCGACATCCCGAACTCTTTGCCTTTGGAGAAGATGTGGGGCACATTGGCGACGTCAACCAAGGCATGCGGGGCATGCAACAGAAATACGGCATCGAGCGCGTCTTCGATACGGGCATCCGCGAATGGACGATTATGGGGCAGGCCATTGGGATGGCCATGCGCGGATTGCGCCCCATTGCGGAAATCCAGTATTTAGACTATTTGCTCTACGGCCTGCCGGCCCTCTCCGACGACTTGGCCACGCTGCGCTGGCGCTCAGCCAATCGGCAGGCAGCTCCTGCCATTATCCGAACGCGCGGCCATAGGCTGGTAGGCATCTGGCATTCCGGCTCACCTATCGGCATGATGCTGGGATCTCTGCGGGGCATGTACTTGTGTGTCCCGCGCAACATGACCCAAGCCGCCGGCATGTACAACACCTTGCTGCAGAGCGACGACCCAGCCATCGTGGTGGAATGCCTCAACGGCTATCGCCTCAAGGAGCGCTTGCCCGACAATATTGGCACCTTCACCGTACCTCTTGGAGTACCCGAGGTCGTGCGCCAGGGCGACGATGTCACACTCGTCACTTATGGCTCCTGTGTGCGCGTCGCCGATGAGGCTGCCGACCTGTTGGCCCAGCACGACATCTCCGTAGAGATCGTCGACGTGCAGACGCTCTTGCCTTTCGACTTGCCTTACCTGTGCCTAAAATCGGTACAAAAGACTAATCGCGTCGTTTTCTTGGACGAGGACTTCCAAGGAGGCGCTACCGCCTACATGATGCAGCAAGTGCTCGAGCATCAAGGCGCCTATCGGTATTTGGATGCTGCCCCCGTAACACTCACTGCCGCCGACCATCGCCCAGCATACGGCCCGGACGGCGATTACTTTAGCAAGCCGCAGGCAGAAGATGTCTTCGACGCCGTCTATACCCTAATGCGAGAGGCCGAGCCGGCGCGCTTTCCGGCATATTGACGCATTTACCGCTCTTAAGTGCACACCCGCGACCCACACATGAACATCTGGGCGCTACGATAGTTTTTTATCTGCTTCGCAGACGGATAGGCACGGGTCATCAAAACAAAACCCTCTCGCATCTCGGCTACTATGGCTAAAACAGTTACCGGCTTTTCAAAATGGAGCAAGGCGCAAAAGATCGACTGGGTGACGCAGCACTTTTTTGCCGACCCTCAGGCGGCCAAACAGGCGTTCACTTCCTGGCATCGCGCCGAAGAAGAGCAAAAGATCATCGATGGCTTTACCGAAAATGCCATCAGCAACTACACGCTTCCTTTTAGCGTAGCGCCCAACTTTCTCATCGACGGGAAAGTGTATGCCGTACCCATGGTCATCGAAGAAAGCAGCGTTGTGGCGGCGGCCTCCAGTGCAGCACGCTTTTGGTTAGAGCGCGGCGGCTTCCGCACCCAGATCTTAGGGACGGTCAAATTAGGGCAAGTACACTTTCGATGGTCGGGCTGTCCGAAGCGGCTCGGCCAGCTGCTCCCAGCCCTCCAAGAGCATTTGATCAGCAGCTGCGACGACCTAACTCGAAACATGCGACAACGCGGCGGCGGCATCTTAGGAATGCAGCTCGTGGACTTTACGGACCGAGAGCCCAACTACTACCAGATGCTCGTCTCGTTTGAGACGTGCGACAGCATGGGCGCCAACTTTATCAATTCGGTGCTGGAACGCATGGGCGAGCGCTTGGAAGATTTTGTGGAAACCACGCCTTTGCTAAGCGATGCCGAGCGCGACGTAGAGGTCATCATGTGCATCCTTTCCAACTATACGCCCAACTGTTTGGTGCGCGCTTGGGTGGAATGCCCAGTAGAGGAGCTCGAAGATTTGGCCCAAAGCGCCGGCTTGCCCGGCCACGCGGCTGTCGAGCGCTTCTGTACTGCCGTCCGTATTGCAGAGATAGACCCACACAGGGCCGTCACCCATAATAAAGGTATCTTTAACGGCATCGATGCCGTGGTAATCGCTACTGGAAACGATTTCCGCGCGGTGGAGGCGTGCGGCCATGCTTACGCCTGCCGAAGCGGGCAGTACCGCAGCCTTAGTCGTGCCCAAGTGTGCAATGGGCTGTTCCGCTTCGAGCTGGAGGTGCCTTTAGCCATCGGCACCGTAGGAGGGCTCACCTCCCTTCACCCCATGGCCAAACAGGCTTTAGAGCTGTTGGGCAACCCTACGGCATCGGAGCTGATGGCAATTATCGCCTCGGTGGGCTTGGCCCAAAACTTTGCTGCCGTGCGTTCGCTGGTGACCACCGGCATCCAAAACGGCCACATGCGCATGCACCTCAACAACATCTTGCGCCACTTAGGCGCTAACGAGACCGAGAGCGAGGCCGCTCACAGATATTTCTGCGGAAAAACAGTGAGCTTTAGCGCCGTGCGAAATTTCATAGAAGGATTGCGCGCCGTCTCTTCTCAGTCGAGCACATAGCTAATGCCTACCCGCAGCAGCTGGCGCGGCTGTGGGTTGTACAATAAGTCGTTCGGCGTCTGGGTCGCATCTATACCGGCATAGCGGCGGTTAAAAAGGTTGCGTATGTCTAGGTAGGCGGAGAAATAGTCGCTTAAAAACAGGCGAAAGCCCACGTCTACCGTGGCGTAGTTGGGCTGGGCGGTTGGCGTTATGGCGCGCCGATAGAGCGCGGGATAAGCTGCTGCACCGCTGAGGATGGTAGCGCTTCGCAGATAGAGGAGGGAAAGCTCCCACTTTCGGCCGAAAAACAGCAGGCGCACCTGGGTGAGCCGACGCGGATAGTTGCGCACGTCGGACAGGAGGAGACGCTCGTCGTCTACCCATTCCTGTCCTCGGCTGTATTGGAAGGCATAGGATGCATGTACGCCCACTTGATTTTTGCCCAACTCTTCCCGGTAAGCAGGTGAATGGAAAAAATCTCGGCTGAGCACACATTGAACGCCCCAAAGGCGCAGGCCCAATCCCGGAGTTGTCTGGAAGCCGTAATACCAACCCGCTGAAGTTTGCCTCAAAGCGCCATCTCGAGCCAGCTGGTGAGCCTCTTGGTAAAAGGCCGACACTTCAGCAGACAACCACTTAGGGCGAAAGCCGATGCCCACTTCGGTCGAGCGCACGCGCTCGGCAAGACCCACTCGCTCGCCATCGGCGATAAGTGGGCGGGCGTTTAGGGCGCTATCCAATCGATAGGTGTGGGCTGCGCGAAAGGGCAACGGGCGTTGAAAACCCTCCGCATAGCTCAGTCGTACCCACTTGGTGCTGTCCACAGCATGGCGAAAGGCTAAGCGCGGTGCGACTAGGGTAGGTGCTTCTAAGGTCAGCTGCACGGCAAGTCCTCCAGACAAAAAGGTGCGCGGCGTTTGCCAGATGCCCTGCGCGAACAGGTTGGCATCGAGAGTAGTCTGGCTGCCCACGGGAAAGGGCTGGCCTATGGGCGGGTCCATGCTGCCGCCCAGAGAGCTGGAGACGGGCGTTCGGAAGTAGCCCATAGGCGGTACGCCGATAGCGGCATTTGTCTGTAAGCCGGCGTCTATGCGCAGGCGCCCCCCCATACGGCCTGCAGGCGCGACTCCAAGCGCGCGTCCAACGCATTAGCTACCATATAGCGCTCCTCGTCGGCATAGCGCCGAACTAACGCCTGGATGCGCTGGCGGCGCTCCGCCTCGTCGGAGGGCTCCTCCACAACATACAGCGCTGCACTGAGCCCGTCGAACACCGGAGCAAACGACGAGGCACCCTGCACCGAGTAGCGAACCACCGACAATAGGTGTGCCGTAGTTAGATGCCGATAGGTGCGCTGGATGCTTGCCGCAAAAGCCTCTATCTGCTCCGCCACTCGGTTGGACGGATTGGCATACGAGGCCGCCAGCGGACTAAGCCCTAAGCTGCTGTGTTCGGAGCGGGTCATTCGGTGATACTGAAAGCGGAGGCCGCGCCAAGTAAAGTGCAGCCCCAACAGGCGACTTTCGTGCGGAAGGGCAGCGATGCGCGTCACCGAGTCGCCCAGCGTATTAGGGCGATAGTTGGGCAGCAGCGGCAGCACCGAGGTGTCGAGCCCAAAGGGCATGTAGTTGTGCGGAGCAAATAGCCGAGTGTCGTAGTAGTAATCTGTCGCTTCCCGCACCGTACTGCTGCCGTATAGGCTAAAGCGAAAGCTGTTTTTGCCTTGAAACAACCTGCCGCCCAACGATAAATCCAAGCGATTGAACCCATAGTTGCCCAGAGAAAGGTCTGCGCGCGTGTATATGGGGCGCTCGCTTTCTTTCAAGACGAGGTTGATAACTGCCACACAGGCTCCATCGCCGTAGATGGCCGAGGCCGGTTCCAAAAGCACCTCGATGCGTTCGCATTGGCTCAAGGGCAATTGCGCGCCAATAGGCATGCCGGGAGCGGCCGAAGGTCGTATCGGCACATCGTTGATGAGCACTTTTGAATAGGTATTGCCGCGCAAGCCGCGCACGAGAAAGGTCTCGCCTTCAAGCGCGGTGCCGGGCTGCGACACGCGCACGCCCGGTATGACCCGCAACACGTCGGCCAAGGTGACAAAACCGTAGCGCGCAATCTCTTGGGCTGTAAAGACCCACACGTTGTAAGGTAGTTCCTCCGTCGACTCCACCGAACGCGTAGCGGAAAGGGCTACGCGCTCTATCGCTGCGTTGCGGCGAACCCACACGTTGGTGTCGGAAAGCACCTCGGGCGGAAGGGTAAAGGCCGTGTCGGGCTGCCCCGGCAGTAGCGTCGCCAGCCCAAGAAGACTACAGCACGCAAAAAGGCGCATATGGCGAAAATCGGATTTTTAAGGGCCAAAAGAACAAAAAAGCCCACATCCGCCGGCATCATAGCCGCCTTTGGAGAAAACCGACCCAATGCACAAGCCAACCCTACCCTGAAACCTTGACATTAGGCGGGCAAGTAGGGCAGTAACAGGGCGGGTTGAGTGTCACTGTAGTCGTCTCTGCCGGCACGGTAAACTCGCACAGGTCAAACAACCCCAAGCGCCCCGTATCGTCCGGTAAGGCAAGCTTGAGCTCTACGTTTTGCGTGCGGCCGTTCTTGCGCACGGAAAACACGAGAGGCTGCCCTGCCGGAGGTATAGGCAAATTGGTCAGCTGACCGTCGATATAAATTTGGATCTTGTTCCGATAACGGTCAAGGCCCTTATCCAAGTTGACATATACCAACACGTCGCGGCACTCACAGACGGCGGTAATTTCGAGCACCGGCTTGTCGGCCCGGCCGCTGGCCAGACAGTCGCAGTTCGTATCGCCTACGCGCACGTTGATGGGCTGATTATTCTGTTTGACCCAAAAGGCGATCTGCGCGCCATTATTCTCTAGATTATACTCTTTCTGGCGTTTGTCGTTGACGTACACCCACGGGCTCTCTAAGCGACGGGGCAGGGTGACCACCACCTTGGTAGACTTTCCCGAGCCTGCCGCTACCGAGGCCATGCGCGGCGCGGCGCCGGCATTAGTCGAGTAGGTCTGAGGGGCTGCTACCGTTGGAGCGGCACTGCCGCCGGCAAAGTAGCCAGCTGGCGCTATAGCCATCCGACTACTGCCGCTTTGAGGCGTCGGGCGAATCGCAGTGCCCTTTCCTATCCGACCGTCGTACTGATAGACGGTAGGGCTCACGCCAGCTAAGTTGGGGTCGACGATGCGAAAGGTGTGTGGGCGCGTCGTCTCGCAAAAGGGGATGACATAGCGCTGCGGGCCAACGCGCGCCCCCTTGAGCACGTACTTCTCGTCTACCACCACTAAAATGGTATCGGCATCAGAGGGAACGTCTAGGAAAGTGCGGCAGTTCGTCACCGGTTCAGTGCGCGGCTCACCCGTGCGATCGTTGTGAATTTGGTACAGCTCCAACGGGACAAACATCTCGCCGCGGTATACTTTGCCGATGAAGTCCAGCTCGCCGTCTTCCACAATAAGTGTCTTGGGCAGCTCTAACTCGCTGGCATATACCTTCAGCTTGATCATGCGCCGATCGGTAGGCATCACCTCGTACTGCATCCGGCCGGCGAAGAAGAGCACCGGCGCGCGAAACTCGTGGTCGGCAGCAAAGGCAAACTTGACTTCCACCTCTTCCTGCCCGCTGGTGTAGAACCACACCCCTGCTGGCACGAGTGCTACCAATAAGAGCAATAAAAGCAATCCGATATTTCGACGCGAACGCCCTGTCGGCGGCGGTGAACTCGAGGGAAGGAGATTATTTTCCATATCAAGGGCTTGTCTTTGTGCGGGTAAAGGTATGCAAAAAATACGGATATTAACAATGAGGTTTTAACACCAGTGGTGCGTTCAATAAAAAATTACCTCTGTGGCGCCATATCCGTATTTGCGATGGTATTCGTTTTTGAATTTCCAAACGGCCGGATGGCGCCGCAATTCTTCGGCGATGGCGTTGCGCAGCTTGCCCTCACCTACCCCGTGGATGACAAACACGCGAGGCAATCCCAAGCGAACGGCCTGATCGATAAAGCGGCGAAAATGAGCCATCTGTAGATGTAATATCTGAGTGGGGTCGAGATCGCGGTAGTTGGGCAGTAGCTTTTCGGCGTGCAGGTCGATTTCGTTGCTAAACGCTGCCAGCTCGCCCACATCATAGGGGCTGATGGGTTGCACCATAGGCGAGGATTCGGGCTGGGATGGTCGAGTGTGTTGACGGGCATATGTGCGCAGGTCTACCGCAGATGGCGTTTCGGGCAAAGCGGCTGCCAGGCTTTTGAACAACGTAAAACAGTGCGTTTCGACGCCCAATATGGGGGTGGCCTGGCGAGCGTTGATAAAGGTTTTGGGGCGAATGCGCATGCGGCGCTCCTGTGCGGCCTCAAGCCCTTCCGTGCTGATGCGCCGACAAGAGAGGAAGATTTCCGGCTGGTCACTTAGATCGTCGGTAAGGAGGACGCCGCATTCTAAGGCCATAGCTTTCTCGAGCTTGCCTTCTAATTGAAATACGGAGCGGGCCGCAGTATCGAGTGCTAACTCGAAAAGGCACTCCTCATCCGTATCGTTGAGCAGCCACGCCGTATAGCGCGATACCGAGCCGTCTCGGCCGAGCATAGGTTCGAAAGCCACGGCGATGCCCTGGCGGTGTGTAGAAGGCCGCTCCGCCCGAATTTGTCGGCGCAGCGGAGGAGCTAGAGCCGGAGCAGCAACCGCCTTAGCAGCACCTTCGGGCCGGTAGAGCAGCAAATCGTCCTCCGAGACCGGTATTTCTACATCGGGGGCGTTTTCTAAGCGCACCAGCAGGGTTTCGTCATCTATGCGCCGAAGGACAATGGCGCGATCGCCCGTATAGCGGAGCACTACTTTAGTGCCGGGTGTGCACAACATAGGTTATCTCTTTTGCGACGTTCCCATTTCTGGACAACACCTGCGCCGGCTCAGGGAGCTGAGCGGCGCTGTGAGGAGGCGCTTCGTTGGCGCCGGCAACGCTCACTGCAGTAGCGCACTTCAGCCCATTGCCGCGCCCATTTCTTGCGCCAAGCAAAAGGTCGCCTACAGACCGGGCAAATTTTTTGCGGAAGGTTGGCTTTTTCTATGCGCTTCATTGTTTTAAGCCGAATAACGGCGCCTTGGCTGCTTAAGTTTTGGCAGCCGCTGCGCGGTCGAGTAGGTCGTGCGCCAACATCAGGGCGCAGGTATCCAGCTGCTTTAGCTTCGGAATGTCCCAATCCAACAGCCAAGGATACTGCTCGAAGACCGTGTTCAGTATCTGTTTCTTAAGGGCTGTGGCATGGGCATTTTCGGCCGGCAAGGTGGGCTTGGGCAGAGGCTTTCCCGCTTTAGCTTCCTCTACGAGGTCGAAAAAGCGCTCCAAATGGCGGCGCACTTGGCGGCTGAAGGCCAGTACCACCGCATCGTTCTGCTGTTGGAAGGCAGGCAGGTGCTCTAAACAATAATTGCGTATGTCGAGGCTCAAGTCGGCGATGCGCCCTTGGCGCGAAAGGGCGGTGCGCTCGGCTTCGTGGAGGGCATCCAGCGAGCCGTAGGTGCCGCGCTCGCTGGCGCGCTTGTCTATCCATGTGCCGCTCTCGTCGTAGCGCTCCTCGCGCAGCCACGCTTCGTTCTCCTGTCGCCGCCGCCACAGGGCCGCTATCACTAATACCAAGATAAGAATGCCGAAAAGAATGCCGATGCTCATCGTTTGCGCGCTTTAACAACTTACTGCTTTAACAACAAAGATACAGCGTTTGGGGTGCAGTGGCGCTTCACCGAGATACAGCCGTCGAACCAACTTCCGCCTCACTTTCTGTGGTTTTAGCTGCCTCCCAAAGGGCATCCATCTCCGCCAGCGTCATCTCGGCTAACGGGCGCGGCGCATGGGCCTCGATGTATTCAAATCGGCGCTTAAACTTTCGATTGGCGCGCTCTAAGGCGCCTTCCGGCTCCACGCCAATAAAACGCGCGTAGTTGACCAGCGCAAAGAGGACATCGCCAAACTCCTCTTCTACGGCGCGCAAGGGCGCACCGCTCTGCACAGCGCTGCGCATCTCAGCGATTTCTTCCTGCACTTTTTGCCACACCTGCTCGGCATTTTCCCACTCGAAACCCACCTGCTTAGCTTTTTCCTGCATGCGATACGCCTTGACTACGGCGGGCAAGCTGTTGGGAACGCCGGCCAAGAGCGACTTTTTGCCTTCGCGCAGTTTGAGCTGCTCCCAGTTGCGCTTGACCTCTTCGTCGTCAGCCACCTGCACATCTCCGTAAATGTGGGGGTGGCGGGCCACCAACTTGTCGCATACGGCATGCAGAGCATCGGCGATGTCGAAAGCGCCCTGTTCGGAGCCGATCTTTGCGTAAAAGACCATGTGCAGCAATAGGTCGCCAACCTCTTCGCGCACGCCATCGAGGTCGCCGCTCAGGATAGCATCGGCCAGCTCATAGGTCTCTTCGATAGTCAGGTGCCGAAGGGACTCCAACGTTTGTTTGCGATCCCAGGGGCACTTTTCCCTCAGCTCATCCATGATGCGCAGCAAGCGCTCAAAGGCGCGCAGTTTTTCCTCGTGCGAATGGTTGGGCATACGACGGCACACAGTTTACGACAACAAAGAGTACGACACAAAGGTAGGCGAGACGAGAGCACGCTCATGCATTTGTACTACTAAAAAAGAATGCCCAATTCTCAGGAAAAGTTGTGACTTTTGCCAACAGATTTTTTCACCAGACAAAATACCTCGGCACATATCCATGCGGATGTTCCTTCTTTTTGCCTTACTGCTCGGGTTGCGCATTTCGATCCTTGCGCAGCAATATACCTTCAAGCACTCGTCGTTGCCCTGTCTGAATAAAACTTTTACTGTAGTCATCCACATTTTTCCCGACAGCTTGGGCAACATCAGCGCTGCCGAGGCCGATGTTCGCCAGGCGCTGGCAGATGCTAATGTGTTCTTTGCTCCCATCTGCGTGCGCTTCGAGATCTGCGCGTTTCTCTACCACGAAAACTGGCAGTACAGCGCGTTGGACTCGCCGATGACGCAGATTCCTGAAATCACGACAAAGTACAATGTGGAGCGCCGCATCAATCTGTACATTGTGAACGACTTCGTCGACCCAATAGAGCCGTGTGTCTTGGCTGAGCAGGAAGGCATTGCTAATCCAGTTTCCTCGTACGTAGTATTGAAAGCCGATTGTCTCTATCCGCGCGCCGTTGCGCACGGCTTGGGGCACTTCTTTGGCCTCAAACACACTTTCGAGGGCAACGGTGCGGAATTGGTCGACGGCTCCAACTGCACCACTGCGGGCGATGGCATCTGCGACACGCCGGCCGATCCGTATGTACCTGGAGAGCCGCTTCAAGACTATGTGGCCCCTCCTTGCCGCTTCATTAGCCCGAAGCGCGACGCCGCAGGGGATTACTACAACCCGGACTTGGGCAACATCATGTCGTTCTACGAGTGCGATACATGCGGGTTTACTTGGGGCCAGTTAAATGCGATGGCCCAGACGTATCTGGCTACGACTGTAAAGTTTTGGTAAGCTATTCGGCGAAAATTCTTCGTCGTATGGCTCACTCTTCCTCGTCGTCTATTTTTTGGGTAGTATAACCTTCAGCATTTTCCATCGCTTCGCTGCTCATATCCCACTCGTCGCCGGCTTCCGAAGTGAGGCGGTCTTTGGGCAGCCGCACGCGGTCTCCGATGGGGCGAGTAGGAGTAGGGCGTTCGCTTTCTTCGTCGTAGGCTAATTCAGAAGAGCTAGTCACAACCGATCGCTGCGCATTGGCTATGTTCTTGCCCTCCAAGCTCTTCGTGGCGTGGGGCACCAAGCGCAGGCGATTCTTGTCGATGAGCTGACCCGTCACGGTACAAATGCCGTAGGTCTTGTTTTGAATGCGCAGCAAGGCGTTTTTCAGATCCTGAACATACCGCTGCTGTCGCTGTGCCATGCGCTGTAGAAATTCCAAATCCGCATGAGCCGACGAGTCGTCGTACCAGTCGCCGCTCTGCTGGTTAAAGCCCATCTCGTTGTGTTCCTCGATTTGCTTCTGGGTAAAGGCGAGTTCTTCTTCGGCTTTCGCTAATTTTTCTAAGATAAGCACGCGGAATTCTTCCAACTCTTCGTCGCTGTAGCGAACGGTAGGTTCTTGTGCCATAAGCTGTGCCTTTTTTAACTTTAATTAGGGCGGCAAAGATAGCGGAAATACAGGGAGAAAACCCAAATGCAGCATTTTTTAAAACGTCGCCGCCGCCGCAGGGCTGTACGCGCTGGTCGTACACACGCCCAACGGCACTTCCTCGCGCTGGATTGCCCTGGTCGACCGGCCCTAAGCGGTTCGACCCAGAGGCATTGGGCGGGTGCTTCCGAATGGCCGGAAGCGCCCGCTCGTTTTTTTACACAGGCGCGATTTCTTTCGTAATTTTTTTTGTATCCATAGGTTTCATGCCATTATCTTCGCAACAGCTTAACAAAATACGGCGTTCGCCTACCCGGCTTCGCCCTTGGGCGAGGATGCGCAGGCGTTCTTTTTTCGTTCACCTTCAATGCTTTTTTACTCATGAAACGTCTGCCTACATCTTCTGCGCGCCTCGCCGGCGCTGTGCGATGGCGCACCCTCGCTCTGACGGCTCTGCTGATCAACAGTGCCCTGTCCGCCCAAACCATCCGCTATGTCAAGCCCGTAGCCTCCGGCTCGGGCGACGGCTCCTCGTGGGCCAATGCCTCTTCCAACCTGCAGGCGATGATCAACACCTCCAGCGCCGGCGACCAGGTGTGGGTGGCTGCCGGCACCTACAAGCCCACGACCGGCACCGACCGTACCATCTCGTTTTCGCTGAAAAATGGCGTAGCGGTTTATGGAGGCTTCAACGGAAGTGAAACCATGCTGTCGCAGCGGAACTGGGTGGTGAATGTGACCATCCTCTCGGGCGACATCGGTACGCCGGGCAACAACACCGACAACAGCTACCACGTCGTGTCCAACAGCGGCATCGACAGCACCGCCGTGCTCGATGGGTTCACCATCCGGGATGGCAATGCGAATGGGTCATTTCCCAATAACTACGGTGGTGGAATGTTCAACGACAGTTCCTCACCCACCCTGACCAATTGCACCTTCAGTGGCAACTCGGCATATTTCGGCGGCGGTGGGATGTTCAACGACAACTCCTCCTCACCCACCCTGACCAACTGCGCTTTTAATAGCAATTCGGCAACATTCGACGGCGGCG
>JBBIKW010000005.1:0-211201 GCA_037445225.1 Lewinellaceae bacterium | reverse complement strand
CTACGCCGCCGGCACAGGCATCAGCATCACCGGCACCGCGCCCAACTTCACCATCACCAACACCGGCGATACCGACCCCACCGACGACATCACTACCGCCAGCACCGCCGGCGGCGACGTCACAGGGCCGTTCAGCAACCTCCAAATCGCTCCCAACGCCGTAGGTACACCCGAAATCGCCAACGGCGCCGTCACCGGAGCGAAAATCAACGATATGGGCGCCAATGCAGGTGATGTACTCAAATGGAACGGCACCTCCTGGGCGCCCGCCGACGCCACCATCTACACAGCGCTGAACATTACTGGCAACGGCTCCGCTGGAAACCCGTTGCGCCTAAACGATTTGGGCGCCACCGACGGTCAAGTGCTCGTTTGGAACAGCATGGCCAACTTGTGGACGCCGGCAAACGACACGTGGGGTACGCAAGTGGCGCAGACCGATGCTACCCTCGCCGGGAACGGCACCGCTACCAGTCCGCTCAAGATCGCCCAACAAGGCGCTGCCGTTGGGCAAGTGCTCAAATGGAACGGCACCTCCTGGGTACCCGATGTAGACGCCGTAGCATCGGCCGGCACAGGCGACAACTGGGGAACGCAAACTGTAATTGCGGACAATACACTCGACGGCGATGGCACCGGTATCTCGCCCTTGCGCATCGCTCAACAGGGCGCTACTCCGGGCCAAGTGCTCAAGTGGAACGGCTCTACTTGGGCACCCGACGCCGATGCGAGCGGCAACAGCTACGCCGCCGGCACAGGCATCAGCATCACCGGCACCGCGCCCAACTTCACCATCACCAACACCGGCGATACCGACCCCACCGACGACATCACTACCGCCAGCACCGCCGGCGGCGACGTCACAGGGCCGTTCAGCAACCTCCAAATCGCTCCCAACGCCGTAGGTACACCCGAAATCGCCAACGGCGCCGTCACCGGAGCGAAAATCAACGACATGGGTGCGGCCAACGGCCAAACGCTCAAGTGGAACGGCTCCACCTGGGCGCCCGCCGACGACAACAGCGGCAACAACTACGCCGCCGGCACAGGCATCAGCATCACCGGCACTGCACCCAACTTCACCATCAATAATACCGGCGACAGCGACAACGACGCCACCAACGAGCTCCAAACCCTTGCGCTTAACGGGACACAGCTGTCTATCTCCGGAACAGGCTCGACCGTCAGCTTCGACACGCTCTTCAACAATGCCGGCATCGGGCTGTGGACAGCTTCCGGCACCGATATCTATAACTCCAACACCGGAAACGTGGGAGTAGGCACCACTATGCCTTTACGGCCCCTACATGTTAAGGGCGGCGTCGAAGTCATCCGGGTAGAAGGCACGGAACCCGGCATCGGCTTTGCCGTAGGCGCTAAGCTGGCCAGCAGCATCACCCAGTCCACGGGCTTTTTCACCCTCGCTACACAGGATTCCTCTAGCATCGTAATGGCTACCGGAGCCGGCAAGGTAGTCTTTGTCGACGGTCAGACGGGCCACGTAGGCATGGGAGCCACCGCTCATCCCATCGCCCGGCTCCGCGTATCGCATGCCACCGGATTCGCCGGATTGATGATCGAAAACAGCAACAGCGGCTGGAATTGGGACTTCCGGGTGAACCCTGCTACAGGCGCCTTGGAGCTGTATAACAACTTCTTAGGGGGTGTTGGCCCAGTAGGCACTTTCCAAACCAACGGATCCTATGTACCCTCCGACAAGCGCCTCAAAAAGGACATTCAAGCCGTGGGAAGCATCCTCGACAAGGTTATCTCGCTTCAGCCGGTCTACTATCGCTACCGCAACGAAAGTGCCACGGCAAAGCGCTCCGTGGGCTTTTTGGCGCAAGATGTAGAGGCATTGTTTCCCGAGCTGGTCAGCCAAACGCCGATGCCCGACGGCACCGTCTATTTGGGACTTAACTATGCCGGCTTTGGCGTGTTGGCCATCCAAGCTATTCAGGAGCAACAGCGCGAAATCGAAGCGCTTCGGCAAAAAAACACTGAGCTCGAGCAGCGGCTCAATGCCTTAGAAGTGCGCTTGCTGCGCTTAGAGCAGACTTCGGCTAAGGTCGACAAATAAAACGCCGCGATGCTTAGCAAAACGCCACTGCCTTGCGTCTATTTTTGCAGGGCAGTGGCGCTTTTTTGGTGAAATACTTAAGTGCGCCCTGCTCCTCACCTTTTCTTGCTCCATATTCCCATGAACAAAATTACCCTCTTATTGCTGTGTGGACTTTTTTCAAGCACTTTTTCTAGCGCACAGGTTTACATCTACCGAGATACTTTTTGCTCCGACCAGTTAATCGTCATCAATGGGAATATTTATGGACCCGATCGCCCCATAGGTACTGAAATTATCCCCGGCGGAGCAGCCAGTGGGGGCGATAGTATCATAGAAGTGCGATTGGTTTTTCTAAAACCGTCGCTGACGCGGCTGGACTCGAGTCTATGCGTTGGAGACACGTTGTGGGTCAACGGCGTTCCCTATCACGCCGGCTTCTACCTCGACAAGCAAGTCATCGAGGGCGGAGCCGCCAACGGCTGCGACAGCGTCATCGAGATAGACCTGAAGTTCTTTCCCCGTCCCATTGTCGACATTGTGCAGCCGTGGTGCGATGGCGATACGCTCTGGGTGAACGGCAAGCCCTTTGGCGCTTTTCGACCGAATGGCGTAGAGATTATTACAGGCGGTGCAAGAGGCGGCTGCGACAGCACCATCCGCGTAAACCTCACTATCATCCCCTTGCCCTACTTAGAAGTCGTAGACACGCTGTGCCCCGACGAATTTCGCATCATCAACGGACAGCGCTACGACAAGGATTTTCGCGCTGGCGTGGAGATCCTGCCCAATGCTGCCGCCAGCGGCTGCGACTCTATCGTATACGTGCGCTTCTTTTTCCGCGACTCCTGGATGACCTTAGGTGGCGATGAAGAGGTTTACTATGGCGAGGAGGCGTGTTTAGATCCCTTGTTTAGCTTTTCTCCCGTCTCGCTCACTTGGTCTCCTCCATTGCCCTGTGCGAGCCTTTCGTGTCTCCCCTATTGCCAAGCGTATACTGCCAACGCGCAGTATTCCTTAGAAGCGGTTGACCCCTACGGCTGCGTGCTGCGCGACAGCGTCCGCGTGCGGATACTGCGAAGAGCCCCAGTCTATGCGCCCAATGTCTTTAACCCGGAGGGCAGTGGGAATAACAATCGCTTTTTCCTCAGTGCCAGCCGAGGCGTTGTGCAAATCAACCGAATGTTCATCACTAACCGATGGGGAGAACTCCTCTTTGAGCGCGAGAACTTCCCTCCCGACGTACCCGAGCTCGGATGGGACGGCTATTACCGCGGCCAGCTCGCTCTGCCTGGCGTCTACCTGTTTTGGGCCGAGCTTCTGTTGTGGGACGGCTCCAGCGAAGTCGTGTCTGGCTCGGTCACCTTGGTGCGATGAGGCACATGCGCGCTACAGCCGCGACGCGCTCAAATAGAGCGCTACCCCGACGGCGACAGCGGCAATCGCTCCAAAAGCTGCGACGACACCGGCCACCTGCCACAACGCGCCCGTAAAGCTGCTGGCAACAAGGGCAGCAACACTCTGAAAGGCGGCATATGTCCCAATAGCCGTGGCGGCCTGCTCGCGCGGGCACAGGTTGCTTATCCAAGCCTTGGCCACACCCTCCGTAGCGGCAGCGTACAAACCGTACAGCGAGAAAAGCAGGAGAATAACCCAGCCCTTGGCAGCATAAGCCATGCCGATATAAACCAAGGCAAACATCCACAAGCCGCCGATGAACACGCACTTCATGCCCACGCGATCGGCCAACCAACCCATGGGAAACGCTGCAACGGCGTATATGGCGTTGAATAAGATGTAGCAACCCACTACATGCATATCGCTAAAGCCCGCCTCCTTGGCCCTAAGCAACAGAAAGACATCGGAGCTGTTGAACAAAGCAAACACCACCAGGGCCCTCACTAACTGGCGATAGCGCACGGGCGCCGTCTTCCAATACGCCGCAAATGCCAACAAGTTCCAAGGAACAAAGCGCGCCCTTTCCATTCGCCCTTGCCATCGACGTTCGCGCACGAGGAAGGTTGCCCCTACGGCCAACAGCCCCGGCACAAAGGCTATCCAAAACAGCGCGCGATATTCCTCCGGGAAAAAGTACAGGTACGCCATCGCAATAGTGGGCCCCAACACGGCGCCCAAGGTGTCCATCCCGCGGTGAAACCCAAACACCCGCCCTTTTGTCGCCGGCGTGGCCTCGTCCGACAGCAAGGCATCGCGAGCGCCCGTGCGCACCCCTTTGCCAAGGCGATCTAATGCGCGCGCTAAAAAAACCCACCACGTCCAAGAAAAGATGGCCAACATGGGCTTCGATAGCGCACTCAAGGTATAGCCTACCTGAACAAACGGAAGGCGCCGCCCAACCCGATCGCTCCAAAGACCAAAATACCCCTTGCTCAAGCCCGCTAATGCTTCCGCAAACCCCTCTAACACTCCAATCAGCAATACGGAAAACCCAATACTTTTCAGAAAGATGGGCGTCACCGGATAAAGCATCTCGCTTGCTATATCGGTAAAGAGGCTGACGAAACTCAACACCCACACGTTTCGGGACAAAAGGCGAGTCATTCGCGCCGCAAGCGTTTATCGCGGGCAAGATAGGATAAGTGTTCGGTGAACGTCCCGAGAATTTTACCGAAGTCCGCTGAGCTACCCTGTGTCTGTACGCGCTGCTCAATCTTTCAGGTTTCCCTCGCGCAACAATAAAGGCCGAACATCGGGTGGGCCGCTGCGGAGCGCAGGATTGCGCGGCGGCAACGGCAGCAAAGGAGGTGTCGCACAACGCCGGTACTCTTCTACTTGACGCCGAATAGTGGTATTAGGAGCCGGGACGCCTTCCTGCAACGGCTGGCTGATGGTTTCGGTGGAGGGCACGAAAGGCTTGCGAACGACCTTTGAAGCTTTGGGTACAGCCGGCGGTCCAGGGATTACTGCACGAGCGGGCGAGTGGTCTGCCGAGCGCTTATCGACCACCACCTCCGTCGCCTGAGAAGGCGCCTCTGCGAGAATATCTCCTTTTGTTGACGGCGTAGACGGCAACAGGGCCCAGTAAAGGCCGACGGACAAGGCCACCACCGCCGCGCCGACATATATCCACGTCGAAGAGAAGCGGCGACGAGGCGGCGCAGAGGGTGCCTGCAAGTGCGCCTGAATATTTTCCCATATCCGCGGCGAAGGCTCATCCCAACCACTAGGAGAGGGGGTGTCAGGCAGAGCCTCAAAGGTTTCGCGAAAGAGTTCGTCGAGAGCAGTGAAATCTTTCGAATATTTCATGATAAGCGTGCATAAAACCGCTCAAAAAGCGGCCAGGCTTAAGTGATAAACGATTTGTCCACGATGCGCTTCAAATACTCGCGCGCTTTGAACAGCTGGCTTTTGCTCGTTCCGATAGAAATGCCGAGCTGCTCGGCAATTTCCTCGTGGCTAAATCCCTCGATAACGTATAGATTAAAGACAGTGCGGTATCCGGGCGGCAGGCGCTGCAGGTAGCGAAGTAGGGTTTCCGCATCCATGTTGGACGCAAAATCTTCTTCTGTGCGCAGCAAATTCTCGAAGGGAGAAAAGTCGGGAGTATCGCGCAAAAAGTCGCGCTGCTTGCGCAGATGGCTCAGCGCCGTATTAACCATGATGCGGCGAATCCACCCTCCTAAGGCACCTTCCCCTCGAAACTGGCCCATATCTCGAAATACGCGAATAAAACCTTCCTGGAGCATGTCCTCCGCCTCCGCCCGATCCCGTGCAAAGCGAAGCACCACCCGAAACATCGGAACGCTGTACTTCTGGTAAAGCGCCCGCTGATAGGCGGGATTTCCGTTTAATACACCTTGCACGAGTTCCTGGTCGGTCAGCTGCTGCATATTGAACGGATGCTGAATAGGTTTTTGAACCGTCATTTCGGTTGCCCGTTGATTATCTTTTTTTTTTGACGTTTTCCCGATGCGATAATGCTGTTATTCCCCAAAGTGTAGGCACTTGGCAAGATGGGCAACGTCCAGAACACCGGGTTTATAAACGATGTTTTGCGGGTCAATCTTCTAGGCACACTTTTAAATGTGCGCGGAAGTGGCCGTTTTCCCGTCCAAGAGTGAGCTCGTGGCGGTCGGGGTAGATGAGTTCCAGTTGGCGGCGGACATTCTTTAGACCGATGCCTTCCGAGCGAGGCGGAGGAGGCTCCGTATCCACCGTGTTGCGCACTTCAAAGTCCAAGACGTTATCCTTTACCGAAAGCCGCACCGAGATTTCGGCCGTGCCGGTGGTGCCCCCAGCGCCGTGCTTGAAGCTGTTCTCCACAAAGGGCAGTAGCAACAGCGGCGCAATAAAGCCGCCCGGCGGCGCGATATGCTCTTCGTAGTGCACCTTTAAGCGTTCGTTGTAGCGCAGCTTTTCTAGTTCGATATAGTCCCGAATAACCTTTGCCTCCTCGGTCACTGGGATGCGCGACGCCCTACAGTCGTAGAGCATGAAACGCATGATCTTCGACAGCATTAGGATCGCCTCGGCGGTATGGTCGGACTTCTTTCGCGCCAGACCGTATAAGTTATTGAGCGTATTGAACAGAAAATGCGGGTTGATTTGAGCACGCAAGAAGTTGAGTTCCGATTGCAGCTTTTCGCGCATCAGCTCCTGTTCGAACTCCAAACTCTTGTAGTGTACGCGGATCATCTTGATCGTCGTAGCGGCAGCAACGGTGATGAAGAGGTCAAAGGCGATGAGGTAGATACCCTTCCAGTTGAAGAAAGGTACATTTCTTCCCGGGTTGGTAATCGGAAACAGGATCCACTCCGTAGTCATTCGGTACAGAAGGATGGCGGCAACAAAAGCTGCTGCCGTCAAGCCAACCAGTTTCCAGAGCTTGTCTCGATCCAGATAGAGAGGGATGACGCGATAGAAGACAAAGTACGTGAGCAGCAGCTTGACCGGTAGCACAGAAGCTTCGTTGATAAAGGCGCGAGAAAGGTCGATGCGATTGTAAAAGCTGCCCAACCAGGTATTTAGGATGAGGTAGACCACCCAAAAGAGGATGTGGTAACTAACGCGAAGCCAGTCTATGCGTGCCATTCGATATATTTAAATTCCGGTGAGACGGCAAATTGATAAAGCGTTCGGTTGTGTAGGCGGATTTCTCGAATAGGCAACTCCTCTCCATCGACGGTGCATTTTCGCAAAAAAGTGGGAAATCCGATCAAGAAAATTTTCATTTTTTTGTAAAAAGGCAACCCTTGCCCCGCTTTTTCTTGGTGTAAGCAAAAGGTTTGTTCTTGCAAAAAGGTTTTCCAAGTGCGCAGACAAAAATAGTCCTCTTGATAACCATATCCTTCTCCTTCGTCTTCGTAGAGGTGGCTAACTACGCTCTCAGCGCTCGAATGGTAATATACGTACAGAGTGAGGTGCTCTGCGCTGCCTATTTGGTCGGTACAGGACATGGGAGGATAGGTAGGCAACACGGCTCCTGCGCGGACAAAGAAAGGTATCTGCTCCGGCATGACGTTGACGAAGAGTTCTCCTGAGGCGGGCTGGCCATTCCAAAAATAGTACCATTGCCCCTTGGGCAGGTATACGAGTTGGCGCTGCACCTTGGGCTGTACGATAGGGCTCACCCAGAGATGGTCGCCAAAGAGGAAGTCGCGCTCTGCGTCGCGCAGTTTAGGGTCTGTCGGATCCGCAAATGCCGCGTGCTGCAACACCGGAGTGCCGTCGGTGCAGTTTTTCCAAACAGCGGTGTAGAGGTAGGGGAGTAGGGCGTAGCGCAGTTCGATGGCTTTTCGAGCTAAGGGTGTCCAGCGGTCTCCAAACGACCAAGGTTCTTGGTCTACCGCATGGAGGGTAGGGTCGGCCAGCTGCGCCTCGTCGACTATGGCGGTATCGCCTCCGACGTGCTGACCTATGCTGTGCACCCGCATCAAAGGGTGAAAAACAGCCAGCTGCAGCCATCGAACGAAGAGTTCACCATCAGGCACACCGGCAAAACCGCCGATATCGGAACCGCAAAGCGAAAACCCCGACACGCTTAGGCGCTGGCATTGTACGTTGGCCAAAGCCAAATGCTCCCACGAAGAGACGTTATCGCCCGTCCACACGGCGGCGTAACGCTGCCCCCCGCTAAAGGTAGCGCGGGTGAGCAAAAACGGGCGCTTTTCCGGGCGCAGGCGGCGCAGCCCTTCCCACGAGGCGCGCGTCATAAGCAGCCCGTATACGTTGTGGATGCGGCGATGCGTCGCCCAGCGCCCCTCAAAGCTGTGCATCGCATCGTCAGGGAGGGTCTTCCGACGCACGTGGAACACCGCCGGCTCATTCATGTCGTTCCAAAAACCGTCGATCCCCATCTCGCAGTACATCTCGCGGTACAAATCGCCCCACCAAGCGCGCACCTCCGGATCGGAAAAGTCCGGAAAAGCGCAAAAGCCCGGCCACACCGGGCTCTTAACCACAGCGCCGTCGGACGAGCGCACAAACACACCCTTCTCCACGCCCTCGCGGTACACGGCATACGCAGGGTCTTCTTTAATGCCGGGGTCGACCATGGCCACTACATGAAACCCTTCTTTGCGCAATGCTTGCACTAGCCCTTCGGGGTCGGGGAAGTAGCTGCGATTCCAAGTAAAGCTCCGATAGCCATCCATGTAGTCGATGTCCAAATAGAGGGCATCGCAGGGAATATTGAGCGCTCGAAAGGTCTGAGCCACCTCCAAAACGCGGTCTTGCGGATAATAGCTCCAACGGCATTGGTGAAACCCCAAGGCCCACAGTGGTGGCAGTTCGGGTTTACCCGTCAGCCGGGCGTATGCGCGGGCTACATCGGCTGGTGTCGCGCCGCTCATAAAGTAGTAATCCAGCTCACCCCCCTCCGCCCAAAAGGAAATCTGACCATCGCCCGAGCTGTCAAAATCGAACCACGTGCGAAAGGTGTTGTCCAAGAAGATGCCGTAAGACAGCCCGTGGTGAATGCCGAAATAAAAAGGGATGGCTCGATAAAGCGGGTCGGTGCCGCGCTCGAACGCAAAGGCGTCGGTACACCAATTCTCGAACACCTGGCCGTACAGGTTTGCGCCACACGCCTTGTCTCCTAAGCCGTAGAAGGCCTCTTTGTGTTGATACTTCTTGCAAATTTTGAGGATATGCCACCCTTTCAGCACGCTCCGGCGCGCCAAGAAAGGCACGGCATCTTCGTTTAACAGTCGGTCGTCGCTATCGTAGAAGCGGATCAGTGCCCCTACTTTCGATATGGCCAGCTGGAGTGCCGAGGTGGATAGGATATACTCGTTTGTGGTTTCGCTCAAGGTAGCTGTCACTTTGGACGCGAGGGCATCCGCGGCTAAGGCGTAGGAGTGATCCGGCGGAAAGGTGCCTTCCGGGCTGTATCGCAGGCGAATAATCTCCGGCGAAATTACCTGCAGGCGAAGGCAGACGTTGTTTCGGCAAACAAACTCGTAGGCAGAGTCTCTCCAGCGCACGCCCGAAATCTCATCGGGGGATACGTCTTGATAGACATCGTCGTAACGCACGCAAATATCGGCTTCGCTGTAGGCAATTGCCGACGCTGAGGCCAATGACTCATGGTGGTTCGTTTTAGGCGGCTTTTTGTTCTTCATGCAGGAGAAGTTAGTCGTAGAGACCTATGCGCTCTCGGTCGGCGGCAGCAGCGTTGGTCTCTCGAGCGAGAGAGGCCATCGAGAAGAGCCGCTCTGCGAAAAGGTCTATCGCACGCCAATGATCTCCACCTCAGCACCCGTCAGGGCGGGATTGTACCAGCATTCTATGCCTTTTGCCCGAAAGGAGGCCACTGCTGCCTTGGCCTCTTGAGCAGAATTGTAGCCCTTTACAATGTAGCTGGCACCTTTCGCCCCTCCAGGACACGTGCTGCCGGGATGCCAAAGCAGATATAACCCTTCAATGGGAGGCGCTTTATCCACCGGCGTATCTTTGCAATATACGGCAAACTGCACGTAGTGCAACTCGGCTACTGGCGTGAACAGCTCAGAGCCCACCTGTCCGCGGCCTGGGCGCACGCTTCGCTGCACATCCAAACCGTTGACCGTCACCGTAGTGGGCGGCCCCATCTCTTCTTCTATAGGAGTAGGAGCCGGTACCGTAGAGGTGGAATACATCACTGGACCCACCTGACGAGCACTTGTAATAGCTGGCGCTGCCACAGCCGCTGGCACCTGCTTGCCTTGTAGCTTGGCCAACGCCGCAGCACGCCGCGCCTCACCATCCTTGTCGGGAGCCGACATACTCCCCGCCGAAGGAACCGGCACTGTGGAAGCCCCATACATCACCGGCGCCGGAGCGGCACCCGCCGACTGCTTGTGCGGCAACTTCACTTCTATTTGAGCCATCAAAACGCTGCTCAAGCCGACAAAGCCGCATGCGAAAAAAATCGATTTCATACTTCCTATGACCATTTTCCTAATGCAATAGCGCTGCCCCAAAAACACCGGCACTATCGCCCAACTTGGGTTTTAAAAAACAGGTGTCTACGCGCGAATTAAAGAGGTATTTTCCTACTTCGACAACGCCGTCAGTATATAGACGATGGATATTGCCTACGCCGCCTCCTAACACAACGGCGTCAGGGTCGAGAATGTTGATTACGACAGCAAGCGCCTTGCCAAAATAGTGTATGAGACGGTCCATTGTTTCTGTAGCTGCAGCGTCCATGCCGGCTTCCGAACGCGCAGCGATCTCGACTAAGTGCCTCTGTTCGCCACTTTTTTTGCTGTAGAAGCGCTCTAAGGCGGGGCCCGATATGAGCGTTTCGACACATCCTACCTTTCCACAATAGCAAGGGCCGCCCTCTGCATCGAGAAAATTGTGGCCCCACTCGCCCGCAATGCCTTGTCTGCCGTGGATGACCTTTTCACGCACCACAATGCCGCCGCCCACACCCGTGCCCATGATGACCCCAAAGACCACTTCAGCATGGGGAATGACCTCCGGCACCGCCCCCAGCAGGGCTTCAGCCACAGCAAAGCAATTGGCGTCGTTAGCCAAGCGAACGGGAATACCCAGTCGATGCTGCAGATCCTTATCAAAAGGCCTTCCAATAAGCACCGTAGTGTTGGCATTTTTAACCACTCCTGTCTGCGGGTCTATGGTGCCCGGATGACCGACGCCCAAACGAGTGGGCTTGAGCCCCGACATCCGGGTCAACTCATCCACCAAGTGAACTACTCGGCTGAGAATGTGTTCGTAACCGTATTGCGCCTCTGTAGCTATTCGATGGCGCGCTAAGACGCGCGGATTCTTTCGGCTTTCTAACACAATGCCCTCCATCTTAGTGCCTCCTAAGTCTATGCCCCATAAGTGCATGGTTGCTCGTAATTTTGAAGGCAAAGAAACACACTTTGGGCAACCTCTTAACAGCTTGCGGCATCAACGCCAAGTGCACAGCTGAATTCCCAATCCAAGGGCTTACCTTTGCACAACACAGATAGCTTTGTTCTGATGTACCAATTTATACCCATCTGTTTTTTGCGATCATGAGAGTAACTGCTCCTCGTCTGAAACTTTGTATAGCTAGCCTGCTCGTAGGTCTCGCAGGTGCCGTATACGGCCAGCTGGTGCCTAAGTGTAAAGATGGAAAAGGCTTTTCATATAACCCTATAACCGGGCAGTTGGTGCCTACGGGAGAGCGCTGCGCTAACTCGGTGACGAGCGCCGTGCCGTTCTTGCGGCTCGTGCCCGACGCGCGCGGTGGGGCTATGGGCGATGTGGGCATTGCCACTTCTGCCGACCCGAACGGCATGCACTACAACCAATCTAAGCTGGCTTTTGCGGAAAAGGATGTGGCCGTTTCGGCTACTTATACGCCGTGGATGCGCAACTTAGGTTTGCAAGACGTGTATTTGGCCTACCTATCGGCCTATAAGCGCTTGGATAAACTGCAAACGATCGGCGCCAGCTTGCGCTATTTCTCCTTGGGCGACATCGAGTTCACCGACGAAAATGGCGCCTCCTTAGGTCAAGGCCGACCCAACGAGTTCGAGTTAGCGATGGCCTATTCGCGCAAGCTGTCGGAAAAGTTCTCCGCTGCAGTAGGAGCCAAATTCATCTACTCAAATTTGGCTACCGGGCAAATCGTAGAGGGCAACGAAATCCGCCCAGGTGTCGCCGGCGGCGCAGACATCTCGCTGACATACCGCACGCCGATGAAGCTAACGCCCCAAGGAGGGGAATTTACCTTCGGCGCGGCCATTACTAATCTGGGCTCCAAGATTACCTACACCCGCTCGGCAAACCGCGACTATATCCCCACCAACTTGGGCTTAGGGTTTGCCTGGCGATTCAACCTCGACGATCACAACTCCATCACTCTCGCTACCGACTTGAACAAACTGCTCGTCCCGACCCCGCGCCCCGATATCGACGAAGATGGCGACGGCATCGCCGACTACAAGCAGTATTCTCCTATCCGCGGCGCGTTTAGGTCGTTCTCCGATGCGCCAGGCGGTTTTAGCGAAGAGCTGAAGGAGGTCAACGTAGGTATCGGCGCAGAATACTGGTACGATAACCAGTTTGCCGTGCGGACGGGCTACTTTTACGAACACTATTCCAAAGGCAATCGCAAATACATGAGCGTGGGCTTAGGCGTCAAGTACAATGTCTTCGGCATCAACTTCTCGTATTTGGTGCCGACGACCAACCAACGAAACCCCTTGGACAACACCCTGCGCTTTTCGCTGCTCTTCGACTTAGCTGCGATAGAGGAGTAGTCTCGGCATTTAGGGAGGTATGCGGGCAGCGATGGGAAGCGGTTTTTGCTCCGCTTCCCATCGCTGTTTTACGGCCTTTTCAGAAGGAGGTGTGCGCCAAATCGAATCGGAAATACACGTTGAGGCCCGTGTTGGTCATGCGCGCTTGGCGCACGGTCTCGTTGGTGAGGTCTAGCTCATAGTACGCCTCTAACCCTATGGCTGCGCGTTCTGCTGGGCCAACTACGCGACCACAACCCACGCGCAAGGCGAGCATGTTGCCGGATTGAATGCCCAGGGGCTGATCGGGATTGTAAAAGGTGGCCAAGTGTTGCCTTGCCTCGGCATTCGTGCTGTAGGTAATGGTCTCTGCCCCCCAGCCCCAGTCGCGAAAGACACGCTTGAACCCTCCGTGCGCCGAGACGAAGTAATCGCTATCCAAAGGGCGAAAATCCTTGCCAATGCCTATGGTTAAGGCGACAGACATCTTCTGATAGCTCGACGGAGAGGACATGAACTCTATATTGCCAAACACTGGAAAGAGGCGATGGGCCACATAGGCGTTCAAGCCGTAGCGCGGCTGCGCATATTGCGAGCGTAAGCCGTAGTCTTTCTCAAACTGCTCCCACGTATAGCCGCCCTTGTCTTTGTGGCTCAACTCCACGAACTTGAAAACATTCTGGAGGTTGGTGGCGTAAAATTGGGTCTGATGGAACAGCATAGAGCCGCCCGCATTCAAACCAAATCGAATAAACAGATTTTCATCCTTCTGCGCCGCAGCATTCCAGCAGAGTCCAACGCCTAGAAGAAGTAATGCCGTAATCTTTTTCATCGTCATAGCACGGTGACTTTTTAACCAACGACAGAGAAGAACCGATCACCCATCGGTCTGATCGGATGCGGCGGGGAAGGACGGCGATTAGCTGGGGATGTGCTTTATCCCGCAATAACCGTTCCACACTGTGTGGGAACGCAGCTTTTCACTGAGACGCGGGAAGCGCCCTCAAAGGTACACACCTTGTGAGAAGGTGCAGCGACTTGTGCGAAAAAAAGCTGTTTACTGAATGCTGTAGTCCAACTCAAGACCCTGAAGTGCCGCGAGCAGCTCATCGCCGAGGTGTATTTTCTTGCTAGCGGAAATAAAGGTGAGGCGCTCCTTATTTTGATAGTCGACCAGCTCTACGCGCAGGGCTTGTTTGCCCTTGTTGGCCGCGCAGAGCCGCTCCATTTGGGCAATCAGCTCTGCATTGACGCGCTCTACTGGGATGCGCACGGTAATGCTTTTGGCCATGGCCTCCCCGACGCTTTCTAACAGGCGAATGTTGGCGACGTGCAGCTCGTATTTTTCTGTACCAAAGCGCGGCTTATACTCTCCCTCCACGAAAAGACATTCGTTTTCCTGTAGGAAGCCGCGTAGTTTAGCGTACGTGTCGGAAAACAGCGCTACTTCTATTTCTCCGGTGTAATCTTGGAGCACAAAGCGCCCCCACCCCGAGCCTTTCTGGCTCGTGCGATGCTCCACTTTGGCCACAAAGCCTGCTACAGCAATTTTTTGGTCGCGATAGCGGTCGATGTCGGCGATGGGCGTAGCAAAGGCCTTCCAGGTAAAGCGGTAATTGTCTAAGGGGTGCCCGCTCAAGTAGATGCCGACCACCTCGCGCTCACGCTGCAACATGGACAGCAGGTTCCACGGTTCGGCAGGAGGTAGCGGCGGTTGGGGGATGCTCACCGAGTCCGACAGGTCGCCAAAGAGCGAGTTGGCCGACAATACCTTGTCTTCGCAATAAGCGTTGGCATAGCGCAACAGGTGCTCTATGAAGGAGTCGTGCTTATCGCTGGGCGCAAAGAGCCGGCTGCGATAGGTCGGGCCGAGGCCCTTTAATGGCGGCAACTCGTCGAAAGCACCAGCGTATGCCAAGTTTTCTAACACGCGCCGGTTGATGATGCGCGCGTTCATTCGACGCACTAAGTCGTAAATATCTTGAAACGGCCCGTTCTTCTGGCGCTCCTCTATGATGCTCTTTACAGCGGCCTCACCGACTCCCTTGATGGCGCCTAAACCGTAGCGAATAGTACCCTGTCGACTGACAGAGAAATGCACATCCGACTCGTTGATATCGGGCCCTTTGACCTGCAAGCCCATACGTCGGCACTCCTCCAAATGGAAGGTGATCTTCTCGATGTTGCCTTGGTGGTTGGTGAGCAGAGCGGCCATGTATTCGGCCGGATAGTTCGCCTTGAGGTAGGCGGTTTGGTACGCCAAAAAGGCGTAGCAGGTAGAGTGGCTCTTGTTGAATGCGTACGAAGCAAACGCCTCCCAATCGCTCCAGATCTTCTCCAGCTTGTCCTGCGGATAGCCGCGGGCCATCGCCCCTTGGATGAATTTATCGCGCATCTTGTCGAGCACAGCCTTTTGCTTCTTGCCCATAGCCTTTCGCAGCACGTCGGCATCGCCCTTCGAGAAGCCCGCTAGCTTTTGCGACAAGAGCATAATCTGCTCTTGATAGACGCATATGCCAAAAGTTTCCCGAAGATACTCTTCCATCTCTGGCAGGTCGTAGGTGACGGGTTTGCGCCCGTGCTTACGCGCGATGAACTCCGGAATGTAATCCATAGGCCCTGGCCGATAGAGGGCGTTCATGGCGATGAGGTCCTCAAACTTGTCGGGCTTGAGCTCGCGCAAGTACTTCTGCATGCCGGGACTTTCAAACTGGAACGTCCCCTCCGTATCGCCCCGCTGATAAAGGGCGTAGGTCTTGGGATCGTCTAAGGGAATGGCGTCTATGTCGATACGAATGCCGTGATTTCGCTCGATCAGCTGTAGGGTATCGCGTATGATGGTGAGGTTTCTCAGTCCTAAAAAATCCATTTTGATCACGCCTACCTCCTCGATGGTGCTCCCCTCGTATTGGGTAATGAGCAACGGCGTCTCTTTGGAGGTAAACACCGGCAAGATGTCGGTCAAATCTTTAGGCGCGATGATGATGCCGGCGGCATGGACGCCGGTGCCGCGTACGGAACCTTCTAACACCATCGCTTCGCGCAATACTTTGGCCTCCAGCGAGTCTTTCTGCTCCAAATAGGCGCGCAGCTTTTTGCAATGCTCTAGCTCGTCGGCTGAGAGGTTCTCCTTTTCCGCCAAGGATCCCTCACCCTCAAGCGGAGCCGTCAATACCCGTCTGAGCGAGATGCCCGGGCGTTCGGGCACTAGCTTTGCCAAGGCATTCGACTGCTCTAAGGGCAGCTCCAACACCCGTGCCACGTCCTTGATCGACATCTTAGCCGCCATAGAGCTGTAGGTGACGATATGGGCCACCTGCTGGTAACCGTATTTTTTTACTACATAGTCGATGACTTTTTGGCGCCCTTCGTCGTCGAAGTCGGTGTCGATATCGGGCATGCTCTTGCGCTCAGGGTTGAGGAAGCGCTCAAACAGCAACCCGTATTTGATAGGGTCAATATTGGTAATCCCAATGCAATAGGCTACCGCCGAGCCTGCGGCAGAACCTCTTCCCGGTCCGACAAACACCCCCAAGTCCCGCCCCGCCTGAATGAAGTCGGCCACAATTAGGAAGTATCCGGCAAAGCCCATGGTTTTAATGGTGTGCAACTCGAAGTTGAGCCGCTCCTCTATTTCCGGCGTAATCTGTCCGTATCGCCGACGAGCACCTTCAAACGTCAGATGTCGAAGGTATTCGTCTTGGTCGGCAAACTCCTGCGGGACGACGAAGTGTGGCAGCAAGATGTCTTGCTTGAGCTGCAGGTACTCGCACTTGTCTACAATTTCCAGAGTATTGTCCAGGGCAAAAGGCACGTCGTGGAAAAGCGCAGCCATCTCCGCCTGGGTCTTGAAGTAGAACTGGTCGTTCCAAAAAGCAAAGCGTCCCCCTTTTGCCACCGTACCTTCCTCCACAAACTCGCGGATGGGCGGTGTCGATTGCTTCTCTCCTGTATTAACACACAGCAGAATGTCGTGAGCATTGGCGTCTTGTTGGTCGATGTAATGCGAGTCGTTGGTGCAGATCACCCGCACGCCGTACTCCTTTGCCCAGCGAAGCAACACTTCGTTGACTTTCTCTTGTTCCGGCATGTGATGCCGCTGCAGCTCGATGTAGTAATCCTCCTCAAAGAGGTCGAGCCACCACTCAAACTCTTTGCGCGCTGCCTCTTCTCCTTTTTTCAGGATCGTTTGTGGCACCAACGCGCCTAAACAGCAGGTCGTGGCAATCAGTCCCTCGTGGTATTGAAGCACCAACGCTTTGTCGATACGCGGATACTTGCCGTACAGCCCTTCGATATACCCTAAGGAGCACATCTTGACCAAGTTTCGATACCCTACGGCATTCTTGGCCAGGAAAAGCTGGTGATACCGCCGGTCTTTGTCCTCCTTGGTAAACGTCTTTCGGTGGCGGTCTTCCACGAGGTAGAATTCACAGCCGACGATGGGCTTTACGCCTTCGTGGCGAGCAGCTTCTGCCACGAACTGAAAGACGCCGAACATGTTGCCGTGATCCGTGATGGCTACGGCCGGCATACTGTCGGCCTTGGCTTTTTTGAACAGGGCCGGAATGGATGCCGCCCCGTCGAGCAGCGAAAACTGCGTGTGACAGTGGAGGTGTGCAAATTTGGGCATGGTTCGATGTTCTTTTCTGCCGCTTCCGCATTTGCTTGCAAACGGAAGCACGGACGACAGGTTTTGGCAAAAATAAGCCAGGGAGAGCGCCCTTGCACCGGAAAGTGCGAACTTATTGAAGGGCACCTTTGCCGAACCCTCACGCGTACCCTTTGGCCTGCAAGCGGAACAGCTCGGCGTATTTGCCGCCCTGTCGAAGGAGGTCGTCGTGGCTACCCTGCTCGATGATTTGCCCGTTCTCTAAAAACAGAATGCGATCGGCCATGCGCACGGTGCTGAAGCGGTGGCTGATGAGCACGGCGGCCTTTCCTTTCGTCAGCTCGGCAAAGCGCAAAAAGACTTCGTGTTCGGCCCGAGCGTCCAGAGCCGCTGTCGGCTCATCTAAGATAACGATTTGCGCTTCGCGCATGTATGCGCGAGCCAATGCTATCTTTTGCCATTGACCGCCGGAGAGCTCTACGCCCTCTGCAAACCGCCGGCCGAGCATCTGGTCGTACTGCTTGGGCAACCCCTCGATAACCGCGTCTGCCAAGCTTTTAGCCGCCGATGAAATGATGCGCGGCCGGTTGAACCGCTGCTCAATGTCGCCAATGGCGATGTTTTCGGCCGCCGTAAACATGAAGCGCACGTAATCCTGAAAGATGATGCCGATCTCTCGGCGCAGCGCTTCCGGGTGGTATTCGCATAAATCTACACCATCCAAGAGGATGCGGCCTTCGGTGGGCTCATACAGATGAGCCAACAGCTTGACCAGGGTGGTCTTGCCTGCGCCGTTTTCCCCCACCAAGGCCAGCTTTTCTCCGGGCGCCAGCGTAAAACTGATGTGGCGCAGCGCCCACACGTCGGTGCCCGGATAGCGAAAGCTGACGTTTTCGAAGCGGATGCCTTCGCGCATAGGGCGCGGCACCGGCCGTCGGCTCGTGTGATTTTGCGACAGCGGCTGAAGCGACAAGAATTCAAACAGGTCGCGCAGGTACAAAGTCATTTCGCCAATGCGCGAAAAGCGCCCAACGATAGTCTGAAGCAAGCTCTGCAACCGCCCAAAAGCGCCCGCTAAGAACGTCAGCGTGCCCAAAGACAACAATCCCAAGACGGTCTGACCTACGATAAACACATAAGCGGCATAGTAGGCCGCCGTGCCCAAGACCGAAAGGAGCCCGCCCCAAGCCGCGCGCCGAAGTGCCAACCGCCGATTCGCGCGGTAGTAGCGGTCGGCAATGGAGCGAAAGCGGTCGGCTAGAAAACGCTCCAAACTAAAGATTTTGACCTCTTTGGCGGTCTCGTTGCTCGCACCGATGTAGCGTAGGTAGTCTAGCTCGCGCCGCTCGGGCGTCCAAGAACGCGTTAGGGAATAGCTCTCTCGGTTGAAGCGCGTCTCTCCGATGAACGAAGGGACTACTGCTAAAACCAACAGGGCGATGAGCCAAGGATTGAACGCCACTAGCCCCATCGACAAAAAGACGACGGCAATGAGGTCTTGCACCTGTGACAACACCATGCTCATGAGGGCTGTGCGACCCGCCGTCTGTGTGCGGGCCCGTTCGAGCTTGTCGTAAAAGGTAGGATCTTCAAACTGGTACAAGTCCAACGCGGCCGCATGCCGAATAATGCGCACCGAAGAGTCGTTGCTCACCAAATCGCCCAATAAGCTGTCTGTCAGAGTAATAGCGCGACCCAACAATGTGTTGACTGCCGCCAAAACAAACTCTAAGCCTACCCAAAACCACAGGGGATGCCTCCAGTCCCATATGGCTGCCGGCGCAGCCGCCGCTTTCACTACGCCATCTATGATTTCCTTGCCCACATACAGCAACAGCAGAGGAATAGCCGCCTGCACAATGCGCAACAGCGCATTCCCAACCGTCAGCGCCGGAGAGACCGACCAAATCATCCGGAAAAAGCGCCTTAAATTCTGGGCATTCGCCCTGTGTTCTGAAAGGTCGATCATCCTTTTTGCAAAAGTGCGCCACATCATTGCCCGTAAACGGGCGGAAGATAGCCCGAGTTCGATGCAAAACAAAAAGCTCCGCGGCGACAAGCCAACGGAGCCTTTTTATTTCACAAGTAGGTCGTTCGAAAATGCTCTAATGCTTCTACCCGATTTACGCTTCTTTCAGCATTTTATTGCCGAAAATCAGCAGCACTAACAGCAAACAGGTCAGGATAATCATGGCGGATTAAACTGTTTTGGAGTGAAAAGATGAGCGTTATCGCGTCTTACCGGTTTCTGTCGGCAAGAGAACGCTTATACAGACCAAAAAGGGCGCCGAAAAGTGTTAATGTTCGTTAATGAAGACCAAAAATCCGCCTAAAGGCGCATGAAGCGGCGCAAACATCGCGCCTGTCTCAGTGAGCGGATAGCTTTTTTCGACTATCGATAAAGTGCTGCAGCAAGGCACTAATGCCCATCACCATGCCGCATCCCAACGGATTGTACCACAGATAAGCGTCGCGGTCTACGCCAAAGAAGAGCAACAAGACGACGGCTTGAGTTAGGACAGCCGCCCAAAACACCGCGCGTCCTTGTACCTTTTTGAGGAAAAACGCGGTGAAAAAGATACCCAAAATAGTGCCGTAGAATACCGAACCGATCATATTGACGGCCTGAATGAGGTTCTCGAACAGATCGGCATAACTGGCAAAGACGACGATAAAGATGCCCCAGCCTATCGTGAACCAGCGCGAAGCGCGGAAGTAGTGCGTATCGTCTCGATGGGGCACTAAGGAGCGCCGATAAATATCGGAGACCGTGGTGGCTGTCAGCGCGCTCAATTCGGACGCTGTTGTGCTCCAAGAAGCGCAAAAGATCATGGCCAACATGAGCCCTGTCAGCCCTACGGGAATGTGATTGAGAATGAAATGGATAAAGACGAAGTCCTTGTCTTTAGGATCGGCGTCCGGACGGGCGGCTTTTACCAACGCTTCGGCTTCTTGGCGCAGGGCCCTTCGCTGGGCATCCCATTGCTGCAGTTGCGTGCGCACGGTGTCGGGGAGTGCTCCGCTCGAAACGTGTCCCGCCGCGGTGGCCTGCCGCAACAGCTGCTGCCTTAATAGACACAGGCTGTCGTTTTGCCGCTCTAAGCGCTGAAATGCTGCCTCAAGGGGCGTGGAGCGAACCGCCTTGCGATTGGCTTCGTGAAAATAAAGGGGGCCGCTGTAAAACTGAAAAAACACATACACCATCACCCCCACGCTTAATACCAGCAGCTGCATAGGGATCTTCACAAAGCCGTTGAACAGCAGGCCAAAGCGGCTTTCTCGAAGCGACTTTCCCGACAAATAGCGCCCCACCTGGCTCTGGTCGGTGCCGAAGTACGACAAGAACAAGAAGGTAGCGCCGATCACCCCCGACCAGATATTATAACGGTCGCGAAAGTCGAACGACCAGTCTACGATTTGCGTCTTGCCGGTAGCACCGGCTACGGCCCAGGCTTCGGGCAAACCCACGCCTTCGGGCAAGCGATAAAGTACCAAGGCAAACGCTAAGATCAGACCGCTCAACATAATGCCCATCTGCAACTCCTGCGTGCGACTAACTGCAGCACTCCCTCCCGACGTCGTATAGATGATGACGAATATCGCCATCAATGCATTGGTAAAAGCCAAGTTCCAGCCAAAAACGGCGCACAGGATGATACTCGGCGCGTATATGCTGATGGCAGCAGCCACTCCGCGCTGGATGAGAAAGAGGGCCGCCGTGAGAGTGCGCATGCGCAAATCGAAGCGATCCTCTAAATACTCGTACGCCGTCGTCACCCGCAGGCGATAGTACACCGGCAGCACAAATACCACCAAGATGATCATGGCGATAGGCATGCCGAAGTAGAATTGAGCAAACTCCATCCCGTCGGCAAACCCCTGCCCAGGCGTGCTGAGAAAGGTGATGGCGCTGGCCTGTGTCGCCATAATGCTCAGCCCTATGGTCCACCACGGCAAGTCGCGTCGGCCCGCCAGAAAATCCTCGCTGGTGCTGATGTGACGACTCTTCCATATCCCGTACAACACTACTGCTGCCAGTGCCGCTGCCAGCACTGCCCAATCGATCGACGTCATTTAGAAAAAGACAGGTATAGGATGATGAAAATCACGACAAACAGCAAGAGCCAGCTTCCAAATCCGATGCTGTTCTCTCGCCAAATGTTAAACATCTTCTCCATAAGGTTTCGCCAGTCGATCTCCATGCCGCGCCCATCGCGCGTGGCAGGTTCGTGCACCAACAAGAAGTACTTGCGCTGTCCCTTGCGCACCTGATCGCCGTGTTTTCTCAACACCATAAAATCGCGATTTAAAAACGCTAAGTCAAAAAGTTCGCTTCTTCCAGCCAGCTCTAAGATGAGCGCATTGCTCTCGCCCAAGCGCCGCCAACTGCCCTTGAGGATGTTCCCATCTAACGACAGCAAGTATTCGCCGCCCGGATTAAAAATGTGTAAGATGGCCTCTTGGAAACCCTCGTCGTCGCGAACCTCCTTCCAGCGCTTGCTCAGCCAAAACCGCTCCTCGCGGAGGTCTTCGCTGTATGGCCGAACCCTAGGGATGACAAAGTCTAAGTGCTGATCCATAGAGCCCAAATCCGGCGGAAGCGGCGGACTTAAGGCGCGAGAAACCTCCTGAACACTGATTAGTTTCATCGACAACATTGCTTTTGCCGGGGTAAAAATCGGCAACCTCCGGGTTTTGAAAGCTATTTCCTCTAATGAGCGCTCTCATTAGGTTATACAAAGGTTGGCCTGTCCGAAGCCGTGAATGCAGGGAGGTCATGCGGTCTAAAAGATTTTAAAAAGGATGAACCTATTGTACACCCAGGCCGATATGTCGGTTGATACCGCCATCGGCGGCTTCAGAACCGCCTCCATCCGCTCTCTTGCTGCAGGGTTCCTATCATAACAACTGCCTATTTGAGCTCCTTAATCTCCTCACCACGCAGGCTTCGGAGAAGCCCAACGTTTGTAGCCCGGTAGGGCCCCCACAAACCGCGGCCTTGGAGAGGTCGAACGTTTGTATGGTCGATCATTTCCGACCAAAATCGGCCGGGTTTTCCCCCCAACGCTTGGTGTCCCAGGGGAGGATGGGATTAGCGAACGCGTGCGTGTGAAGCCAGCGTTCGGCGCGCTGGATGAGTTTGAAGATCTCCGCGTTCTCTTGGGTAAGTTGGAGCTGGGTGCGACACTGCTTTTCGCGCACCCATTTTTGGGCGGTGCGCGAGTCGGAGTATATCGCCGTTTCCGACTGCCCGCGCTGGTGCAGATAGGCCAAGGCGTGCACTATGGCCAAGAATTCGCCGATGTTATTTGTCCCCCCCGGGAGGGGGCCTACGCGAAAAAGTTCTGCTCTCGTGTCGATATCTACGCCGCGGTATTCCATGTCGCCTGGGTTTCCGCTGCAGGCGGCATCGACGGCGATGCTGCCGGGCAGCCAGCGGTCTGAGGCGGATGAGGAGCTATTCTCCTCTTTCTTCTTTCGAGCGGCGGTTTGAAGGTAGGCGGCATGTCCCGCACGGTAGGCCGCGTCGGCTGCTGTTCGCGAAGGAAAGCGCTTGTAGCGAGCGTTCGGATAGCCCTGCACTTGATGTTGCGCTTCCTCCCAAGAGGCATAGACGCCCGGGCGGCGTCCTGCCCATACGACGTAGAAGAAGGGCGGTTTTTCCATGGTTCACAGTGCCAGGAGATTGAAGGTATAGTACAGCGATACGCCCTGCATGGCGATACGGCCGTTGCAGAAGGCGCGGTCGCGACAGTGGCGGCTGTAGAGCGCGTCTATGTCGGCAAGCCCCATGTTAATGCGCAGGCCGAGCGTGCTACCGAGGTCTTTCTTCTCGCTGGGGCGAAAGCGATACTGCACACCAGCAATCAGGCCTATATCGTTCCGTTTAAAATCGTTGTTGGCGTCAAAAAGTCGGTTCTCGCCGGCGGGCAGCTCTTCACCGGCTGCTCCGCTAAAGAGCAACCGCCCGTAATAGGGTCCGGCCATCACAGAGAGCTTGCCTTCGCGCCGAAAGCTGACCTCCGGCACAGCCGCCAGGATAGCCCACACCTGGTGATAGCGCACGTTGCGCACGTAGTTGATGATAGACGTGTCGGTAAAAGCGGTAAATGACGCTTTGGAGCGCGCCGACTTGCCTACCAGCCCAAGTTCAAAGTTCACCGTCAAGAAGCCACCGGTACCCTTCAGGCGAAGCTGGCTGCCCAACTCCCACCCAATGGCAGGAGCGACCTGAGGGTTCCGAGCGACAAAAGCCGGGTTGTCGGACACCGGAAAGTTCCCGGTAGCGCGAATGGAGAACACGTTGGTGCCGCCACGCAAGTGGAATTCCACACCCGGCGGTGTAAACTCGCGCTCAAAAATGAAGTCCTCGGTAATGGTCCGATTGCCTCGCTTGCCTTCGACATACACCTGTAGTTCGCGCCGCCCTAACAGTCGATAGCGTATCTTTTGCGGGTTATCCTGCTGTAGGTTCTCAAACCAGTAGCCCTCGCGGTCGGCCAAGACCAATTCATACGGCACTGGGCGATTGTTGTTGAGCCCTCGGAGGGTCAGCAGGTACAAGATGGTATCGCCGCGGCGCTCGATGCGCATGCTTTTAAGCAGGACGGTGTCGCCGTCCTCGGCTCTGATGCGCACCTCGCGACCCGTGAGCGTGCTGTCGTTGTCTAAAGACCAAATTTCCAAACGGTCGCCGCGGTCTTGCGGCATGAACCATACCCCTTCCAATACGCTCAATTCGCGAAAGATGCCGAGCGCATCCTCAATTTGCCCCAACGAGGGCCACGGTAGCCCTGCACACATGGCTATCAGCCCTATGTATTTCCAAAGCTGCATAAGCTGTCGAACTTTATAGATAGACAAAGGTAAGCCGCCGTTGGTACGCGCTTAACACAGGAGAGCAGAATAGCTGGTTTTAGAGATCCAACGCCTCAAATAGGGCGTCTATTTCTTCAAACGACTTAAAGCCTGGGCGCTCTTCAGCGCTTCCCTTCAGTACAAAACCTTTGGGCTGTACGGCGCGCAGCAGTGTTTGCAGGGCGTCAAGAGGCAAGGGCACATCGAGCATAACCGGTACCTTAGCGCATAGGTGCCGCCAGGCCTTAGCCATTTCGGCATCTTTGACCGCCTTCCAAGCCGCTGCTTCCGTCAATGCTATGAGGCAAAACGAGGCGTACGGAGCAGCGCGCTCCACTACAGCAGCAGTTGTATCAGGATCGTTGGCCTCCCGAGAGCAAAAGAGCACCTCTAAGCCCTCTAAGTCGGGCAGCAATGCTGCTGTGCTCACTTGGACGGCGTCTAATGCGAAAAAGGCAGCCGCTTCGCGCACAAACTCGGCAGAGGCGCGCTCAAACTCTCCTACAATGCGCGGGCCACTCACCCACTCGCAAATGGCTTTCATGGCTTCGGGTTCGATGTAGTGCGGCGCACCCTCCTCCAAACAAAAACCCAAATACGCCACCGACCGCGCAGCGAAGTAGCGCGCATCGGTTAAGTTAGTGATGTGCGAAGCTTTGATGTACATCGAAATACCCTTTTTGTCGATGCCAAAAGTACGCGCAACCCTTTTCTCTCAGAGGGCACCCAATAAAAATGACAAAAATACCGGACTTTTGCGCCGAAGAAGACGCTCGACTGCCCAAGGTCGGCCTTCAGATTTGTTTGCCCGAGTAGAAACTGGGCGGAACCGCTTTTTTGTAACCACTATGCAAATCGAAGAGGCTTTGTGAAGCGCTATTATCCCTGGATTTTGCTCGCTGCTGCGTTGATACTCATTGGATGGAAGTTGTACGAGAACCGTCGGCAACGTCAAAGGGAGGCGCAGCTGTCGCAGATAGCGCGCGCGCTTGTGCCGGTGCGCGTGGATACGGTAGCCCAAGCATGGCTGTCGCCGCAGGTAGAGGTTAGCGGGGTCTTTTTTCCCTTCCGTGAGATGCCGGTTATCTCCGAAACCATGGGACGCGTGGTTGCCGTGTATAAGCGGCGGGGCGACCGGGTGAGCGAGGGCGCACTTATCGCTAAGGTAGACGACGCCCTCCTTCAAGTTAAGCTCGAGGCTGTGCGCGCCAACATCGCCAAGATAAAGAAGGATCGCGAGCGGCTGACCAACCTCATTGAAGGGGAGGCCGCTCCGCGCAGCAAAATAGAGGACTTGGAGTTGGGCTTGATGGCCGCTGAGGCCGAAGAAAAGGTGCTGCAGCGGCAAATTGCTGCCACCGACATTCGAGCGCCTATGAGCGGCACCTTGGTATTTTGCGCTTTGGAGCGCGGCAGCGTCGTGGCTCAAGGCGTTCCTGTCGCCCACATCGCCAACTTAGAGCGGCTGCTTTTGATGGTAAAGGTATCGGAGCGCGACGTGCTGCAGCTGCACAAAGGACAACGCGCCGTAGTGCGACCAGACGTGCGCCCTGAGCAACAGCTTTACGGGCATATCGCTAACATCGCCCCTAAAGCCGACAGCGCTTTCACCTACTTAGTAGAAGTGGAGGTACCCAACCCACCCGAAACTCCCCTGTTGGCCGGCATGCACGCCCAAGCCCAATTTCAATTCGATACGCAGCGACGAGCACTGGTGATACCGCGCCGCGCCGTAGTGGGAAGTCTCCAGGAGCCCGCCGTATTCGTCGCCACATCGGATAGCACCGTTGAAAAGCGCCGCATAACGCTGGGCCAGCTGCTCGGCGAACAAGTGGAAGTCACATCGGGGCTGCAGATCCGCGAGCGGGTCGTTGTGGCCGGACAGGCGTATCTGTATCCCAATGCGCGCGTACGCATTGTGGAATGAGCCGCCTCTCGGCATCGAGCGCATCCCTCGTTCGGCGCTGAGAGGCGGCAGCGGGTCGACCGCCAGCGGTCAGCGCGCGTAAGCGACCGATCGTTTCTCGCGGATGACCGTCACGCGTATCTGACCGGGATACTGCATCTCCTCCTCAATGCGCTTAGAAATGAGGAAGGACAGGTCGTCGGCATATTGGTCGCTCACCTTGTCGGCCTCTACGATGACGCGCAGTTCGCGCCCTGCTTGCATGGCAAAGGCTTTGGCTACGCCCTCGTAGCTCATAGCCAGCTCTTCTAGCTCGCCGATGCGCTTCAGGTAGCTTTCCAAGATTTCGCGGCGCGCACCGGGGCGGGCTCCCGAGATGGCATCGCAGGCTTGAACGATGGGCGAGATGATGTTGTCCATCTCGATCTCGTCGTGGTGGGCGCCCACAGCATTGATGACGACCGGATGCTCGCCGCATTGCTCGCACATCTTCATGCCCACAATGGCGTGCGACAATTCGGTTTCTTCTTCGGCGACCTTGCCGATGTCATGCAAGAGCCCGGCGCGTTTGGCCATCTTGACCTGCTTGGGGTTGAGCCCCAATTCGGCAGCCATCAGGGCGCACAGGTTAGCGGTCTCGATGGAGTGTTTGAGCAGGTTTTGTCCGTAAGAAGAGCGGAAGCGCATGCGCCCGACCATGCGCACCAGCGCCGGGTTGAGCCCGTGAATGCCCAGCTCCGTAACCGTGCGCTCGCCGATTTCTACGATCTGCTCTTCTATTTGGCGCGTCACCTTGGCTACGACTTCCTCGATGCGCTGCGGGTGGATGCGGCCGTCGGCCACCAAGCGCTGCAAGGCTAAGCGCGCAATTTCCCGCCGAACGGGGTCGAAAGAAGAGAGCACGATGGCTTCGGGCGTGTCGTCTACAATGATTTCTACGCCCGTAGCAGCCTCCAGCGCGCGAATGTTGCGCCCTTCGCGGCCAATAATTTGGCCCTTCATGTCGTCATTCTCTAAGTTGAAGACCGAGACGGTGTTCTCAATAGTGAACTCGGCCGCCATGCGCTGAATGGTCTGAATGACGATTTTCTTCGCCTCCTTACTGGCTGTGTTGCGCGCCTCTGTGATGGCTTCTTGGATGATGGTGCGCGCCTCGCTTTCGCTTTTAGCGCGAACTGCTTTGAGCAGCTGCTCTTTCGCCTCTTGTTGCGTCATCTGGGCGATTTTTTCCAGCATCTTGATGCGCTCCTCGTTGGCGGCATCGAGCTCTTCCTTTTTCTTTTGCACCACCTTCAACTGCTTCTCTAAGTTGTCGCGCAGGAGGTTGAGCTCACCTTCACGGTTTTCCAGCTCTGCCTTGCGGGCGTTGAGTTCGCGCACTTGTGCCTGAAGTTGTTCTTGTTGCAGCTGGAGGTCTTTCTGCTTGCTGACGACCTCCACCTCCATCTCTTTTAGCTTTACCTGATGCTGGGCCTTCTCCGCTTCAAACTGGCTGCGCATTTGGGCGTAGCGCTCCTTTGCCTCCTGAATTTTCTGCTGCTTAATGCGCTCGTTTTCTGCCTCCGCGCGGCTAACCATCTTCTCCGCCTTTACGGTGGCCTCATCCGTAATCCGCTTAGCGGTCAAGCGCGCCTCTTGGATGATTAAATCGGCTTGGCGGTTCCCTTCCTCGATGGCCTTTTGATTGGCGCGCTTAAGGACCTGCCTCACTACAAAATACGCCGCAGTACCTCCTACAACGAGGCCCGCGATAAGTCCTATAACGATTTCCATTGTACAAATGCGAGTTAACAGTGAACGAATGATGGGTAAAAGGCTGGTTCGAGGGGTTATTTTCGAACGATGGCCTGGAGTTTTTGCTCAAAGACCGCCTGCAGCTGCTGCATGATAGCCTCTACTTCTTTACCCCGTAGGGTGTGTTCGGCGCTCTCAAACAAAAAACTGACGGCATAGGATTTTTTTCCAGGTCCAATTTTTTGGGCGTCTTCGAAGACGTCGAACAAGTTGACCTCTCGAAGCAGTCGGCTCTCTGTTTCGAAAGCCAGCTTTTGAATTTGGGCAAAAGGGACGGACCGATCGAGGACGAGCGCTAGGTCACGGCGAACGGACGGATACTTGCTCGGCTCTACAAACCGCACCCGGCGCGCCTTAGCTACTCGATACAGCGCTTCAAAATCCGCCTCGGCGTAAAAGGCGGGACCGCCGACATCCATGGCGCGCAAAAGGGTTGGGCTTAGTTCTCCAAAGGTCACCAGCACCTGCTCATCGAGACAATAGCGCAGGCCGTAGCGGAAGGGGAGCTCATCTTGAACGGCCACCTCTTGGACGTCTCGAATGCCTAGGCGCTGCAACAAGTTACAGATGTGCGCCTTCAAGGTGTAAAAATCCGCTTGTTGTTTGGGCTTAGGCTGCCAGCTTTCCGGCCCGTAATCGCCCCAGAGGAGCAAGCTGAGGTGTTCGGTTTCCGCCGCTTCGTCGAGCGGAGCGCGATATACTTTGCCCAGTTCGAACAGGCGCAGATGGGTGATGCGAACGCTTTGGTTTCGCTTGAGGTTTTCCAAAGCGCTAAACAGCAGCGAGGGGCGCATGCAGTCCAGCCCTTGGTTGGCCGTATTGTGCACGAAGACAAGCTGCTCTCGAGGAATGGGCAAGAGCGCCTGAGGCCCTACGTAATAAGCCGAGTTGCTCAGCGACAGGCTCATGCATTCCCAAAACCCGTTAGCCGCCAAGAAATCAGCGGCGCACTTGCGCACGGCTTCGCGCGTGGGATGCTGGGTGACCTCTACGCTGGTGTGTATGCGGGTCGGCAAGGGCACTTCATCCAGCCCATAAATGCGCAACACCTCTTCGACGATATCGGCTGGACGCGCGACATCGGGCTTTCGCGTGGGCACCACAGCGACAAAGCCTTCTGGCGTGCTCTCTTCTACGCCAAACTCCAAGGCCAAAAGGATGCGCTCGATGGTTTGCTCCGATAGGTCAGCACCACTCAAGCGGCGCACATATTCGTACGTCATGGGCACGCGGAGGGGTTGCACCGGCTGAGGATATACGTCTGCCACAGCCGAAGCCAGTTGGCCTCCGGCCAGCTCCAACACCAGCGCTGCGGCGCGCATCAGGGCGTCAGCGCATCCGTTGGGGTCGACGCCCTTCTCAAACACCTTGGCCGAGTCGGTGCGCAGACCGTGGCGCAGCATGGTTCGCCGAATCGTCGTCGGATGAAAGCGGGCGCACTCGAGCAACACATCCACCGTCGCCTCTGTGATGCCGCTATCGGCTCCGCCAAATACGCCGGCCATGCACATAGGGCGATCCTGAGCGTCGCAAATCATGAGGTCTTGGCCCGACAGGCGGCGCGTCTCGCCATCTAAGGTCACGAACGGCGTGCCCTCGGGAAGCATCTTGACGCGGATGGCGCCACCGCCAATGCGTTCGGCATCGAAGGCGTGCAGCGGGTGACCGCGCTCGAGCCGGACGTAGTTGGTGATGTCCACCACGTTGTTGACAGGGCGCTGTCCTAAGGCGAGCAGGCGGCTCTTCAACCACGCTGGGCTCTCCTGCACGCGGACTCCGCGGATGAGCAAAGCTGTGTACCGCTGACACGCTTCTGGAGCTTCTACTCGCACTGGAAAAGGTTCGGCCTCTTTTGGAAGCACCACCTTCGCTTCAGGAAGCCTGAGCTGCACCGCCGAGCCCTCCCGATAGCGCATCCAGGCCAACAGGTCGCGCACTATGCCTATGTGGTGCATGGCATCGGAGCGGTTGGGCGTTAAGCCGATTTCAAAAACAACATCGGAGTGGATGCCCAGGTACTCTGCCGCCGTTTGGCCTACGGGAGTGCCTTCCGGAAGCACCATAATACCCGAGTGGTCGGCTCCTAAGCCCAACTCATCCTCCGCACAAATCATCCCCTCCGACAGTACGCCGCGCACTTTGCGCTCCGCAATCGTAAAGAGTTGCCCCTCTTTGCTCAATACCCGCGCACCGGGCAAGGCTACCAGGACGCGCTGCCCTGCCGCCACATTCGGAGCCCCACAAACAACAGAGCGCAGCCGACCATCCCCTACATCTACCTGTGTCGCCGAAAGGTGATCCGTATTGGGAATTCGCGCACACGAAACCACCTCTGCCGTAAACACCCGTTCTAAATCTACCGGAGAAGGGCTTATACGCTCCCATCCTTCTACTTCCAAACCCAGCGAAGTCAGAATATTAGCAATTTCCTCAGGCTCTCTATCTATATCGATAAGCTCTTTAAGCCAATTCAACGAAATTTTCATCGGTATTTAACAAACACGCTTGTATAGTCTATGCGCCGGACGTTTCCAAGGCGCCGAGCAAAGGTAGCAAGTTTTGGGGTTTTGCTGTTTCTCCAAAATTTTAACGCACAACCATAGAAAACCTCGATACTGTCAAAATAAAAGCATATGCCTACCAGGTGCAGACCTCGTACCTTTCGGGGAAAAACGGTTCCTGCATGAAACGCTCTCGCTTCGTATCGCTGGCAGCTCTATTGGCCGCCGCTGCCGTTGCCCTCGGCGCTTTTGGCGCCCACCGCTTGAAGCCGCACTTGACCGAATATCAGATGGGGCTCTTTGAAAAGGGTATCCAGTATCACTTTATCCATGCGTTGGCCCTACTGGCGACAGGACTGCTGAGCGCTCGCGGCTCCCGCACGTGGCTGCGACGGAGCGCCCTTCTCTTTGGGTTGGGCATCCTGTTCTTCTCAGGGTCGCTCTACTTGCTCGCCTGTCGCGAGTTGCTCCCTTTCTCCGTCGCGTGGGCGGGCCCAGTGACGCCGGTAGGCGGCCTTTGCTTCATTGCGGGATGGCTTTCGCTCGCTTGGGCAGCCGGCGCTGAAGGATGACCTCACCGCCCAATTGGAATAGGCTGAGTGCGAGCGGCTACGCGCTCTGCTGCCGCGCTGATGGCCAAAGGAGGGCGCGTTCACCACACTTCCTCCGCCACAGGTGTTGGTGCTTGTACCGAGCGCTTTTCGCCTCGCTTGACTCCGCTGAGATAAGTGTACATAGCCGGGATGACAAACAGCGTTAGGATGAGCGAGAAAAGCAAGCCGCCTACGACCACTATGCCCAGCGGAATGCGCGAGGTAGCAGCAGCTCCCAACGCCAAGGCGATGGGCAGCGCTCCTAACACCGTAGCTAAGGTCGTCATCAGAATGGGGCGCAGGCGTTGCTGAGCCGCCTGAATAGCCGCTTCCGTCTTGCTCGACACGACGCCAGCGCGCATCTTCTGATTGGCAAATTCGACAATGAGAATGCCGTTTTTCGTCACCAACCCGATGAGCATGATCATTCCGATTTGGCTGAAAATGTTCAGGGTATGCCCTGTGATGGCCAGGGAAAGAAAGGCTCCGGCAATAGCCAGGGGGACGGTGAGCATAATGATGAAAGGGTCTCGGAAGCTTTCGAACTGGGCGGCCAAGATGAGGTATACTAAACCCAAAGCCAACAAGAAGGCAAAGGCCGTATTGCCGCGGCTTTCTCGGAAGTCGCGCGAAGGGCCGCTGAGGTCGGTGTTAAAGGAGTCGTCGAGCACGCGCTGGGCGATAGCCTCCATTGCGGCGATGCCCTCGCCCAAGGTCTTTCCCGGTGCCAGAGCGGCACTGACAGTGGCCGACTTAAAGCGATTGTAATGGTACAAGATGGGCGGGCTGCTGGTTTCGGTAAAACGGACCAAGTTGTCTAATCGGATGAGCTGTCCTCGGTTGTTGCGCACGTAGAGGTTAGTGAGGTCGGCCGGCTCATCGCGGTTATTGCGCTCCACTTGGCCAATGACGGGATACTGTCGGCCATTCATGATGAAGTATCCGAAGCGGCGTCCTGCCAAGGCGAGTTGGAGGGTTTGGTTGATGTCGAACACGCTTACGCCCAGCTGGGCGGCCTTGAGGCGGTCAATCTCCACTTGGAGTTCGGGCTTATTGAATTTCAAGTCTACGTTCACGTTAGCAAAAGTGGGATCCTGGTTGGCCTCCTCCAAGAAGCGGGGAAGAGCTTCCTCCAACTTTTTAAAGTCTTGGTTTTGAATGACGAACTGCACCGGCAGTGCCAGTCCGGCGCCAAAGCTGGTAGAGATGGTCTGCTCCTGATTGGGGAAGATGCGCGCCTCCGCGAAGCGCCGACTCATGCGAAGCAGCTGGTCGTAGATCTCCTGTTGGGAGCGCTCTCGATATTGAGGCTGCACCAAGCCCAAGCTGATAAAGCCCGAATTGCCACCGCCCGCGCGCCCTCCGCCCGTAATGCCGAAGATCATCTGGTATTCCGGGATAGAGTCCATGATCTGTTGCACCATTCGACCAATGATAGCTTCCGTAGCATCGACATCGGTGCCCTCCGGCGCGGTCACAATAGCGCGAATGATGCTGCGGTCTTCTAAGGGAGCCAGCTCGGTCTTCAGCGAGCGACCTACGAAATAGATGACGGCGAAACAGGCCAACACGATGGCGACGCCCGTCCAGCGGTAGCGCATGAAAGCGCGGAGCATTCGACCGTATAGGCGATCCATCCCTTGAAAGAAGGGCTCTGTCCATCGGTAGAAGCGGCCGTGGGCCTGTGGATTTCTGCCGCTCAGCTTGACGCTGAGGACAGGCGTAAGGGTGAGGGAAACGAAGGCTGAAATCAGCACAGCACCCGCGATGACAATGCCAAATTCGCGGAACAGCCGTCCCGTAAAGCCCTGCAAAAAGATGATGGGCACGAAAACGACGGCCAAGGTCAGAGAGGTGGAGATAACGGCAAAGAAGATCTCCCGCGTCCCCTCGCGCGCCGCCTGCCATTTGTCCATGCCCTGTTCGATCTTTTTGTAGATGTTTTCCGTCACGACGATGCCGTCGTCGACGACCAAGCCGGTAGCCAACACGACAGCAAGCAGCGTCAGCACGTTGATCGAGTAGCCAAAGAGGTACATGATGAAGAACGTGCCGATAAGGCAGACCGGAATGTCTACTAAGGGCCGCAGCGCGATGAGCCAGTTGCGAAAGAACAAGTAGATAATTAAGATGACCAAAGCGACGGCGATGACCAAAGTTTCCTGCACTTCGAGGACGGCGCGGCGAACGAAGATAGAGCGGTTTAGACCGACCTCTGTGATGATGTCAGGCGGCAGATTTTTCTTAATCTGCGCGTATCGGCGCTCGAACTCGCTGGCGATTTCGATGACATTGGCCCCTGGCTGGGGCACCAATGCCATAGACACGTTAGGGACATTGTTGCGCCGCGCGCTAAACTCCTCATTTTCTGGGCCGAGCACGGCTTCGCCTACATCGCGAAAGCGGATAGTGCCCCCTCCTTGCTCGGGCGGCAGCTGGCGAAGGATCATGTTGTTGAAGTCTTCCTCCGTCTCCAAGCGGCCAAATGTCTTTACCGTTAGCTCGACGGCATTGCCCCGCAGCTTGCCGGCGGGTAGGTCTACATTTTCGCGGTTGAGCGCTTGTTGGATATCTTGAACCGTTAGCCCATAGGCCGCTAGCTTGGCAGGGTCTATCCACAGGCGCATGGCCGGGCGCTTATCGCCGAAGATGCGCACTTCACTCACCCCCGGGATGGTCTGCAGCTGCTCGGCCAAGACGTTGGCGGCAAAATCCGACAGCTCCATCACGTTGCGCGTGCTGCTTTGCACCGGGATGAACATGATGGGATCGCTGTTGGCATCGGCTTTGGTCACCACTGGCGGAGCATCGATGTCCTGCGGTAGCGAGCGGACGGCTTGCGACACCTTATCGCGCACGTCGTTGGCAGCCCGTTCCAAGTCGGTGCCCAGCTCAAATTCGATAGTGATAGAGCTGGTGCCTTGGGAAGACTGCGAGCTGATGGTGCGAATACCTGCAATGCTGTTGACCGCCTTTTCTAACGGCTCCGTTATTTGGCTCTCGATCACTTCGGCACTAGCTCCCGTATAGGTGGTGCGCACGTTGATGGTGGGCGGGTCGATGGCTGGGTACTCTCGAACGCCCAAGAAAGTGTAGCCCAACACGCCAAACACCACGATGAAGATGCTCATCACGGTAGCCAGCACAGGGCGGCGCAAGGAAAGTTCGGAAAGCGTCATGGTCGTTCCCTATGAATAGTTGCTCGGCTAAAGATCGCTCTCGCCCGAAGCCGTGTGTGCGTTTTTCGGCCAAAACGCCAAACAAATGAAATAGAGGCAAGTCCCCCTAAACAACTGGACGCGTCAAAAGGCGCCCGGAGCGCTTGCGCTTTGTCCCACCGTTGCTCAGTCTAAGGCAATGAGGGGAGCGCCCTTTTCTACGGCTTGCCCTGGTTGTACCTCTATCGAACGCACCGTGCCGTCTGCAGCCGCTTTGAGCACGTTTTCCATTTTCATCGCCTCTAAGATGAGCAGCGGATCGCCCTTTTGCACGGGTTGCCCTACCGCAACCAGCACCTGCAAAACCAAGCCCGGCATCGGCGCCTTCACGATGTTGGAACGCGTGCCGCTTTTTGCAGAAAGCCCCATTTGCTGCACCAACCGCGCGTAGAAGTCCGATATTTGAGCGGTGAAGGTCAGTCCGTCGATGCGAAACGAAAAGGAACGCCGCGCATAATCTGCTGCCATCACTTCTGCGCGAAAGGCACGTCCGTCCTGGAGCACGTGAAACCGCTGGGGGCCATCCGGCACCACATCCAGCTGCATGGCTTCATGCGGATGCACTTCTACTACGTGTTGATCGTTGACTGTAATCCGAAACGGCTCGCTCTTTGCTTCATGGGCCATACGCAATTCAGACAAATATTTTGCAGGTGAGTACAGTGATATCGTCGGGCAAGGATTGGCCTTGCCTAAAGCGTTCGATATGTTCAAGTATTCGGGTATTGATGCCGCGGGCATCGAGGTTGAGGTTTTCGCGCACAAAAGTCGAGAGTTGCTCCTCGCTAAAAAACTCTCCTCGGTCGTTGCGCACATCTGTCAAGCCGTCTGTGTAGGCGAGCAATGTCGCATCGGACGTAAGACAGAGCCCCCCGATGTCGAGAGAGGGGAGTTCGGGCACCGCGCCGAGGATCGTACAACCGTTGACGAGCGGGATAATGTCGCCACTGCAGAACAAAAGCGGAGGTGGATGGCCGGCATTGATATAATGCAGCGAGCGGCGATGGGGCTCGTAGCGGCAGAGAAACAGCGTGACAAACCGGTCGCCTCCTGTGATGCGATAGATGGCCCTATTCATCTCAACTACCACTTCTTCCAGTGAGGAAGAGCGCGTGACCAAGGCGTTTAAGGTAGCCTGGATGTTCGACATCAACAGAGCGGCGGGAATGCTTTTGCCCGTAACGTCGGCGATGCAAAAGAGCAAGGAGCCGTCCTTCAACTCGAACACGTCGTAATAATCGCCGCCTACGGCGAAATGCGGCCTGTAAATACTAGAGAGCTGGTAGTGTTTGCTGGAAGGCAGTCGCGCCGGAACGAGTGCTTGTTGGATTTCCGCAGCGAACTGGACTTCGCGCTCGAAGAATTCCTGCTGCAGCTGGTTCTTGAAAAGCCGTTTGTTCTCAATCCCCACCGCGAGCACATGTGTAAGGGTAATGGCAATTTGCAGATCGCTATAAGAAGTTGTGGGTGGCACCCCTCCCCAGAAAACATATGCAATAGGCTCTTCTTTATGCCGCACCGGCACCACCATATCAAATTGACCGATAAAGGGGTGAGCGTCATCTTCTATGCGCGTCTTTACGCTGAAGCGAGCCAACTCCACCGGAAAGTTTTCCTCGAGCAATTCCGGCGCCACCCCTTGTAGTTTGACGCATTTCCAATAGCCATTTTCCTTGAAGAAGAGCGCTATTTTGGATATATTGATATGCCAACGCAGAAAGTCGCAGTACATATCGTACAGCTCTGGTGCAGGCATATTCTCGTTGATGGCCTGTGTCAGGGTTAGGAGGTTGTTGAGCTGCAGCTGCTTGCGATACAGGTCGCGCTCCAGCTCCTCCGCTCGCGATAGGTGCGCCAAAGGCTCTTGCGTAGGCACTTCTTGCATGGACTCCTTTGTCGTTAATTAGGCCGAAAAGTACGGACTATTTAGATTTCGCGGGCCTATAGAGTGTTACGCGTTTGCCGAAAAAACCCTGCTACAAGGCTTTTTGTCGCCGGCATGCGCTCAAACGGCAAAAACTTGTCAAATTTGCGGCCTATTTCGTTTTTCCGCTTCTCACTATCGCTCTCAAAACGTGGACTTTATGGAAGACATCAACCACACCATGTCGGAAGCGCAAGCACACATGGAGAAGGCTGTCGAGCATCTAAACCACGAGATGGTCAAGCTGCGCACAGGTAAGGCTTCGCCCGTCATGCTCCAGGGCATACTCGTGGAATACTATGGGAGCCCTACGCCCCTTCAACAAGTAGCCAACATTCAGGTAGCCGACTCGCGCACAATAGTGGTGCAGCCCTGGGAACGCAATCTGTTGGGCGCTATCGAGCGGGCCATCATCAACGCTAACCTGGGCATAAACCCGTCGAACGACGGCGAGGTCGTGCGCTTAGTCATCCCACCGCTTACGGAAGAGCGGCGAAAAGAACTGGTCAAGAAACTCAAACACATAGGAGAAGAGAGCAAGGTCGGCGTGCGCAATGCGCGGCACAAGGCCTTAGAGCATGTTAGAAAAGCGGTGAAAGAAGGATATCCAGAAGATGCGGCAAAGCGCGTTGAGCACGACCTGCAGGAAATGGTCAATCGCTACGTCAAGCGCATCGACGAACTAGTGGCCACAAAAGAAAAGGAAATCATGACCGTTTGACGATAAAGACGCATGACAGCGCAGTCATTGCACGTTATCCGGCAGGCTCGGCATAGAGCACCCCGCCGTGCTTCCTGCCCTAAGCCAGCGGAGAACGGTCCTCTGCTTGCGCGTCGCGCCCGCAAAAAGAGCGTCTTTTTTTTTAAAAGATACAAACTCTTGTACTGTAGGCGGCGTTTTGTGCGCCTTTGCACTGAATAAGCAACTTTTAAAAAACGCCAGAGGTTAAATCACCCGATCCTTTATGTCTCCGTTCAAATCTGATGTAGAAGCCGTAGATGCTCTCGCCCAGTCGTATCGCGACCTTTCTCGAGAAATCGCGCAGGTAATCGTGGGCCAGCAAAAGGTCGTTCAGGCCGTTATCATTTCGCTTTTCTCCAATGGCCATTCGCTATTGGTGGGGGTGCCGGGCTTAGCCAAGACGCTGTTGGTCAGTACAATAGCAGAGGTGCTCGATTTAGCGTTTAAGCGCATTCAGTTCACGCCGGACCTGATGCCGTCCGACATTACCGGCTCGGAAATCTTGGACGAAGAGCGCCGTTTTCGCTTTGTGCGCGGTCCTGTTTTTGCCAACATTGTTTTAGCCGATGAGATAAACCGCACACCGCCTAAGACGCAGGCGGCCCTGCTAGAGGCCATGCAAGAGCGCGCAGTGACGGTCGGCGGCACGCGACACGCACTGCCGACGCCTTTCTTCGTATTAGCCACCCAAAACCCTATCGAACAAGAAGGCACCTATCCCTTGCCCGAAGCCCAGCTCGACCGCTTCATGTTCAACATACCGCTGGACTATCCGGAATACGAGGAAGAAGTCGAGGTGGTCAAAAACACTACTTCTGCGCGTGAAGTGTCTCTTCGACACGTACTCAATGCTGCGCAGATTATAGAGTTTCAGCAAGTGGTGCGCAAGATACCTGTAGCCGACAATGTCTTGGAGTACTGCGTCACCTTGGCGTCGAAAACACGCCCCAATACGCCGCGCGCAGCTAAAGTGGCCAATGATTACCTGTCGTGGGGGGCCGGCCCGCGGGCCAGCCAATATTTAGCCTTGGGCGCCAAGTGCCACGCCGCCATCCGCGGAAAATACTCGCCCGACATCGAAGATGTGCAGGCCATTGCTCCGCTGGTGTTGCGCCACCGCATCGTGCGCAACTTCAAAGCAGAGGCTGAAGGCATCACAGAGGAGAACATCATCGAGGCGCTGCTCTAAAAGATGCCCTGAGCGGGATTCTTGCCGACCACGCCTTTGAAGTAGTGCCACAGGTAGGCCAAATCCTCCTCTGTGTTTTCCGTCGGGACGAACAAATGAGGATCGAAATAGATTTCTCGGCGCTTCCAGTCGAATTTGCACAGGGCTATGGGTACTTCCGCTAAGCGGGCGATATAGTAAAAGCCGGTGCGGAAGCGCTCTACCTTTTTGCGCGTGCCTTCGGGCGACAACACCAAATGCAAGCGGTCACACTGCTTAAATGCTGCGACCATGATTTGCACGAACTGGTTGGGGCGCGAGCGGTCTACCGGTATGCCGCCCAAACGGCGAAAAAACGCGCCAAACGGCCATCGAAACAGCGTGTGTTTGCCTACATAGCGCACCCGAAGTCGAAGCGCCCATTTTACTAATACTCCCACCACAAAGTCCCAATTGGAGGTGTGGGGAGCGACAATCAAGACCAGCTTAGAGATGTGATGCGGGTATTGGCCGGATACCTTCCATCCCAAACGGCGCAGCAGCCAAGCGCTGAAAGCAGATCCCATATTCCTTCGCCTTGAGTTGACGGCCCAAAACTACCGGCTTTTGTCGATAGGACTGCCAAGAACAGCACTGCCATCTCTTGGAGGCTGCTACAGAAAATGCGCCCGATGCCTACCTCGGTGGGTTTTTCTCTATTTTCGCCGCCGACCTTCTTGCTTCCTCCCTATGATGAATGTCCATTTTTTTCTCTACTATACGACACAGTTTGGCGAAAACCTGTATGTGCTCGTCCAGATACACCGCGGCAATACGATAACCGAAGAGGAACACCTCCTCCTGTATCTCAACGATACGTGCTGGCACGGCGTGTTTGCCTTTGATACACAGCCAGGAGATATCTTGCGCTACCATTACGAGTGGCGCGACGGCTACGGGAACCGCCGCACAGAGTGGTGCGACCGAGAGCTGGTAGCTGCGGAGGGAAAAACCATCATCGAGGTATACGACTGCTGGGAGCCGATGGGTGCGGCGGAAAATGCCTTCGATACCCAGGCGTTTCGAGTATTGATGCCTCCGCCCACATCTACTTTTCGGGAGCGAAAGAGCAGCCGGTACACCCACCTGTTTCGCGTGAAAGCCCCCCTACTTGCGGCAGATGAAGAGGTGTGCTTGTTAGGCCACGGCCGCGCCCTGCGCAATTGGGACACAGCCGCACCCCTATTGCTACGCCCCGATGAGCGCGGGTGGTCTATTGCATTGGACCTCTCGGAGGAAGATTTTCCCCTCGGCTACAAATACGGCATTTGGAACACGCGTACCCGCACTTTTTCTGGTTTCGAAGAAGGGAGCAACCGCGTCCTGTATCAACCGCATCCTACCTCCCACTATACCATACTGCACGACGGCTTTGCTCGCTTTCCCACACTGCGTTGGCGCGGAGCCGGGGTAGCCATACCCGTTTTCAGCTTGCGTACCGAGCGCAGCTGGGGGGTGGGGGAATTCACCGACTTAATCCCTCTCGTCGATTGGGCCAGCCAAGTCGGCCTGCGCCTTATCCAACTGCTGCCCATCAACGATACTTCGGCCTCCGGTACCTGGACCGACTCCTATCCCTATGCTGCCATCTCCGCCTTCGCTCTTCACCCCATCTACTTGAATGTGGCGGAGGCGGCAGGAGAAAACCAAGCTGCCCTATTGGCCCCGTATGCAGAGCAGCAGACCGCCCTAAATGGATCGGAGGTACTGGACTATGAAGCCGTCATACAGCTCAAATGGCGCATCATTCGCCAACTCTTTGAGGCGCAAAAGGAAGCCTTTCTTCAGCATCCCGGATTTAAACGCTACTTCGCGGAAAACCGCGATTGGTTAGTGCCTTACGCCGCCTTTTGCTACTTGCGCGACAAGTACGGAACCTGCGACTTCACCCAGTGGCGCGAACATGCCACCTACCGGCCTTCCGCTATCGAAAAGCTCACTGCCCCTACGTCGAAGCACTACGACGAGATCGCCATCCATTACTTCGTACAGTGGCACCTACATCGGCAGCTGCGCACGGCAGTGGATTACGCTCATGCCCGAGGCATCGTACTTAAAGGCGACATCCCCATCGGCATCTACCGACATAGCTGCGATGCCTGGGTATCGCCCGAACAATACCACATGGATATGCAGGCAGGCGCTCCACCCGACGACTTTGCCGTCAACGGGCAAAACTGGGGTTTCCCCACCTATCATTGGGAGCGCATGCGCGCCGACCGCTATAGCTGGTGGCGCCAACGCTTCCAACACATGAGCCGATACTTTGACGCCTTCCGCATCGACCACATCTTGGGCTTCTTCCGCATCTGGAGCATTCCAGAACACGCCACTCAGGGCGTCTTAGGCTATTTCGTGCCTGCCGTGCCGCTCCGCGAAGAGGAACTCCACCGCGCAGGTATTGGCTTTAACTACGACCGCCTGTGCAAGCCCTACATTACCGATGCGGTGCTGAGACTCTTTTTTGGAGAATATGCCGAAGCGGTGCGCGACGCCTTCTTAGAACGCACGCCAGACGCCGGCCATTGGTCGGGAGGAAGCCCGTACACCTTCAAGCCCGCTTTCGACAGCCAACGAAAGATAGAAGATTTCTGGGCGTTGGCCAGCGCCTCCGACGACAAAGGCAAGCGCTCAAGCCGCAAAAAGGCCGACCCTACTGCCTTGCCGCCTGCCGTTCTGGATGGGCTGTTGGCCCTGCACGCTAACGTTATCTTGTTAGACGTGACATCGGTAGGCGCCTCTGAAAAAGCCTATGCCTTCCGCATTGACATGGAAAAAACGACCTCCTTCCAGCTGCTGCCCGACGCGGTCAAGGAGCCGCTTAAGGCCTTATATATCGACTATTTCTACCGGCGCCAAGATGCGCTGTGGCGGCGCGAGGCCATGGAGAAGCTGCCCGCGCTCAAACGGGCCACGCGCATGTTGGTATGTGGAGAAGACCTGGGCATGGTGCCCCACTGCGTTCCCGACGTCATGCGCGAACTGGGCATCCTGAGTTTGGAGGTGCAACGCATGCCCAAAGCCGCTGGCACTTCTTTCTTCCACCCTAAAGATGCCCCTTACCTCTCTGTCGTGACCCCTTCTACGCACGACATGAGCACCCTGCGCGGCTGGTGGGAAGAAGACCGCGAGCGCACCCAGCGCTTTTTCAACGAGGTGCTTGGCTACGAAGGCACCGCTCCATACTTCTGCGAGCCTTGGGTGTGCCGCCTCCTACTCAAACAGCATTTACACTCGCCAGCGATGTGGGCCATCTTCCAACTACAAGACCTGCTGAGCATCGACGCCGCTATACGCCGCGAAAATCCACACGACGAGCGCATCAATGTTCCCGCAAACTCGAGACATTACTGGCGCTACCGCATGCACTTGCCGCTGGAAGCCCTGCAGCGAGCCGACAGCTTCAATGCAGAGCTGCACCAGCTCATCGTAGAGAGCGGACGCGCCTGAACCCCCGCTTTGCGAGCAACCCATTTCCTTCTACAACAGCTATGCTGCGCCGTTCGCAGCGAATACAGTCTTACGCCATGCTGTATCTCGTCCTCGCCATAGTGTGTTCTGTCCTCTTAGGATTTCTCTTCAAAATCTTCGAGCGGTACCGGATCCACCTGTTTCAGGCCATTGTGGTGAACTATTTCACCTGTGTGGCTTGCGGTTGGATACATGCAGGCACACTGCCTTTCAGCCAAGAAAACCGGACAGCCCCTTGGATGCCTTATGCGCTAATGCTGGGCCTGGTGTTCATCTCCGGCTTCAATGCCGCCGCCCAAACAGTGCGTTACTTTGGCGTTACCATCAGCCAGATCATGCAAAAGATGTCTATTGTACTCACCGTACCTTTTGCTATTTGGATATACGAGGAGTCTTCCAGTGTGGCCAAATGGATTGGTCTGGCACTGGCCGTAACGGCTATCGCATTGGTCAATCGGCGCAACGAGCCTCCGTTGACGCAAAGCACCGCCTCAGGGATGGGTTTGCTCTGGATTCCGCTCTTAACCTGGGTGCTCTCCGGCACTATCGAAATAGCCTTGGTGACCGTCCGCTACGAACAGCTAACCGACACGAGCGACCCCGCGTTTATTACGGCAGTATTTGGGACGGCAGGGCTCATCGGACTGATAATTGGCATAGTAGGGTGGGCCGTAGGTCGGCTGCGTTTCTCCTGGCGAAACATAGCCGGCGGCATTGCGTTGGGCATACCCAACTACGCCAGCATGTGGTTCTTGCTTCGGGCTTTGGATAACGGTTTAGAGGCTTCGGTAGCCTTTCCTCTCATGAACATCGGTATCATCCTGACGACAACCTTCGGTGCCGTATGGCTGTTTAACGAGCAGCTATCGGCGCTCCAGCGTTGGGGGGTGCTCTCGGCTGTTGCTGCTATCGTGCTCATTGCTATCTGAGAAGCATATGGAAGAAAAAGAACCGCGTGCATTAGAGGAAAACCTCGCCTTCCACCCGCATAATGTTCTGCTGTTTCTGCTCCTCTTTGGCCTGACTTTTCTTTTCTTAGCCCTTACGGCCAGTTATCTGTATATCCGGGTGACAATGGGGGTGCCTCCAGTGCGCCTTCCGTGGCTTTTTTTGGCCAACACTTTCTTGCTATTGGGGAGCAGCTACACGCTGATGCAGGCTAAGAAAGCGTATCAAGTGGACGACACGCTGGCCTATCAGAAGAACCTCCAGCGCACCATTGGGCTGTCTGTACTTTTTTTGGTTATGCAAGGAGCTGCTTGGCTGTGGCTGTTCCACATCAACCACATCAGCATGCAGAGCTCGACCACGGCAGGCTTTCTATACGTGCTCTCTATCGCGCATTTCGCCCACGTCGTCGCAGGGCTGCCTTTTCTGGTGGCTTTCTATCGGACTGCGCAAAAGCGCATGGTCGACCCTATTACCGTCCTCATCTATTTCTCTGACCCGGAAAAGCGCCTCAAGCTGCGCTTGCTGACCATCTACTGGCACTTCTTAGACCTACTCTGGATTTACTTAGTGCTGTTCTTAGGGATCAACTGGTTGGTTTAGCGCGAGCTTTCGGCTACATCTTTTTCCGAAAGATATTCTTTCGCTGCTTTTCCAAAAACGCGAAGGCCACAGCGCAAGTGGCCATTGACGCCAAGAGGTGCCTATGGTAATAGCTGCTGAGCACCAAACAAGGTCTCCTTTTCGTTTATGGGGCACTGCCCGCCAAGAGCACGAACAACCTATGCGCGACATCGTTTCTCATTTGCTTTCGTTTCGAGGGGGTTCGCTAAAGAAGCGGAGTGCCTTGTTGATAGGCGGCTTACTGTGCGTGTTGTCGGCCTATTCGCAAAACGCGCGCTCAGGCCCACTCACCGAAGAGGCCTATCAGCGCCTTCGAGCTATCGAGGATACTCTCGGCGTGCTGGCCTTTGCCATTGCCAACGATACTTCCTCGGAAGTGCGCTTTGCGGCCTGCAAGAGCCTAATCACCGGCTTGGTGCGTGCTTTAAAGGTAGAGAACTCGTTTCGATATCCTTTCGAGCGCCTTCGAAACGTCTCGATACTCACGCCACCCGACAGCGCGTTTCGCATTTTTACGTGGCAGCTGTTCGTAAACGACTCCACCTACTGGCATTACGGTGCCATACAGATGAACCAGCGCGAGCTGAAGCTGTTCCCGCTCATCGACCGGCGCGCGACCTTAGGCGACATGCCTACGCGCGAGGCATTACCACCCAACCAATGGTACGGGGCAGTTTACTACAACATGCGGCCTTTTGAGACCAAACAAGGGCACATGTATCTGCTGTTTGGCTTGGATGGCTATTCCTTTTTCGAAAAGCGCAAGGTCATGGATGTGCTCTCTTTCAACGCAGCGGGAGAACCCGTCCTCGGCGCTCCCGTATTTGAGCGCAATGGCCAATTTGGAGAACATCGCCTTATTTTGCAGTATACCTCTGACGCTAAAGTGCGGCTCAATTGGGATGATTATTACCAAATGGTTATCTTCGACCACCTCATCCCCTGGCCCTCGCCACATGGTCAAGGCTTTACTCAAGTACCCGACGGCAGCTACGACGGTTTTAAATACGAGAAAGGGCGCTGGGTGTTTGTCGAAAAGGTATTTCGGGATAGGCAGGAGGAAGCGCCTGTCCCTTATCCCGTGCTCGATGAGAGGCGCCGCAAAGATCTCTTTGGGCGCCCCACAGAGCCCAAGTCTAAAGGGGGCCAACGCTGACCTACTCGCGCCGGCGCGGTGCCAAAGTGGGAACGGAGAGTGTAGTTTCTACCTCCCAGTTAGGCCGAAGGGCCTCTATATTTTTAGAAAAGACGCGCTCCGGTTGGCGACCACTGAAGTAGTCTCCTGCGTCCCATCGGTGGTTATGGTTGCTGTCCTCAACCAGTCGAACGGTATAGTTCACAGGTGCTAAGTCGACAAACGTCTCGCGTTGCAGCGCGTCTCGGGCAACAAAGAAGCGCTCTTCCTCCACAGCATTGCCGTTCATCAAGCGCAAGATGTAGGCACCACCGGGAGTTAGGTTTTCCATTTGTATGGTTAGCGCGCTCACCTGTTTCGGATGGGGTATCGAAAAGACCCGCACTAACGAGTCTGCATTCGTCGCGCCCCAGAAGTCGGTTACCGCCCCAGGTAGCAGAGTCAGCGTACAGCGCTGGCCGGGCTCGGCCAGGAAGACCAAGCGTAAAGCCAATGGGTTTGTGGAGTCCGGCATCAGCGAAAACACACGCGAAGGAATGCTGTCGACCACCCAAGAAACCCGAGCGGTGTCTATGCTGCTTATCGGCGCATTGAAGGGCAGGAGGAGGGGGCGCCCCTTGCGCACCGTCACAATGCGCGGCGGAGGAAGTGCGGAAGGTGCAGCCGCCTGCGAAGAGCGCCGCCCAGCCGGCGGAGTCAGGCGCTCGTCGCCCCAAAAAAGGCGGTGTTGTTTTAAAAAGGCCGTTCTCGACAGCGCGCGCACTGCTACGGAGTCTGCTCCGACAAGGAGTGTCCAAGAGAGGGAGTCCACATTGTCGTACCACACCGTGAGGGTGTCTTGTTCGCGTGTGACAAGCCAGCGTACGGCGGCAGGCGCCACGCGCAGCGAGAGGGTGTCGGGTAGGTACGCATACCCCAATCGCACCGAGCCGTATTGGTTCGTATTCCGAAATAAGAGGCGCCCAGAAGGTGCAGGGGTACTCAGGTATATCCCTGGAACAACCACTAGGGTGTCTGTAGGGCGTACTACAATAAACGAGTCTATAAAGCCAATGGGCTCTACTTCCGCCTTCCAGCGCATGTTCCGGTCCCTGTCCTCGATCGCCACGCAGCGGTAGACGCCCGGTCGCACGTTAGCGAAGCGAAATTGCCCACTTGTGTCCGTCCGAGTTAAGTAGTACGGTCGCTCCAAGACAACGGCACTGTCGGCCAGATCGTCGTACAACAAAACGGAAACCTCTTTTACAGGATCGCCGCTGAAGGCATCAACAACGATACCCGCTACTATAGCACTATCGATGTGGTCGCCTGTGGAAAAGACGAAGCGCAAGTTTTCGGCGACATTGCCTTCGTGCAGGTCGCGCACAGCCGAGCCAAAGTAGATGGTATACGTCGTATTGGGGCGCAGCACCTCTTCCTTGTCGAAGCGAAACACCACTGTCCGACCTTTCAGGGTGACCTCCGGACGCCGCTGGAGCGGTGGCGAAACCAATACCTGGCTGTTGACTTCTTGCAAGACCACCCACTCGTCAAACGTCAAGTAGATGGCGCGCTCCCTGAAGTTAAGGATACCGTTGGGCGTGCTTTTGTGCGCTACCACTTGAGGAGGTGTCGTATCCTTGGGACCGCCTTCAGGCGTCGCCAGTCGAGCACATCCCCACGCCAAGAGAACCCCTACGAGTAAAGAGCCGGCGTTTTTCATCGACAAAAAACAGCCGTAAAAGTAGCCACATACTCCTCCATTACCAGCCGGGCAAAATGTTGAACCCCCACCGCCATTGGCGTACTGCCGGACTTGCCGATAAAGGCAGGGCGTAATAGGGCTCTAAGATTAGGGCCCCGAATAAGTTTAAGCGGATAGAGGTTCCGATACTAAAAATGGGCTGGTGAATAGCGCCCGTTCGAGGAGAAGCCTCTCTCAGATCTTGAAAATCGTAAAAAGCCACGCCCCCGTCGGCAAAGAAGCTCAAATCTACCGGCAGGAAAAAGTTTACCAAGCTGAGCGGCCGGCGCCCCAAGAAAGGCAGGCGCAGCTCTGCATTGAGCACCGACATTTTGCTGCCGATCATCCGATTGGCCAGCTCCGGGTCATCGGTGTACAAGTCGTTACTCCCGTAGCCGCGAACAAACCAAGGGTTGCCCAAGAAAAAGGGAAAGACTTGGTTGGAATTTCCTCCAAAGCGGCCATAGGACAAGCTCCGGAAGGCCAATGTGAAGGGGCGCAACCGAAAATATCGGCGTCCATCCACCAACACTGTCGTAAAGTTGAAATCGCCGAAGAACTGTTCAAACCCTATTCGATAGCGCCACCCTTGTAGAGGAGCCGTAAATCCAAAGGCGGCGTTGTCGCCTACAAAGGCGGCGTTTGCGTTAAACAAAAACAGCTGGCTCGAGCCAGGCACTCGCTGGCGGCGATTGCCTATGGGAAAAAAATTGAATCGATCGTAGAAAGTAGAGTATTCTGTGATGCGCGTACTGTAGAACTCAAAGGCGCCGCCCAACTCGAGGCGCCGCGTGACAGAGAACGGATACATGACAAACGCGCTGAGGCGCTCCTGAAAGAGGCGCTGGACGCCCAGAACTTCCTCCAAAAAGGTATCTACGACACCTGGCCTTATCTCCAACGGCGTTTCGCGAAACCCATAATAGGCCACAGACCGGATAGGGATATGCGAAAAGGCACCCCCCCAGCTCAGGCGACTCTTGTTGTTAATGAAGGAGAAGATGCCTGCAGCGTCTTGAATTTCGCCGTTAACGGCGAGGCCGACGTACAGCTGGTTGTTTCCCAACACATCGTCGAAAAGCATGTCTATGCCACCAGCTAATCCGGTAGCTGCACCAAAAGAAGTGTTGCCAGTGGTGACCCCAATGCCGCCGCCACCGCCGAGATAGGAAAGCGAGAAGTTGGGTTTGTAGGGTACTTTTTGCAGCACGAGCGTGTCGAACACTTCCCTAAAGTTCGCATCCATGAGGCGCAGGTTAGTGTTCACCACATCGCGCCTTCCCGGAATAAACGGCGGAAGGGCCGCGGGAGATAGGTCTACAGCATTGACATTCACCTCTTTGCGCTCCAAGTTCTCGGTGCGCACTTGGTAGATAGCGTAGCTGCCTTCGTTGTAATACGTGTACAGAAGCCGGTCGCCCGACAGCGCAATGGCTGGAGCATAGTGGGTGATACCGCAAATCCCTACTTCGAGGTCCGTTACTTGAAACACCTGTCTTGTTTGCAGGTCATAGCTATATGCGTTGCGCATCCCATCGCGGTTGCTCAAGAAGTAGAGGTTGCCGCGCTCGTCGAACTGTGGGTTGAGGTTATCTGCTCCTGGGAAGAGATCCAACATCTCTATGCGGCCGTTAGCCATGTCCATGATAGCCAAGTTCATGCGCCAGGCGCCGTCGTTTCGCCCGCGCTCCATGCTCAGCTGGTCGGTAGCAAAGGCCAGCATAGCGCCGTCGCGGCTCCAAGTAGGGTGTATCTCCGAATAGCGGTCGTTGGTCAGTTGCCGCACCCGTTTAGTCTTTATGTCGTAAGCGTACAGGTCGGTTTGCCCATTGACCAGCCCGGCGACGACGATGGTCTTTCCATCGGGGCTCCAAGCCGGATGGCTAAACTCCGGCACACCGGGGATGGCGATGCGCTCTAAGGTTTTGCCCGAGAAAACGTCCTTGACAATGAGCACGCTGCGCCCTTGCTCGTAGACGTCAAAGGCAAAGCGCTTACTGTCGGGTGCCCATGTTCCGGCACTTTCAATAAAGTCGAAGTGATCGATATGCCCGTCTTGCGCACTGCTGGCCACCTTGCGCAGCACCTTTCCTGTGCGCGCATCGGCCAGATATAGGTCTATGGAAAACAGATTGCGTTCCGACAGAAAGATAAAATATCGCTCGTTTGGGCTAATAGCCGGAGAGATATTCATCGAACCGAAGTTGTCCTCCGAAAGCAAGCGCTTTCCAGGCAAGCGCTCTTTCTTGCCTTTGTTCACCCATTGCCCATAGTAACTGTTCAGCGCGCGCGTCCAGGAAGCCGACAGCGAGTCAACCGAGATGCCCAACACCAAGGGCACAGCATTCTCTAAACCCACCAGAGCGGTGTTGTAAAAGAGCGGCTGGATGACCGCATCGCCATACGTACCCGTGACAAAGGCCCAAAAAGCTTGCCCCCAGCGGTAAGGGAAAAAGTTGCCGCGGTCTAAATCGCGCAGGGTTTTGGGCAGTTGATCGTTCTTCACCGCGTCGCGCATCCACATGGCGGTGTGCGGGTCGATACGCCCAATAGACAAGTATTCCGCTAAACCCTCCACCATCCACAACGGCAAGTTTCCTAAGTTGCGCATCGAGGTGGAGTCGTCGTCCAAAATTAGCTTGTATTGAAACGCGTGAACTAACTCGTGCCCTAAGACGTGGTGCGTTTGCTGGTTGGTCATGGCCACGGGAAAGACTACACGGTTGCGCAGGGCCTCCGTCACTCCCCCCGTGCCCACGCCAATATCGCCCATGATGGTATTGGTCTGTTGGAAACCCGCGTGATCGTTGTAGATGATAAGCGGGTTCTTTTCCACAAAAGTGTCTAAGAGCACGGCCTGGTGCATGCGGTACCACAATTCCGCAGAAGCCGCCAATTCGCGCAGCTTTTCCGGATTGTTTAGGTAGTCGTAAATACGGAAATGCGCCGTTTTATGTACTTGAAACGAATGCTTTTGATAGCGCGGCTTGTTGCGGCCAAAGTATTGCCCCCATGCCGGAGTACTGGCAACAAGCCCAATGAAGAGCAAAAACAGAGACGCGCTTCGCATAGTCTGAATTTATGAAAACAGAGACATAACAATCAAGACGCTAAGATGGCAAAAAAGGTGCGCTTTCAATTTGCTAACGCCGAAACCAAACAAAGCATTTGAGCAAAACGCTCTTATAAGCAGCGAGTGCCGATTTGAGGCGCCATTTCGCCGCTGAAATTCCTACCTTTGCGCCGCTCCCGTTTTAAGCAGGTCTGCCCTTAGGAGCAGCACTCTCAACTTATTGTGAAATATGGCGCGCGTAGAACTTGTCATGCCCAAGATGGGCGAAAGCATCATGGAGGCCACCATCCTGAGGTGGCGCAAAAAGCCCGGCGACCGAGTAGCTCTGGATGAGCCCATCTTAGATATTGCCACCGACAAAGTCGACAGCGAGGTTCCTTCTCCGGTAGAAGGCGTTTTGACGGAGGTGTTCTTTAAAGAAAACGACGTCGTGCCCATCAATACCGTCATCGCGGTCATCGAGACGGAGGCGGCAGCAGCGGCGTCGCCCAGCATAAGCGAGACGGTAGGAAATGGTCGTTCGGCTGCTGCAACAGCTCCAGCAGAAGCTCCGGCAGTACCCTTTGTGCCGGCAGCGGCGGCTAATACGCCGGCAACGTCCGTCAGCAGCGGCCGCTTTTATTCGCCCTTAGTGCGCACCATAGCGCGCGAAGAAGGCATTAGTTTGGAAGAGCTCGACCGCATTCCGGGTACTGGACAAGAGGGACGCGTCACCAAAAAAGATATCCTAGCTTATGTCCAGCAGCGAAAAGCCACAACGGCACCCGCTGCCTCCTCTTCCGCACCGCAAACCGCTCCGGCGGCGCCTGCTGCTGCGGCCCCAACAGCGCCGGCCGCTCCTTCCTTGACGGGCGATGTCGAAATTATCGAGATGGACCGCATGCGCCGGCTCATCGCCGAGCACATGGTCATGAGCAAGCACACTAGCCCGCACGTCACCTCCTTTGTCGAAGCCGACGTCACCAACCTCGTCCTCTGGCGCCAGCGCATAAAGGAAGACTTTTACAAGAAGTACGGAGAAAACATCACATTCACGCCGCTCTTCTTAGAGGCTATTGTGCGCGCCATCCGCGACTTCCCCCTTATCAATGCCTCTGTGGACGGCACGCGCATCCTGGTGAAAAAAAGCATTCACATCGGCATGGCCACAGCCCTGCCCAACGGCAACCTCATCGTGCCCGTCGTGCGCAACGCCGACCATCTCAACTTGGTCGGTCTGACCAAAGCGGTCAACGACTTAGCTAACCGCGCGCGCCAAAACCAACTTAAACCGGAGGAAATCCAGGGTGGCACCTTCACGCTGACAAATGTTGGAACCTTCGGCAACGTGATGGGAACGCCCATCATCAACCAGCCGCAAGTGGCCATTCTCGCTACTGGGGCCATCCGCAAAAAACCCGCCGTACTCGAGACGGAACACGGCGACGTCATCGCGATTCGGCACATGATGTTCCTATCGCTCTCTTACGACCACCGCATCGTCGACGGCATGCTGGGCGGCTCGTTCTTGCGCCGCGTGGCCGACTATTTAGAGCAATTCGACCCGAAACGCCCCATCTAAGCCAGCCGCATGGGCATAGCCGGCAGCTCTGTGTTCGAACGCGGAGCTGCCCCTTGTCTACAGCGTTCCGCGCAGCGCCTGCTCGCGCTCGATGGCCTCGAACAGCGCCTTGAAATTCCCTTTGCCAAACGACTTAGCACCCCGGCGCTGGATGATTTCGTAGAAGACTGTAGGTCTATCCTGTACCGGCTTGGTAAAGAGCTGGAGCAAATAGCCCTCCTCATCGCGATCGACCAGTATGTTGAGGCGTTTGAGGTCTTCCAAATCTTCCTCTATTTCGCCTACGCGCTCCAGAACATCGTCGTAGTACGTCTCGGGCACGTACAAAAAGTCCACCCCATTAGCGCGCAGTTGGGTTACTGTGGTAATGATGTCGTCGGTAGCCAACGCGATGTGTTGCACACCGGCCGAGCGGTAAAAGTCCAAGTACTCCTCTATCTGGCTCTTCTTTAAGCCTTTGGCCGGCTCGTTGATGGGAAACTTGATATAGCCGTTGCCGTTGGAGACGACTTTCGACATAAGAGCGCTGTACTCCGTGCTGATGTCCTTGTCGTCGAAGGTGATGAGCAATTTAAAGCCCATCACGTCTTGATAAAACTTTACCCACTTGTTCATGGCCCCCAACTCGACATTGCCCACACAGTGATCGACGTACTTCAGACCCACCGGCTTTACGGGGTAGATGCTTTTTCGAGCCTGATAGCCCGGCAAAAACGGGCCATTATAGCGGTTTCGATCCACCAACGTGTGAATGGTCTCACCGTAGGTCTTGATGGCAGCCACCACGACTTCGCCGTGTTCGTCGCGAAGCACCTTTGGAGGGAAGGCACTCTCGGCACCCCGCTCCAAGGCCGTGTAATACAGCTTCTCTGCGTCGTCGACCCACAAGGCCAGCACTTTGACACCATCGCCATGGAGAGCTACATGGCGAGCGATCTCGTGTTCCGGAGTTAACGCTGCCGTAAGCACTAAGCGAATCTTACCCTGCTGAAGCACATAGCTGACGCGATCGCGCACGCCGGTTTCTGGGCCCATGTAGGCTACCCATTCGAAGCCAAATGCTGCCTGATAATACAGCGCGCTTTGCTTGGCATTGCCCACGTAAAACTCGATGTGGTCAGTGCCTTTTATCGGAAAGAAATCTTCCGTTTCCACCGGCTTAGGCTGAGACACTGCTTGCGATAACGTATCCATAATAGACTGCGGTCTTTTTTGTGAAAAGAGGCAAATACTCCTCTTTTATTCGCAGGAGTGAGGACAAAAATACGGCACCACCTGCAGCCGGCAGCAATGATTTTTATCAGTCAGAGCCGACCAATCCCTCTTACAGCGGGAAGCGGAGTCAGCTAAAAATCTCCATAGCGCTAAAGTGAAAGGCGCTTTCAATAGCGGCATTCTCGTCGCTGTCAGACCCGTGCACCGCATTTTCGCCTACATTAGTACCGTATAGCGCTCGCACGGTGCCGGGTTCAGCCTTCGATGGGTCGGTGGCTCCGATAAGTCGGCGAAACTCTTCTACGGCATTGTCTTTTTCGAGGATGGCCACCACTATCGGGCCGCTGCTCATGAAGGTACACAACTCGTCATAAAAGGGGCGCTCGCGGTGAACGGCGTAAAATTGGCCGGCGCGTTCTTTGGTCATCTGCGTCAGCTTCATAGCCACGATTCGAAAACCCGCGGCGTTGATCATTTGCAAAATGTTGCCGATGTTCCCTGCGCGCACGGCGTCAGGCTTAATCATGGTGAATGTTCTATTGCCCATACTTTTGCATTTCTTTTCCGTTTTACAAGCACCAATACCTGTGCCGCAGGACGAGGCACCGCAAATTTAGAGCAAGATTTTATTTCAAATATTACTCGTATATGTGTCCTTTCAGAAATAATATCTCGAAGTGCTTACAAAGGTATGCGCTTAATCTATCTTTGCGGCCTGTTTTTGGGCAAAAAACCATAATCCTTTTTGCCTAATCGAATTGAGTGGCTCCAGATATGCTGCGCCGCCTTAGTGAATCCATTCATCATGCTCATTCCCACAGCGCTGAAAGAAATCCTTCAACGACCGCAAAACATTGCGGTGATTTCGCATCGCAATCCCGACGGCGATGCTATTGGCAGCGCCTTAGCTATGCGGCACTACTTGGACCAATACGGCCATACGGTTCACGTGCTTTTTCCGTCGGAATATCCGGTAGAGTTTGAGTTTCTCCCTGCAGCAGAGGAGATTCTCATCTGGGACATCCACACCGAAGAGTGCCGGCAATTGCTGAGTCGAAAGAAGGTCTTCATCTTCTTAGATTTTAACGCACTCAACCGCATCGACAAGATGGGCGAATACCTAAGAGATATACCGGGAACGCGTATCTTGATCGACCACCACCTTTACCCCGAACCTATAGCGGATTACGTATTTTCGGAGCCTTCCGCCAGCAGCACGGCCGAGCTGGTGTACACTTTTATCGAAGCGATGGGCGATCGCCTAAAGCTTACTCCGGTCGTCGGTATGTGTATCTACACCGGCATCGTCACCGACACGGGTTCCTTCAAATACGCTACCAATAGCCGTATCTTTCGCATTGCTGCCGACCTCATCGACCGCGGCGTGGACGACGTCGATGTTCAAGACAAAATTTTTAATTCCAACAAGGTCAAAAACCTGCGCTTGTTGGGCCATTGCTTGGCCAATCGCATGGAGTATCTGCCGGAATACCGCACTGCTTATATCTGGCTGACGCGCAGGGATTACGAGACTTTCGATATCCAACGCGGCGATACGGAAGGCATTGTCAATTACCTGCTTACTATACGGGATGTGCGCTTAGCCGCCTTCATCCACAACCAGCCCAATATCGTCAAGCTCAGTTTGCGCTCTAAGGGCGAGGTAGATGTACAAGAGATTTGCCGCACGCACTTCAACGGCGGCGGCCACAAAAACGCTGCTGGGGCCTACTCCCACCTCAGCCTAAAGGCCACTATCGATAAGTTTATCAGTATTCTCCCTCTGTACAAGGATATACTCAATCGCTAACATTCATTCGTTCACTATTAAACGGCATTTTCAGGTAATGATGCGTCCTTTGTTATTTTTGCTTTCTGCATTAGCTCTTCTCTATGCCTGTCAGGGCGATGGCATTAAAACGGAACACGGCTACCGCTTCATCAACCACACAAAGAAGAGCGGTATCAAACCACAGCCGGGCGACTTTGTCCTCATTCAGCACTACGTCTGGGTAGGCGACTCGATGATGTCGAGTACAGAGCGCAACTTCGGCGGTCCGCGCGAATACGAGATGTATACCAAAGAAAACTTGCCGGTGCGCGTGCCCCCCATCTACGACGGGCTGCTTCTCATGAGTGAGGGCGATAGCGCTACCGTTTATGAAAAGATCGACACCTTTCTCCAAAAGTTCATCCCGCCAGCACTCAAAGATGCTAAAGAAGTGCGGCACGAAGTGGTGCTCCTCGATGTAGTGACGCGAGCCGAAAAGGAAAAACGACGCGCCGAAGCAGAGGCGCGCTTTAGCTCGGTACAGAATAGAACGCAGGAGGTTTTGAAAAACTATAAAGCCGGAAAACTCGCCGGCCTTACTACAACCGGCTCTGGGTTGAAAGTCCTCATTGAAGAAAAGGGTAACGGCACGCCCATCAAAACGGGCGAGCAAGTCAAAGTGCACTACTACGGCTGTCTCACCAACGGCACCATGTTCGACAACTCGTATCAGCGCGGAGAGCCCTACATCTTTCCCGCCAATGTAGGGCAAATGATCCCCGGCTTCGACGAGGGCGTCATGCTCCTAAACCGGGGCGGTAAAGCGGTCTTTTTTATTCCGGCGGCCTTAGGCTACGGCAACCAGAGTGCTGGTCCTATCCCACCGAATTCCGAACTGGTTTTCTACGTAGAAGTTCTCTAATTCTTTTGTCCAAAAACACTGTGCGCCATGACTTTAGAGCAATGGAAAGATCTAAAAGAGCGGTTGGTGTTGTTAAGGAGGTATCTTTGACATCGACAACCGCCTGCGGGAGATAGAAGACCTAACCGCTCAAACATTAGACCCGCAATTCTGGAGCGACCCCAAGCGCGCTGAAAATATTCAGCGCACCCTGGGAATGCATAAAAATTGGGTAGAAGAATATCAGCGCTTGGCCCGAGAGGTCGACGACTTAGAGGTGTTGTACGAATTCCACAGAGAGGGTTTAGCCACGGAAGAGGAGCTCGACCGGCAGTACGAGAAGGCGGCCGGCATGTTGGCCGATGCCGAGTTCCGCAGCACGCTCAACCAGAAAGAAGACCCTATGAATGCCGTGCTCACCATCAACGCCGGCGCCGGTGGCACAGAGGCGTGCGATTGGGCGGCCATGCTGCTGCGCATGTACCGAATGTGGGCCGAAAAGTCGGGCTTTTCGGTCGTGGATATCTTCGAACAGCCTGGCGAAACCGCCGGCATCAAATCGGCCAGCATCGAGATCCGCGGCCCTTACGCTTACGGATGGCTAAAAGGAGAAAACGGCGTACACCGCCTAGTGCGCGTTAGCCCCTTCAACGCCCAAGGCAAGCGTCAGACCTCCTTTGCCTCCGTATTCGTGTATCCGCTGGTAGAAGACGACAGCATCGAAATCGTCATTCGACCCGACGATATTGAAATGGACGTCTTCCGCGCCTCTGGAGCGGGCGGGCAGCACGTCAACCGCACCGAGTCTGCCGTGCGGCTCCGCCACCTGCCCACAGGGATTGTCGTAGAGTGCCAAGCAGAGCGCAGCCAGCACCAAAACCGCGAGCGCGCCATGCAAATGCTCAAAAGCCGGCTGTATGAACTGGAGCTGCGCAAGCGCCAAGAGGAAAAAGAAAAGATCGAAGCTAGCAAGGCTAAGATCGAATGGGGTAGCCAAATCCGCTCCTATGTGCTCGACGACCGCTGGGTCAAAGACCTGCGCAGCGGGTATAAGGTGCATAACCCCGACGCGGTGCTCGACGGCGATATCGACGGCTTCCTTAAGGCGTATCTGATGTGGCGGAGCAATCCTTCGCCTATCGAGACCGATTGAGCAAACGCTTCCCAGACCACACCCTATCGCCCTTGGCAGCAGTGCACACTGCCGTCGAGGGCATCTTTTTCGGTCAATCCGCGCGCCGATAGCGCCGCATCAACCCCTTGAGCGCAATCAGCACGACAATGGGCAATACTTCCTCCGGTAGGTTCTGGGGAATGAATCCCCATACCAGCAGTAATCCGAAGGCTACTGCCCCCACGACAGTGAAGTAGGTTTCAGTGAGCTCTGTGCGCTTCGTGCGCCAAAAGAAAAGCAAGTGGGTGGGTAAAGCCCAGAGTAGATTCCAGTTGGCCTTTGTGGTGGTATGGTCCGTTGCTACCCAAAGCAGAAAGAGCAGAAGCCCGGCCAGCCCTAAGACGAGCCAAAACACGAGATCGAAAAGGCACTCAGCGCGCCGACTAAACATCGCGGCCACGCCCAGCACCGCCACTAGCATCATCGCCCAGAGCGGTCGCTCCCAAAAGCCCGCGGAAGCAGGCTCGCGCTCGCGCACAGCCCAGCGAGGCGTTTCGTAGCTCTCCGCCACTAAAGCAATCGAGTCGCCAATGGTGGCCCGCGCAAAGGCATCGTGTAAATAGTCGGGCAAAAACATAAAATCGCGCCCCGACGCCACCCGGTCGGCCGGCATCCCCAAAGCGAGGTCAATACCCAAGCGCGTCCAAGGATGATTTTCTAAGTACGGGTACAGCAGTTGGCGCATAGTCTTGCCCAAGGGCAAGTGCGTCGTGTCGAAAGTCACCTGATAGAAGAGCGCCTTCTCTACTACGTCGCGGATGCGCGTAGCACAGTTGTCGTAGAAAAAATCGTAGAGGTAGTACTTGTTCTCCTCGCGGGCGTTTTCTTCCAATAGGTCGAACAGGAACTGTCGTTGTTGCGCATTGAGCTGGAGCACCTGCTCCTTCGTCGCGCGACCCTCGCGCAAGTTGCCGTATTCAAAGTAGCGATAAGGTTCCGTATCTAAATAGTAGCGCAAACGGCCGCGGCAAAAGTTGAGCAAAAAGTTGGGGTCTTCAAAATCAAAGGTGCCGTAATTATAGCAGCGGTCTAAGCGCAACACCGGGTCGTACACGCGCAGAGCGCTGTGGCCAAAGAGGCTGTACAACATTTCGCCCGGCGCTACGGTCATTAGGCGGATAGAAGCCTGTTCCGATAGCTGTACCTGCGACCAACTAGGCAAGGCAGCAATCACCCACAGCAGGACGAACAAGCGGTTTTTCATGCCAATCTTTTTTCTTTTTGGAGTGCCCTAGTTGCCTGCCTATTGGATACGCAACACCTGTCCGATCTGGATTCGGTCGGAGGTCAGTTGGTTCATTCGCTTCAGTTCGGCTACGGAGATCCCGTAGCGGCGGGAAAGGCTGAAGAGCGTATCGCCGCGCTCTACGCGGTGAAACACAGAGGGTGGTGCCGCGGGCGGCATAGGAGTAGGTGGCACTTGAGGCGCGGGCGGCGAGGGCTGCGGTACGGGTTCGGGTATGGGGTCCGACGGATACGGCACACCTGTGATGGCAGGTCGCTCGGGCAGCGGCTGGGGAGTAGCGGGCTGGGCGGTGGTGTCGTTGGCGCCGAATGCTGGGCGGTCGTCGGGCACCAGCGGGGGTGGAGGCACTGGGCTCGGCGATGGGGTGACCTTTTGGTCGCGCAGCCGTACGATTTCTCCCACCTGGCGCTTTCCTTTCAGGCGTATCTTTTCGTTGGGCATAGGCTCCTGGCCGTAGGTCATACCGTTTCGCTCGAGCAGTGCATCGAGCTGGATGCCGTACTGTTGGGCGATGTCGAGCATGGTTTGGCCCTCGCGCACGAAATGATGCGTGATGCGGCCGCGCCAGCTGCGCCGCTTGGGTTGGATGAAGATGCGCGCGCCGGCAGGCAGCCGATCTCCAGGGGCATAGGCGCGGTCGTTGTAGTCGGCCACTTCACTGGGGTCGAGCCGGTAGATGCGCGCAATGTCGGCGATGGTCTCGCCGGCGCGCGCCTGAACCATCTTGACGTCGTTTACGTATTGGATGCGCTTGTGTGGCGGGATGCGCTCGGGCACCACAGAGCCCGGAGGTGGTGTGGCAGCTGCACCCGGTTGGTCGTACTCGTATAAGCGCAAGTTTTCGATCAGCTCGATGAGCCGGTCTGCATAGGTGGGCGATGTGGCATAGCCCGCCGCCTGTAGTCCTCTGGCCCACGCTCGGTAGTCGGTAGGCGGCAGATTGAATAGAAAACCATAGCGCGCTGCTTTTCGCGGATCGCGAATGAACTCGCTGTGATCGATAAAGCTCTGCTCCGGCTGCTCGTACTTGCGAAAGCACGACTCGATAAGGTTGCCCTGGGCATCGCGGTCGTCGTCCTTCTTGTGGTATGACTTACCATCCCAATTGCCGCTGCACTTGATGCCAAAATGGTTGTTGGCATTGACAGCCAGCTCGCTGCGCCCGGAGCCGCTCTCCAAGATGCCTTGAGCCAATTTGATCGAGGCCGGAATACCGGTGCGCTGCATCTCCGCTATGGCGATATCTTTAAATCGCTGGATATAGTCCTGCTGAACATTGCCCGTCGATTTCACAGCCGCCATATCGGGCGCGCGCAGCGGGCGCTCGGGCTGAATGGGTCTTGGGCTTTTACACGCCCATCCTAATAGGAGCAGAGTCAGCCAACCCCAAAAAACGTGCTTCATAGCCGATAAAATCCGCTTTGGGTAAGAAAAGTCCACCCGCAAAGATGCGCGGTTTCCATACAAACGCTTTTACTGCACGCGCAGTGTCTGTCCTACCCTTATCGCTTTATCTAAGCCGGGGTTCAACCGCTGCAAGTGCTCCACCTTGGTTTGGTAGCGCCGAGCAATACTGCTGAGGGTTTCGCCTGCACTCACCGTGTGGTACACCTCTACTTCGCCCGTCTGCATGTCGATGGTGATGGGAGCAGGCGCTTTGGGCTGAGCAACGGACACAAGTGCTTGGTAAGACACCTCGGCAGGTAAACGCTGAGGTGCCTGGGCGGCATTCCCTTGTCGCATCGGAATGCCTTTTACTACAAGTGCGGTTTGGGGTTCACTTCGGGATGGCCGCAGACTGACCAACACGTTGGCATCCAGCGTATCCCTCCTGAGCCCAGGGTTGAGGCTGCGAAGCGCGGGCAGGCGAATGCCGTAGCGCTGCGCCAACTGCTGCAGCGTCTGGCCTTTCTCGGAGCGATGTATCCAAGGGCCATCTTCATCCGCCGCAATCGCTTTGGGTTCTATAAAAACCGGGTCACCTATCTGGAGCGGGCTATCTGCCCGATACAGGCTGTCGTTGTAGGCGACTAGGGAATCCACCGATATACCGTACAGCTGAGCGATGTCGCTTAGGGACTCGCCTGCTCGCGCTTGCACCATGCGCGCTCGGTTCACCACAGCAGAGCGGCGCATCGCTTGCCGACCACTCACTACAGCCCTATCGTATTCATATAACTGATGGCGCTCGATGTAAAAGATTAGGCGCTCTGCATAATGACTCACCGGAGAGTATCCCGCCTGCTGAAGCCCTTCCGCCCAGCCCTTGTAGTCTAAGGGAGATAGGTCAAAGAGGAAGCCGTAGCGCTGCTGTTTTTCAGGGTGGCGCAAAAAGGCGCTGTGGTCGGCGTACGAGGCAATGACATTGGCGTATTGGCGAAAACAGGACAGTACGGGCCGCCCCTTAGCGTCGTACTCGTCGTCGTTCTTAGAGTAGGTCTCTCCGCTCCAGTGTTTGCCGCATTTGATGCCGAAGTGATTGTTGGCCTTTTGGGCCAGTTCGCTGGTTCCTGCGCGCGTCTCCAAAATAGCCTGCGCTAATTTGATACTCGCAGGTATGCCACTGCGCTCCATCTCATCCATTGCAATGTCGCAGTAGCGGGCAATGTACACTCGCCGCAAAGAGTCTATGGTCGCATCGTGGTCTTTCTGGGCAAATGCCGCACAGGGAAGAACCGCACCACACGCTACGGTGCAACAAAAGAATAGGCGAGAAAACATGGTTCGTTTTGTAATCGGTCTAACTGCTGACAAAAATAGGGCGCCTTGCGCGGCTTATGCATTGAGCCAGTACACAATTTTTAACACTAAGGCGCGGTTTTTGGGCGTCAGAAAGCGCACCTCCGTATCTGCCACCGGCTGAGCAAAGGAGTTGTCTGTATACACCAAAAACGCATCCGATACAGGAGCGAAGCGCCATTGTAGCCGCGCGTTGATATTGAAGTTGTTGGCCTGCGTATTCCACTGGAAAAAGGCGCTGAGAAACCAGTTCCGCGAAAAAGCCAGTTCCGCCCGCGGCCCTACGATCCACACGTCGGCACTGGCATAGGGCGACGGCAGGCGAATGCGGTTGTAGCTGTAGCTGACCGCAAACGTGCCGTAAGGCTGCCACCGATAGCTCAGCTCCCCCGAAACAAACTGCGCGCGACCGTTAAAAAAGCGCCCCACCGTTACCTCGACCCATCCCTGAAGGTCATACGTCCTGCTGCTGCTAAAGTAAAACCCTCCATTGTTGTAGGTATACCCTTGTCCACCCGGCAAGGGCAGCGTACCGGATCGATACAGATTGGTCGGGTCGAAATCTTCAAACAAAAACGTGTAATTGTTGCTCCAATACACTCCAGCCTCAGCCTGATCCTGAAAGATGAAACCTAAGCTGCCGCTTAATTCGCGGTCAGTCTCTTGCCCGAAGAGGGAATAGGTGAGGTCGGCATCCACTTCGACCGACCATTGATTGATTATGCCTTTTTTCGGATAAAAGAGCAAAGATCCGCCCGGAAAAAAGCTTTGAAAGCCCGTCCGCGGCACAAAGCCCGCCTCTGCCGTATAGAAGGAGTCTACCATCAAATAGCCGAGCCGAGCCGAAAAATGGCGGTCGAAAAAGCCCAAGAACTGGGCCGCGGTCTGTCCACATCGTCTTGGGTCGGGCGAAAAGGAGCGGTGGTAGTACCACTCGCCTTCCCAACGGTTATCGGCGCTGTAGAGGTTGAATTCGAGGCCCGCCACGCGGTTCCAGGGTTGGATATCTGCTTTTTGCGTCTCGGAGAGCCCTCTTATAAAATTCTCCTTGTTGACGAATACCGCGCTCAAGGCGCTGCGACTAAACACCTTGCGCTGAACTGTAGCCACTGTGAAGTTGGCAGCCGGCAACACGTGTGCGGAGTCCCAGTAGACGCGCGCCGTCTGCATGTTGAGAAACCCCACGCGCCAATCGTCGGTAATTTTTCCGCTTAAACGAGCACCGGCCAAAATTGGGACGGCCTCTCCTCTTCCCGTCAGCGGATTATAAGCCAAACCGATGCGCCGCGAAAAGAAGGGGCGCGTATTCGGAAAGCCAAACATGGCAAACAAGTCGCGGTTTTCCAAAAAGAACTGCCGGCGCTCGGGGAAAAAGAGCTCAAATCGGCTCAGGTTGACGACCTGCCGGTCGACCTCCACTTGGGAGAAGTCGGGGTTAAACGTCAAATCGAGGTTGAGCGACGGCGTGATGCCTATTTTAGCATCGGCACCCAAGCCGTAATCCGCGCTAGTCAGGCGCTCTTGTAGGGCCAATGACGGAGCGGCGCGCCGAAATTCTACGTCGCGGCGCCCTGTAACGTAGGGAATGATCGCCGCATTCAGGCCGGGAGGAGGTGGAGGCGTTTCCCAGCGAAGCGGATGGCAAAAAGCCAAGTTATTCACATTGTATTGGCGAGGCACCGGATGCCACGAGCTGACTTCCCAGCTCTTTAGTCGAGCCCGCACAAAGTTGATCGACCAAACGTTGGCACCCTCGGTGCGCGAGTAGCGCAGCGACTTAAACGGGATAGCCATCTCCGCTATCCAGTGGTCTTCGTAGTTAGTCACCTCCGACGCCCATCGATTGTCCCAATCGAACGACAGCGTGGCGCCATTATCTATGAGCGCCTCTCGCTGCACGTTGAGCGGGCTCACGCCAAACAAAAATCCATTTAGTCCATCGCGCGAGGGGCAAAGGAGCACGTTGATGACATCGCTGGTAGCATTGGGAAAGTCGCGCTTAAGCGAAGGGACTGTGTAATCCTCTCGGCGCTGCCAGCACACGACACCGACGTACAAAAAACGGTCGTCAAAAGTCATACGCACCTCCGTGCGCGCCTCTGCCAGTACAGTGTCTACGGGAAACTGCTGGGTGAAGTCGACAGCCACATCCGCTCCTTGCCACGCGGGCTCATCTAAGCGCCCATCCAGTACGATAGTCGTCGTCTCCGCCCTGCGCAGGGTCAAACCGTCGGTCAGCTTGCCCGAGATACGCCGCCCTGTCCAGACTTCTTGCTCCCCCTGCGCCATTAACAGCACAGCCCAACTCCAAAACGACAGCGACAAAAAAATTTTTATCATTATCACAGCAAAAGGCAAAGTTCCATATAAACCTCCTGAAAAAGTCGGCTTCTCTACCAATGCGCTGGAGATGCCGACAAATGCTCGAATAAGACCTACTGCGGCAAACCTATGCGTCAACAGAGCGTTTATAGCGGTGAAACTGTACTCGCCATGAAACGCTGCGCCATCGTTTGGTTTCGACAAGATCTGCGCTTGCACGATAATGAGGCTATCACTACTGCTTTGCGCATGGCCGACGAGGTCATTCCCATATACGTCTTTGACGAACGGGTGTTTTTAGGAAAAACGCGCTTCGGATTTCCTAAAACGGGTAAGTTTCGAGCTAAATTCCTCTTGGAGAGCGTAGCCGACCTCCGCCAGAATTTAGAGCGCTTGGGCTCGGGCCTGTTGGTGCGCGTAGGCAAACCAGAGTGTATCGTCTCGGAGTTAGCCCATCGCCTCAAGGCATCTTGGGTGCTGTGCAACCGTGAGCGCACCTACGAAGAAGAGCTCGTTCAGGATACCTTAGAGCGCAAACTGTGGTCGTTCGGAGTAGAGCTGCTCTACACGCGGGGCAAGATGCTCTACCATACCCAAGACTTACCCGTGCCGGTACAGCATACGCCCGACACATTTACCCAGTTTCGAAAAGAAAACGAACACATAACGCCTGTACGGCCGCCCTTCCCTTCGCCGACATCGATGCCGCCGCTACCGCCCGGCCTCGAGCTGGGCGACCTACCCCAGCTGACCGACTTCGGCCACGAACCTTTCGAGCCCGACCCGCGTGCCGTGCTTCCCTTCAAAGGCGGAGAGACAGAAGGGCTGAAGCGGCTGCGGCACTACTTCTGGGAAACGGATGCCGTAGCCCGATATAAGGAGACGCGCAATGGATTGATAGGAGCCGACTACTCTTCCAAGTTTTCGCCTTGGTTAGCGGCCGGCTGCCTCTCGCCCAAATACATCTACCACGAGCTGAAACGCTACGAACGCGTGCGCGTGCGCAACGAGAGCACGTACTGGCTCTTCTTCGAGCTGTTATGGCGCGACTTCTTCCGCCTCATGGGTAAAAAGCACCGCAACCGTATCTTCCTCAAGGGCGGCCCACAAAACAAAGACATGTCGCACCTGAAGAACGATTGGGAGCGCTTCCAGCTGTGGGCTGAAGGGCGCACGGGTGTGCCGTTCATCGATGCCAACATGCGCGAGCTGAACGCTACCGGCTGGATGAGCAATCGCGGCCGCCAAAACGTTGCCTCCTTCTTAGTGCGCGACCTAAAGGTGAACTGGCAAATGGGGGCCGAATATTTCGAGTCCCTCCTGCTCGACTACGACCCCTGCTCTAACTGGGGCAACTGGAACTATGTGGCCGGCGTAGGCAGCGACCCACGCGAAGACCGCTACTTCAACATCCTTACGCAGGCGCGCAACTACGACCCAGAGGGCGAGTTCGTTCGGCTCTGGTGCCCAGAACTCGCTCATGTGCCTAAGGAGAAAATACACCGCCCCGACCTGCTCTCTGCCAGCGAGCGCCAACAATGGCGCGTCAACGGCTATCCGAAGCCCATCGTTCGCATCGAAAAATGGGCTCGCGTTTGAACGCCCCACCACCTCTATCTTTGCCTTTGCTCGGTGCGTTCAGCGCCCGAACCACTATTTGGTATGAAAAAAAGATACTTCCTGCTCGGTGCTCTCCTATGGGGGGCTGCCGCTTGCTCCGATGAAAAGGAGCGTATTCCGGCCTACCTGCGCATAGAACCGTTTCAAGTAGACGCGCTGGGCGGTGCCGAATGGCAAAACATCACAGAAGCGTGGGTATACGTGAATAACGAATTCTTGGGCGGCTACTCCATACCGGCCACCATACCCGTCTTGGCCGAAGGGCCCAGTGATGTCCTGGTCTTTCCGGGCGTCAGAGAAAATGGCCAGCTGCTCACGCCGGCTATCTATCCTATGCTCCAGCGCCATGAGCAAACGGTAGACTTAACGCCGGCAAATATCACATCGCTGCAACCTAAAACGCACTACGTCTCCGACATCACCTTCCCTTGGACCATCGAACGAGGCACGTTCGACCTCGGCAGCATCGCCCTTCAAGACCGAGACGACAACCCTCGAACCGGCTTCGAACTCACTACTGAAGGTGCCTTTGCCGGCCGGTCGGTGCGCATGCGCGTAGATACGGCCAACACCTTAAACGACGTCGCTACAGAAGCCATAGAAGGTTTACCCACTACACCCGCCCGGCAGGTCTGGTTGGAACTGCACCGCCGAAACGATATTCCTTTCGAAATATGGCTCATTGCCGACGACGGTCTGAACACCATCGAATACAACCAATTTGTTTTTCGATTCAACCCCACGGACACCTGGCGAAAAATATATCTCAATCTCACCGACCCGCTGGCCGCATTAGGCGAGCGAAAGCGCCACCGCCTCCTATTTCGCTTGGCCCTTCGGCCCAACAGCAGCGGTCAATTTGAGCGTGTCTCCGGCACCGCCATGTTCGATAACCTTCGCCTCTCGCATTTCTAATTTTTCGCTCACGCAAAAAACACCGGCCCTTGTCGCGAACACTTCGCCAACGCGATACACGATGGTATGCCGTTGCCGACTTTATCACCGCCATGTCGGCATGGGTGCTCTTCTTCCTGTATCGAAAATACAACGAAGGCCACCTCTGGGAGCCTCCGGTATGGAATGACCCCAATTTGTGGTTAGGCGCTATAGTGATCCCCTGTGCTTGGCTCCTGCTATATGCCATCTTCGACCACTATTCGCCCGACATCTACCGGCTTTCTCGAGTCGATACGCTCAATAAGACGTTTTTCGCCTCTTTCCTTGGAGTCTTAGCGCTGTTCTTTACCCTCATCTTGGACGACATCGTGCAAGACCCGCGCACCTATGCCCAGTCTTTTGTCGTCCTCTTTTGCCTGCACTTTTTTCTCACCGCTACCACGCGTTTGATCCTGCTCACTCGCGCGCATCGGCGCGTTCAGGAGGGCGCTGTCGCTTTCAATACACTGCTCATCGGCGGCAACCAAAACGCTGTCGAGTTGTATCGCGATATTGCTAACCGCAAAAAGAGCATTGGCTATCGATTTGTCGGCTACGTAGAAACCCATTCCAACGCCCAAGATGCGCCTTTAGCCCAATATTTGCCTCGATTGGGCACCTTAGAAGAGCTCGCTTCCATCATCCGCACTTATGACATAGAGGAGGTGATCATCGCTATCGAAACCAGTGAACACAACTTAGTGCGCAATATCCTGAGCATCCTTTTCGACTTCCACAATCGGCTCTTCATCAAGATCATTCCCGACATGTACGATATCCTGCTCGGCTCTGTCAAAATGACCCACGTATACGGAGCCGTGCTTATCGACATCCGCCAAGAGCTCATGCCTCGATGGCAGCGCGTGCTTAAGCGCGCCATCGACGTCGTCGTGAGCTTAATCATGCTCGTAGGGCTCTCGCCCTTATTGCTCTACATTGCCCTGCGCGTACGGCTGTCTTCTCCCGGCCCTATCCTCTACAAACAGGAGCGCATTGGTCAGAACGGACGCCCTTTTATGCTGTACAAGTTCCGCTCGATGTACATCGATGCGGAAAAGCACGGCCCGCAGCTGTCGCAAGAGAACGACCCGCGCTGTACGCCGTGGGGAGCCGTCATGCGCAAATGGCGCTTAGACGAACTCCCTAATTTTTGGAATGTCCTAAAGGGCGACATGTCTTTAGTGGGGCCGCGTCCCGAGCGCCAACACTTCATTGACCAAATCCTGCAGCACAACCCGCATTACCGCCACCTCCTCAAGGTGCGCCCCGGCATCACCTCTTGGGGCCAAGTAAAATACGGCTATGCCTCCTCCGTAGGGGAGATGCTTCAGCGACTTAAGTTCGACTTGCTGTACATAGAAAACATGTCCTTAGCGCTCGACTTCAAAATCCTCTTCTACACAGTGCTGGTCTTACTGCAAGGCCGCGGCAAGTAAGGCGGAGCGGCCAACCCTTAGCAGGCCGACCGCCCCGCCCCGAGAGGGCTCGGGTTCTTAGAAGCGGAAGCCCAAGCGCGAGAAGAAGAAAGCGCCGTTGAAGCCCATCTGCACGGCATCATAGAGCCCCCCGCCCTCCGTCTCCTGATCTTGGCGCGTAGGGTAGGTGTTCAGGAGGTTGACGGCGCCAACCGTCCAACGCACGCGCGGCGATAGCCGATACGATAAGCTGGCGTCTATGGTAGTGCGCGGCTCGTATACGTCCAACTCTCCGATATAGTCTTCCAGCTCGATGCGGCCAAAGTAATTGAGCCGCACGTTGGCGCCAAAACGAACACCCTGAACATCGACGGTCACATTGCCCTTCATGGGCGGAGCAGAGGCGAGAATGAAGAGCTTTTCGCGATTGCTCAAGTAGGAGTCTTCCTTTCCGGCCAGGGCTGGGCTGGTGTTGACCCGGTCGATAGTCATGCGGTTCCAGTTACCGGCCAGCGTTGCCGTGAAGCGGAGCGCCTCGCCGAGAGTGCCGCTGTAGGCGGCCACCATGTCGAGACCGTTGGTCGTCGTGTTGATGGCGTTGGCAAAAAAGCGCGCACTGCCCACGTTGAGCGCCCGCAACACATCGCCTATTTGGTCGTCGTCGTTGTAAAAGTCACCCGTCAACACGATCCGGTCCTCTATCTGAATGCGGTAAAAGTCGGCCGAAAACGTCAAGCCCTGGCGACTGTAGGTAAGACCCGCCCCTAAGTTGACTGAAGTCTCCTCTTTGAGCGGTTCAATCCCCAAGGCCCGCGTAATTGGACTATTGTTTTTCGCCAAAAACTTGTCGACAGCTACGCCGGACTCAAAGTCCGTGTACACCGAGTTAAAGTACAGCTGTGCTAACGACGGGGCTCGGAAGCCGGTGCTGGCGGAGGCGCGCAGCGCCAGGCCCTCTGTGAGCTTTAATCGGGCTGCTAACTTTCCGTTGAGCGTATTGCCGAAGTCGGAGTAGTTTTCGAAGCGTACGGCCGCACCGAGGGTAAATAGGGGCGAAAAGGCAAATTCACCGTCTACAAAAGCGGCGATATTCGTTCGGCTTTCATTGACCTCGTTTTGCGGCCCAAATCCCGGAAAGCCCTGAGCGCCACCCGGCCGCGCAATGCTGTCGCCCTCCGGCGTGACAAAGTATACCGGCCCGTACGTGCGCCAAGAGGCCTCTTCCCCGGCAAAGATTTGGTAGTTCTCCAGTCGATGTTCTGCACCAAAGGCGATGTTGGTTCCGCTGAGCCAATCTTTAAAGAAGCGGCTAAAGGTGAGGTTAGTGGTAGTTTGCCGCAGTTGAAAGCCACCGTCGTCGAACTCGGTAGGAGAGCGCTCCTCCAAGCTGGCATTGAGGGTGCCGCGCCCGTAGTAGTGGAAGCGGTTCAGTCCCGTGGTGAAGTTGAGGTCGGTGCTCCATTGGTTGAGCAATCCGCGCATGCCCACGCTTATGCTGCGATCGCTGATGTCGGAGGCGATGATGGGATCAAACCCATTGGGATAAATGGCATCGACATTGCGCTCTGTACCGGGGTCGCGGCTCCAGGCATAGGCGTTGGTCTTCCGGAAGTTGGAGCCCCCAAAGGCATATAGCGATACGTTCTGACTAAGCGGAAGAGCTGCGTTAAAGTAAGTGGCGAAGTTGGTGCCCTGCGCGTCGCCAAACTTACGCCGATACAGCGAAGGATCGTACCGGTTGGTGTGTCCGCGCGACCAATAGTCGACCGTAAAGTTGACAAAGCCGCTCTCACCGATGCGAAAGCCGTAATTGCCGTTTACCTGCAGATTTTCTCCGTCAAATGTGCTGCGATCCGGATTGTCCTTAGCCAAGTGGGCACCTACGTTGACATTGCCGGTGAACTCGTTGACGTTTTCTTTCAGCACGATGTTGATCACACCGGCAATGGCGTCTGAGCCGTATTGGGCGGAGGCGCCGTCGCGCAAGATTTCGATGCGCTCGATGGCCGAAGCGGGAATGGCATTTAGGTCTGTGCCCGTATTGCCGCGGCCGCGGGTGCCGTAGATGTTGACCAGGCTGGATTGGTGTCGGCGCTTGCCGTTGATGAGCACTAAGGTCTGGTCGGGGCCCAGGCCGCGCAGCGTGGCCGGGTCGACGTGATCCGCTCCATCAGCACCCGTTTGGCGGTTAGCATTGAACGACGGCGCCGCATACTGCAGCAGCTGATTCACATCCAGCTGCCCCTGCGTATTGGTGAGCTGGCGCACGTCCAACACATCGATGGGCACTAACGAGTTGGTCACCGAGCGATTGAGCGCGCGCGAGCCCACGATAACTATACCTTCCAGAACCAGTCCCTCTCGCAGCTGAACGTTTAGCTCCGATCGCCCCTCCAAAGACACCTCTTGAGTAGCGTAACCCGTGTAGGAAAACACCAGCGCTGCGTCCGGACGAGATACCGACAGCGAAAAAGAGCCATCCCAAGCGGATATGGTTCCGTTTGTCGTGCCCCGCTCGTAGATGGTCACACCGACCAATGGGTTTCCCGCCTCGTCCGTGACTTTTCCTTTCACGGGACCCTGGGCCCAAAGACCCGACACACATGAGAAGAACACCGCCGCTACCGGCAGCCATGCGTAGCGTAGCTTCATAGTACAGAGCAGTTTTGCAGTGAGCGAAATAGTTTAGATAAAAAGATTTAGGTGCTTTTGCTAGAACCGGGCAAAAGTATGGCTAAACGAAGTAAAAACAAAAAATGAGGTTTTGAGCGAAATTTTTACCTCGCTGCGTTCAGGTGAACGCGCCCGTATAGGTGTACTTTGCAAAAAACACCGCGACGCTCAAGATGGGCAATCAATGACACTCCAAGCGAGCCTTGGGCACCGCCGACTCAAAAAGCGATGCGTCGACATGTAGGCCGCGCCAAATGAGCCACAAACCGACAAAGGCTAATACAAACGGCTGGACGCGCTGCAAACGCCGGCGCCATACCGTCGGCAAGGCAGAAGGGCTGCCTACCAACAGCAGAAACAGCGGCGTCGTCCCGAGGCCAAAAGCCGCCATAAAGAGTCCCCCTTGTACCCCCTCAGCCGTAGTGATCGCTCCGGCAAGCGCTGCGTACACCAATCCGCAGGGAAGCAGCCCATTTAAGGCACCTAAAGCGAAAACGCTCGCTAGCCCAGGCGCGTACAGCAGCATCCTCATGCGCCGTTGCACCCATGGGAAGAGACGGCGCAACACCGGTAGCCGAACCGCACTCCGCTCAAGCCACATAGGGAAAAAAGCGCCCCCTACCAAGAGGCCACCCCCAACTACCGACAAAAATTGTTGAACACCTATCCAACTTGCGCCCTTCCCCATAACTCCTACCGCCACACCTAAAAGGGCATAAACGAATATTCGGCCTAATTGATACCACAACACCCTAAACCCAGACCGAAGACCACCTTCTTGGCTCACCGGCAGGGCCAATTGGAGTGCTCCGCACATGCCCATGCAGTGGACACTGCCCGCTAACCCTAAGGAAAATCCCATCCATAGCCATTCACCCATTATCGCACCACTACCAATTCGTGAAAATACGCAGTGCCGTCTTCTCCTTTCCAATCGACCTCCACGCGCCAACGCCCGGTAGCCCAATGCTTAGCCGGAATTTCCATGCGCCCTTGCCTATCCGTGCGAATGTCGAGCCAGCCGTCATCGCGCGTTGTGGTAGGGCGATAGTACTTTACCCTACCCGACGGCCGTCCAGCCTCTCGAGGGAACTGCAGCACCAACGCCCCCTTGTCGGGCTCATAGCGCGCTGCCACGGGTTCGGAGAGCGCCGCAGCGTGTTGCCTCTTCTCTAAGTGCGCCTGATAATCCAAATCGAGTTGGTAGTAGTCCTGCCGCACCAATACCGGATCGTGTGCCCGCGAACGCAGCACCACAGCGAGTATCGTTAGTACAAACGTGCTGTAAACGAGCGCAATACCAGTGCCCCAATGAAACCTCATAGCTTTGAATTTTATCATCCTCTCCATTTAAGCGACAAAGCTGACCTTTCTCGTCATCGGCTTACTGGCCCCATAAATGCTGTCTTCACTCGGTCAATGCGTTCCCCCTGCGACCATATTTCGAGGATTACTGGCGTCTTGCGGCCAGCGAGCTGCTTCTTCTCCAATTCAATGAAGAAGGCTCCTTTGTACACCTCTCCCTTGCGCAAGTGAGCTATGGGCTGTCCAACCATTTGCACCGCACCGCTGGGCGAAACCAGCCGCAGCTCTACCGGCAAGTCGCGACTCGCTTTGTTGATCAGCGTAAGCGTATAGAGATTAGTAAAGCGGTCTGGCGCCTTCTCTTGGTACGTCTGTCCGGGCGATCGCAACACAATGGTCTCGACCAAACCGCGTCCCATAAAGAGGGCGACATCAACGGCTATGAGCAGGAGCAACACGGCTGTGTAGCCCATTACTCGCGGTGTGAATATGCGGCGTCGGCCCGTTTCGATACCTGTCATAGAATCGTATCGGATAAGGCCGCGCGGACGGCCGACCTTGTCCATGACCTGGTCGCACGCATCCATGCACGCCGTACAGTTGATGCACTCCAGCTGGGTGCCGTTGCGAATGTCGATACCGGTCGGACAAACCGCTACGCACAGCTTGCAGTCGATGCAGTCGCCTGCTGTGCGCGGCGAGCCATTACCATGGCTTATGGCCTGAACAGCGGAATTAGAAAGAGCATTGCTCTTGCGCAACTTGGCCCTCGGCTCCCCGCGCACAAAATCGTACGCCACCACGATAGAGTCCTTGACCAACAGCACGCCCTGCAGCCGCCCATAAGGGCAAATGGTCGTGCACACTTGTTCGCGCAAGCGCGCAAAGACAAAGTAGAAAACGCCCGAAAACGCCAACATGCTGAGGAAACCTACCCAGTGCTGCTCGATAGGCTCGGAAATGATGCGCAACACTTTGTCAGCACCTATCACATAGGCCAAAAAGTAGTTCGATACCACCACCGCGATGGCGAAGAAGATGCCGTGCTTTAGCGCTTTTTTCCGGACTTTTTCTGCCGTCCAAGGCGCCTGATCTAAGCGGCGCTGCTGCGCCGCATCGCCCTCTATCCAGTACTCGATGCGGCGGAAAATCATCTCCATAAATACCGTCTGTGGGCACACCCAGCCGCAGAAGAGCCGTCCATAAACCACCGTAAACAAGATGATGAACACCAAGAAGGTGAGCATGACCAACACGAAGAGGTGGAAGTCTTGTGGGCTAAAGACGGCGCCAAACAGCACAAACTTGCGCTCCAACACGTTGAGCAAGAGGAACTGCTCGCCATTGACCCGAATGAACGGCATGGTCAAAAAGAGGGCTACAAATACAGCTGTCATCCACTTGCGCGCCGTATAGTAGCGCCCCTGCGGCTTTTTAGGGTATATCCATACCCGTTTGCCGCGGGCATCTACCGTAGCGATAGCGTCGCGGAAGCGCTCGCTTTCCTCTTCACCCCCCAAATACGCCGCCTTTTTGTTGTCCGCCATATCCCTTAGTGTGCCTGTGCTGTGTAGAGGTACTGCGTTCTTATTGTGTGGTGCTTTCCGTTGTCGGTGCTTCGGTGGCTGCTGCTGGCTCCGCTTTCCACAGCTCTCCTTGCGGTTCTTTCGCGTTGGGCGGATGGGTGCCGTGCAGCGTCAAAATGTAAGAAGACACCTTTTGGATGTCGGCCGGCGTCAGCTGGCTTTGCCAGGCGATCATGCCCTTTTCCGGCACACCGTATTTGACCGTTCGGAAAATATTTTGGATACCCCCTCCGTGGATCCAGTAATCGTCGGTCAGGTTGGGCCCCACGCCGCCTTCTCCCTGTTGCCCGTGGCATGCGGCACACAAGTTTTTGAAGATGAGCGCGCCTTCAGCAAGGGCACTGGACTCTGAGAGGGCCACTACATTGTTCTCATCTACTGCGTTTGCAGCATTTGCAGTAGCTAGGGCGATAGCCTGCTTGGCTTGCTCTACCTCCCGCTCATATTCGTCGATGGACGATGGTCCCCCGCCGCCCCAGTGATAGTAAAACATATAGGCCGCCGACCACACGATGGTGATAATGAAGAGGTTAACCCACCACGGCGGAAGCCGATTGTCGAGTTCGCGGATGCCGTCGTAGTCGTGGTGAAAGAGAATTTCCGCTTCCCGCTCTATGGGTACAGGATCTTCCCAGTATTTTCTGCGCAGGCGCACCCAAATGCTTTCCTGTGGCACGCTGGGCTGTACGGTCGAGGGTTCCTCAGGCAGCACCACCCCAGCTTTAGAGGCCTCGAGTTCCAAGATGCGGCGGTACAAAAACTGGTTCACTCGAACCATGTAAACCATGGCTATGATGAATAAGAGCGCCGCTGCGCCTACCAGCACGCCCATCATAATGTTCGGTAAAAGCGCTGGCTGCGAAGCCCCTGCTGCAGTTTCTTCTACCGCCTGGCTCCACGCCGGCTCTGTCAGCGCCATCAACAGCAATATGGGCAAAATATTGAAAATCCGTTTCATGTTGTTTGTAGATTTTACCTAAGACCGAGTTGCGGTGTTTTCTGTAAGTTGGTCATCCTCAAAGGGTATGTGCGCTTGAGCTTCCCAATAGCTCTTTTTGCTCACCAGTACGCGAAGGAACGCTGCGCAAAACACACCGAAGAAGAGCAACAGTGCCGCTATACCCCATAGATGGATGCCGTCGACCGATTGAAGCAAGTACTTGAACATAATATCCGCGTGCTGAAAGGGTTATTCTTCACTTTTTACCTTGATGTCTGTTCCTAATCGCTGTAAATAGGCGATGATGGCGATCATCTCTTTGTTTTCTATGCCCGCGTCTTTTACGCCTTCAGACCGCAACTTGGCGGCGATTTGCCTTGCTTGGGCTTGGGCCTCGGCAATGGCGCGGCGCTCATAACCTTTGGGGTAGGGCGTTCCTAACCGCCGCAGGGCGGAAATCTTTGCCGGCAGATGACTTAAGTCCAGCTCGTTCTCCGCCAAATGCGGATACTGAGGCATAATAGAGCCCGGCGACATAGTGCGCGGGTCGATCATGTGGTCGTAGTGCCAGCGATTCGGATATTTTCCTCCCTGCCGATGCAGGTCGGGGCCCGTGCGTTTGCTTCCCCACAAGAAAGGTCGATCGTAGATATACTCGCCCGATTTGGAATATTCGCCGTAGCGCTCTGTCTCGCTGCGGAAGGGCCGGATCATCTGGGAATGACAGCCAACACATCCCTCGCGGATGTAAATGTCTCGCCCCGCCAGCTCCAACGGCGTGTACGGCTTTATCGTGGAAATCTTGGGCACTTGGCTGTCGACGAACACCATAGGGATGATCTGCACAATGCCGCCGATAGAAATCAGGATCGTGCTCCACAGCAGCATCTGCATCGGGCGCTGCTCTATCCACTTGTGCCAATACTGACCCGCCACTTCTATAAGCGGTGGGCGAGCAGGAGCCTCAGCCGCCTCGTTGGCCACAAACGAACCCTGCGCCGCCGTCTTATATAAATTGTACACACCCAAACAGACCCCCACGAAGTAGAGCGTGCCGCCAAAAGCGCGTAAGGCGTACATGGGCATGATTTGGAAAACGGTATCTAAGAAGTTCCCCCAAGCCAAGGTGCCGAAATCCGTAAATTCCTTCCACATCAAGCTTTGCGTCCATCCCGACCAATACATCGGAATGGCATAGAAGAGAATGCCTAAGGTACCTATCCAGAAGTGGGCGTTGGCCAGCTTAATGGAGTAGAGCTGGGTGCGATACATGCGCGGCCACAACCAGTAGAGGATGCCGAACGTCAAAAAGCCGTTCCACCCCAACGCCCCTACGTGCACGTGCGCAATGGTCCAGTCGGTAAAGTGACTGATGGCGTTCACGCTTTTTATCGAAAGCATGGGCCCTTCAAAAGTAGCCATGCCGTAGGCCGTCACTGCTACCACAAAAAACTTCAACACCGGGTCTTGGCGAACGCGGTCCCAAGCGCCGCGCAACGTGAGTAAGCCGTTGAGCATGCCGCCCCACGACGGCGCGATGAGCATCACCGAAAACACGGTGCCCAACGACTGCACCCAATCCGGCATGGACGAGTACAACAGATGGTGCGGGCCAGCCCATATGTAAATGAATATCAGCGCCCAAAAGTGAATAATGGACAGGCGATACGAATACACCGGTCGCTGTGCCGCTTTAGGCAAGAAATAGTACATTAAGCCCAAATACGGCGTCGTCAAGAAGAAGGCAACGGCATTATGCCCGTACCACCACTGCACCAAGGCATCCTGTACCCCCGCAAACAACGGGTAGCTGCCCAACCACGAATACGGCAGCTCTAAGCTGCGCACTATGTGCAGCACCGCCACTGTCACCCACGTGGCTATGTAAAACCAAATGGCTACGTACAAGTGGTTCTCGCGGCGCTTCAGGATGGTGCCAAACATGTTGATGCCGAAGACCACCCAAACCACGGTGATGAGCAAGTCTATGGGCCAAATCAATTCGGCGTATTCGCTGCTCGTCGTCAACCCCGCCGGCAAAGACACCGCGGCCAACAAGATGACTATTTGCCAGCCCCAGAAGTGAATCCACGAGAGCGTATCGCTAAACATGCGCGCCTTCAGTAGGCGCTGCAGCGAGTAATATACGCCCATAAAGATGCCGTTGCCGACAAAGGCAAAAATCACGGCGTTGGTGTGCAGCGGACGCAGCCGGCCAAACGTCGTGTACGAAATGCCGTACTGGCTCAAGTTTAAGTCCGGAAAAATAAGCTGGAGGGCTAAGATGATCCCTACCAGCATGCCGATAATGCCGAACACAAACGCTGCAATGCCAAAGGCACGTACAATGCGGTTGTCGTACTGAAATTGTTCGATGCGGCTCATAAATTTTAATTATTGCGGTGCTCGTTTTGAGGGTGTTTCTGTTGCGTCATCGTTCATGCTTTTCATCTCGCCCTCGGCTCTTTCTGAAGTATAGTGAGGCCCTTCCTCGAAGGGCTGTACCACTTCATCTTCAAAGAGAATGCGCACGGCCGGCGTGTACGTATCGTCGTATTGCCCTTCGCGCATGGCCCACATGTAGGCCAGTAAGAAACCCGCTGCTACCGCCAAGCTGATCAGAATGAGCAAGAAAATAACTTCCATACCCCCCTTTTTTCAATTCGAGTGCAAGGTTGCGAGACTTCGAGGCCATGGATGATGATAGGCGTCAAAACCGCGCATGACATTACTCAAGCGGGCACCAGCCGCGCTGACATCCCTTCGAATTGCTCTGCCCGAAAAGCCATACCTTTGGCCCAGGTTTACCCACCGTGTATATCAAACCTATTTCCGCTACATGAAAGAAGTTTTTATCGTCGCAGCCGTGCGGACTCCTATTGGGAGTTTTGGAGGGGCTCTGGCCAATGTGAGCGCTACTCAGTTAGGCGCTACAGCCATCAAAGGTGCTATGGAAAAAGCGGGCGTCCGTCCCGAATGGGTGGACGAAGTGCTCATGGGCAATGTGGTCAGCGCCAACTTAGGCCAAGCACCCGCCCGCCAAGCAGCAGTATTTGCTGGGCTTCCGCCTCAGGTGCCCTGTACCACGATTAATAAAGTGTGCGCTTCCGGCATGAAAGCGATCACTCTTGGCGCGCAAAGCATCCTGCTGGGCCTTTGCGATATCGTGGTAGCCGGTGGCATGGAGAACATGTCTCAAATTCCCTACTACCTTCCCAATGCGCGCTGGGGCTACAAGTACGGCAACGCCGAGCTGATCGACGGGCTGGCTAAAGACGGCCTCACGGATGTGTACAGCCAAAAAGCCATGGGCGTCTGTGCCGATGCTACGGCCGCCAAATACGGCATTCGCCGCGAAGACCAAGATGCCTATGCCATAGACTCTTACCGCCGCGCGGCTGAGGCCACTGAGGCCGGCTTTTTCCGCGACGAAATCGTGCCGATAGTCGTTCCTCAACGCAAGGGTGATCCGCTGGTGGTGAGCGAAGACGAGGAGTACAAAAAGGTCAGCTTCGAAAAAATTCCTTCCCTGCGGCCGGCCTTTACCCCTGATGGGACAGTCACCGCCGCCAACGCCAGCACCATCAACGACGGGGCCGCCGCCGTCATCTTAGCCAGCGCCAAAGCCGTGCAAGAATACGGCCTAAAACCGCTGGCCAAAATTCGAGGCTTCGCCGATGCAGAGCAAGAACCCGAATGGTTCACCACTACGCCCACATTGGCAGCTCCCAAGGCCATGAAGATGGCGGGAGTAAAAAAATCCGACATCGACTTTTTTGAAGTGAACGAGGCTTTTGCAGTGGTGGCCCTCACCTTTGAGCGCTTGCTCGATGTCGCCCATGAACGGACAAACGTTTTCGGCGGAGCCGTCTCCTTAGGACATCCGCTGGGCGCTTCGGGCGCGCGCATCGTGACCACTCTCAACAGCGTCTTGCGCCACAAAGACGGCACTTTGGGCCTAGCCGCTATCTGCAACGGCGGTGGCGGCGCTACCGCCATTGTTATCGAACGCCTTTAAGAATAAGCACTATGGCACTTATCCTCCCTTGCCGCGGCATAACGCCGCAATTTGGGCAAAACTGCTTCCTGGCCGAAAATGCCACGGTAGTGGGCGATGTGGTGATGGGAGACGATTGCTCGGTCTGGTTTCAGGCCGTAGTGCGCGGCGATGTCAATTACATTCGCATTGGCAATAAGGTCAACATCCAAGACGGGGCCATCTTGCATGGCACCTACCAAAAATGCGGTACGACCATCGGCAATAACGTCAGCATTGGCCATCGCGCCATCGTGCACGGGTGCACCCTGCACGACAACGTCTTGGTCGGCATGGGAGCCATCATCATGGACCAGGCCGTAGTAGAGGAAAACTGCCTCATCGCCGCCGGCGCTGTTGTGTTGGAAAATTTCGTCTGCCAAGCCAACGGCGTCTACGCCGGTGTGCCGGCGCGGCGCGTCAAAGATTTGACGCCCGAGCTCTTTCGAGGGCAAATCCAGCGCATTGCCAACAACTACCTCTTCTACGCCAGCTGGTTTCGATAACTCCCATGCGCGCCGTATCTTTGCGCGTTTCTTAGCGCTCCTATATGGCTACGCCGCGCACGGTTGCCTTTCACACGTTGGGCTGTAAGCTGAACTTTTCGGAGACCTCCGCCTTGGCGCGTCTTTTCGAAAAAGAAGGCTATATGCCTGTTCGCTTCGAGCAAGCAGCCGACATTTACGTCATCAACACCTGCTCGGTTACGGAGCAGGCCGACCGCGAATGCCGCAAAATCGTGCGCCAGGCCTTGCGCCTGCGCCCAGATGCTCTCGTCGTCGTTACCGGCTGTTATGCCCAGCTCAAGCCGCACGAGATTGCCGACATCCCCGGCGTAGACTTGGTATTGGGCGCTGGCGAAAAGTTTCGCATCATAGACTACGTCGAACACCTGAGCAAGGCTCCGGGAAAAGGCATGGTACAGGCCGGCGAGGTGCGCGAACTGAACACTTTTCACGCGGCCTTTTCCTTGGGCGACCGCACGCGCTCCTTTCTCAAGGTTCAAGACGGCTGCGACTACAAGTGCTCGTTTTGCACCATCCCCCTGGCGCGCGGTGCCAGCCGCTCCGACACTGTGGAGCGCGCTGTGGTCAACGCCCAATGGTTGGCTGAACAGGGCGTGCGCGAAATCGTCCTAACCGGCGTCAACTTAGGCGACTTTGGAAACGGTACGGCCGTCATTGAGGGCGAACGGCCAAAGAAAGAGGCACTCTTCATCGACCTCATTCGCGCCTTAGACGAAGCCGTAGCGGTACCGCGCTTCCGCATCAGCAGCATAGAGCCCAATCTGCTGACCGACGAAATCATCGCCTTTGTGGCCCAAAGCCGGCGCTTCATGCCGCACTTCCACGTGCCGCTACAGTCGGGCAACAACAAACAGCTGCGCGACATGCGCCGCCGCTACCGCCGCGAACTCTACGCCGCTCGCGTGGCTGCTATCAAACAGTATATGCCCCACGCCTGTATCGGGTGCGACGTCATCGTGGGCTTCCCTGGCGAAACAGAAGCGGACTTCTTGGAAACCTATCGCTTTATCCAAGAACTCGACGTCTCCTACCTGCACGTGTTCACTTATTCGGAACGCGCCAGCACCCCCGCCGCCTCCATGCCTAACCCCGTGCCTATAGAAGAGCGGCGGCGGCGCAACCAGGCGCTGCGCGCGCTTTCGGAAATGAAACGCCGACACTTCTACCGCCAGTACTTAGGCACCAGCCGACCCGTCCTGTTCGAACACCACAAAGACCCGCACTGGCTAAGTGGATTCACCGACAACTACATCCGCGTAGAAATGCCTGCCCATCCAACCATCGCCGTCAACGATATCGCTCCGTTTCTCCTGCGCGAATGGGCACCCAATGGCGGAGCTCTCCGAGGTACTGTCCTTCAACCGGCGTAAAATTGGAGGCACTTATCACAGAGACACCTGCCTCCGTACTGCCGCAAAAGCGTCTCCTTTGTCGCCGGATGCAGGTTGGGAAAGCGAGCCCAACAGTCGCCAGCAGCATAGTTGATAAACATACTACTACACCGAGGGCACTGTGTCAGAAAACTCATTTCCTCCTCTACCCAAACAGCCGCCACTGCGCCGCCTAAGGGTGGATGAAGCTTTCGGACGCGCACCCTGAGGGCCATCATGTTGGAAAACTGCTGCTTCATGCGGGCAATAATGGCCGCTACCACCGCCTCGAGCAGCTGGCGCGGCTGAGCCATCTCCAACTGACAGAGCCGATAGATGGTCTCATAGTTGATGGTCTGCTCCACGTCGTCCGTCTTCGCCGCTTGGCTAATGTCTGCCTGCACATAAATATCTACCGAATAATCGGCACCTATTCGGCTTTCCGCCTCATGCACTCCGTGATAGGCGTGAAAGCGCATGCCTTCAATAGCAATGACAGCCACAAAAAACGATTTTACCTAATTACACAGCTCCTTAGACGCCACGGCAAAGATAGGCAACAGCGCAGTAACGACTAACCCTACTAAGGGGCGACACATAACCCCGCCTGCTGTCTCACGGTGCCGAAAGAACAGAACAGGTAGTGAAGCTTTTTAACTGATAGCATTGAGTGTATAGTAGTATGCGAAGAGTTTGAAAGGAAGGTTGAGCACGTGTTTTTTTTACAATGGTCCGTTGAGATTTTAGGGCAAAAAAAGATAGAAGCTGTAGGTTTGGATAGTCCACTCAAACACCTAAACTTTTACCAAAATTGATTTGCTTGTTCGGGTGTGAGCCGAAAGTGGTAAAAAATCGCTCGGCTATGCTTTAGGCAAAAGCGCTGCTCAAACTTAAACGGACTATTAGACACAAAAAGCCGCACAAAAAACACCAGTTCCTGTGAACAAACCTGGAACCAGGAGAGCTGGCCTGTCGCTATTCCAAACGCAGGTTCAACATCAAAACTTCATTCGAACCCCTCAAGTCCGCTGGACAAAACGCGCCTAAAGTGCCCTAAAAAAGTACCCCCATCGACAGCGTCAGAGCCGCCCCCGCGTTTTTTCATACGCTCCCGCGTCGCACAGGCGCCCATCAGAGTAACTCCACCACTCACGGCCTCGGAGCAGCCCAACGGCCCCACCCACACGCGCCAACCCAACCATTCATGACGGCCCGCATCGCTTTGACCCCAACCCTAACTGCTCCTCCTCAACGCCACTCACCGGCACACCACTAACCTCGCTGTCGCCCTCGGCCGGCCGTTCTCTGCCAAAACCACATGGTACAGCCTAGCCGACCATCCCGATACATCCAGCCGGTGCAGGTAGGCATACGGCGCAAAGCAGTGCCGAGCCACCACCCGACCCAGCGCGTCCACCACCTGCATCTCCGCAACAACCTCCACCCTATAGCGCGGTAAGGTGATGGGCACCTCCACCCACTCCCTGCCCACCGTCGGCAACACCGAAACGCCATAGCCCGCATCCCCCTGCGCCCGCGCCGCAACGCACAGACCGCTGGCCTCTCCCCACTCGTCAGGATAGACTATCACATTGTGGGCTGTGTAGTTTAGACTATACAACTTGCCGTCAGGTCCCAGACTGAAAGGACCGTAGCCCCCAGGCTGGCCCACCCACGCGTTCTGGAAATCGTCGAGCTCCCTGGGAATACCCTCCAAGTGAACCCAACTGGCCCGGATGTCCGCCGCCCATAGGTCGTACTGGTCAAAGCCGGCAAAACCCACCCCATACAAATAGCGACCCGAGGGCGAAAAGGCGAAAATGTAGGGCCTGGCATAGCCCGAACCATCATTATGCTCAATATAGGTGCCCCACAAACTGAACGTGTCTCGCAACGTCACCACTCCGCTGCAGCGGTCAAAGTCCATCAACTTCGCATACCCAGTTCCAAAGTTGTCCACCAGCAGGCTCCCGTCCGAGGATACCTCCAGCAGATTTAGCGCCGAGCTTATCAAATCGCCGCACGTGAACCACGCCGAACTCAACTCCGACAACTGGCTCTCCACCACCAGCACCACCGAGTCCCGACGAAGCAGCGTGGCGCGAAAGTGCAATCCATCCGGGCTGCACTGCACCAACCACCAGTCCCGGCCGTTGCCGTGCTGCACCAGCACAAAAGCAGCGCCCATCACCACTTCGTTGATGTAGCGGTTCTTGTACACCACCTTCCCCTTACCGCCGTTGAGCCGCATGTCTATCTTGCTCAACTGCATCTTTGTCGACGCCATCCCAATCGCACAGGGTTCGATGTTCGCCGTACCCAAAAAGGAGTGCAGCATGTAGTACACGCCCGCCTCGTAGCCGTCCAGAATGAGCTGATAGGTGTAAGGAATATACGGAACATTCGACGTGGTGTCGCCAGCGCCAGGGATATTAAAGTCGCTGTATCCCGAACCCTCGTTGAAGCCCTTGCCGCCCTCCATGATGTAGCCGTCCCAAGAAACCACCACGTTGCCGTTGGTCATAAACTGAAGGCGGCCCTCCGCATCGCTTATCGCAACGGCTTCGTTGTAGGGTACCAAGTCAACGTCCAGCGGAAAAATCTTGTAGCGGATGCTGTCCTCCTCAAACATCATTACCAAAGGGCGCGTCCTCCACTCATCAGGGAAGGAAGCATATCCCGCCCAGTTCCGGTCGTAGTGCTGGGCAAAAAGGTGAGCAGCCGTAACCAACCCGACCACTGCGCCAAAAAAATGTATTGCTCCTCTCATAAGGTGAAAAAAATTGGAAACACGAGGAGACCCAACACGCGCCGCGCGGCCTCCCCGTGCGGTGATGTGTTTATGGCTGCTGTACCAAAAACTTGCGCGCCATGACCGCGCCGTTCCCACTGAGCCTCACCACGTACAGGCCGCTTGGCCAATCCCGAACCGGCAGGGCTAAGCGGCCCATCCGCGACAGCGTGCCCGAAAACACCTGACGGCCATCTGCACCGAACACCTGTACCTGGTGGGCTTCGTCGGTCGCTCCGTGCAGGCTGATCCAGACCACGTCGCGAGCCGGACTCGGCGCAATGCGCAGATCCAGGTTCGCTGTTGCGCTTTCAGAGGCGTTTCCTTCGCTGCTGTGCGGCTGCGCCGGAAGGCAGCCGTCCTCGTCGTAGTACTCCTTGAGCCAAACCGCACACAGGCCGTGGGCGTCCAACACGGCGCGCCCGCCGTCGGATAGACAGGTCTGGGCAATGGGGCGCAGGTCGGCAAGTGCAGTGCTGTCCGGCTCGATGCCCAACAGCCACTGGAGGGCGATCTCGTTGTAGCGCTTTTCGCTCCATTCGTACGCGGCACTATCGCTGAGGGCCGCATTTTGCGCCGGCAACTGGGCAACTGTAGCGTGTACGGTTGGTGCAAAGTGGTCTTCCGCCTGCTGCAGCCGGGCCGCCAACGCCTCGCCCTGCTGAAGGGCCGCATCGGTTAAATCCTGTAAGGAGGCTTCCGGGCTGGAGTCGGCGGTGAGGGCAGTAAACCATTGCTGCAGTTGGGCAGAAAGCGCACTCAACGAGTCGTAAGTGGGCTCCAGGGTCGCCTGATGAGCCGAAATGTCGTCCATTAGCTGCCGCCACGCATGGCGGAGCGCTTCGCTTTGACCCACAAAACCGCCGTCGTGCCGAGCCTTGAAGTCCGAAAGAGCGCCGCTGCCGCTCAGCCAGTCGGGGTGCTCGAGCAACAGCCCATAGATGCCCTGCTGCAAGTAGGTTTGCTGCGCCGCCGTCAGTGCGCTCCAAAAGCACGAGGGCCTCGTAGTCGCCTCTCGGATCGTTCGGAGGCATCAACTCGTCAAGACAGCCGTAGGGAGGGTCACAGTAACCGCCAGGAATGGAGTCGATGATGTCATCTTCAAATGCGACCATCATCCCCGCGGAGTGGTCGGAGTGATGGATGCTGCCCACCGGCGCTCTCTTAGGTCTGTATATCCGGCTCAACGTCACTGCACTACTGTTGGAATCCGGATTTTCGTGCAGCACCTCCTTGGCATCACCGCCGCCTTGGTTTGCCTGGCCCGTCCAGAAGTTGAAGCGTTTGTGCATCTGTACACCGGTAAAGGCATCGGCCCTCCAGCGCAGGCTGGGACCGGAGCTAAAACGAAACTGATTCCACTGGATAGAAGAGCCGTTAACGCCCCTGCAATCGCCCATGAAGTGCATGTCGTTGCCATTGGCGGACAAGCGGCAGGTGTTCCCGCTCGCAACAGGTAAGAGTGTCGCCGGAGGAGGGCTCTTAGGCGTAACGAATACGGTAGCATTGGTTATCGGGATAGTCGTGGATTTCGACAGCCGCTGTCATGCCCTTTTCTGGACAATACGCGCCTTCATCCGGAGCGCCAAAGGACATTGGGCACACCTCGCCATCTTTGGTTTTTTTCAACGGTGGAGGCTGTAGGAAAATTCCAGCACTCGACAGAGCCGCTCCCGGCCTGCGAAGGGATAGAAGGGATCGAGCCCACGAAAATTTCCCAGGTTTGGTTGAAATCTGGGTTGTCGGCCTATACACAGATCGGATGACCACCTAATGGCAATCTATTGGCCGAAGTGGCCAAAAAATCGCAGTCCTTTCCTGTCGTACCACTGGACGACACAGGCTCGTCAGCGAAGGCGGCGCTCCCACCGGCAGCCGTGTACCCTGCCTTGCCCTCTAAAAACCCGTCACGCCTGCTTTCTCCGAAGGAGCTCGTCGCAAGAGCTTGCACAGCGATAAATAGCAAGAATATTCCTCCTACCTAGCGTAAAAAGCGACTCGCTCCTATTTTTGGCAGCCTTGCGCAGTATGAACTTAAACTAATTGCCCCTCCTAAGCTAGATGGTCTTAGTGTCTCAGTGTAAAACAGAGGGTTGGTGAACCAGAGAAAAAAATCCTTCACCTTTCATAGATACATGTTTCAAAGGTTTAAAAAGAGATGACTTTGTTGCACGTGACGGGGAAATAAAAACACTCTAGGGCCGCTTCAAAACTAAGCAGGAATATTTAATCGCTGGACAAATCTAAAAGAAATTTGGGTGATTTCTAACATCTTCACTTTAAGAATTCTTCCTATAGCAATAGTCCGTTTAAGTTTGAGCAGCGCTTTTGCCTAAAGCATAGCCGAGCGATTTTTTACCACTTTTGGCTCACACCCGAACAAGCAAATCAATTTTGGTAAAAGTTTAGGTGTTTGAGTGGACTATCCAAACCTACAGCTTCTACCTTTTTTTGCTCTAAAATCTCAACGGGCCATTGTAAAATTTGGGAATTGGCGCGTCTTTGGAGCAAAGAGAGGATTTTCGGAACAGCGCTATTCACACAACAGTTCCCAGACCAGCTCCGGGTAGTCCGCCGTTGCGGGGCACTTTTGCCGAAGCAACAGCAAAAAGGAGTCTCGTTCTGCTACCTGCAGTGGCCCGTGTTGCCCTATTGTTGGGCTCATGCATTTGCGCGCTTGATAGTAAGCCTCTTCTACTCGCTGCAGATGCTGCGCCAAACGCGCGGGCTCGACGGTGTCCATTTGGCGGTTTAACTGGAAAAGGAGCGCCGTGCACTCGCAATAAGCATCCGACAGAGCACCAAGGCGCCCCGATGGCGACGTTCCGCAGGCGATAGTTCCTACTATGATTGCTCCAAGGAGTGCGGATCGTAGAACAGATATCCGTTGCACCTCGCAAAGGTATGGCAACAAAAATCCCCACCAGCGGTCGGGAACTGATGGGGAATTTTTTTTCAAAAAAGGCCGGCTCAGGCCTTCGCCTTATTCAGCAGCCCTTGTAAGAAGCCACCGATGCCGCCGCCTGCACCGCCGAGGATACCGCCACCCAAGAGCGACCCGATGAGCCCCTCGGCAGTATCTTGCCCGATCACGCCCCCTAAGGCGCTGCCCACGCTCGGGTCGCCCAACAGGCTGGCCAAAATGCCCAATACACCGCCGCCAACAGCACCGGAAGTGGCGCCCATCTTCGGATCTTGTTTCATCACTACGCCAGCAATCGCGCTGATGAGAGGTAATGCCCACGTCGCCGAACCTGCCGGCAAGAATTTGTTGACGATAAACCCGCCTACTAAGGTAATGACGGAAGAAATAATCGTGCTGTTCATGACTGTTGCGTTTTGTTTTGAAAAAATAGTTGTCTTTCCTCCCCCGACCTCAGGCAAATATAGCAGCTCTTCGAAAGCCTGGAGATTATTTTTTTATTCTATCAAAGTCCACGCATTGTATGGAATACTTTTGAGCAACCCTGACCCTCTGCCTGCGCAGAAAAACGCCCCGTAGTCGCTCAGAGTACTCCCTACCGACAACCGTGCCGCAACCAGAGGAGAAACATCGCCTAAAACTCGACCAAACTCCAAAACCTTTAGATGTTGGTGCAAACGGCATTCTTCCGCCGCGCTATAATTTTGTTGCCTCGTAAGAAGCACAAAAACAAATGCTAAGAACGCTATGAAAAGCCCAAGACAAAAATCCTACGTATCCAACGAGAATGTCTCGGTTCCGATCTTTCAAAACAAGTTCTTAGACAGCCTGACGCGGACCCACATTGCGGTGCCGGTGTCTTTGTTTTTTGCATACGCTGCCGGCCTCATCTGGTGGACCAAATCTGCCACGGCGCTGAGCAACGCCCAGATCCTCGGCCTCTTTGGCGGAGGACTCCTCTTTTTCACTCTGGTGGAGTACTTGGTACACCGCTACGTGTACCACATTGCTCCGACAACGGAGTCGCGGCGCAAGTTTCAATGGACGATGCATGGCGTGCACCACGACTATCCCAAAGACAAAAGTCGGTTAGCCATGCCGCCGGTGTTAAGCGTAGTCATTGGCACCGTGCTCTTAGGTATCTTCCGGTTGTTGCTCGGCCAGTACGCCTTCTCCTTTTTAGCGGGTTTTATGGTAGGCTATGCTCTTTACCTGACAATCCACTATTCTGTCCACATCTTCAAAATGCCGAAGAACTTTTTGAAGGTGCTGTGGATCAATCACGCCATCCACCATTACAGCAAGGACGACGTCATGTTTGGCGTTTCCTCTCCCCTTTGGGACTACGTATTTGGCACTGTACCCAACCAACAAAAGCGAAAGGCTCTTCGCGTAGGAGCAGACAATGCCGAAGAATATCTCTGAGGCTTTTTCTTTTCAGGCAATATTGCCGTTCATTTGTTGCGCCTAACCGACTTGCATGAAAACACCTACTCTCCCTTCTTTTGACCCGCTTCATCCGCCCGATTACGTCGAGCGCACCCACCATGTGTTGGCTGTAGAGCGAGAGGGTTACCTAAAAGAGCGGCGCCAGCGAAATGGGTTGCCGCCGCTAAGCGACGACAACATCGTCGGCTTGGCCATTTCCGGAGGCGGTATTCGCTCGGCCACGCTGGGATTGGGACTGCTCCAGGCGTTCATCCGAGCTGACGTCCTTAAGCTTTTCGACTATTTGAGCACCGTCTCCGGCGGCGGCTATATCGGAGCCTGCCTTTCTTCGCTGCTGAGCCGAGAACCCAACACTGTAAAGAAGTACAGCGCCGAGCCCAATGTCAACGAGCGCTATCGAGTTGAAGAAATGGGCTTAGGCCCGAAAGACTGCCCGTTATCTCCGGAAACCGCATACGAATACGCACCTTTGGAGCGCACGCGCCTGTCTGCTAAACACCAGCTGTTGCATCTGCGCCGCTACGGGGAATACCTAACGCCGCGACCGGGCATCTTGGGTTGGGACGTCAGCCGAGCAGTGGGTACAGTCGTCTCGGGCTTGCTCATCCATATAAGCCTTTTTCTGTTGGCGCTATCCGCTATTGTGCTCCTGCATCACGTGCTCTTTGCTACCCTCTCTGACGGTTACTTCATCGACCACCTGGAAAAGGCGGCCTCTTTCTATAACCAACAGCACCCTTCGGAGCAGCCCATCCCAGAAACGCACTTTAAGGGAAGCGAGGAGTGGGATAAGCTCTCTGCAGGGGACAAACTCATCTACTGGGCGAGTCACTACTTGTGGCCACAGATATACCTCATCGTACACGCCGTTGAACGCCGATGGGAGTTGGCTTTCCTTTTCTTCTTGTTGGGCTGTCTCGTCGTTGTGGGAGCTATTCTCTATGCCCGCCGCATTCCCATCCGCGTCACTCAGATGGAAAGCGAGGAAAGCCGCTTCAAAGACCCTACTACCGACCACTACTATGACCGCCCCGGCGGCCAAAATCTGTTTCAATATGTCGCCAAGCCTTTTGAAAAGAGCTTCCTATTTATCGCCTATCTGCTTGGTCCGGCCCTATCGTATGCTGTATGCATTGCACTGTTCCAGATGGGCTATTTGCGCGACAGGGAATATTTCATCATAATGGCCCTTCCCGCGTGTTTTGCAGCAGGATTGACGGTAGTGTCCATTGGGCTGATATCGCTGTATCTCATCAACCACCGGGCAGAGCCAGTGGCTGGGCGCATGTATCGTTCGTTTTATACGGGCATTCAAGGGAGTTCTTTTTTGGGATGGGTGACAGCGCTCGCTTTGCCTATCATTATCCTCTTGCTCTTTGGCAAGCATGGTCTGCTGACCCGCCTTTTATTCTCCTTCATCCCGGTAGCGGTGGCCTACTACATCACCGCGCAGAGTTTAGCAGGGAAAAGCGGCATCCAGGGGGTATGGCAAGCGTTTTTGCGCAAAGTGCAAAAGCCCTTGTTGAATTTCTCCATTTTTTTACTCGTGGGCGTGGCGCTTGCGGGCGTATCCACTGCTTTATTTGAACTGGAAGCTCAGTGGACTTCACATCCCAGCGAGCGCTTAGTCGTGACATTAGCACTTTCTGCTATCGCCTTAGTATTGCTGGTGCTGTTAGGCTTTGCTGCCAACTCCAACGACATCTCGCTGCACTACTTCTATCGCGACCGGCTGACGGAGGCGTTTTTGCGCACCGACGGCCGTGTGGAGCGAAATCCCGCCGAAGACCTGCGCTCCAAGCGCGTCCACCCAAAAGGGCTCTTCGACGTAACCCTGCGCAACCACGAAAACCTGCGCATAGCTAACCTCGGCGATGGGAACGAAAAAGGGCCTTATCACCTTATCGTAGGGGCGCTCAACTTGCAAGGAACGGAAGATCTCGCTCAAAAAACCCTTCGAAGCGACCACTTTATCTTTTCCAAGTTCTTTGTGGGCTCCCGAACGACGGGCTACTACTACACCAAGCGCTACCGCAACGGACACATGAAGCTCAATACCGCCATGACCATCTCGGCTGCTGCGGTGGCCAGCGGAATGGGCTTCATGGGCTTTGCCGCCTCGAATTTTTACCTCACCCTGCTCAATCTGCGCACCGGATATTGGATCGACAACCCTTGGTTCCTCCACAAAGAGGCAGAAGCAGAGCAACGGGCTCGCCTGGAAGCATCTATATGGCCTCGCTTGCGCGCCCGGTTGGCACGCCTGGCTCGGCGCTACCCCTTTTGGCTGCTCTACCTCCTGCGCGAAATGACCGGCACGCTCCACGCAAAAACCCGCCGCGTCTACGTATCCGATGGCGGACATACCGGCGGCAACTTAGGCCTCATCCCGCTGCTCCAACGCCGCTGCTGCACAATTGTGGTAGGCGATTTCGAAGAAGACGCGTCCTATGCCTTCGCCTCTCTAAATCAGGCCATACGGCTAGCTAAGTCTATCTACAACATCGACATTCACATCGACCTCAGCCCATTGCTTCCGACTTCGACCCGCTCCGACACCCCTTATGCTCCCTGCTGCATCACCATTGGGAAGATCTGCTATCCGGAAACACCCCATGCTCCGGCGCTCGAGGGCAAACTCATCTATCTAAAGCCCTCCCTGCCAGACCCCACCGTACAGAGCGAGCTTTCCACCTATGTGCGCAACTACGCCCGCGCCTATCCGAAATTTCCTCACGAAAGCACCGCCGACCAGTACTTCGACGAAAATCAGTTTGAAGCGTATCGCATGTTGGGAGACTACTTAGGCCGCCAGGCCGTCCCTCATCTCCAACTTTAAATCCCTCGGCTGAGTTCAGACAAGGAGAGAATACCTTTGTTGCCCAACTGTCGGGTGGACATGCGCACTGGTATCTTATCGCTCCTCATAGGATCTTTCCTCGCTATCGGCACCGCGTTGGCACAAGAGACTGAGGAGGTGGATTATTCCGTCGCCCGATTGGAAGAGCTCTTAGAACAAGCGCGCCAGACGCACTCAGACGCCGAACGCTACCAGCTGGCGGAAATGGCCCTACATATTGGGCGCGACTTGCGCTACGACGGCGGCATCGGACGCGCCTACCTCATTATGGCGCAAGTGCGCGCCCGAAACGGCCGCCCTGAGGAAGCAATGCAATTCTTCTTAGAAGCCGAAGCCAAACTCAACCCCTCCGAGCAGGCCCCCGAACTGTTACAGGACAAGGCTTCCCTGCGGGAGGTTTACGCCGGCATTGGCGATCTGTTCTTTCGAGAAAAAGACCACGTCAATGCCCGCCGATACTACCGAATGGCACTCCAACTATCGCCTGCCGATTTGCTCCTCTTAGAGAAAATCGGAGACTCCTACCTGCTCAGCGCCCAGTACGACAGCGCAGAGGTCGCCTACAAGCAACTCATCAGCGAGTATAAGAATACGGGAAAATACGCCGAACTGGTTCACCTCTATCACAAACTGGCCAATGCCTACAACAGCAAGGGAGACACGGGTAAGGGGTTATTTTACTATTTGGCTATTGAAGATATCCTCGAGCGATACGGCGGACCATCTGTTCGGGCCGTGATGTACAACAACTTAGGCAAACAGTACGCCCTGCTTAACGACTACAAGAGCGCGCTGGTGTATTTCAGAAAGGCCGAGCTCCAGTGCCAATGGATCGACTGCGACCACCTCAGCGTTGTCTACGCCAACATCGGGATTGCCCTGCACAATATCGGCGAAACACGCCCCGGCATCGAATACCTCCAAAAAGCCGAAGCGCTCCTCGAAAAGGAGGGCAACCGCGGCGCTTTAGCCGCGCTCAAACACCTCATCGCCACGGTTCATCTAAGCATCCGAAGTTCGCAGCGCGCGCTGGAGTACAACTCCGCAGCCATGCAGTTGGCCGAAGCCACCCAACAGCTCGACCTATTAGCGAAAACCTACAGCACCGCCGCCGACATCTACTACCAACTGTACGAGTACGAAAAGGCATACCGATCCTACAGAGAGTACTTGCGACTATCGGACGAGCTGCGTCGACAAGACCAGGAGCGCCAACAGCGCCTCGAGCAGCAGCGCGCCCTGCTTAACGCCGTCGAAAACCAGATTAAGTACCTCCTTATTCGCCAAAGCATTCGCGAGCTCGAGCTCCAAAACGCCCGATACGAACAAGACCGCTTGCGGCTGCAAAACGAAAACTTAGAACTCGAGCGGCAGCGCCAAGAAAAAGAAGTGGCCCTACTGCTGTCGCAACGCGAAACCGACCAAATACGCCTGCGCGAGCAAACCCTATTGGCCCTTAAAGCGCGCAGCGAGCTCCAGCTGGCCGCTCAGCGCCTCGACGCCGAAAAGAAAGAGCGCACGATCGAACAGCTCATCCAACAAGAACGGATCGCTCTAGCTCAACGACAGGCCGACAGCGCGCGCATGGAACAGATGCGCATACAGCAGCTGCTCCAACGGCGCGAGCAGACCGCCTTTCGAAACACGGTCTACACCGTAGGCATAGGAGGGCTCCTGCTCTTCTTAGTGCTGGCCTACAGCTGGCACTCCGCCCGCCAAGCCCGCCGCCGACTGGAAGCCCAAAACCGAGAGATCGAGCGCCAAAAAAACCAAATCGAAGAAGAGCGCCAAAAAAGCGAGCACCTCCTGCTCAACATCCTACCCAAAGAAGTCGCCGACGAACTGCGCACAAAAGGACAGGCGAGTCCCCAGCTATACCCCAGCGCCACCGTCCTGTTCACCGATTTTCTCAATTTCACCAGTTTGTCGGCCAAGCTTTCTCCCGAACAGCTCATCGACGAACTGAATGAGTGCTTTTTGGGCTTCGATGAGATCTGCGAGCGCTGCGGTTTGGAAAAGATAAAGACCATAGGCGACGCCTACATGTGCGTGGGAGGCCTTCCCGTCCCCAACGAAACACACCCGCTCGATGCCGTAAGCGCAGCCTTAGAGATGATGGCCTGGTTGAAGCGCCGAAACCAGTCTAATCCTAACGCCATCTTTACAGAAATGCGCATCGGCATCCACACCGGCACCGTAATCGCCGGTGTTATCGGCAAGAACAAATTTGCCTACGACATCTGGGGCGATGCGGTCAACCTCGCCTCTCGCTTGGAAACCTTAGGAGAGCCCGGCCGCATCAACATCTCTGGGGCCACCTACGAAGCCATTCGACACCACTTTCGGTGCACCTACCGCGGAAAAAAGGCGGTCCACAATAAGGGGCTGGTCGATATGTACTTCGTAGAGGGGCCCCTGTAGTGCTTTTGGCCCTCAATTTGCTGCAAAGAAGAGGGCACACCGTCGATGTCCGCTACCTTTGCCGCGTTTTTTCTAAACCCTTCACCGTGCCGCTTTGAGGTACTTAATCGACGAATAATCGTGCAACACTTACACTTGATCTCTACGGCCGAATGTCCCGCTCATGAAAATCTCATCTTGCTCGCCTTTCGCTCGGAATTGGAACGTCTGACCCCGATATTGAGCGATAAAGAGCAGGTCTTCCTTCGGAAAGCAGTGGAAAAAGGCATCTCTACCTGCTCCTTTCCCCAAGAAGAGCGGCTCATTTTTGTCCATCTCCTCGATACGCCGACGGCGGAGGAGGCGGTCTTGTTGGAAAAAACTCGCCAAGCCGGCAGTCAACAGCTGCGCGATCTGCGCCACTACAAGGTCGACACTGCAGCTATTGTCAGTGCCTGCCCGCACTCAGTAATCTTGGCCTTTTTAGAGGGATTACTGCTGAGCAACTACCAGTTCCATCGGCACTATTCCACCTCGGAGAAGAAAGCGGCCGATACCCTCTGCATAAAGTGGGTGTGCGATGCGGGCCCTGCAGCTGCCGTATTGGAGCTAAACGCCCTCATCGAAGCGGTGTTCTTGGCGCGCGACTTGGTGAACGAACCGCATTCTCACTTGGATGCCCAGCGCTTGGCGCAAGCCGCCCGTGCTACGGCGGCCCAATACGGCTTTCGAGCAGAGGTACTCGAAATAAACGCCATCCGAGAGATGGGCATGGGAGGGTTGCTTGCGGTTAGTCAGGCGAGCGAGGTGCCGCCCTACTTCTGTATCTTGGAATGGGCACCGCCCAACGCGCGCAACGAGCAACCGATAGTGCTAGTAGGTAAGGGGGTGGTGTACGATACCGGTGGTCTCAGCCTAAAGCCTGCCGAGGCTATGGAGATCATGAAATGCGACATGGCAGGAGCGGCCGCCGTCCTCGGGGTATTCTCTGCCGCGGCCAAGACACACCTTCCCGTACACCTGATCGGCCTGCTGCCCATCACCGACAATAAGGTCGGCAGCCGCGCACTCATGCCCGGCGACGTCATCCGCATGTACTCCGGTACTACAGTAGAAGTCACCAACACCGATGCCGAAGGCCGACTCATCCTGGCCGACGCGCTGCACTACGCCAAACGCTATCGCCCCGAATTGGTCATCGACATAGCTACCCTGACCGGTGCCGCCGTGCGCGCCTTAGGCAGCCACGCCATCTGTTACATGGGCACAGCCCCCTCCTCCGTAAAGCGCTCTTTGGAAGAAAGCGGCATGCTGACCTACGAGCGCTTGGTCGAGCTGCCGCTATGGGAGGAATACGGCGAAGAGCTCAAAAGCAGCATTGCTGACCTCAAAAACATGGGGCATGGCCCTGCTGGAATGATTTCAGCTGGAAAATTCTTAGAGCACTTCGTCGACTATCCTTGGCTGCACTTAGACATCGCCGGCCCTGCTTACCTTCGCACCCCAAGCGGATACCGCACTAAAGACGGGACAGGCGTTGGAGTACGCCTCCTCTTTCATTTCTTAAAACACTATCGCTTCCAGCCCGATACCTCTACCACGTAACGCGCTTTCCACTTAAACGACATAGCACATGGAAAACAATATAACCATCGGAATTACTTGCGGCGACATCAACGGCATCGGCTTAGAAACGGTTCTCAAGGCGCTGCTGGTCAAAAAAGTAGCCCAATCTTACCGCCTGGTCATCTACGGCAACACCAAGGTGGTCGCGTATCACAAAAACATTATCACCCCGGAAAACATTCAGTTTTACACCCTCCAAAGACCGGAGGAAGCGCAACCGGCCCGCATTAACATTATCAATTGCTGGACGGATAACGTCAACATTACCTTAGGTAAGCCCACTGAAGTGAGTGGTCGATGTGCTTACCTTGCCTTGGAACGAGCCGCCAACGACCTCAAGGCTGGGCATATTGATGCACTGGTTACTGCTCCTATTCACAAAAAGGCAATGCAGATGGCCGGTTTTCCCTTTGTCGGCCACACCGAATACCTTACTCAGGTCTTCGGGGTGCAAGAGTCCCTTATGCTGCTGCTCTCCGATACGCTTCGGGTAGGCTTAGTCACCGAACACCTTCCTCTGCGAGCCGTACCCGATGTCCTTTCGGAACAAAAGATCCTGCGCAAACTGCGCATCCTGTCTGAGACGCTAAAAGTCGACTTTGCTATCAACAAACCGACTATCGCCGTCTTAGGGTTAAACCCGCATGCCGGAGACCAAGGCACTATTGGCGACGAGGAAGAAAAGATCATCCATCCGGCCATTGAGCAAGCTAAGGAAAGCGGCATATTGGCGTATGGACCCTTTTCAGCAGACAGCTTTTTCGGCTCCGGCCTGTTTCAAAAATTCGACGCTGTCCTGGCCATGTACCACGACCAAGGCTTAGCGCCCTTTAAGACGCTGTCCTTCGGAGAAGGGGTGAACTATACGGCTGGATTGCCTGCCGTCCGCACTTCGCCCGACCACGGTACCGGCTACGACTTAGCCGGCCGAGGCGTGGCCAACGAGACCTCTTTCATCCGCGCCCTCTTTTGCGCCATCGACATTGTGTGCAACCGCAACGAGTACATCGAAATGCACGCCAACTCCTTAGAGGTTTCGAAAAGAAAAACGCTGGTGAGCGAAACCGGAGAAGACGAAGAGATCGTAAATGTACCTGAAGAATAGTTCAGGGCGCCTCTGCGCGTACGATATTCTCTAAGGGAAGTCCCTGCTCGAAAGCAGTTATGTTTTGAAGGGTGGTGCGGGCGATTTCCGCCATAGCTTCGTGGGTGAAGAAGGCTTGATGCGAGGTGATCAGCACATTGGGAAATGTCATCAGGCGCGCGATCAAATCGTCTTGAATAATTTCATGCGATCGGTCTTGGAAAAACAATCCCTCCTCTTGTTCATACACATCCAATCCTAAGTAGCCCAATCGTCCGCTTTTAAGGGCTTGAATGATAGCTCTCGTATCGATAAGAGCGCCTCGGCCGGTATTGATCAGCATCGCTCCGGGGCGCATATGTCGGAGGCTGTGTTCATTGATAAGGTGATAGGTGTCTTTGGTGAGCGGGCAGTGCAGTGAAACGATGTCTGCCTCTTGGAGCAGCTCGCGCAACTCGACGTATGTCACGCCGGACTGCGACAGAGCAGGGTCAGGAAAAGGGTCATATCCCAACACCCGACAGCCGAAACCGAGCATGATTTGGCTAAACGCCTTTCCAATTTTCCCAGTGCCCACTACGCCAACCGTCTTGCCGTACAGGTCGAAGCCCAACAGGTTTTCTAAGGCAAAATTGCCTTCGCGCACCCGATTGTAGGCGCGGTGTGTCTTCCGATTGAGGGTCAAGATGAGGGCAACTGTATGTTCTGCTACGGCGTGCGGCGAATAGGCCGGCACCCGCACTACCGTCAAGCCACAGCGCTGAGTGGCTGCCAGATCCACTTGGTTGTAGCCCGCACACCGCAAAGCGATTAGCCGAATGCCCTCCGCCGCCAACAGTTCGGCTACCTTTGCTGTTACGCGGTCGTTTACGAAGATACAAGCAACTTCATGGCCATGTGCGAGCGATGCAGAGGACTCATCCAAGGCCACCTCCGTATACCAGAGGTCGTGTTGCGCCAGCTGGTTGGCCCAATCGAAATACTCGCGGTCGTACGAGCGCGCTGAGAAAAAAGCTATCTTCATTTTCTTACCGAATATGGTATTCGCAAATATATCTAACGATTCCAAGATTGCCTTGAGCGTTTGCTGCATTGGGCTGTTAACCGTTTGCGCCTGCGGGAGCGAGCGCTCTGCTCCGGAAGGCAAAGCGCTAAGCGCCGATGCTCTGTATCGGCAGCACTGTGTCGTGTGTCACGGCACAGACGGAAGGTTGGCACTCAACGGAGCAGCCGACTTGTCCCAATCCACCCTTTCCTTACAGGAGCGCATTCAGCAGATCGCCATGGGGAAAAATACGATGCCGCCCTTCGGCGCCCTGCTCAAAGAAGAGGAAATACTTGCCATAGCACAGTACCTGGAAACGTTTCGAAAATGACAACAGACGGTAAAGTTCTCGTAACCGGTGCTACCGGCTTCGTCGGTTCCTACGTCCTTCGCTTGCTGGTTCAACGCGGCTATCGGGTGCGCGCGCTGCGCCGAAAAAATAGCCCGATGGACTTGGTGCGCGAGGTGGCCGAGCAGGTAGAATGGACGGAGGGCGACATCACCGATCCGTTCTCTGTAGAAGAGGCCTTGAACGGCATTACGCGCGTGTGCCACTGTGCTGCCTTGGTCTCATTCCGAACCGCAGATGAGCGCCGCATGATGCGCGTCAACGTAGAAGGAACAGCGAATTTGGTCAACTTCGCCTTGAAGGTGGGCATACAGCACTTCGTACATGTCAGCAGTATTGCCGCCTTGGGTCGGTCGCCGGATCGCCCCCTCTTAGACGAGTCTTGCTGGTGGGTAGATGGACCGCACAATACGCACTATGCCCTCAGCAAGTATTTGTCGGAACAGGAAGTATGGCGGGCTCATGCTGAAGGGCTGCCGGCAGTAATTGTAAACCCCTCCATGGTACTGGGCAGCGGCTTCTGGGATGTGGGTACCGGCCGCATTTTCCAACAAATATACCGTGGCCTTAAGCTCTATCCCATGGGACAGAACGGTTTTGTAGATGTGCGCGACGTAGCGCAGTTTATTGTTCTGCTCATGGAGCGCAACATCGAGGGGCAACGCTACATCCTAAATGCGGAGAACGTGCTTTTTCGCGACTTGTTTTTTCAAATAGCCGACGCCTTAAAGGTGCGGCGGCCGTTTGTCCGCGTCACTCCCTTCTTAGCGGAAATCGGCTGGCGCGTCGAATGGCTCAAATCGCAATTGACCGGAAGCGAACCGCTCCTCACGCGCGACAGCGCCCGCGCCTCTATGGGTCAGTATTCGTTTTCCAACGCCAAATCCCTCTCGGTAGGCGGTTTTGCCTATCGCCCCTTGGCTCAGACCATCCGAGAAACTGCCGACCAGTTTTTGGCCGCTGCCCAAAATGGGTTTTCGCCCAGCGTGTTGCCGCTTTCCTAACAACTTCTCCTACCGCGTCGCTACCGAGCTTACCTTTGAGGCTCGTTTGGCTGTTTGCCGGCGAGCATTGTCATGGACTTAGTGACCTTTCAGCAGCTGGGGCAGCGCGCTCTGTGGGAGCCCGACAACGCCGACCTTTTCAAGACGCTGTTGCTCCACACCGAGTTCTTAGGCAACTATGCCGAAAGCCGCGCTCTTTACCAGCGCTTGGCACACCGACATCCTTACTCTGGGTACGTCTGGTACAATTTGGGGTGGACCTTCATCGGGCTGGGCGAGGTGCAGCCCGCTTTGGACGCCTTTGAGTTTGCCTATATAGCGCGGCCTTCGTTCAAAGAGGCCTACGAAGCCTATGCCGCTTGGGCGTCTTTGACCGGCCATGCCCGTCGGGCTTGGCTTTGCTACGAGGAGATGATGCGCCATGTAGAGGTCGACAGCCACGACTTGTGCCGCCTTTCTCTTTACCAGCGCCTCTGTGGCAATACCGAGGCGGCGCGAGCAACGTGTCGCCGCGCTTTAACGCTCGACCCCTTTTGTGCAGAGGCTTCATACCAAATGGCGGCCTGCTTAGCCCATGAAGGCGCCTATGAAAAGGCCATACGCTGGTTGCGCCAAGCCGTGCGCTGGGAAGACAACCACCTCAACGCCCATCAACTTTTGGCTTACCTGTACAACCAGATGGGCCGCCCCGAGCGCGCCCACAGCCACGCCTGGCGCGCCGTCGAGCAGGCACCCGACGACGCCAACGCCTGGATCAACCTGCTGGAGAGCTTGCTCCTTCAGGAACAATATGCGGAAGCAATTCAGATCGCCTCGGTCGCACGACTCCATGTGGACACTGCCGAACTCCTTTACTGCGCGGCAGCCTGTTGTTTTTGGGCCGGTCGACGCCAAGAAGCCATTGCCTTCTTACAAGAAGCCTGCCGACGTGCCCCCCACCATGCCGAGCAGCTCTTTTGCTGGGCTCCTCAACTCGTCCTCGACCGAGAGGTGCAAAAAGTTACGCGTTTTTATAAGCCTTAGACTTGGATTTGCCATGCGAATTTTTTGTATCTTTGCGCCCCAATTTCATGAACCGCTAAATCATTTTCTCGCTCATGTTTGCAATTGTTTCCATTGCCGGTCAACAATTCAAAGTTGAGGAAGGTCAGCAGATCTTCGTCCACCGGCTGGCAGCGCAGGAAGGGATATCGCTCTCCTTCGACACCGTGCACCTCATCGACCGCGGGGCAGAGGTCTCTATTGGCACGCCGTTCGTCGATGGCGCAAAAGTGACCGCTACCGTCCTTCGCCATCTGAAAGGCGACAAGGTGATCGTTTTTCACAAAAAGCGCCGCAAGGGCTACCGCAAAAAGAAAGGCCATCGCCAATCGTTTACGCAAATTAAAATTGAATCTATTGCGGTTTAAACGGCTCGATTTTTCTCATCAAAAAAAGACACTTCGTCATGGCACATAAAAAAGGCGTAGGTTCTACCGATAATGGTCGCGACAGTAAAAGCAAACGCTTGGGCGTGAAAATTTTCGGTGGACAAAAGGCTATTGCCGGCAACATCATCGTTCGCCAGCGAGGCACTAAGTTTCACCCCGGCCAAAATGTCTACATGGGGCGCGACCACACCCTGCACGCCGCGGTAGACGGCATCGTCCAATTCAAACGCACCTACAAAGACCGCCGAGTGGTGAGCGTCATTCCTTTCTCCGAAGTGCTCGAAACGGTGGCACCTGCTGAAGTAGTGCGCCAAGCCTCGTTGGTCCAGCCTAAGGCTCCGACCCAAAGCGCGCCCATACAGGAGTCGGAAGGAGCAGCGGTGCTCGCCGATGCTCCTATGCCTGCCGCTGAAGAAAGCCCTGTTGAAGAGGCAGTAAGCGCGCCCGAAATGGAGACTGCTCCCACCAAAAAGGTAGCGAAAAAGACACCTAAGCTCAACGACCTTAAGGTTATCGAAGGCATCGGCCCGAAGATCGAGCAACTGCTCATTGAGGCCGGCATTGCTACGTGGGAAGCCTTAGCTGAGACGCCCGTAGAGCGCCTGCGCGAAATTTTAGAGGCAGCAGGACCGCGCTATCAAGTACACGATCCAGCCACCTGGCCTGCTCAGGCTCGATTTGCTGCAAACGGTCAGTGGGAAGATTTGAAAGACTACCAAGACATGCTCATTGGTGGTCGTAAATCTTCGGAGTGAAGCGCTGCTTCGGCGAGCCCTCTGTTTTTAGGCAGGTAGTGCCGTTCGGCAAACGGTCGATATAGGTCGAAAAAAAATAATGGCAGTGGGCCTTCTTTGCAGAAGATCCACTGCCGTCGCATTTTTAGTTGGATGTTTAAGGCGTTTATATACGTGTTCGTAGGCGGTGGGTTAGGTAGTCTTTGCCGATACGGAGTATGGTTGGCCGTGCGGCCGTGGCAGGTTCATTTTCCCTGGGCGACGTTTGCGGCCAATGCCGCTGCCTGCTTTTTGCTCGGCCTGCTGCTGGGCTGGCAAAAGGGAGATTTGCTTTCCGAAGACCAACGCATCCTTTTTATCACCGGTTTTTGCGGCGGCTTTAGCACCTATTCCACTTTTACAGCCGAAAGCTGGGGCTTGTGGCAGAGTGGCCATTTCCTACCTTTTCTCCTATATGCAGTAGGGCAATTTATCGCCTGTATTGGGTTGCTCCTACTTGGCCTGCGTGTAGCCGGATAGCCCATGACACTATTTGCCCTCTTTGCGCCACTTGATAGTGCAGCCAATGGCTTTCGTCTCCGTGCGCGCGACCTCTTTGCCGGCTAAGAGCGCCTCTATAGCATTCTCTAAGTAGCGCTCTTTCACCTCTTCCGGATTTTCGTGGTTGTCGTCGATAGCTCCGATATATCGGACGCGGCGCTCTTTGTCTAAGAGGAATACATGTGGCGTCCGCTTTGCTCCATAGGCCCGCGCAATCTCTTGAGTTTCGTCGTACAAATAGACGAAGGGGAAGCCTTTTTCCTTTGCCCGCTTTTGCATGTTTTCGTAGCTATCGGCTGGCTGCACGTCTTTGTCGTTGGGGTTGATGGCAACCACAGGAAACCCTTGAGGTGCGTACTTCTTATGTAGGGCAATAATCCGGTCCTCGTAGGCTATGGCGTACGGACAGTGATTACACGTAAAGATAACGACATAGCCCTTCGCTTTTTTCATGCTCGCCAAAGAAACCCGTTTTCCGTCTACGTTTTTCAGCATGAAATCGCGCGCGATGTCGCCAACGCGATACCCATCCTGTGCCCACAGAGTGCCTACCGTGAGGAAAAGAACCGAAAGAGAAAGAAAGAGTGTCCGCTTCATATGTCGATCTATTTTTAAGTGGAAAAGAATACAGCAACTTACTTGTTAAGCGCCTCTCGAACAGCTGCTTCCAGCTCTTCGTAGCGCAGCTGGCGTTCAAAGAAGCGCTCAAACTTCGCCTTGGGCTTCATAACTAAGGTAGCCGGAATCGCGCCCGACCACTCAGGAGCGATGGTGTCGATCCAATCGTTGGGCGTTTTCTCGTCTAAAAAGGCAACCCGGCTTTTCAAACCCTGGCGCTCTATAAAAGGTTTAAGCCGTCGATCCACATCGCGCCGGAAGTCGGTGCTGATGAGGATGACGCGCACGGGTTTTTGGGCGTATTCGGCATTTAGTTTTTCAAAATGAGGGAGCTCCGCTATGCACGGAGCACACCAGGTAGCCCAAAAATTGAGCACATACACCGTGTCTGTCGTGTCGTTGCGCCACGCCAGCAGCTGGTCGGCCTTTATGAAGGTGAGGGTATCTTGTGCTTTTACCCACGGGGCTACCAGCGCCCATCCAACAAGCAATAGGGCTTTTCTCATAGGAACAAATAAACGCAGACCATTCCCTCTTTGTTGGCCTCGATAGACCGGTCTTTTGTCTGCAGCAGCCTTTTGCTAAAATTTAACTACAAAACCCTAAAACGAGACCTGTGCGGCTAGCTGGGCAAAGAGGTGCCACCGCTCCGTATAGCGCCAGCCCATGCGCAAGCCGAGGTGTGGACCAGAACGCACGCTGCCCACGGTGAGGTCTCCGAAAACTGCTGGAACAAGTCGGGTTTCCTGGAAGGGCTCAGTGGTCTTTTTCCCTGACTGCTGAATGGGCGGACCGACGGGAGCCCACTGGATTGAGCCTCCTTGTTGAACTATTCGATAGGGCTGGCGAACGACCGTAGTCGAGACCTCATCCTCGCCTCGGCTCATCCAAAGCATTGCACTGGCACCAATGCCACCTCCAATAAAGCTTCCATTGTGGCGCAGCAGCACCGGCAACTCGAAAGAAAGGGCTTGGCGATATCCACCTCTTACGATGCGTTCCGAAACTAATGTGTCGATATCGCCCATAAGGGTAGAAGGATCGCCGGGAATATCCTGGACTTGCTCAGGCAGCTCCGTCCGAGCTTGCACGCCCGTGAGCACCTCTACCTGTGGATAGACTCGCCACGAGCGATAGGGCGAGAAGCTTACCCCGGCAAAATAGTATCCCTCTGAGAAAGTGCTGTCGGGATAGAAGCCATAGCCCACTTTTACCCCAGGAGAAATGCCGGGTTTGAAGCGAGTAGTGGCGCGGTTAGTAATTACCGGTACATTCTTGTCGAAGACGATAGCAGCCTGGCTGTAAAAGGGCAACTTCGGCAACCGAGCGGCCGTGTGAATGCGATAGCGAACAAATCCCTTTGTGGAGTCTTTATCTGAGCAGTCTTTTTGCCGCGTGCCGGGGAGGTATATGTTGCGAAACGTGAACACCAGCCCTGTATCGGTTACTGCTGTGTCTAAGCACCCTCCAGGTTGAGGTGGATCTATACAAATAGGGCAGCTCGGATACCAGTCGAGCGGCTTTACGCGACGCATATCCAAGCTTTTGGGTGTTTTCACTGCAATCTGGACCGTTTTAGCCGGCCCCTCGCCCGTGTTTTGGAAACGCACTCGGTATTCCAATGCGCGCTTTTGCGCCCGCCGAAAATTCATTCGGTTGTCCGAGACGGAAATGGCATTCGGGTCGTGTGAGTTGACAATTTCCAGCTCCAGCTCGAAGGTATCGACGGGAATGGCTGAGTCGGAAGGAGCAAAGACCCCCAAGATGTGAATGTGTGCACTCGTATCGCGCAGCATGGTGGGAGTGCCTTGCAAGGTGACGAATGCATTTCGGCTTTCGCCTGGGCGGAGTTGAGAAAAGCGCCACGTCTGCTCATTGCGGTAAGTTCGACGCGCCTCTTGAAGGATTTCTTCTACCCCTAAAGGTGGGGGGTGTTCCAGCAAAGGGACGCCATCGCCTGTGGCAGAAATCCCAGTTAAAGCTGCCCACTGGAAGGCTTCCGACGGAGGAGTGACCACAGATAACAGCTCTGGTACTTCTCCGAAATGTGTGCGCGCTTCCAAAAACTGGAAATGGGTCGTAGGAAATCGACGCTCGTTGAAAAAAAGATGCAGTCGGCCATCCGTCGTGTACACACTGCGGTTTCGGTAACTGATGATGCAAAAGAGCTCCTGTTGAGCTACCGGCTGTCGATTGACCCGCAAGGCGATGCTTTGCTCTTCCGCGGTGAACACTCCCGGTAAGGTTGGCGAGGTGCTCGCGTAGGCCGTAGCCGTCACTTTTTTCTTGGTGGGCTTAGGCGGTTTCTTATTATCGTCGTAATGGGCGGTTCCACACAGCAAAACTTCGTACTCGCCAGGCCGCGGATAAGCATGCCACGGAGTCTCTTCAAAGCTGTAGTGTCCGTCGCCAAATTCCCAGTAGCTGGTGTAAAAGGCGTCTGGAGCACCTGCCATCTGCACAAGCGGCGGGTAAGAAGGTCTGAAACGAAAACCGTCCCGCTCTTGCACGTAAACAAATTGGGCTGACGGTGCCGGCAAGGAATCCTGTGCCGACAATACAGGAAGGGCTGTAAAAAGCCACCCTAACGCAACGACAAACCTTCCTACCATATTGAAAGACGGCGCTGGTGCAAAAATATCCATTCTACCTGTCGCTCTGTTACCCTAAATCTATACAGAGGTCGTAGATCTTTCGATACAAAAAAGGCCCTCCACTTTTGGAAGGCCTTACACCGGACTTGCAAGAGTTATTTTGTTTGGGCTACTTTTCCGACGCCTAAACCAGTTTACTGACATCGCGAATGAGCATGCTGTGTCGGTTGAAGTGGATAACATTGGATTTTCGCAGCTCGTTTAGCACTGCGGTCACTGTTTGTCGGCTTGTACCGGTGATGTTGGCAATCTCCTGCTGGGGGAAAAAGTCCCTTATCAGGGTCTCGTATCCTATTCGGGTTCCTTCTTTGGCGGCCATCTCTAAAAGAAACTCTACCACGCGCTGACGAGCATCTCTCACCATCAATTGCGTGAGCCGGTCTTCCATACGGCACAGGCGGTTACTGAGGTACTGCAAGCACCCCCACATCACTTTCGTGTTGTTGCGCATCAACGGCATAAAGTCCGGATAGTCGACCGACAAATATTCTACTCGATGGCTAAGCACTTGGGCGAATTCGCTATGTACGCGCTCGCCCAGTATTGCTCGCTCGCCCAGAACGCCTCCCGCAAACAACAGATCCTTAACGATCTCTCGCTGCCGATCGGCGATGTAAGACCCTATCTTAACCCTCCCGGAAAGAATGAAATAGAGATGCTGCACAGGGTCGCCGGGAAGATAGAGAAAACGAGAACGGCGCGCGCTGCCTTTGCGAGTCAATCGCGCCAAACGCTCTAATTCCTCTCGAGAAAGCAGCTTCAATAGAGGAATCCGCTCCAAAAAGGCAACTTTGTCGAAGGTATCCATAACAACGCCCCTTATAGATTGATACGACAAAAGTAGGTCGTCCTGTAAGGGCCCTCCATGTACAAATTGCGGACTTTGTCGCCCCCTCCCAGAGCAGTAATAATACAATAAATATTGATAATCAAAAATATAGATGCTTTGCTATTGAAAAAATAAAACCGACAGCGCTTATCGTTGCTGTCGGTTTTTAGCTAAACAAGAAGAGGGGAGGTGCCTCCACGGCGAGAAGACCTTACCCTCTGTACCTTACCAAGACAGGAAGTTGCAGCAATAGCGAAGGTACTCGCCAGCCGTTAGACTAATACTCGTCTTCGTTAAAGAAGAAATCATCTGGGCGCATGTAGTCGGGCCAGATGTCTTCAATGCTTTCGTACAACTCTCCGTCGTCTTCCAGTTCGTTGAGGTTTTCAATTACTTCTGCTGGAGCTCCGGAGCGAATGGCATAGTCTATCAGATCCTCCTTTGTTGCGGGCCAAGGAGCCTCTTCCAGATAAGAAGCCAGTTCAAGCGTCCAATACATAGTCGTCGATGCTTGCTTAAGATTTTGTAAATAATATAGAGACAGCTTAGCCTTCACAGGATAAGCATAGCGTCGCCATAGCTGTAGAAACGGTATTTTTCCTTTACCGCTTCTCGATAAGCTTCCATAATGAGTTCCGTGCCTCCAAAAGCGCACACCATGATAAGCACGCTGGATTTCGGGAGATGGAAGTTCGTAATCATGCAATTGGCGATATGGAAGTCGTAGGGCGGATAGATGAACTTATTCGTCCATCCCTCTACGGGTTTAAGCATCTCTCCGGCGGAAACGGCGGTCTCAATAGCGCGCATCACCGTAGTGCCTACCGCACACACCTTTTTTCCCGTTCGCTTGGCCTCATTAACCGTTTGAGCCACTTCTGGCGTGATGCGGAAATACTCTGCCTCCATCTTGTGTTTGGAAAGATCTTCCACTTCTATTGTCCGGAAGGTGCCTAATCCAATGTGGAGCGTCAGCTCGGCGAACTGGACGCCTTTTAGCTCCAAGCGCTTAAGCAGCTCTCGCGTAAAATGGAGACCTGCGGTGGGAGCCGCTACGGCGCCTTCTTCTTTGGCGAACACCGTTTGATAGCGCTCATTGTCTATTTCTTCCGGCTCTCGATCGATGTAGACGGGAAGAGGCGTCTGCCCTAAGCGGGCCAAGGTAGCGCGGAACTCTTCGTCCGAGCCGTCGAACAAGAACCGAATTGTACGCCCTCGGGATGTCGTATTGTCGACGACCTCTGCTGAGAGCACCTCATTGCCGGCTTTATCCTCAAAGTACAGCTTGTTTCCCACGCGGATCTTCCGAGCTGGGTCGACCAATACATCCCATAGGCGCGCTTTGGTGTTGAGCTCGCGAAGCAGAAATACCTCGATGGTGGAACTCGTCCGCTCCTTTTTCCCGTACATGCGCGCCGGAAAGACCCGGGTATTGTTGAGGATCATGACGTCTCCCTCGTCAAAGTACTGGAGCACGTCGCGAAAAATCTTGTGTTCAATTTTTCCACTATCCCGATGAACCACCATCAATCGACTCTTATCGCGCTCCTCCACTGGGTACTTGGCGATAAGTTCTGGGGGTAACTCGTAGTTAAAACTGCTCAGTTTCGTACGCATAAGCCTTTACAGGAAAGTGGGGAAAGTGCTACAAAATGGCGGCAAAAATAGATTTTATTTGCAAATCAAGTAAGGTAAATTTGGTTCGATGGCTTTTCGAGGTTCGGTCTGGAAAGGTTAGGCGGTAAGGATGTGGCGCGGAGCTCTTTTGCGCTCGTGTGCTTTGAGAAAGACCTTGCGAAGGCGAATGCTTTTAGGCGTTACTTCCACGTACTCGTCCTCTTGAATATACTCTAGGGCCTCCTCTAGGGTGAACTGTCGAGCTGGCGGCAGCGATACTTTGTCGTCGGATCCGGAGGCGCGCATGTTGGTCAGTTTTTTCGTCTTGGTCACATTTACCGCTAAGTCGTTAGAGCGGTTGTGCTCTCCGATGACTTGCCCTTCATAGACTTCCTCTCCTGGCTCAATAAAGAAGATGCCTCGATCCTGCAAGTTGTCCAACGAGTAAGCAATCGCTGTGCCGGTTTCCATGGCAATAAGCGACCCACTTTGACGCCCTGGAATATCGCCTTTCCAAGGTTCATATGCCCAAAAGCGGTGCGTAACGATAGCCTCTCCTTGAGTGGCCGTAAGCAGCTGAGAACGAAGACCAATGATACCGCGCGAGGGAATTTCAAAGCGCAACAGAAAACGGTCGCCTCGCGGCTCCATGCTCTTGAGCACGCCTTTTCGGCGCGTTACTAGCTCGATGCACTTACCGCTATAGGGTTCCGGCACGTCTATAGTCATGTCCTCGACCGGCTCGTGTTTAACGCCGTCGATTTCGCGAAGGATGACGGTAGGCTGGCCAATTTGCATCTCATAGCCCTCGCGCCGCATCGTCTCGATAAGAATGCTCAAGTGCAACACGCCTCGGCCATACACGATGAAGGCGTCGGCACTCTGGGTTTCCTCCATGCGCATCGCTAAATTTTTCTCCAGCTCGCGCATCAAGCGCTCGCGAATATGGCGACTGGTAACGTATTTGCCCTCCCGTCCAAAAAACGGCGAGTCGTTGATAGTAAACAGCATGCTCATGGTCGGCTCGTCCACGGCAATAGGCGCAAGCGCCTCCGGCATTTCCGCATCCGCAATGGTATCTCCAATCTCAAATCCTTCCAGCCCCACCACGGCACAGATGTCTCCAGCAGTTATCTGCTCTGCTTCCTGGCGCGCTAAGCCATCGAAAGTAAAGAGCTGTTTGACGCGGTGCTTTTGTGCTGTGCCGTCCTTCTTCACAAGCGAGACTAATTGACCAGCCGTCAGACAGCCGCGCCAAAGCCGACCGATAGCGATGCGTCCGACATAGCTGGAATAGTCCAGCGAAGTGATGAGCATTTGAAGGCTGCCTTCTTCCGTTTGAGGCGGCGGTATGTGGCGAAGGATCGCGTCGAGCAAGGGAGTAATGTCGGCATGCGGGTTTTTCCAGTCGCAGCTCATCCAACCCTGCTTTGCAGAGCCGAACACCACGGGAAAGTCCAATTGTTCGTCGTTGGCGCCCAACGAGAACATGAGGTCAAACACTTGCTCGTGCGCCCAGTCCGGATTGCAGTTGGGCTTGTCCACCTTGTTGATCACGACGATCACTTTTTTACCCATTTGTAGGGCCTTCTGCAGCACAAAACGCGTCTGCGGCATGGGACCTTCAAAGGCGTCTACCAACAGCAGTACGCCGTCTGCCATGTTGAGTACGCGCTCTACCTCTCCACCAAAATCCGCGTGGCCGGGAGTATCGATGACGTTAATCTTAACTCCTTTATAATGAATGGCGATATTCTTGGCCAAGATGGTAATGCCGCGCTCGCGCTCCAAATCGTTGTTATCTAAGATGAGCTCTCCAGTAACCTCGTGGGCTTTGAACACGCGCGCAGCGTGGATCATCTTGTCTACCAGCGTAGTCTTCCCATGGTCGACATGGGCGATAATAGCGATGTTTCGAATCGTATTCATTTTCATTGCGTCAGAAAAATGCGCCGCAAAGGTACAGCATCTTCGAGCAGATAAGCTGTCGGATCTAAAACTTCATTTGTGAAATCTCGATACGTTTTAAAATAAAAGCGAAAACAGCCCTTTTAAAATCGACCTATTTCAAAAGGATATTTTAATGAAGTCGGATGAACTACACCTTCAGCCTCCCCAATCCTCCGTCTACTTCCCACACTTGGCCGGTAACGAGCTGCGCTGCGTCGGAGAGGAGGAAACAAGCCACCTGAGCGATGTCTGTGGGTGTAGCGATCCGCCGCAGAGGATGTCGCAGTGCGGCATTTTGGCGTTTTTCGTCGGTATTCAATAGCGCTGCCGCCAGCGGCGTGTCGGTCAAGGTCGGCGCGATAGCGTTGATTCGCACCGCAGGAGCCCATTCGGCGGCTAAGGCTCGCACCAAACCCTCTACAGCAGCCTTCGCCGCCGCAATGCTGCTGTGAAACGGCAGGCCGGTATGCACCGCCACTGTGCTAAACAACACAGCGCTGCTGCCGGAACCCGCAGCTTTTAAGCCGGGATATACCTGCTGAAGCGACCGAAAAGCCCCAACAACATTGATCTCTAATTCTCTGCGAAAGTCCTCGACGCGGATGCGCGAAAAAGGCTTTAACGTGATGCTTCCCGGACAATACACAAAACCATGGATGAGCTCGGGCAGCGCCCTTAGTGAAAAATCAGCGGTCTCAATATCTACTGGATACCACTGAGCAGAGGCCGGCAAATGCGTCGCTGGCCGCCGGCTGTACGTGAAAAGATGGGCTCCTTCCTCGCTCAATAGGCGAGCGAGCTCCGCGCCAATGCCCGACGACGCTCCGATAACAACAAAATTTTTTCCCTGAAAACGCATGACACCTTGACGCAATTGGCGTCACAACGAGTACCTAGCAAAATGGTTCAGTACTCCACAACGGCGTTCAATTGTCCCAGGGAAAGAGTACCTTTTTTCGGGCTGAAATGTGGGCTTTTACGTAAAGAATATGGCGCTTATTGGGCTCCGAGTTATCGAAAACAACAACAACGGGGTGACTCTGCCCCAGCTTTCCATGGCTCTTAAACTCTACGCGCAAAACCGCCGACGTGCCGGGCATAATGGGATAATCCGGAGCATAAACCACTGCGCAGTCGCAAGTAGCCCAAGTGCTCTCTATCCTATAGGGATATTCCCCCACATTGGTCACTCGAAACGAGTCTATGCGAACGGTCCCCTCTACCATGTCGCCCAATACGAGGGTATCTGGACTCCAGACGACTCTGGCCAGCAATTCCTCCTGACCTGAACGGCGATAAAAATCCAGCAAATCGATCACGCGCCTTTTTTGCGGTTCGGTCAACTGCTCATAAGCGTGCTGCGCCTGATCCGCTACCTGTACTCGCAGATGGCGAAAATAGTTAAAGAGTTCTGCGCGCTGTTGCTCCGTCAGTGCTTTAAGCTGCGGACGGATATCAGCCACCGGCTGCGCACAGATAACTCCTGCTGCCCACACCCAAAAGAGCGAAACCATACCGATGCGCCCGAGCCACAAAGCCATAAGCAACCTGAGTTTGCCCGGGCGCAAAGGTATTCTTTCTCCTCGGCACTCTGAGCAAGGGTAGCAAAACGACCGGTTTTGTAAATGGCTTTCAAATAGAACGTTAAAGATGCGTTTTGGCACATTATTGGCAGCGCTTCTAAAAACCAAAAACCATACTTTTGTAGCCGCTTTCTCGTTTTAAATGCCGCTTTCTTTCAAATCCCGCCAGTAAAATCGACCAGCTTTTTCCCCTGCCATACCTTTTAGCGGCAAAAAAGGACAATCTTCTTCCACACCGTATTCCTCCTGCCCAGGCTGACCGATGGTCTCATGCGAAGACGCTCTTTATCTCCCACTTTTTTTGGGAATGGTGAAGAAAGCCCGTCCTCACGATACCTGAAACAGTCGCACTTCGTCTTTTTCTAAAGTTATGTGGCATCTGTACAGCTGGAGCATGCAAGTCCTACCGACCTTCCGCTCTCTTTCTCTTCCCGCAATCCGCCCTATTTCACCCCCATGGGTCTTCCTACTGGGAGCGCTTCTAGGATTTCCCTCCCTACCACACATAGAGGCCCAGACGTGCGTTTTTAACCACTTCATTCGGGCCTCGGATAACCCCTTTGGCAGTTGTCCTGCGGGCACCGACACCATCATCATCCGAGATTCGTTCTTGGTCAACGTCAACTACGAGCCCATTATCGGCTTCGTTCCCTTTCAAGGGTTGCTTTTAGTCGACGGGGGCGTCATCCAATGGACGGCAAATGCCTACCTAAAGCTTGGCATCGATGCTAAGGTGGTGCTCATCAACGGTGGAAAGTTTCGCCCTCTTTCGAGCAATGCGCCGGACTGTAACTCGCTTCGAGCGCTTTACTTCGATAACAAAAAAGTGGTCGACTGCAACGGCAGTACAGCGCCGCACGCTTTTTCGGATGTCAACAACGCCGGCTGCGTGACGCACATAGGCATTTGCTGCAACGCGTATATTGTAGCTCAAGAGCAGTCGGGGATTCCCGACGACGGCACTATCTGCCAGCCCGGCGACACGGTGCGCTTGAGCGTCATCACCAGTGGTGACCTCAACTACAGCGTCTTGTGGTCGCCCAATATCGGTCCGGGTAAAGGGCCACACGTGGTGACACCTACTCAGACCAGTAGCTACCGCGCCCAAATGTCCGCCATCTTCAAACCCTACGACGGTACGGATGCCTACCTGCTTACGTGCGACGGCATTAGGACCATTACGCTTAATACGGCTATTCAAGCTACCGCTACGGCAACTCCAGTGCCTTGCCTAGACGTTCCAACAGGCGCACTACACGTAACCGTGTCGGGAGGCACCCCTCCGTATTCTTACCTGTGGTCGAATGGCGACACGACAAGAAATCTCTCCAATGTACCCGGTGGAACTTACACAGTGACGATCACCGATAGCAAGGGCTGTGTGGGAGTGCACACCTTTACGGTTCCGGTACAGGACAACGTACCACCTACGCTCAGCTGCCCTCCCAATGCTGTAGGGACGGCCAACTTAGGATTGTGCACCACCTTGATACCTAATATCGACGCCGTATTCAGCGACAACTGCCCTACCGTAGGCGTCACCTACTCGCTCAGCGGTGCTACTACCGGTAGTGGAGAAGGCCAATTATCTAATCGCATACCCTTCTTCAGCGGCATCACCACCGCTACCTATCGAGTAGACGACGGTGCCAACGTCGTCACGTGCACCTTTACCGTGCGCGTAGCCGACACACAACCCCCAGTGGCGAGCAATTTATCCCCTATTACCGGTATTGACTGCCCTAATGCCATCCCTGCTCCTGCTCCTAGTGCCGTGCCGGCAACAGACAACTGTGCAGTGACGTCGGTAGTACACGTTAGCGACGTCCCAATTGCCGGCAGCGGATGTCCGAGCGATACCCTGCGCATCCTGCGCACTTACCGCGCCTTCGACGCCGCCGGCAACAGCGCCACAGCCACCCAGCTCATACGAGTGGTCGACAACCAGAGCCCAACCTTTACCTGGGTGCCAGCCGATGTAGCAGTCAACTGCCAATCCATCCCTCCCATAGGCACCCCCACCGCCACAGACAACTGTGGCGGTGCCGTGACAATTACTTATGGCGGCGAGACCCGAGCAGATGGCCCTTGCGTCGACCAGTACACACTGCGCCGCCGCTGGACAGCCACCGACAACTGCGGCAATACAGCTGTAGCGGAGCAGGTAATCACGGTACAAGACAATACGCCGCCGACCTTCACTTCTGTGCCGCCCGCTTTAACGGTGAGCTGCGAGGCCATCCCTGCCGTAGGCACGCCTACCGCAACCGATAACTGCGATATCGCTGTCAGCATAGTCTACAACGGACAAACGCGCACCGACGGCAACTGCCCAAATAATTACATCTTGCGCCGCCACTGGACGGCCACCGACAACTGCGGCAATACGGCTAGCGCCGAGCAGGTGATCGTCGTCCAAGATTTCACCGCTCCTGCCTTTACCTCCGTTCCTGCCCATTCCACAGTGAGCTGTGAGGCCATCCCTGCTGTAGGCGCTCCTACCGCCACCGACAACTGCGACATCACTGTCAGCATAGTCTATAACGGACAAACGCGCATCGATGGCAATTGTCCTAACACCTACGTGTTGGTGCGCCAATGGACGGCAGTAGATCAATGCAACAATACTGCCACGGCGACACAAAGCATTGCAGTGCGCGACCAGACGCCGCCGTCGTTCACGGACTTTCCAGCAGATGAGACGGTAGAATGCAGCGCTATCCCGTCCGTAGCCAGCCCAAAGGCTTCCGACAATTGCTCCGCCGACGTAACTGTGGAGTACTTAGAAGAGACAAAGGTCGGAGGCTCCTGTCCTAACAATTACACCTTGCTGCGCCGGTGGAAAGCCTCCGATGGCTGCAGCAACAGCAGCATCGCCACCCAGACAATCGCGGTGCGCGACACCGAAGCGCCTAACTTTACCTTCGTTCCGGCCAGCACCAACGTCTCATGTGAGGCTATTCCTCCGGTGGGCACACCCGTAGCGGTAGACAACTGCTCCGCATCGGTAACCCTAAACTACGACGGGCAAACGCGCATCGATGGCAACTGCGCAGATAGCTACGTGCTTACGCGCCGCTGGACGGCCGTCGACCAATGCGGCAATACCCGCACAGCTGAGCAAGTCCTTACCGTTCGCGACATAACGCCTCCCGCATTCACCTTCGTGCCCTCCGACGTCACCGTCAGCTGTGAGGCCATCCCTACCGTAGGCAACCCTATTGCCACCGACAACTGTGACGGCGCAGTAAACGTACTCTATGAAGGCCAGACTCGTGTAGACGGAGCCTGTGCAGACAGCTATACCCTCATTCGCCGCTGGGTAGCTGTAGATAACTGCGGAAACACCGCCGTTGCTCAGCAAGCCATTTCGGTGCGCGACCAGACGCCTCCCAGCTTTACGTTTATTCCCTCCGATGCTACGGTCAATTGTGAGGCCATCCCAAGCTTAGGTACCCCAATAGCCACCGACAACTGCGACAACAGCGTCCTCATCTCGTTCGTCGGCGTTACTCAAACCAGCGGCAGTTGCGCCAGCGGCGGTACGGTGGTTCGCCGCTGGGTCGCCACCGACAATTGCGGCAACACGGCAACGGCAGAGCAAAAACTCACGGTACAAGACACCACGCGGCCCGTATTCGTCCTCGTCCCACAAGCCGTCACCGTCAGCTGCGACAACATACCAGCTCCTGGATTGGCTAAAGCTATCGACAACTGCGCTAACGACGTAGACATTACCTACAACGGCGAAGTGCGCATCGACGGCACCTGCGCCGACAGCTATGCCCTTCGTCGCCGATGGACAGCTACCGACCTTTGCGGCAACACGGCAACGGCAGAGCAACTCATCGCAGTGCGCGACCAGACGCCGCCGGTGTTCTCCTTTGTTCCAGCAGATATCACTACCAGCTGCGACGCCGTGCCGACGGCAGGACAACCTACGGCTACCGATAACTGCGATGCCAGCGTCGACATCACCTACGAAGGAGAAACGCGCCTCAACGGCAACTGTCCAAACGAATACATCCTAACGCGCCGCTGGACGGCCACGGACAATTGCGGAAATACGAGCACAGCCTTACAACGCATCGCTGTGCGGGACAATACCCCGCCCAGCTTCGCAAATTTCCCCGCTGACCTTAGCGTAAACTGCGAAAGTGTCCCTGCTCCGGCTAATCTCGCTGCTACAGATAATTGCACAGTAGTCCCTTCAGTATCGTACAACGGCGAGACGCGCCTGAATGGCCCATGTCCGCATACTTACACGCTCCTGCGACAGTGGACGGCGGTGGATGAATGTGCAAACACCGCCTCCGCTGTACAGAAGATCACGGTTCGAGACACCGAGCCTCCGGTGTTCACCGCCGTTCCGGAAGACCTGACGGTAAGCTGTGAGAATGTCCCAGCCGTAGGAGTTCCCACCGCCGTCGACAATTGCGATGCCGACGTCCAGATCGACTATGTCGGCGAAACACGTATTAACGGGAGCTGCCCAGATGCGTATTTGCTTCAGCGCCGCTGGACGGCTACCGATCGCTGCGGGAACGTCGCTTCGACGGTTCAAGTGATTGCGGTACGCGATCAGACCCCTCCTTTGTTTACTTTCGTACCGCCCGACGCCACAGTCAATTGCGACGATATTCCCGACATCAGCGATCCCATCGTTTCCGACAACTGCGATGCTAACGTCAGTGTAAGTTTGACGACTGATCTACAGATAGACACCGACTGTTCGAGTGGCGGCGTTATCGTTCGCCGCTGGACGGCGGTAGACAACTGTGGAAACGTGGCTACGGCTGAGCAACGCTTAACCGTGGAGGATACTACCAAACCCATCTTCACCTTCTCGCCTGCAGATGTCACGGTGAGCTGTGCCGACATTCCCGCTGTAGCTTCTCCTACAGCGACGGACAATTGCACAGCGGATGTCGCTATCACCTACGACGGGGAAGCGCGCGTCGATGGCCCTTGTCCGGACACCTACACGCTCATCCGCCGATGGACCGCCAAGGACGTATGCGGAAATACCCAGAGCACTCAACAGGTGATCGTCGTCCGCGATATTGCGTCGCCGGTGTTTATCTTCGTGCCGCCCAACCTCACCGTTTCTTGCGAGGCCGTTCCTGCGATCGGAACGCCTACGGCCACCGACGACTGCGACGCTGCTGTGACCATTACCTTCGACAAGGAGGAGCGCGTAGACGGCTCTTGTCCAGACACTTATACGCTCATCCGCTGGTGGACGGCGGTAGACAACTGCGGTAATGCCGCTACATCGTCGCAAAAAATTACCGTGCGCGACCTCATCCCACCGACCTTTACCTCCGTGCCGCCCAACCTCACGGTCAGCTGCGACAACATCCCGCCCATCGTCCAGCCTACGGTTTCCGACAACTGCGACGCCAATGTCGAGGTGGTGCTGCTGGGCGAAGAACGCGGTAGCGGCCCTTGCCCTCATACCTACACCCTGACGCGGCGCTGGATGGCATCCGATAACTGCGGGAATTCAGCCACGGCGGAACAGACCCTCCTCATAGAGGATAAAACGCCACCGACATTTACTTCCGTACCGGCTAACGCTACGGTGGAATGCAGCGCTGTGCCCTCCATAGCCATCCCCATTGCCACCGACAACTGCTCGTTTGCTCCTACTATAAACTATTTAGGAGAGACGCGCATCGACGGCAATTGCCCTGACGCCTACACCCTTGTGCGTCGCTGGCAAGCCACCGATGAATGCGGCAATACCAAGACAGCCCAGCAAGTCATTACAGTAAGAGATACTGCGCCTCCTACCTTTACCGACATTCCCGCCGACGCCACCGTCAGCTGCGATGCCGTGCCAGCACCAGCCCAACCTACGGCTACCGACAAGTGCGATGTGGGCGTAAGCATACAGTACGACGGAGAGACCATCGCCAGCACTACGGGAAGTGGAACGTATCTGCTTCAGCGCCGCTGGACGGCCGTGGACAACTGCGGAAATACCGCCCAAATCACTCAAAAAATCTCGGTGCGCGATACCGCTCCGCCCACCCTTACATGCCCGCCCCATGTGAATGTGCCGGCCAATGCTGCAACCTGCTCGCAAGCGGTGACCTTCGCCCAGCCTTTGGTGGTGGACAACTGCGACGCCCAGCCTCCTCTTGCGGGAAATGTCGCCAGCGGGTCGGTCTTCCCCATTGGAACCACCGTAGCAGTGTTCCAAGCTGCAGACGACAGCGGCAATAGCGCAACGTGCAGTTTCCTCATCGCTGTGTACGACACTACAGCGCCGAAACTCGTCAATTGCCCGACCGACTTTACGGTCACCGCCCCGGCAGGCCAATGTGAGGCCAAGGCTTTCTGGGACGACCCCCTCGTGGTAGATCCCTGCGACCCGTATCCCATCACTCCAGTGTCCTCGGTGGCATCGGGCAGCATCCTGCCCACTGGCCACACGACCGTGGTGTATTCTGCAAAAGACTCGACGGGTAATGTCATGTCGTGCAGCTTTGTGGTCACTGTCGAGGAAAAGGTACCACCCGTGTTGATCAATTGCCCAGGAGATATCGTCCTCTATACAAACAACTGTTCCGCACCAGCTACCTGGACAGCGCCGCAGGTCTCCGACAATTGCAGTGCGATAACGGTTAGCTCGAGCCACTTGCCGGGCTCTGTTTTTCCGGAGACGACAACTATCGTCACCTACACTGCTACCGACACGTGGGGCAACACGGCCGCCTGCAGTTTTGCCGTGACGGTGATCGACACCGTTGCGCCGAGCTTTAGTGGATGTCCAAAAGACACTGTGCTCTCTTCCAACGGGGCGTGCTCTACAGCGGTCTACTGGGAAATGCCGACGGCCAGCGATAACTGCGCACCAACACCTACCGTGACGGCCTCCTCTCAGCCCGGCGACCTATACCCCGTTGGCCATACGCTCGTGACCGTTACGGTGAAAGACCCCAGCGGCAACACGGACACCTGTGCCTTCCGGATCACGGTCATCGGCCCGCCGCTCGGCTTCGACAACATCCCTGCCAACCAATCCTTCATCGGCTGTTCTGCTATAGCCACCTGGACACCGCCCGTGCCTACAGGCGTATGCGCCCCAGCTACCGTAACCGCCACTCACCAACCCGGTGATACCTTCCCGGTAGGCACTACGGTTGTCGTCTACACGGTAAGCGACACCTTGGGATATAGCGCAACGGCCAGCTTCACCATCACCGTTACGGAAAGCATTCCGCCGGCGTTTGCATGCCCTGTCTCGCCCGCAGTGGCCGACATCAGCGGAGCAATCGTGTCCGACCCGTCTCATTTCTTGAACGACGCTCAAGCTGTCAACAGCTGCGACGGCGCCGTGCTGTCGTTCGACTTGCCCGCAGCTTCCGACAACTGTGGAACACCTTCTGTAGAACAGATAGGAGGGCCTAAAACTGGCGTATTCTTCCCCATAGGAACACACCAGCTCTCCTTCCTCGCTTCCGATGCCGCCGGCAATACGAGTGTGTGTTCCATTACTGTGGTGGTCAACCCACTTTCGCCATTAGCGCCTCAAGTAAGCGATAAGATCGGCTGCGCAGGAGACGACATCGTGATAAGTACCCCTGTCATTCCAGGAGCTACCTATATCTGGACCGGTCCGAAACCGCCTTACCCTAATTCGAACAATGTGCTGATTGAAAACTTAGATCCTTCCCTTACCGGTATCTACACGGTGCAGGCTATTGTCAACGGCTGCTACACGCCCATCGATACGGCCTTGGTGCGGATAGGCAAAAAGCCCAAAGCCGTCGACGATTTGGATTTTGAAGCGGAAACCAACGGCTTGTTGGAGGGCTTTAGCGTCTTAAGTAACGATACTTACGAGAGCGACGACTTCACCGTGACGGTGGTGGGACTGCTTGCGGGGCTGACAGACTTAGGCAACGGCTTATTTACTTATGAAGCCGGCCCCAACAATGGGCGCGTCCACTTTATCTATCGCCTTTGCTCTGCGGCATGCCCAGACCTCTGCAGCGACGCCGTCGTCACCATCACGGTTCGCGAGAGCTTCTGTACCTACATTCCCAACGTCATCACACCCAATGACGACGGCATCAACGACTATTTGGAAATTCCTTGTCTGAACACCGATCTGTATCCGAACAACCGCCTCATCATCTATAACCAATGGGGCGACAAGGTATACGAGGCGGCTCCATATAGCAACGACCCAGCCCACGCTTGGCGCGGCACCTTTGAGGGCCGACAGGGGCGGCCTTTACCCGACGGCACTTATTTCTACTTCTTCCAGCCCGCACCCGACCGCAAGCCGATTTCCGGATACATTGAAATCTTCCGATAGTACCTACGCCGATGCGCCTTAAAAACATGCACACCTTCCATCCTCAGATATATAAGACCATGCGTACATATCTCTTACTCCTTGCTTTTTCGCTCATAGGGCATCAAGGCATCCTCGGTCAGCAAGAGCACCGCTACACGCAATTCATGTACAACAAGCTCTCGTACAACCCGGCCTACGCCGGCATCCGGGGGCTGTTGACGGGCACTGCTATCTACCGAAACCAGTGGTTTCGCATGGAGGGTGCGCCGCGCTCGGCTCAGGTAAGCGTGCATGCGCCCGTTTTTTCCCAACGCGTGGGCGTCGGCGCCGTCCTTTCCCACCACCAAATCGGCCTACACCGAGACGTTCAGCTGAGCGCCGCCTATTCGTACAACATCATCGACGGAAACGAATTCTCGCTGCGTATGGGCGTATCGGGCAATTTGCGCGTGCTGAGCATCGACTTTTCGCAGGCCACGCCGCTGGTTCAATACGACCCTTCACTCGATAACAGGCGCGTCAACGAAGCCTTGGCCAATTTCGGCGCAGGGATATACGGCACTTTTCAAGAACGCCTCTACTTCGGCTTTTCTGTGCCGCGTATCGTGCGCAATAACATCGGCATAAACACCGAGCCGGGCATCCAGGCCGCTCGAGAGGAACCGCACCTCTACGGAACGACTGGAGGCATCATCCCGCTGGGCACCCACTTCAACCTGATGCCTGCGGCCATTGTGCGTTATGTGCACAACGCACCTATCGACGTAGATATCGCCCTGAGTTTAGAATTTCGCCGGTTGGTCTCGTTCGGTATGGCCTACCGCGCTGGGGGCGATGGGTTGGGAGAGTCGCTCAACCTTTTAGCCTATTGGCAAGTAGACCCGCGCTTTGGAGTGGGTGCGGCCTACGACCTGACGCTTACTCGGCTCCGCTCCTTTGTCGGCGGGTCCTTCGAGCTGATGGTTTACGCCGATTTGGTGAAGCGCAAACGAAGAATGTCTAACCCGCGCTTTTTCATGTAGAAAAGGGTTTGTTTCGCGCGCAGCATATTGCAAAGAGAAAGTTGTTCTGGTGCCCTTTCTTTGCACCATGCTGCGGAAGGCACTCAACGTGTACGGCCTGACCATGATTGCCGTAGGGTCTTGTATTGGGTCAGGCATCTTCGTGGCACCCGCTCAAATTGTACAGGCAGTGCCCAATGCTGTACTGGTGCTGCTCGCATGGGTATTGGGCGGTGTATTGGCGCTGACTGGAGCGCTTACCTTCAGTGAGTTGGGCGGATTATTTCCGCGTTCCGGAGGAGTATACGTCTATTTGCGGGAGGCATATGGAGACTTCACTGCCTTTCTCTACGGCTGGATCATTCTACTTGTCGTCAACAGTGGGGCGCTGGCGGGCTTATGCGCCGCCCTGGCAGAATATCTAAAGGCGTTTTTTCCTCACCTCGGTGCATCTGCTAAGCTGAGCATTTCGATCGGCACTATCCTCGTTCTGACCTTGTTCAACACGTGGGGCGTGCACATCAGCCAACATTTGTCTAACCTCCTAACCGGGCTGAAACTCCTCGCCATAGGCGCTATTATTGCAGTGGGCTTTTTTTGGGGCGATGCCGAACAGACCCATTTTCATTTATCGCTGCAGTCGGGCGTTCCCCAAGCATGGGGCACGGCCATGTTGACAGCTCTCATAGGTGTATTGTTTTCCATTGGCGGCTGGCACCACGCCTCTTATGTAGCCGGCGAAGCCATCGATGCGCCGCGCACAGTGCCGAGAGCCATGGTGTTAGGGGTGCTCATCGTACTCCTCACTTATTTGCTGGTCAACGCAGCATACATGCTGCTGTTGCCGTTGGCGGATATCGCTCGTAGCCCGCGAGTGGCTGGAGATGCGTTGGAGCGCATCTTTCCATGGGGCGGTCAAGCCGTTTCAGCAACGGTGGCGCTTTCTATCTTCGGCACGGTAAGCATTTACACGATGTCGGCCCCGCGCATCTATTTCGCTATGGCTGCCGACGGCGTCTTCTTTCGCAAATTGGCGCGGGTACACCCTCGCTGGCAGACGCCTGCCCTCGCCATGTGGATACAATCGCTCTGGGCCATAGCCATCTTAGTGTTTTTTCAGGGGCTCTTCGACAAAATCATTACTTTCGTAACCTTTATGGATATCGGCTTCATGGGTCTGGCGGGAGCTGCGGTGTTTGTTTTTCGAAAAACCCGCCCACAGCCGCGCCCGGTACGCGCATGGGGATATCCGGTAGTTCCCGCCATCTTTATTTTCATCTCTATGGCTTTTGCTATCAATACTTTGTTGCAGCACCCCGCTCAAGTACTGCCGGGGTTAGGCCTTTTGGCTATAGGTACGGTGTTTTTTATCGCCTTTAAAAAGGGCTGGTATCGCTAAACGCGCAAACTGCAAGCAATAAGCCCGTAATACCGTTCTTTTTACAAAAGAAATAGATATGGGAGGTTCTCTGCAGCGTCCGCTTATTCAGCGCAATGAGTCGGTATGGTTAGAAGGGCCCAAAAGCCGCCGATACGAGCTGGCTTTTGCTCTTCGCGTATTTTGGGAGCTCCTTCGCGGCATGCGAGCCTTGCACTTTATGGGTCCAGCGATCACTGTTTTTGGCTCGGCGCGCTTCCAAGAGGGACACCGCTACTATGAGCTCGCTCGCCAAATGGGCGCGCGCATCGTCACCGACTTGGGTATGGCTGTAATAACCGGCGGTGGGCCGGGCATTATGGAGGCCGCTAACCGAGGGGCTCACGAGGCCGGCGGCTGGTCGGTAGGTTGCAACATCGTGCTGCCGCAAGAGCAAAAGGAAAACCCCTACTTGGACCGATTTATTCTTTTGCGGTACTTCTTCATCCGAAAAGTGTTGCTCGTCAAGTACTCCTTTGCTTTTATCATTTTCCCCGGTGGCTTTGGCACCATGGACGAGTTTTTCGAGACGCTCACCCTTATCCAAACGCGTAAAATCACCTATTTCCCCATTGTCGTCATGGGCACAGAGTATTTCCGCCAGATGCGCGCGTTCTTGGACACCATGGTCAAGGAAGGCACCATTTCCCCGGGGGACTTAGACCTCCTGCTTTTCACCGACGACCCAGCCGAAGCCATCGCGCATATTCGGCAATACCTCTCCGAAAACTATCGCGTTGCGAAGCGCCGTCCGATGTGGTGGCTCTTCGAAAAGCGGTGAGCAACCTTCAACTTTTCTTTTTGAAGGCTTCGATAGCTTGCTTAGAAAAGTCGGACAGCGCCAGTCGCCCGCTGATGGCCGCGCGTTCGGCGAGGAGGTGCTCCCAATGCTCCGTGCCTTCCCAAAAGACTTTTTTCAGGGCCGCTAAGGCCTCCGGATTATAGGTACAGAGCCTGGCCGTAAAATGCTCGATGTACGCGTCGAGTTGCTCAACGGTGTCGAAGACTTCTTGAAAGAGGCCCTTTTCTTTTGCCCAAGCTGCTGTCTGCCATTCGGTAGGGTTGAGCGCCATCTGACAGAAAGCTCCTTTGCCTATTTTCCGCTCGACAGCCGGGCCAATGACGAAAGGCCCGAACCCTACAGCCAGTTCGCTCAAGCGCACGGAGGCAAACTGGGACGCCATGCAGTAGTCCGTACCAGCTGCTAAACCAACGCCGCCGCCTACCGCTTTGCCGTGGATGCGCCCTACAATGATCTTCGGACAGGTGCGCATAGCATTGAGCGCGTTTCCAAAACCGGAAAAAAAGCGACGCGAGGTTTCCATGTCTTGAATGGCTATCAATTCGTCGAAGCTGGCGCCTGCACAAAAGGTCTTGTGCTCCTCGCTGCGCAGGACAATCACCTTGACAGCGGGAGCGCGACCTAAGTCCTGTAATGCTTCTACCAATGCCTGCAGCAACCGACTGGGCAAGCTGTTTTGGTTGGGGTGAAAGAAAGACAGATGGGCTACGCCGCTCTCCTCTATTTGCGCGCGCACGTAGCCCTGTTGGGTGGGTTCTTCCATAGCAATTAACTGCCGTTTTTCCGGCAAAAAAACAGCTTTAGTAACGCAGACCCAAACGCTGATAGATAAAGCTCATTAGCCAGGCGGGCCCAATCATCAAAAACTGCAAGTCTTTGAAAAACGAAGGCTTCTTGCCTTCCACTTTATGCCCCCAAAACTGCCCGATCCAAGCGAGCACAAACAGCGCTATGCAGACCTGCCATAACACTAAGCCGCTGGTTTCAATTAGCTGAGCCAACACGAGGCATAGGATGGAAAAAAGAAGCATCCCTATGGCCAGTGAAAGCGACAGCCGCGCGTAATACACTACGGTCAGCGCTAAAAGAACCATGGCTAAGTTCAGCTGTAGTGTAGGGGTGAGGGCCACGCCTAGCTTTACACCGTAGAAAAGTCCGACAATGCTGAAAAAAATGGTAGGTACACAGATCCAGTGGACCAGTTTGTTGGTAGGGTGTTGGTGGCTTTCACCGTACTCCGATAGCCAGTCGTAAATGCTTTTCATAGGACAAATATGGTTTAGTGAACGAATTCCTGAAGAAGTTGGGCTACTGAGGGAGCCCTTGCAACTGCTTTTCAATTTCTCGCAGGCGCTGCCGGCGGATGGAGTCCACGAGAACGGGCAATCGAGTGACGCGTTGTTGAGCACACCAGCTGTCCACCTCAATACGTGCTCGTTGTATGCGGGCTGTAGCTATGGAGTCGATGCGCGCTCGCAGCTTAGGCTCCATTGGAGCGTCGGCGCCCGTGCACATGCTCCAACTTCCTAAAGCTACTGCAGCGACTCCTGCCCACTTTGCCCAAACAGCAAAAGCGGTTATTTTTGCGACCCCAAAGCGAGAAAGCCTCATAAGCGATGAGTTTATCTGTTCGAAAACAAATATCGGCATTCACTGAATATTCAAGCGATCGGTCGGACGCTCTGGGTAAAAGCGTTTCCATGTTCTTGCTGTACTTACCATGCGCACTGCCTCTAAATTGCCTCAAGTAGGCACCACTATTTTTACCGTAATGTCGAGCTTGGCTCAGCAATACGGGGCTATCAACCTGTCGCAGGGCTTTCCTAACTTTAATCCCTCGGAGCGCCTTCAGCGGCTGGTATACGAACACATGCAGCGCGGCGCTAACCAGTACGCCCCCATGCCGGGCCTGCCCTTGTTGCGCGAGCGCATTGCCGAAAAGATGGAGCGCCTCTACGGCCGAACACTGGACCCAGAGACAGAAATTACCGTAACTGCCGGCGGTACTCAAGCCATTTTTTGCGCTATAGCAGCCTTTGTCCATCCTGGCGATGAAGTCATCCTTTTAGAACCCTGTTACGACTCTTATCGACCTTCCGTAGAGACCGTGAACGGCATTCCCATTCCCATAGCGCTGAGCGCACCCGACTTTCGCATCGACTGGGAGGCCCTACGACGCCGCATCTCTAAACGGACGCGCATGATCTGCATCAACACGCCCAACAACCCCACGGGAACCCTCCTGCGCGAGACCGACATGGTGATGCTGACTAAACTGCTTAAAGACACCGATATCCTGGTCATGAGCGATGAGGTGTACGAGCATATCCTCTTCGATGGCGAGCTCCACGCTTCTGCTCTGCGATATCCTGAACTATACGAGCGCAGCCTGTGCATCTATTCGTTTGGCAAGACCTACCACAACACGGGGTGGAAAACCGGTTACTGCATCGCTCCTCCTGAACTCACGCGAGAATTTCGGAAAGTACATCAGTTCAACGTGTTCTCGGCCAATCACCCCATCCAAGCCGCCTTTGCGGATTTCATGTCCGACCCATCCGAATACGCGGACCTCGCAGCGTTTTACCAAGACAAGCGCGACCGCTTCCAACAAGCTATGGCGCAAACGCGCTTCAAACCCATCCCTTGTTCGGGTACCTATTTCCAACTCTACGACTACGCCGACATCAGCCATGAGTCAGATTTCGCCTTTTGCCAACGCCTCGTCAAGGAGTACGGTGTAGCCGCCATACCCGTCTCTTCCTTCTTCTCTCACCCTAATGACGATAAGCTGGTTCGATTTTGCTTTGCCAAAACCGATGACGTGCTCGAGCAGGCAGCCGAGCGATTATCCCGAGTATAACGCGTTTCGCTATGCTTCTGCACAATCGCGTCAATCGAAAAAAGCTTAAAGACAAGGTGCTCTGCAGCTCAGAGGAGCGTACCACGCTGTCTTTCTACAAATACGTGCGCATCGACAACCCGGCCCATTTTCGGGACGACCTCTACCAGTTGTTCTCTAAGATGGGCGTCTTAGGGCGGATTTACGTGGCCGAAGAAGGCATCAATGCGCAAATCTCCGTGCCCATGCAGCGCCTAAATGATTTTCAAGAAGCCCTCCGCAGCATGCCTCCGCTTCAAGACGTGTGGCTCAACTTTGCAGTAGAGGACAACGGGAGGTCTTTCTTTGTGCTGTCTATCAAAGTCCGGCCGAAAATTGTGGCCGACGGTATCGACGACCCCTCATTCGACCCCTCTAACAGTGGCATTTATCTGGACGCTGAAGCGTTTAATGCGCTCACAGACGACCCCAACACCATCGTAGTGGATATGCGAAATCACTACGAAAGTGAGGTAGGGCACTTCGTCGGCGCTATTTTGCCGCCCGTTGATACTTTTCGCGAGGAATTGCCCTACGTGGCAGAACTCTTGGCCGACAAGAAAGACCGGAACATCGTCATGTATTGCACCGGAGGCATACGCTGCGAAAAGGCCAGCGCTTATTTAAAACATCGAGGTTTTCGCAACGTGTTCCAGCTCAAGGGCGGCATCGTTGAATACGCGCGCCAAGTCAAAGCGCGCAACCTGCCCAACAAGTTTATTGGCAAAAACTTTGTCTTCGACGAAAGGCTGGGCGAGCGCATCAGCCATCACATCATTGCTCATTGCCATCAATGTGGAGCACCCTGCGACACCCACGTCAACTGTGCCAACAACCACTGCCACCTTCTATTCATCCAATGCGAAAACTGCCGACAAAAATATAGCGGCTGCTGCTCCTCTATCTGCCAGCAGTTTACCCAACTGCCTCCTTCAGAACAAAAACAACGCGCGCATCGGTTTCAATTCAATGGCCGGCGATTCCCGAATGCGCACTTTCGACTCACTCCGGAAATGCCCTTGCTCATCGAACCTCCATACCCGAAATGACAAGGATCATCCCCTGCCCTGACGAAGAAATTTGAGCAAAAGCCACCATCCCCTCTCTTTCGCCACAGGGTTAGAGGCTCAAGAAAGTGAAGGCACTCCAAAAGTGGAAAGCAAAACTAAAACTCGTTTTCATTTGTTTAGATTTTGTCTAAATCCCAATTTTGCGGGGGAATGATTAGAAAGTATCGAACCGTAGAAAGTCTAAGGAGGCTGGAGTGTGCGCGAGCGCTTCGCGTAACCGACCCCGTCTTAGCCAGTCGGCTGATGGCTATGGGCATCTTGCCGGGTTCTCTGATAGAGATGATCCGTCCGGCTCCGTTTGGCCATGCGTACTACATCAAGGCTGACGGCATTCGCTTAGCGTTGCGGAAAGAAGAAGCGGCAAATATTGTGGTGGACTCATGAAAGCAGACAAGAGAGAGCGATTGCCCCATATAGCCCTGGTAGGCAATCCGAATAGCGGTAAGTCCACCCTGTTCAACTTGCTCACCGGTTTGCGGCAAAAAACCGGCAATTTTCCCGGCATCACGGTGGAGTTGAAAAGAGGGCGCTTTCAACTGCCGAATGGTCGAGAAGTGGAATTGATCGACTTACCTGGCACCTATAGCCTATACCCCACCGCTACAGATGAGCGGATCGTCACTGCGGTCATGAGCAATCCCGCCGATACTTACTACCCCGATGCCATCATCTATGTTGCCGATGTCACGCACTTGGAGAAGCACCTTCTCCTACTCACCCAACTGCTGGATTTAGAACTGCCCACACTGTTGGTTCTCAACATGGCGGACACGGCAGAGTCCCTTGGGATAAGAGTAAACACATCAAAACTTTCGGAAAAGCTCGGTATTCCCGTAGTATTGGTCAGTAGCCGAACGGGCGAGAACATCGATAGACTGCTCTCAGAAACCGAGGCGCTGCTCTCTGTTGTTCCTTCTCCCGAAGGCCGCTTTTACACATTGACCGATCAAGAAAAAGGCGTTTCCAACGCCATTTCCCTAAATATCGGCACCGACGTTCCTTACCGGGCGCTGCTGTTAGCGCATCACTACACATGGCTTCCCGGTTTGTCCGAGCAAGCTCGCCAGACGATCGGAGCGATTGTTGCCGACAAACACTTCAACTCGTTAAAACACCAAATAGAGGAGACCTTATATCGCTACGACCGCTTTACGCCCATCGTCCGAGAGGTCGTGCAGCATCCGCCGCGCTTTCCCAACACGATTACCGACCGAGTGGATGCAGTGCTTACGCACCGCTGGTGGGGCCCTCTCCTGTTCGGCGCTATCATGCTGCTCATCTTTCAGGCTATATACGCGTGGAGTGCCGTTCCTATGGATTTCATCGAAGACCTCTTTGCGCAGCTGAGCGATACCATCAAGACTTACCTGCCGGAACACCGGCTCAGAGACCTACTCACAGAGGGTATTCTGGCAGGTTTGAGCGGGGTGTTGGTGTTCGTACCTCAAATAGCTGTCCTGTTCTTTCTCATCACGCTGCTCGAAGAGGTCGGATACATGGCGCGCGTGGTGTTTATGTTCGACCGCCTCATGCGCCGCTTCGGCATGAGCGGACGCAGCGTGGTGTCGCTCATCAGCGGCGGGGCCTGTGCAGTACCGGCCATCATGAGCGCGCGGACGATCGGGAATTGGAAAGAGCGCCTCATCACTATTCTCGTAACGCCCTTCATCACGTGTAGCGCGCGCATACCGGTATACGTAATCCTTATTGGTCTGGTCGTGCCGCCCCGAGAAGTGTTGGAGATCTTTTCGCTGCAGGGTTTGACATTCGCCAGCATGTACGTATTTGGGTTAATAGCTGTATTGGGGACGGGATACTTCCTGAAAAGAATGCTGAAGACCAGAGAAGTCTCTTACTTGGCCATTGAGCTACCGGTGTACCGGATACCCCATTGGCGCAATGTGTGGCTGACGGTTTGGGAGAAGGTTTCTGCGTTCGTCGTAGAGGCGGGAAAAATCATTATGCTCATCTCTTTGGTGCTTTGGGCCCTGGCCAGTTTTGGCCCTGGGAATAGCTTCCAAGAAGCCAAGCAAAGGGCTGAGGAAGAAGCCAGGGCGAAGATGCTCTCTTGGGAAGATACACAAAATCTGATCGCGGCATATCAATTGGAAGCCTCATACGCCGGTCAGATAGGCAAGGTATTCGAACCGCTCATTCGTCCGCTGGGTTACGATTGGAAAATTGGCATAGCGCTCTTCACTTCCCTAGCTGCTCGCGAAGTATTTACGGGCACCTTGGCCGTTCTGTATCACCTGGGTAATGCAGCTGATGACATTACGGATGCCTCTGAAAACAACACCAAGGCGACACTCCGCCAGCGCATGCAAGCCGAGCGGTTCCGCGATAACGGCCAACCCGTTTACACGTCCGCTACTGCTTTCTCCCTATTGGTATTCTATGCCTTGGCCATGCAGTGCATGAGCACGCTGGCGGTGGTGCGCCGCGAAACGGCTTCCTGGAAATGGCCGTTGCTTCAATTTACCTTCATGACCCTGTTGGCATATGTCGCCGCTTGGCTGGTGTATAACTTGCTCGCATAAGACCTGTGGCGGGGAAAACTCGCCCCTTATCCACATGCCGCTCCGCCGATGTTTTAAAAGCGACGTCCTTTCCACAGGGTTCCGGCATTTCCTCATATGCACAGAGACGGTCTCCACAAAAGATACACCTTTTAGAAAGACTAACAGCTCCCGCGCTCTCTTTTCTCAACAAGATGTAGATATCTCCACTGCGGCACTGAATGTTAAGCAAATATTAAAACGATGCCGTGTGCAAAACCGGTGTAATAGGTATGGAAAAAGCGGTTTTTATCGCTCCGATAAGAAGTAATCCACCAATTCACATCCTTGATGATGGGGCGATGGGGTTAAATATTTAAAAATTTCAACTTAATCGTCAGAAAAGGCGTTGTGGATAAACACTGACTTGAAAAGAAAAAGAGATAGGCAATGAATAGTACACAGGTACCGCATGCGGTGCGTGTATGGCTTTGGGTGGGTGTAGCCATGATTTTTTTGCAGGTGCTCATTGGAGGTGTTACGCGGCTCACCGGCAGCGGATTGAGTATCACGCGCTGGGAAGTAGTTACTGGAACGATTCCTCCGCTTAACGAGCGGGAGTGGGAAGAAGCTTTCGCCCTATATAAGGCGACGCCTCAGTACGCGAAGATTAACCAGGGGATGAGCATGGGCGAGTTTAAGTTCATCTATTTTTGGGAATACTTCCATCGGCTGTGGGCTCGGCTCATGTTCTTTGTCTTTGTCGTTCCGTTTGCGCTTTTTTGGTGGCGCGGCATGCTTCCGAAACGAATGAGAACTCAACTGTTGGTGGTCGTCTTGTTGGCCGGCTTGGAGGGCTTCTTCGGTTGGATCATGGTAGCCAGCGGCCTTATCCACCGCCCTTGGGTCAATGCGTATAACCTGATGCTCCACCTGTGTATGGCCCTCGTCATTTTCTCCTACTTGTTGTGGATAACGTTCTCCACGTACGCTATTAGCCCAGATATCGGCGATCGCCCTGCTTGGCGACGCTTAATATTGGGCATAGGAGGCCTGGCCTTTTTCCAAATCGCTTTAGGAGCACTGATGTCGGGGGCAAAGGCGGGTTTGTTTTTCCCCACTTGGCCCGATATGCACGGTGCATATTTGCCGGCTATCCTGCTCGACGTCTCTTACTGGCGATGGGCGAGCCTCATCCATTACGATACAAATCCCTTTATGCCGGCACTGATTCAATTTTTGCACCGCAACACTGCATATCTGCTGTTCATCTTGGGATTATACTTTTTTTTAAGCGCATATAGGAAGGCAGAGTCTCCTTTGCTGCGGCGGAGTAGTGTTTTCTTTATGGGCGCTATGTTGCTTCAGTTAGTACTGGGTGTCGTTACGGTGTTGCACTGTCGCGGGCAGATTCCAGTATTTTGGGGCGTGCTTCATCAAGTAGGCGCAGTAATATTATTAGGTAGCATTGTCTGGTTGGGATACATATTAAGGCGAGGTCGACCGTTTGAGGCTGTCCCAAAAACCGAGGTAGAAATGGCATTTTTGAACTGATTTACTACAGGAAGCTTGTTGCTTAAATCGCCCTTTGTCGCATTTAGTCTTTATTTTTGCCGGGCAGCTTGCTTTTCCGATACCATGAATGTTCCAATAAAAGAGGAATCAGGGTTTAAATATATTGAGTCCGACGGGAGAAAGAAGCAGGTGTTGCTTTTATTGCATGGACTTTTTGGGGCCTTAAGCAATTTTGAGGCGCTGTACAAGCGCTTTGCAAAGGAATATATAGTTGTCATACCGATGCTGCCTATTTACGAGATGCCCATCTTGGAGGTATCGGTAGTGGGGTTGGTGGATTTTGTGCGGCGTTTTGTAGAGTATAAGGGATATAAGAAAGTGCATTTGTTAGGGAATTCCCTCGGTGGGCACATTGCGCTTTTGTTCGCTTTGGCCCATCCGGAGCGCGTTTCCTCTATTACGCTTACGGGGAGTTCTGGGCTTTTTGAAAGTGCTTTTGGAAGCGCCTTTCCTAAGCGAGGAGACTACGAGTATATTCGCAAGAAAACGGCAGATACTTTCTATGATCCGGCGGTGGCGACGAAAGAGCTGGTGGATGAGGTTTTCGATATTGTGAACGATCGCTCCAAAGGGCTTCGCATAGTCATGACAGCTAAATCCGCCGTGCGGCACAATTTAGCCGACAAGCTGCACGAGATTGAGGCACCTACTTTGTTGGTTTGGGGAAAGCAGGACACGGTGACGCCTCCTTTTGTTGCAGAGAAATTTCACGAGCTGATAAAGAACTCCCAGCTGCACTTTTTGGACAAGTGTGGGCACGCTCCCATGATGGAGCGGCCGGAAGAGTTCAACGAGATTTTAGCCGCTTTTTTGGAAGAAGTAACCGCAGTGCCGCAAGAAGTCCCGCTCTTGTAGAGGAGGGTTATCGGTAAAATTCCGAGAGCAGCCATTGTCGGAAGGCAGGGTAATTGGCAGGCATAGGTACGGCGCGTTTCTTTTGAGCAAGGAGTTGGTGAAGGGGCTCAGGCAGAGGTACTTCGCTTTGTAAAATGGTAGACACTTCCTGTTGAAATTTGGCGGGATGGGCTGTGCCCAGAACCATTCCAAAGGCTTCTTCGGCAGACTGTTGTTGGTGTTTTTTCCAAGCTAAGTATCCTATGGCGGTGTGTGGGTCCAAAATGTATCGATGGGCAGCAAATACCGCGCGCATGGCGGCTTTAGTTTGTTCGTCATCGAAGGCGTAGCCCGTGATGGCGCTTCGCATATGGTTCCACGTGGAACCATACAAATCGAGCATTCGGGCGAAGTTAGAGGGTGCGCCCACGTCCATCGCGTTCGACAGGGTTCGCACGGAGGGCTTGGGCGAAAATTCTCCCGTGCGGAGATAGTGCGGGACGATGTCGTTTTGGTTGGTTGCTGCAATAAAATGAGCAATGGGCAGTCCCATCCTTTGAGCCATTAAGCCGGCCGTCAAGTTGCCGAAGTTACCCGATGGGACCGATACCACGATGGGTAGCCGGCGATGCAATGCCTGTTTGTAACCTTCCCAGTAATAGAAGATTTGCGGCAACAGCCGGGCAATGTTGATGCTGTTGGCCGAGCTTAAGCGCAAACGCTGGCGCAGCGAAGCGTCCAAAAAAGCCGCTTTGACGAGTGCTTGGCAGTCGTCAAAAGTGCCTTCCACCCCCAATGCCACAATATTATGCCCCCATGCGGTGAGCTGCTTTTCTTGTAGAGGGCTCACTTTTCCAGCGGGATATAAAATGACCACTCGAATCCCCGGCGTCCGATAAAAACCCGCCGCTACTGCTCCGCCCGTGTCGCCAGAAGTAGCGACTAAGATGATGAGTTCTTTTTCGCTCTCCCGGTTAAAGTAAGCCATCACTTGGGCCATAAAACGCGCTCCAAAGTCTTTGAAAGCGAGGGAAGGCCCATGGAAAAGCTCTAAGATACCAGTGTATTCGTCCAAGGATACCAACGGAGCGGGGAACCCGAGGGCTCTTTGAATGATGGCTCGCAGGGAAGTTCGCGGTATTTCCTCTTCCAAAAAGGCACAGGCAATTTGAAAAGCCATTTCCTCGAGCGAAAACTTCGGGAGCTGCTCGATAAACTCAGGAGGCATGGCGGGGATATACTCCGGCATGAAGAGGCCGTTGTCCTCGGGTAGCCCTTGAAAGAGGGCCTCTTTGAAATCTACGCGCAGAGCGGGGTTTCGAGTGCTGTAAAATTTCATGCGTTGTAAAAAAATGTTCCACGTGAAACATAGCCTCACAGGCGAGTGATGCGGATTTCGACGCGCCGATTTTGGGCGCGCAGTTCTTCGGTGCTGTTGTCGTTGACAGGGCGCTGGGCGCCGTAGCCAACCGCTTCTAATCGGTCAGAAGAGACTCCTTTGCGCTCCAAGAATTCGCGTACGGCCTGGGCGCGCTGCTCCGACAACCGCTGCAGGTCCTCCGGTCGGCCGACGTTGTCGGTGTGGCCTTCGATGCGGATAGCCAGATTAGGATGGCTGAGCAATAACTCCGCCAAGCGTTCCAGCTCGCCGTACGATTGTTCCAAGATAACGGGCAGCGATTGCTGAAAATAGATGGGCGCCAATTCGATCTTGCCACCCACTTCTAAGGAGTCCATCCACACGTCTACCCATTGATAGTCGCGAAAATAGTAGTGCTCCCAAGGAAAGAAGAGGGTAGTGGGTATGCCCGTAAGGCCTGTCTTGCTGGGCACCAATTGAAAGGAGACTCCTTTGGGAATTTTAAGCGAAAAGACACCGTCAGGGGCCACTAAGATATTGGGTGGATTTCCCTCTGCGCCGTATCGAAGTACGGCATCGGTCACCAGTTGGCGAGTTTTTCGGTGTAAAATGCGGCCGCGGACTCGGATTTCGGTAGGTTGGGGGGGAGCTATGCGCACGCGATAAATGTCGCTGTTGCCGTCTCGAGTAGAGGTAAAGTACAGGTAGCCCGACGTCATGTTGAAGTACGGTTGCCCATCGTTAGCCGTCGAATTGATCGGTGCTGATAGGGGCTGTGGCTCCGTCCATTGCTCCCAAGTGTCGTCTAATCGCTTGCACATGAAAATATCGTTGCCGCCTAAGCTTTCCCATCGATTCGAGGAAAAGAAAAGGGTGCGGTTGTCTTCGGAGAGAAAGGGCGTGGTTTCTCGATAGCGCGTGTTTATCGATGGTCCTAAGCTTTTGGGAGTACTCCACTTATGGTCTCCTTCCTTGAAACAGACGTATAAATCCATGTCTCTGCTATCGCGACGAACGGCAGATAAGATGAGTACTTTGCCGTCAAAGCTCATGGTTAAATTGACCTCAGACGTAATCGTGTAGTACTCGTTGATTTCTATCGGTACAGGAGCTTGCCATACGCTGTCGACTCGCCGTATGAGGGAAAAACCGCGCGTCATGTCGCCCTTGGGCGAAAACTGGTTGATGCAGTAAAAAGCGTTCGGGTCGGGCGTTATGGTAGCAATGCTATTGGGGAGGGCGTTGTTCAGAGGAGGTCCGGGATGCCGCACGGTATGGAAAGAAAAGGTCGAGTCTGCTTCTGCTATCCACACGTCCTGGTTAAAGGTCGACGCTGCAGGTTGGTGAACGGCAGTGCCGCTCAACTCAGAATAAATGCTGCGCAAAAGGCGCTCGTATTGCTCAGGAGACAATTTTTCATGCAGATCCACGCTGTCGAGGAAAAGATAGCGACAAAAGTCGGGATGAGCTACTCGGGTAAAATACAGGGTCTGACCGTCTCGCTGGAGTACGAGCGTGATTTCATCGTAGGGCGAGTTGATGATGTCGGGGAGTTTCTCTAACACAAAGTGAGAGGTCTGGGCGATTAACGAGCACGTAAAGAATGCGGAGATGGATATTGCAATAAGCCTCTGATGGGACATACCGACGCACCGTTTAGTGGGCAAATATCGGGGCTTATCTGCGACTCCAGAGGCACTGAGCGCTGTCGCCAAACGCAGTTTTAAAACAGCGCCTGCACCATGTCTAAAAATCTGAAACTTAACGCCGCGCTTTTTCCGAACAGAGGATATTTGCCGCCCCGACAACGAAACAATAACATGGATAACATTCGAAACCTTATTTTCGATTTCGGCAACGTCCTCTTTCACTTAGACCTCAGCGCTACAGAACGCGTGCTGCGAGAGCGCTTGGGCGACCAATTTGAGCAAGCTAAAGCACAATGGACAGGCCAGGATATCTTTCTTCGCTATCAGAATGGCGCCATTTCGACGGCGAAGTTTATAGACGCACTTTGTCGAGGAGCCGACCCTCCTCTCGCAGAGGAAGAAGCAGTAACAGCATGGAATGCCATATTTATCGGTATGCCGTCGGAGTATTTTGATCTGTTGGAACAACTGCGCAAGCGCTACCGAGTATTCTTATTGAGCAATATCAACGACCTGCATGCCCAATGGATCGACCGCTACATGGCACAGGTCCATCAAAAAGGCGATTTCAAGCAGCGCTATTTCGATGGCGTATATTACTCGCACTTGATCGGCTTGAGCAAACCCGATAGGCAGATATACGCTTATGTTCTTCGAGATGCTGACTTAAAGCCCAGGGAAACCGTATTTATCGATGATTTGGAGGAAAACGTGCGCGCTGCCGAGGCCTTAGGTATTAGAGGAATTGTAAAAGCGCCAGAGGTCGAGACCGCTCAACTCATGCGCGCTTTCTTGTCGATCTGAGCAAACGGCTCTCTAACGAGCTACTTATTCCCTGTGCGCCCTACATTCGCATCGGCTTAGTTAAATATTAATAGGCATATATGAGAAGAATAAAATGGCTTCGCAGTACAGGAGTAGTACTTTTCTTTGGGCTGACTGCAGCCTTTGCGCAGCAGCCCACGCCATCGGAAGAGCGCTTAAAGGGCTTTGAACGGCATCGGGCCATGCGGGAAAATACGCTGATGGGGAGCGTGAAGGCCGTTAGTATTGGCCCTTCGGTCTTTTCTTGCCGCGTCACGGACGTAGATGTAAATCCAGCTAATCCGACGGAAATGTACGTTGCCTATGCCTCCGGTGGCTTGTGGTATTCCAACAACAATGGAACGACGTTTAAACCCGTATTCGACCAAGAAGCCACAATGACCATTGGCGATATCACAGTGGATTGGCAGCGCCGCATCGTTTGGGTGGGCACGGGCGAAAATAACAGCAGCCGGTCCTCCTATGCTGGAACAGGGATCTACCGGAGTGCAGACGAGGGAAAGACCTGGGAATGGCGCGGGTTGCCGGAAAGCCACCATATCGGCCGAATTGTGCTCCATCCTACCGATCCACAGGTCATCTGGGTGGCCGTTTTGGGTCACTTATATTCCTCCAATCCGGAGCGCGGCGTCTATCGGAGTATCGATGGCGGCTATACTTGGCAGCGCACCTTATTCGTCGACGAAAATACCGGAGCGATTGACCTCTGCCTCGATCCGCAAAATCCCAACACCCTATATGCAGCTACCTGGCAACGCGAACGGCGCGCATGGAACTTCATAGGGGCCGGAGAAGGATCCGCCATCTGGAAAAGTACCGATGGGGGCGCTACGTGGGGAAAAATAACTACACCCACCAGCGGCTTTCCTGTAGGTCCCAATGTGGGTCGCATCGGCTTAACGGCAGGAGTTAAAGAAGGAAAGACCATCCTGTACGCTTGCGTAGATAATCAAAATCCAAAGCCCAAAAAGGAAAAGCCCGTCACAGCCATACTGACGAAAGACGACTTGCGCCCGATGGACGTAGGAACTTTCCTGAAGATCGCCGACGAGCAAATCGATACTTTTCTTAGAAAAAATGGTTTTCCCGAAAAATACGACGCCAAAAAGGTCAAAGACTTAATTCGAAAGGGCAAGATTACTCCTCAAACCTTGGTGGAGTTCTTGGAGGATGCAAATGCCCAGCTGGTAGAGGTAGATTACATCGGAGCAGAGGTGTATCGAAGCAGCGATGGTGGCCGCACTTGGCAGCGCACTCACGATGAACCTCTTGATCAAATGAATTTTACGTATGGTTATTATTTCTCAAACATTCGTTGCCACCCGGATAACGCCGATAAAGTTTATTTGTTAGGCTTTTATATTCTCCGCAGCGATGACGGCGGCCGCACTTGGCGTAGCATCAACGGCGATAATGTACACGTCGACCACCATGCTCTGTGGGTCGATCCGCTTCGCCCAGGCCACTTAATTAATGGCAACGACGGCGGTTTAAACATCTCTTGGGACGATGGTGAGTCGTGGATAAAGTGCAATCAGCCTCCTGTAGGACAATTTTATGCGGTAGCCGTAGACAGTGCTCAGCCTTATCGCGTTTACGGCGGCACGCAAGACAACGGCGTTTGGATGGGGCCATCGACATACCAGGCATCGAGTGCTTGGCATCAGACTGGGCAATATCCCTATCAAAGCCTTTTAGGAGGCGATGGGATGCAGGTGGCGATAGACCCGCGCACGAACGACATCGTCTATACAGGTTTTCAATTCGGCAACTATTTCCGCATAGAGCAGAAGACGGGAAAGCGCAAGGCTATTACGCCCAAACACGACTTAGGCGAGCGACCTCTTCGCTTTAATTGGCAAACCCCCATCTATCTCAGTACGCATCAGCCCGATGTGCTTTATCTTGGAGCCCACAAGCTGTACCGCTCCTTCAACCGCGGCGATACGTGGGAGGCGATCTCAGAAGACCTCACTGCGGGTGGGCAGGCAGGTAATGTGCCCTATGGCACTCTTACGACCATCAGTGAAAGTCCGCTCAAATTTGGGCTTCTGTACGTAGGTTCAGACGATGGCCTCATCCACGTCACGCGCGACGGCGGCGACACGTGGGTGCGCATATCCGACTCACTTCCTCCTAAGCTGTGGGTGTCGCGCGTAGTCGCTTCGGCCCACCAAAAAAGTCGAGTATATGCGAGCTTAAACGGATACCGCTGGGACGATTTTACGCCTTACCTGTACGTGTCGGAAGATTACGGGGCGCACTGGGAACGCATAGGTACAGACCTGCCCTTGGAGCCCATCAACGTCGTTCGCGAGGATCCGGAAAATCCCGATGTCCTCTATGTAGGAACAGACCTCGGCGCCTATGTGTCTTTGGATAAGGGAAAACACTTTCACTTCTTATGTCCGAACCTGCCGGCGGTACCTGTACACGACATTGCGATTCAGAAAAAGGCCCGCGAACTTATCTTGGGCACGCATGGGCGCTCGCTCTACCGCGTTGATATCGCTCCTATTCAACAGCTCACGGCTGAGGTGTTGGCCTCCTCTATCCACGCTTTTCCGCTCAATCTTTCGGTCAAGTACAGCGAGAACTGGGGTAAAAAAAGACCTTGGCAGGAGTTGAAAGACCCCGAGCTGTCTGTTGTGTTTTATGTCAAAGAAGCGGGTAGCGCTGTATGGACAGTCAAGACCCAGGACGGCATCGTACTGAATAGCGGACAGTTAGCGTGTAAGGCAGGTCTAAACATGTTTACCTACACCCTCGATGTCAAAGAAAGTGCCCTGAAGCGCTACCAGAAGGCCCTTCAGGATGCTCAAAAAGACCCCAAAAAAACCGTCGAGATACCTAAGTCCGATACGGGTAAATATTATTTGCGGAAGGGCAGCTACGTAATGGAATTTCAAAAGGATGGAAAATCATCTGTTATTACCTTTGCTGTAGAATAAAAGAAAAGAAATGTTCACTAAACCCACGCGATGATGAAATCTCTATTTAAGCGCTTCCTACAGGGAGTGCTCCTTGTTATTGGCTCTTTCTTTTTTTCGGGTTGCTTTACTATTGAGGAGGAGGTAACGGTCAAAAAAGACGGCTCGGGTTCGTACAGGTTTACTATAGATGCCAGTGAATTCAAGGCTTTTATAGACGCTATTCAAAGTCTAAGCCAGCAGGAGAATGGAGAAAATGAAGACGAAGCGTCGGAGGAGCAGGAAGACGAAAAAGGAGAAGCTTCTTTCGAACAGATCAGCAACGAGATGAGTGCAGTTAAGAAGCTGATCGGCCGCATCAATGGAATTTCGAATGTTTCAGAGATAAACGACACGTCTTCGCTGGTTTTCGGATACGCTTTTGATTTTTCCAATGTGGCGGCGTTGAACAAGGCCCTTTATGTCATTCACCAGGATAAGTACGAAGTAAAGTTAGGTGGAGAAGTGTTCCGCCTGAAGGGCAACAACTTCGAGCGCTTAAACACTGCCGATGTGGGAGAGTATTTCAGGAAGACGCTAACAGAATTAGAGGAAGAGGAAGAGGACATGGGGAATATGATCAATTTTTTTTTTCAAATATGACCTACAAGCAGACATATCATTTCCCTGATGCCAAGGTGAAGAAGTCGACTAATCCGTTGTCTCAGGTAGATAGCGATGGTCGAAGCGTCACTATTCTTCTAAAACCGCTGGACGAAGAGCAGCAAAAGAAGAGTCCGTCGGTAGCTACGACGATTAAACTCAAGTGAGTATTTTCTTGGGGAACGATGAGCACTAAAGGTATCCCAACAGTAGATCTGTCTGCCTACGTGAGCGGCACCAAGTCGGAACGGGAAGCTTTTGTGATGGCCTTAGGGAAGGCTTTTCGAGAGGTGGGCTTTGTTGCGGTGGTCAACCACGGCATACCTAAAGCGTTGGTAGATGACTTTTATGCGGCTTCTAAGGCGTTTTTTGCGCTTCCGGAAGAAGTGAAGCGGAAGTATGAGATTCCCGGCTTGGCAGGGCAGCGCGGATACACCTCTTTTGGCAAAGAGCACGCCAAGCATTCGCAGACGCCAGACCTGAAAGAGTTTTTCCAAATCGGGCAAGAGGTGCCAGAAGGGCATCCGCTGCGCGCAGAATATCCGCCCAATGTGGAGGTGGAAGAAGTTCCGGAGTTCAACCGTCTGGGTAGAGAACTTTATCGGGCCTTCGAAGCGGCAGGAGCAAAGCTCTTGGAGGCTATCGCCGTCTATCTTGGCTTGCCGGCCGACTATTTCGAGCCGTATATTCGCTACGGCAACTCCATTTTGCGCGCTATTCATTACCCACCCATCACCCAAGAGCCCGCCAGTGCTCTTCGGGCGGAGCAACACGAAGATATCAACCTCATAACGCTGCTGGTGGGCGCTAGCGCCGGAGGGCTGCAGCTGCTCAATTCGAAGAATGAGTGGGTGCCTATCTTGCCGGAGGCCGATGAAATTGTTATCAATGTCGGCGACATGTTGCAGCGCCTGACCAACAACTGTCTTAAGAGCACGACCCACCGCGTAGTCAATCCGCCGCGCGAGGAGTGGCATCTGCCGCGCTTGAGCATCCCTTTCTTCTTGCACCCGGTGAGTTCCATGCGGCTCGACTGCCTGCCCTCGTGCGTGACGCCCGACAATCCGCTTCGCTACTCACCTATTACGGCAGGAGAGTATTTAGACGAGCGGCTGCGCGAGATCGGGCTCAAGAAATAGCGCTTAGCCGGCCCATCCCTCTCGGTCTAAGCTCCGGTAATGGATAGCTTCGGACAGGTCTTCGATGCGGATGGAGGCGCTGCCGGCTAAGTCGGCGGCCGTGCGCGCAACCTTCAGGATGCGGTCGTAGGCGCGAGCGCTCAGCTGGAGGCGTTCCATAGCCGTTTTGAGCAGTTGGATACCCGCCTCGTCTAAGGTGCAGACCTCGCGCACCATTCGGCTGGGCATTTGGGCATTGCAGTAGATGTGGGGCGTATGTTTAAAGCGCTCTGCTTGTATAGCCCGTGCCCGAAGCACGCGCTCCCGGATCTCGGCGCTGCTGACACGCGGCCGTTCGGCCGCCGTAAGCTCATCGTAGGACACCGGCGTCACCTCGACGTGGAGGTCTATGCGGTCGAGTAAGGGACCGGATATTTTAGAGATGTACCGCTTCACTACGCCCGGAGCACATACGCATTCCTTCTCAGGGTGGTTGTAGTAGCCGCACGGACAAGGGTTCATGCTGGCTACCAGGATGAAGCTAGCCGGATAGTCCACAGACACCTTGGCGCGGCTGATGGTGACGCGGCGCTCCTCCATAGGTTGGCGCAGCACCTCCAACACGGTGCGCTTAAACTCGGGAAGCTCGTCCAAAAAGAGCACTCCGTTGTGAGCGATGCTGATCTCGCCCGGCATAGGGTCGGAGCCGCCACCCACCAGAGCGACGTCGCTGATCGTGTGGTGTGGGGCGCGGAAGGGGCGAGTCGTTACTAAGGCGGTATTTCCAGAGAGGAGACCTGCCACCGAATGTATTTTGGTGGTCTCGAGGGCTTCCTGTAAGGTCAATGGCGGCAAAATAGTGGGCAGGCGCCGCGCCAGCATCGTCTTGCCGGCGCCCGGCGGCCCGATGAGGATAACGTTGTGCCCACCCGCTGCCGCCAGCTCCAAGGCGCGCTTGATGTTTTCCTGGCCTCGCACGTCGGAAAAATCGACGTCGTAGTTGTTGAGGTTAGCAGCAAATTCTTCGCGAGCGTTGACCTGAACCAGATACTCCTTGCCCGCTCCGGCCAACACCTCTATGGCTTGTTGAAGCGTCTCTACACCGTAAACCTCTAAGTCCGCTACAATGGCCGCCTCTCGGGCATTCGCTTTGGGTAAAATAAAGCCGCGAAACTTTTCCTTGCGCGCCTGAATAGCAATGGGCAGCGCACCTTTTATAGGGCGCAGGGAGCTGTCTAAGGACAACTCTCCCATGATGAAAAACTGGTCCAAATTGTCGGGCGGAATAACTCCCGAAGCGGCTAACATCCCGATGGTGATGGGCAAATCAAAGGCAGAGCCTTCTTTGCGGATATCGGCCGGCGCTAAGTTGATGATGGTCTTGTAGCGCGGCAACCGAAGGCCGGCGTTCTTCAAAGCGGCTTCCATACGCTGCTGCCCTTCTCGGATAGCGTTGTCGGGCAGACCCACCAAAAAATAGCCCGGCTTATCGGCTGTTGTGCCTAATGCTCCGCCGGTATTGACCTCGATGGTAATGGTTAAAGCATCTACCCCTTGAACTGCCGCCGCAAAGGTCTTGACGAGCATGTGGCGAAGTTCGCGAAAAAATCCATACCCTGCGCTCTAGCTGTTGCAGGAGCTCTCCGAGCATTCAAATGTTGTAGAGGGTTTAAACTTCTACCAGGCATGGTCGTCTATACATGAATGCGGGCAAAGAAGACAAGACAAGCAACGTACTTACTGGGATTGGCGTTTCTCAGCAACAGCTCAGTAGCGCAACACCCATTTGATGCCATTACCCAACTGATTACAGATAGTATCGAAGTGATTGGTCAGGCGCGCCAAAACGCTGCTTTTATCATTGTCCGCGGCGACTCCATTATCTACGAGCACTACTGGGGAACATGGAACAGCAATACCTATCAACCGATTGCTTCCGGTTCCAAGTTGCTTTCCATGGCGCTTATAGCTCGGCTTTTTGACGAGGGCTATCTCTCTCCACAAGATGTGGTGCAAGATTATCTGCCGAGCTTTAGCGGAAAGCCAACGATGACGCTTCATCAGCTCATGAGCCATACTTCCGGCCTGCCAGGACAATCTCCATTCATTTCGGACAGTACGCTTACGCTTGGGCAAGCGGTAGATAGTATTGGTCTAAAGACCCCCATGACCGCTTATGCTCCAGGGACGGCCTTCCAATACGGTGGAGTGAGCATGCATGTGGCAGGCAGAATGGCCGAAGTGGCTACGGGAATGCGATGGGACAGCCTTTTCCAACAGAAGATAGCCAGTCCCTTGAATCTACAGAATACGGATTATTCAGGTTTGGGGAGCACGCTCAACTTCCGCATAGCAGGAGGCGTAGGAACAACTATGCGCGATTTTGCTCAGGTGCTCCGCATGCTTTTGAAGTACGGAAAACACGGCGACATGCAAGTCATTGACTCCTTGACGGTCGTCATGATGCAGAGCGACCAGACTGGTGGTGTCCCCTTAGTAAATACCCCATATGCCAACGACCCGCTGCGCCGCTCTTTTCGGTATGGGTATGGTGTTTGGATAGAGGAGCGTTTGAATGGACACACAACGCAATTAGGGAGCCAAGGGGCTTTTGGCTTCACTCCCTGGATAGACCGGTGTCGGGATATTGTCTGTGTCCTATTCGTGCGGAGAACGCTTGGTGCCGTTCAACCCACACACACGCGACTGAGAGCTCTGGTTGAGCAAATCATTCCTTTGAAACTCGAAAGGCCCATCATTGCTCTTGTGGGCAATCAGCTGCGGTCGAGCTATTCTCAAGGGAATCAGTGGTACTTAGATGGAGAAAAATTGTTGGGAGAAACTAATCAATATCTATCACCCATACGCAGCGGCATCTACTCGGTTAGGTATGTATCCGAAGAAGGATGTGAAGTGTTTTCTAACCCCTTCCACTACGCAGTATCGCTTACTGAGGAGCCCTCAAAAACGGGCACTTTATTCATTTACCCCAACCCAGCAAGGACGCATGTTTACGTGGATGGCGTAGACGATTTTCAAGTATGGACGCCTACTGGAGTGTTGGTTGAGCGAAGCCGCCCAGAGGAAGGGCAGCTTTCCCTTGCCGGATGGCCGACAGGGCTGTATTTTGTGCTGTCGGGCAACCGGGTTGGGCGCTTCCTTAAGGTGGAGTAGTTCCGTCTTTGGGTTTCCGATCGTAGGGAGACCGGCTACGTTGGCTGTTGCAGCCAATCCCCAATGCCGTACGGGTCGGACAAAGCTCCGGAGACGTGCTCGTGCTGGATACGCCATTGTCCCAGATAGGGTACGAGGACAAAGGTGGCGCGAAACGTATTTTCGAAGGTGCGCTCGGAGACGGACACGCGCAGGCGGATGATGCCGGCCACCCAGGCCATAGCTTTGCTGTGTTGGTGAAAGGGCCCTTCCACCCATTCGATGCCTGTGAGCCGGATGGCCGAGCGACAGAAATCCGTCCAGCCTTTTCGGATCTTTTCAAAACCGACTGTCGTCAAGCGCGGTCCCTCCAAAATGACGTAAGTCTCTTCGGAGGGGACGTATTTTTCCAAAATGGCGGGCAGGTTCTTTTCTACAATCGCTTGGTAGTGGGCCGCTACGACGTCTAAGGCGGTAGTGTGAGAGGACATAGCTGTTATCTACTTGGGTTTCCAGCCGCCAAAGACATTCCAGATGGGAGAGCGACCGTAGTCTTCGCGTACTTGAGCGCCGTCGGATTTGTCCAAATCGTTGACCGCGCACACGCCCACTTGCAGGAAGTACGCGCGCGGGATGCCGGCCTCTTCCATCAAATCTTCCGGCTGTAGATCGTGCATATGTCCCCAGTATGGTTCGGCATTGTAGTAGGCGTCCCAGTCGCGCATAAACTGTTCGAAATAGCTCATTTCGGGCGTATATTGTGGCTGCTCGATGTGGAGGTTGAGGCCGCCGGGAGCCAATACGCGGCCGATTTCGCGGAAGATCTTGTGGATGGCTTTGCCGCCCGTCTCGTGCAAGAACATGGTCGTCTGTACCCAGTCGAAATAGCCGTCGGGGAATTCGCTCATGTCTTCGGCGTTCATCTGGACGAATCGGACGTTTTTGACGCCCAAGGCGATAGCGCGGGCGGCGCCGTAGCGCAGCATGGGCGCGGCGGCGTCGATAGCCCACACTTCGGCATTGGGGAAGGCTTCGGCAATGGGCAAAGTGTTGTGCCCCAAGCCACAGCCGACGTCCAAGATACGTTTGGGCTGGAAGTCGGGGTAGTTTTCGCGCACCCATCGAGCGATGGCGCGGCCGCCGCCGTCGGTGAGGCTGCCTAACATGCCGCCGCTGGTGACGAACAGCCCGCTGTCGTAATTAGCAGCGTTGGCTACATCGCCTTCGAAGTACTCCGTATGGTAACTGCCCGGCATGAGGTGGTTATCGACATGGCGCGAGTAGGGCGGCACCTCGAAGTCGGGTTTGAGGTGCAAGATGTCTTCGTTTCCCTTGAGCAATTCAGCAACGCGTTGTGCCAATTCCTCTGCTTGGCGCAGTACCACTGCTCGGCCGTTCTGCTGGCGCATTTCCATGGTGCAGCGGCGCAGGGCTGCCCACAGTTGGTAGTAAGCATCGCGCTGAATGGCTTCGCGCAGTTCGTGTCGGTTGGCAAAGGTGCGCCCATGTTCCTTTCGGAACGATGGCTCTACGCGTTGCTCGTAGGCCGTTTGAACGCCGGGCGCGATGACGGTAGACAAAAAGCGGTTGAGGTTGGCCAAGAAGTTGTAGCGCGCGCGCTCGTCGTGGCTAAAGTGCGGAAAGACAGCGTGCTGCCGCAGCTTTGTCCAAACAGGCGGAAGCGCATAGACGGTATTTACGGTTTTGTTCTCTCCCATAACCCCTTTAGTTTTATTGATCGAAAAAGTGTTCTACTGTGTTCGCAAATAGATAATAGGCGTCTTGTAAGGCGTTAAGCGCAGGCCGTCTTTTTCCAGCAGTTCCATCACCTCTAGCCGCCCTGGAGTAAATTTTTCGATAAGGGTAAAGCGCATGCCGTTGCCCCAATCGTTGGGCGCGTAGATGGTAAAGGTCTCCTTTCCGTCGAAGGAGTATTCGGCTGGTTTAAAGCGCGGGCTGATGCGCAGGTCGTTGTAATCTATGGATAAGTTGGGGTTTTGGTTGGTGAGCTGCTCCATAGGCAGGTAGTCGGGCAGCTGATAGGCGTAGAGGCGCACGGTGCGTTCGTCTACGGCCTCGAAGAAGAACAGGTGATGGTTGATCTTGTGAGAGCCGTCGGGCATGTCGTAGTAGCTCTCTTCGATAAGCCAGAAGCCGGGGCGCGGCGGAGCATTTCGAATTTTGTCGTCGGCGACCCGGTTGACATGTCGGGCGAACGGATGCACCTGTTGGCCGGCAGCGCGCTCTGCCTCCACTTGTTGGCGGTTGTCGAAGTCGCCAATAATATACGTCTTAAATACTTCGATAGCACTTTGCGGCCTCGAGGAGGGTGCAGCCGCTTTGCAGGCGAACAGCAGAGCCATAGCTAATGCGAGCCCATAAGTTTTGCACATATTGTTTTACATCTCGTTGATTTCGTTAGCGATTTGCTCCATAGGCCGATTATTTTCGGGGCGCGCCACCGCATCCAGCTCTTGCTGGACGATGCGCAAGATGCGCGCGGCATAGCGAGCGTGCCACAGCTGGCGTTCTTCGGCCTGCTCGTCGGTGGGTACGAAGTTTTCAATCTCAGAGATGGAAAGGACACCCTTCGACTCGAGCAATCGCTCAATAGTATCGAGCCGTTCGCGCAAGACGGCTACCTCTGTGGCTACGGCCATGGCGATGTTGAGCACTCGCTCGGTCATAGGATCTGCGAAAAAGTAGGGCCGAGCACCTTTGGCCTTTTCGCCAGCCATTACAATATCGTTGAGTTTCATAGCGCATGTACGTTTTACAAGATGAACGAATCTGTCTTGTTTATCGGTGTAAGTAGCGTCCTCGAGGTTCTCCTTGGATGACGCCGTTGTTATAGATGTGCATGCCGCGGAGGAAGGTATGCTTGACGCGTCCGGTTAGGGACATCCCTTCGAAGGGCGTATATCCCTGAGCGCTTTCCGATTCGGCTGCGCGTACGGTAAAGGTCTCATTAGGGTCGAGCAGCACGATGTCGGCATCGTAGCCCGGCGCAATGTCGCCTTTCTGGTAGAGGCCAAAGCGCTGAGCGGGGTTCCAACAGACGAGCTCAGCCATGTGGTGATAGCTCATGCCGCGCTTGCTGCCTTCCGAAAACAGTCCAGACAGTAGGTACTCAGTACCGCCAAAGCCCGACTTGGCCAAGAAGATGTTGTCCGGCTGCTGCTTGTCCAGCTTGAACTCGTACGAGCAGCAAGCGTGGTCGCTAACCACCCAGTCGATCTTGCGGTCGAGCAAGCATTGCCAGAGGTATTCCACATCTTCGCGCGACCGGATAGGTGGATTCACCTTAGCGTAGCCGTCTGCCGGAGCATCGTAGTCGAGCAACAAGTGGCCGATGGTCACTTCGCGCCGGAAGTCGATGTGCGGGAAGACGTCTTGCATCATGAGCGCGGCTTCTACGGCTTTACGCGAGGTGAGGTGCAACAGGTTGATGTTGGCGCAGGCCGTTTCATGAGCCAGATAGGAGGCGATAAAGATGGCCAGCCCTTCGGAGTGGGGCGGGCGGCTGGCAGAGTAGGCGCGCAGGCCTTTGAGCTTGCCTTCGCGCTCTACTATTTCGGTATACGCGCGCATGATTTCGGCCGTTTCGCAGTGAAGACTTAGGCTGATGGCGTCGCGTTTTTCTGGAAAACGCTCCATGGCGCGCTGTATTCCGCGCATGATGAATTCAAAATGGGCGATGTCGTAAGACTCTCCTTCGGGTGTCATCAAAAACTCGTTCTGGCTGCCTTTGGTGGCTTTTCCGTGTAGGCCGTGCGAGCCGTAGAACATAAAGATTTTGAAGGAGGTGACGCCGAACTTTTCGATCAGCAGATCGATCTCGTCGATGTGGCTGTATTGAATAGGGGCCACGTGGTATCCGAAGTCTACGTAGAAGTTGCCCTCCGACAGCTGGAGCACTTCAGGAAAAAAGGTGGCGTAAGGGCCGCTTTTGTTGAGGTAGTAGCGCCCTGTTCGGATGTAGTTGAGGCTACTGGTGACACCGCCCATGGCGGCGGCGCGGCTTTCGGTGCGCGCGTCTTTGTCGAGTGGGCTATAGATGCCGGTGTGCATGTGCGCATCTGTCAGACCGGGAAAGGCCAAAAGTCCTTTGGCATCGAAGACTTCGCGCGCCTGTGCGGCGGGGATGTCGGGCGCCAAACGCACAATTTTGCCCTCCGAAATGCCGATGTCGAGCAGATCGATAGCCGTCTTTTTGGGCCGAACTACGCGGGCATTTTTGATGACCAAATCCATATCGCTACGGGTTTAAAAGTTTGTCCTATCCGCCGAGTCGACGCTGTATTTCTTCGTTATGTTCGCCGATACCGGGAGGATCTAATCGCTTTTGAGCGCGTTGATTGCCGTACAACAGCGGCAAGTTGGGCAAGGGAGCCGTTCGCCCATCGGGCAAACGCACTTCGAGCAAATTTTGTCCTTGCCGAAGGTGAGGGTCGTCGAAGAGGTCTTCGGGGCGAGCAATCGGCGCGAAGGGAATACCTGCTGTTTCACATTTTTCTATGATTTGCGCTTTTGTGTATTGGCCAATGCGCTGTTGCAGGGCGGGCAAGAACCAATCGCGTTCGGCAATGCGCTGGTTGTTTGTCGCCAGTCGCGGGTTGCTCAGCCAGTCGCCCCATCCGAATGCTTGACAGAGCTTTTCCCAGTGTTTTTCGCTGATAACGCCGATAAAGACCCGGTCGCTGTCGGCCGTTTCAAAGATAGAGTAAATGCTCCAAGCGCTCACCCGGGCGGGCATAGGAGGTACAGGCGTTTGACTAATGGCGCTATAGGCCATGTGCTGTCCCATCAAAAAAGCCGTTGTCTCGAACAGGGAGGCCTGTACAAACTTGCCTTTGCCGGTCTTTTGGCGCTCCAACAGAGCCGCCAAGATGCCGATCACCCCAAACATACCCCCCGTGATATCTACTATAGAGCTCCCTGCGCGAAGCGGGTCGCCGGGGCGCCCTGTCATGTAGGCTAAACCGCCCATCATTTGCACCACTTCGTCCATGGCGTGGCGCTTCTCGTAGGGGCCGGGAAGGAACCCTTTTAGCGAGCAGTAGATGAGGCGCGGGTTTTGCGCCGACAGCGCTTCGTAGCCGAAGCCCAAGCGGTCCATCGTGCCGGGGCCGAAGTTTTCTACCAGCACGTCGGCTTTCTCTACTAACTTCAGGAACGAAGTTTTTCCTTCGTCCGATTTGAGGTCTATGGCGAAGCTTTTTTTGTTGCGATTGAAGAATGTGAAGTAGCCGGTACCGAAGCCTTTGAGTCGGCGCGTAGGGTCGCCATCTGGTGGTTCGATGTGAATGACCTCCGCCCCCAGGTCGGCTAGCAAGAGGCTCGCTGTTGGCCCCATGACGGCGTGGGTGCAATCTATTACGAGAGTATGGCTCAGGACATCCATAGTGCGACGGGTAAATGAGAACTACTCGAGATGCTGCCCAAGCCATCGGCCAAAGCTCAGCGCGGGCGTAAGCGCCATGCCGCTACAGAAAGCGTTGCCGCTAGTAGCGCCCAGGCCAAGGATTTCGCCGATAGCATACAGCCCAGGTAGTGGTTTTCCGGATACGTCTAGCACTTCCAAGTGAGTGTTGACTTGAATGCCGCCAAAGGTGACCAATGAGGCGGCACAGATCTTTACTGCATAAAAAGGCGGCTGGGTTATGGCGTTTTGCAGGTAGGTGCGGCCAAAGACCACATCTTTTCCGGTGGCGACGGCGGCATTAAAGGCGACGACTTCTTCTCGAACAGCGTCGATGGGTAGGTGACAGGCGGCAGCCAGTGCTTCTATGGTGTTGGCTCGACGGATGCCGCTGTTTTTTTCGAGTTCGCCTAAGAAGCGTTCGCGCGACCAGCCTATGAGCAAGGGCGTTTCCGAGCCGTCGGCAGCGCGCTCGTCGAGGGCGGCCTGGTCGAAGACGGCCCAAAAAAACCATCCGGGTTGCTCCATAACGCGGCGCTCGCGCGTGTCGGCATTGGGCTCGTCTTCAGCTATAAAGCGGCGCCCTTGCGCGTTGAGGTAAATTTCGCGCGGAGGGCGATAGACGCTGGTGAGTACCATGGCCCAAGCGTCGTTGAAGTCGGTGAAGCCGCTGCCGGGAGGGCGTTCCAGCCCCCCCAAGCTAGGCAGATGGTATTCGGCAAAGCGAAAGGCCGCACCTTTTTGCTCCAGTAGGGCGATGCCGTTGCCGTCGGCTGTAGGATAGGCCGCACTGACGAGCGGCACGCCGGGGTGTTTGCGCCGAAAGAAAGCATGGGAAGCGCCGTAGCCGCCAGTAGCGAAGACGATATGTTTTGCTTGAAAGGTTTCGACACGGCCGAATGGCGCTGAAGTAGCCACAACGGTATCGTAACGTTTGCCATCGGACGCTAATACATCGGTTACCGCTGTGGAAAAGCGCACGTGGAGTTTTTCCTCGGCTATGAGCGCGTTCCATTGCTGGAGGAGCACTTCTAAGATCGACAGTCCTTTGCGGATGCCGTATACGGTGCGCGCGGTGCGGTAGGGCGCGTGTCCGTAGATGATGCGCGGGCATTCGGGCGCGAAAGCAAAGCCGTTGTCTTCCAACCAGTCTATCGTCTTGGGTGCTTCTTCTACGGCCTTTCGAATAAGCGCTACATCACCGGTATGGCGGTTGATCTCCAAAATCTCTTGTAGGTGTTGTTCGGGAATGTCGTCGATGCCGGCTTGTCGTTGGCGTCGGCAGCCAGCGGCGCTCAAGTGGCCACCCGACCAGTGCAAGGCACCTCCCGGTCGGTTGGAGCATTCCAACACCAACACCCGCCGCCCGCATCGGGCAGCCTCAACGGCACAGCTCATACCGGCGGCTCCGGCTCCTACGACGATTGCGTCCCACATAATTCACTTGCTTGAGGTGAGGACAGGCCCTCTCGGATACATCGATAACGGGCCAGCAGATCGCCAGAGCAGCGGACCAGCCGTATGTTGGAGGGCATAGGAAACGCGCTTAGGCGTTCCACATAGGTGCGCACTGGGCTGTGTTCCCACAGAATAAACACGGCGGGAACCCGCAGCGCCTGGATGTGGTCGACTCGCTCGTGCTCGAAAGCGGCGCGATAGGCTAGGGAATAATGCTCGCCCGCCATGAGGGTGTCGCGCACCATTGCCTGCACTTGGGCAAGTGAAACACCTGGTGGCAAAGCGGCGTCGTCGGGCACAGCCGTCCAGGGGAAGCCCACACAGGTTCTGTAACACATCTTCCACGCGCGCAGTAGGTGGCTCCCATCTGCTTGGGGGGCTAAGTCGGGGAAATACGTTTGAAAAAGTGCCGTGCGTTCGTCGTCTTCGAAATGGCAGGCGTTTTCACCCACTAAGCATGCCACCCGCTCTGGATAGGCCAAAGCAAAGGCAATGGCCAGTTGGCAGCCTGTGGCGGTGCCGTATAGGCGCACCCGCCGCAAGCGCTTTTTTTGTAAAAAGGCGTACAGAAACGAGACATAGTCGCGCATACTGGTGGGCGAATGCGCAAGCGGCTCTGATAAGCCGTAGCCCGGCGTGTCCGGTGCATAGACCTCAAATGTATCGGACAGGAAAAGACCTAATCGCTCCAGAAAAGCAGAAGATAGCGGAGAGGGGTGCAGCAAGATGACGGGAGCTTCGCTGCGTCGGTAACCGAAGTAGCGGTAGAACAACTCGCCCGTTTTTAGCCGTAGGAATCGCTTTTGCACCATAACGCACCCCTATGTTTTGAGTACGACTTTACCGAAGTTGGCGCCAGTATATAGTTTCATTAGGGCGGGATAAAAGTTTTCCAGCCCTTCCACCATGTCGGTCTTAGTTCGCAGTTGCCCGCTTTTCAGCCACTTAGATAGTTGGCGTATGGCCTCCGGATATCGATCTGCGAAGTCGAAGACGATAATTCCCGTCAGGGTGCCGCGCGCTGTAACTATCTTCATATAGTTGCGCGGGCCGCGCATTGCCGGTTCGTTGTACTGGGAGATGGCTCCACAGATGACGATGCGGGCTCCGCGAGCTAAATGGCACAGGCCGATATCGAGGATTTCTCCGCCGACATTGTCGAAAAAGACGTGAATGCCTTCTGGGCAGAGTTCCTTCAAGCGCGCCGAGACATCTTCGTTTTTATAGTGGATCGCCCCGTCGAAGCCGCACTCCTCCAATAGGTAGCGGCATTTTTCCGCTGTGCCGGCGGTGCCTACGACGCGGCAACCTTTGATTTTAGCAATTTGGCCTGCGGTCGAACCGACAATTCCAGCCGCTCCGGAGATAAAGACTGTTTCCCCTGCTTGCGGCCGGCCGCGCTCTAAGAGGCCGAAGTAAGCGGTCATACCCGGCATGCCTAAGATGCCGAGATGCCCTTCTAAAGGGCCGAGCGACAGGTCGAGTCGGTTTAGGTGTTGGGCGGGTGCCGTAGCCCAGGTTTGCACGCCGAGCAAACCGCTGACATAGTCGCCTTCGGCAAAAGCGGGATGGCGCGAGCGAGCGACGCGGCCGGCGGCGAAGGCGCGCATCACTTCGCCCAAGGCTACTCCTCGGACGTACGTCGTGCCTTCGTTCATCCACCCGCGCATCGCAGGGTCGATAGAGATGAGTTCCACTTGCACGAGCACTTCTCCTTCTTTCGGCTCGGGTACAGGTACTACTTCGGGCCGAAAATTATCCGCCTGGGGCATGCCTGTAGGGCGCGAGGCGAGGATTATGCGGCGATTTTCCATGTGTTGAGAGAGCTTTTAGTCAAGGGTTTGCAGGAGCTGTGCTTTTGGGCGAGCGCCGTCGAGGTGGCGGCGGAGGCCCATAGCCGCCGCCGCCGGGCAGTTCCATAACCAGCGTCTCGCCTGGCCATAGGGTGTCGTGGCCTTTGGGCGGCGTAAAGCGCCGTTTGCCCGATGGCGTAAGCACGTAGAGGCGTCCTCGGCGACCAGGCATTCCGCCGAAGAGGCCATAGGCTTGGTGGCGGATCTTTTCGGTGACGTTGCTGATGTGGATGGGATGCTGTCCGATATTTTTATAGGCAAAGCGCTGTCCCGCTCCGCCGGGATATTGGCCGGCGCCCCTGCTGTGGGGAAGGAGTTTTTTCTCTAAGACGAGCACGGGAGCATCGTTTTCGAAGACTTCGATGGGCACGTTGGCGACGTTGGTCGGAAAACACAGAGTTGGTTCGCCGGGCAAGCCGTTGCGTCCGCCGTATCCGCCTGCCAAAAACAGATATTCGACAAATTCGCGGCCGTCGTCGCGCAGCCCGCTGAGCACCATGACCCACACCGCCGCACCGCAGTCGGCCTGCACGCGGTCGGGAACAGCTTGGCTGAGTGCCCGCATGACGGGAGCGTACAACAGATTGCCCGTGACGTTGCGCGCGCCCAAGGGTGCGGGCTTTTGGGCGTTGAGCAAGCAGCCTTCGGGCGCCCACACGTGGATAGGGCGAAAGCTGCCCTCGTTGTTAGGGACATCGGGGCTGAATACGCATTTGATTGGATAAGCCGTGTAGGCAAAGACATAGTTGAGCACGGCGTTGATAGCTAGCGGATGCACCGGCGAGGTACCGGTGTAATCGACCCAGATCTCATCGCCTCGGATGGTCAGAGCGCATTTCAGCCGAATGGGGTGGTGTAGGCCATCGCCGTCGGCTTCATATTCGGCTTCATAGGTGCCGTCGGGCGCCTGGCGGATGGCATCGCGCATAGCCTTTTCGGAGGTCTCGATAATTTGTGCTCCGAGCGTGTCTAGCTCTGTGAGATCGTATTCTTGGAGCAGGCGAGTAAGCGAGCGTATGGCTTGGTCGTTGGCAGCTACTTGAGCCATGATGTCGCCGATGGTTTGGCGCGGTGCCCGCACGTTCGTTTCGATGAGGCGGAGGAGCGTCTCGTTGGGCCGGCCGGCTTCGTACAGCTTCATGGGTGGGATGTACAATCCCTCTTCGTAGAAGTCGCGCGCGTTGGCGCCCCAGAGCGTGCCGCCAATGTCGGGACTATGGGCAATGCATCCGACGAAGCCGATGAGCTTGGGCTGGCTGTGAATGTCGTTCCCGAAAAATATGGGCGACACAATGCCAATGTCGGGTTTATGACCAGCACATAGCCAAGGGTCGTTGGTGATGACGACGTCGCCCGGTTGCCAACACTCTGGCGGAAAATGGTCGCGCAGTAAGGCCTTGACCAAGAACGGCAACACACCCAAAAAAGAGGGTACGCTCACAGAACTCTGCGCCAGCGACTGACCGCGGGTGTCCATGAGCACCACGGCAAAATCTGCGCTCTCCCGGGTCACCGAAGAGAACGCCGTGCGCTGGAGAGTAGCACCTGCCTCGTCTACCAACGAGATTAGCCTCGACCATAGAATGGATAGGTCGATGGCGTCGAAAACGCGCGGTGCTACATTAGGAGAAGCTATAGCAGAAGTCGTCACGGCAAAAGACTGATGTGGATGAACGAGATAGGGTAATTAGGGCAAAGGTTGGTACAAGACAATAAGGTGGCCGTCGAAGTCTATAAATGCTTGCTCTATAAAAGCAAACTTGCTGTCAGCCGAGCGCGCTGTCTTGGGCTCGGTAGTTTCCAAGCCGAGGGCTTTAATTTGTTGCATCGTGGCGCTCAGATTGGGCACGCGGATGACAGCGGCACTCATGAGGGGTTGTGCCGGCTTGGGTAGAGGCACCCCCGTCACTTCCGTTAATGCGAGGGTTCGCTCTTGCGTCTTGGAGTCCAGCAAGGCAAAGCGGATCTTGGCCTCTTTAGGAATGCGAAAGACCGGATAAGAGTACGAGTCCGACGAAGACTCCGAAACCGGCGTGTGCAGAGTGAATCCGAGGATGTCGCGGTACAGGCGCAAGGAGCGCTCCATGTCGGATACAACTAAGGTAGTGCGCTTGAACAGTACCGAGCCATCGTCAACCGGAGCTGAGGAAGGCGGTCGTTTGGCTACTCGGCAAGTGAGAAGCGATAGAGCGATCAGCGGTATGAAAGGAGCAATACGGTGGTTTCGCATACATTCAACGCATTTCTACAACGAGGTTGCCAAGGCGGTCGCGCCAGACGCTGGCGTCAGCACCGACGACGGTTGTGCTCTCGAACTCTTCGACGATGCAAGGCCCTTCAAAGCGAACACCTTCAGGCATGGCGTACCGATCGAGCAGGCGGACTTCTTGCCAGCTCTTGCCCAGGAACACAGGACGAGCGCCTTTCACAACAGACTCGCGTACAGCGCCTTTGACCTGCTGTTTAAGGTGTAGCTGAGGCGATGGTCCTTGCACAACCACCCGCCAGGTGACGGATTCAATAGGGATATCGCTCTGAATTCGGCCGTAGCGCTGGGCATAGGCTTCCTCAAAATGATGTTGGATTTTGTCCACGGAAGCCGAAGAAAGTTTTCCTACGGGGAGGGCAACGGTGATTTCGTGTCCTTGACCGAGGTAGCGCATCTCGGCGGTGCGCCGCACTTCGGCCTGTTGTTCGCTTAAGCCGGCTTCGCGCAGAAAGGCGCGCCCCTGCTGTTCCATTTCCTCCAGCCGGATGTTGATATCGGACCAGGGCATGTTGTCTAGGGTACTGACGTAGCTAAACACCGCCTCTGTAGCGACTGGGCTTACCAGGAAGCCCAATGCACTCAGCACGCCAGCGCCGCTAGGCACGATGAGGTGCGAAATGCCCAATAGGCGAGCGACGGAGAATGCATGTACGGGGCCAGCGCCTCCGAAAGCCAGCAGGGTAAATGCGCGGGGGTCAAAGCCCTTTTCCAAGACGTGAACGCGCGCAGCATTGGCCATGTTCTCGTTGACGATGCGATGGATCCCCCAGGCGGCCTCTTCTATGGAGATGCCCAAAGGGCGAGCGATGTGGGTTTCGATGGCCCGTTCAGCCAGATGGCGTTGAAGGCGCATGGTGCCGCCCAAGAAGTAATCTTCGTTAAGTAGGCCCAATACCAGGTCGGCATCGGTGACAGTGGGCAGGTGCCCACCCCGGCCGTAACAGGCAGGGCCAGGTTGTGAGGCGGCGCTGTCCGGTCCTACGGTCAATAGCCCTAAGGCATCGATGCGGGCAATGCTGCCGCCGCCCGCACCGATCTCGATCATGTCGATGACAGGAATGCGCACGGGCAGGCCACTGCCCTTTTTGAAGCGTCGTTCGCGAGCAGCCTCAAAGTGGTGGGTGATTTCGGGCTGCCCATTCTGAATCATAGACGCTTTGGCGGTGGTGCCGCCCATGTCGAAAGCGAGTAATTGGTGTAGGGCAGCGTGCTGGGAACTCAACTGCTGTTGGAAAAACACCCCAGCCATGGTACCGCCCGCTGGGCCGCTTTCGAGGAGCTGTATAGGGAACCGCCGCGCTTCTTGTAGCGTTGTTAGGCGCCCAGCGGAATTCATGATAAAGATGTCGCCTGTAAAGCCGCGCGTTCTCAGAGCCGCCTCCAAGCGCATCAGATAGTCTTCGGTTAGGGGGCGCACGTAGGCATTCATAGCAGTAGCCGAAGTGCGCTCGTACTCGCGGATTTCTGGCAGCACCTCTGAGCTCAGCGAGACCACCATGTGGGGGTGTTTTCGCTGGATAACTTCTCCAGCGATGCGCTCGTGCTCAGGGTTGGCAAAGGCGTGTAAAAACGATATGGCTACGCTGCGCACGCCCTTTCGAGCGAGGCGGTCGGCTATTTGCTCCACTTCACAGGGGTCGATCGTTTCCAACACTTCGCCTTTTTTGTTGACGCGTTCGCGGATGCCTATGCGCAGAGACCTCGGAATGAGGGGCTTCGGCATGGTAATGAACAGGTCGTAGATGTCGTAGCGCATCTCGCGCCCGATTTCCAGTACGTCTTCGAAGCCTTTAGTAGTCAATAAGGCCGTACGGGCGCCCTTGCGCTCGATGACCGCATTGGTCACCAGGGTAGTGCCGTGTACGATAGTTTGAACAGCAGACAGCGCCACGCCGCTCTCGCGCGCGATCTGGTCGATACCGTTGAGGATGCCTTGGAGGGGGTCGGGATAGGTGGTCAGCGTTTTACCCAAAAACATGCGCCCATCCAAAGCGTCTAAAAGGACGAGGTCGGTAAATGTGCCGCCGATATCGATCCCTAACTTTAGCTGCATGCGACTTAAAAGCTTAGTGATACTCCTCTCCTCCGCTGACGTTCATGGCTTCGCCCGTGATGTAAGCCGCTTGGTCGGAGACTAAAAAAGCTACTGCGTTGGCGATATCTTCCACTAAACCAGTGCGGCCCAACGGGTTCCGGTCTCGGATACCTTGTAGATAGGTGTCGTAATCGAGGCCAAACTTTTCGCTAAAGAATTGGTTTTGCCAATGCCCCAACCCGGTAGTGATGTGGTTTGGACAGACGGCATTGACGCGAATGCGGTATTTACCCAGCTCTACGGCGTTGGAACGGGTTAGGCCGACCAACCCGTGTTTAGATGCGGTGTAGGCAGCGGCGTAAGGGAAGCCCGACTTGGCTGCTTGGCTGGCAATGTTGATGATGACGCCGCCCGTACCCTGGCGGATCATTTGCCGCGCGGCGTGTTTAGAGCATAGGAAGGCGCCCTTAAGGTTGACGTCGAGCACTGCATCCCAGCTGCTCTCCTTGAACTCAGTAAAGGGCTCCATCAGGTAGCCTACGCCGGCATTGTTGACCAAGATATCCACGGAGCCGAATGCCTCGACAGCCCGCTGAATGAGGTGCTCCACTTGCGCTTCGTCGCGCACGTCGCAAGCCACTGTGATCACCTGAGCGCCCCGCTGGCGCACTGCTTCGGCTATTTCCTCCATCTCGGCGGTGGTGCCGATGTGGCTTTCAGAAAACTCCGCTCCTTTGGGTTCTCCCAAATCTGTAACGACAATGCGACATCCCTCATCGGCTAAGCGCAAGACGATAGCCTCTCCAATGCCTTTGTGGCGACCGCTTCCTGTAACAATGGCCGTTTTTCCTTGTAGTTGGTACATCATGGCATGCAAAGGATGTGCGTTCAAGCAATTTGTTCGGCGACGATGAAGATGGGGTTATCGGCAAACGCTTGGAACTGGCCTGCCACGCGCTGCATGGTTTCCGTGGCGATGTCGGCAAACAGGCCGTCCATGTTGTTCACTTCGATGACTTCACAGTACTGATACGGCGCGGGTGTAGAGGAGCCCAAGAGGTTGCCGCACCGAAACAGGCGGAAGTCATCGACAGAGGCCAGTCGTTTGACCGTAGGGACGTCTACCGTCTTGGCCCATTCTTCGTACTGCTGTACGGCGGAGTCTTTGTCTTTTAGGTTAAAGAGAACGATCAGTGTGGGCATGGCGGAAAACGATAATAGTTTGGTGAGGAAAAAAGGTGTTATCCTGGAGGTGGAGGGAGAAAGGCACGCGCTCCGGCAGAGACGAGGCCCTGAACGGAGTTGAGTATCAGGTGTACGCCTTTTTGTACGAGTTTTTGGGCTTGTTCGGCCGTAGCGGCTACAGTACCGGCGATTTTGCCGGCAGCACGGATTTTTTCGAAAACCGCATCCATAACCGCCTGCACTTCGGGATGATTAGGACCGTCGAAAAAGCCCATGGCTAAGGCTAAGTCGCGCGGACCAATGACGAATCCGTCTACCCCTTCTACGCCAAGCATTTCGTCGATGTTTTGGACGGCGATAGGGTCTTCTATTTGAGGGAAGACCAAGGTTTGTTCATTGGCAAAGCGCACGTATTCGGCTTGCGGCAGGCGCATCATGTATTCGGCGGCGCGCACCGGCCCTAAGCCTCTTCGGCCCATAGGCGGGTATTTTACTGCAGCTACCAGGCGACGCACCGCTTCGGCAGTGGAGCAGCCCGGCATTAAAATGCCCATTACGCCGCAATCCAAGTATTGCAACAGGAGTTTTTCGTTGAGGTCGCCAACGCGGGCCAAGGGCGTGCAGCCCACCCCTTCCAAGGCGCGCACCATGTGCTGCACGTCGGTAGGAGCAGGGAAGCCATGCTCGGCGTCGATAACGTAGAAGTGCAGCCCACACAGCCCTACGTACTCGCACACAATAGGGTCTGTGGTTGGCGAGATCACCCCATAAGCGGGCTGTTGGTCGAGCAGGCGTTTTTTCAGTGTATTTGCTTTCATCGCGGATCAGCGCAGTTGGTCGATGGTGCCTTCGGCGATGCGTTTTCGGATGAAGTTCATCAACCCGCCGGCCTCTGCCACCTCGGCTACAAAGGGCGCTACCGGCACAGATTGAAAGGTGCGGCCGTTTGTTAGGTTTACAATGAGGCCTGTTTCCGTATCCCATTCTAACAGGTCGCCCGTTTGGCAGCCCTTAACCATGTCCTTACAGGTAATGAACGGCAGTCCGTAGTTGATGGCATTGCGGAACTGGAGGCGAGAGAAGCTGTCGGCAAAAACGGCCTTTATTCCAGCGCCCAAGAGGCCGGTAATTACGTGCTCGATGCTTTTGCCGCCGCCGGCGAAGTTGTGTCCGGCGACAATGAAGCTGTAGCCTTGGGAGGCAAAACCGTTTTCGCGGTTGAAGGCCTCATCTACTCCGGCCATGACCCACCGCGCATTCTCTTTAGGGTCGATAGGAGCGGTCCAAAAAGGCTGGGTGATGATGTCGTAAGCCATCACATACCCTTGAGCGACCCAACATGTTCCGGTGATTTTCATGTGCAAAGCTTTTTTGACAGCGAGGGATTTACAGTTTGCGCGGGTCGGTAATTTTTCCAAAGAGCGCGCTGGCCGCTACGACGGCCGGGCTGGTGAGGTATATTTCGGCCTTTTTACTGCCCATGCGGCCCTGCATATTTCGATTGCCGGCGCTCAAGATGACGTCGCCATCGCCTGCCACGCCGGTGTGGATGCCGGCACATGCTGCGCACGAGGGCGTATCGATGGCCGCACCGGCTTCTACGAGGGTGGCTAAATAGCCCTTTTTCATGGCTTCCAGGTAAACCGCTTGGCTGGCGGGAACGACGAGCATATTGACATCGGGGTGGATGCGTTTGCCGCGCAGAATGCGGGCCATGATCTCCAAGTCTTCGACGCGTCCGTTGGTACAGGTGCCCACAAAGGCCTTGTTGAACGGTATGCCCTCTACTTCTTCTATGGGTACGACATCGTCTAAACGGTGTGGGCGGGCGACGGTAGGGCCGACCTGGCGAAGGTCGATTTCGTAAACTTGCTCGTACTCAGCATTTGGGTCGCTCTGCAGGGCAGTGTATTTCTCGCTGGTGCGACCGCGCAAGTACCGGCGGGTGATGGCGTCGGGAGCGATGATCCCGTTTTTGGCTCCCAAGTCCACCGTCATATTGCACAGCGTCATGCGGCCAGCCATCCCTAGCTGGGAGATGGCTTCGCCGGTGTATTCGATAGCTTTATATATAAGATGTCCGTTCCAGTGCATCATGCCCATGACGTAAAGGCTTAAGTCCTTGGCCATGACGTAAGGATGCCACTCGCCGTGCACGACGAGTTTCACGCTTTCGGGCACGCGCAGCCAGCATTTGCCGGTAGCCATGGCTACGGCGGCATCGGTAACCCCGACGGCATTGCCCAAGGCGCCCACTGCTCCGTAAGTATTGGCGTGGCTGTCGGTGCCGATACTGATGGTTCCGGGCAAGACGTGCCCTTTTTCCACCATGATTTGGTGCGCAATGCCCTGGTTGCCGAGATCGTAGAAATGAGTGATGTGGTGAGCGCGCACGATGCGCCGCCACTCGTTGAGCATAGTGGCAAACTTCTCGTTGGGCGGAGGCACCAAATGATCGGACACGCAGATGACGCGGTCGCGGTCGAAGACGTTTTCAACTCCCAATTCGTGCAGCTTGGCGAAGGTTTGAGCGCCCAAATAGTCCATCGTCATCACGGTGTGGATGTTCACCCACACCAGTTCGCCGGGGACAACGCGCTTCCTGCCGCTGTTTCGCGCGATGATCTTTTCGGTTATAGTCATGCCTGGCATAGCCCAAGAGCGTGCTTAGTGTTTGCAGATTAGTGGTCGCTTCTCGATGGCCCGGTGGTGCGCAGCTTTGGGAGGTCTTCCCAAAATTGGGGGTCTATTTCTTCTTGCGTGGCCACCCGTCGCTCTTCGATCATGGTGATGCCTTGAAAGGCATCGCCCTCCGACCAACGCCAGTTTCGGATGCGGTGCGTACCGTCGCCAATAAGGTCGATCATTTCAAACAACTTAGAAGCTGGGCGATTGAGATATGTCCAGATGAGACATACCGAGTCGCGGGTCTCCCAAGCATAGCCCTTAATGCGCGGCGTATCGAAGATAAGTAACCCTTCATCGTTGAATTGGCAAATGCCGAAGTCGTGGCATTCGGTATGGTCATCCTCCCAAAAATACTGGTTGACCTGGTGGTACTTATTGTCGTCAAAGAGGCGGATAGTTAGGCGGCTCTTCCAGCGATCGGTCATTTTCCCTTGAGCGTCAATGCGGATGTAGGTGCCTTCCCAAATGCCGGTGTGCTTTGGAAAAAGTCTTAGTTGCATAGACGAAAATTTTTTTATGGCAAAAATACAATTAACTCAGTTAATGAAATTAACTTCGCGTAAAAAATATTAAAACAAGGCAAATCGATTTTTATTCCGCCTTTAGGTCAAAATAAAGGGGTGTATCGGAATTTTATTTCATAAAAGTAACACCATTCTATTTTACGAAAAAAACGTATAGTTATGACCAACTCTACCCTTTTTCAGCGCATGTTCCTGTGGTGCTCTGCGCTGTTACTGAGCGGCGCCTTGGGAGCACAAGTTACTGTAACGGGCAAGGTTACTTCAGCCGTTGACGGAACGCCATTGCCTGGGGCAAGTATTCAGGAGAAAGGCACCCGCAATGGAACGGTGGCCAATGTAAACGGAGAGTTCTCCCTGTCCGTCGCCAGTCGGAGTGCCGTTTTAGTGGTGTCGTACACCGGTTATCTCCGCACAGAGGTACCGGTATCTACGGATGGCCCGATGGCGATTTCGATCGAAGAAGACCTCAGTTCGCTTTCCGACGTAGTAGTGTCCACAACGCGCGTTCCGGTGCGCAAAGTAGAATCTATCACGGCGATTACGACTTTAGGGCCAAAGCAATTGGAGGCTGCGCGCCCCGAGGGTATTGCTGAGGCCGTTTTTGGTACGCCGGGGGTATACTCCAACTTTGCTCAAGGGCGCTTTCGCGGTGCTATCTATACGCGCGGCTTTCCCGACGGTACGGGAAATGGCTTGGTGTATACCGGCATCATGATTGACGGCTTGCCTGCTCTAGCCTCTACGTCGCGCCCACCCGATTTTGCCTTTGGGATGGACCCCAATGTGGAGCGGGTGGAGATCGTGCGTGGCAACGCCGCCACCTTGTTTGGGCGGGCTGCTGCTGCGGGTGTGGTGAACATCATCACGCGCACTGGCGGCAGTAAATTAGGAGGCACTGTGCGACAAACTTTCTACAACGACAACACGCCCGATCGGGGAGGCATAGACTTTAAGACGGATGTCAATTTGAATGGCCCTATCGGTAAAGCGAAGAATTTGCGCTTCAACATAGGCGGTTTTTATCTGTATGACAACGGCTTCCGCGACATGGGCGCGCCCGACAAGGGCTATCAGTTCCGAGCAAACTTCGACTACTTCCTACCCAAAAAGCTGGGGCGTGTCCGCGTATATGGTCAAAGAATGGATATTACCATCCAAAATAACATCGACTTGCCCTTCCGCGTAAGTGATCAAAGGCCGAAAGATGGGTGGAAAATCACCGACTCGTATTATCACGAGGCATTAGACACCATCTTCTATACGGTAACCAACAAGCAAGGACAACAGGAGACGCGCAGTATTCGCAAATCACATGAGGAGGGCAACTACGCTCGCGGCGGGAATGCTGGTATGGAAGTCAGCTTAGAGTTTGGTAAAGGGTGGACGATCAACAACCACCTGCGCTATCAGAGCTACGACCACGGTACGAAATTCAATTTGGGCGTCTCGCCTACTTATACCGATGCTCCTGTTAGCCTCATACGCGTGTTGGTCGACGGCGACGGCAACGACACCGAGCTGATGAACGAGCTGCGTATCACCAAGACGATCGAAAGCGCAACAATGCGGCACCGCTTCACAATAGGCGGCTTCTATACCCATGGTCTTTACACGCCGACGACCTATTCTCTGACTGGCTGGAGCAATACCGTCAAGGACAGCTTGACCTTCCGACGTATTGGACCTCCTACCTTGCCCGCTCCGAGCACCGGCAGCCAGGCGCGCATCGACGAGTACGATGTCACGGTTATGGCGGTATTCTTTGGCGATGAGATGAAGTTTGGCGATCGTCTGAACGTCAACGCCGGCGTGCGCTATGACCAGATCGATATGAATATTAAGGGCTTCTACACCACAAACCCGCCCGCGCCCAACATCAATCGAGACGAAAAACACTCCGATTGGAGCGCTTCGATAGGGGCTAACTACCTCCTCTCTGGGCGTTCGGCTATCTACGGCAGTATTGTTCGCGCCTATCGCATGCCCGACTACGACGCATACTCGCCGGCTCGTCCGAACTCGCTCACGACGAACCCGCGGATCGTCAATAATGAGATCATCTACAACTACGAGGTAGGCGCTCGCGCCGGCCTCGGCGACCTGAGCGCAGACCTCGCGCTCTTCCACACCCGCATCAACAACCGTCTAGCGACGATCTACGACGGCCCTATAGCGACGCAGAAACCGCTGGGCACCAACCAGATCTTCGGTACTGAGCTCAGCTTAATCTATGCGCCGCGCGCTATCCGTGGCTTGTTGCTGCAGGCTGCCTTCACCCTTCAAAAGGCGACCTTTGTAGACTTTAAGATACCCGTAACGCTCAACAGCACCACCAGAAAGCCTAATTTGGATGTGGAGTACAACCTGTATGGCAACAAGGTGAACTTAGAGGGCATCCAAAACGACACCGTCAAGATCTACTCGATTGACCTCCGGGGTAAGCAGTTGCCTACAGTGCCGTCGACTATCTTCAACTTTACAGCGAACTACGACCACAAGTTCTTCAACCTCAACGTGACCGGCACGTGGAACGGTAACGTCTACGCCGACGCTACCAACGTCTTCAAGATGGAGGACTTCATCCTGGTTAATGCCGGTGTTATGTTCAAAGTGCCGCTCAAAGGTGCAGGTTCCTTGCGCGCCGGCGTCTTGGGCAAGAACTTACTCAACCGAATTGAGGCCCTGCGCGCCTTCTACTTTACCGACAACGACAACGCCTTGGTGCTCCGCCAGCGCGTCGATAAGGGCATCCTCAATCCCGAAAGAACCTACTTTATGGGCATACCTGCTCAGCCGCGCCGGATTCTGTTCACCTTAGAATATCGCTTTTAAAGTCTCCCAGGTGTGGTCGGCAGGCAAAAGCGCCTGCCGACCGTCCTTCTGTTCGTCGTATATCAAACTCACGTGTACAATGCCTATGAAAAACGCATGGTTCTTTGCGCTGATGGTGTTTTGGGCTTGCGACAGCAGTCAGCAAGCGGTGCGCACAGGGGCGCCAGCTGCTCCTGCACTCGACCTGTCGAAGCCCACCGACAACTTGGCAGCTTTTGCCAAAGTACGCGGCTCAATAGATGAAAACGAAGAGATCTTCTTCTATGCCTCTGGAACGGTATACTCCTTCATTCCTGGAGAGCGAGATGTGCCTCTTTTTGGTTTTGAGATGTACAATGTAGGCAAACTTAAGAAGGTAGAGGGCGGATATCACTTGCTCACCCGTGAGGTCGGCTTTTACAAAGATCTGAAGACGGGAAAGATCCTAGAAAAGTGGTACAACCCTTGGATAAAAGATACCTGTGAAGTCATTCAGGTGTGGAATGACCCGGTAAACCAGAGATTTCTTCTCGAGTCGGATCGAGGTAAATGGGGCATGCCGTATACGGAGCAGGACGGCCGCGTGGTCATGTACACCGACGTGTTTTTGCACTATCCCTCTCCTCTAAAGGTGGCCGAGTTTCCCGAAAATTCGGCCGGGGATATGTATGAGGCGGCCGAGTTATTCCAATTCTTCTTTGCCAAGGCCGACTTGGCTAATCCTGCGCTGAAAACCATCCCTGTGGAGGTCGCTTGGACACGCGTGGGGCCGTTCTTACCGTGGATGCGTATGGGTCAACGGCCGGGACATTTAGTCTATCAATGTCGAGGATATAAAGTGTTGGGGCCAAATGCCTGGGAAAAGTTGCCTCAGCAAATGCGCGACTACGTGATGCAGCACCATCCGGAGTTTGCCCATGCTCCTAATACGTTTCAAACGCCCAACGAGACCAGTTGGACGTATTTCAAGAAGATAAAATCTAAGAAGTAGGCGATGCTTACACTTCGCGCGCTGTGCATAGTAGTTGGTATAAGTGGTTTGTGTTGGGAGTGGGCATGGGCTCAACAGCTGTCGCCGGATGACCCGCGGTGGATAGAGCAAGACTGGCTTGCACCGCGCTCGAAGCCGGAAGAAGCACTTACCTTGAGGTTGAGCGAAGTGACCCTATCGACCAATTCCTTGGACAGCATTCGGCAGTTTTATGTGAGCGGGATGGGCATGACCTTGGAAGGGCCTATTCCGGTGAAGCGCGCCGTTCGGAAGCGGCTGCATCGGATGTGGGGTATCCCCGACACACTTCGGTGGCATCTGTATCGGCTGCATCGCCCCGAGATCGTCGGCGAAATAGCGATCCGCGTGGTAGTCTTCGAACAGCCCGTACCCGCAATACATGCTAGCTATGACCCCTTGGAGTTAGGACCACTATCCATTGGTTTTCCCAACTTAAATCAAGTGCAATTGGATAATCACATCCGCAACTTAGGCTTTGGCGCCTTGGCCCGCTTAGAGGCTAGTAAGATCCTCAGACCCGATGGCACTCCTTACACCATTTACGAGACGATTTTCAACGCACCTGATTATACCCACTGCGTGGGCATCACGCGAGGGGATGGGATGCGCCAGATGGCTCCGGTGGACTCGGCCACCGGCCACGGGGGGCCGGGCTATTCGGCACAGGTAGTGCACAACTCTGATGAAGTATTGGCTTTCTACACGCAGGTGTTGGGCTTAGAACTGCGCTCCGACCGGCAGTGGCGCTCTTCCTCGGGTTCGGCCTTGGGCATTCCCGAAGGTATCCCTTTCCGCTTTTCCATCGTATACCCACAGGGGGCTCGCACTGGTCAATTGCTCTTTTTGGACTTTGAAGATGCGCGCGAAAAGCCGTCGGCACACCCGCCGCGGCTACCTTATCGAGGTATCGCTATGTGGTCGTTTGAGACGCGCGATTTGGACGAGATAGCACAGCGGGTGCGAAAGGCGAATACACCCGTCGCGCACCCGCGCGTGCGCCTGCGCCATCCTACTTTGGGCCCTGTAGAAATTATGGTGCTATGGGCACCCAATGGCTTTCCAGTAGAAGTGTTTCAAAAAAGACGGCACTACAATGGTTCCTGAAGTGATTTTGGAGGAGCAGGGTTTGCGCGACGGTCTGCAGACGCTTCCCATGGTGGTTCCCACAGAAAAGAAGTTGGATTGGATCGCTCGGTTGGTGGCTGCTGGGCTTCGCCGCATCCAGGTAGCCTCGTTTGTGCACCCGCGCTTAGTGCCACAGATGGCCGATGCCGAGGCCCTCTTTGCGCAGCTGCAAAAGCGCGAAGGAGTAATCTACTCCGCGCTAGTGCTCAACCAAAAGGGAGTAGAGCGCGCGCTCGCTGCTGGAGTCGAGCATCTGGCCATATCGCTGTCGGCTAGCGATACACACAGTCGGAAGAATACGCGCATGACGTTGGAAGAGGCCAAGGCCGATTTTCGCGAAAACGTGCGCTTAGCCCGAGCCGCGGGGGTTCGCGTCCGCGCCGGCATCCAATGTGCTTTTGGGTGCCGATATGAAGGCGCCATTCCCGCAGAACGCGTTTTTGACTTGATCAAACACCACCTCGATGCCGGCGCCGACGAAATTGCCTTAGCAGACTCTACCGGCATGGCACATCCGGTGCAGATTCGAGAAATCATCTCTCCTGCGCTCGAGATATGTGGCTCTGTGCCGCTTTCGCTCCACCTACATAACACCGAAAACAAGGGCTTGGCGAATGTCTTTGCCGCTTATGAAGCCGGAGTGCGCCAATTCGATACGGCTTTTGGTGGGTTAGGCGGATGTCCATTCATCCCAGGCGCTACAGGCAATATCGCCACGGAAGATACGGTGCACTTTTTCCAACAGATGGGCGTAGAGACAGGGATTGACTGGCAACAGGTAGCAGTTATTAGCCGCGAGGTAGAGGCTATGATGGGGACGCGCCTATCGGGTGCGCTGTATTCACTACCTACTTTGCTGCCCGCTTTATGAAAATGCGACATTCATACCTATTGGCCATTGTTGCTGCCTCTCTGGGTTTCTTTGTCGATCTATACGATATCATCATCGTCAGCGTAGTGCGGCAGAGCAGCTTGCGAGGTGTGGGCGTGCCGGAAAGCGAACTGCTCTCCAAAGGGGTGTGGTTGCTGAATGCCCAAATGTTGGGTATGCTTATCGGTGGGTTCTTATGGGGCATCTTGGGCGACAAGAAGGGGCGGCTTTCGGTGCTGTTTGGCTCCATCTTTCTCTATTCGGTCACTACGCTGGCTGCAGCATATGCACCCAACTATCCGACCTTCTTGGCCCTTCGGCTTTTTGCCGGCATTGGTTTAGCTGGAGAACTGGGCGCCGGCATCACTTTGGTCAGTGAACAAATGCCGCAGCAAAAGCGCGGCTTAGGGCCGGCCATCATCGGCTCCTGTGGCATGTTGGGCGCTCTGTTGGGCGCTTGGGTAGGTGGCCGCTATTCGTGGCAGTTTACCTACCAGTTGGGCGGATGGATGGGCTTTGCCCTGCTGTTTTTGCGCTTAGGTGTGTTGGAAAGCGGCATGTTCGAAGCGCTAAAAAAGGAGCGAAGCGCCTCCTTGCGGGGAAACTTGGCCCTTTTGCTGGGCAATGCCTACCATTTGCGGCGCTACGCTGCCGTCATCCTCATGGGGTTTCCCGGGTGGTTTGTCAATGGTATCGTCATGACATTTACTCCGGAGATCGCTAAAAATATGGGGATGGATCCGGTGCCTTCTGTAGCTACCGTGTTTACCATGTTTTTCTTGGGCTTTACGTTCGGCGATTTCTCTTGTGGATTGGTGAGCCAATGGCTTCAGAGTCGGAAACGCGCTATTCTGCTCTATTTGTCCGTCTTCTCAGTGTTGACGGCCATTTACTTCGTTGCGGCTCGGATATCCTTGACGGTGTACTATGCCCTCTTTTTGTTCATGGGCGTCGGCGTAGGCTACACGATAGTACTTCTGACAAATGCTGCGGAGATGTTTGGCACCAATATCCGCTCGACGGTAACCACGTCGGCCCTAAACCTATTGCGCGCTTCCGTCATCCCGCAGTCGCTGCTGTTCAGCGCGCTAACGCCGGCTATGGGTGCAGCCGCTGCGGCAGCCGTCACGGGAGTGTGCTCTATTGGCCTTGCTTTTTTGGGGTTCACCCAGTTAGAAGAGACGTTTCACAAAGACCTCAATTTTGTCGATCGGTGAACGAAGCATTATGAAACGGCGCACATTTCTCAAACAGACGACGCTGGCCTGCGGCTCGCTTGTGTTGGGGCGCTTTGCGTTTGCTAGCGAAGAAGCGACCGATGTTGTTGTAGTAGGTGCCGGCATTTCCGGCTTGTATGCGGCTTATGCCTTGCAGGAGCAGGGCCTCACGGTTCGCGTCTTAGAGGCAGGACAGCGCATTGGCGGTCGCCTCTATACGTTAGACCACTTGCCTTGGAAGCCCGAGACGGGAGGTACGGAAATCGGCGATGGCTATCGGCTGTTGTTGGGCTTGTCGGAAAAGGTGGGCATTTCTGCGGTACGCCCTTCAGGCGGTGACATACGCCGCATGCCGGTGCTTTACTGCGTAAAAGGCCAGTGTATCCTAGATAAGGATTGGCCTTCTTCACCGCACAATGCCTTAGCGGAAAGCGAAAAAAAGTATGCTCCCGCCCTTTTAGAGTCGGCCTTGATGGGCCCGCTCAACCCGCTTCAATCGATAGAGGATTGGTGCGACCCCCGCTTCGCTGACTATGATGTGTCGGTGGCAGCGCTGCTGCGCCAGAAGGGCGCCTCGCAAGAGGCCATTCGGCTCATCGGCGCGAACGCCAACACGAACGACATTGAGACTACGTCGGCCCTCTACGTATTTCGCGCGCTGACATTTCGCCAAAAAGGCGGTAGTCGCCAGGTTTTGCGCATTCAAGGAGGCAACCAACGCTTGCCCGAAGCGATTGCCGCCCGGTTGCGCGGCGGTGTCTTGACGGGCAAATCTGTGGTGCGTATCCACGACCGCGGCCGCCGCGTCAGCGTCTACTGTGCAGATGGAGCCCACTACCGAGCCCGATACGCTGTGGTCTCGGTGCCCATGAGCGTGCTTTCTCAGATCCGCTTTACCAGGGGGGTGCCCGCCGTGTACGAGGAGGCGGCGAAAACGCTCCCGTACACCCGCATCACGCAGTTGCATGTGGCTTTTCGAAGGCCTTTCTGGGAAGACGACGGCCTGCCTGTCAACATGTGGACGGACGGGCCTTTTGGTCGCGTCTTTCTCAATCCTGGGCAGAACGGCCAACAAGGGCTCATCTGCTGGGTAAACGGACTGCAAGCAGCTGCCTTAGACCGCCTTTCGGAGGCTGAAGTCGCCGCGGCTTTCTTGCGCGAGATGAAAGCGCTACGCCCAGCCTCCGAAGGTCAGCTGGAAGTCTTGCACGTGAACTCTTGGGGCAACAATCCGCTGGCGCGCGGAGCGTACTTCCACATAGCGCCGGGACAAGTGTACCGGTTCTTTCCAAAGCTATGCCAACCGGTAGGGCGCATTTATTTTGCGGGAGAACACCTGGGTTTGAAAAACAGCGGCGTCGAGGGCGCTTGTGAAAGCGCCGTGCGCGTTGTCGAAGATATTCTTCGCCGCGGATAGTCTTTTCCCGCCATGCTGTCGTGTAACTATCTGACTTGGTTATGAGCCATCTCTTTCGCGGGCGCGCCCACGTATACGGGGACAACATTGATACCGACCGCATCATTCCGGGTAAATACACTAAGACGCTCGATGCTCAGGCGTTGGCAGAGCACGTGTTGGAAGACCTCGACCCTATTTTTCGCCAACGTCTTCAGCCGGGCGATTTCTTAGTGGCGGGCGATAACTTTGGATGTGGTTCTTCGCGGGAGCAGGCGCCTCTCGCCTTGCAGACGGCGGGGGTGGCTGCTGTCATTGCCCGCTACTTCGCCCGTATATTTTTTCGAAACGCCATCAACATCGGACTGCCGGCGCTCGAGATACCGCACCACGACATTGCCGACGGCGATGTGTTAGAGGTAGATTTGAGCGCTGGAAAGGTATACAACTGCACCACGGGTAAGACGTACGCGATCAATCCTATGCCCGACGTCATGCTGCGCATCTTAAATGCTGGCGGCTTAGTCAACTATCTGCGCGAACACGGGACATTCTGAAGGAGGTGGATATGGGTGGAATGACCATTGCAGAAAAAATACTCTTTCAAAAGACGGGACAGCGCGTTTGGCCGGGCGATATCGTCATCGCCCCTGTTGATGGATTGATGGCGACCGATACCACGGCGCCTGCCGCCTTGCGGGCTTTCGAGAAGATGGGTGGGCAGCGGGTATGGGCCCCTGAAAAGTGCGCTTTAGTTATCGACCATGCGGCGCCAGCGCCCAACGAGCGCATTGCCAACCTACACCGCCTCATGCGCGAATTTGCGCGCCAACAAGGGATCCGCCTCTTTGAGGTCGGCGAGGGCATCTGCCATCAGCTGATGGTAGAACACGGCTATGTGCGCCCCGGCTATTTGTTTACGGGTGCCGACAGCCACACGTCTACTTACGGAGCGCTCAACGCCTTTGCCTGTGGCGTGGGCTCGACCGATCTGGCTGCAGTGATGCTCACCGGTAAGATTTGGCTAAAAACGCCGGCTTCCCTGCGCATTCGCTGCCACGGCCGACTGAGAGCCGATGCCAGTCCAAAAGACCTCATCTTGTTTTTAACGGGTAAAGTGGGCATTTCGGGGGCGACCTACATGTCGGTAGAGTTTGAGGGCGAAGCTTTTGAGAAGATGTCGTTAGCGGGGCGCATGTGCATAGCCAATATGACGGCGGAAATGGGCGCTAAAACGGGCTTCGTGCATCCGCGCGGGCTCCAGCTGCCCTATCCCTTTGAACCGATAGAGCCCGACGCTTCGGCCCAGTACGCCCAAACGCTCGATATCGATATTGGGGAGTTGCCTCCGCAGGTGGCGGCTCCAGAGTCGCCCGACAATGTGCATGCCATTGAGCGCTATTTGGGCACGCCAATACAGTATGGATTTATAGGTACTTGTGGAAATGGGCGGTTGGAAGACCTTCAGGCGGCGGCGCGCATCTTGCGCGGGAAGCGGATAGCGGAAGGCGTGCGGCTGGTTATTGCTCCGGCTTCGCGCTCGGTCTTGCTCGACGCTATGCTCGACGGCACGGCGCAGGCCTTAGTGAGTGCTGGCGCTACGATCATTGCTCCTGGATGCGGCCCTTGCGTGGGTAGCCACGAAGGGATACCTGCGGACGGCGAAACGGTTATTTCCGCTGCCAACCGCAATTTTCGCGGGCGCATGGGCAACCCAAACGCTCGCATTTTCCTGGCATCGCCGGCCACTGTGGCGGCCTCTGTGTTGGTTGGGTGTATCGCAGCACCCCCGCCGCACACAGAGGAGTGATGCTTCCCAAAAGATCGACGCCGATATGTCTCATCGTCAAAAGCACTGTTCATGAAAAAGCCCTTTTTCGGTTGGTTCCTTCTGGCCGCACTTACTCTGGCTTACACGGTTACCAACGGCCTAGTTCTCAATTCTTTGCCCATTTTTTATCCCGAGCTGGTTCGCGAGTTTGGCTGGAACCAGAGCGAGGTGACGCGCCCGGCGCAGCTGCTCTTTTTGGCTGTAGCCATCTTGTCGCCATTGGTAGGGAGCCTGCTCGACCGCCTCAGCACGCGTGTCATCCTACTGAACGGCGCAGTGCTCATGACGCTGAGCCTTTTCGGCTTTGCCTATATCCGCTCGCTGTGGCAAATGCACCTTATTTATTTATTGTTCTCGCTGAGCTTGGTGCTTTGCGGCATTCTGTCGAGCATGTACCTGCTTACGCGTTGGTTTGTGCGCTATCGAGGCATTGCCGTAGGTATTTTTTTATTAGGCTCCAGTTTGGGAGGAGCCATCTTTAACCCGTTAGCAGCGCGTTTTATCGAAAGCATGGGTTGGCGAGGAGCAGCAATGGCGCTGGCTGCCATCGCCGTGGTAACGTTGATATTGCCGCTGTTGGTTTTTGTTCGCAATTCACCGCAGCAGCTGGGCTTGCAACCCGACGGCATAGCGGCAGCGAAGCCGTTGGCCTTTTCTACCGATGTGCCTACTGCAGTACCAAGCGGCCCCACGTTAGCCCAGGTGCTTCGTACGCCGACTTTTTACCTCATCTTGGTTGCTACGGCAGCAATGTGGTTTACCATCTTGGCCGTAGTGCAGCACCAGGCGCTCTACTTAAAAGACTTAGGAGGCCAGCTTCCCGCAGGGAGTGTCCTAGGGCTCTTCTTTGCTTGCAGCCTGATAGGCAAGGTTTTGTTCGGATGGCTGAGCGACCGCTTCGACAAGAAGTACATCATGCAATTTGCTACGCTCAACATGGTGTTGGGCTCACTATTGCTTTTCTTTTCGAACCGACAGCCCCAGCTGCTCGTGTGGGTGTATGCGGTGGTTTTCGGAGTGGGCTTTAGTGGGACGTTTACAATTATCCAGGTTCTCATTGCCGACTATTACGGGGGGCACAGTTATGGCAAGATTTTGGGTACTTACACCATGATAGATACCCTGGCTGGCGTGTTGGGCATCGCTTACTTAGGAGCCGTGCGCTCTTCGAGCGGTTCCTATCAGCCGGGTTTCTTAATCATGGTAATTTTGTGCACTTTAGCGGCGATTTGCATTCCATTCATTCGTAAAAACACCTTCGCCGCACAATGAACATCGAAAAACGCTTAGAAGAGTCGCTTATCTTGCGGCTCATTGCTGTGGGAGAAGCGCTCAAACGCCGACGCGATAAAATATGCCAAGAGTTAGGTATTTCGGCCCAGCAATGGTTGATTTTGCTGCATTTGGCTAAAGACCCCAACTTAGCCTTTTTCAGCCGCGAAAAACACCGAAAGCCGATGCTCGCCTCAGAGATTGCGCGCAGCTTGGATGTGTCGCGCCCCAATGTGACCAAACTGCTCAACGTGCTCATGGAAAAAGGGCTGATAGAGCAAGTGAAAGACCGCAACGACCATCGACGCAAGCGGCTGGAGTTATCTAAGAGCGGGCGCGCGCTGGTTGAGTCGCTCCAACCCATGCGCCTCCAGCTCAACGAGCAGCTGTTCGAACACTTCGACCGCGACGAAATGCAGCGCGTGCTTCGGTTTTTGGATAGCTGTCTGACGCGACTAGAGGAGTTCTAAAAGTGTCCGCACATGAAAAAGGTAGTAGCGCTGTGGGTATGTACGGTTTTGATGTGGGTCACTGCTTGGGGGCAACTCGACAGCTCAAGGGCATACGTGTCGGTAGATGGTGGGCGCATCTACTACGAGGTCTCGGGCGATGGTCACCCCTTGGTGTTCATCCACGGGTTTACTCTGGACGGCCGCATGTGGGCACCTCAATGGGTGGCCCTGAAGAAGCGTTACCGCACCGTGCGCTACGACGTGCGCGGGTTTGGCCGATCGTCGCGCGTTACTTCAGCGCACGACCCGGCGGCAGATTTGCTCGCTTTGCTCGACCACTTGGGCATAGCGCAGGCACATCTGGTTGGTCTTTCCATGGGCGCCAACATAGCGCTCAACTTTGCCGTGCGTTATCCACAGCGCGTCGCTAAAGTGGTGGCTGCCGACCCCAACTTAGACGGCTTTACCGACTACACGCCGGCCCTCTTTAGTGCTTTGAGACAGGTGTTCGGCGCGGTAGCGCAGCGGGGTTGGAACGCCGAGACCCAGCGCCTCTGGCTGAGCAATCCGCTCCTGCAGCTGCAGCGGCCATCGGCGGCCCATCAAGCGCTTTTGGCCCAGATGGTGTCCTCCTACAACGGTGACCAGTTGGTCAATCCCGCCGCAGCTCCGCGATATGGCGAGCCGTCTACCTTGTTGCGCTTAGACAGCATACAGGTTCCTGTATTGGTGTTGGTGGGCAAGCGGGATGAGGAAAGCATCCAACGCATCGCTCGCCTGATCGCTCAAAAGGTGCCCAAAGCGCAGCTGCAGATCATTCCAGGGGCGGGGCACCTGAGCAATCTGGATCAACCGAAGCGGTTCAATCGCTTGGTCTGTCGGTTTTTGAAAAAATAGCGGTATGACGACGTACAGAGCCCTTGCGCTGCAGACCACATGCTTTTCTGTCAATGCGGCGAAAAGCCCCGCCGAGGCGCGCGAGCAGATGCAGCGCAATGCCGAACGCATCGAACAACAAATCGCCGCCTCCAAGCGCTTTATCGGCCCTGATCTCCGACTGGTCGTGCTGCCGGAGTATTTCTTGACGGGATTTCCGATGGGCGAAGACATCGCCACTTGGCAGCAGAAGGCCTGTTTGCAACCCGACGACCCGCTGTGGGAGGTGTTGGCAGGCACTGCGCGCCGCCAGCAAGTGTTCTTGTCGGGCAATGCCTACGAAGTGGACGAACATTTTCCCGACCTTTACTTTCAGAGCAGCTTTGTGTTTTCGCCTCAAGGAGAACGCCTGCTGAATTATCGCCGCCTAAACAGCGTTTTTGCCCCTACGCCACACGACGTGTGGGACCGATATTTAGACATTTACGGCTTAGAGGCGGTTTTTCCGGTGGCCAACACGGAAATTGGGCGGTTGGCCTGCATCGCTAGCGAAGAAATCCTTTATCCGGAGATTGCCCGGTGTTTGCTCATGCGCGGAGCAGAGGTTTTTTTGCATTCCACTTCAGAAGTCGGCAGCCTCCAGTTGACGCCCAAAAATGTGGCGAAGCTGTCGCGCGCTATTGAAAATATCGCCTACGTAGTCTCGGCCAATTCGGCAGGTATCGCCAATATCGACATCCCTTTTGCCAGTGCGGACGGAGGGTCAAAGATTGTGCACTACGAAGGCTATGTGCTTTGCGAGGCGGGCTTTGGAGAGAGCATGGTAGCGCACGCGGCGCTCGATATCGCCGCGTTGCGCGCCTGTCGAGCACGGCCCGGCATGGCGAATTACGTGGCGCGTCAGCGCTTCGAGTTGTTTGCTGCTAGCTATGCCCAACACAGCATCTATCCGCCCAACCGCTTTGCCAACAAGAAACCCCAGCGCGGCGATTTCGCCGAACTCCTCCGCCAAGCGGCTGCCCGATGGAGTAGTTAAGTTCACTGGGTTGAAACATAAACGCGAGAGCGAAATTGTGCGCAGCAACCTACCTTCGCGTAGGTTTGCCCACCGATCCGTTTGAGGCGATACCTCCATCGTTTAACATCTCAGCAAGATTATGCGCGTCTCCTCTATTCAGCAACAAGCCGGCAAATGGCTTCGCCGCAGCCTTTGGCTTATTTTGGCCGTCGCTGTGCTCTTCGGGGCGGGCTATTATTTCTACCGCAACTATACGGTGAGCGACGGTTCACGAACAGGCACCTTAGTGAAGGTAGCCCGTCAAGGCGTATTGTTCAAGACCTACGAAGGGCAGCTACACCTCACCGGCAGTGTCATGATGTCGAAGCAAAGCGTTTGGGATTTTTCCGTAGGCAGCACGGAGGTCTATCGGAAGCTGCAGCAGTTGGAGGGTAAGGTGGTGCGCTGCTACTACCGCGAGAAAGTGCACGCTTTTCCCTGGCAAGGCAAAACGAACTTCATCGTTTATCGGGCGGAGCTAGCAGAGTAGGCGAAAAAGACGAGAGAGATGCCGAAAAAGCAAAAAGCCCTGCACTGCGCGGAGCAAGGGCAGGGCTTTGAAATATGTTGCTTGGGTTCAGTCGAAGCGCAGGTGCTTTATCGAGTAAAAGCAAATGGTAGCGAAGCCAAAGGCCAGCATAGAGTGGAACAGGACGAAGGCGTGGTTGCCCGTTCGAATGCCGGCGAGGGCCGCAGTAAGAAATACCAGTGCCATGGCGCCTTCCGCATAAGTGACCCAAGAAATCTTGCGCGCCATGTAAGCGGCCTGACGCAGCGGCGTTCGGCTACCCGTAACGCCATACTTGGGCGTGCGCACAAAGGCGGATACTTTTCCGCGCAGCCCTTCGACGACGGCGATGGCATTGTAGAGCGACAGTCCCATCGATACGGGTAAGAAAGAGAGGAAGAGTCCGAAAAAGCGCACCTTTTCCCAAAACGAGGGCGGTGCTTGGCGATGGAGGGCTGCCGTAACATTAGCCGTGTAGGAAATCGCCGCCACAGCGAACAACCCTAAGACAGAGAAAGAGAGGAAGTGTGTGGAGATGCCCAGCTCGCTGAAAGCAAACGACAGCGGAATGCTGCTAACCGCTGCGATGAAGACCCACAGAAATACGCCATAGGCCAGTAATTGGCTGATGGCGTGTACTTTTTGAATGGGCTTGAGCGTGCGCGCATTCCACACCAGCTTGATCAGCTTTCGGGCGTTCTGAGCGCCGCCCTTGTTCCAGCGGAACTGCTGCCCTTTCAACGCGTTCATGTCTACGGGCAATTCGGCTGGGCTGCCCAATTTTTCCAAGTACTTGATGCGATAACCCATGATTTGGGCGCGGAAGCTGAGGTCGAGGTCTTCTGTCAGCGTGTCGCTTTGCCAACCACCGGCCTCTTCGATGACTTTCTTGCGCCATACACCGGCCGTGCCGTTGAATTGGAGCAGCAGATTGCCGTAAGAGCGACCGGCTTGCTCTACGGTGAAGTGGACGTTGAGCTGGAGCGCCTGCAGCTTGGTGAGCATGCTGTAGTCTGCATTGAGGTGCTCCCAGCGAGTTTGGACAATGCCCACCTGAGGATCCTCGAAATAGGGCATCGTTGTGCGCAAAAAGTCGGGCCGCGGCGTAAAGTCGGCGTCGAAGATGGCGATGAATTCACCGCGCGCACGGGGCATCGCTTCTTGCAAAGCCCCTGCCTTGTATCCTTGCCGATTGGTGCGATGGATGTGTTCGATCTGATACCCTTGGGCGCGCAGTTCGGCTACCTTCCGCGCTACAATATCGACCGTGTCGTCAGTGGAGTCGTCTAAGACGTGGATCTCAAACTTATCTTTTGGATACTCCTGCGCCGCTACGCAGTCGATGATGCGTTCGGCTACATATCGCTCGTTGTACATGGGCAGCTGCACTGTCACAAAGGGCAAGTTCGGGTCGTCCGCATCGTATTTTCGGTACTCGATGACGGGGTGCTCCTTGTGATACTTCTTGTACAAGAAGAGAAGGTGTACCTGCAGCAGAGCGTACAGGGTGACGCCACTCATGGCCAAGAAGTAGACCAGGAGCATCAAATAGCCGAAGTCTACAAAGGCTTGATAGCGCAGCGCATCGAACAGGGCTTGAAGTCCAAACATATTGGGCGATTCGTTTTAGATTTTGCGTGTGTCAGAAGTATTCAGAGGGTGTTGTCGGCGATGTTGAAAATAGTATTTAAGAATAAGAAAGAGGATTTTCCATCCCGCGAGGATAACTCCGCGCACCGTTCCCGACACTTTGCTGCGGCCGGCAATGCGCTTTCGATGAGACACCGGCACTTCAGCGCATCGCAGGCGGTGCAAGGCGGCCTTAATCTGCATCTCTACCGTCCATCCGTAGTTCGGATCGCGCATATCTAATCGTTGGAGGCAGTTCCATCGGATAGCTCGAAAGGGCCCTAAGTCGCTAAAGCGCTGCCCGAAGAACCAGTAGATGAGTAGAGGTGCTAACCAATTGCCAAAACGCTGCGGCCACGTCATCGATCCAGGCTCTCTCTCACCTAAGGCGCGCGAACCAATTACCAGATCTTGACTTCCGTCCAGTATCGGCATGATCACTTTGGGCAGGTCGTTGGGATCGTCGGAAAAATCGCCGTCCAAAAACGCAACAACTTCAGGCTGCTCTTCTTTCGGCAATTGTTTCAGATACGCCATGCCCGCCAAGCAAGCAGACCCATAACCCCGCCGCGAACTCCGAACAACCTTTGCCCCCATCAACCGGGATATTTCCGCTGTGCGGTCGGTAGAGCCGTTGTCACAAACGATCATCTCGCGTACCCACTGCTTAGGGATGGTGGCTAAAACGTACGGCAGCGCTTCCTCTTCATTGTAAGTGGGAATCAAGACCGATACGCGTGGTTTGCCGGCAAAGGCCATACAATCGCATCTTTATTTTATGTTGTTATAGCAAGCCCTTTGGCTTGCCCAAAAGTGCAGCAAAAGTAGGCATATCGTTAAAAAAAAGTTAAAGTGTCGTGCAAATTTTATGTTAAGGCCCTCACAAAACGGCTCCGCGACTTATATGCATTAAAGAAGCGGTTTGAAATATTATTCTATTAAAACTTTTTTAAATACTAAATATTTGTTTTTTGTAGTAAAAATAAATTAATCATATCGATTTTGTAGTCGATGAGTAATCCATAGACCGATTTCGACTAGATCCAAAGGCAGGGCAAAGTGTTAAAATTTTAACAGTAGGAGTAGGCTGCTGTTTCGTCCAATGCAGCAGGGTGGTCGGTTGCTTCATTCCTCCAGTCGCGATCCTACAGATTCCTTAAAATCAGCGGTGACTGTGACGCGAGTCATGGTTGTCTCGGCGCTCATGGGTGTACCATTGCGATGTGAACCGGATTTTTTCACCTAAAACAGAAATGCTGGGACCATGAAAAAGAGCATTGTTTTTTCTGTATTCTTCACTGGCATAATCGGGTGGTTTGGATGCGGGGGGAGTAATACGCCGACGAAAGAGGAAGGCGAAACTTCTGCCGCGAGCCCAGAAGAGCAGATGATCCGGGAGGGCAAAGGCATCGGCGAAGTGAAGTACGTAGAACTCAAAACGCCTTTAGAGGCGGAACGGGTCTCGCGGGGCAAGGCCATATATGACATGAAATGCGCGGCTTGTCACAAGTTGGACGACACGCGCATCGTCGGGCCGGGTTGGAAAGACGTGACTAGGAAACGGCGACCGGAGTGGATCATGAACATGATTACCAACGTCGATATCATGTTGGAGCGCGACCCAGAAGCCCAAAAGTTGCTGGAACTGTGTCTGACGCGCATGCCGAATCAGAACGTCTCGATTGGCGACGCGCGCGACATCTTGGAATTCATGCGCTACAACGACGGCGAGCGTTGAAGGGCGCATTTCTTAAACCTTTCACTCAACTAAACACCGTGTTTATGAAGAAGATCGTTGGATTTATTTTGGTATCCGGTCTTATCATCCTTGCCCTATGGCAATGCAAGACGAAAGGAGCAGCGGGTGCTTCGGCGGCGGATGCGGCCCAGAAAGTTTACGTTGCTCCAGGCACTTACGATGAGTTCTACAATTTCGTCTCGGGTGGTTTTAATGGGCAGATCTCGGTCTACGGTTTGCCTTCGGGACGACTAATCAAGATCATTCCAGTGTTTTCCGTTTTTCCGGAAAACGGCTACGGCTACAGCGAAGAGACGAAGGCCCTGCTAATGACATCGCACGGTTTTGTGCCGTGGGACGACCAACACCACATCGCTATGTCGCTCACCGACGGTGAGCAAGACGGCCGTTGGATGTTTGCCAATGCCAACAACACGCCGCGGGTGGCCCGCATTGACTTGCGCACGTTTCGAACAGTAGAAATTCTGGAGCTGCCCAACTCCGCTGGCAACCACTCCTCGCCATTCATTACAGAAAACAGCGAGTATATTGTTGCCGGTACGCGGTTCTCTGTTCCATTGGACAACCAGCCCGACGTGTCTATCGAAACGTACAAAGAGAACTTCCGCGGCACAGCTTCCTTCATCGGCATCGATCCGCAGAGTGGTCGGATGAACTTAGCGTTTCAGGTGCTGCTGCCGGGGATTAATCTCGACTTAAGTCGGGCGGGAAAGGGGCCCAGTCACGACTGGTTCTTCTTCTCCTGCTACAACTCCGAGCGCGCTAATACGCTGTTAGAAGTCAACGCTTCGCAAAACGACAAGGACTTCATCGTGGCCATCAACTGGAAGAAGGCGGAGGAATACGCTCGCGCGGGGAAGGGCATGGTCAAGAAGGTGCACTATGCCCATAACATTTACGATGAGAAGAAGCACATGGCCACTACCCAATGGGAAGACCAAGTCATTGTTCTTGACCCGAAGGTATTGAAGGACTTCGTCTACTTCATTCCCTGTCCCAAGAGCCCGCACGGTTGCGACGTAGACCCTTCGGGCGAGTACATCGTAGGCTCTGGCAAGCTGGCTGCAGTCATTCCCGTCTTCTCCTTTAGCAAGATGCAAAAGGCCATCGCCGAGGGTAACTTCGATGGCGAATACGACGGCATTCCCGTACTGAAATACGAGGCGGTGCTACACGGCGAGGTGAAAAAGCCGGGGCTCGGGCCACTGCATACGGAGTTCGACGCCAATGGAAATGCCTACACGTCGTTCTTCGTGTCTTCCGAGATTGTAAAGTGGAACCTGAAAACCTTGGAAGTGGTCGACCGAGTTCCCACGTACTACTCCATCGGTCACCTGTGCGTGCCGGGCGGAGATACGCGCAAGCCTCACGGCAAGTACGTCATTGCTTACAACAAGATTACAAAGGATCGCTATCTACCTACAGGCCCTGAGTTGGCGCAGTCGGCCCAGCTGTACGACATCAGCGGTGAAAAGATGAAGCTACTGCTGGACTTTCCAACCATTGGCGAGCCGCACTACGCCAACGCTGTCCCCGCCAGCCTAATTAAGGACAAGTCGGCGAAGATTTATCCCTTGGAGGAGAACGCACATCCCTATGTAGCTAAGGGCGAGCATGAAGCCAAGGTGGTGCGCGAAGGCAACAAGGTACACGTGTATATGACGGCTATTCGGTCGCATCTCACTCCCGACAACATCGAGGGCGTGAGGTTGGGCGATGAAGTGTACTTCCACGTTACCAACCTCGAGCAGGACTGGGACATTCCGCACGGCTTTGCCATTAAAGGAGCCAACACGGCAGAAATTCTCATCATGCCGGGCGAAACGCAGACGCTCCTGTTCAAACCCGATCGCGTGGGGATTTTCCCCTTCTACTGCACAGACTTCTGTTCGGCCCTGCACCAAGAGATGCAAGGTTATTTGCGCGTGTCGGCACCGGGAGCGAACGTGCCGCTCAAGTACGGTACTGGTTCTCCGAAAGTACCTCAATAAGACGGTCTGGGTAGGCGGGCCTCGTGCGATCGACAGCGCTAGGAGGGGCCGCCTACCCTAATACTGCCCCATTAATATTCTTATTCTTCCAAAACATTAAAAATGCAACGATCATGAAAACGCAATTTTATGGTATTGCTTTGGCGCTGCTGAGCTCATGGTTTTGGAATTGTGGTGGCGGCACTCAGGAGTCGGGCGCTGCATCGATGCAGCACCCACCGGCACCTTCGACCGTGGGAGTCTCCGCTGTTCCCGACGACATCTCTAAGCGCAATGTCGTTCAGGTGGCCATGAGCTCGCCCGATCACACCACGTTGGTGGAGGCAGTTAAAGCGGCAGGATTAGTAGACGCGCTCTCCAATCCTGGGCCGTTTACCGTCTTTGCCCCTACCAACGCGGCCTTTGCTAAATTGCCTCCCGGCACGGTGGAAAGCCTGCTCAAGCCCGAAAATAAGGCTATTCTTTCCGATATCTTAGAATACCATACCTATGTCGGCGTCATACGCGCCCATCAGATGCGCGACGGGCAGCGACTCAACCAGGTAAACCTGAAAAATGTGGTGCTCACCGTTCAAGACGGAAAGGTCAAGGTCAACGGAAAGGCTAACATTATCGCTTCCCTTCCGGCTTCCAACGGCATCGTTCACGTGATTGACGAAGTGCTCCTGCCCGAGTAGCGCCATTCGGCTATACGAGGCAGGCGAGCGCTATGCTTTCTTAAAAACGCCACAGCTATGTTTACTCTTTCTCTTTTTTCCCGCGTTGCTTTGGCCGCTGGAGCACTATCCCTACTTATTCTTCTGCAGGTGCCCATTTGGAGGATTTATCTTACGGCGCCGCAATATCCGGAAGGCTTAGAGATGAAAATTTGGCACGATACCTTGACGGGCGACGTTAAGGTCATCAGTGCGCTAAACCACTACATCGGCATGCGCGCTATTAGTGTAGAGATGTTTCCCGAGTTTCAATATTTGGGAAAGATCATCGTCGGATTAGCGGTAGTGTGCTTGGTATTGGCGCTTGTCGGCCGGTGGTGGGCGGCTGCCGTTTATGTGGCAATGTTGCTGGTGGCAGATGGTTTAGCTCTATACGATTTCTGGCGTTGGGGATATGAGTATGGGCACAACCTGGATCCTACCGCTCCGATTGTAATCCCTGGGATGGCCTATCAGCCTCCGGTAATTGGATACAAAAAGCTGCTCAACTTCGAGGCCTGGTCCCTGCCCGACAAGGGCGGGTGGGTGCTGATTTGCGTTACGGTACTGAGTATAGGTGTCGTGGGGTGGGAGTGGTGGCGCTATCGCCGCATCAAGAGAGTTTCCACTCCGGTTGCTGCCGCTGGACTCGTAGGTATGTTGTTGCTTTGGAGCAGTTGCACCGGCACGGAGCCGCAACCCATTCCGTATGGACGAGGGGAGTGTGCCCTCTGTAGAATGTCGCTATCGGACCGCCGGTACGGAGCAGAGATTGTTACCCAAAAAGGCAAGGTCTACTTTTTCGATGACGTCAATTGCATGGTCCGCTTTGAAGAAGGTCGGGGGATGGATGCTGGAGAAATTGCTGGTCGTTGGGTCGCCGATTTTGTCCAGGCGGGGCGGCTCATAGCCATAGAGCAAGCGGTGTTTGTACACAGTCCTGCGCTGCGCACGCCCATGGCTTCTCAGGTGGCAGCTTTTGCCGATCGCGCCGCGGCGGAGAAAGCTGCGGTCGAAAGTAGCGGTAAAGTGCTTTTGTGGAAAGCGGTAAGAGAGCTCTTCATGCAGGAGTGAACTATGGGAACTCAACGGTCACAAGGGAAAAGAAACAGCCTCGGCGCATGGCTCCTGGCCCTTCTCCTGTTGGAGGGCGGCCCTCTTTTGGGGCGCACGTGGACCGTCGCTCCGGGTTCTGCCCTGAGCCGTATCGGCGATGCCATCGCGCAGGCCGCTCCTCACGACACGGTGTTAGTGCGCTCTGGTGTTTATCGAGAGGCTGTCGTCGTAGACCGCCCGCTGGTATTGCGCGGCGAGGGGTGGCCAACTATCGACGGTGAGTATCGGCGCCAGCCCATCAGTGTGCGCGCCGCTCAGGTGGCCATCAGCGGCTTTCGCATCGTTCGTTCGGGTGCCGGCTCGCTGGAGGACTTGGCGGGTATAAAGGTGTATGACGCCCAACATGTGCGCATCTTCCATAATCTCCTCGAGGATAATTATTTCGGCATTTACTTATCGAACTGTAAGCACTGTCGAGTAACCGACAATCGATTAAGAGCGCACGGAGAGGTAGAACAAACCTCGGGTAACGGCATCCATGCCTGGAAATGCGACAGCATCGTCATTGCCGACAATCGCGTTCAAGGGCATCGCGATGGCATCTACTTCGAATTTGTGACCCACTCGCGCATCGAGCGCAATACCAGCACACACAACGTGCGCTATGGATTGCACTTCATGTTTTCGCACCACGACGCTTACTCCCACAACGTATTTACTCATAACGGCGCCGGTGTGGCCGTCATGTATACGCGCGAGGTGCTGATGCGCCACAACACCTTTGCCCATAACATCGGAGCCTCCGCTTATGGCATGCTGCTGAAGGATATCCAGCGCAGCGATATCTCCGACAACTGCTTCGAAAACAACACTGTGGCCGTTTTCATGGAAGGTTGTACCCGAAGTCGATTGGAGCGCAACGACTTCCGCCGAAACGGTTGGGCCGTTCGGCTGCAGGCGAGCTGCGAGAACAACACCTTTCGCGACAACAACTTTGTGGGCAACACCTTCGACATTGCAACAAACAGTCAGAGGGTCTTCAACACCTTCGAGAAAAACTACTGGAGTCAATACGACGGCTACGACCTCAACCGCGACGGCATTGGCGATGTACCGCATCGACCGGTCAGCCTGTTTGCGCTCATCTCAGAGCAGATGCCGTATGCCATGATGTTCTGGCGCAGCTTTGGCGTACTGTTGCTCGAACGCGCCGAACGCGCCATTCCTAGCCTAAACCCCGACAACCTGCAAGATGCTTCACCGCGAATGAAACCCTTCTATGCTGTTGGTTCAAGCTATTAGCAAACGTTTCGGTCGTCTTTGTGTTCTCAACGCTGCAAGCCTCTACGGCGAGGAAGGGCAGGCGGTGGCCGTTGTCGGTCCGAACGGTTCGGGTAAAACGACCCTTATCAAATGCATCTTAGGGCTGGTGCGCCCCGACAGCGGAACCATAGCGGTCAACGGCATTTCTATAGACAATGATGCCCATTACCGCCGCCACTTGGGCTATATGCCTCAGGTCGGACGCTATCCAGACAACATGCTCGTCGGACACCTCTTCGACTTGATGCGCGACCTGCGCAGCAATGCTGCGGCGCTCGACGAAGAACTCTTGGAGGCATATCGGCTCCCCGACATCTTCAATAAGCCCATGCGCACCCTGTCGGGGGGAACGCGCCAAAAAGTCAGCGCAGCGTTGGCCTTTCTGTTTCGGCCGCCGATACTCATCTTAGACGAGCCTACGGCCGGCTTGGATCCGCTTTCGGCAGAGACCCTAAAGGAAAAGATCACGCGAGAACGACAGGAGGGGCGTCTTTTTATCATCACCTCTCACATTATGAGCGATTTAGACGAGCTGGCCACCCATGTCTTGTATTTGGTAGAGGGGCGGGTCGTCTTTTATAAAGCCCTGTCCGAATTAAAAGCCGAAACCGGCCAAGAGCGCTTGGGCCGGGCAATTGCTTATCTCATGCAAAAAAACGTATACCTATGAAAAAAGTAGCACCCCATATGCTAGTCGGTCAATTGGTCGCGGAGGACTACCGCGCTGCAGATGTGTTGCGCCGCTACGGCATCGATTTTTGCTGCGGCGGCAAGCGCACCCTTGAAGAGGCCTGTAGCCAGCAAGGTATCGACTGTGAACAACTGTGCTCTGAACTGGAGCGATTGGGCGAGAGTGGCCTCTCGCCGGCGCACAATCCCAACCATTGGTCTGCCGACTTTCTGGCAGAGTACATCGTACAGGTGCATCACCGCTATCTGCGCGAAAACTTACCCATCTTGTTGGAGTACACGGAAAAAATCGCCCGCGTGCACGGCAAACGCCACCCGGAACTCCGCATCGTAGAGAAATTAGTGCAGCAGCTATCTGAGGAGCTGATGAGCCATTTAGAAAAGGAAGAGCACGTGCTCTTTCCCTATGTGATATCGCTGTGTCGCTCGGCTGAATACCAACGACCGCCGTTCCTCACGGCCAAAAACCCCATCTCGGTGATGGAGCTCGAACACGAAAATGCTGCTGAAATGTTGGAAGCGCTGCGCCAATACACGGCTGACTTTACGCTACCGGAGGATTCCTGCACTACTTATCGGATCGCCTTTGCCAAACTGCGCGAGTTGGATGAAGACTTGCGCCAGCACGTGCATCTAGAAAATAACATTCTGTTTCCTAAGGCTCTCGAGCTGGAGCGTACTCGCCAGCTACAATCAGGAGCATAACTCACGCCATCCCATGAGGTCCCTTGCATTTTTTTGTGCTATCTTGCTCAACGCACTCTTCGCTCGCGCCTGCGATCGATGCGGGTGCTCGCTTGGCGGAAATTTCCTTAATTCTCTACCTCAATACCGGCGCCACGCTGCTGGCATGCGCTGGTGGTATCGCAGCTTCTCTTCGGATCACCACAATGGACTGTTTTCTATCGAACACTTTCATAGTGCAGAGGTGTGGGGCCAGCTCTTGTGGCGTCAGCGCCTACAAGTAGTGGGCCTCTTGCCGGTGAATTATTTCACCCAGACGTTGGGAGAGCAGCGCACCGTTAGCCAAGGGTTAGGCGATGCCGTATTGCTGGCCAACTACCGCCTTTGGGAATGGTCCTGGGGGGAAAGGCTTTCCTGTAGGCAACAAATGTGGTTGGGCGGAGGCGTGAAACTGCCTACCGGACGGTTCGACCGGTCTCTTATTGACCGAGGTGTTCACCCCAATCTACAGCCCGGAACAGGTGCTCCTGACGGATTGCTGAGCGCCATGTATAACATACGCCATGAGAGATGGGGATTTGCCGCCGATGTTCTGTTCCGCCTCACTCAGGAAAACCGTGTGGGCTATCGCTTCGGCCACCGCCTCAACAGCAGTGGGCGCTTTTTCTACCAAACCGCCACCCAATCCGTGCGCTGGTTGCCCACTGCAGGGGTTGCCTATGAATGGGCTGCTGAAGACCAAGACCAAGGGGCGCGGGTACACGATACTGGCGGTTGGAGCCTGTGGGGGCATTTGGGTTTGGATATTTTCAGAAACCGATGGGCTGTCGGTGTCGCCTGGCAACCGCCTATCTGGCAGCATTTAGGCAACGGCTTCTTGCGTGCAAAAGCACGCGCCTACCTCAGCGCATCCGTATTTTTCTGAGAGCAGCTCTCTACTTGCCATGAACTCGACGCTAAAAATTGTTCGGTACACCGTATACGACATCTTGCGCAATCGCTTCGTGTTGGTATACACCCTTTTCTGGGTGGTCGTGTCAATGAGTTTCTTTAACTTGGAGGACGACCCTATAAAGGGCATGGCCAGCTTGCTGAACATTATGCTCATTGCGCTTCCCTTGATAAGTATAGTGTTCGCGACGATACACGTCTATAACGGCTACGAGTTTATGGAGCTGTTGTTGGCCCAACCGCTTCACCGCTCTACAGTGTTGTTGGGATTGTACTTGGGCGTGGCGCTGTCGCTGTGCGTCGCTTTTTTGGTCGGCATGGGCGTGCCGGTACTCCTCTACGACGGTTCTATGCGCGGTCTATTGCTGATAAGCGGTGGGACAGTACTGACCTTAGTGTTTACCTCTTTGGCCTTTTTAGCCGCAGTGCGCACGCGCGACAAAGCGCGCGGCATTGGTCTGGCGCTGCTGTTGTGGTTTTTTTGCACCATCTTATACGACGGCTTAGTGCTGATGGGCGTATTCGCCTTTAGCGAATACCCTTTAGAAAAAGTCGTCATCGCTTTGGCTTTTCTCAACCCAGTCGACTTAGCCCGCATCGCCATGCTTTTGCACCTCGATGCGGCGGCTCTGATGGGGTATACCGGAGCGCTTTTTCAGCATTTCTTTAGCTCCTCTTTGGGGATAGGACTCTCTATGGCGGTCTTAACCATTTGGGTCGTCTTGCCCTTGTGGGGGAGCCTGCGTATTTTCTGTCGAAAGGATCTCTAGCGGTGGTCTGCAGATTTAAAAAAGGGCATGTTGTCTTCAGTCGAGAGTGACATGCCCTTTTTCCGTGGAGAAAACTTTTACTTATGCCGTTTGTCGTAGACTTTCAATACAGTGTTCAAGGGATTTTCGTCATTCTTATTGCGCCGATATTGGGCGTTTACGATGAGCTCTATTCGCAGACCGCTTTTGGGAAGGGTAGTGAGGACTCTGCCACCTCTCCCATTTTGTCCCGTCTGGTTTTTTCCCTGGATAGAGCGCCCTCCCTTACAGCGTCCTGCATTTGCGTTGGCGTTGGCATTGTAGCCCTAGTGCTCCTCCCCCATCTTGTCGGCTAAGTTTTGCGAAATGATGGCCGCCTTGTCGTGCAGCGAGGCGAGGATGTTGGTCATCTGCAGAGAGCTCATGTGCCAACCTATTTCTGCGTTGGTGAGGGTCACGTTGCCAAAATCCGAGCTCCTAGCTCCGTCTTCAGGGAACTGATAACCCAGGCTGGGATAGGTCATGGTAGGCTTACAGGCCATGTCCGAGTATCTCGGTACTTTGTCAAAACACGGGTCTTATGTAGGCATGGAGGCTTGCTTTTTGCTACATTTGCTGTTTGCGCAGCAGAGGCATTTGCAGGGAAAGGCGTTGTAGTTGCATCGCTCCTCAGGAGGGCAAGTAAGGTGCTATAGTGTCGGTCTCCTTTAGCGCTCTCCCATTCAAGGCGTGCAACAAGGCTGCTGGGGCAACCGTCTTGCCTACGCTGGCTAGGTCATTCTTTTTTCGAGGGCTAGTCTCGTGAGACGAGCGGGCGTCGCCGCTGGCTCCAAATGCCTTGACTTTGCCGTTGTGACAGATGCCGAATTGGCAGCCCACGTAGCTATCTCTTAAGTGCTGCTCTATCTTCTTTGCTAAGAGGTTGACGTGTAGCGCTGCGTCGATAGCCCCAGTGAGGGTCGTATCACAAGCCGTCAACAGGAGAAAAGAACCCAGTGTAATCGGAAGAAGCAGCTTCATTGGTGCATGAGTTTGTGGTGAAAAAATCAGGAGCGCGCCATACTCCTCGGCGCTCATTTAAACCTAAGAATCTTTCCTCGGAAAGACTCGAGTACACCATCAACCAAGCACAGAATGCCCGATAGAGGCTGCTTAGCCGGCTAAGGTTTATGTCAAAGCGGAGCACGCTCAAAAATAAGTTGTTAAAGAGGGCTCGCCTTAGGGTCTTACCCTAACCCCAAGCGCCTGGACTTATAAGACCAAAACGCCCTGCGAAGCACCAGAAGAAGGATAACCGAGCATGCCGAGTGTAACGTCGGGAGAACTTCCAGGTATATGAACAAACAATAGGCATTTCTGCAACAATGCCGATAAATCATCGCTTTGCAACAACGGGTGTCGCATATGAAAAGAATAGGGTACCTCTTTTTTTCAGGGAGCCTTTGGGGTATTTTTTGCATAAGTGCAGCAAGCACTCAAACCGCGTATTACCTCAGCAACAGCGGCGATGATGCTCATGCCGGCACCAGTCCTACAGCCGCATGGCGCACATTGGCGTATGCCAGTAACTTTAACGGATACAAGCCCGGGGACTCCATTTTGTTAAGGGCAGGCGACGTGTTCAGGGGGACGTTGACACTGAACAGCGACAGCATAGTTGTGGCTTCTTACGGCGCTGGTTCCAAGCCGGAGATATGGGGTAGCCAAACTATTGCCAGCCAATGGACCCAGCACTCAGGCAGTATCTACAAAACACCGTACACTGGGCGTCCCTCTTTTATTTTCGTCGACGGCCAGCTGCATATGCTAGCGCGTTCGCCCGGCAACAATCAGTACCACCTTATAACTCAAGCGTCAAATATTTCTTCCTCATGGATTCGCGATAATTCACTCATCGGCTATCCCCATGACCTCAAGGATACGTACATTTCTTTGCGGCAAGACAATTGGACGGTAACTACTCGCTCGGTTACGGCATTCGATGCAACGACCGGAACCATTATGCTTAGCGAGCCGGTCAGTTTTCAAGGCGGCGTTTTTAAACAGGGTTGGGGGTACATTCTCTCCAATAAGCTTCACTTCTTGGATGGTCCGGGTGAGTTTTTCATGGACACGGCAAACAGCGAATTGTATCTGTGGGCATACCACCACGCCATGCCGAGCCATGTGGAAGCTTCGGTATATGATTTTGGCATACAAACCACATCGAGTGGCAAACGCGCGATTACCGTGAGTAACATTGTTTTTCGCTATCAAGCCATAGCAGGCGTTTTGCTTTTTGACAACGGTGAGCGAGTTTCGGTGCGCCATTGCGCGTTTTACCATATGCCTTTTGCCATCACCAATCGCCAATTGCGAAACAGCGAAGGGCACTGCACGCCGCGCACAAGCAGCGAAATAAACTTTAGCAACAATTTGCTCGAAGATATTTACAAGGCAGGTGTAAAGTTAGAAAATACCACGGCTTCAGTAGTCGAGAACAATATCTTGAGAAACATCTGTACCATCGTCAACGCTGCGGAATGGCTCAATTTCCCGTGTGGTACGTTCAATGAGTCGGGGGTTGGCATCAACACCGTCGGTCACAATTCGGTGGTGCGGGGCAACAGCATTGCCGTCTGCGGGCATTACGGCATCCGCGTGAGCAATAACGGCATTGTAGAAAACAACTGCATAGACAGCTGCTGTATTCTCTACAGCGACTGCGGGGCCATCTACCGCTACTACGATTACACCTTGCAAACCAAGAACAGCCCGCCCAACGGATGGAAGCAGGTGGAGATACGAAACAACATCATCAGCAACATCATTAGCAACCACGACGGAGTAGCTCCGATGGGCTCCGCCTCTTCTATTTATATCGACCACCGCACCAGTTCGTCGTGGTTGGTGAATCCCAACTTTGTTCCGGACTCGCTGGTGATCGAGAACAATACCATTGTCAACGGCTTGTCGGGCTTAGCCAGCACCGGCATTGCCCGTGCGCTCGTTCGAAACAACATCTTCTATCGCTGTGGCGAAACTTCCCTTAACATCGGAACCCTTGACCTGTACAGCTATATTCAAACCTATAGAAAATACCACATATACAACAATGTGTTTTTCTCCGAAAGTTTTCACCGGCAGTTGGGCTTCTATAACAGCAATCCCAACAATGCTACGTTCGATTTCTGCTGGGCCGACTTCAATTTCTACATAACCCTTAGGAATCGTTTCCCCTTCTATGTGAGGCGGGCAACCACCTTAGGTGGCGGGCAGTTCCTGGATAAACCTATGGACATAGACGCATGGCGCGCCTTCGGCAAGGACAGCAACGGGATTTTTTACGAGCCCCTCTACGCCCATTGTACTATTATCGACACGCTTGCACCTGGGAATTTGGTTAGAAACCCCGACTTCAGTAAAAATAACATCGCGGGGTGGAGTGGCTTTCCATCTAATATGGAAATCACCAGGGATACAGTCGTTGCAATGGGTAGTTATGCGCTCAAAGCCTACTTTGACCACATCATTTCAACGAACTGTATCTCTAGCGCCGTCAGCTGCAGGCTCTACGACTCTCAGAACAATACGGAAATTGTAAACCTCTCTCCCACATCCTATTACGCAGTCTCGTTTGATATTTTTTCAACGGTACCAAAGACGCTTTCCCTTTCCATCACTGGTGATGCGGATTCTGATATCGTTTTTGGCGGGGTCGAGGTGGATATAAAGGGAGGAGTGGTCCAGCGCTTTTATTATGTTTTCAAGCCAGCGGCATTAGCGCTGAAGGGAAAATTACACTTAAGCGGATGCTTCGATAGCGACTACATCTTCTATTTGGACCATGTAGACCTGTTTCCCATAGAAGCTATTTGTCTTGAACCTGCCGAAAAGTTTCCGCTGTTTACCAATTGCGGTGCCAGTCCGGTTTCTATATCGCTCCCCCAAAATTGTTACAGAGATCTTTACGGAAATTTGGTGAGAGGTTCATGGACGCTCGCGCCGTATTCCTCTGTCGTGTTGGAATGGCTACCCGACACATCATGTCAGACAATCAACACAACAAGTGCCGCAATAAAGACGGAACGGCTGCGGATTTATCCTAATCCAGCCCAAGAATTTGTAACCGTGGTAACGGATATTGAAAATGGCTTTGTCCGCATACATAATGTGAACGGGCAAACGGTAGGTATCGAAAAATTCGACAGAGCCCCGCTTCGGATAAGCATCGGCCATCTACCGGCCGGGGTTTATTTTGTCGAGTTAATCGAGGCATCCGGCAGTGGAAGACAAGGGATCAAATTTGTAAAAGAGAGATAAGACCTTGGTTGGTGTCCCAAAAGGTGATGACCGAGAATAGCGCTGTGAAGCCCTAGGTATAGGTTTCGTGGTGTGCTTTTTTAGCCGGCGCATTTGTTCTGTGTGCGGGAGCCCTAACTTTGCGCCCGTTTTTTTGGTGCGCTAAGGGCGCAGCTTAACCCAACAATACAGACATGGCTCTCCAGTGCGGCATTGTCGGTTTGCCCAACGTCGGCAAATCCACGCTTTTCAATGCGTTGACCAGCGGAAAGGCGCTGGCGGCGAATTATCCCTTTGCCACAAAGGATCCGAACGTAGGCGTCATTGCGGTGCCCGATGAGCGGCTCGACCGGTTGGCGGCATTAGTACAACCACAGCGGGTGGTGCCCACCACTGTGGAAATCGTGGACATCGCCGGACTTATCAAGGGGGCGAGTAAAGGCGAGGGCTTGGGCAACCAGTTCTTGGCGAACATCCGCGAAGTGGACGCCATTGTGCACGTGGTGCGCTGTTTCGACGACGAGAACATCGTGCATGTGGACGGCAGCGTCGATCCGGTGCGCGACAAAGAGGTTATCGATTTGGAGCTGGGCCTCAAGGATTTGGAAACGGTGGAGCGGCGCTTGGAGCGCGTCAGCCGTGCTGCCAAAGCGGGCGATAAGGAGGAGCTGCGCAACTTGGAAATCCTGCAAGCTGCCAAGGCGCACTTGGAGAGCGGCCGGCCGGTCCGCGCCCTGCTGGGCCAATTGGACGAAGATGCGCGTCGGCTGCTGGCGAAGGAGCTCTCCCTCCTTACCGCAAAGCCCGTCCTCTATGTGTGCAACGTCGACGAGGCATCTATCGCCTCGGGTAACGCGCACACCGAGGCTTTGCGCGCTGCCGTGGCGGCCGAAAACGCTCAGGTGCTCCTCATCTGTGCCCATATCGAAGCGCAGATCGCCGAGATGGACTCGCCCGAAGAACAAGCCGCCTTTCTAGAGATGATGGGCCTGCGCGAGCCCGGCCGAAACGCCCTCATCCGCCATTGCTACGCCCTGCTCGACCTTATCACCTACTTTACTGCCGGCGAAAAGGAGGTACGCGCTTGGACGGTGCGCCGCGGGGCGAAGGCCCCCGAAGCGGCCGGCGTCATCCACTCGGACTTTGAACGGGGCTTCATCCGTGCAGAAGTCATCAAGTACGCCGATTTTATCCACTACGGCTCGGAGGCGAAGGTGAAGGAAGCGGGCAAAATGTCCATAGAAGGCAAGGAGTACGTGGTGCAAGATGGAGACATCATGCATTTCCGGTTCAACGTATAGAGGGGCGAGTTGGTTACCAATCCTCTAGCGGTATCTGGGTGGCCAGCAGGTCTTCTAAGGTCTCTCGGCGGCGAATGAGATGGGCCTTTCCGCCGTAGAGGAGCACTTCAGCGGGGCGCGGCCGCGAGTTGTAGTTGGAGGCCATCATCCAGCCGTAAGCACCGGCGTTGAAAAAGCACAAAATGTCGCCCTCCACCACCTCTGGGATGCGGCGGTCGGCAGCGAAGGTGTCCGTCTCACAAATGTTGCCCACCACCGTGTAGATGCGCGGTTTGAAGTGAGGCTCCGTCACGTTGACGATGCGGTGATACGCGCCGTAAAACATCGGCCGGATGAGGTGGTTGAAGCCGGTATCCACCCCCACGAAGACAGTAGAAGTGGTCTGCTTGACTAAGGTGCAACGCGCAAACAAATAGCCGGCCTCGCTGACCAAAAACTTTCCAGGCTCGAACATGAGCGTGAGGTCGCGTCCGTAGTCTTGGCAAAAGGCGGCAAAGCGCTGGCTGAGTCTTTCGCCCAGCTCCTCTACGTCGGTCTCGATGTCGTCGGGTTTGTACGGCACCTTAAAGCCGCTGCCCAAATCAATGAACTGCAGGTCGGGAAATTTTTGGGCAGCATCTAACAAGATCTCAGCCCCGCGCAAAAACACATCCACATCCAAGATGTCGGATCCAGTATGCATATGCAGTCCCTCTACGCGCAGCCCTTGGCTCTCTACGACGCGCAACACGTGAGGCAGCTGGTGGATGCTGATGCCAAACTTAGAGTCGATGTGCCCTACGCTAATTTTTTGGTTGCCGCCGGCCATCAGGTGAGGGTTGATGCGAATGCATATGGGAATGTCGGTGTGGTGCAGTCCCCAGTTTTCCAACATCGGTATGGCGTCGATGTTGATGCGAACACCCAAGCGGGCAGCCTCCTCGTACTCCTCCAAAGCGGCAAAGTTGGGCGTATACAGGATGTCCTGAGGGGAAAAGCCGGCCCTAAGTCCTAAATGCACTTCTTGAATGGACACGCAATCCAGCCCAGCGCCTAAGCGCTGAAACAGGCGCATGACGGATACGTTGGTCAGCGCCTTACAAGCGTAATGGATGCGCACATGCGGATAGGAAAAGGCCGAAGTGAGGCGCCGATATTGGCGCTCCATCACGCCGGCGTCGTACACATACAGCGGCGTGCCGTACTGCCGGCACAACTCTAAGGGGTCTATGCCGCCGGCCAACCGGTATTTACCGTCTACTAATTCCACAGCGCGGAAACCTTTTTTAAACTTTTGAAAGAATAAACTCCTACAGAAAGGGCTCGCAGCCAGCATGAGCGCCCTGTCTGCCGCGTTTATCTCTGTAACGGGGTGCGAAGGTAGTGGCCCTCTCCCAAACGCGCACCTCAACAGCCGTATCGCTTCCCAACGCTATTTATTTTTACTGTATCTTAGCAAAAAGATGGACGCGCACACGCTCTTAGAACGGCTCAAGGCCGAAGACCCGAGGGCTCAGCGGTGGCTCTACGACCGCTATGCGCCGATGCTCTTTAGCGTCTGCCGGCGCTACCTGAGCTCGCGCGAGGACGCCGAGGAGGCCCTGCTGAGCGGCTTTTACAAAATTTTCACCCAGATAGAGACCTATCAGGGGAGCGGCAGCTTCGAAGGGTGGATGCGGCGCATCGTGGTCAACGAAGCGCTCATGCTGCTGCGCAAGACGAAGCTGCTGGTCTTTCCCGGCGATGCCGCGCCACCGGCAGAGGCTGTCGACGACTTTTCCATTGAGGCGGAAATGTCGGCCCAAGAAATCTTAGACCTCCTCACCCAGCTGCCGCCCGGCTATCGGACGGTGTTCAACCTGTACGTATTGGAGGGGTATAAGCACCACGAAATCGCCGAGATGCTCAGCATCAGCATCAACACCAGCAAGTCGCAGCTGCTGTTGGCGCGGGCTAAATTGCAGCAGTTGTTGAAAGCGAAAGGCGTTTATCGGGAATAAGCGATGGATTTGTTTGAGTTTTTTCAAAAGCAGGAGCAACAGCTCCATGAGGCGCCTCCGGAGCGGGTATGGAAGCGCTTAGAAGTTCAACTGGCGCGTCGGCGTCGGCGCCGACAGCGTCGACCTATTCCATTCCTATCGGCGGAGACGGCAGTATTGCTGTTGCTGTTGTTGCTGTTAGCGGCGGTGTTGGTATGGTGGTGGGCCCGCAGCGAGGGGCTTTAAGGCTCAGATAACGCGCATGCGGGCAAATGTCATTACCTTGCACCGACATTTGACCATCCCGCACAGCTTGCTCGTATGTCGAAAGCGCGAAAACAATCGCCCTCTAAGCCCGTCCGACCGAGAACCGCTTCCGCATCCAAAGTGTCTACCCCTGCGGCGCCGCGCCATCTCCTGGAGCGCCCGCCTGTCGATACGCCTCGCGATGCCCAATGGCGCCGGTGGTTCTGGGGCATAGCTGCCGCAGGGTTGGTCGCCTTGGGCACCTTATCCTTTGGAGCTGGTATCAACGCTGACGACAAGTTCCAAAACGCCTATTGCGAAAAGTTGCTGAACTATTACGCCACCCTAGGGCGCGACACCTCGGCGCTTTACGTGCCGGATGGAAATATGCATCTGTACGGCGGCTTTTTCGAAATTACTACTGGCGTGGTAAACAAGGCATTGGGCTTCCAGGAGTCGGACATGGGCTATCACCACGTGCGGCATCTGTTTAGCGCGATGTTGGGCTGGATAGCCATTGTTTGTGCGGCGCTGTTGGCTCGGCGCATTGCCGGTTGGCCGGCTGCCCTGGTGGCGCTGCTGCTCCTGTTTTGTTCGCCGCGGTTTATGGGCGATGCTTTGGTGAACCCTAAAGACATCCCCTTTGCTGCCGGCTACATGCTGACCCTCTATCACATGGTGGCCCTGTTGGAACAGATGCCGCGCCCTTCTGCTCGGCATTGGGTGGGGCTGGTTGCAGGCTTAGGCATCTCGCTGAGTGTTCGCGCCGGCGGATTGCTCAACTTCGCCTACTTGTTTCTCTTTGCCGGCTTGTTTCTGCTGCTAAAGCACGGCAGGAGCGCTCTGACCAATAGGGCTGTTGTGCGGCCCTATCTCGTCGCGGTAGTAGGAGCTGCGGCGGCGGGGTATGCGTTGGCCTTGCTGTTTTGGCCCTTTGCTTTGCAGGCGCCGCTGACCAACCCTTGGCTGGCTTTGACCAAGTTTTCCGATCTGGAGATCGCCATTCGCGTCCTGTACGACGGCACTAACATCAAGTCCAACCTGACGCCGTGGCATTACCCCGTAAAATGGATAGCCCTGACCATCCCGTTAGCGGTCTTGTTGGGCTTCGTCGGCAGCCTGCTCCTCTTGCCGCAACTGTTGCGCCGATATCAACCGCTCTGGGTGACCTTAGTGTGGTTTTCGGCGATTTTTCCCGTGGCGTATGTCATTTACAAAGACGCTACCTTGCACGATGGTTGGCGCCACCTGACGTTTGCCTATCCACCTGTAGCGGTAGCTGCCGCGCTGTTTTGGAGCGACCTGTGGCGCCTATTCTCGGGTAAGCGCGTCGGGCAATATGTAGTGGGCGCAGCTCTCGCCTTATTGCTGGCCGATGCCGCTGCTTTCTTAGTGCGTTATCCCCGCATCTCCTACCTGTATTTTAACCCCATTGCTGGCGGGGTTAAAGGTGCTTACGGCCGCTACGAGACCGACTACTGGGGCATTAGTATCCGCCAAGGCATTGAGTGGATGGAAAAGCAAGGCATCTTGCGGCCCGACATGAAAGACATCGTCGTCATCGCCACGAACATGTACTATCCGGCGCAAAAATATTTGGCCAAATACGGCGATAAAGTATCGCTTAAATATCTCAAGTGGGAGCGCCGTTGCGACGACGCGTGGGACTATGCCCTATATCCCACCCGCTTTATCAACGGGTATGCACTCCGACGCGGTCTGTGGCCGCCCGACAATGCTGTGCACGTTATTGAGGTGGACGGCGCTCCTATTTTGGCCATCTTGAAAGACACGACGCGCAACTGCGCCTTAGGCACGGCAGCTCTCAAGCTGCGGGATTGGAACGGTGCCATCGAGCGTTTCCGCCGAGAGGTCGAACAGGTGCCCGACAACGAGCTGGCCTGGTCGAGCTTGGCGCAGGCGTACCTCAACAACGGACAAGCAGAGGAGGCTAAGGCGGCAGCGGAAAAGGCCCTGTCGATCAACCCTGCCGAAGAGATGGCTAACAATATCTTAGGCTTATATTGGCTCAATCGAGGCCAAGTGGAGCAGGCAAAGCAGCAATTTCAGCGCGCCGTCCAACTCGAGCCGGGGGCCCCCATGCCATACTACTATTTGGCCGTCATCGCCCAGCAGCAGGGCAATACGGCGGAGGCACTCAAGCACTTGAATAACCTGCTGCAGATCGCTCCCGCCTTCCGACCGGCCTATGAACTGGGCGCGCAGCTATACGAAGCCCTAGGCAACGCCCAAGCGGCCCAACAATTTCGAGAAGCCGCCCAACAACTTCAGTGATGCGCACGCACGTACTCCAGCTGGCGGCATTGGCGCAAAAACCTCGGCGCACCATCTTAGGCCTGATGGCCGGCACCTCTTTGGATGGCTTAGATATGGCCTTGTGCGACATAGAGGGTGCGGGCCCAGGTACGCGAGTGCGCGTGCTCCATTTCGAAACAGCCCCGTTCGATGACCCCTTTCGAGATGAAATTCGCGCTATCTTTGCCCGCCGACACATCGACTTCCAACACCTGGTACTGCTCAACGTTGTCGTAGCCGAAAAACACGCTGCACTCCTATTGGACACGCTGCGCCGATGGAACGTCCGGCCTGAAGAGGTAGACCTTATCGCCAGCCATGGGCAAACCGTCTTTCACGCGCCAAAGCATCTCCACAGATTATCTCAGTATCCGAACGCCACGCTTCAGATAGGGGATGGCGACCATTTAGCCTACCGCACCGGCATCATCACCTTGAGCGATTTTCGCCAAAAACACCTAGCTGCTGGCGGAGAGGGCGCGCCTTTGGCCCTCTACGGCGATTACTTGCTCTTTTCGGCTGCCGGCGAAGACCGCTATTTGCTCAACATCGGAGGTATTGCTAATTTCACCTTTCTGCCCGGCGATGGCGATGCTAGCAAAGCGTTTGCCACCGACACCGGCCCCGGCAACACGCTCTTAGATGCTGCCGCCCAGCGCTTTTTTCACCTCCCGTGCGACCTCGATGCTCAAAAGGCCCTGCTGGGAAAGCCGCTCGAGGATGCGCTGCTCCGCCTATTGCAGTATCCTTATTTTCAGAGGCCCTTTCCCGCCACCACCGGGCCGGAAGAGTTTAACTTAGAATGGGTAGCGCATACGGCAAAGTGGGCAGAATGGCCTGACCCGCACGACCTTATGGCTACCCTGACGCATCTGTCGGCTCGCACCATTGCTCAAGCTATCCTGCGCGTGCCGCGTACCTCCGCTCGAGCTGCCGTATACCTCAGTGGCGGGGGTAGCCACAACCCCCTGCTTTGCCAACTCCTGCGCGAACAACTGCCCCAAGATATCGCCATCCGCCCTATGGAAACGCTCGGTATTTCAGCCGATGCCAAGGAGGCTGTCCTCTTCGCAGTGCTCGCCAACGAAACTGTAGCCGGAGCTCCAACCGAAGCGCACTTGGGCGGCATACCTTGGGTAGGCATGGGAAAAATATCCTTTCCGCGATAGGGCGTTTACTCGAGCGCACAATGCTTGAAATGGTGGTCCCTACCGGTAAGAGTGCGCCGCCCCTTTCCGCTTCCCCAAACCGCATTCTATATTATTAGCCCCTTTCCCTTCTTAAAAGCGCTTGAACGCCTCACTTCGTCTTCCTTTGGCATCGATATATCTGCGTAGAGTTCTTTTTGGTCTAAATGCGGCGGAGAAATCGCCGAAAATACATTCATTCGCACATCGCAACACTAGAACAAAATAATTTGAAGCATGAAAAAGGTATTTTTCTCGGCATTAACGCTCATCCTGGGCGTAGGCATCGTCGCTGCGCAGACAGCAGATGAAATCATCGCTAAACACATCGCAGCTACGGGCGGAGACAACTGGAAAAAAGTAGAAGCCGTGCGCATGGAGGGTAATGTGACAGCTGAGGCCGCTCCGGGAATGGCCATTGGATGGTCGATGGTAGCCCTGCGCGACAAAGCCATCCGAATGGATATTTCGGTGATGGGCATGACCCAAGTTATGGCCGCTAAGGGCGAGCAGGGATGGACAATAAATCCGTTTACCGGAGGCAGCGACCCTGAGCCCATGACTGCCGACCAAGTAAAGTCCCTAATAGAGCAAGCGGATATTGACGGTGCTGCTGTCGGCTATGAAGAAAAAGGCTACAACGTGGAATACCTGGGCACGGAAGACGTCGACGGAACCTTGGCACACAAAATCAAAATCGACAAGGGGAACAAAAACATAGAGTACGTCTTTTACGACCCGAATTCTTTTTACGAGATAAAGACCATAGAAGTGGAAGAAGTGGACGGCCAAGAAATGGAAAGCACTACGCTGTACTCAGACTTCAGAGAGGTCATGGGCATTATTGTCCCGTATTCCATGCAACAGACCAATCCGATGATGGGCAACACGACGATATCGCTGACGAAGGTGGAATTCAACCCTACTTTATCGCTGGACTTCTTCGATCCGCCCAAAAAATAACGTTAACACACCTTTTTTTGAGTAGGGTAAGGCCGCTGCACTCTTCGACGAGAGAGACGGCTCTGCTTTTCTTTGCCCATTCCCTTTTTGTGTAAGAATATATTCCTCTGCATATGCGTATCTACAGCACCGTTGTATTGGCCCTGTGCGCCTTTGCCGTACGAGCACAGGTAGCGCTCAACTCCGCAACCTTCGGCGCCATAGAAGCGCGCAACATAGGTCCGGCCGTCATGAGCGGCCGCATCACCGCCATTGAAGGCGTCAACACCGATCCGAAAACGCTCTACATCGGCACGGCTGGCGGCGGTGTTTGGAAGTCGACTACGGGCGGCGCTACGGTGGAGCCCATCTTCGATAAATACCCGCAGTCGATTGGCGCGCTAGCCATCGACCAGTCCAAGCCGCAAACGGTGTGGGTAGGCACGGGCGAGAGCAACATGCGCAACAGCGTATCCATCGGGCTGGGCATTTACCGCTCTACCGACGCCGGCCGCACCTGGTCGCATATGGGGCTGGAAAAGACGGAGCATATCGCCAAAATTGTCATTCACCCCCAACAATCCAACATCGTCTACGTGGCGGCTCCCGGCCCCTTGTGGTGCGACAGCCCCGAGCGCGGCCTGTTCAAGACGACCGATGGGGGCAAGACCTGGGAAAAGGTGCTCTACGTCGATGAGCGCACCGGCTGTGCCGACGTCATCTTGGACCCGCGCAATCCCGATGTATTGTTGGCCGCCATGTGGGAAGTGCGCCGAACACCCTATTCCTTTACTTCAGGAGGCCCCGGCAGCGGCCTATATAAGAGCAACGACGGCGGCAAAACATGGCGAAAACTCACTAACGGACTGCCCTCACCACCCTTTGGGCGAATCGCCCTCGCCCTCGCTCCCAGCGCGCCCGACAATATGTGGGCCATCGTAGAGAGTGAAAAGACCGGCCTGTACATCTCCTCCGATGGGGGCGAAACTTGGAAATACCAGAGCGCTAACGAAAACGTGACGGCGCGCCCTTTCTACTTCAGTACGCTCGTCGTCGACCCTAAGGACCCTAAACGCGTGTACCGGCCCGCCTTCTCGCTCTCCATCAGTACCGACGGCGGATACTCCTTCAGCGAGGGCGGCCGCACCAGCGGCTGGGTACATGCCGACCACCACGCGCTGTGGATCAACCCCAACAGCCCTAATCACCTCTACTTAGGCACCGATGGCGGCGTGTACATGAGCCTAGACTACGGCGTGTCGTGGACGATGCTTAAAAACCTGCCCGTGTCCCAATACTATCAGGTAAGTGTAGACGACCAAGACCCTTACTGCGTCTATGGAGGGCTCCAAGACAACGGCTCTTGGCGCGGTCCTTCCCGAAGCCGCGGCGGCATCGAGAACGGCGACTGGGTAGACCTCTACGGCGGCGATGGCTTCTGGGTACAGCCCGACGGTCAAAACCCCGACATTGTCTACTGCGAGAGCCAAGGCGGCAACATGGTGCGCGTAAACCTGCGCACCGGCCAAAACAAGCCCATCCAACCCCAAGAGCGGCCCGGCGACCCCAAATACCGCTGGAACTGGAACACGCCCATCGTCAAAAGCCCAACTCGACCCAACGTCCTCTATTGCGGCGCTCAATTCCTATTCAAGTCGACCGACGGCGGCGACTCTTGGGAGCGGATTTCGCCCGACCTAACTACCAACGATACGCTCAAACAAAAGCAGTACGCCAGCGGCGGCCTAACCGTAGACAACACCTCCGCCGAAAACCACTGCACCATCTACACCATCGGTCCCTCGCCCTTAGATGAAAACCTCATCTACGTAGGCACGGACGACGGCAACTTGCAAGTGACGCGCGACGGCGGTAAAACCTGGACCCGCCTCAACCCTAACGCCGCCGGCATCCCCGAAGGGACATGGGTGAGCCGCATCACGCCCAGCCGGCACGACCGCAACCGCGTCTACGCCACCTTCGACCGACACGCCTACGGCGACATGCGTACTTACGTGGCCCGCTCCGACGACGGCGGCCAAACGTGGCGCCCTCTCTACCACAGCGACGAACTCAAGGGCTATGCGCACGTCATCATCGAAGACCTGAAAAACCCCGACCTCCTCTTCTTAGGCACGGAGTTCGGCCTCTATATCAGCATCGACGGCGGCCAAAACTGGGTGCAGTATAAGTCCAAATTCCCCGAATACGTCGCCGTGCGCGACCTAGTCATCCACCCGCGTACCCAAGACTTGGTCATCGCTACGCACGGACGCGGCATCTTCATCATCGACGACATCTCTCCCTTCCGCCGGCTCACGCCGGAGCTGTTGCAGCGCCCAGCAGCACTGTTGCCTACTCGCCCCACGCCGGTAACCACCGGACACTACGGCCAAGGCTTCCCCAATACCGATGCCTTCATCGGCCCTAATCCCACCGAACAGGCTGTCGTCCAATACTACCTTAAAGACCGCATCCTGTCGGGACAAGTGACCATAGACATCTTCGACCCTACAGGAAAGAAGGTGGTTTCCGTACCGGGCACCAACCGAAAAGGCATTAACGTCGTCCGATGGGATATGCGCACGGCGCCGCCCAAAGCCGCCAAAGGCGTAATGGTGCGCGGTGAGTTTGGCGCTTTTGCCGGCTTCTTCGGCCAGCTGGCCTTGCCCGGCACCTACGGCGTCCGGCTCAATGCCGCCGGCATCGTCGACAGCGGTACCCTCGAGCTCATTCCCGACCCCCTCCAGCCTCAACTCGACTACACTCGGCGAAGGGCGATCTCCCAAGAGCTGTTTGACATGGTGGAAAACTTGGGGCTCTTAGTCGCCCAAGTGCAAAGCGCCAAGGACTCGGCTCTCCAACGCGCCGTCGCCGTAAAGGATACGCGCCTACAGGAAAAACTCCGCCGCTACGCCGACGAGTTGGAGGCCTTCCGGAAGACGCTAACCGAAACCATAGAGTCCCGTGGCATCACCGGCGAACAGCAGCTGCGCGCCCGCATCGGAAAACTGTACGTACTGTCGGAAATCTCTGACGAGCCGCCCACTCAATCGGTCCTCGACAAGATGCAAGCGCTGCGCGAAGAGCTCCAACAAGCCCACCGCCGCGCCGACGAACTCTTCGGGCCCCGCCTAGCGCCGCTCAACCAAGCCCTGCAAAAGGCAAAACTCGCCCCCATTGAGCGCATCGACCGCTACACCTTCGAAAATACCTACTCGGCAGGATCCAAACCGGGTGGGCTGCTGCTCGGAGACGAGGAGCAGAGGTTGGAGGAGTAAAAAGGAATGCTGACGTAGCCGTCTTAGAGTTATCGAAGAAGGGCTGCGAATACAGTGCCGTAGTACAATGCTATCCGTTGTGCTACGGCTAAAATATTTTTTTAACAGAGAGGCTGTCTCGGAGAAAACTGGCAAGGTTATTTGGCTTTTATTTTGGAAATAGTCGATCAATAAAATGTTTTGCAAATAGGTTGCAATATATACTTATAAGCACTCATAGAAAATCATTTAAGTATTTAATGGCGATTATTTGTGGTAGAACTTTTTATATATTTGCGCGACCATCTGCTCGAGTTTTCTTCATCCAGTTTTTTAACGGGCAATAGTGGGCTAAGACAGGTCCATTGAGAAAGATTTTGCAGAATAAAATATGAGATATAAAGTACACATTGATTTTCAGCGGGTGCAAACATGGCTCTTTGCCGTGCCGCGCCTGCGGGCCATGGTTGGCGCGAATACACTTCTTGGGGAGACGTTGCGCGTGAAGTTGCCAGAACTGGCGCGACAGAGTAATGGCTGGAAGCTTGCACCCATTCAGTCAAATGCACAATACCCGACTGCCGATCTTGACGATCCATTGAACAGCTACGACGATCCTCAAAAGGATGCCGGGGACGGCATCTTCTCTCGTGATGGCGGTCACTTCGAGGCGCAATTTGCAAGCGGTGCTGAAGCCTTTGCGGAAGCAGCCAGACAGCTTATTCAGGAGCGATTGCCCGGGCTTCGTTTTAGCATCACTGTTGGTCATGTTGCGTTGCCAAAGAGCCAGGCTTATCTATCTACAGAGTTGCCGGTGCTGGCGCCGTGTGAATGGACAGGGCGCGGTCTGGCATCGGCAATCATTCAGCAGGGTAATGAGAGCTCGGCTGTCTCCCGCGATGTGGAACGCAAGCATGAGGCAGCAAAGAAGTCAGCGCAAGGGCAGGCGCAGGACCTGGCCAGTCTGTTGATAGCACAGACGAAGCTCGGAAACTTGCAACGTCCGCAAGATTTGGACGGGTTGGTGGGCAAAGGTTACCTGGCGCTGATCCAGGCTGATGGGAACGGCGTTGGCAGCGCTGCTGCCGGCATACAGAATGAGGCAGATCGAGCCGCGTTTTTCCATCACAACCGTGTGTTGCTGCGGCGGGCGTTGCAGAAGGCAATTAACGCGCACTGCCCAAACAATGGCACAGCGCCGCTGATCCCACTGATGCTTGGTGGTGATGACTTGCTGGTTATATGTCAAGCAAGCATTGCGTTGCCGTTTGTTGTCACACTCTGCCAGAAACTTGATGAGTTTCAGTCTGGTCAGGATGATTACAAGCTGACATTGGGCATTGGTGTGGTAATTGCAAGATCAACAGTTCCTGCCTATCGGTTGCACGAGATGGTTGAGCAACTTGTCAGTTCCGCAAAGCGGCGTGTTCGCGGACTGGTGGCATCCAATCAGTCAGCGCGTTCAGTGGTAGATTGGGCAGTGTACACTACAGCATGGGCTGATGATCCGGCGGACGCGCGCCGACGCGACTGGATCTGCGGTGAGGCTGGTCAACGCCGCATCCTCTCGCAGCGTCCAATGGATGTGCTCGGCGATGAGTTAAGCACTTTGCAGGGTCTTGTTAAGGGGGCACAGAAATTGAATCTGGCAGCAGATTCTCGAAATAGCAGACAGACTCCGCGATCCCAGCTTCGCTACCTGGTCGATCAACTTCCGAAAGGTCCTACACTGGCAGAACTCGCTTGGAGAGAACTGTCGCCGCAAGCACGTGATGCGCTAAAAGAAGCCGGTGTCTGTGAAGTTTGGAAACAGACGAACAATGGAACATCGCTCACAGAGCTGCTGGATTTGATGGAAGTGGCTGAAATTAACTTGCTCGGCGCAAAATAGGAGGAGATGACAGTGAGCGGGAGTTGGATTCGTTGCAAACTGACGGCTGAATTGCTCTCAGATACGCATCCCGGCTCTGGGACAGGTGGGAGTAGTATTGATGCCCTGATTGCACGTGATCGCCATGACCGGCCGGTGATTTGGGCATCGCACATCGAAGGCGTGCTGCGCGATGCTGCCCGCCGGCTCAAAGGTGATGCAGAAGCCGAGGCCTTCTTTGGCCGCGCAGGAGGACATCGGCAGTGTGCAATCTTCACCTCACTTTATGTGCAGGGAAGTCCTGAAAGCCGCATCTGGCGCTCGACCGCGCGGCAGGCGTTTGACAATCGTGCGCCAAAGGACGACACTCTGCGCGCTATCGAGTATGTGCCGAAGGGTACGCAGTTCGTCGGCGAGGTTGAATTGCCCGAAGAACAATATGCGACGCTAAAACGGCTGATTTGGGAAGTGGACGCACTGGGCAGTGGACGTGCTACTGGTTCGGGGCGCGTAAAGCTCTCTCTTGAAAAGATTGAAGTGCGTCAGCGGGCAGTGAATACTACAAAAGAACGTTTGCTGCTATTGCTCAAAAACCGCGATCCGCTCTGCATTACCGCAACGGCGACGCCAACAAACGTGATCCCGAGCTTTGCGTTTGTTCCAGGGCGGGCCCTATTGGGAGCGTTGGCGAACTGGCTCATTGAGGAGGGAGATCGACATACAGCTTCGCTATTGACCTCTGGCGGCATTTCGGTGAGCGATGCATTGCCGTTGCCGGAGCGTCCAAACAACCTTGCTTCAGTAGAGGTCTTACCTGCACCATTATCCCTTCAAAGCAGGAAGCCTACTGGTTCGGCGAGCGAGGTGCCCTGGTGGGCCGAACCGGTAACGCCGACCCAAAGGCTTGATGACTGGACTAAACAAACGCAAGAGAAACTCAAACGTCCTGAGGGTGACTTGCTCGTCTATCGTCCATCTGCCGATGTGGCCTGGACAACCTTCCGTCCTGAACGCCGTGTGCGCCTGCGCAATGGGCGACCCGACCCAAAGCAAGCTGAACCTTCGCTCTTTGCCATTGAGCAGATCGCGGAAGAGACCTGCTTCCTCGCCGAACTGCGAGGCTCCTTGCAGGACGTGCAGACACTGGTAACCGGGCTTGCGCCGGTGCTCGGTGGCGCGCGCTGGCTGCGCGTTGGCCGCGGGGGCGCGCCGGTTGAAGTGGTGGATTTCGTATTTACCGATGCCGGTCCTGCTGTACAGGTGCAGAACGAGGCCCTGCTCATCCTGACCTCTGACCTGCTCGTGCGCGATGACTATCTGCGCTGGCGAACTGCGCTCGACGAGACAACGCTCCAGAGTCTGGTCGGTGCCCAGATTCAACTTGAACAAACGCTCCAGGAAAGCGTAGCCATTCATGGCTTCAACGGCACCTCTCGCCTGTGGCGCATGCCGGCCGCAGCCATCCGCCGCGGATCGGTCTTTAAGGTCTCAGGGCCTGGTGTGCAATAACTTGCCCAACGCGCTGCCCAGGGCCAGTGGCTCGGCGAGCGCATCCACGAGGGCTTTGGCCGTTTCCGCCTGGAAACGACCCTCCCCGGCGTAACCTATGGACAACCTGCACAGCGTGCGGTGGCAGCGCAGCCCGACGATCGAGAAGAAACCATTGCGAAAGAAACGAAAGGCTGGTTTGAAGCTCATAAAACCCTCGCCCATCCGGAGGGTGAACGCAAGCCGAGCCTGTCGCAGTGGATGGATCTGGTCAGCGACCTGGAGCGCGGCCAGACCGATGCGATTGAGCGTCGCCTCCAACCAACAACCGCCGGGGCGAAAAGCTGGACACAAACATATGCCAGGGAGATTTTGAACAAACTTAATCAGCTCCAACCCGAGCAGCGGGCGGCCTACGCACGTTATTTCGTGCGCTGGCTGCGCGCCGCGATGCGAGTCAATCGGGATAAAAAGCAGGAGGTTGCATGACAATTCGACTGACGTTATTCACTGCGACGCTTGTCCAAGACTCAGCCCTCTCGGTGTCGGGTCTCGACCGCGAGAGCGGCGCCGATCAACCCTTCACGATTGTGGATGGGGTACCGACGATAGCAGGTCGCGCACTTAAAGGCGCAGCCGTCGCTATGGCCAGGCGGTTCTTCGATCCGCTCCCGCGTGCCGTTTCTGACGACATTCAGTACGGTGCGCTGCGCCGATCCATATGGGAATTCGCTGATGTGACGACCACGGCAACCCCGCGACTGCGCGCCGGTGTCGGCATCCGCCAGAAGACCGGTGCGCGGGCACACGGTGTCCTATACGACCGCGAAGTGATACCTGCCGGCACGCACTGGCCGCTCGTCATTCGCGTTGACCGTTCCTATGCAGTGAATGACAACGAGTTTACCGAGGCTGAGGGTATTTTGGGCTACGTACTGGAGAAGCACTGGAAAGAGGGGCGCTGCTGGTTGGGTGGCGATGTGGCGCGGGGGTTGGGCTGGTGTCATCTCGAAGATCTGAAAGCGTACCGCTTTGATGCAGAGAGCTATGACCGCTGGGTGGTGTCAGGGCGCACGCATTTGCCCGATCCGCTGACTGCTATCCCAATGGTTGAGCCGACGCGCTCGTGGTGTTTTCGCACGCTCGACATCGAGGTTTCGTTTGGCGAGTACAGGCCCGATCCCAACGAATCTGCCTGGGGCCTTGACATGCTTGCCATTGGAACGCACGATGCCGAGCGCACCGTTCAGCCCACCGGTGACGGCGAGTGGGCTAAGCCGGCCTGGGCAGCCAACGCTGCGACCCCAGATGCATTGCTCACCGACCGCACCATCCTGATGGACGGTAACCGCCCGCTGTTGCCGGGGTCAAGTTTTCGCGGTCCACTGCGCCATGCCTACTCCCGTGCCGAACGCGCTGCCGGGCGCGAGGTGAAAGATCCGCACCCGTTTCAGGGCAACGTCGGTGAGGATGATCCCGCCGGGCGCGCCTTCGGCACGGTCAATCGCAGCAGCCGTATTTTGATCCGCGATGCCCGGGCTGAGGAGGGCTGGGCGGCAGCACGGTTGCACATGCATGCTGAGGACGAGTTTTCGGCTGGCTCTTACGGCAGTGCCAAGCGCGACGGCGTGCGTCTGCTCAAGGGTGTCTTCCCGGTAAGCATTGTGGTCGAAGGTCCCACGCCAGAGGAGGTCGAACCGCTGGTTACGCTGATTGAAGATCAGGTGGCGCTGGGCGCACTAGGCCACCTGCCCATCGGCGGCCACAAAACGAGAGGCGCGGGTTGGGGACGCTGGCATGTGTGCAGACGGTGTATTGATGATGTGAAAAAGGTAAGGGACTGGGCACCGCCTGAAGAGCTTGATGTTTCCACACTGGCGGCCCAGCCAGGTACAACTGCCGGATTTTTGAAAGCCCGTGATCCTGAGATCGTCGGGGTGCGCATTCAGCAGGGCAGTCTTAACGGAAGCCTGACGCTCGGAACGGCTGCACAGCAAGCGCAGTTGGATCTTGGCAGTCATGCGCTGGTCGCCTGGTGGTGCGACCCGAGCATCGACCTAAGTCGCAACAACCCGCCAGCGACCTTCGGCTATGACTGGCCTCTCGACAGCGACGTTTTAGTGGATGAAGTGGCTTTTTTCGCTGAGCGTGCAGTGTGGCGCGCTGCGCGTACGGCAGGTGGCCCTCGCTATGTATTCATCAAAGAATTAGATGCAAGCACAACAGACAGCATAAAAGGTCGGGCCACTTGCATCCCAGCCCGATTGCACGATTACCGGCGCTTCTCAGCTGTGCGAACCGGGCGAGGGCAAGTACTGCTGCGCGAGTGGCGTGTCGATGACGAAGTTTTAGGCTTTACCATTGCTGAATTACAAAAGATATGACCAACAAACCCTATCGAATACGGGTGCGTGCCCTCGACGGTAAACCACGCGATCAAAAGGCGCTCAACCAGTTGAAGAGCAACCAGCTCAACATGCCTCATCTTGACATTGTTCCAACCGATGTGGCGGCAGAATTCATTATCGCCGCTACTGCAGAGAAGCACATTGAACAGGTGCGCGGCAAACTGAGCGACGTTGGGTTGGAGGAAATCCCAGGCGGCGACACGACTTTGCCGGTCCGAGCCGGTTCGCCCAGCAATCCACAGCCGCAAAAGGGGTCACCCCATTCCGAAGAAAACGCTCTGGATGCCCCAAACACGCCATCGCTACCGAAAAAGCCTTATGCTTTTGTTTCGCTGCCGGCGCAGTTCACGACCGATACACCCGTCTGGCACGATGGCAGCAGCAGTCTCGGTAGACTATCGGGCGAGGTCCGCTTCGAGTTGGAAACGCTCACGCCGCTGCTGGTGGGTTGGGAGCGCGGTCAGGTGGGTGACAATGAGAGTGAATGGCCGGTTCCTCAAAACCTGGATGGTGTGGGTCAACTGGTTGCCAACAAATCCGTCCTTTGTCCGCTGCGTGCGCCGTGGGGCAAGCGTCCCGTCACTATCCCCGGCGATTCGCTCAAGGGGCTACTGCGCCACGAATTGGGCGCCTTGCTGGGCGCACCGATGGAGCGCGTGGCCGAGCGGTCGTATTCGTATCGTCCGAATCTATTATACCCGAAAAACAATCAAGACCGGTTTCTCGAACCTCGTATTGCACGAGTTCTCAAGGTAAGTCAAAGGCAAATTAATGGTAAAGCATTGAATGTTCCAGAAGAAGTCGAGCTTTATCACTTAGCAGAAATAAATCGGCAAACTTACTATCCTAAGAGGGATCGGAAAACTGGTCGAAGCATCACACCGTCTCAGCAAGCAAAACCATACAAGGGGGGACTTGGTGGAGGACAACCCCTTCCTAAAGAAATTCTATCTGAGGAAGCTCAAAGAAAGGAGATCCGCACCCATTTGGAACTTAGGAAAGTCAGTGTCGATCGTCGTTCAGTGCGAATTCCCCCAGAAGTTATCGAGCAGTATGTAAAAACACTTGAACACCTGTTGGACACTGATAAGGGTCATTTCAGTGCTCGTCACCCCTACATCGGCATGTATCAAGAAAAGCAGAACCTGGCCAAGCAAGCTATCAAACAAGCCATACAGAATGTCTTCCAACCCGGCGACCTCATCTGTGTCGAGTGGGACACACAGAAGCAGTGTATCGTCTCGTTCGGCTGGCATTATTACTACCGCTGGGCGTATGTGGACACCGTGCGCAGGGATGCCGATGCACCGAATGGCGAGCGACATGGCCTCTTCCCACTACCGGAGGAGCGCCAGCAAGACGAAGAGGGAGCACCAAAAGGCTTGTCCGCCGTGCGTCGGCTCTTCGGTTACACCGGCGACAACGACGGTAGCGCCGGTATCGGTAAGGACGACTATGAGCAGCTCATGGGGCGCGTCTCGATCAACGCCGCGCTGGAAGTAGTGGGCGATGCAGAGACCGACGAGCAACGCTTTCTGCCGCCGACTTTCCTCAAAGAGCTGGGCATGCCGCGGCCAAGCGCGGTGGAGTTCTACCTGAAGCAGCCTTATTACTCCAATGCTCGCCCGTCCGATCAGGCAAAACTGGTCACCTATGGCGACGCGGCAGGCTACGATGCGCCGGGCGAGCTGGCCGGGCGTAAGTTCTACCTCGACCGCCCGGATGCTTACACGGGTGAACCATGGAAGGATGATTCAGAGGCCAACCGCGCCAATGAGCGCAGCACGCTGGCGCTAGAAGCATCGCGACCGGGGCGGAAGTTCCGCTTCACCCTGCGCTTCCGCGATCTCGATCCGCACGAGCTGGCAGCCATCCTGGCAGCTCTGTGCCCGCACCAGTTTTGCGGAGTGCTCGGCGGGGGCCATCCCGATGACTACTGCTCGAAGCTCGGCTACGCACGTCCGCTGGGCTGGGGCAGCGTGCGCATAGAGGCGAAGGCGCTGTTGTACCTCAACTCTGCCGATAGCGCACCGGAGCTGAAGCCCGAACCCAACATCTCTGGATGGGTGCAACAGCACTATCACTACCCGCCCACCAAAATACAGGCAGAGTGGTTAGCGATGCATCGCTGTAAACAGCCCGACGCTGCGGATTATCCGCGCGAAAATAGAGAGATTTATACCTTCCACACTAACCTTCGCGCCAAACATTCACGGCTGCGGAGGTATAAACATTGAGGAAATTGACATGAGCACATTACTCGTTATTACTACCGGCACCACCGATGTCCAGATCATCAAGGACGGGATGCGTTTCGAGCTTTCCAAAAAGAATTGTGGCGAACTCCTCGATCAGCTCGTGGTGCGCCGATACTCCTTTTGCGGTGAATTGCCTGAAAAACCACAGGGGTCTCTCGATTCACTTCCAGAAGGCGATTTGCAAGTATGCACACCCAAACTCGACGCAGTGCTGCGTCACTTTGAAGGATCGATGCCGGACGCAGTGCTGATCCTTGAAACTGGCCGTAGCCTGCGAAGAAGTGATCCGCGCCAAGCGGGTGAGGTACTCCAGAAGCGTTTATGGGAACGTGGCGTACAACAGATATGCCGTCAGACGTTTCTCAGGGATGAGGAAAATCTCGAAGATGGCCAGGATGAGCAAGATGCCGTTGTGCGTCGTGAGGTGGTACACCGTCTTGATGATGCGATTCGCAATCAGTTTGCAACGCGATGTCCCACGCAGGTCTATACTGCGCTTGCCGGTGGTATCCCCGAGGCGAACGATGTGATCGAGGAACTCGTGCGTTTGCACGCCATCGCGAGTCCGGTGAAATGCGGGGTAACGTCACTTAAAGTGCCAGATGGGACAAAAATCAAACAAGAGGACAAAGCCATTCCCGAACCGTTCCACCCCGCAGCCGCCATCCGCGCTCGCTGGCATGCGCTGGATCTCATCCAGAAAGGAAACTTGTTGGCTGCCTGGGGTGCCGTGAGCCATCTGGAAAACCAGCCGGGTCAGGAATGGACGCAGGTTGTGCGCTGGCTGGCTGATTTCGCTGCTTCCCTGCCTATTCCCGAAGAATGTGACATTGAGGTGCTCAAGCATCCCAAAATGGCTGTGCGCGCCGCGCTGCGCGTTGAGCTGGCGCTGCGTGCCGGCGACATCCCGCGCGCGGTGCACGGCACGGTAGCGTTCTTCGAGGCGGCGTTGTGGGATCACTTGGGTAAGCACTTCGAGCGCTCAACTGACCCGAAGAAGCGTCGGTATTATAAGGTTAAGCCAGATGGACAAATGCCAGGCGATGATCTGGTGCGAAAAGGCCATTCTTCGGAAGAGGATCGGAAGAGACCATTCGCGCTGAAAGAAGAGGAGAGCGGAGTTCAATGGTATTGGATTTACGATGACGATGCGTGTGCTGGTAAGCTGGCCGGGGATTATCTGAAGAGTAAACCTTTGCACCAACTCAGCTCAAGAATCAGTAAAATTCGCGATCTGCGCAATGATGTGGCCCACAACGAGCCAACACCAGATTTGATGAAAGAAGCACGGGATCGCATGATCGATGAAGAACTCTGGTCTAAGGATAATCCACCTTCATTCCTCTCTCAACCGCTTGTTCAGGAAGTGCTGCGTGAGCTTGGAGAGAAAGAGCCGAAACACCTTCGCGAGAAGCTCATCGATAAGGTGCGTCTGCGCTTGCTTCAACTCCCCGGATAGTAGTTAGTAGGGAGTGTTTTTTCACCCATTTAGTTGGTATGCTGCTAAGGGCACAGCTATTCAGAAACCCTCAGAAGGCATGCAATAGCAGTGTTCCCTCACTGACTAAAAACAAACCGCACGATGTTGGCCCCCATCTGCAGGGCTTTGAGGCGGATGTCTTCGGGGTCGTTGTGGACGTCGTCCCATCCGTCGCCCAAGTCGGTCTCGTGGTTGTAGAAGCACACTAAGCGTCCTTGCCAGATGAGGCCGTAGCCTCTGGGTGGCTTTCCGTCGTGTTCGTGGACTTTGGGCAGGCCGTTTTTGAACTCGTATTTTTGGTGGTAGATCGGGTGGCTGAAGGGCAGTTCCACCAGGTCGAGTTCGGGGAAGACCTTTTTGAGCGCTGGGCGCACGAAAGGGTCGAGGCCGTAATCGTCGTTGAGGATGAGAAAGCCGCCGGCTTCGAGGTAGGTGCGCAGGTTTTTGGCCTCTAAGTCGGAGAAGAGCATGTTTCCATGGCCGGTGGCGTACACGATGGGGTAGTTGAAGATGTCGGCGCTGCCCGGTTCGACGATGGCGTACTCGAGGCTGAAGTTGGTGCGCAGGTGTTGGTTGCAAAACTTAGCCAGGTTGTGCAGGGAGTTGACATCGTTATACCAGTCGCCTCCGCCGGCGTATTTGAGCAGGGCGAATTGGAGGGTAGGCTTTTGGGCCGCCAGCGGAAGAGGCACTATCTCCAAGAGGAGGAACAGGAAAGCTAGTATTCGCATGGAGTGGAACACTGTTTTTACACAAAAGCGGAAGAGGTCTTTTTCACTTAGAAAGCACGCCTCATTTGGTCTTGGCGTGGACGCGGAAGTATTCGATAGGGATGACGCCTTCGAAGAAGGCTTTTCCCACCAATGCGCCGTAGCATCCGATAGCCTGGAGTTCCTCCAAGTCGGCTACGCTGCTGATGCCACCGGAGGCGACTAAGGAGAGGTTTGGGAAGTGGTGAAGGATGTCTTTGTACAATTGGATGGCGGGTCCCGACAGTTCGCCGTCGCGAGGGATGTCGGTGACCGAGATGTAGCGGATGCCGAGGTCTTGCAGCCGTTGGAGCAGGTCGAACAGGTGGAGCGAGGTTTGTTCGCGCCAGCCGTGTACGGCCACCATGCGGTCGCGCACGTCGGCGCTTACCAAGAAGCGGTCTGGGCCGAAGCGCTCCACCCAAGCGCTGAACTCGTCGGGCGCTAAGACGGCCACGCTGCCCACCGAAAACATGTGGGCGCCGGCATCCCACACTTGGCGCAGGTTGGGAATGGAGCGCAGTCCGCCGCCATAGTCGATCTCTAAGCGCGTATGCGCCGCGATCTGCTCTAAGATGCGCAAATTGACTGGGCGCCCTTCGCGCGCGCCATCCAAATCGACGATGTGGAGGCGCTGAATGCCGGCTTTCTCCAGCTCCTTGGCCAAAGACAGCGGATCGTTAGGGTATTCCGTCTTCTGCTCAAAGTCGCCTTGGCGCAAGCGTACCAGTCGGCCATCCATGAGGTCGAACGAAGGGATGATTTGCATGGCGGAGGTTGTGATGATGAGACAGAAAGCATCGAGCGCAGGGCCAAAAGTACCGCGCTTGCAGCACTTGAAGAAATGGTTATTTAACAGTAAGAGGCGTCGGCGCGTACCTGCTCCTGGCGTACCTTTGTATGCCAAATTTCGCTCGGTTTATCGTCCGATGAAACGCATTATGATTGGGACATCTCTGCGGTATGCGGGAATAGGGCTGGTTGGAGCATTCCTGCTGTTTTCCTACAATGCTAAAGCTCAGTGCCCTCAAATCGAAGCCATCATGATCGATGCTTGTGGGCCAGAGCAGTTCAATGAGTTCGTCATCATTCACTCGGGAGGGGGGTTCAATACCGCCGATATCGAGCTGGACTTTGACGCCAACAACAACTTTGCCGGTCCGCAAAATAACGACATCAACACCAACAACGGCAACTGGCCTGCCAACCCTACACCCTGCGGCTTAACCGCTGGAAATATCGGCGCTTATTCGGGTTGTCCAAACCTCATCGCTGTCGGGCCAGGCGTCAACATTCCGCCCAATGCCATCGTAGTGCTTCAGACAAGCATAGGCTCTACGAATAGTAACTACAACTTCTCTAGTTTATGCGGCGCCGGCCAGTGCGTCTTCGTCATTTCCAGCGCGTGTGCGCGCAGCGGCGGCGCGTTTACCAACGGAGGAGGCAGCGGCACGCGCACGACGAACTTCTCCATTGCCGGAGGGTGCAACCAGAGTATTACTTACGACCTGCAGCAGGTGCCGTCGGGCAACGGCACATACATGTTGCCCTTGACGGGCACCTTCGGCAACGACGGCTGTGTAGCACCTCCGGCGTCTGCGCCCTTCATGCCGCCCAGCATCAACCCCATTGCCAATGTGACGGCTTGTGGGTCATACACCTTGCCGCCTATAGCGGGGACAAATCTAACGCCTAATGCTGCCTATTTCACTGGAACAAACGGAACAGGCACTCAGTACAACCCCGGAGACGTCATCACTACCACCACTACGCTATACGCCTTCGACAGCAATGGGCCCGGCTGCTCTGACCAGGAGCAGTTTACGGTGACCATTGTACCACTGCCGACGGTAAACAACCCGGGTGATCAGGTGGCGTGTTCGGGCCAGCCGGTGTCGGTGGTGTTTACGGGCAGTCCGGGTGCGACGTACAGTTGGGTGAACAGTAATCCCGCGATAGGTTTGGCGGCGTCGGGTAGTGGGAATATCAACTTCACAGCGGCGAATGTGGGCAGTTCGGAGGTGGGTGTGATTGAGGTGACGCCGACGAGTCCGGCGGGTTGTGTGGGCGCTTCGGTGTCGTTTACCATTACGGTGAATCCTG
>JBBIKW010000004.1:0-249089 GCA_037445225.1 Lewinellaceae bacterium | reverse complement strand
TACTCGAGGAGAAATGCCGAACGATAAGGGAGAAGGGGATAAAGCCTGATGAAGCGAAAGTCCTACCGACGACAAGAGCAGAACAAATGAAAAGTGTTTCATAGTCTTTTTCTGGTTTTTTGCCTACTTCTTGACCACTTTTCGGCGTGCGTGGGTGCCGAGCGTACATTTTTAAGGCGGCTCGCTCGGCACGGTACACCGCCTGAGCGCTTCTCTCGAACGGGTCAGCCCGCGCGCTGCTGTACCCGCAGTCGAGGTAGCGCCCATAGATCTTACTGATATTTGACGGTAGGTTTATCTCGCGAGCTGCCTACCGACAGGTGCTGCATAGCCCTGAGTCGGATGCTGTCGCCTGCATCGCTACCGTATTGCGGGATGGTATACATGGCGATTTTGATTTACGTGAGCGATATACAAAGATACAAAGATTGTATAAAAATGTATTTTTTTTTTTTCGACAAAAACTCTTATTCTGTCGACGAAAAGGTGTTTTTTGTCGACTAAAGGTCTTTTGAGCGATAGTAGTGTAGAACGAGTAGGTGCTGTTCGGGCGATACCTATGCTTCGCGCCCTCTGCGGTTGTTTTTTATCACAGCGCCCACCGAGTTGTGCGGAGGAATGCCCTCCTCAACAGTGTTATCGGGCTTTCTATCGGTAAGAGCGCATCTTAGGATAGTTCCGCAGAAAGTATTGCTAACGATGCCGATTAGAACCTCATCTCTTTATGTGTAGCGGATGGATGCCCTTTTTGAGTGACCGATTTGATGTTGCTCACCGTGAGGTTATCGTAGCCTTTTTCCACGTATACAGGCTTTTGGTTGCTTGTTTGATAAACTGGAAAAAACTTCTGAGAGGATCCGCATCTATCTGCATCAATCACCTCACAGTTCTGATACCAGCCTTCTTTTAGAAAGTCTTCGTATTCCTCTGTGGTCATGTCGTGCTCCAAAAAGGTTACCTTGGCGAGCGACGGCATGTGGTGTTTTTGGATGTCTTTTTTGGCTCGGAGGCAAAAGCCACACTTCGCGCTGGACAATACGACGAGCTGCCAGCGAAGACTATCGGCAGCCTCTGAGGTTTTGAGGACGCTCCGGCATGCGCGTACTTGGGCATACGGGATAAATTTTTTCATCAGACATCCTTGAGCCTGAACTGCGATAAGTAAAGCGATGAGAGGATAGGCTAGCAGGTTCATTTAGCCGTCAACTTCTTGTATTTTTTCAAATAGGGAGGAAAATGCTTCTCGTCCAGTTGGGCGTAGATATGTGAGATAGAAACGATACAGCCCTGACCCGTGTGTGTAGCGCAAATCCATAGCAGGTAGGTGGCGCCACCTCGAGGTTTAGGCTTGTAACCCTGGTACCTTCGGCGATGGTTGAGTGCGTGTACGCAGGAGGGGCGAGCGTGCGGCAGTGCGTCTGTCTTGCGGCCCTCCTGCCACTTGACGCGTCGAGGGCTTAAGTCGACTACTGCAGCGGATAGGTACGCTCTCTTCAAAGGTATGCATACAGGCATGGCCTCTCAGCAGGTGAGGATGAGACAGAGATATTCTTTGCCAACGGATTATGGACAATTATCGATGGGTGCTTCACAGGTAAAAAACCCACTCTCTTGCAGTTGGTATGTCGGCTGGTGAAAAAAGCGCCCTGCAGATACACCTAATCCCAGATCTTATAGCCTCTGTAGCTGTTTCCGTCGAAAAGCAGCAAGAGTTCCTGTTCACTTCCTGCGCCCAGAAATCGCCGAAAAAAATGCCCCTCTTCTATTCCATGGTTGGGCGCTTTCACCTGTTTGAGGAGCGTTCCCTCTCGGACATCTACAGCGTACAGGATGCCGTTTGTTCCTCCTACCACGAACAATACGCCATCTACTACTACAGGCCGGCTGGGAGTGGGAGCAATGCGCGTCTTCCAAAGCAGTTTGCCATCTTCTAAGTTTAATTTATACAGGTATCCATCTTCTGCAGGACACAACAGGTCGCCGTCGGCAACTACCGGCGCTGAAGTGAGCATATCGCGAGGAAGAGTTCTTCTCCATAGTTCCCTTGCTGATTGGACAGAAAGGCAAAACACTTGATCGTAGGCCACCAAGTAAACCTTATCTCCTATCAGAAGCGGCTGCTTAGTGACGCCATAGCCCTCGCGGTTAGGTGGATAAGCCATACCTTGGGCTAAGAGATGGCCCTTCGACCGGTCTAAGATATGCCAACGAGCAGTAGTCTCGTTGGAGCCATAGGCCATGGTAATGGAGGTGAACAGCAGTGTGGAGGCGCTCAGCGCCACGGGTGTCCGCAAAAGAAGCTTAGCGCTGTCGGGCCAAGAAAGGGAATAGAGTAACTGCGAGCGCAGACTTTCGGCGTCGACTTCATATAAATGAGATACTCGCCGGTGCCAGTCGTTGACGGCTTGCAAAAAACAGCGCTTGTTAGCGGCAGGCTCGAGGAAAGGTTCTGCAGAACTCGCCTGCTCATGGATGGCCCGCACCTGGCCGGTTTCGGGGTGGAGGTTAATCAACGTGTTCCCACAGGGAATAACTACGCCACAGTCGTAGACGTAAGCCTTCAGGTTGTAGTACCACCCGCTGGCGCACTCCGACAAAGAACGCTTCCATAGGACGCGTCCTTTTCGAGTGTCTATGCCGTAGCATTCGGCGGAACCATCGCGCGGCAACTTGATTGCAAGGGCCAGGTGCTTATACAAGATAGGGTAGGTGCTCTCGGCCGTCCCTTTGACTGTATTAAACAGAGGGATACGCCACAGCGGCCGAAGCGCTATATCTTCCGGCGTGCGACACCCCTTAACCGCAAGAACACCTACCGCAACTGCTGTAAGAGCCATCCACTGCATAACCCTTTGTCGTCCTAATACATTTGGCACATTAAATTCCTTTCGTTACTTAGGCACTACAAAGGCCGCTCCAGCTCCTCCGTTAAACAAGTCCTGGAAGGCATTCCCAATGGGTGTATATTCCCAGAATTGCTCCTGGAAGTGATTCACCTTCCGAGCCTCATACGTCTTGGCTGCTCCTTGCAAGAGCTGCTCGCTGCGCGTGAGTAGGCCGTCGTGCGGCTCAAACGTATAATATTCAACGGGATAAGCTAAGAGTTCCAATGGTTGGCACCCGTAGGCGGTACAAACCGAAAAGCAATAGCCCACTACCTGTGGGTCAGGGTCGTCTGCACAGTTGTCACAGGGGATACAGGGTATGAAAATCGTATCTTGAACAAGACTATAAGGGCTCACCGCCAGGTTCCACTGAGCATTCAGCGCCTGGTGGATCAACTCACATTCGAAGGCCTCGCGCAGTTCTTTATCTAAAGTTTGACGCGCCCGTATTCCGTTAGCAACAGTACTGATAGCACCGGATATGGCCTCACCAATCTTGCCGACATCTCCTTTTGATGTAGATATTTTTGCCAATGATCCAGCTAAGCCTGCTACACCTTGCATCAGGGCAACCAATGCGTGGTCGCTCGCATCGCGAACACGTTGCGCTATCTCTCTTCGATAACAATCCAAATATTCCGTATCTTGGCCATAAACGCTTCCCCACGAAGCCACTAGGCGCGTCAAGATAAGGCCGTCGCTCTCATCTTCGTTCCCCCAGATAACGGCATAGGGAATAGTGGGTAACCCTAAGTCTTGTATGAGAGGAGAGGTGGGCCACATTTGACTGTAGTAAGTCCTAGTTCTTTCAGATGCGATGAAACTATTAATCCACCTTTGAACAGCCTCGAGCATTCTACACCCGTTGCACCCCTGCGCCTGTGTCTTAAGATCCAATAACTTGTTTATCAGAACTTGCGCCTCGCTCGGTAGGTCAGGTGCATTCGGCACAAGACTTCTCATAAGTCTAGAGCCCTGATTAGGCACACCGTCTAAAATCATAGCCGATAGCCCGCTGTTAGGCGAAAGGGCATTCATCTTGCGCAGAATGAGGCCCCCTGCATCGTGCCCAATACCCAACACATCCGTTCGCCCCTTTGAATTGAAGTACTCAGCCCATTCTGGAATGCTTTGAGAAGTAGTATTCCAATCATAGGGATTGCTGTCGAAGCGGAAATATTTGTACCCTCTTCGCTTCGCCGCCTCTTCCGCTCGGATCCATGAGAGTGAGGTTAGCCCCGGCCCCTCGAGCCACAATACTTCGCGAGATACTTGCCCTTGTGCCAAAGTACCTGTGAGCACAATTACCGCCATTGTAAAAGCCGACAAAAGAGTAATAGATCGCATAGGAACCAAAAAGTCAGATGGTGAGAGAAAAATGCTTAAACTTTGTTATTGTTTCATGTTTCATGCGGACATTGCTGTCCACAGCATTGAAGAAAAACACGCGATGCCATCGTTTAAACAGCACTTTGGGAGCAACTCCCTCCACCTCCAATAGATAAAAGGTGCTGAGCGCGCCATTGGCATCGTAATCAAGTTGCCCCACTTGCATGCGAGCCTTCTTGTCGATCACGATCACAGAAAAAGAACCGTCCGCATGTGAAATGCGACTTGTGGCAATTTTGTCGTCGTGATGGGTGATGGGCAAACCGTGCGCACTAAGAGTATCCAAGGCGCTGGCAAATTCGCGATCGGTTAATGCTGCCGACTTGCTCAACTCATTAAGTGAATTTAAAATGCCGATCACCAAACCGCTGTGCGAGTCGCCATCAGTGTATCCTACTTCCACCACCTCATTAGCCTCGTTGTAATAGGTGATTTCGCCATTCACATTTACCGAACGCTTGTATCGGGGCTTGAGCCATACCCCAACGGTGTAAGCGGGATATTCTATGGGGTTTTCTGGAGTGATGTATTCGGTACTGATGGTGTAATTTCCCTCAGCATCGATGCACAGTTGTACTCTCTCGCCTTCCCGTTTCGGCAACGTAAGGGCCCTATCCAGGTCGCTTAGCAAAGCAGCGTCGCTACTCTTTTCGGGGCGTATCAAAGTAGTGACCTCAGCATCGTAGGTCATTTGAACGCGGCATTGTGTCGAGGGATTGGTCACATTGTCTCTGCATGCAGACAGCAAGAGAACTAATGCGAACAAATGCCCTATCCCATTGCCCACTCCTTTCGAAGAAATAGAATATCCGTACATATTTTAAAAATTTTTTTAAAAAAGAGATTGATTACATATATTGCGAGAATTAATTTTTCTCAGGTGGGTATAGCGTTATTTTTGATTTTTACCCACTTTTCGGCGTGCGTGGGTGCCGAGCGTACATTTTTAAGGCGGCTCGCTCGGCACGGTGCACCGCCTGAGCGCTTCTCTCGAACCGGTCAGCCCGCGCGCTGCTGTACCCGCAGTCGAGGTAGCGCCCATAGATCTTCATTGACATTTAATGACAGGCCTGTCTCGCGAGCTGCCTACCGACAGGTGCTGCATAGCCCTGAGTCGGATGCTGTCGCCTGCATCGCTACCGTATTGCGGGATGGTATACATGGCGGTTTTGATTTATGTGAGGAATATACAAAGATTGTATAAAAATGTATTTTTTTTTTCGACAAAAACTCTTATTTAATCGACTAAAAAGCGTTTTTTTTCGACTAACGGCATTTGAGCGATGTTAGTATAGAACGATCGGGTGCTGTTCAGGCGATGCCTATTTCGGTTTTGCATGGGCTCCTTATCCTCTGCTCTTATCCGCAGAGGTGGGTTTTCGCTCGAAGAGGGCTACTGGGCGAATACCTGTTGGTACGCCTCATACTGGTTTTAATGGAGGCTGGGTGTTGACGATAAGTCTATCTGGACAGTACTTGCATGGGAAAAGCGGAGCGAACGCACCTGTTCGCTCCGCCTCTGGCAAGGTTTGCATAATACTGCCGCGCTCGATAGTTGCCCTCTTCACTCACCAGGAGCAACAGCAATACCACCATATCTACCTCGCACTTGAAGGTGCTGGATAGCTTCCAAAATACAGCGAAGGCGTGTTGAGGTCATTCCACGATATAGTCGAAGTGTACCAACAATGCCTGAGGTCCTGTGGGATACCAGCGCCTCGCTCTAAATGGGAAATCGTTAAAATTGGAATACAAGGAGTCACAATATCCCAAACCACAGTAACCCAGCGGAATATGGGATTCTCCAAATACCTGTACTTCGTGTTTGGAAACCTTGGAATACGAAGCGTTGAACGTGCTATTTGAGTTCTCTAATTTGCTGAACCAACTGTAAAACAAGTTGAAGGGTAACGTGGCACTTATACTGGTGGTGGTTGTTGTACCGCTAGAGGCATTGCACTCCCTAAAGTCTACCTCATTCCAGGTGACATAAACTTCTTTCCCAAATCTATCTACAACCCACTCTTTTTGTGATGGGCTAATTTGTTCAAAGTAATTGAATAAATTGTTATTGACGCGAATAGGATAGTAAACGGGAGAGACGGCCACTACTTTCTTTATGCCCAAGACCGTCTCTTCTGTTATGATATTTACCAACTGCTTGGCTCGGAGGCCATACAGCGGCAGTGGAGGAAGTTTTAGGTCGATAGCCGATTGCTCTCCAGTACGAGCTGCATATAGAAAATCTATTTGAAAGTCAAAGGTTTCCTCTCCACCCACACAGGGTTGGTTGTTCATGGTGAGAAGAACATTAGGATGTGATAGCCTGAATCCAATGAGATAATTATGGTCGAACCCTGTATCCCGTGGACAGGGTGAGACTGGCGGATCGGGATCTGGATCGGTTGGGCCGGAGCCACAACCCAAAAACAGGTGGTGTAGGTCTCTCTTCTTTAAAAGATAGTTGCCAGCAAAGCTTCGGGCATATTGGGCAAAGAAAGCTTCGTGCGATAGGCAAAACGACGGGAAAGGAGCGAGAAAGTCGGGCCCGCCAATCCATAGGTAGTCCTCACTGGTTTTTACCACCACTTCAAGGTGCTCGAATTCGAAATACGAAATTTTAGAAAAACAATCGCCGTTTGCTCTAAAGCCATAAAGAAGCTGATTAGGTGCGCGTATGTTCGACACCACATCCGGACGTGTAGTGGCTATATCCCATTCGCTGTTGAAATACCAGTCAGGGATCTTTATGACGAGCAATGGATCGCTCAGTAGCAAATCCTCTGCGAATTCATCAAATGTTGTAAACGCGGTTTCTGAACTTATATCTGGAAAGTAATTCGCTAAAAGGCTGCGCACGCTCTGGCCATTGACCGGGACTTCTAAAAAGTCATACACCAATATCTCCTCGAAGTATTCCTGACCTTCAACAAGAGATGCATCTTTTACAGCCTGCCTAAGAGAAGAGGAGCGCCCTAATGCTATAGCTAAGAGTTTTGCAAATTGTAGGTGTTTCGAGTGCAAAGAAGATGAGGCTATGGCTCCAACATTACAGCTTTCAGGAGCGTAGTCGATACGCGCGACAAGTATGTCCTGGTCTTTCTTCTTACCAGTGCACATTACAATAAGAAACGCTGCTAATATTGAGCATCCTACAACTATTATATGTTTTTTCATTGCTGTAATTTTTAATTTTTTCTCGAAATTTTTAGTAAACCACTACTTACCGGGCGTACATTTGTAAGGCGGCTCGCTCGGCACGGTGCACCGCCTGAGCGCTTCTCTCGAACCGGTCAGCCCGCGCGCTGCTGTACCCGTAGTCGAGGTAGCGCCCATAGATCTTCATTGACATTTAATGACAGGCCTGTCTCGCGAGCTGCCCACCAAAAAGGGCAGCGGAGAGCTGCGCTGAAAAAAGTCCTTCTGTTTAAAGAGTTGCCGAGCATAGCATTCGTTGGTCGACATGGGTTATCACAAAGATAGTCTCTTTTTTGCTAAGCGATTTAGTTAGGGACAGGTTAATCTCTGTTGCCGTATATTTAAGAGACGGCAGTCCGATGCCGCCAGGGATCACCTAAGAAAAAAGCCCTCTGCGTCCGCTGTAGTGCACCACAGAGAATGTGGAGCGGGTATCCCATGGACCGAACTTGATAGGGGGTACGGTTGTTTTTTATCCCAGAAAGCACGGGGTAGGGGAGGCTTTCCCACCCGCAGAACAGACACACCCTCGAACGATTAGAGAGCTGCGGCTAAGTTGTACTTTGGGCGATAAACGGGTGTGTTGAAAAAAGAGCCTATCTACCTTCGCGCCGGCAAACAAAAGAGGTCGGTACCACTATGGATAAAGCGAAGCTCATGGAAGAAGCGCTCCATTACCACGCGAAGGGGCGCCCTGGAAAATTGGAAGTAATCCCCTCAAAAGAGACGACCAACCAGCGCGACCTATCGCTGGCCTATTCACCGGGGGTAGCGGCGCCTTGCTTGGCTATTGCTGAGCATCCCGAAAACGCCTACCGCTACACGGCCAAGGGCAACTTAGTCGCCGTCATCAGCAACGGCACCGCCGTGTTGGGCCTAGGGAACTTGGGCGCCTTGGCCAGCAAGCCCGTCATGGAAGGCAAAGGGCTCCTGTTCAAGATATACGCCGATATCGACTGCTTCGACATAGAACTGGACACTACCGATGTGGATGAGTTTGTGCGAACCGTTAAAATTTTAGAGCCGACCTTCGGCGGCATCAACTTAGAGGATATTTCTGCGCCCGAGTGCTTCGAGATCGAAGAGCGGCTAAAGCAGGAGCTCAGCATTCCCGTCATGCACGACGACCAACACGGCACGGCCATCATCAGTGCGGCGGCGCTGCTCAACGCCTTAGAGCTGGTGGGCAAGGACATCGCCCAGGTGAAGATCGTCGTCAACGGCGCCGGGGCTTCTGCCATCTCCTGCACGCGCCTCTATTGCGCCATGGGCGCGCGCAAAGAAAACATCTTCATGTTCGACAGCAAGGGGCTGCTCCATCCTTCGCGCACCAACTTAGACGGCAAGAAGAGCGAGTTTGTCAACGATCGCTTGCCGGCAGAAACCACGTTGGCCGAAGCCCTCGTTGGAGCCGATGTGTTTGTCGGACTCTCGGTGGGCAATATTTTAACGCAAGACATGGTGCGCTCTATGGCGCCCAACTGCATCGTCTTTGCCATGGCCAATCCCGACCCAGAGATCCGCTACGAAGATGCCCGGGCCGCCCGACCGGATATCATTATGGCTACGGGGCGTTCGGATTATCCCAACCAAGTGAACAACGTCTTGGGCTTTCCCTTCATCTTCCGCGGCGCCTTAGATGTGCGCGCGCGCACCATCAACGAAGGGATGAAGCTCGCTGCCGTGCGCGCTTTGGCTGACTTGGCCAAAAAGCCGGTTCCCGACATAGTGAACCTCGCCTACGGAAGTGCCAACCTCACCTTTGGCCCCGAGTACATCATTCCCAAGCCGGTCGATCCGCGCCTCATCACCACCGTGGCTCCGGCAGTGGCTCGGGCCGCTATAGAGTCGGGCGTGGCGCAGCAGCCCATTGAGGATTGGGCGGCCTACGAGGCATATCTGGCTCAACGGCTGGGCGTCGACAACACGCTTACCCGCGTCATTCAGACAAAGGCGCGCCGCGACCCCAAACGGGTCGTGTTTACCGATGCCGAGAACCTCTCCGTGCTCAAGGCTATCCAAGTCGTCTTGGATGAAAAGATCGCCTATCCGATCCTGTTGGGGAACCGGGAGCGCATAGAGGGGCTCATCCAGGAGCACCGCTTGGCTATTGCCGACGTGCCCATCATCGACCCCAAGCTGCCGGTATCGGCGGAAGAAGAGGCGTGTTTGGAGCGCTATGCCCAAATCTTGTACGAAAAGCGCCAGCGCAAGGGCATCATCTACCGCGAGGCGCGGCAAATCGTTCGCCACCGCAACTATTTCGGAGCGCTCATGGTGGAAAACGGCGATGCCGACGCCATGATCGGCGGCCTCACACGCAACTACCCCGATACCCTCCGCCCGGCGCTGCGCGTAGTAGGGCCGCGTCCAGGCTTGCGCCGCGTGTCGGCTATGTATATCTTGATGAGCCGCCTCGGCCCTATCTTCATTGCCGACGCGACGGTCAACCTCGACCCGACCGCCGAAGAGGTAGTGGAAATTGCCGAGCAGACGGCTCAACAGGTAGAAAAGTTCAACATCAAGCCGCGCATCGCGCTGGTGACGTATTCCACCTTCGGCTCGGTCTCCGATGGGGCGGCAGCGGTGAAGATGCGCCAAGCGACGGCTGTACTCAAGGAAAAGCATCCGGAGTGGGTCATCGACGGCGAGATGCAGGCCCATTTGGCCTTCGACATGGAGCTGTTGCGGCAAAACTATCCTTTCAGCGCGCTGGTCGACGCTCCGGCCAATACCCTGATCTTCCCTAACTTGTCTTCTGCCAACATTGCCTATAACCTGATGCGCAGCTTAGCGGGTATTGAAACCATTGGCCCTATCCTTACAGGGCTGAAGAAGCCCATCCACGTGTTGCAGTTGGGGGCCTCTGTGCGCGAGATTGTCGACATGGTGGCCATGGCCGTAGTGGATGCGCAAAAGTAGGCGCCACCCGTGTGGAGGCCCTATCTTTGCCCGGTCACTGTCTGCGCTGTTTTTCATGACTGTTTCAAATGCCTTGGCTCTTTGCGGTGTAGCAGCACTTCTGTGGGCGTGCTCTCCGGCTCGGCGCACAACAGGCGGAGGTGCCGCTCCTACTCCGCAGCGGCCCGGGAGCACGCGCCCTGTGGAGCGCCCGCCTACCTCGCCGCAGCCCATCGATACTATTCGCTGGAAGCCTAACCCTAATGCTGCCCCGCCCATTAGCAACCTCCCTGAGCCCGACAAACAGGCAGCAAGCACCTATCGGATAGCCTTGCTGCTGCCGTTCCTGGCCGACCAGTTCGACGGCACGGCCGTGCCGGAAAAGAGCGTTCCGGCTCTCCAGTTTTACGCTGGCGCCACTTTGGCGCTGCAGCGCCTATCCGAAGCGGGTCTCCGCTTGGAGGTGAATGTGCTCGACACGCGGCAGAGCGATGCCGATTTTCAGCGGCTGCTTGCCGACCCGCGCCTGCAAAAGGCGCAAGTAATCATCGGCCCTGTCCGACCTACCCACATCAGCTTGATGGCCGAGCGCGCCCGACAAGCGCGCCAAATCCTCATCTCTCCAGAAAGCCCCACTATGGGGTTGACGCGACAGCATCCCGATTTCATTCAGATGATGCCCTCGCTGCGCGCCCACGGCGCCGCCATCACCCGACATATTCTCGACCGGTATCGCCCAGAGGCCGTATACCTCGTCCTCCGACAGCGCGAAGCCGATCGCCTCGCCTTCTTCCAGCCCAACGAAGGTCGCCGGTTTGGCGAGATACTTACGCCCGACGAGGGAGCTTATTTCGACAAGGTAGACTTAGAGCAGTGTTTCTCCCCGGGGCAGACGGCTGTCTTTGTGTTGCCCACTTGGAGCAGCCAGGATTTCGTGATGGCTTTTTTCCGCAAGCTGAGCGTCGTCCGCAAAGGTCGGCCGGTGGTGGTGTACGGCATGCCCCAGTGGCGCCAGTTTGAAAACATCGAGCCGGAGTACTTTGCCGAACTCAACGTGCACATTTCCTCTGCTGCCTACATCGATTACGGCGACGAGGCGGTGCGCACTTTTCAGCGCGCCTTCTACGAGGCGTTCGGCACCGTTCCCGACGAAGAGGCGTTCAACGGCTACGATGTCGTCTGGCTCACCGGACAATGGCTCCAGCGCTGGGGGCTAAGCTTTCCGCAGCGTTTAGCGGAGGAGGCATCTTTTCGCGGACTGCGATCGGCGTATCGTTTCGAGCGCGTGCCGGCAGAAGGGATTGCTCCCGATGAGCGGCTGAGCGGTTTTTACGACTACTTAGAAAACACCCACGTGCACGTGCTGCGCTTTCAGAACTACGCCTTTGAGCCGGCGCCATAGTAGCGCTTCAGAAGTGTTCAAAACACCACGGCCGCGCCCAGTCGGAAATTGACTGCCGCGGAGCGATAGGGCGTGACGGCGTTGAGAGCGTTGTCGGAAAGCGCGAAGGCTTGGAGCGGCCCTAAGCAAACGGCTGCACTCAGCCCCAAGTTGGAGGCAGAGCGATCGTTAATGCTGTACATAGCTCCCACAGTCAGCCAAGGAAGGGGCGTCCAATGGCCGCTAAAGCCCACAGCAGTGGTTTGTCGGCGCTCATCGCGCTGGTGGTGAAGCACGGCCCCGAAGCGCCACTGGTCTAACAGCTGCCACTGCGCGCCCACAAAGTAGCGGGCCGGCAACGAGGTCGTCAGCGATGCCTCGCTCCTCTGAAATTGGAGCACGTCGTTGAGGCTGTCTAAGGCCGCCCCAAAGTCGAGGCTGTCTACGGTTCCGTTCAGGATGTCGGTGCCGGGGATAAAGACGCCGTCGTAGACGAATGCCCCCTTGCTGTGAAAATAGGCCGTGTTTTGCCTCCAGGCGATGCGACTGCCTATGTCTAAGGCGCTGGCGTTGAGGGTTAGGCGCTCACCTAAGCGCAGCTGGATGCCCACATCAAAGCCGATGCCCGCATTTTGGCCGAACCGATGGCGCACCTCGTCAAACGATAGGTCGTAGCCAAATCCCGACGTATCCACGGCCGAAATGAGGCGCGACGAATAAAAAGCGTAATCGGTTTGCAACAGCAGCTGGTAAACGTCGGGCTCGGTGTAGACGCTAATGAAGCGGCGCGCCTCATCCGAGGAGAGCATCGATACCCCAGATAGATACTTGACGCGAAAGCCCAAGCGCAGGTGTTTGCCCACATCGCGCGCGAGGGCGGCGCTCAGCTCGTCCCAGCTGGTGGTGGCGATGGAAGGGCCAATTTCGAGGATTTGCCCCACGTACGGTCCGTTGCCGTACCAGAGCAGCTCGGCCAATGCGCGCGGGTAGCGGGCTGTGGCAGCGGTGCGTCGGCTCCATCCGGTCGACAGATACCATCCGCCTAATCGAAGGCCGACGAGCCATCGCTCGTTGCGCTGGTCGAAGCGCAGCGTATTTTCGAGCTCTAAGCGCTGGATAGCTCCGCTCAAATCCAGCACGGTGCGCTTGCCTTCGCGCCGCAATAGGTCGTTATAGGCGATGTCTCCTGAGTGGGTGGCGTCGAGCCCTATCGTTGGGCCGCCTATGAACACCGTTTTGCCTGCTGGAAAAAAGGCCGGGTGGACGGCGTGGGCATGCCAGAGCTCGGCAGACTGGTAGAGCAGGAGCTCCTGTTGGCCGAAAACGGAGAGGGCTGACAAAAAGGCTGCCGACAGTCCAAAGTATCGGATAGAAGGGAAAAGCATAGGTCTTATTTTTGAACGAAGTGAGCGATTAGGGGCGTCCTCCCAAGCGCGTGCGCACCTTCAGCCCCAAGCGCAGCGCTATGCCCTGATTGGCCAACAACTTAACCGGCACCTGCCCATCTTGCGCTGTCGTGAAGGCCGCTCGCAAGAGCATGGACTTGGCTTGACGCGCTCGGCTGAAGCGCTCTACGTCCATAGGGGCAAAGGTTTCGCTGCGTTTAGTGCCCACTGCGATGCCGTTGGCGTCGACCGATGCCGCCTGCACGACAAACGGCGGCGGCCCGCTAAAGAGCGAGTCCAATGGGCGGCCATCGTCATCGAGGAAATACAGCTGCAGCGTGCTGCCGATAGGGGTAGTGTTCTCGGTGACCACCTTGAACTCGACCGACTCGATCCGACTGGTGTCGAAGTCGGCAAATTGGCCAAAATTCACGCCTAAGGTCTGCTCCGCGCTAAAATCCTTGGCCGAGCCCTCCAAGAGCAGCTCCACCTTCATGCGCAGGGCAATGGTACTCTTGTCGGTGAGAAAACCTACGATCGAGGGGTCTTTGCGCGCGTTGGAGATGCCGGCCACTTCGTAGATGAGGCGTATCGGCTGAGCATTGAAGATCTCGGCGATGTTGGAGTTGGTGCTGTCTAAGACAACGTGGGTCTCCTTAGTTTGACCGATCTCGCCAGCTGCCCAAGAGGGGTAGTTGAAGTCGATGCTGTCGCCGAAGAACACGTTGCTCTTTAGAGCGTACTCCTTGCCGTCCTTACCGATGAAGCTGAGGTACTTGACCACGCCGCGCGTCGGGAACCCCCACGAGTTGGAAATAGTCATGGTTACCTTGGGGTTCTTTATTTGCACGTTGCCCTTCAGATTCGTTTGGTTGATGTCGATATCGATGGTGTCGCGCGTCAGCGGGTACTCCGAGTAGCCCCAGTAGCCCTCCATGTAGCTGGCCAAAAACCCTTGGATGCGGATGCCGATGCCGGCGATGCCGGGCAGTACTTCGTCGATCTTGATGCGCGTGCCGTCGGGCAAGTAGGCCTCATAGCGAAACTCCAGGCGGTTGCTGTCGGAGGTAAGGGTATAGCCCGACAGGTCGATCGGCGGTGAGATGAAGGTCTGCTTGGCAGGTACTGAGAACGGCAGCGCGAAGGGCTGTCCATTCTTCGACATTTGGACGATGTAGAAGGTGCCTGTGATGGGCTCGTTTCGGGCATTGTTGACGATGAGGTTCATCTCGCCGCCGCCGACCTCTACCCGGCGGATGTAGACCGAGTCGGGCGTGTTGAACGGATATCGGTAGAAGGTGTCGTTGATGGGTACGGGCAAGTCGGGGAAATTGAAAAACCGAAAGATGTCGGTAGCTGGCTTCTCCGCCACGTCGCCGCTGTAGAAGAGCGTCATCGTTTGGTCGGGGTGAATGATAACGGTATCGCTGCTCACCGAGTCGTTCAGCACTTTGAGCACGAGGTCTTGGAGGCCAATTTGAGTGCTTAGCACGGGAAAGGCGTATTCTCCCGTGCGCTCGGCTACTTCCATGTCGTCGAGCGAGAGCTTTTGGCAAGCGAATAGACATCCGGTGAGGGCTGCAATCTTAAACAGATGGCGAGCTGTTTTTTTGTGCATGGTCATAGCGATAATCTGTTAGAGGGATGGCGCAAAAGAGAGGGCAGCCGCTGGGAGCTGCGCCGTTAGGTCACAGGGCCGAGTCAAAAGCCAAAGCCCACGGCAAATTGCCAGAGGAAATTGTGGTCCTTGTCGTCGCGATAAAGGATTTGGCCGTTGTCGGTTTGGCTTTTGGCGATATCGCCTTTTGAGTTGGTGATGTCGGCTATGCCGTATTGAAGGCGCGCGCTTAAGAACAGCGAGCTGCTCAAGTAATAAGCCACACCGCCTAACAAGCCGTAATCTAAAGCGCGGTAGAGCTTTCCCGCATCTCCCGGATGGTCGAAGTAAGCGCCCATCGTCTTGGGCAGGTCAACGGTTCGGTTATCTACCTGTACGCGAACTGTTTCGCTGAAGTTGCCGCCACCGGGCTTGTCTTTTCGATAGTTATGCTGGAGGTTGAATTCCAAATCAGCCACGGGATTGCCTAAAGGGACGGTGCGCCCCCCAGAGAAGGTTAGCGCGCCTTCGCCGGTGGACTGTATCAAGAGTCCTCCATAGACGCCGGCCGAAAACTCTACGTTCTTCCAGCGCGCGTAGGCCAGTACGGGTAAATCCAAATAGGTGTTCTGCACGTTGATGAGGTAGCGGGAGCGTCCTCGGGCTTCGATGGTGCCGGCGCTGTGTCGAAACAGCCGATACGAGTCGCCCTCGAAGGTGTATTTCCCGCCGCGGCGCGAGTAAAGCAGCTCGCCGCGGACGCCAAAGGCATCGGTGACCGCATAGCCCAAGCCTATGCCCAGCAGAAAGCCCGTGGTGTTGCGCCAGCTCTCTAAGGCCGCGCCGTTAGCGTCTTCCTCCGAAGGGCCCACTACGCGCGCTGCGTTTAAACCGACCTTGAAACTCGTCCGAAGCTGTCCCCACGCTGAGGTGGCGCTACAGGTTATTGCCATCCAACCGACCAGTACGAATGCCTTTTTCGCGCTAAAAAAGAATTTCATGTCCTCGAAATGTGGCGTATCGGGCGCACAACGCCCGCCTTATATAGGCAAAAGTAATCGATGCTTCGTATTTGCAACTTCCGACTCTGCCGCGTGCCTTGTCCACTGTATTAGGGCAATCGCCGACAAGTGCGCGTTTTTATAGGTTTTGTATATATTTTTCCAAAAGATTCCAATACTGCTGCGCCTTGTTGGTCGCATTTGATTGCGGGTTTTGCTCTCCTTCGATCAGCGCAATTTTCAGACGAACGCTCGCTCGGTACGCTTTAAAGTATTGGAAGAGTCGCTCGTCTTCGGGACCTTCGAGGCAGGGCCAGCGGTGCAGGTAGGCATTCATGAACACGTGCGATAGGGAAGGGTGCTCTTGGGCCTCGAGGTCCATGGCCAAGAAGGCCAGCTCGTTGAGCACGTCGAGGCAACGGAAGCGAGCGCTGAATTCGAGGCAATCGAACACCACGGGCCCTTCGGGCAGCAAGAAGATGTTGCGCGCATGTAGGTCGCCGTGTCCTTCGACGCGGAAGCCGGCTTGTGCCCGGGCTTCGAGGCGGTCTTCGTGTGCGCAGAGGAAGGCCGCTATTTGTTGGTGCCAACGCTTCAATGCCCGAGCTGCTGCCTGCCCTAACTGCCGCTCCACTGCGGTGTTCAGAGCAAGCAGGTCGGCAAAATCCGCCAAATAGTCGCTGGCCCTCTCCCGCGTCGGGTCGTCTGCCGGCAACGCATGGGCGCGGTGAAAGTCGACCAAGCGGTGCGCCAAGATCTCCATGTCGCGCTCTCGCACGGCCCGTTCCCGAAGTAAGCGATCCATCTGGTAGCGCCCGTCTAAACGGCGCATCCAGACCGCATAGTCGAAAAGCATCTGCCCCTCGTCGCGAGGGCCAATAGACAAATGACCTTCGGGTGTGGACTGTACGGCCAAAAGCCCTAAGTACACTTCGGGTGCCAGGCGCCGATTGAGGCGCACCTCTTCCCGACAGTAGAAAGCGCGCTGCTCTAAGGTGCTGAAGTCTAAGAAGGAGAGCCGAACCGGCTTTTTGACCTTAAAGGCGTAGGCCGGCGTCAGCAAGACCCAAGAGATGTGGGTCTCTATTAGCTGCGTTGGCCCTTTGGGTCCCCAATAGTTGCCGGCATCGGCGATGGTGCGAAGCTGTTCGGTCGTCATATCGAGAGGTCCTGGCGCTGTGCAGCGACGTATTGGTGGATGGCGTCTGTCAGGGCTTCTACGGGCATGGCGTCGGCCTGCAGTTCGAGGTGGGGGTAGGGGAGGGCTTCCCACTGCGCGCGGAGGGTTTCGTAGACCTCCCAAGACGCTTCGCTGTCGGGGCGCGGATGTGCTAAGCGTTCGCGCGCTGTGGCTGCTTCGATGCGCAAGTGCACCCAGAAGCACCGGGCGCCGCTTTGGGCCGCTACCTGCCGAAAAGGTTTGCGCGCCGCCTCTCGGTGCAACACGCTGTCCACGACGACATCGCTGCCGGCCGATAGGGCCGCTTGCGCTCGCGCCAGCAGCTCGTCGTAAACGCACTGCTTGGCCGCATCGTCATATCGGCCGCGCAGCACCAGCTCTGCCCGTACTCGGTCGCTGTTGAGGTGAACGGCACCGTATCGCTTGGCATATGCTTGAGCCACCGTCGTCTTGCCCGAGGCCGGCAAGCCGACGATCATCAAGAGAATAGCAGGTTTGTCCATTTGCCCAGCACTGGCCTCAAAGAAAGGTTATTTTGTCCAAAAAATTGTCCTTATTGGATAAAAGGAGGCAGCGGCTACCTTTGCTGCGCTGCGCGCCCTTTTGTTAGGATAATGTTAAACTACCCGTACGTATCGATCGGCAAATACGACGAGGATAGTTGCGGCGTTTATGGGCCAACAAAAACACATCATTGTCGTATGAAACATCTCCTGTTTATTGCCTTGCTCTTATGTTCGGCTGCTGCACAAGCGCAGTTTGCCTTCGGTTTGAGAGGAGGGGTGCACACGCAGACTAAGATTCCGGACAACATCACCGTAAGCGGGCCAGACACGTCGCTCACTTTTGGCGTAGAGGATGTGAAATTCGGCACGCAATTCGGCTTGTGGTTTCGCTTTGGTAAGATGGTATTCATCCAGCCGGAGCTGGTGTTCAACTCGAACCGAACGGATTTCCGCATCGGAGAAACGCCGGCCAGCGACTTGGTGTTCAAGGAGAAGTACCAGCACTTGGACTTGCCCATCATGGTAGGGTTTTCCACAGGCTTCGTGCGCCTGTACGGCGGCCCAGTGGGGCACTATTTCCTCAACAGCACGTCGGAGCTGGTGGACTTTGACGGTTACAGCGAGCGCTGGAAGCAGTTTACGTGGGGTTGGCAGGCCGGTGTCAGCCTGGGCACGGGGCGACTGTCGGCCGATGTACGCTACGAGGGCAACTTTAGCAAGTTTGGCGACCACATCAACTTCTTTGGCCAGCCCTATCACTTTGCCAACACGCCCGCCCGCTTGATCCTCGCTGTGCAGGTCGCCTTGGTGAAGTAACCCTTTCACACACTGAGCATTTCGTCGGTGGCGGGTCACTCGAGCAGCTGTCGGGTGACCCGTCTGCTTTAAAGCGCTCCGAGTTTTCAGCGGGCGGAGAAATGCGCCTACCTTTGCCGCCCGAAAATCTGTGGCTATGCAAGTGTTTAAGTTTGGCGGAGCCAGTTTGAAAGATGCTGCCGGCGTGCGCAATGTGGCCGACATTTTGCAGCGCTATCGCCACCAGTCCTTGCTCATCGTCGTCTCGGCTATGGGCAAGACCACCAATGCGCTGGAGGCGGTGGTAGCGGCGCATTACAAACAGAACGGACAGGCGCACGCCCTGCTCCAAGTCATCAAAGAGCAGCACTACGCCCTCATGCGCGAACTCTTCGCGCCCGATCACGAGGTCTTCGCCGCCGTCCACGACGCCTTCGTGGAAGCCGAGTGGATGCTCGACGAGCCCCCAGCGGAAAACTACGACTACACCTACGACCAGATCGTATGTGTAGGCGAGCTGGTCTCCTCGAAGATCGTAGCCGCATACCTCAACGAGGTGGGATTGCCCACCCAATGGCTCGACGCCCGCGACGTCATCATCACCGACAACACCTACCGCGAGGGCTGGGTGCTGTGGGAAAAGACCAAGCCCAACGCGCTGCGGCTGATCCCGCCCATGCTCGAGCGCGGCGGCTTTGTGCTCACCCAGGGCTTTATCGCCTCTTCTACGGAAAACTTCACCACCACCTTAGGACGCGAGGGTTCGGACTATTCCGCTGCGATCTTCTCCTTCTGCTTGGATGCCGAGAGCATGACGATATGGAAAGACGTGCCCGGCGTGCTCAACGCCGACCCGCGCCTATTCGAAAACACCATCAAGCTCGACCGCCTGTCGTACCGCGAGGCGATCGAGATGACCTACTACGGGGCCCAAGTCATCCACCCCAAGACCATCAAACCCCTGCAGAACAAGAGTATCCCGCTGTACGTCAAGTCCTTTCTCGACCCCGAAGCGCCCGGAACGGAAATCAGCAGCGACGTCGATGAGACCTATCCGCCCATCGTGGTGGTGGAGAAAAATCAGACCCTGCTGCACATCATCACCAACGACTATTCCTTTGTGGCCGAACAGCACATCGCTCGTCTGTTCGCCGAGCTGGCAGCCCTGCGAATCTTTGTCAACGTCATGCAAAACACCGCCATCAGCTTCACTATCTGCGTGCCCAACGCAGGCGATCGCATCGACAAGTTTATTCAGGGCATCTCCGACCAATTCCACGTCAAGCGCCAAGATGGGCTGGAGCTCATTACGGTGCGGCACTACAACGAAGAGACCATCGCCAACTTGAAAAAAGGCACTATCGTGCTCTTCGAAGAGCGCCTGCGCAACACCGTGCAGATGGTTGTCAAGAATGTGCCGCCCATCGAGCGTCGAGAGGTGGAACTAGAGCGGGCGAAAGGATAGAGCGGATAGCGAGTGCTAACCCAGCCGCGCGGGTCGGTGTTGGCTTTTTCCTGAAAAGGCCAATCCTGCAGCAGGGCTTGTCGAAATAGGGGTTACCTTTGGTCTACTTATATCCTGCTTTCGTCGCCGCGGAGCAACTTTCCGCGAGTATCGCACTCAATTAGTGCCGTACGGTTAAAAGACGCGCGAAAGCATTTATGAGAACCCTATTGTTTTGGCTACACCTCGCTCCCATAGCTGGGGCGTTGCCCTTGCAGGCCCAGCGCATTGTGGGCCAACTGTCGAATGCCGATGGCTCTTCCGCAGAGTACGTTGCGCTGACGCTTATCCGAGTGCCGGACTCGCTTCGCGCGGCGGGCGCGTATACCGACGAACAGGGGCGCTTTGCCTTTCAGAGCATCCCTCCAGCCCGCTATTCCTTGGTAGCCTCAGGAGTAGGTATTGAGCAGACTGCACTTTCGACTTTCGACTATGCCGGCGACATCTTAGACTTAGGAACCCTAGTGCTGGGCGAACGCGCGGCGGTGTTGGGCGAGGTTACCGTTGTGAGCCGCAAGCCTTTTATCGAAGTGCAAGCCGACAAGACGGTGCTCAACGTGGAGCATTCGCCCGATGCTACAGGGCTCAATGCCCTAGAGCTGTTGCGCAAAGCGCCGGGCGTGACGGTAGACAACAACGACAACGTCAGCATCAAGGGCAGGAGCGGTGTCCGGGTGTTCATCGACGGCCGCGAGGTGCGCTTGGACGCCCGCAGCTTGGCTGCCCAGCTGAAAAACATGCAGGCGGCCGATATCGCCGCCATCGAGGTCGTCAGCAACCCTTCGGCGCGCTACGACGCCGCCGGCAGCGCCGGCATTCTACACATCCGCCTGCGGCGCAGCAGAGGGCAGGGGCTGAACGGCAACGCAGGGGTGGAAGGCATTCATGGAGTAACGCCCAAAGCCGGCCTCAATGCGCAGGTCAACTACCAAGCGGCGCCCCTCTCGCTGTTTGCCGCCTACAGCAACCACTACGGGCGCTGGCACAACACCCAACATTTCGACCGCCAACAAAACGGCCTCTCCTTCCTTCAGTACGCCTCTTCCTACTACCAGAGCCGTTGGAACAGCGCCCGGCTGGGTGCCGACTGGGCACTGGCGCCGCGCCACACCGTGGGCATAGCGATCAACGGCGAGCTCAACCCGGCCAGCTGGGTCAGCAGCAGCCTCACCCAAATAGGTCGCACCGAAGACCGCTCCGCAGTAGACTCCCTCCTGTCGGCTAAAAACCTGGTTTCGGAGCGGCGCCTTCACGGCGGTCTGAACCTGCACTACCAATACGCTGATACAGCAGGGCGCGCCCTCTATGTGGACGTAGACCGCAGCGGATACCGCATCGAAAACGATAGCCGCCAGCCCAACCGCTACCTCTCCGCCGACGAGCAGGTGCTGCTTCGAGAGCAGAACTACCGCAGCTGGATGCCCACTGCCATCGACATCACCACTGCCAAAGTAGATTACGAGCAGCGCCTCAACGGCGGCACCTTCAGCACTGGGCTGAAGTTTGCCGACGTCCGTACGGACAATACCTTCGACTTTTTTACCATAAACGGCGACAGCGAGCGCTTAGACTCCGCACGCAGCAACCGGTTCCTGTACCGAGAACGGACTACGGCCGCCTACGCCAACTATCAGCGCGCCTGGAAAAAGTGGAGCGCCCAAATCGGCCTTCGCTTAGAGCACACCGACTACATCGGCGATTTAGTGGCCTTTACCGCTCAAAACGGCAGCAAGATCGCCAACGCCTATACAGCGCTGTTCCCCAGCGGCGCCCTGACGTATACGTTTTCGGAAAAATTCAGCCTAAACGCCACATATAGCCGCCGCATCGACCGGCCCAGCTATCAAGATCTCAACCCGTTTGAGTTTAAGCTCGACGAGCTCACTTACATGAAGGGAAATCCCAGGCTGCGCCCGCAATTTGCCCACAACTTCGAAATCAGCCCGATCTATCAGGGAACACCGTTCTTGACGTTGGGCTACAGCCGCACGAACGACCTTTTCACGCAGGTGTTGGATACAACGCAAATACGCGCTACCTTCCTCACCAATGAAAACATCGCCGACCAGCGCAATTACTCCCTCGCGCTGCGGATTCCTACTCCTATAGCCTCGTGGTGGGAGGGTTTTGTGAGCTGGACTGCCTTCCACACCGCCTTTTCTGCCCGTTTCCGCGAAGGCTATGTGGCCGAGCAGCGCTTTTCCGCCTACAACCTCTATGCCGAACAGACCTTCCGACTGGCTAAGGACTGGTCGCTTCAGCTATCGGGCTGGTACAACTCGCGCGCTTTTTGGGGCGTGATGCGCAGCGACCCGCAGGGCGCGGTGAACCTCAGCGTCCAGAAAAAGCTGTGGAACGGCCGCGGACAGCTGCGCCTGCGCTGGGCCGATGTCTTGCAGACGGCCGCATGGGGTGGCGACAACCTCTTCGCTCCCGGCTTGCGCATGCGCGCCTGGGGCTCTTGGGAAAGCCAAACGATTACTTGCAACTTTTCCTGGCATTTCGGCCAAGCAGAGAACGCCAAACCCATCCGCACGCGCTCCGCCTCCGAGGAGGAAAGCCGACGGGTGAAATCGCGCAACTGAGTAAAGCTTCCTCTTAGAAAGGTGTCGGCGGCCACTTGCGGCACCCGGCACGACCAGGGCCGCTTCTCCAACGGGAGAGGCGGCCTACTTTACACGTTCAAATACGCCATGAGCGAGTCGTACCGCTCGCGCAACGCATCGATGTAGTCCGACTCCGCAAAGCTGTGTTTCACCGAATACTCGTATCGGTGTAAGGCAGCCAACACCCGACCGAGGTTTTGGGTGCTGATCTTCAGCGTCACTTCCAAGCAGTCGTTGTCGGGCGTAGAAGTGACGAAGGCAGCCAAAATCTTGGCGTTTTCTTCCTCCACGATGCGGGCCAGCATGGCCAGCGAGTAGTCGCGCCGCGCCACTTCCAATACCAACACGCTGCCCGGCTCTGTGAGAGAGGCAGTGTGCGCAAAAAAGCGCAATAAATCGCCCAACGTGATGAGACCCAAGTAGTTGTTCGCGTCGTCTACCACCGGAATGACGGTGAGCCGATGCTCGCCCATAACGCGCATCACGTCGAAGACGTGGTCGGTGTGGCGCACAAAGTAGCGGCGCAGCATCGAAAAATCGTATTCCGAAATGGGCTCGTATAGCTTGTGGTTGAAAATATCTTCTTCCGACAAAAGCCCTACCAGCCGCCCGTCTTGCACCACCGGCAGGTGATGCACGTGGTAATCGCTTAAGGCGCGAAAAGCATCCTTACCCGTTTGGTCCATCCGCAAGGGAGGAATCTCTTGGGCCATGAGCATTTGGGCAGTCATATGTTCAGCGTGTTTTATTCCCTGAGATACCGCATCGCCTCCATTTGTTTCGTTCACCTGAGGATAAAAAATGCATCACCTTGCTTTAAACAACAAAAACACCTTTTTGGATGTCTATACACTGCGCTTGCTTTTATGGCACAAATATGGGCGCAAAAAATATTCTCCGCAACACTGGTCAACGCTTTCTCTGTGAAAGGCCCTTTATCAATGGGCCGCAGATAACCTTTCAACGCCTTCCGTTGTTACAACACCGATCGCAATTTTTTCACTAAAACCTATAGCATGCAATATGAAAAACGCACTGCAAACGCTCGCTTTTGTCTTTTTGTTGGGAGGAGCTTCCCTCTACGCGCAGATCAAAGTGCCGCAGCCCAGCCCATTGGGTACCTTGAGCCAAACGGTGGGTTTGGTTAAGGTCGATGTGGAGTATTCGCGGCCCAGCATTCGAGGGCGCAAGATCTTCGGCGGCTTGGTGCCCTACGGCGAAATGTGGCGCACCGGTGCAAATGCGTCCACCAAGATTACCTTCAGCGATGAGGTCAAGGTCAACTACGTCAACCTGCCCAAGGGCACCTATGCGCTCTACACCATTCCCGGCGAGAAAGAATGGACGATTGTCTTCTATAAGAATACATCCTTCTGGGGGGTGCCCGACGCTAAGTCGTTCAAGGAAGAGGATGTCGCTGCGCGCTTTCAGGTGCCCGCAAAAACGGTGGCCGAAAAAGTGGAGACCTTCACCATCAACATCGGCAACCTGACCAACAGCAGCGCCGACTTGGAGCTGGTATGGGAAAACACGAAGGTGGTCATCCCCTTACAAGTCGATACCGACTCCAAAGTGATGGCCGACATCAAGTCGACGTTGGCCGGCCCTAAGGCGGGCGACTACTACGCTGCGGCTCGTTACTATTACGAAGAAGGCAAGGATATGGAGCAAGCCTTGGAGTGGGTCAACAAAAATTTGGAGATGGCGGGCGAAAAGTTCTGGGTGTTGCGCTTGAAGGCCAACATCTTGGCCAAGTTGGGGCGCTATCAAGAAGCCATCGCTGTAGCCAACCGCAGTACTGAGCTGGCCAAGGCCGACGGCAACACCGACTATCCGCGCATGAACGAAGAGTCTATTGCCGAGTGGAAAAAGAAGCTGTAGCACATCGGGTCAATTGAGCTCGACTCCGATGGGCCCGCCTCTGCACATGCATTGCGGGCCCATTTTGTGTGGTTTTCGCTTGCCCGATAGGTCAGTGCGGAGATGATGCTGAAGATGTGGCGACTACTGCTGTTCTTTGCGGAACACTAAAAGCGCGATTGCTTATGCCCAATACATCGATAAATGCTGAAGCGGAAAAGAATGCCGACGCGATGCGGCTGGCCGTGGGCAAGATGAATCGTCTCTTGGAGCAGATCGCCTTAGGAGGCGGCAAAAAGCGCATCGAAAAGCTGCACCAAGAGGGCAAGATGACTGCGCGCGAGCGCATCGATTACCTGCTCGACCCCGATAGGCCGCGCCTTGAGATAGGCGCCTTTGCCGGCTACGAGATGTATGCCGAGCACGGCGGTTGTCCGGCCGGCGGCGTGGTGGTCGTCATCGGCTATGTGCGCGGTCGTCAGGTCATCGTGGTGGCCAACGACGCCACGGTAAAGGCCGGGGCGTGGTTTCCCATCACCGGCAAGAAAAACCTGCGCGCTCAGGAAATCGCCATGGAAAACCGCCTGCCCATCATTTATCTGGTCGATAGCGCCGGCGTTTACCTGCCCATGCAGGACGAGATCTTTCCCGACAAAGAGCATTTCGGCCGCATCTTCCGAAACAATGCCCGCCTGTCGGCCGCCGGCGTGCCGCAAATCGCCGCCATCATGGGCGCCTGCGTGGCCGGTGGGGCTTATTTGCCCATCATGTCGGACGAGGCGCTCATCGTCGAGGGCACCGGCTCCGTCTTCTTAGCCGGCCCTTACCTGGTCAAGGCCGCCATCGGCGAGCAGGTCGACAAGGAAACTCTCGGCGGCGCCGCTACTCATTCGGAAATCTCGGGCGTCACCGACTACAAGATGCCCGACGACAAGACGTGCTTAGACACCATCAAGGAACTGATAGATAAGTTGGGCCAATGCTACTCGGCTGGCTTCGACCGAACAACGCCCCGTCCGCCGTACGGCAATCCCAGCGACCTCTTCGAGATCTACCCCGAAAACGGCGCTAAACCCTACGACACTGTTGAGCTGCTGCGCCGCATCGTCGATGACGGCCACTTAGTGCAGTACAAAGAGCACTACGGCAAAACCATCATCACCGCCTACGCGCGCATCGATGGCTGGGCCGTGGGCATCGTCGCCAACAACCGTCAGGTGGTGAAAAACGCCAAGGGCGAAATCCAATTCGGCGGCGTCATCTATTCCGACTCGGCCGACAAGGCCACGCGCTTCATCCTCAACTGCAACCAGAAAAAGATTCCCTTGGTCTTTTTCCACGACGTCACCGGCTTCATGGTCGGCACGCGCTCCGAGCACGGCGGCATCATCAAGGACGGCGCCAAAATGGTCAATGCCGTGGCCAACTCCACCGTCCCCAAGTTCAGCGTCATCGTCGGCAACTCCTTCGGCGCCGGCAACTATGCCATGTGCGGCAAAGCGTATGACCCTCGGCTCATCGTCGCTTGGCCCACCGCCAAGATCGCCGTCATGGGCGGAGACCAGGCTGCCAAAGTACTCACCCAGATCCAGGTGCAGTCGCTCAAAGACAAGGGCCAAGCCCCCGACCCCGAAGCCGAAAAAGCGCTCTACGAGCAAATAAAGGCCCGCTATGAGGCCCAAACCACGCCCTACTACGCCGCCGCTCGCCTGTGGGTAGACGCCATCATCGACCCGCGCGAGACGCGCCGCTGGATCAGCATGGGCATTGAAATGGCTAACGGAGCCCCTGTCGAAAAGTTCAATGTCGGCGTTATTCAAGTGTAAAGAGGGGGATCGCCCCCTTAAGGACATGTCGCCCTCCTGCCCCCGTGAAAAGGGCATTTCTGCCGCTGCCTTTTGTCTCGGCCCAGCGACGGCAGCTTGTCGCCGCCTCATCTCCACCTATGAAAGTGAATGACGGACAACGTACCGCTATCGATAGTTGCATCGATCTGCTCGGGTCGAATAACGCGGGCTTCCCCCAGCATTTCAGGAGTCAGAATTCTGTCAAACCCCTCCGTATCCCTTATTTCGCCGGCATAGAACCTAAAGTCGCCATCCGGCAGGAACTCTATAACGAATACTCCCCATATATCGGCGACTTCTTCGCTTTGCTCTGGGTCGCTTCTCTCGCGATAGTAAAAGTAAGTACGAGGCCCCTGCTTTGTCAGAGATAGAGGACCGCTTGTTGGTGTTTCTTGTTGACCTGCATGATAAAAGGTTAAGGATTGTTCCCTCAGATTCAGTGTGATATCAAAAAATACATTATTTTCCTTGCAAGTGGTATGCGTCATCTCTGCGCTCTAACCGGTAGGTCTTTACGGTGTTTGGTTCTGCCGCTTCGGGAACATAGGTAATCTCAATAAAAGACTCCTCATAGACGATCTGTCCCCCGTTGTCTTTCCCGGCTCGTTGGACATAAGCCAAAAATTCGGGTAAAAGGACAGCGGGGATACTCTGAAAGTAGCGAAAATGCACCTCCTCTGAGTTCACTCGATGGACAGTGAGCCACCCGATGTTTTCCAAGATTTCGGGAAAATTCCACATATCTTCCACTTCTTCTCCTTCCTCATCCTAGTATATGCCGGAGGTTATCTCTTCCGGCAGTTCTTTTAAGGGGTACAGCTCGTTGGGGTCGCTTACGCGAACGGAGTAGGTGTTACAGGAGGACAAAAGTCCGATGAGGGACGAAGTGAGCAGAAAGGCCAAAACGGCAGAGGGCCTTTTCATATCTTTTTCTTTTTTAGTACGTTATGGTTTGCAAAGGCGTTCCTCACAGGGAGGGACTTTGGTGTAGTGAGCACATCTGCATTATGCTCGAAAACGGAAAAGAGTTACGAAAGGTGCCTATCGAGGTGGGGCAAGAGCAATGCGACTTAAGGAGAGAAGTAGCCCAAAGAAGTGCAGCCGTTGTCCTCAGTAGAGATGGGGCGCGCAGCTGAGGGGCCTTTCTCTCTCCGACGAGGAGATAGCGCACAGCGGTCGGCTGCGACATTTGCGCGCGCTTTTGGAGAGCAAAACATAAAATCCACATCTTGAACGACCTCTCAATAAGGCGGTACCATCGAAATTTCATCGAACAGAATACCTTTGCTAAGGCGATGGGTTCGCTTCTTTCCCGCAAAAGCATGCCCCGCTTCTCTATACTGTTGAATGATGCATTTGTCCGGTCTACAAATGTTTGGCTCCTCCGAAGCCGGGGTTGAATGGTGCATTTGTTCGATCTCTCGTATGCCCAGCCATTTGTAATATTTAGGTTTTTTGCCTTCTTCATTCCAAAAGATCTCATACCTTTGTAAAAAGGCTAAGATGAAACTGTCTTCCATCATAGAAGAATGCCATGCGCTGATCCACCAATGGTTGGTAATCATCGCCCTGTTGCAAAACAAGGTGTTGAAGCTTGAGCGTCAACTCAACCAAAACAGCCGCAACAGTCGCTGTCTGCCTTTCGGCGATGGCCTGAAAAAGAAGTGGAAAGCGGTATTGGCTTTTGCCCGACATCAATGCGTTCCCTTTACCAACAATCTGGCAAAGCGGGATATTCGTCCTGCTGAGACTGAATTAAGGGTGGCAGCTTGTTTCCATATGCTGAAAGGCGAACAGGCATATGCCTGAGTAGGTGGTTTTATTTCTAACATTAGGAAAGAATGCCTCCATCCTTTCAGTGGACCTGTGAGCATATTCAACGATAATATTCCGCCTTATGGGCTCGCAACAACTATAGTTACAAAACAACCCCAAAATCAGAGAACTCCCACTTTTATACCCAATCAGCTGCTTGATTCATTCACGAACCATTGAAGAAATAACAGCGCATGAGATTTCTTAGCCGAATATCGCTCTGGCTCATCGCCGCGGGGTTAGTGGGCCGTATTTCCGTGGTGAGTGCCCAGGTCTTCTGGTCGGAGCACTTCGACGATGGGTTTATAGCAACGTCGAATTGGTCTTCGTCGGGTACCAATGCGGGTGCCTCTCGATGGGAGTGGAGCGACGATTCGGCGGCGGGCTATGTGGATGCGAGTGTTCCGCCTTTTGGAGCGCCCTCGGCGGCGGACGGCTATTTCCTCTTCAACTCGCACGCCAATCACCCTGTGCCGCACGACGTTTGGCTGGAGAACGTCAATCGGACGGTTGACTGTAGCCTGCACACGAGGGTGCATATGCGGTTTTACACGCAGTACCTGTACTACCAGCCCACAGGTACAGTAGCTGAGGTGGGCGTCAGCACCGATGGCATCACGTATCACTATCAGCCGCTCTTCGAGGGCCACCCGCCCAACCTTCCCTTCGAGGGTTGGGTTGAGGTGCCCTTGCCGTGGGCCGACGGCCAACCTCAGGTGCGGCTTCGCTTTCGCTGGCGGGGCAACTATGAGTATCACTGGAAAATAGACGATATCGAATTGTTTACGGAGAGCAACCTCCTTGCCGACGCCTGCCAGACGGCATACGACCTTAGCCCGCTGTTTCGACAGCCGCCCGGCGCGGCGACTACTTCACTGGTGTTCGACAACACCCAAGCCACGGTAGCCGATACCGACCCGGCAGTCTTCTGCTGGGAGGAAGGGCCTGCCGGTGAACCCGACTTCTTGGACGGCACGCTGTGGTTCACCTTTGTGGGCGAGCTGGGGCGTTTTGAGATCCAGACGGTGCCCTGTACGGCTGGCAACTATATCGGCACCGACCAGGGGATACCCGGCAACACCCAGATGTTGTTGCTGACCGGAGACGACTGTACGAAGCAAGAAGTGGTCGCCTGCAGCGACGACTACGCACCGCAGGGCATTGTCGATCGGCGCGCAGGCATGGTGGTCGCTCTGGAAGCCGGACGGCGTTACTACCTCATGGTAGACGGCTTTCGCGGCTCCAACGGGCCGGCAAAGGGCGAGTTCTGTATTCAGGTAACGCGTATCCCCGAGGTGAGCTGCGCCCAAGGGAATGCCGGCTCCTTCTTCGTCGGACACGACGGGATGGTATGCCTCAACGCCTATGTAGAGTACTACGTCGGAATAGATACCGCCACCTTTACGTTGCCAACCGAAGGCGACGTATTTGGGTTGGCTTGGTGCCTTACTTCTGAGCCCATACCGACCGACATCTGGCCAGGGGACGTCCCAGGTGTGATAAGCACGGTGTTTTATCCCACGGTGCGCACACCGGCGTTTCGCAACGACGGCAACACGGTGCCTTTTGGCCTCTATTATCTGACGCCTGTGGTTTTGGGCCGCGGGTCGCTCCTCCATCCTGGAGCGGCGACGGTAGCCAACACACGTCCGGACAGCAGCGGCTGTTTTTGGGTGGGTACATCTACCCGAGTGGTCCTGTTGCCCACACTACCTAATTTGCAGGTGGCGGTGACGGTGACGCCCGAGACCGTCCCGCCCGGCAATAACGGCGTCATTGAGCTGCAACCGTCGGGCGGGGCGGCCCAGTATTTGAACGATCCAACTCTCTATCGCTATTTTTGGGAACACGGGCCTACCGAACGGGTGTTGACCCAGCTCGCCCAAGGGGCGTATACGTTCTGGGTAGCGGATGCGGGCTATTGTGTGCCCGCGCTGTCCAGAACAGTCTGGGTGGATCGAATCGTAGGGGTAACGGAGGCCGCGCGCCCACTATCGTTCAGCGCTTATCCCAATCCCGTGGGCTCGGCGCTGTGGGTGCAGTTGGAGCTGTCCGAGCCGGCCGAAGAGGTAGTGTTGGAGCTCCTCTCGCCCTTAGGGCAACTAGTGGAGCGCCGCCGCCTTCGTGCCGCTGAAGTGCTGAGCGAGCGCTTTGAGGTGGAGGTGCTGCCACCGGGTACCTATTGCATACGGCTGTTCGTCGACGGCACATCGACAACCCGTCGCGTAGTCATATACCGATAACGTTTTGTGTGGAGCCGAAGGCGTCGATTTCGAAGCGGCTCACCGTCAAATCGTGCCTAAACCTTAACAGAGGATACAAGGCTTACCTTGACCACCTAACCAATATTCTTGGACAGGAGCTGTTATGGAAAGTATTTGCCCTACTTAATCTAAACTTAAGTCCCAATTCATGATATTTAATTCCAAAACCACACCATGAGGTTTTGGCGTTTTGGGGTTTGGCAACAGTATACCTCCACAGAATTGCATTCTCTTGCCTATGTTGTACATTGCACCAAATACACCCGCTGAAGAGTCGCTGTTTCCACTCAGCCAATCGCCCATCAGATAAAATCTTTTTGCGATCTTTATTTCATAGCCTATCAGTACACCGAGAGTATTTCCCTGTCCGACAAACATTCTGTTGGTGTGATATAATCCGCCGATTACCCTACTTTTCCCTCCCATAAAACAGAACACACCGAGGCCATAGTTAAAAAAGGAAGGTTCTTTATTCGATAGTCGGGAACTTAGGTTTGCCCCGACCTGACTGCCAAAGTTAAGTCGGAAATCTCCCCGGATCTTAAACTGCTTCTGAATGGTAGGCATCAGAAATGGGTAGAGAGAACCTTCATTGGGATCGTCGTTGTAACTGATGCGCCACTCGGGACTGAAGTAAATTCCCTTGCCCACTAAATTTAGGCCGATATCCCAACCCTTGCCAATTCCGTAAACAAAATGCGCCTTTGACTCAAATTTATTGCCGTATACATTGAGTTGGTGTTGATAAAAGATCTTATTCTTATCGTTGACGTCACCTGATGGGATATTGAACAAGTTCTGTTGTGCTAAAACTGCGCTTGAACTAAACAATGCGACGGCAAAAGGTATGTATCTCATGGTTTTGTATCTGATTTTCTGTCTATTCACAACTACAGAGCGGGACTGGTTTTTTTACGCCGCTCGCTTCGGCGTACCCACATCTTATAGATCTCCATGGCGATGAGTACCGACGAGGCCAGCAAGAGGAGCATTTTCCAGTGGTTCCAGCTGACCGGTTGGATGCGAAGCAGGGTCTGCATAAAGGGCAAGTGCATGCACAAGATGTGGAGCCCTTGGGCTGCCAACACGCCGAAGACCAACAGGCGGTTGCGGCTTAGGGGCACCCGAAAGGCCGATACGCGCTCGGAGCGGCAGCTGAACACGTGTACGTTTTGCATGAGCACGAACAGGAGTAGCAAGTCGTTGCGCGCTTCCGCCTCGTCCATGCCTACCATGCGGATTAGCCAGTACCACAGTGCTAAGGTGACGACCCCCATGGCCACGCCAGCCACTACCGTTTGGCCGATCATTAGGCGGTTGAAGATGGGTTCGGCAGGGCTGCGCGGCGGTCGCTCCATGGCATCGGGTTCTCCGCCCTCAAAAGCCAGCGACATGTCTTGGATACCGTTGGTGACTAAGTTGAGCCACAGCAGCTGTACGGCCAACAGCGGTGCGGGCAGTTGGAGGAGGACGGCGGCGAGGAACAGAAAGACCTCTGCTGCGCCCGTCGACACCAGCAGCGAAATCACCTTGCGCACGTTGTCGTAAGCGTAGCGGCCCTCTTCTACGCCGGCGACGATGGAGGAGAAGTTGTCGTCGACCACGATTAGGCTGCCCACTTCTTTTGCCGCGTCGGTGCCCGAGCCCATCGCTACGCCGATGTTGGCGCGGCGCAGCGCAGGGGTGTCGTTGACGCCGTCGCCGGTGACAGCGACAAATTCGCCGCTGCGGATGAGCGCATCGACAATGTAGAGTTTTTGTTGGGGCGACACGCGCGCAAAGACGGCAGCGCGCTGCACGCATTGGAGGAAGGCTGGTTTGTTGGCGTCGCCTAACGCGCTCAGCTGTTGCCCTGTCACCACGTGCTCTGAGTCGGGCGTTTCGATGAGCCCCAACTCGCGAGCGATGGCGGCGGCGGTGCTAGGATGGTCGCCTGTGATCATGAGTACGCGAATGCCGGCCTTTTGGCAGCGCGCTACGGCCTCGCGCGCTTCGGGTCGAAGCGGGTCGATGAAGCCTACCAGCCCTAAAAAGTGCAGCTCGCGCAGCGAGGACTGGAGCTGTTGAGCATCGAAGTGCGGGCATGGCCCCCCTGCAACGGCTAACACGCGCAGTCCTTCGCGGGCCATCGCTTCGGCGCTTCGCTCCACTGCTGCTCGGTCGAGCGGTACAGTCCGGCCATCTACCGCTGCTTCCGAGCAGAAGTCCAGCACCGTCTCGACGGCGCCCTTGGCCGCAGCCCACACCTCGCCTTCCTTTCGGTAGAACATCGCCGAATACTTGTTTTCCGACTCGTAGGGGATTTCCGCTACTCCCTCGAAAGCGGCTCTCCAGGTTGGCGGGGTGGCCCCTGCTTTCCAGGCCAAAGCCAACAGGGCTACATCCATAGCATCGCCTTGGTGTTCCCATTGCCCGTCGTCGCGTCGGTAAAGTTTGCCTTCGTTGGTCATGATGGCGGCCTCCAACAGCGGCTGCAGTGCTTCGGTTGCCTCTGCCGACGCGCCTTCTACTGCGAGCACCTCGCCTACGCCGTTGTAGCCTTCTCCCGTCGTTTGGTAGGTGCTCCCATCGGGCAACACCACCGTGCGCACCGTCTGTTGGTTGACCGTAAGAGTGCCCGTCTTATCGCTGGCGATGATCGTACAGCTGCCCAAGCTTTCTACGGCCGTGAGCCGCCGAACGATTACGTTGCGGCGCGACATGCGGCTCGTCGCCACGGAGAGAGCCACCGTCATCGCCACAGGCAGCCCTTCCGGAATGGCAGAGACCGCCAAGGCCACGACAAAGAAGAAGATGCTGGCGGCATCGTAGCCCTGCGAGCGCAACACAAGGGCTAGTAAGATGCTGACAACGAGGATGAAAGCAGCAATTTTCTTGCTGAATTTCTCCATGCGGAGCACCAGCGGCGGTTGAGCCGCCTCCGCTTCCGCCACGCTGCGCACAATAGCACCTACTTCAGTAGCGGTGCCGGTACTCACCACTACGCCCATACCGCGCCCCGCAGCAATGGTAGTGCCGGCATAGGCCATGTTGCGTCGGTCAGCCAAGGCGATCTCCTCTGCCAACGGCTCGGTGCTCTTTTCCACCGCGATCGACTCTCCTGTCAGTAGACTTTCGTCGGCCAAGAGCCCTTGTGCCTTAATCAGTCGGACGTCAGCCGGCACCTTAGTGCCCGACTCTAACAGCACGATGTCGCCCGGAACCAGCTGTTCGGCATCGCATTCGCGCTCTCGCCCCTCGCGCCACACCCGCGCTCGAATGCGCAGCATCTGTTGCAGAGCAGAGGCGCTCTTCTGCGCCCGGTACTCCTGAACCGCTCCCAGCGCAGTGTTTACGCCAATGACAAACAGGATAAAAAAGGCATCCGTCACCTCTCCGATAAGTACGGAAACGCCTGCTGCTGCTAATAATATGACAATGAGGAGATTAGAAACCTGGTGGAGGATGATTTCCAACAGGCTGGGCGACTTGGGCTTGGGCAAGGTGTTGAGACCAAAGCGGCGCAGGCGCATCTCCGCCTCTGCATCGGTCAATCCTTCAAGCGGGCTGTTCCAATGCGCCAGCACGGCTTCTGCGGGCATGGCATGCCACGGCTTTGTCTTTATCGCGTCCGACATAGTCCTATTGCCGCTCGCTTTTGGCGTCGCGGCTCTTTAGCGACAAAGAAAACAGCCGAAGGTTTCTTCAGGCGACATCTGGCTGAAAAGAATTTGCTCAAATGCCCAAGCTGGCCTTGAAGACCATCTTTTCCGCTTACCTCGACGCAAGAAAGAAGGCGTTCGGGCGCGGGGGCTTCCCTTGCCGATGGCTATGCGACTATTCAGCCGCCAAACAGCTTATTCCACAGCCCGCCCGACCGCTGGGCTTGACGGGCCTTCTGGAGAAACTCTTGCGCTACCTCTAAGTCGGGATGGAGGGCGAGCGCCTGCTCACACAACCTTATGGCTTCGTTGAACTGGTCGTGCTCGTAGGCAATAACTCCTAAGATGGCATATGCTTCGGCCAATTGGGGGTTTTGCTGGAGGGCTTCTCTCAGGTATTGGATGGCGCTTTCGGGATCGCCCTGGATTTTTCGGCAAAGCCCTAAGAAATACCATCCATAGGCGTAGTCGGGCTTTTGGCGAGCGACCGCCTCGAAGTCGGCCTGAGCCGCTGGATAGTCTTTCAAGAAGAAATGGGACATCCCTCGGACGTTTTGCATTTCGGGTTGGTGCGGGTTGAGCGATAGGGCATGGTTGAGGGTTTGGATCGCCTCTCGATACAGGCCGTGCTCGTATTCGCACAGGCCATAGGTGGCCCAATAGGTGGCGTTGTTGGGGTCGGCGCGCAGGGCGAGTTTGAGGTCTTCGGCGGCTTCTGCATGGCGTCCAACGGCCGCTAAGGAGACGCCGCGCAGCCCGCGGCAAGTGTCGACCATGAAGTTTTGCCGGATGCATTCGTCGAGGTCGGCGATCGCCTCTGAGTATCGCCTGAGGTTCATGGCAGCTAGGGCGCGGTTATAGCGCGCAGCTTGCAGCTGAGGGTCGGCCAGCAGGGCGGTGGAAAAGTCCTTGTACGCTTTTTCGTACGCTTCCAGCTGCTCCATGCGGATGTTGCCCCGGTTGTTCAGGGCTATAGCGTCGGCAGGATTGACTTTGAGCACTTCCGAGTACCAGTACACTGCTTCTTCCCACAGGCCGAGTGTTTCGTACAAGCTGCCCAGGTGATGCATGGCCTGCCAAGAGCGCGGATGCGCTTGCAGGTATTCGGAAAAGAGCTGGAGAGCGCCGCTGTAGTCGCCTTTGGCCATTTTTTGCTGCCCTTCTTGCAGCATGGAGGCTATTTCGGTCTGGGTTGGCGTTGCTAAAGGCTCCGTATCGGTAATTGAGAGCCCGGCAGAGGGTGCCGAACCGCTCTGCGGCTGTTGTTGCTGGAGCGCCTTACAGGTCGCCGTGATCAGCCGCAGCAAGGCGAAGCTAATGTTGTTCAGCGTACGGGCATACTCGCTGTGCTCGATGAGGTTGAGCTGGTGCTGCTTTTGGATGTAGTTGAACTGTTGCTGAAGAGCAAGCACGTCGTCTTCCAACGACAGCCCTATGTGAGGCAACAGAGCGGACAGCTCCTCTAAGGCTTCTTCCACCTCGCTCTGACTGATGCGTTTTTTGATGGCTTGAAGGTCCTGGATGAGCACTTCGAGGTGGGCCATAGCGTAGGGTGCAGGTGAATAGGGATGGTTTACAACATCATGCCGGCGATGGTGGCGGTCATAAAGCAGGCCAACGTGCCGGCGATGAGCGCCCAATAACCTAATTCTGTCAAAGTGCGGCGTTGGTTGGGGGCTAAGGTACCGATGCCGCCAATTTGGATGCCAATAGAAGCAAAGTTAGAAAAACCACACAGCGCGTAGACCGCAATGATGGTCGATTTATAAGACAGGACTGCGTTCTTTTGTACCTCGCCTAAAGCGCTATAGGCAACGAACTCGTTGATCATCGTCTTTAGACCCAACAGCTGGCCAATCAGCAGGCAATCGGTCCAAGGTGTACCCAACAGCCAAGCTACCGGCGCCAGCAGTACCCCCAACACGTAGCTAAACGTCAGCCCTTCGAAGCGCCTATCGGTCGATTGGGCAATGACTTCGTTGAGGCCCGTCCATTGGCCTAAGGTGTGTTGCAGGAGCCAGTTGAGCATGAAGATGAGGGCGGTGAACACGATGAGCATGGCTCCCACATTGACGGCCAAGCGCAGGCCGTCGGTGGTGCCCTTCGCAATGGCGTCCAAGAGGTTGTCGCCCACATGGGTATCGGCGCGGGTCAGCTTGTCTAAGGCTTGTTTTTCCGTTTCTGGAAACAGCATTTTGGCGCACACGACAGCGGCTGGAGCCGACATGATGGAGGCGGCCAAGAGGTGGCGGGCAAAGAGCAGCTGCTGCTGTGGGTCGTTGCCGCCCAAAAAGCCGACGTAGGCTGCAAAGACGCCACCGGCAATGGTGGCCATGCCGCCGGTCATCAAGCACATGATTTCCGAGCGCGACATGTTCGCCAAGTAAGGCCGAATGATGAGCGGCGCTTCCGTCTGACCGATGAAGACGTTGGCGGCTGCGGCCAAGCTCTCCGGCCCGCTCAGACCCATGCTCCGCGTCAGCACCCAGGCGATGCCGTAAACGATTTTCTGCAAGATGCCGAAGTAAAACAGCACTGCGGAGAGCGCCGAGTAGAACATGACCGTGGGTAAGACGCGAAAGGCGAAGATGTAGCCGTAACCGTTTTCTCCAGTGGCTAGGTCGCCAAAGAGGAACTTCGCGCCGGCCTCCGACCATTCGATGATGTAGATGAATATTTTGGCAAAGGCGTCGAAGGCATCGCTTACGCCGGGCACTTTTAGGATGAGCACGGCAAAGGCGACCTGCAGGCCGATGCCGGCGCCCACTAAGCGCCAGTTGATGGCGCGGCGGTTGCGGCTAAGCGCATAGGCAATGGCCAATAGGGCCAACATGCCTATCAGGCCGCGTCCGATGTTGGTGAGTAGTTCCATAACAGGGTAAGCGTGTGGGAATTATATAGGTGGCCTGACTGCTGCTGCCTGGATTTAGCCGCCGGCTTTTTTGACGTTGCCGTAGCCGCGCTCTTGCAGCAGGGCAACTATTCGGTCGCGGTGGTTGCCCTGAAGGATGATCTCGCCGTCCTTGGCGCTTCCTCCGGCAGCACACTTGCCTTTGAGCCATTTGGCCAGCTCGTTGAGCGCCTCCGCCGACCCGACAAAGCCGCGAATCACAGTGGCTTCTTTGCCGCCTTTACCGCGCTCCAACCAAATGCGCAACACCTGCTGTTCGGCGGGTAGGGTAGGGGTAGGCTCCTCTTCCTCTACTCGGGAGCGAAAGGCTGGGTCGGTAGAGAAGACGATGTTGGAAAAAGAGGTGGGTTTGCCTTTTGCCATAGCAGTCAAATTGAGCAACCAGCACTATTTGCGGGTAGGCACGAGGATCTTCAGCGCCGAGGGAAGCATGTCGAAGTCGAAGCTATCGCCTTCATCCAAGCTTTCGCCGTCCGCATGCGCAAAGGTGTGCACCTGGCAGCGAACTTTTACCGTGCGCGCTCGAAAATGCAACACAAACCGCTCGTCGTATAGCCGGCCGTTCAAGCTGGAAGGAATGGCAGCGAAGTAGCGCCACCGCGGCACATTGCGAAACAGCACCACAGAAAACGCCCCATCGCTGAGGTGTGCGTCGGGGGCGATCTGAAATCCGTATCCGTACATCGAGCCGTTCGCTACCGAAACGACGAAAAAGGTGTCCTCTGCAGCTTTTTCGCCGTCTACCCATACGGTGCAGTGCGGCGGGCGAAAGAAAAGGCTACCTACGACCGAATGGTATAGGTACGGCAGAAATCCGCGGCGCGCGCTGTGCTTCATGCGCCGAGCCACTAAGCCGTCGTAGCCGATGCCGGCGACGTTGACGAAGGGGCGGCCGTTGATGCGGCCGCAATCGATGGTTTGCTCTCGAGCGATGTTGAGCAGCCGGATGGCGCGTTCCAATTGACGCCCATAGCCTAAGTGGGTAGCCAGCCCGTTGCCTGAGCCGGCCGGCAAGATGCCCATGGCTGTGTCGGAATGCAGCAAGGCCGCGGCGACCTCGTGAGCCGAGCCGTCTCCGCCTACCGCCACCACAATGTCGTACCCTTCGGCGCGCGCCCGTTGCGCCAGATCAGTGGCGTGTCCCGAATATTCGGTATGCCAAATGCTGTAGATGAACTTTCGATGGTTTAGATGTGCCTCTAAGGCTTGGCTTAGGCGCCGGTGGGCGCGGGTGCCGGCGTTGGGGTTCACCAAGAAGACGATGCGCTTGGGCGGCAGCAGTTCTTCTAAAAAAGCGTGCTTTTGATACGGGTGGGCTTGCTCCATAAAAATTGGCCTAAAGCAGTTGTTTGCGCGCTTGAACGTATTCGCGCCATTTTTCGATGACGGTAGCCATGTCTTGAGGCAGCTCCGACTCAAAGCGCACGTGCTCGCCGGTGCGCGGGTGAGCAAAGCCCAACACCTTGGCGTGTAGAGCCTGACGCGGCAATATCTTGAGCAGCCCTTCGACGAATTGACGGTATTTGGTGTGCACCGTTCCGCGCAAGACGTGGTTGCCTCCGTAGCGTGGATCGCCAAAGAGCGTGTGGCCAATCGATTTCATATGCACCCGGATCTGGTGGGTGCGTCCCGTCTCTAACCGACATTCGATGAGGGTGACATAGTAAAACCGCTCCAACACGCGCCAGTGGGTCACTGCGTGTTTGCCGCTCTCGCTCTCCGGAAAGACCATGAACATCTTGCGGTCGTTCGGATTGCGCCCAATATTGCCCACCACCGTTCCGGAGTCTTCCGCAGGGTTACCCCATACCAGAGCCCAATAGCGCCGCTCGATGGTGTGGTGGAAGAACTGCTTGGCCAAGTAGGCCATGGCATACTCGTTTTTAGCCACCACCATCAGCCCCGTGGTGTCTTTGTCGATGCGGTGGACAATGCCCGCTCGGCTGGGTTCATTTCCCTCTAAGGTAGGCAGCTGGTCCAGCTGTTCTTGTAGGTGCCATGCCAAGGCGTTGACTAAGGTTTTGTCGGGAATACCCACGCCCGGGTGCACTGCCATGTTGTACGGCTTGTTGACTACAATGACGTCTTCGTCTTCGTATACGATGTCCAGCGGTATGTTTTGCGGAACGATATCGTACTCTTCGTCCAGGTTTTTGGGTAGAATGATCGAGATTCGGTTACCGGGTTTTACCTTGTAGTTGGGCTTTACGTCTTGGTCATCCACTTTGACCGAGCCGGCTCGGATGGCCTCCTGCACTTTTGTGCGCGAACGATTGCTCAGGCGGCTCAACAAGAACTTGTCTAAGCGGATAGGCGACTGCTTGAGGTCGGCGATGAATTCTTGTCTTTCGTACAAGCCATCGCTGCCCGCCTCTTCGGTTTTATCGGCCTCTGCGTTTTCGTCGTCGTCGCCGTCAAGGGCAAATTCCTCGCTCACCTCTTCCGCAGGAGCCGTCTCAGCCGCAGGTCGATTGGGTTCGTGTGCAGTAGTTTCAGGCAATTCCAGTGTCATAATCTCCGGTCGTAGTGGGTGGGAACGGCAAAAATAGGAACCAGCCGTCGATTTTGTTCGGAAGCAAACTTAAAAAAGCAAACACGCGAGGCGCACTTTGGTTTGCCTGCGGCAACGTTAAACGGGAACGGCTACAGGGCATTTCCAGCGGTGTAGCTTTCGAAGCAGGCGATACAACTTGAGGTTGAGCGAAGGGTTAGCAGTAAAAAAATGCCCCCCTACGAGCAGCCAATCGCGTTCAAAGCATAAGGGGGTGAGCTTTTCGTAGGGAACAGCTCGAGCCTTGTCTAAGGGCGCGCGCCAATAGATGGCCCGATCCGTCATGGCGAAGCCCTCTCGACAGTTTCCTTTGAGAGAGAGGTCACAAATAAAAAACACCTGCTCTGTCTTGTCGGCAAAGAGGAAACGCCGGCACGCTTGCAACAACAATTCCTCCGGCATGGCTATGAGCTGGGTGTAGCACACCTCTGGCTCGTGTTCAAAGTCTAAGAAGTCAAGCACCATCCGTTTCCAATCGGCCGCCGCCGATGGAGGGGTCTCATAGCGGAGCATGGCGCTGGGAAGCCATACCGTATTGAGGTCGGGACAAAATTCGATGATGAAGTAATCCAGCAGCCCTTCTAATGCGTCCTCCAAAAAGCGATCGATTGCCGGCAACGCTGCCCTGCCGGAGCGCTCCCAAAGGGCTAAAGTGTCGCGCGCGATTTGCGCAATGCGCGCCTCGAAGATGGTCGCAAAGCGCGAGTCGTAAAACCGCTGCACGTATTCGCTGTGCCGCCGCACATCGTGTTCTTCCTGTAGGCGCTGCAGCAACAGGCGAAAGAACAGCGATTTTAATTGGGGAGGCATTCGCTCCGGCACGAAGTCGACGGCGAAGCGCGGTGTGTAGCCCGACGGCTCCGCCTCTCCCAAGGCCAAATGCGCACCGCACTCGTGGCAAAAGATGGCCGCCAAGGGGTTTTGCGCCTTGCACAGCGGGCACTCCTTAACCTGCTCGCCTACGCGCTCGCCACAGCGATAGCAAAATTTGCTGCCGGGAATAATCTCAGTGGAGCATTTCGTACAGCGCATAGTGTTGAACCGAATAAATAAGCAGCGCAAATTTAAAACATTTTATTTGATAAAATGGAATTGCGAAGGCACGTATTTAAAACAAAAAAGCGACGTCCATCGATTAGAGGACGCCGCTCTCGGTCAGGCAATACAAATATTACAGATGAATTCGGTTCACTAAGTTTTCTACTACGTAGCGCTTGCTTCCGGTGAGGAAGTCTTCAACGCGCGTTTCCAGCCGTTTAACGACGACGTTTACAGCGATGCCCAAGACGATGGCGAGGATGGTAGTAAAGAAGGCTGTGCCGAGGCTGTCGATGAGCGCCGAGATGTCTGTCGCACTCAGGGCAGCCTGCGGCACAGCGGCAGCAACAGTGCCGGTGGGCTCTGTAGCCTGTGTGGTGGGCTGTACGCGCCCCATATTTAAGATCGCTGCGGCCATGCCCAGCACCGTCCCCAAAAAGCCAAAGGCTGGAATCAGGGTTTGGCAAGTGTTGACGAGCCAGAAGGCGCGCTCGAAGGATTTTCGATGCATGTCGCTGACGGTCTCTACCATGGCCAAGGCTTCTGCGGGAGAGTGGCTGGAGCGAAACTTGGTAGCGGCCTGTTTGATGAGATCGGTCACGACGCTCTGCCCCAAATGCCGCTCTACTTCGATGGTGTTCAGCTTGATTTGGTTGACGTCTTCCGGGTAGAGTACATACTGTTCCGTTTCGGGCAGCAGGCGCGCCGAGAAAGCGAACTGCTCGCGGCGCAGCCGCGCGTTGAGCCCACTGACTCCCAGCAAAGCGGTGTAAAAGCAGAAATAAATCGCAGTTTGGATGAGTCCTTCGGGCATCTTGCCGCCTAAAGCGAAAAAGAGGGTTTCGGCAAACGAGTCGGTCGGCGACAGCTGATAACCGGCAACGACGACCAGCAGAGTAAGACCCGTGAGGCCAAGGCTGTAAGCAATGGAGCTATTATTTTTTTGCGAAAGCATGGCAGTTTTTATTTTTTAACAGGTGAAAAAAGGCAGTTGTGTCAAAATGCGGGCTCAAAGGCGGGCCTATCGCCCCCACTTGCCGCTGCGCTTAGGTTCGGTTCGCGGTTTGGCGGCAGGGAGCGGCGCCGGCGCTGCAGGGGCAGTAGGCTTGACCTCGTCCGATGGCGGGGCAGCAGTAGCGGTGGGCAACACCGACTGATAGCTGAGGGCGTTGGGTTGGACGATGAGGGTACCGGCGTGTATCCACTCTGTGCTAGACACGGCGTACTTGCCAAAGTGGTGGGTGATGCTGCGGTATCCCGGCTGCACAATTTTTCCGAAGAGGGCAAAAGGCTGTTGGCCGGCAGCGTTCGTGCGTTTTTTTACGCGTACCCACACGTCGTATCGACCCGGTTTGATGCGCGCCTGGTAAAAGTAATTCAGGCTCTTCTCGTACTGGAAATCGTCGGTTTGGTACTTACTTGTGCGACCGGGTTTCCACACCTGATTGCCCTGCTTGAGCATGAACTCGACGCTTTGTTTGGCCAAGCCCTCTTGTTGGAGCAGGATAGTCACGTCGCCCTTGGTCTGTTTCATCAGGTCTACGGCCACAGGGTCTTGTGGCGGTGCGGGCGGCAGGTGCTCGGTCGGCGTGTTGGTTTCGACCTTGGGAGGTGTTTCCGGCTTGGGCGTGGGCACCGGTGCCGTGGCCGTGGGTGGCGCTTGTGGCTCAGGCTTAGGGCGCTGCCGGCGTTCAGTGGGCTGCGTAGGCGCCTTCTTCCTTGTTGGCGTTTTCTCGCTCTTCTTCTCAACCGCTTGCTCGGCTATTGGCTTGGCGGGCACTTGCGGAGCGACTCCGGTCATACGCGTGTGGAGAAAATTGAGGATGATGAACACGCCCAATGCTCCCGTCAGGATATCGAGAGCCGACAAATACATCGGGTTAACGCTCTTGTGGTTGGCCATGGCGATAAGCATTAAGATTGAGGTTAGGAGTGCGCCGCGCGGTAGGCGGCATATCTAAGCGGGCGTTGCAACAGGTGCAGCGGCTGTTGTGCGAGGGGTTGAGCGCAGCGCAATTCCAGCACGCTGAGGTGTCAGAGGCAGGAGCCGCTCCGGGAACGGCTGTCGGCGGCAGCTTGTAGTTGCAGTGGCGACAGCGCGTCTGGTTAACATGGACAGTATGGCCGCAATTCGGACAGCACATAGCAGAAAAAGGATTTGATTTGACGATGACAGGCCAAAAGTGTGGTGAATGAGCCGCACACCTGTGCAAATGCGAGGGGGTGGATTATTATCAGAAGTAGAACATGTAGGAGAGCCCTACTTGGAAAGTGCGGTTTTTGATGCCGCTGATGTCGATGTTGCGCAGCCCGTGGGAGTAACGCACGTCGAGGCTGATTTCGCCCTTGTCGAGGATGAAAATGAGACCCGTACCTAAGTTGATACTGAAGTCGCCTTTGCGATAGTCGTCGTTTCGACCATTGCCCATCTCGATGATATACTCCGTGCGGTCTGTAAAGGTGGTAGACTGCCCTTCCGAGTTGAGGTGCGACACGGTCAGTTCTTCTCTTCCCGACCCGTTGGCTACGGCAAAGGATAGGGCCGGACCAAAGGCTACGTAAGCGCCGAACATGTCGCCGCCGAAGTTCTTCTCGAACATGAGCGGGATGTCGATGTAGTGCAATACTTCTTGTTGGCGGATCTCTTCGACGCGATAGTCGCGCGGATAGCCGAAGTGTTGCCCATCCCAGAAAAGGCGGCTCTCGCTCTTGATGTTGGCGCCGCGCTGTACGTACACCACTTCGGGTTGGAAAGTGAAGCGGCTGCCTAAGTTGAACTCGGCAAAGAGCGCACCGCCTCCGCCCAGCCGCATATAGGCGTCGTAGTTGTCATTGAGGTCTTTAGAGAGCTTATAAGTGGAAAAGGTGGCCATCGGTCGAAAGCCAATGCCGCTCAGCTGAGCTTGCACCGTAGAAAAAGCCAACACAGCAAAGATGACGGACAATAACACGCGGTTTTTCATGACAAAAGCTGTTTTAGACATGCGATGAGGGTTGTGTTTGCCGCTTAATGCCGAACAGCAAAGGAGGGTAACCAGCCTGCGGCTTTTTTTAAGAAAATGGTAACACTGTGCCGCCAACAAGGCACCGCATCCTACGTACCTTCTTCTATCGATAGCGCTTTCCAAAAGCGCTTAGATGCCCCCTCTCCTCGGCCAGAGGGATTGCAGCAGATGGGCACAGCAGTGGGCAGCATACCGCGCTGAATAGTTGAAAGCGCGAGGGCACCTTGTCAGCAGCAGCTCCTGCAGAGGGCGCTAAGAGATGATATGCTAAATCGGTGTTTTGCGTTCTGCTGCCTAAGGCAAAAATTGAAGGCGTCTCCCTCCCTGTAGCCATGGCGACTGCCGCACAGAGTCCTACCTTTGTGTAACTTTTTTAATCGCATAGGTTACCCTCACCACACCAACTGCATCAACATGGCAAACACCGATTGGAGTGACGAAGCCATCGTGTCCGGCATCCGCAGGGGCGGAGCAGCGCGCGAAGACGCGCTCAAGCGCCTATATCTCATGCCGGGCCTGCGCGAAACGGTCGCTCGACATGTATTATCCAACGGCGGCACACCACAAGATGCTCAAGACATGTATCAAGAAGCGCTCATCCTCTTAGATCGCAACATCCGCGAAGGGCGCTACGAGGCCCGCAGTGCGCTGTCTACGTATTTTGTCGCCATCGCCAAATGGCGTTGGGTCACCGTACGGCGCCAACAAGGCCGCTACACCGACATATCGCCCAGTCAATACGACCGGGAGGTAGACAGTCCGGAAGTAGAAACCATCCGAACCGAATACCGCGGACTTTTTCAAGAGGCCTTAGCGCAGATCGGAGAGCGCTGTCGCGAGTTGCTGCGCTTGTATCAGCTGGACTACTCCATGGAAGAAATAGCCAATACTATGGGATACAACAGCGCCGATGTCGCCAAGAAGGAAGCTTATCGCTGCCGCCAGCGCTTCCGCGAGCTGCTTCAGAACAACCCGCATTTTGCTGCATTACTCGAAAATCGACCCTGACCCCGCATCGTTTCACCGATAAAACCCCTTCACCGTGCTTCGCTTTGAACAGATAGAACGATACCTTTCGGACAAGATGACGCCTGCCGAGCGCTCGGCTTTTGAGACCGAAATGGCCAGCGACCCGGAATTGGAGGCATTGGTGTACCAACATCGCCTTGAGCGCATCGGCCTGGAATTGCTCGTGGAGCGCGATTTGCGGGCAAAGATGCAGGCATGGGATCGCGAGACGGAGCTGTTCCAGCAGATCCGGCCGTCGCGCGCCCGAGTCCGACCATTGGTATGGGCGCTGCGCGCCGCCGCCGTAGTGACTGCCTTAGCGGTAGGTTATTGGCTGCTGCACGACGACACGGCTCAACCCGCTACGCCAGAGGTGGTTCAGACGCCCTCCAAACCCAAGGCGAAAACCGCCCCTACTTGGCGTAAGCCCGCTCCACAGCGTACTCCCCCTGCCGACTCGCCTGCCAACATCGCTCAAGAAGCCCTACCGCCCGCTCCTATCGAAGAGATGGCGCCTGCGGGGACCCCTATAGACTACGCCGCTGTGGCGGACGACTTCTTCCGCGAATCCGACTTCGTGCTTCCGCAGGGCAGCAAAGGGGGCTCTATTGCCTATTGGGAAGCGTTGAAGAACCTACAAGAGGGACGCCTTAAAGAGGTGACCGACGCGATCAAGCCGGAACGCGCACCCCTGGCTTCATCAGAGACGCTCTTACAACAGGAACTGTTGGCCGTAGCCTATTACAAGAGCCAGCGCTATGCCGACGCCGAAATGGCCTTTCGCCATATCGCAGCCTCCGGCAAACAGCCCTACGTACAGCGGGCGGAATGGGGTGTTGTGCTGACTTTGCTCAAGCAGATGCCGCAGCGCCTGGCAGCTCTCGACTCGGCGTTAGACGTCATCCTTCGCCAACCCGAGCACCTTTTCCATGAGAAGGCTCAGCAACTGCGGCAGCGGCTCCAGCGTTAGCCAATCGTAGCCTTTCCCAACGCGCTCCTTAGGCAATTTCTGATCCCTGTGCTCTCCCTCCTAATGGCGGCTACTATCTTTGCCCCATCACTGCCGCGTTATGAGCTTACCTGCCGATTTCTTTGCCGAGTTTGCACCTGTCGATAAGACCCAATGGTTGGCACAGATCGCCAAGGATCTCAAAGGAAAGGCCTTGGACGACCTCTATTGGAACCTGGTCGACGACCTCCGCGTTGACCCTTTTGCCCATGCCGACGACCAACCCGAACCGCCCTATCCCCTCTGCACAACACCTATCCCTTGGGCTATCAATGAAGATATCGCTGCCGCCGATCCACTGACGGCCAATCGCCAAGCCCTCGAGGCTCTCGCCTTTGGCGCAGAGAGCCTACAGTTTTCCGTAGCCTTGCTGGAAAACCTCCCCCCTCTATTAGAGGGTATCCACCTGGACTACATCGAGGTGCATTTTCGAGGAGCTGCAGCTACAGACTCGCCGGCCGCCTTGCTCCATACCTTAGCGAAAGTGGCCCAGACCCAACATTTGGCCACCGCTCGCCTGCGCGGCACGCTATATTGCGACCCCTTACAGCAGCCCGTACCCGTCGATTGGCGTTACTGGAGCGAGCTCTTTGACTATGCTCAAGCGGAATTTCCGGGCTATCGCACCCTCAGCATCGCGTGTCCTTACGACCGGGAGCACCCAGTAGGCTCGCTGTGCCGCTTGCTCCAACACGCCATAACATACTTCCAACAGGGTGCCGAACGCGGCATAGCGCCAGCCCAACTGGCTCGACAGCTGCAATTAGAAGTGTATATCGGGCAAACCTACTATTTGGAAATCGCCCGCCTGCGCGCCCTTCGCCTGCTGTGGCTCAACGTCTTGGAGGCGTGGAAACTGCCCTTAGAATACCCTGTGGTGGACGTGCGCTTTGCTCCAGAAGTCTACACGGACGATCTGTACACCAACATGGTGCGCGCCACTACCATGGCTATGTCGGCAGTGATTGGGGGCGCTCATCGGCTCACGGTGTTGCCCTACGACGCTGGCCGAGAGCACTTAGCGCAGTATCCGCAGGCGTTTGGCCGGCGCATGGCGCGCAATGTGCAGCATTTGCTCAAGTTGGAAAGCGGCTTTGCAGAGCTAGCCGACCCGGCCGCGGGGAGCTATTTCTTGGAAAAACTGACGGCTCAGCTAGCAGAACGGGTGTGGGAGCGCCTCGTCCAGGTCTAATGGGGCCTTTTTGGTAAAAGATTGATGCAATATGATACAGATCTTACACGTGGCGGCCGAATGCTATCCTGCGGCTAAGACGGGCGGGTTGGGCGATGTCGTCGGGTCGCTGCCCAAATACGCTACCCAGGCGGGAGTGCTGTCTGCGGCGGTGCTGCCCAAATACGATTTGCCCTGGATACAGCGCCAGCGGTGGAATACGGTGTTTGAAGGCACCACCTGGATCAACTGGCGCCCTTGGTATTTCCGCGTCCAGCAAGAGGCCAATAACGCTTTGGGCTATCCGCTCTTTGTGGTCGATATACCGGGGCTGTTCGACCGCTCCGGCATCTACAACGACCCTTCTGGTCGACCCTACGGCGACGAGATCACGCGCTACATCTGCTTTCAACAGGCCGTCTTAGAGTGGCTGCTTTCCTTCCCTTGGTATCATCGCCCCCGCGTGCTCCATTGCCACGACCATCATACGGCGCTCCTGCCGTGGATGATGAAATACTGCCCAGCATATCAGCAGTTGGCGCCCATCCCTACGGTTTTTACCATCCACAATGCTCAATACCAGGGGGCTTTTAGCTGGAACAACGGCCATCTGCTGCCGCCTTACGAGGCTGCGGCGCGAAACCTGTTGGACTGGAACGGCCTTATCAATCCAATGGCCACAGCCATTAAGACCGCATGGGCCGTCACTACCGTTTCGCCCGCCTATCTTTTTGAACTCCACCAGAGCAGCTTGGGCTTGGAAGCACTCTTCCGCCACGAATGGCGCAAACAGCGCGGCATCCTCAACGGCATCGATGTGCAAGTGTGGAACCCGGCTACTGACCCCGCTATCCATTACCGATGGGACGGCCGCGACATCGCCACCTTTAAAGATAACAACAAGCACGTTCTGTGCGAATGGTTTGGACTACCGCCAGAGTTTCCGCTGGTGAGCTTCATCGGTCGGCTGGTGCGCGAAAAAGGCGCCGACTTGCTCCCCGACGTCTTTCGCCGGTTTATCTACTCCGGAGCCCGAGTGAGCTTCTTGGTGCTCGGCACGGGAGAGCGCTGGACAGAAGACCAGTTTCGGGCGCTGGCCCACGAGGCGCCCGGACGCTTCAACGTCGTCTTGGACTACAACGAAGCTTTGGCCCATCAGATCTACGCCGGCTCCGACTTTCTGGTGATGCCTTCGCGCGTAGAGCCGTGCGGCCTCAACCAGATGTATGCCATGCGATATGGCACCATCCCCATCGTGCGGGCCGTAGGAGGGCTAAAGGATACTGTGCCCGACGTGGGCGAGCCCGACGGCAGCGGGCGCGGCTTCCGCTTCGAGCAGTTCAACGTAGAGGACGCTGCCTACGCTATTTACCGAGCAGTGTCGATGTGGTACAACGATCCCTACACGACCGCCGTCCTGCGCGAACGCATCATGGCAATCGACTTTTCGTGGGAAAATACTATCGAGCAATATTTTGCCATCTATCGGTCCTTGGGAGCCCACATCGAGCCGGCGCTGCCGCCGTCGGCGGGTGAGGATGTGCCGGTGTTGCTGAAAGAAGAAGACTTGCTGCCGGCCCCGCCGCGCCGAAAGACCGCCCGCCGCAAGCGAACTACCGCAAAGGTCTGACGACACATGCCCTTTCGCCCCGCGCTTTTCTTAGACCGAGACGGCGTCATCAACCGCCGCTTGCCGGGCGACTACGTGCGGCGGCCCGAAGAGTTCGTCTTCGAAGCACAAGCCCTGTCGGCCCTGGAACTGTTGGCTCGCCACTTTGAACCTATCGTAGTGGTTACCAACCAGGCCGGCATCAGCAAGGGTTTGATGACGGCCGACGACCTCTGGGCTGTACATCGGAAGATGTTGGCGGCGGTGGCTCAAGCAGGCGGGCGTATCGATGCCGTCTATCATTGTCCCCACAAACCCGAAGCAGGTTGTGACTGCCGGAAACCCGCTATCGGCATGGCGTTGCGCGCTAAGCGCGACTTCCCACGCATCGCTTTCACCGAAGCTTGGATGGTAGGCGACTCCTTGTCGGATATGGAGTTCGGAGCAGCTTTGGGCATGCACACGGCGCTCATTTTGGGCAAGCAAGAGGATGCTGCGGCGTTGGATGTCTTCCCAGTGCAGGCCCGCTTCCCCTCACTGTGGGCTTTCGCCCAAGCGTCCCATCAACTCCTTGGGTTGGAACGGTGAGGAATAAAAGGCCTGTGCTGCCACCTTCCACAACGCGTCGCTCTGGGGTAACACGGCTTCCGCGCGCAGCGGCAGCCCTGAAATCGGATGTGCCAAGTGTATCTGCCAGGCATGTAGCCCTATAGACCGGTCGCGGTGCCCGCGCCGGGCGCCGTAGCGCACGTCGCCTTTTACGGGGCACCCTACCGCTGCTAATTGAGCGCGTATTTGGTGGTGACGGCCCGTTATGGGGTGCACGAGCAAAAAGCAGTATCGCTCTCCGCGCCCTACCAACCAATAGTGCAGCTGGGCGCGCATACTTCCCGGCTGCTCGTCCAGGAACACCCGCACGCGGGCAGACCCTTGGCGAGATACCAAAAAGTGCGTCAGCGTACCCTCTTCTTGAGGCGGGTCTCCCGCCACTATTGCCGCATACCACTTCTGTACTTGCCCTGCTATCCACTGCCGTTGTACCTGCGCCATCGCTTGCCGGGTTTTAGCCAACAAAACAATACCGCTCACTGGCCGGTCGAGGCGATGTATCAGGCGAAGGGGTTTACCCGCATATTCCTCAGCCCATTGCAGGAGGGAGCAATCCCGAGTCGGATCGGGCTGCGAAGGCATCCCAGCGGGCTTGTGCAGCGCTAAGAGTGCTGCATCTTCATAACAGATGAGTGGTTCTGACATGATGGCTAACACAACTGGCGCGAGGTTCAGAAGCGGAATAAACGCCGCAAATAGCGCACTGCAAAGCCCTGCGGTGCGGTTCTCAATGGCGATATCTCTTTAAAAAAGAATTGTATTCCAAATGCAGTCAAATCATCCAATATTTCTGTATGTTGAAATGCTACATGCGATATGATAGATCAGATGATCTTGATGGTCTTCGCGCAAAAATATGGATTTTGACGGAGCCTTTTTAAAGGAGACAAATCAGCGAGCGCCTCTGAGTACTTCTCGCCGATTTATTGGTAAACGTAGGGAGAGTCGCGTATCCAGAAGCGCCAGGGCCAGTGGGCGCATTCACCGGCATAGGCCACGCCGATGCGCGGGCCGCAGGCGATGGCTTCGCGGTCGAGGTTTATATCACTATCTTCGACCCACACCGGTGATCGAGAGTCAGTCAAACTGATGCCGCTTTGACGGGTGTGAAAACCCATGGCCTGCGCCATCGCGCCCGGGCCGGTGGTGAGGGCTCGTCTCTGTCGCATCGATAGGTGCTCGGGAGCGGGGTAGTTTCGGCGAGCGCACATGTGAGGAAGTCCTTCCAAAGGCTCTATGGCGCGGATGAGGACAGCATGGGCTATGCCTTCTGGGCCAGTGACCACATTGAACAGATGGTGAAGGCCATAGCAGAGATAGATGTAGGCGCAGCCGCCGGCGCGGAACATGACCTCGGTGCGGGCGGTTCGGCGGTTGCCATAGGCGTGACAGGCGCGGTCGTCTGGCGCTCGGTAGGCTTCTACCTCGGTGATGATGCCCGCTGTGCGCACGCCGTCGAAACACGAGATAAGTACTTTGCCCAACAGGTCGCGCGCTACGGCTACCACGTCGTCGCGCAGGTAGAAAGCTGTCGTCAAGCGGTTTGTAGCGTTCATAGCCGGCCGCTAAGAGGTGATGCATTGCCAGTGCTGTTCCCATCGCCAAGCGTCGGCTAGGGCTTCTGACAGCGAGCGTTTTGCTGTCCATCCCAGCTGCTCGCGCGCCTTGGTAGCATCGGCATACACAGCGGCAACATCGCCGGGGCGGCGCGGGCCGATGCGAAAGGGAAGCGGGCGCCCAATGACAGCCTCGAAAGCGCGCACTACCTCCAAGACGCTGGCTCCTTGTCCTGTGCCGAGGTTAAAGACGTCGTAGTGCGCAGCGAGTGGCCCTAATTTCTTTAGGCTATTGAGGGCGATCACGTGCGCCTCGGCTAAGTCCATGACGTGGATGTAGTCGCGGATGCAAGTGCCATCGGGCGTGGGGTAGTCGTCGCCAAAAATGACCAGTTCCGGGCGCCGCCCGGCCGCTGTTTGGGTGAGGTAAGGCACTAAGTTGTTGGGTATGCCGATGGGCAACTCGCCAATGAGCCCGGAGGGATGTGCGCCAATAGGGTTGAAGTATCGCAGGGAGATGACCCGGAGCGGCTTTCCGGCCCGCACCGCATCGCGCAGGATCTCCTCCCCAATGCGCTTGGTGTTGCCGTAAGGCGAAAGCGCTGGCAGTATCGGAGAGCTCTCTGTCACAGGGAGGTGACTGGGCTCCCCGTAGACGGTGCACGAAGAGGAGAAGATGAGGTCCTGTACGCCGACCTCCAGCATCACTTCGAGCAGCGTGATCAAGGCGTCCAAGTTATTTCTATAGTACCGAAGAGGCTCTTGGACGCTTTCGCCGACGGCTTTAAATGCTGCAAAATGGACGACGCCCTCGATGCCCTCGCGTTCGAGCACTTGAAAAAGTGCTGAACGATCGAGGCAATCGCACACATAACAGGGCACGTCGCTCCCTAAGATTGCTTTAAGGCCAGTCAGGATATCTTGTTGGGAGTTAGAAAAGTTGTCCAAAACCACAGGGCGGTATCCTGCAGCTGCCAACGCTACTACGGTGTGGCTGCCGATAAAGCCGGCGCCGCCAGTAACCAGCACGGATGTCGATGCCATTGAGCGGCAAAGTTGCCAACTTTAGGGCACTTGATAGCCCTGCGCAGCGCAAGAGATTGGAGAACTCTCTGGCATTTTTCGCCGTTTGGCGTCGGCTTAAGGCGCTCCGCCGCCTTTTTTGCCGTAGCGCTCAGCCCATTCGAGCATCTCGGCCACTACGTGCAGCACGCTTTCGCGCGCGCGATAGCTGTGGCTTTCGTGCGGCAACAGGACGAGGCGGGCCGTACCGCCGTGTCCGTTGATCGCCTGAAAGAGGCGCTCAGATTGCATGGGGAACGTGCCGGAGTTATTGTCGGCCTGCCCATGGATGAGCAGGAGCGGTTCGTTGATGCGGTGGGCATAAGTAAACGGCGAAACACGCATGTAGACGTCGGGCGCTTCCCAGAAGGAGCGGCGCTCGCTTTGAAAGCCAAAAGGCGTCAGCGTTCGGTTGTAAGCGCCCGAGCGGGCAATCCCATAGGCATAGTCATCCGAGTGCGCCAACAGGGTAGCCGTCATAAAGGCGCCGTACGAGTGGCCGCCTACACCTACACGGCCCCGATCGATGATGCCTATCGAGTCTAAATAATCGATGGCTGCTCGGCCCGAAGCGACTACTTGCTCTACAAAAGTGTTGTTCATCGTCTCCGGGTCGCCCACTATCGGCATAGTGGCGTTCATCAGCACGGCATGCCCCTGCGTGAGGAGGAAGAGCGGCGAGTCGTTTCGGAAGTAGGAGAAGGTATGTTCAGAGCCGCGCACTTGACCGGCAGTGTTGGGGTCTGAGTATTCGAGGGGGTAAGCCCAAATGAACAGCGGTAGGCGCTGACCGGGCTGATAATCGGGAGGCAGATACAATATGCCCGATAGTGGTACACCATCCGCGCGCTGGTATCGGAGGAGGCGCTTCTCTACGCGCGTCAGGTGCGGGGCTGGGTCGACAAAGGCGGTAAGGGCCTTTCGGCTTTTAGTTTTTAAGTCTATTAAATAGAAATTGGGCACTTCGGTTTTGCTTTGGTAGCGCGTCACAATGCGTTGGGTGTTCTTTCCCTCGAACATGATAAACTCTTCGAAGGCATTTTCCGGGCAGGCATAAATGGTTTTGCGCTCTCCGGTTTTCAGCGATATCTTGTCCAGCCGCGGATAGTCGCCTTTAGGGGAGGCGCCGCGAGCCGAAAACCAGGCCCAGTCGCCATCTTGGCGCAACACGTAGTGACCATTAGGCAGTCGGGCGTAGAGCGGAGTGCCTGGGTCGGTGTAGTCGTCCCGTATGCTTCGGTCGAAGAGCACCTTCTTTTCGGAGGGTTGCTCCAAATGAAGGCGATAAGTGGTTGTCCATCGGCGGTTGCGGTCGTATTCCGTAAGCAGCACCACATCGGGTTCGGCGGTCCAGTCCAGGCGGGTGAGGCGGTGGCGCGTCTTTAACAGGGCCACTGGCGTATCGGAAAAAGGGGCATCGAGGCGATAGAGCGCGTCGCGATACTCGGCCGGTTGGGTAGGGTCGCCTCCGTCGAGCGCTTCTGTCCAGAGCAGTCGGGCCGGATAAAGCGCTTGCCAACGAAAGCCGCGCGGCCCAGTGACGACGCCTTGGCGCGGCGTGTTGTCGCTGACGGGGCGATTGTCCAGCTCGCGGATAAGTTGGCCTCTGGCGTCGCGCACTTCCGTGCGGCGCGAAAAGTCGGAATAGGGTACGCGATAGGAGAAGGGTTTTTGCAGCGCAGTGACCAACAAATACTGTTCGTTGGGCGACCACTCGGCCTCCACGTACAAGTCGGGCAGGCATAGTTGGTGGACTTGCGCTGTGCTGCTGCGCACCACCGCGATTTGGCTGGTAGCGTAGTATTCGAAGAGTCGCTCATCGTCGGCGTTTTGCAGCAAGTCCTGATGGGTGCGCACCTGTGCCAGCTTCCCCGGTGTCGTCTCTTCCACGATGGGGCCGGAGGGGATGGGCGAGGGCTTGGGAACAGGCTCTCGATAAGCAGGTACCACTTTGACCAGCAGTCGGTCGCTGTCTTTCATCCATTGGAAGGCTGGGCCGAGCACGTCGTTGAGCATCATGTTGGCCGCGCGATGGCATTCGCCCGTCCAAGCGTTGGCCACCCACAGCTCAATGCCCATGGAGCCTTGAATTCCAAAGGCGATCTGACGTCCATCGGGCGACCACTGAGGAATGCCTGCTAACGAGCCGTGCGCCGGCAAGTTCACCCGCACAGGGGCCTCCTGCCATAGCCAACGTATCCACAGCCCCGTGTATTCGACCGTAATTTGGCGGCAGTTGAGCGCCGTATCGATGCGTAGCCCAGCTAAACGCGCGTAGGGGCGAGCCAAAAGGGCAATGCTGGGGTTGGCGTTGTATTCTACAAACAAAATTGCTTCGTGAGTTGGGCTGCTCACCGCAATGGGTGGGGGTGGCGCTAATATCGCCGAGGCGACTTCCGTTGGCGGCTGTTTGTAAGTGACGTGGTTTTGCGAGAAGGCCGAACTCGAAAAAAGGCCAAACCCTAACAGCAGTATCATCGATGTGCGCATGTGCCTCTAATTTTTTCACTAAACGAACAACGCGCAAATATCTCGTTCTTTGCTGGATGAAATCCGCAAGCATCTTCACTATGAATCGGATTTACAATGAGGACTGCATATCGGGTATGGCTCGCCATTTGCCCGATGCATGTATAGACTTAGTAATCACCGATCCGCCTTTTGGGATCAACTTCAGCGCGCGACGCGCCAATTACAACCGCAAGAGCGAGCGCGTGCTCAATGGTTATAGTGAAGTGCCGGGCACCAGTTATCTCGCCTTCACGCGGGCTTGGCTCGCCCAAGTGCGCCGAGTGCTTAAACCTGAAGGGAGCGTATATATTTTTTCAGGGTGGAACTACCTTAAAGATATCCTCATCGCCTTGGATGACCTGCGCTTTACCGTGGTGAATCACCTGATATGGAAATACCAGTTTGGCGTGGTGACGCGGCGCCGGTACGTTACCTCTCACTACCACATCTTGTACGCGTGTTTAGATGACCGAAAGCGCAAGTTCTATCCTTTTGCGCGCTTTGGGCCGCAGGCGCGCGAGGCCGATGGGCGCAGCGCTCACTACCGCGACAAAGAGGACGTCTGGGATATTCCGCGCGAATACTGGACCGGCGATGTGAAAACGCCGACAAAGCTGCCGGCGGCGATCATCCGCAAGATTTTGGCTTACAGCAGCGAGCCGGGCGATGTGGTGCTCGACCCTTTTCTCGGTTCGGGTCAAGTAGCGGTGGTCAGCCGACAAGAAGGGCGGCAATACGTGGGCTTTGAGCTAGTATCCGATTACTTCGAGTTGGCTCAAAGGCGCTTGACGGAGGATAAATATCGGCTTCGCGCCAGAAGTTAGCGCATCAGCAACACGTCACCGGCAGCGCGCACGCGCTCTTGGCCTAAGGGTGTTTCTACAACCCATTCGGCTCGCCACGTATAGACGCCACAAGAAGCCCGCATGTCGCCCCATTCGCCGTTCCAAGCGCCCTTAGGGTCGTTAGAAGAGAAGACGAGGTTCCCCCAACGGTCGAACAGCTGCAGCTGAAAGCGGTGTATAGGGCAGGCGAAGGATATCTGCCAGGTATCGTTTACGCCGTCGTCGTTGGGCGAAAAGGCGTTTGGCGCGTAAAACGGACAGGGTTGGCATTCGACGAACGCAACGCGGATGGAGTCGACGAAGGAGCAGTAGACAGTACTGCCTTCCAAGGCGAATACGCCCGGCGCGTCGATTGCTAAGACAGGGCTGCGGCTGCCGTTACTCCATTGCCAACGGATCAATGAAGGCGGGACTTCCAGTTGCAGCGTCTCTTGGCGGCACAGCACCGTGTCGGCGCCGAGGTCGAGGGCGGGCTCTACCGCAACAGCAACGGCTGCCGTATCGGCCGGGCAAGCTCTGGAGCTGGAGACGATGTAGTAGTATAGTCCCGGTGCGTGTTGGGCTGGGTCGAAGCGACCGCCAGGTAGGTCGGGCCACCACCTTCCGCCCGCCGTGGCGCTTGCTCCGAGTTTTTCAAAAAGATCTATGGGCCCTGCATCTGGGCATAGGATGACGTCTGTGGAGAGGCCCGCTCGAGCGGGTGGAGTAAGGTACAGATAAGTGTAGCGAACACCCAAGGCACCGCAATCGCCGTACGGGTATACAGCGACGAGGCGCTCTCCTGAGGTTGGGCTTGGACTGTCGTGCGCGTAGTATATCTGGCGAAGTGCTTGTGCGAAGGCGTCATGGCTCGCCCCTCCCGCATTGCCTATGGATAGCCATCCCATATCGCGTACATATAGCGTCAGCTCTGTCGGTAAAGGGCTGGTAAGGGTAAGGTGTTCTTGGCCAGCGTCTTTGACCAACAGTAGGCGTAAGACGATGGAGTCGAGAGAACTATCGGCTTCTAAAACCAAGTCGGCGTCTGCCACTGGGCTGAGGTAAGGAGCGCCGCATAAGGTATCCGCTCGGAAACCGTCGTCGCTGATGCCGGAGCTGTTGTCGGCGTCGAGGTCGAAGCGGAAAGAGTCTTCCAGATGCACGTTGTCTAAGCCGCCAAAGTCAGGGCCGGTGCGGTACTCGCCTCGAATACGGAGCGAGGAGATGTTGCGCAGCACGGCTCGAAACTCGTCTGGTGTGGGCGCTGGACCGTTGAGGTTGTTGATGCGCCAGCCGGCGTCTTCGCGCAGGAGCACTTCGAAGGCGGTCCAAGAGGTGGTAGGGTTGTAGGGAAGGTCGTACACCAACGTTAGGCCACCGCCTACTAAGACGACATCCGGCCGGCCACCTATGGGGCTATGAGCTTGGGTAGTGTCGCTGCAGAACTGTTCCCAGCGCAAGGAGCGGCCGTAAGCGCCACACTTGTTGCCGCGAAATCGAGGAGGCGCCGAAAAGTACCACAGATTGCCCGTAGCCGCATCTACTACGCGGATGTGGCCGCCGGGATTGCCTCCAGTAGGTGTCCAGGTGGCGATGGTGTTTGCTGGATCGCCCGTAGCGCTCCAACCTTCGTTGTCGGCGTCGAACGCGCTTTTTTGAGCGCTAAGGTCATTGTCGTACAGCCAGCTGCAGCCGGCGATCAGTGCGTATAAGATGCGCGTGTGATTACCCATGTCGATACAAAAAAGAGCTAAAGGGAGACAAAGTTCGAAGAGCATCCTATTTTTGCCGCATACCTTTAGTCTTATTTGGATCGCTAAACCGACCCTTTCTGTGGAAACAAACGAGTCAAAGACATCGGAGCAACGACAGCCGACTTTTATCTTCTCCCTCTTTTTGAATTGGCCTACTTCGGGATTACTGCTCTTAGCCAGCATACTCTTAGCCCTCACGTGGCGCTCTCACCTTCAGGGAAACGCCGCAGCCTTGGCGTTGGCAGAGCGCGCTGCGGAAGCGCCAAGTGCGGCCGACACGCGGTGGGGATTTCCACTCGTCCAGTTTGCTGTAGAGGAGTATGTGTTGCAGCGCGGAGATGCGCTAGGTTCCTTGCTCTTACGAAAAGGATTTTCAGCCGAACAGATAGCCTCCATCGCCGAAAACGCGAAGGGTGTTTGGGCGCCCTCAGCGCTGCGCATCGGTAAATCCCTGTATTTTCTGTGCCGTACCAAGGGCGACGAGCATCTTCCCCGCTTCATGGTGTATGAACCCTCTCCGTACGAATACGTCGTTTTTCATCTGTATGACCAGCCCTGTGTAGAGGTGATCAAGCGACCGGTGTCGGTTCAGCAGCGCGCCGCCGCTGGCGAGATTAAGACAAACCTGTGGCAAGCGCTTTCGGAGGCCGGCTTGAACGAATATTTGGCCGATGCCATGATCGACGTGCTGGCAGCGTCCGTCGATTTTTATCGCCAAAAGGTAGGCGATCGCTTTCAGGTGCTCTACGAGCAAAATTCGGTGGAGGGGCAACCGGTAGGCGCAGGCAGCATCTTAGCAGCAGTCTATGAGCGCGACGGGAAATCCTACTACGCCTTTCGATTTCAAACGGAAGACGGCAAGGTAGCGTACTACGACTACGACGGGCGGCCCGCGCGAAAGGCTTTCTTGAAGGCTCCGGTTAAATACAGCCGTATCTCCAGCCGATTTAGTATGAACCGCCTGCATCCCATTCTGGGTTACCGCCGCCCCCACTTCGGCACGGACTATGCCGCGCCACACGGCACCCCCATTATCGCTGTGGCCGACGGCATCGTGGTGGAGGCGACTCAGCGCGGCGGGAACGGCAAATACGTGCGTATTCGCCACGACAAGGTATATGAAACCCAATACCTGCATATGAGCGGCTTTGCTCGCGGCATCCGCCCAGGGGCACGAGTAGTTCAGGGACAAACTATTGGCTATGTAGGCGCTACGGGTTTGGCAACGGGGCCCCACGTGTGCTTTCGGTTTTGGAAAAATGGCCGGCAGGTGGATCACTTGCGGCTCCATCTGCCGCAGCCGCAGCCGATCTCCGGAGCGCTCTTAGCCGCTTTCCAAAAGGAGCGCGATCGCCTGCTGAAATTGTTGGCTACTCACTCCGTTGAGGCTACGGCAGAGGTTTCAGCAGCTGCGCCAGTGCCCAACGAAAGACCCTAAGAAAGGAGGTTTCAACAGGCTTAACCATTTGCTAACGGAAGGTTTACACCTCTTTCGGTGGGAGCACAGAAGTTTGTAGGTGAATTTGCTCCACACCGTATGTTTCCGCCCTTGCCGCCTATTGCCTATGCCGCGCTCTACGGAGAGCGGGTGGCGTTGGTACCGCTGCGGGCTGAGCACGTAGATGCCTTAGTGGAGCTGGGCAAAGACCCCAGGATTTGGGAACATACCCTTTACCATCGCGCCGATGAGCAGGAGCATCGGAGATATCTGGAAGAGGCCTTGCATTTGAGCCGAACGCGTCAGCACCAACCTTATGTCGTTTGTTGCCGAGCGCGAGGCACGGTAATGGGCTACACGCGTCTGCACAGTTGGTGCGTTCGGCATCGACAAGTGGAGACGGGCTCGTGGTTGCATCCCGACTACTGGGGGTGCGGCATCAATACGGAAAGCAAGCGACTCCTGTTGGAATACTGCTTTGAAGAATTGCACCTCATACGCGTGCAGTTTCGGACGGCTCCCGACAATCTTCGATCGCGCTACGCCTTAGAGAAGATGGGTGCCGTCTTCGAAGGGATCCTGCGCTGCGATCGGCTCTGTTCGGACAGCTCTACCCGCGACTCCGCTATATACAGCATCGTGGCGCCAGATTGGCCGCAAGTGCGATCCCAGATGCAGGCGCTTATTCGGCACCATCCAAACGCATTTGCCGGCGTCGATAGCCGTCCGATGGGTATTCCCAGTTAAAAACGGCGGTTTTGTACCTTTCGGGGCTATGATGACCCGCATACCCAACCTTTTACTGCGCCAGGTGGCGCTCTTGCTGCTCCTGACAGGTGTAGCTGGCCTCATCTTTTTTACGCTGCGCACCTATTTGCCGGCTTTTTTGGGCGCCTATACCTTATACGTGCTCCTGTTGCCTCTGATGGTTTGGCTAACGGAGCGAAAGCGTTGGCCGACGATCTTGGCCGCACTCTTTATCGTACTCCTATCTGCTGCGGCTTTGGGCGGGCTGCTTTACCTCTTGGTGCAGATGGTACGAGAGCCTTTGTTGTCGGTTCTCCAGCACTCGCAGGACATCGTAGACAGCCTACAGGGATTAGTGAGGTATTACCAGCAGGAGTATCATCTCAACATCATCACTCCTGAGAATGTTCAAGCAGTTGCGGGATGGTTGAGTAAGCAGGCCCAGATTTTGCTGACGGCGACAATAGAGAGTGCTGTGTTGGTCTTACTCACGGCCTTTGTTCTCTACTACATGTTGGTGAACCACCACCGCCTTGAAAAGGCGTTTTACCAATGGTTGCCCTTCAGCAAGAGCAATGTGTCGGAATTCAAGGAGCGCCTCAACGCCTTAGTCTTTAGCAACGCTGTGGGCATTCCGCTCACCGGCCTGATCCAAGGGATTGCCGGCGGGCTTTTTTATTGGTTGATAGGGGTGCCGTATTTGTGGGCCTGGTTTGCGCTCACCTGTATTGCCGGCATGCTGCCGGTGGTAGGGGTGGCGCTGGCCTACGTGCCCCTGTCGGCATACCTGTTGGCTGAGGGAGCTCCGGAAAAGGCCTTAGCCGTCTTTATTTACGGTTTTGTTGTCATCGGCTCAGTAGATAACCTCAGCCGAATGTGGCTGCAGCAACGCTTGGGCGAAACGCATCCGCTCATCACCTTGTTCGGCTTTATCGCCGGTATACAGCTGTTTGGTTTTATCGGCTTAGTGTTTGGGCCCATCCTCATTGCACTCTTCCTCCTAGCGGTGCGCATCTATGGGCGCGAGTTCGGCCAACGCGGTCGGACCACTTAGAGCGCAGCGGACATAAAAAAAAGCCCGCTGCTTCTGCGGGCTTTTTCGTCGGGATACCAGGATTCGAACCTGGGACCCCCTGCTCCCAAAGCAGGTGCGCTACCGGACTGCGCTACATCCCGATGACCTCAATGAAGAAGCGGATGGGGCGGGATTCGAACCCGCGGTACGAGTTTACCCCGTACGACGGTTTAGCAAACCGTTGGTTTAAGCCACTCACCCACCCATCCAAGCCTATGGCTTAAAGCAGATGCAAAGGTACGCAGGAAGCCATAGCCCGTGCAAGTTTTCCGAACGTTTTTTTTCCATCGCTGCGCAGCCTTACCCTAATAGACTCATGCGGATCTTTTTTTCCAGCAATTCCATCGTAGCGCGAAAGTTCGCATCAGTATCCATCATGTCTCTCACCGTTTGGTGGGAATACAGCACCGTGGTGTGGTCGCGACCACCAAAAGCCTTGCCGATAGCTTTAAGCGAGTGCTTGGTCATTTCCTTGCATAGGTATATGGCTACTTGGCGTGGCACAACAATATTGCGCTTGCGCGTTTTCTGAGACAAGTGCTCTACGGGAATCTGGAAGTGCTCGGCTACTAAGCGCTGGATGGCCTCTATGGTGATGCCGCGCTGCGGCGATTGGATAAAGTTTCGGATGGCGGCTTTGGCCGAGTGGAGATCTATTTGCCGCTTCATAAAGGTGTTCTGAGCCAACAAGTTGACCATAACACCTTCTAAATCGCGGATATTTTCCTTGATGTTGTAGCAAATGTACTCTAACACCTCTCGGCTCACCTGTATGCCTGCGTCCTCGAACTTGACGCTGAGGATGGCCATACGCGTCTCCAAGTCTGGCGCCTGTAGGTCGGCGCTCAGCCCCCATTTGAAGCGCGAGATGAGGCGGTCTTGGATGCCCTCTAAGTCGCGCGGGGCGCGGTCAGAAGTGAGGATGATCTGCCGGCCGCTTTGGTGGAGCTGGTTGAAAAGGAAGAAGAAGATATCCTGTATTTTCTGCTTGCCGCTCAGGAATTGGATGTCATCCAGGATAAAGACATCCAGAGTGGCGTAGAAATTGACGAAGGTATTGACGTCGTTTCGCTTGATGCCTTGGATGAGTTGATTGCTGAATTCCTCTGTGGAAGTGTACAGCACTCGTTTTTCCGGGTATTGCTGTGCAATCTCGTTGCCTATGGCTTGGGCCAAATGCGTTTTGCCTAAGCCGACAGCACCGAAGATAAAGAGCGGGTTGAACGAAGTCCCTCCAGGTTTTTTGGCTACCGCAATGCCGGCATTGCGCGCCAAGCGGTTGCAGTCGCCTTCGATAAAGTTGGCCAGCGTGTAGCGGGGGTTGAGGTTAGAATTGACTGGGTCGCGGCGAATGCCCGGGATAATGCGCGGGTCTCGTATTTTTTCGATATCTAAGAAATTGGGCATCCCTGTCGAGGCGCGCTCATCGCCGTTGCCAGACAAGGCAAAAGGCGTTGTCTCCGAGCCATTGCCCAAGATGCAATAGCGCAACCGTCCATCTTCACCCAGCACCTGGTGAATGCTGGTGCGCAGCACTTGAACGAAATTCTCTTCCAGCCACTCATAGTAGAGCTTGTTGGGAACGGCAATGGTCAATACCGAATTTTCCAAGCCCATCGGACGAATGGGTTCAAACCATGTCTGATAGCTCTGTGGCGGAACGTTCTTCTTAATGATGTGCAGACAGCGATCCCACACCATCTGGCAGTTGCTTGACATAGGCCTGATAGCTTTTCAGCGTTGGAGGGAGTTTCCCGTCGTTGTCTTTGTCAGTGCTATAACTCTCGGAAGGGAAGACAAAGATTGTGCAAGTGAGGAGTAAACTGGAAATCTGGCGACCATTTTTCGACGAAAAATTTTTCGCTTTTTCGCTCCCAATGCTCAGTCGCTTGACAATCAGAAGTGTAATCACCCTACCTTGAATGGGGCCGACACTTTAGGGCATATGTTTGTAGGGCTAATACTTTTTGTTAAAAAAAAGTTGGATTTCAGTATTTTAGGCGAAACAATTTTTGTTTGCCTTGATTGCCAATAGGTTGTATCTGTGCCCTTCAAAAGGGCTGCTTTGGCAAAGTAAGGCGGGATGTCGTATGCTTATAGAAAGGGCGCTTCCGGAATCAGTAAAACTGGAGCGGTTCCAGAGCGGCATGTCGCAGGAAATGTCGAGCTCATGTAGAAGTTTTGTTTTGTATATGAGGCATAAATGCTATGACAATCAGCAGTGTAGGACTGCTTCCTGCTGTAAAAGATAGCGTTTGGGCGGTTCTTTTGCTTAAAAAAGTTGCCCGGCCTCGGTTCGTATGGCAATAATGGCCTGCTGTAGAGGAGTGGGCTCCCCTTGGACTTCTAACATAGCGAAGAGGCGCTGTACAAGGGCTTCGTCGCTAGCTTGTGGGTCGAGCCCTTCTGCTGCTTGCGTAATGAGGGTGAGGGTCTGTTGGCGAGCAGTCGAGATGATGCGCCACAGCGTATCCGAGACATATAGCTGCTGAGAGGTGTTGTGGTCGAATTCCTGATGGATGGCGATGAGCAAAGCGTTGGTGAGCTGTCCGGCTGTCATCCCTGGGGTGCGTACTCGCAACAGGACGTTGGGTATGGCGGTGCGCTCGCACAGCAGCGTCAGGCGCTCGTAGGCTTGAAGGCGCAGGGGTAGGGTTACTTTCTGTGCGTTCTGGCGCAACAGAGCAGCATCGTGTCGTTGCCGCTCCTCCAAAAGGAGTTTTAGCATGAAGTACACGGTGAAAAACACCACTAGGGCCGGTAGGGTCAGCTTAAGTATCTCGAGGAAAAAACTCATGTCTTCTGGCGCAAAGTAAAGAACGGGCCGGCAAAGGTATGCGAATGTTCGACGACAATGCCTATCGCTAGCGCAACATTCGCTGTGCAAGGCTGTTATATAGAAAGTATTTACCTTTGCTCCACTAAACACATCTCGTGTCCATGGAAAACAAGCGAGAAAGCACTGCTGACGTTGCTCCGCCTATTCGCCTTACGCCGGGTGCGTTAGAACAATTGGCCGTCATCCGCCGGGAGGAAAACATTCCCGAAGAGTACGGTCTTCGGGTAGGCGTTAAGGGTGGCGGATGTTCTGGCTTTTCCTACATCTTAGGGTTTGACTTACCTCAAGAAGGCGACGATGTTTTTGAAGTCGACGGCATAAAAGTGCTGATGAACCGCGCCCACGCCATTTATTTGTTGGGCATGGAGATCGATTTTGTCAATGGTTTAGACAACCGAGGTTTTAAGTTTAACAATCCGAATGCCACTTCTACCTGCGGTTGCGGCACCTCCTTCTCCGCTTGAGCGATAAGTTGGCCGCTTGCTTTGGCAATAGGGCCGGACGAGGGTTTCTCCGTCCGGCCCTATTTTTTCGAAAGCCGACAGCTCTTACATAAACTCTACGATGAAGGTCTTGGGATATCCTTTCTGCTTGGCTACCTTCTGCTGCGCTTCCGCTTCTTTTCGCGAAGAAAACGGCCCTACGAGTATCTTGTAGGTAGTGGTATTTCCCGTCTTTTCATGGCCAATGATGACTTTTTGCGGCCAAATGCCCTGAACTTTTTTGATTTCGCGAAAGAGGTTTTCCGTAGAGGAGAGTACCGACAGCTGGAGGCCGAAGGATTTAGAGGGCACGGTTTTAATCTCTATCTGGTATACTTCGGACACGCTCTGCCGGAGGGTGGGCGCCGCCGATGTTTGCGGTTTAACGATGGAGGAAGTGCTGTAAGTTGCGGGCGCTAAGGTTCTAGGCGCAGCAGAAGGGCTGGAACGTCCAGGGATGACGAGCTTACTGGCCGCTTCTCCAGCAGAGGCAACACTCGCGCTTGTGGAGGAGGCGGAGACCTCGGCGGCCTTTATCGCCTTGCTACCGGCAGCCCCTGCCGTGCCGATCACTTCCACCTTCACTTTGGCTACGCCGTCGCGGGTTAGGCCAATGGCTTCGGCTGCTTTTCGCGAGATATCGACGACGTATCCGCCCACGAAAGGCCCGCGGTCGTTGACGCGAACCTCTATCGACTTTTTGTTGTCCAAACGAGTGACGCGCAATAGGGTGCCGAAAGGGTGGCTCTTATGGGCGGCAGTAAGCTGGTTCTTGTCGTAGATCTCTCCGGACGCCGTCTTTTTACCGTGGTGGGCGTCTGGATAGTATCCGCACTGACCATATTCCGGCTGCTGGCCGCGTATCGCAGCAGCGGTGGTAATAAAAAGTGCGATAGCAAAGAACCCGGCGATGGAAAGAATTCGCATGAGAACAGCCATAGATAACAACAAACGTTTCTGGATAGAAAAAATGATAGCCTGCAATTCTGAAGCGAAGATGGTATGTTTTCTTTTTTTCCCGCTATCCGCGTTTTCTGCAGTTAGTCTTTTCTCCGCAGCTAGCGCAGTAGAGCGGTAAAAAGGATGCTCATCGACGGTCTCTGCGCCTGTGGTTGAATTTTTCGCCACAGAACGCGAAGTGCCTTTCCAGAAGCCCATTTTGCTGAGGCATTGCGGCCTTTTTTGTGCTTCCAAAACCGAAAATAGTCCGTTGAGATTTTAGGGCAAAAAAAGGCAGAAGCTGTAGGTTTGGATAGTCCACTCAAACACTTAAACTTTTATCAAAATTTATTTGCTTGTTTAGATTAGATATGACTCGAAATCGATAAAAAATCACCCGGCTATGCTTTAGGCAAAATCGCTGCTCAAGATTAAACGGACTATTGCTTCGGAGAAACCAAACATTTGTAGTTCGAACAGGTGCACCCTTCAACCGCGGCTTCAGAGAAGCCCAACATTTGTATTTCCAGAGGGGAGGTGTCGGATATCGCTTTCCAGCCCGCTACAGGGATAGAAGTTAGGCTTCTCCGAAGCCGGTATGGGGGGAGTTGCGCAGAGGCTACAAAAGTTAGGCCTCTCCGAAGCCGAGAGGGGTATTTTGGGTGTGCGGTTTGGATGTATGAAGGTTAGCGCTTCCGGGCAGTTTAGTCCGGAGTATTGAGTGATACGCATGCTGGAAAAATTTATTTGCTTGTTCGGGTGTGAGCCGAAAGTGGTAAAAAATCACTCGGCTATGCTTTAGGCAAAATCGCTACTCAAACTTAAACGGACTATTGAAATCGAATTATTCCCTTTTTGGGCGCTCTCAGAGGGAGATGTTTGTCCATGAGGAGCCCTGTTTCGATTTAGTCCATGCGCACCAAGACAAACTCTACCCTCCGATTGCGTGCGCGGCCCTTTGCGGTGGCGTTGGAGGCGATAGGCTTAGTGGCACCATAACCTATCGCCGTGAGGCGCTCGGGTTCAACGCCCAAGGCGACGAGTTTTTCTACACATCGGGCCGCTCGTCTTTCGGAGAGCTGTTTGTTTTTCTGCGGTTTACCTCGATTGTCGGTATGGCCCGCTACCGTGACGCGGTAATTGGGGTAGCTTTTAAGAATTTCAGCCACGCGCTCTACGACAGGAATGGAGGCGGGCAAAAGCGCGTCGGAGCCGGTTTCAAATTGTATTTGTTTGCCCGCCTCCTGCAGCTGTCGAACCACTTGTTTTTTGAGTAAGGGGCATCCGTTCTGTTCGGCAATGCCGGGCACATAGGGGCATCGGTCGTCGGGGTCGGGCGATCCATCGCCATCTGTGTCAGGGCAGCCTTGAAAAGCAGCGGTACCGGCTTGTTTGGGGCAGCGGTCTGAAGCATCGGCAATGCCGTCGCCATCGGTATCCGGACAGCCGTAGAATGCCCAGAGGCCGGGCTGGGTCGAGCATATGTCTTCGTAGTCGGGAATGCCGTCGCCATCGGCGTCCGGACAGCCTCTGTGCACCCATTCACCCGGGGCATTTGGGCACTGGTCGATTACATCTGCTAAGCCGTCATAGTCTCGATCCGGACAGCCCAGGGTTTCGGGCAATCCCCAAGCCGTAGGGCAGGCATCTCGCATGTCGGGGATGCTGTCGTTGTCGGCATCTGGGCACCCATCTAGGTGATGCAAACCGGCGACTTCGGGGCACAGGTCTTCCATGTCAGGAATGCTGTCGCCGTCTCGGTCGGGGCAGCCGCAGGCATTGACGGGGCCAGACAAGCGCGGGCACAGGTCGAGGCTATCCTGCACGCCGTCGCCGTCAGCGTCCGGACAGCCGCGCGCTGAGAGCGCTCCTGGAACGAAGGGGCATTCGTCGTAGTCGTCTACGATGCCGTCGGCATCCGCATCGGGACAGCCACGGTATTTAGCTGGCCCGGGCGACAGCGGACACTTGTCGCGTCGGTTAGGTATCCAATCTCGGTCGGAGTCCACTTCTCGGATACGGTGCGTCAGGGTAATACCCGCAAAGGCAAACCAGTCGCGGTTTCCCGGAATGCCGGCGATGCTGACACCATCTAAGTAGTCGGAAAATACCGCTCGAAGCCCTAATTCGAAGCCCAACACCCAGTACCGTTCGAGGTCCCATTTAAAGCCGCCGCCGAAGTGCAGAATAGGTGTAGGCGTGGCAGCGAGTGCCTGCTTGTCGGCAAGGATGCGCTCTGAAGGGACAATAGGGTTGGGTCGGCCGCTGTCGTTGTAGTTGGGAGTCGTGCGGAAATAGTTGTAGCCGCCCCCAACGAAGACATAGGGGCCAAAGATCTTTCGGAAACGCCAGCCGTTTCGACGGCGGTAGCCGAGGATATCCCACTCCAGCAGCAGAGATGCTTCGTGAAAGGCGCTGGAAAATCGGAAAGCCCGCTGCGCGCGCCAGAATGGGTCGGCAAAGTGCGACTCATCTCCGGCGATTTTCCCACCCAGATAATTGAAGCGAGCGGCAAAGACGGGCCCGAAGTGCCGTCGCGCGAGCAAGCCGTAGCCCATCTCGCGCGCCCGATAGTCGAAATACGTGTATTCATTCAAATCCCCCGCATAAGCAGTTGCCCCACCCATCACGCCGATTTCCCAGGTAGCTTGGGCGGCTAAGCGAAGGGCGCCCAAAGCCGCCAGAAGTAGCAGATAGCTGCGGTATTTCATGGTATCACCGAAGGTTAGCAAGGTTAAAGCGTACGCGTTTACCGAGGGGGCAATCTACTGTTGCAAAATCCGCTCCATTTCTGCGTCCGATGCCGTTAAAAGTCCCGCCGATCGGATGCGGTGTAGCGCAATTTTCCAAACCGGCTCTTGGCGAAAGACGGCGGCAAAGAGCGGCAGAGCAGCCTCTATTTGGCCCGTGTTGGCCAAAGTGACGGCTGTCCAAAATTGGAGTTCGACCTTTTGCGGAAGTATTTGGTGGGCCGCTTCGTATTCGCGCATGGCAGCAGCCATATCGCGCAGCTCTACGAAGTGGTCGCCGCGGTTCATGTGTTCGTATGCCAAATGGACGGTGTACAACCGCCGCAGTTCGGCAACGGCTTCTGGATGGTCGTCTACGCGCAGGTCGATGAGTCGGTCTTCCCAGGGTCGCTCGGAGCGTTGGCTGCGCACGACGAGCAATGCGGCCGACTGTTGGCCGCGAAAGTCGCCGCCCGCTGCCTGTGCCGCTTCCAAAGCGAGCAAGAGCCGTTCGGCCAAGGGCTTTTGTCGGCTTGTCTCCAAGGCCTGCTGCATGGCTGCGCAGACATCCGGGCCCAGCATCATGTTGGCCTGAACGGCGTACTGCATGCCGGTGGCATGGCAAGCGTAGGCGATACAATCTTTGCCCGTATGCACGGCGACGCGCCCGCGCGCATCCAGCAGCGCTACTTGGCGTACCGAGCGCGCTGCGTCATCGCTCAAGAGGCTGTCTAAGGCCGCCTCCGGCGAAAGACCGGCGGCCATCAGCGCTAAACCGCGTGGCCCAAACGACTTGTTTACAAACGATTGGGTGGCCACCGCCCCTACGCCCGCTTCTGCCCAGCAGACTACGGTGCCTACACTGAACCAATGGCTTTGGACGGCCACCCCTATGGCTCCGCTGGCACTGTCGCGGGCCACCACAGAAAACGTGTGGGCAAAGGGCTCGTTGGGTCGGGCGGGCCAAACGCTGGAAGAGGGCTGTGCCGTACCTGCTGCGCCTATACTACAAACTATCCACAGAGCAAAGAGGAAGAGGAAGTGCTTTCTCGTCATCCTTTTTCTTAGGAAGTGATTGCTGCAAATGTATGTTTTTCCATTTAGGATGCGAGCCATCTTCCACTGGCTAATTGATGACGACCTTTTTTAGCCCTTAAGACGCCTTTGGTTGAGTTTTGAAACCTTCTTGTACACTGTCTGGTCATCTATGGCTGTTGCCCAGAGTATCTTTGGGCGAGATGGGCAGCGGTTTTATAAATAGCGATGGAGGACGCATCCACTGGATGCGGTGGGGCCGCGGCGATCGATGGTTGGTGGCGCTCCACGGCTTTGGCGACCGGGCGCGGCTCTTTTCCGTGTTGGAAGATGCTTTAGGCGATCGGTATACGGTAGTGGCTTTCGACCTGCCTTTCCATGGTCAGACGGAGTGGCGGCGCGATACCTTCACTCGCGCCGACATATTAGGTATTTTGGAACACCTGCAACGGGAGATGGGCTGGGGGCGGTTCTCGCTGATGGGCTTTAGCTTCGGCGCGCGGCTTGCCTTAGGCGTAGTGCCCGAGGCATTGCCGCACTTAGACCGCCTTTTCTTATTGGCGCCCGACGGCATTCGCACGCAGGGGATGCGTCTGGCGGAGTGTGTGCCCATGGGGCTGCGCCGATGGTTGGCTCGTCGGATGGAACATCCTGCATTCGCACTGCATGCGGTGAAGTGGGGCGAGCGAATCGGATGGGTGCCGCCTGCGGTAGCGCAGTTCTTGCGCTTTCATTTGCCGAAGGCCGAGCGCCGTCGCCGAATGTTTGGGTGTTGGTTGGCGCTCGGCGATTTCTCGCTTCCTACTCGCCGTATCCGCGCGCTTTGGGAGCGCTCTGCCTTGCCTGTTGACATCTTCATAGGAGCTCAAGACAAAGTGGTGAGCGCTACGTCGCTGTATCGCTTGGCGCAAGGACTACCTCGCGTTCGGTGTTTTTGCCTGCCTACGGGGCATAGGGTGGTGGGCACATCTTTGGCTGAAAAGATGCGCACCTTAGATTTTTGAGCACTCGTATGCCACGAAGTACATGTCGATCTCGCCTTTGTTCTTCGCCTCTAGGCGACCTCGGTGAATGCAGGGGAAATGGTCTTTGATCGCGCGGTAGGTCGTTTCCGAAATGTTGATCTTGCCCGGCTCGCTGCACTGTTCTAATCGGGCAGCGATGTTTACCGTGTCGCCCCAGATATCGTAAGCGAACTTGTGCTTGCCGACGACGCCGGCGATGACGGGTCCTGTATGGATGCCGATGCGCATCTCAAAGATGGGCTTGCCTTCTGCGCGTTTTTGCCGCATGAGGGCTCGAAGTTGGCACTGCATGGCAATGGCAGCGCGCACCACATCGATCGGATGCGTAGTGTTGGCCGTGGGTAGACCACCGGCACACATGTAAGCGTCGCCAATAGTTTTGATTTTTTCTAAGCCAGATTTCTCCACGATCTCGTCAAAGAGGCTGAAGCATTCGTCCAATTCGGCGATGAGGACGTCCGGAGGTAGCTTCTCGGCAACAAGCGTGAAGCCCTTAAAATCGGTAAACATGACGGTAGCCGAGTCGAACCGAACAGGGGCGACCCTGTGGTGGATTTTTAGTTCATCGGCGATGGTTTTTGGCAAGATGTTAATAAGCAGATTATCAGCGCGTTTCTGCTCGCTTTCGATGCGCGCGTTCTTAGCCTCCAGCTCTTGATTGGTGCGTGCGCGCATCCGATTTTGGAAATACAACAGTCCCGCAATGATCGATAGCAGTGCAGACACAACGACAACGGCATATGTCTGTAAGCGCGAGCGCTGCAGCTGTGCCTCCCGCAACTTGAGGGCCACATCTTTTTCTTTTAACAAGCGCTCGTTGCGCTCGGCTTCATACAGCACCTCCTTGCGGGCAAAGTCGGAGCGCTCCTTTTCGCGCAGGCGCGCATAGCGAAACTCATCGTAGCGAACCCGATAAGCATAAGCCTTCCGATAGTCGCCCATAGCCGAGTACACTTCGGAGAAATCCTTGAGGGCGCTCTGCACAAATTTCTGGTTGCGCGTTTCCAAGGCGAGCCGATAGTATTTTTCCACATAAGCCAGTGCCAACCGGTATTGCCCCATGCGGTCGTACACATCGCCCTGGATGTTGTAGACCTCGATCAGCAGGAGCGGCTCTTCAAGCTGCTGAGCTATGTCTTCCGCCTGCCGAAGGAGGCGGAGCGCTTCGCCGTACTGCCCCAATCGCTTGTATACATCGGCCATGTTGGCGTAAATCTGGGCTTTGCCGATGCCGTCGTTCAAACTATGGAGGATGCCCAGGGCTTGTCGGTAGTAATGCAGCACGGTGTCGGCCTCTTTAGCGACGAGGCGCGGGGCAGGTGGTCGCTCCAATAGGGCGAAGACGTCGCTCAAGGTATCGGTGCCGCGGCTTTGACATTCGTCTAAGGCGTTGGCGTAGTCGCTGAGAGCCATGGCGAGCCCTTGAGGCTCGCCCAACTGTTGCCGCAATGCGAGGGCTTTTTCATACCACTGCAGCGACTCGCAGTAGCGGTCGAGTTCCAAGTAAATATGTCCGAGCTGGGTGTAGACTTTGGCCATACCGTCTCGATCGCCGATCTGTTCCAGTATGGCGCGAGCCTCGTATAAGTGGTTGCGCGCCTCCGTGTAGTCGCCAAATTCTTGCAGGACGGCCGCCAAATTGAAGTAAGCCCGAGCTAAGCGCAGCGTATCGGAGAGGTTTTTCAGGATATCCAAACTCCGCTTGTGATAAAACAGGGCACTATCGGGTTGGCCGAAGTTTTCATACAGGACGCCCAAATTATTAAACGAGCTGGCAATTTCGAGCGAGTCGCCCAGCTGTTGGCGCAAAGCCAGTGCTTTGAGATAGTACTGAAGGGCAGCTCCCTTATTTTGTCGGATTTCCTCCAACACGCCTAATCCGTTCCAAGCTTTGGCTTCGCCGCGCGGGTACTGAAGGCGACGCGCCAAGGCGATGGCTTCGCGCAAGAGCTGCTCTGCTGTGTCGGGCTGTGTTTCGTTTATTTCCCAAGCGTAGTCCACCAGCAGCAACACGCGTTGGGTATCGGCAACGGTGCGCGTCAGCATTTTTGCCGTTGGGCTCGGTATCTGACCCTCCAATCGGGAATACTTCCCAAAAAACAAAGCGGCCAGCCCAAAGAAGAGCCATCGGACCCACTGCTTGCAATTCCTCCTCATTTTCGCGCAGAAAAGTACAGCCTTTTCGTCACTTCGACGACACCCTCACTTTCGAACCGCCTTGTCGCATCATAAACCCTTGCGCACATGCGTTCTTGTGCACCAACAAAGAGAGCGCTGAAATAGCTTAAGAGGTATCTTCGCCCAAATTGGATTTTTGTTCAATATTGAGTTTGCTATGAACTTGCTAAAAGATGCATCGCTGTGGTGGAAGCCTTCTCGGTGTAGGCGAAGTTGGATACCTTATTTAGGGCTATTGCTGGCGCTTCACGGTGCGGCTGTGTTTTCGGCCTGTAGCTCTAAGACGGGATGCCCTTCTGTGGAAAGCCTACGCGCTCCGGTAGATAGCAAGGGCAATATTAAAAAGCCGAAGGGCCGCACGAAATCGGGGCTGTTTCCCAAGGATATGGAGCGCCGTATGAAGAAAGGGCGAAGCAAGTAGGGCACAATCAAACTGAGGCGAGCGTTTTCTCGTAGGATAAGAAAAGTATATGCATCTATCTATCTGGCTGGGCGCCTTTTGCTTGCTCTTTTTGTCGGCATCGCCTGTGTCTAAAGACCGACACGCTGCCTGGGATACCTTATTGCGCCGTCACGTCGATGGTGAAGGGAGGGTCAATTATGCGGGATTGGTCTCCGAAAAGGCGGCGTTGAAGGCGTATCTGAGGGCGCTGGCCCAGCATCCGCCCACACCTTCCTGGAGCCGCGCCGAGAAAATGGCCTACTGGATCAATGCCTACAACGCTTTCACGGTTGACCTTGTCGTAGAGCACTATCCGGTGGAGAGCATCACCCAAATAGATGGCGGCAAACCTTGGGATGTAAAGCGCATTCGCATCGGCGACGTGTTCTATAGCCTTAACGATATCGAGCACGAGATCCTGCGCAAGCAGTTTGGCGATGCGCGCATTCACTTCGCACTCAACTGCGCGGCGCGCTCCTGTCCGCCCTTGTACGGGCGCGCCTATACTGCGGAAAACTTGGAGCGAACCTTAGAAGAGCGCACGCGAAAATTTATTCGCGATGTGCGCTTCAACCGCATCGCGCCTAATCGCTTGGAAGTAAGTCGGATATTCGAATGGTATGCCGATGATTTCGGCGATGTGCGCGCCTTCTTGAGCCGCTACTCCGGCATCGATATTGCACCGGATGCGGTCTTGACTTTTGCAGAGTACGACTGGCGGCTTAACAGTCGATAGCCTCTCAGACAATCTGTTCGAACGCGTCTTCGGCAGCACTTTCTCTCGGAAAGGCGCGCTGATCGGCTGCTTGTCGTATCCGGCGCAGCTCCTTCATCAGCCGGAGCACCTCTGCCAGTAGGGTATCGTCGATCCACTGCCGAAGCACCTCTGGATTTTGGTAGCGCTCGTCGCTGCCCAGCTTGAATGTCTGTTCGAAGTCGGCGTTTTCGAACTTGACGGAGATGCGATGGTCTATCTTGAAGACCGTAATCTTCAAGAGCGGGTGAGGAATGGTATCGATGATGCGCATGGTGAGGTGCGTGGTATGCGATGGGCTTAACGGGAGGACCCTTCCACAAAGATAAAGAGCGATGTGCCGGCAGCGACGCCAAACAGGGCTCCGAGGGATAGAGAGCAAAAGCTCCACCACGTTAGCTTGCCCGATAGCCAGAGACCCACATAAATAGACGGGTTGAATGCCGCAGGCGCCATCAAGTGTACAGCAGCCGATCCGGCACCGGCTGCTAAACCCATGGCCACTGCTCCCAGCGACGGTGGGCTGCTGGCTCGAGCGTTCAGATAGACGTACGTGAGCAAGAGGGCGCCCATTCCCTCTAAGAAGGCCTTACAAAGCAAATCGTCGTCGTACAAAGGGCCATCTGCGGGCTGCCCAAAGCAGCGCACTGCAAACACCGCCAACAGCGCGCCCGCGATAGCGCCCATCAGCTGGGCACCTATGCGATAGAACAGCGTCTCAGCGCGCGGCGCTTGGGCTTTCACCCAGAAATCAGCTATCGCCAGAGCGGGGTTGAGGGCAGTCCAGGTAGGGGAGACCAACAACAGCGCTGTTAGCGCTCCTGCATAGGTTATAGGGAAAATGGCTTGCTCCCCCCACTGCTGCGACAGCAGCAATGCCGTTGTCAGTAGCAAACACCCTACGCCCTCTCGTGCGTACGCTTTCATAAAAGCCTACTACTTTTGCCTTGCCTTGAAAAGATACCCTCAAAAGTAAGTGCACCTTCTACATGTATTTTAATTTTTTTGTATATTTTGCATTGCTGATGACATCTCTCGTCTCGCTTCAGGCTCAGAAACAGCTGCTTACGCCCGAACTGCTGTGGAAAGTAGGGCGGGTGTCGCTCGACGCTGTTTCGCCCGATGGCCAGTACGCCGTCTACGGAGTTCAACGCTTCGACATAGACAAGAACCAAAGCCATCGCGTGCTGTACTTGGTTCACCTCAAGACGCTGGAGACGAGAGCAATTACCGATGCTGCCGACGGCTACGCCTCCAATGCCGTCTTCCATCCTTCGGGCAAGCGCATTGGCTTTTTGCGCAATCAAAAAGTGTGGGAGATGAGCATACACGGAGGCAAGTCGTGGCAGGTGATGGACGCCGATGCCGAAGGCTTTGCCTACTCGCCGGATGGGCGGTACTTGCTTTTTATCCAACGCGTAAAGTTCGAACTCACTCCTACCGACCGGTACCCCGACCTGCCCAAAGCGACGGCGCGCATCTACGACAGCCTCTTTTACCGGCACTGGAAGTCGTGGTACGACCAACACCACACCAATGTTTTTTACGTGCCTTACCGAGAGGGCAGAGTGTTCGGCAGTCCGGTCAACATCATGAACGAACCCTACGACAGCCCTATGCGCCCGATGGGCGGGATGGAGCAAATTACTTGGAGCCCGGATGGGCGCTTTATCGTCTACACCTGCCGAAAACTCAAGGGTACTGCGGAGTGCTTGAGCACGAATTCCGACTTGTATGCGTATGAGCTGGCGACAGGCAAAACGCAGAACCTCACCGAAGGGATGCTGGGCTACGACGTGGACCCGATCTTCTCGCCCGACGGCCGCTATTTGGCTTGGACGAGCATGGAGAAGCCGGGCTACGAGGCCGATCGCACGCGCCTTTTTGTGCGCGACATGCACACCGGTGAGCGCTGGGAGTTGACCCAGGGCTGGAAATACGAAGCCAATCATCCGCAATGGGCGGCCGATGGAAAGTCGCTGTTTTTCCTCAGCTCCAACGACTTTACGTATCAGATTTATCAGATCGCTCTCGACGACCGTAGTATTCGCCGCATTACGCAAGGGCTTTGGGATTACACCAAGGTGTTGGTCGCCGGCTCGCAACTGGTGGCTGTGCGCGCCTCGATGACTCATCCGCCGGAGGTGTTTTCCGTAGACCCTCAGAGTGGACAAGCGCGGCAAATTAGTCAGGCGACCGCCGATGTGTGGAGCCAAATTGCGCCGGCACGCGTGGAGCGGCGTACGGTGAAAACCACCGACAACAAAGACATGAACGTCTGGCTGATTTTGCCGCCGAACTTCGACGCGCGCCAGAAATATCCCGCGATCTTGTACTGTCAGGGCGGCCCTCAGTCGGCTCTCAGTCAATTCTTTTCCTTTCGGTGGAATTTTCAGCTCATGGCTTCACAGGGCTATGTCGTCGTGGCCCCCTGCCGGCGCGGCATGCCGGGGGGGCCAGAAGGGCAAGACTGGAATGCGGCCATTAGCGGCGACTGGGCGGGGCAAGCTATGCGCGACCTCTTGACGGCAGCCGATGCCGCCGCGCGCGAACCGTTCATCGATGCCCAGCGAATGGGTGCCGTAGGTGCCAGCTTCGGAGGGTACTCTGTCTTCTGGCTCGCCGGCAACCACCAGAAGCGCTTTCGAGCCTTCATCGCCCACTGTGGCATGTTTAACACAGTGAGCTGGTACGGAACGACAGAGGAGCTCTTCTTCGCTAACCACGACTTGGGCGGCCCTTACTGGGAAAAACCCGACAGTCCGGCCTGGACTACCTTCAGCCCACACTACTACGCAAAAAACTGGGATACACCCATCCTCATTTTTCACAACGAACTCGACTTCCGCGTGCCCCTTTCCGAAGGATTGCAGGCTTTTCAGGCGGCCCAGCTAAGAGGTGTCCCCTCTCGACTGATTGTCTTTCCCGACGAAGGCCACTGGATGACGAAAGCTCAAAACAGCATCCTCTGGCAACGCGAGTTTTTCGCCTGGCTCGACCGATATCTCCGGCCTCAGGGCGGAGAATAGAGGGGTACCTACCGGCACCCTTATAGCTAAGTAGCCTTTGTTTCTTTTAACCGGCGCCAAAAAAGAAGCCTCGGGCGATGCGCGTTCGCTCCGAGAGCCGCTCCTCTTGCCCAAAATTTTATTTTAAACAAGACATACCAACGGAGCGGCTCAGGCGTTTATATGAAACCGACAAACCCGGCTGGCGATATTCTCGAATTTTAATTCTGATTTAAGCCTAAAAAAAATTTTATACAGACTATTGTTTTGTTTTCGAGCTTTACCGTATCTTTGCACCGTCAAATAAAAGTAGCGTGTTTATGACTGTTCAACAACTGGTAGAGGCGATTGACGCCGAAGTATTAAAGGGAAACATCACAGGTGCTTTCGAGCAATTTGCCGCTGATGACTGCATCACTTGGAGTGACCCGGATCATAAGACCACCTCGAAGGCCCAGAAAGCGGAGATTTTGGGTTGGTTTTTCCAAAACATTGCGCGCATCAACCGCATCGAGCGGGTAGCGGTGCGCGTAGAGGGCGATACCACCTTTTCCCAATTTGTCTTTGACTTTACCAATCGCCAAGGAGAAAATTTGGTTTATCAGGAGGTAATCCGCCGCGTTTGGAAAAATGGACGGCTGGTCGAAGAGCAATACTTGCTCAATGAGGCGCTGGATGTGGAAAAAAAGAAGCCCGTAACTAAGAAGGCGGAGAAGAAAGAGGCTACTGCCGAAGAAACGGTGCCAACGGCAGAACCTACACCGGCTCCGGCGGCGGCCGCGAAGGGCAAAGCGACCCGTAAGACCACGACGACGAAGAAAAGCGGTAAGTAAGGCACAGCATAGTAGTTTGAGCATAACACAGAGCAGTAATGTAGGGCCCGCCCAGCGCAATGTGAGGCGGGCTTTTTCTTTTTCGCTACACCTCGGCGCGTTCTACCTTTGGGCCCATGATGACACATCCGCGCGCCTGCTTGATCATTTTAGATGGGTGGGCAATAGGGCCTAAGCCGGAAGCCGATGCTATCGCCCAAGCTCGCACTCCCTTCATGGACCATTTGTGGCGCACACGGCCGCATACGACCCTAACCACGCACGGAGAGGCGGTGGGATTGCCCGAAGGGCAAATGGGCAACTCCGAAGTGGGACACCTCAATATCGGCGCTGGTCGCATCGTGTGGCAGGAGTTGGCCCGCATTAATAAGGCCATTCGGGAAGGGCAATTCGACGCGCATCCGGTACTGCTGTCCGCCTTCGATGCTGCAGCGCGCGACGGTCGCAGCTTGCATTTCATCGGTCTGGTATCTGATGGCGGCGTGCATTCCCACATCCAACACTTAGAGGCGCTGTGCGATGCTGCCTATAAGCACGGGGTACCGCGCATCTTTATCCATGCGTTTACGGATGGCCGCGACTGCGACCCGCGCAGCGGTGTGGGTTTCTTGCGCCGCTTGCGCCGATATCTGGAGAGTAAGGGGTACGCCGATCGCATACGCATCGCTTCTGTGGTAGGGCGCTATTACGCCATGGATCGCGACAAGCGCTGGGAGCGCATCCGAGTTGCCTACGACCTGCTGGTGCGCGGTATAGGCGAAAGAGTACACGACTTAGAGGCCGCCATCACCGCGTGCTACGCACGCGATGTGACCGATGAGTTCTTGCCGGCATTCGTGCAGGTCGACCCTACAGGGCAACCCATAGCTGCGCTGCGTCCCGGCGACATAGTCGTTGCTTTCAACTTTCGCACCGACCGCCTGCGCCAGCTCACAGAGGTGCTCACCCAGCGAGATATGCCCGAACAAGGCATGTTCACTTTGCCGCTGCACTACATAACAATGACGCGCTACGACGAGCATTTCCACGGCATCGAAGTGCTCTTCGAAAAGGAAAACCTGGTTAAGACCTTTGGAGAAGTAGTCTCAGAGACGGGCTTATCCCAACTGCGCATTGCCGAGACGGAAAAATATCCGCACGTCACCTTCTTTTTTTCCGGAGGTCGTGAGGAGCCTTTCCCCGGCGAGCGCCGCATCCTCATCCCATCGCCCAAGGTGCCCACCTACGACTTACAGCCCGAGATGAGTGCAATACCGGTCACCGACGCCGTACTGCGCGACATCGGCGAAAACCGCCCCGACTTTATCTGCCTAAACTACGCCAATACCGACATGGTAGGGCACACCGGCGTATTTCAGGCCGCTGTAGCCGCCGCCGAAACAGTAGATACTTGTCTCAGCCGCTTAGTGCCGGTGTTGGAAGAACACGACTACGCCGTGTTGGTTACTGCCGACCACGGCAATGCCGATTACATGGTCAACGACGACGGCTCGCCAAACACTGCGCACACGAAAAATCCCGTTCCGTGCATCTTAGTGAGCCGCCGACTGAAAGACACACCTATCGCTCTGCGCTCGGGGGGCATCTTGGCCGACTTGGCGCCTACGCTGCTGCACCTGCTGGGCATAGAGCAACCCGAGCAGATGACCGGCAAGACCCTCCTCCCTGAGGCCGATTAATCGGGCACAAAATCCAACGAGACAGCGTTGATGCAATAGCGGAGGCCCGTAGGCGGCGGTCCATCTTCGAAAACATGCCCTAAGTGTCCGCCACAGCGCGCGCATTCCACCTCCGTGCGGACCATGCCGTAGGAGCGATCTTCGCGCTCCGCTATGAACTCGGGCCGAATGGGCTTCCAAAAGGAGGGCCATCCCGTGCCGGAGTTGTATTTGGTTTCGGAAGAGAACAACGGCAGCCCGCAACCGCGGCAGGTAAACGTACCTTTGCGCTTTTCATTCAACAAGTCGCCGGTGAATGCCCGCTCGGTGCCTTCCTGACGCAACACGCGGTATTCCTGCTCGTTCAGCAGGGCGCGCCATTCGGCTTCACTTCTGTGGAGGCGGATCAATCGACCGCGCGAGTCGTATGCTGGAGGAATGAGGGTATCCGTCTGGGCTTGTGCTGAGGCGACCGAAACGGACTTCGGCGAATGCTCGGCTGACGAATGGCAAGCCGCTATCAAAGACAAGAGCAGTAGCAGGTACATAGTAAGCCGTCTGAAGTTTTACCGCTTGCGCCGACGCGGAGCGTTCCATTCTTCTCGCTCTGCAAAGGCAACGATCTTGCGCATTAGGTTGATGACCGATAGGAATACCAAAAAACAGATGGATATTACTATGTAGATGCTCCGATAAGAGTTTGCTTCGGCAAGCGTCAGTCCAGAGGTCAACCAAGCTGCCCCTCCATTGGCAAAAGCCAGCCCAATAAAACCGTACACCGAGCGGCCCCAATACTTTAAACTGCTGCCGGCATTCAGGCTGAGCACGCTACTGCCCACCGCATACATCAGTAGAAAAGCCGTAGCGACAGACCACGGAAACACCCGGTCGATGGAAAACCATCCCAACCATCGAAAGAGCACCACCAGCAGCATAGCCGCCACAGAAATGCCAAAAAAAACTGCCGCCTGTAGCAGGGGGTCTATTTTTCGCTCGAAGAAAGCCATACGCGTACAGTAGAAAAGAGGGTTATTGGATCATGACCCCGCGGCGCTCCAACAGCGGGAGGTCGCAAAAGTGTATCTCGTCGAGGCTGCCCGGCACAAATACATATTGCTTATCGTACAGATAATCGCGATACATAAAACTGACCCAATACTCGCTCGTCAGGGCAAAGACCGCCTTATCCACGGGTTCTATTCGCACTGCCGTTTTAGGGCCGATGCGGTCCCAAAAATAGCGAAGCGAAGTGGTGCGGCGCGGTTCTCCGCCGATTTCCCCGTAGCCGCCGGAATTCACGATGACGGAAAAAATCGGTTCGTCCTTCAAGTTGAGCAGGTAGGCGTCCCAAAAGATCTCGTGATCCTCCTCGAAGATGAGGCGCGGGGCCATGGCCAGGGCAAGGTCGTTTACTTTCAAAAAAAGAATATCCTTCATCATAGCGCTTCCCAATTGCAGCCGAACACCGCGCCAAAGTGGTAACGGATCCGCTCTTTGACTTCTTCCATATCTATCGGACGACCGCATTCCCAGGCTAAAGAAGTCACTGTCTTGTCGCTATCGGCAATGCCACAAGGTACGATGTATCTGAAATACGTCAAATCGGTGTTGACATTAAAAGCAAAGCCGTGTAGGGTGACCCAACGGCTTAGGTGAACGCCAATGGCACAGATCTTTCGAAATTTTGCCCAGAAGCCCTCCTCAGCAGAGGGTAGGGTACAGTCGGGTCGCGGTGGGCACCATACGCCGGTATGAGGAGGCAACCGAAGCGCAGCGACGCCGTAATCGGCTAAGGTGCGCAAAATGACTTCCTCTATGCTGCGCACATAGCGATGGACGTCGGTAAAGAAACACTCTAAATCCAAGATGGGATAACCTACAATTTGCCCTGGGCCGTGGTAGGTGATATCGCCGCCTCGATTGATGGGGAAATACTGGATGCCGCGCTCCTGCAGCTGCGCCTCGCTCAGCAGCAAGTGTTGAGGCGAGCCACTCTTGCCCAACGTGTAAACAGGTGAGTGCTCGACCATCAGAAAATAATGCTGCTGAGGATACTGGCCTGCCTTCAATTGGCGGTGGCGCAATTTGTTGTCTACCAGCTGCTGGTGCAGCCGAGTCTGATAGTCCCAGGCGGGTTTGTAGTCGATGCGCCCTAAATCTTGCCAAGTCACCGTCGGCACACCCAAACAAACACGGTAGTTGGGCAAAAGTTTTTGAATGTCCAAACGGCCGCCGGGCGCAAAAACCCGTCCGCACCGCTGTATCTTTACGCCCCGTAACTACTCGAACGTACGATGACGAAATACATCTTTGTTACGGGGGGCGTCACTTCGTCCTTGGGTAAAGGCATTTTGTGCGCCTCGTTGGCAAAACTCCTCCAAGCGCGCGGCTTTTCCGTCACAATACAGAAGTTTGACCCCTACATCAACGTCGACCCCGGTACGCTCAACCCTTACGAGCACGGCGAGTGCTATGTTACCGACGACGGGGCGGAGACGGATTTGGATTTGGGCCACTACGAGCGCTTTTTGAATGTTCCTACCTCCCGAGCCAACAACGTCACTACGGGGGCCATTTACCAAACGGTCATCGAGAAAGAACGCGCTGGCGACTATTTGGGCAGAACCGTCCAAGTGATCCCGCACATTACCGACGAGATCAAGCGCCGCATGCTCCTATTGGGCCAGACAGGGCGCTACGACATCGTCATTACGGAACTGGGCGGCACTGTAGGCGATATTGAGTCGCTGCCTTATATCGAGTCGGTTCGCCAGCTGCGCTGGGAATTAGGGCGCGATAACTGCTTGGTGATTCACCTTACGCTCATTCCTTATTTGCAAGCCGCCAAAGAGCTGAAGACAAAACCCACGCAGCACTCCGTCAAAGAGTTGCTCAGTTTCGGGGTACAACCCGATATTTTGGCCTGTCGCACCGAGCATCCGCTAAGTACCGACATTCGGCGAAAATTGGCGCTGTTTTGCAACGTGGAGATGTCGGCAGTGATTGAGGCGCTCGACGCCGAGAGCATCTACGATGTGCCGCTGCTGTTGCTTGAGGAACGCCTCGACTCAGTAGTGATTTCTAAGCTACATTTGAGCGACCGGCGCGAGCCCGATCTTTCGCGTTGGAGAGCGTTTTTGCAGCGGCTCAAAAATCCGACGACAACCGTAGAGGTAGGTTTGGTAGGCAAGTACAACGAGCTGCCGGATGCGTACAAATCCATTTACGAGTCGTTCGTCCATGCTGGGGCTACCCATCGGTGTAAGGTAAAGGTGGTGCCCATCCATGCCGAAGACTTGGAGCGGCCCTACGAAGAGGTACGCCAGTTGTTGGCGCCGTTGGACGGCATTTTAGTGGCGCCGGGCTTCGGCGAGCGCGGTATCGAGGGAAAACTCCTCGCCGTTCGCTACGCGCGCGAGCACGATGTCCCCTTCTTGGGCATCTGCTTGGGCATGCAAGTGGCCTGCGTAGAGTTTGCCCGCAATGTGCTCGGCTTGCGCGAAGCTGCCTCCACTGAGGTCGATCCCGACACGTCTCACCCTGTCATCGACCTCATACACGCACAAAAGAAGGTTACCCAAAAGGGCGGCACCATGCGATTAGGCGCTTTCCCATGCACAATAGAAAAGGGCACTAAAGCTTACGCAGCTTATCGGCGCACGGAAATTTCGGAGCGGCACCGCCACCGCTGGGAGTTCAACAACCAATATCTCGAGGCCTTTCGCCAGGCAGGGATGATCCCTTCCGGCATCAATCCCGACTCCGGTTTAGTCGAGATCATGGAGCTGCAGCACCACTGCTGGTTTGTCGGTGTCCAATTCCATCCCGAGCTCAAAAGTACCGTTGAGAATCCGCACCCTCTTTTCGTCGAGTTTGTGCGCCACTGCATGCAGAAAAGAGCAGCGCCTGCTAAATCCTCGCTCTCTGTAGAAGAGCGCAACTGAGGCGAGCGATGCGGAGATCAGCGCTCCCAGGTCGCATCGCGAAGAGCACCTGCCCTTTCTCGTTTTTCGCCAGTGTATTCCAAGCCAACAAAGAGCGTGCGTGGCGCTGCTGGTTCGAAAAAGCGGCCGGCAGCGGCGTTGATGCGCACGTGGTGAAAATAAGAAGCACTGGTCGCATTGTCTACGCCGACAAAGATTTCCAAAGTGTTCTGGCGCATACGGTGGCGATAGCCGATGCGCCCTTGGAGGAGGCACATAGGGTCAATGGCCACTTGGTTGGCATCGTCAGCAAAAAGCCGGCCGGCGTAGCGCAGCTGAGCGCGGGCAAACCACCCCTCCTCTAACCCATAGCGCAGGTCGAGTAGTCCCCAATGACTAGGCAAGCCAGGCAAACGCTTGCCATCCAGGCGGCCGGCTGGTGTCTCGTAGGTGCGGTAGTAAAAACGGGCAGATGTCCAGACAAATTGAACGGAGATCGCTGGTGCGACGTCGGCCAGCAATGCCATCTCTGCGCCAAGGCGCTGGGTTTGTCCCGCATTTCGATAGAAGAGCCGACCGGGAGTGTCTGCGCGTTCGAAGGGGGTCAGTTCCCGGCGCGAATGCGCGGCAAAAAGGGTGAGCGCGAAGTGCAGAGGCGTTTCTCGGGGTGTCCGAAGACCTATCTCCCAGGTATGGGTGCGCTGAGGGCGCAGGTCGGGGTTGAGTCCTCCGGTGCCGGCTGGGTTATTGCTCAGTTCGCTCAGCGTAGGTGTTTCGAAATGTGTGGCCCAGCTGAAGTGAAGCATCAGGTGTTGAGCAACCTGCCAAGTCCATCCGGCCCATGGGCTAAGGACCCGATAGTTAGCCTGCCCCGACTGGTCGCCGTCGGACAGAAATTCGTCCTCAGCGCTGAGCTGTACTATATCGATGCGCAAGCCCGCCGAAGCGCGCCAGCGCGGAGCAAGACGCCAATGAGCCGCGGCAAAGAGCCCCCCTGCAACAAACGTTTCCCATTGAGCAAGCTCTTGGGCACCGCGTCGGCCCTCGAGGTTGTCGAAGCGTTGGCGATAGTCGCGCTGGTAATCTACATCTATCCCTGCCGAATAGGCCGCGCTCTTCCCTATCCATTGCTGTTGTAAACTGCTGCCGACAGCCAGGCGGCGCAGCTGCACCTGACCACCGCGTTGAAAGGGAAGGCGGTTTTCGAACATGCGCCGTAAAACGTAAACGCGACCAATAGATTGGTGTCCGCGGCGCCACCACTTCTGGGCGAAAAGCCCTATGCGCGCTTGCGCTACGCTTTCGCCAGCGCCGTAGGCTACGTTGGCAGGATGGGCAGCTCGGCGATCTACAACCACCTGCTCAGCGGTAAGGGCGCCTGGGTCATCTGCCTGCGGGCTGTAGACGCCGTTGCACAGCCCGCGCAGCAGCAGGGTGGAGTCGCGCGAAAAAACCTCCCATCGGGCATTGGCTATCCAGGAGCGCATGGCGGCGTGGCTTCGATAGCCGTCGGAGCGCTGGTGCGTAAGCGCCGCGCGCAGGCCATGACGCCCTATGCGCGTGCTGGCGGAAAAGTGTCCTTGAACAAAGCCCCAAGCGCCTGCCGAAGCGCGCAGCCGCCAGGTAGGGTAGGGCGAGATGCCCTCGCTTTGTAGGCTCACCACTCCGCCTGAAGCATTGCCGTACAGCCCACCGGACGATCCGCGCAGCACCTCTATGCGGTCCACTACGGCCAGATCGATGTTGTCCAATTGCCCCTGTCCGTCGGGAGCCGACTCGGGAATGCCGTCGAGGAGTAGCCGGATGCCGCGAATGCCGAAGGCAGAGCGCGCCCCAAAGCCCCGGATAGCAATGCGGATATCTTGGGCAAAGTTGGCCTCGCCCATCGCCCACACGCCCGGTACGGCTGCTAAGCTTTCGCGCAGGGTTTGTTGCGGCTCTGCTCGACGCAACCAAGGGCCCTTCAAAAGGGCTGCCGATAGCGGCAGGTTGGTCGTCGCTCCGGGCAGCCGCGCCGCCGAGATGGTGAGGGTGCGCAGGGTATCTTGTCTCAACGTATCCCTGTTGGCGCCAAGTCCGCAGGGTGATGTCGCTGCCCACAACACCGCGGATGCTACCCATACGGGTCTGTAGGAGACCTTTGTCGTCATAACGCCGAAAGTTCGCAAAAAGCCGCTCTACCTTCGCCCCAAAAACGCTATGGGCAAGGAGCCGCTTCTGCTCATCACGGGTGCTCGCGGACAGCTGGGGCGCTGCTTCGAAGCACTGGCCTCCCAATATCCTCAGTGGCATTTTCTATGGGCAGATTCCACTCAGGTCGACATCGCAAGTCGCGCCGCGCTGCGCCGCTTTTGGGCGGAGCACCAACCCGACGGCTGCATCAACTGCGCTGCCTACACTGCCGTCGATCGGGCAGAGAGCGAACCGCAGCGCGCTTATCGCACCAATGCCCAAGGGCCGCGCTACTTGGCCGAACTATGCGCGCAGTCGGGCGCTTTCCTCATCCATTTCTCCACCGACTATGTTTATCACGGGCGGTATAACCTTCCTCTTCTCGAAGATGCGCCCACGCATCCGCGCAGCGTATATGCCCGGACAAAACTGGCCGGCGACCGCGCCGTACTGCGCCATCTGCCGCAGAGGGGGATGGTCATCCGAACGTCGTGGCTCTACTCGCCCTACGGCCAGAACTTCGCCCGCACCATCCTGCACTTGGGCCGACAGCGCCCCGAGCTGCGCGTGGTGTTTGACCAAATCGGCACGCCTACCTATGCGCCGCATCTGGCCCAAGCGGTACTCCACATCTTGGAGCGCATTCGCACCCAGCAATGTGCGTTGGAGGCGTTGGCCGGCATCTGGCACTACTCTCACGAAGGCGTGTGCAGCTGGTACGATTTTGCTCAAGCGGTCGTCGACCTCAAAGGGCTGTCCTGCCGCATCCAACCTATCCGCACCCATGAGTACCCTACCACTGCCGCCCGCCCGCCTTTTAGCGTGTTGGACAAGGCAAAAATTAAAGCGGCCTTCGCGCTCGATATCCCGCATTGGCGTCGCGGCGTCGAGCAATGGGCGGCTGAGGTAAAAGAGTAATCGATAACCGAAAAAGGATTTCCAGAAATCCTTCGTTATTTTGCATACTCTCTTCCCAAAACGCGGTGGGGAGTACTCTCTTCAAACACACGCCTCACTATGTATTTCGGCTCTCAACAAATCAATCCGCCCGAAGAACATTCGGCCAACAAGCCCTGGAAATTTCGCGACCTGAAGGTCTACTCCTCCACAGAATGGCTGGCCGACAACAAGAAGAAGTACCGTCAGGTATTTGACCGCTATGAGACGACGTACGTGTATGCGGAGCTGTCTTTCTTCAATAAAAATTTCGATGTAGAGGACTGGGAAGTCCACGTAGAGCTGCGCTGTTATGCGGCTAAGAAACAAAAGAAAGAGATATGTTCGCTTAGCTTGGTGCGCAAGGTGAGCAAATACGACCCTATCGGTTACGTGCGCGAAGGCTGGGGAAATAAGCAGACAGGGGCTTTCTGGAAAAAGGGAGCGTATTGCTGGGAAGCCTGGATTGAGGGAGAGAAGGTGGCCACGCGTTATTTTTACATAGAGGATGCCGGCAGCCCTGTGACGCGCTATAACAGTCCGTACTGTACTATAGCCTCGCTTCGGCTGTATGAGGGGCCTTATGACGATTTGCCGGAGTCGGAGCGCCGCTATTTGCGCCGCTTCCATTGCGAGGAAACGCGCTATATCTACGCTGAGGTGACCCTCAAAAACTTGCTGCTGTCGCGGCCGTGGCACTGCGAGCTGTTCATCAAGTTCTACAACGATGCCCGCGAGCTCAAGGGACAAGTGGTGCGCCTGCAGCGTATAGAAAAGGGCGAGGAGCTCATCCGCATCACGGCCGGCTGGGGCAGTAACGTCAAGGGCTCGTGGCGCCACGACCACTACACCGTGGAAGTGGTGTTCTTAGAGCACCTGTTAGCGTCGCTGCCCTTCGAAGTGGGCGACGACTGGGAAGAGGGCACCAACTCCGTTTGGCTGCCCACAGTAGGCTCCACAGTATTGGCACCGTCGGAAGAAAGCGAGACGTTCGAAGCCGTCTTAGAGCGCTTAGATGCGTTGGTAGGGCTGTCGGAAATCAAACAAAAGGTGCGCGAGCACGCCCAATATTTGAAGTTTCTGCAGCTGCGCCGCGAAAAGGGCTTTCAAGAAAAGGAAGGGCTCAACATTCACTCGGTCTTCGTCGGCAATCCCGGCACAGGCAAGACCACTGTAGCCCGAATGATGGGCTGCCTCTATCGCAGCATGGGACTGCTCACCAAAGGGCACGTCAAGGAGGTCGACCGCTCCGATTTGGTGGGCGAATACATTGGACAGACGGCCCCCAAGGTGAAGGAAGCCATCGAGGCCGCTCGAGGAGGTATCCTCTTCATCGACGAGGCGTATTCGCTGGCGCGTTCCACAGAAGACACGAAGGACTTCGGCAAGGAAGTCATCGAAATTCTCGTCAAAGAGATGTCGGATGGGCCGGGCGACTTGGCCGTTATCGTGGCGGGCTATCCCAAGGAGATGAAGACCTTTTTGGACTCCAACCCAGGATTGCGCAGCCGCTTCAAGATGGTGTTTGAGTTTCGCGACTATCTGCCTCAAGAGCTGATCCAGATTGCCGAGTACGCCTGCCGGGAAAAAGAGATCACCCTGGATGAGCGCGCCAAAGCGCTGCTCAGCGAATACATCGTGGAGGCGTACCGTCGGCGCGACCGCACCTTTGGAAATGCGCGCTTCGTGTACGACTTGTTGGAAAAAGCTAAAATCCAGCTGGCACTGCGGCTCATGACCAATCCCAACATCCGCGAACTGCCGGCTGAGGCCCTTCAACGCGTCACGTATGAGGATATGCAGCGGGTACAGGTGCTGCCGCTGCGCGACCGCCCCGCTATCCCGATCGACGATGCGCTCCTGCAGCAAGCGTTGCAAGAGCTAGACAGCCTTATCGGCATGAAAGACATCAAGCGCGATATCCGCGAGCTGGTCGAAGTGGTGCGCTTCCACCGCGAAGCCGGCCGCGATGTGTTGGGCCGTTTCTACCTACATACGGTTTTCGTCGGCAACCCGGGCACAGGGAAGACCACAGTGGCGCGCATCCTAACCAAGATATACAAAGCGCTCGGTGTGTTGGAGCGCGGCCACATGGTCGAAACCGACCGCCAAGGGCTGGTCGCCGGATATGTGGGCCAAACAGCCATCAAAACAGCCGAGCGCATCGATGAAGCCATGGGCGGCGTGCTCTTCATCGATGAAGCTTATGCGCTCACTACCTCCGGACGCGGCACGCATGGCGACTTCGGCGACGAGGCCATCCAGACGTTGCTGAAACGCATGGAAGACAATCGAGGGGAGTTCTTCGTCTTCGTAGCCGGCTACCCCGAGCAAATGGAGGCCTTCCTCAAGGCCAACCCAGGCCTAGCCAGCCGCTTCGACAAGGTGCTTCGCTTCGAGGACTACTCGCCCGAAGAGCTGCTCGAAATTGCGCTGCACATGTTCCAACAAGAAAACTACCGCGTCGACGAACGCGCCCGCGAGCACTTGGGCAAGTACTTAGACTTCCTCTACCAGATGCGCGACCGATACTTCGGAAATGCCCGCGCCGTGCGGCAAGTAGTACTAGAAGCCATCAAAAACCAAAACCTCCGTTTAGCCCAGCGCCCAGCATCGTCCATCGAGCCCGAGGAGCAACAGCTCATTGTGCTGGACGACGTGGCCTCCTTTACCTTAGACAAAAGCCGCTTGGCCCTCTATCAGCGCCAAGGTATCGGGTTTAGAAGTCGGTAAATGCCACTCAAAACGCTCTACAACCATGCTAGAACAATTTGGATTCACGCTCCTCACGCCTGCCGAATTTGAAGGTTGGATTACCCAACAAGATGTGGCTCGAACCGTCCTCTACATCCAAGAGCATCACACTTGGGCACCCAGCTACGTCCACTTCAACGGCAACAACCACTTTGTGCTGCAGCGCAACATGCAGCATTTTCACAAGAACACCAATGGGTGGATGGACATCGGCCAGCACTTCAGCATCTTCCCCGACGGCATGGTCGTCACAGGGCGCAATTTGGAATGGTCGCCGGCATGTATCTTCGGGTTTAATGCGCACGCTATTTGTATCGAGAATATTGGGAACTTCGACACCAGCCAGGACGTCATGCGGCCCGAACAGCGCGACGCGATCGTGCGCGTTACGGCAGCGCTGTGTCGGCGCTTCAACGTACCCGCTACAACCGACCGCATCGTCTATCACCATTGGTTCGACCTTAGCACGGGGAGCCGTACCAACGGCTTGGGCAGCACCAAGAGCTGCCCAGGGACCGCTTTTTTCGGCGGCAACAAGGTGCCCGATGCGGAGGCTAATTTCCTGCCGCTCGTGCGCGCCTTCTTGCAGAGCGGCCAGGTGCCTCCACCCGTACTCAAATACGGCTATGTGACTGCTACTTGGCTCAACGTGCGCAATCAGCCGTCCATCAGTGGGCGAAAGATCAATGTGACGCCCTTCGGCTCGGTGCTGCGCATCTACGAACGGCAGGGCAATTGGTACCGCATTTCGGCCTCTAAGCAGGAGTGGGTCTCGGCCAACTACGTGCGCGACGTGCGGCGCGCCATTGTGGTGAATACCGACCAACTCAACGTCCGCAGTGGGCCCAGCACCCAGTTCGACGTTGTGGGCACGCTGATGCGCAACGAAGAGGTCTTTATTTACGAAGAACAGGGCAACTGGGCCCGCATAAGCACTGAAGAGCGGTGGGCTTCGAAAAGCTTCCTCCACCTCTTGTCTTGAGGTCAGCAGAGGCCGGTGTATCGTACCGTGTGCATTTCAACGAAAGAGAGCATCTATCGAGGGCAGTCTGGAGCCAGGCTGCCTATCTTTGTTCCTATTAAAATGTCCATATGGCACGTCTGTTGTTGCTTTCGCTTGTCTCGCTGCTGCTCTATCCCTCATGTGCACGGCGGACGGGTACGTCCTCACCACCGCTCACACCCATGCCTACCGAAACGCCCCTTGCGCCGAAATACGACGCCTATGAAAAAGAATGGGCTGAAATCGACAGCCTCGAGCGAAAAGGGCTGTTTAAGAGCGCCTTGACACTCGTCGAGCAGCTCTATGCGCGCGCAAAAGCCGAGCGCAACACGCCCCAAATTATCAAGGCGCTTCTGTATCGAGGCAAGTACACTGTTCACTTGGAAGAGGATGGCTTCGAAAAGGCGGTTGCCCTATTCGAAAAAGAGGAAAGCGCAGCTGCTGAGCCGGAGCGATCTGTCTTACAGAGCCTACTGGGCGAGTTCTACCACACCTATTTGCAAAATCGAGGTTGGACGATCCAAGAGCGTACACCGGTAGTTGGCGAGGCGGAAGGCGAATTATCTACCCTATCGGCAGAACAGATTGAGCTGCGCGCCCTTCAGTACTATCGCGCTTCAGTGGCAAACGAAGACCGCTTGCTGCAGGTTCCCGTGCAAGAGTTGCGCGCATTGCTCACGCCTTCCCAAGGCGACTCTGTTGAAGGGGATCCTCTGCGCCCTACGCTGTTTGACCTGTTAGCCCATCGCGCCTTGGAGCACTTTGCCAACGAGCGCAGCTACCTCACTCAGCCCGTTTATCAGTTTTACTTGGACCAGCCCGAAGCCTTCGCTCCGGTAGAAGATTTTGTGCGGTTCGACTTTGTAAGTCAGGACACAAGCTCTACTGTCTGGCTTTCTCTGCGACTGTTTCAGCGCGTGTTGGCAGCGCACCTATCTAGGGGCAACACAGCTGCCTTGATCGACGCCGACCTGCTGCGTCTGCGGTTCGTGCGCAACAAGTCCGCGCTCGAAGACAAGTGGGAGCGCTACGCCGACGCCCTTCAGGCGCTGCATCGACAGCACTACAACCATCCGTCCGACCCCGAGATCGCTTATTACTTGGGAGCAGCCTATCGGGAGTTGAGCGAAAGACCTCAGTACGCTCAGAGCAACTTTCTCCAGCGAGCAGTGGCCGAATGCGAAAGTGCCATAGCGCGCCAACCGGACACTTACGGCGCCCATCTCTGCCGCACCCTGTTGGACGAGATCCAGCGCCCTGCCATTCAGATTCAAGTAGAGCAGGTCTACTTGCCGGAAAAACCGAACTTAGTTCTGCTCTCGTTTAAAAACATTCGACAAGTGTGGGTTCGAGTGGTAGCTATCCCTCATGCGATGTCGCCCTTCGAGCGAGATTTCAGGATCGAGGAGATATGCTCGGCACCGGCGATAGACCAGCGCCTGTGGGCATTGGATGCGCCCGAAGATTTTCGCCAGCACAGCACTGAGCTGCGCCTTCCGCCGTTGGCACCCGGCTACTATGCTGTAATAGCGTCGCCCGATAGCTCCTTTGACGAGAGAAAGCAACCCGTAGCATATGCCTTGTTCGCTTGCTCCCAGCTAGCGGGCGTCTCTTATTCCTTTGCGGCCGAAAAACAGCTCGCTGTCGTGCACCGCGAGACAGGGGTGCCGCTGTCGAGGGTAAAGGTGGACTGTTTTTACCGGGAGTGGGACAATACCAGGCGCGAAGAGCGCTTTCAGCTGTTTCGCCAGCTGACAACCGGCCCAGACGGCATAGTGCGCCTCGAGTCTGCTGCCAACAAGCAGCTGTGGGTGCGCTTGGCGCGTGGTACCGATACCCTATGGCTCAACACCGCATTCTATCTCTATCCGCACGAGTACGACCGCGAAGAGTTGAGAGAAGTTGTCTTTTTTACCGATCGATCGCTCTACCGACCCGGGCAGACCGTCTACTTCAAGGGTGTGCTTATCCGACGCGATGCGGAAGGGCAACCGCACATCCTACCCGGCCAGAAGGTGCAGGTGACTTTTTTCGACGCGAACGACCAAGCGCGCCAACAGCTCGACCTCGTTAGCAACGAGTACGGCACCTTTAACGGAGCCTTTCAGGCACCTACCTCCGGCTTAATGGGTTCGATGAGCATCCGCGCCGAAGGGTACGCCGGCGAGGCGCGTTTTTCGGTAGAAGAGTACAAGCGGCCCAAGTTTGAGGTCGTCTTCAGACCTGTTGAGGGCAGTTATCGGGTTGGCGATACCGTTGCGGTGCGCGGGGAGGCGCGGGACTACGCCGGCAGCAGCGTCGGTGGTGCGGCCGTTCGCTATCGCGTCGTGCGCCAAAACAGGATGCCCATCTGGTGGGGATGGTGGCGCATCTGGCCGCCGAGCCCGGCTCAGAAAGTAGAAATCGCCCAAGGCACTACCACCACGGCGGCAGACGGCTCCTTCGAAATTGTCTTTACGGCCTTGCCCGACCGCGCCATCCCAGCAGGAGACTTGCCCACTTTCGAGTATACGGTCATGGCCGATGTGACCGACATCACAGGCGAAACGCGCAGCAACGAGGCGATCGTCGTAGCGCGCTATACAGCTCTGAACGTAGAGTTCGGCCTCTCTCCGGAAATGGAGATAGAAGCTTTGCGCAAAATACCGCTTTCGACGACCAACAATGCCGGCCAACCGCAACATGCAGAAGGGACGATCTCTATTACGCGCTTGGTGCCGCCTCGAGTCTCCTTCCTAAAACGATACTGGTCGGAGCCCGACGTGTGGACACTTAGCGAAGAGGCTTTTCGGCACGAGTTTTCTCATTTTGCTTGGAAAGGCGAAGACCGGCCGGAGCGATGGGATCGCCAGGATTTCACCCGAACGATCCCTTTCCGCAGCACGGGCCAGATGGCGTTGGACGTACACGCCGGCCAAATGTCGGCGGGCTACTACGAGATAGTGTTAGAGACGCGCGATGCCTTCGGCAAAGCTATAGCGCTTCGCCAAGTCGTCCGAGTATGGGACGTGCAAAAGCCGGAGACCCGTTTTACTGTGCCCGCTACGGCTCCTGAAGCAACTGCATACGAGCCCGGCGATACTGCGCGCCTATGGTTGGGCGGCGGCCGCCAACTGCACTTTCTGCTCATCGAAGGGCGTGCCCAAGGCGCTCAGCCGCCGCGTTGGATGATAGTAGACGATGCCCGACAAATAGAATGGACAGTGCAAGAGAGCGATCGAGGCGGTTTTGCCGTGAACGCCTTTGCCGTGCAACACAATCGCTTCTATTGCAGCGGCCCACACCGCATCGAAGTGCCTTGGAGCAACAAGGAGCTCCATGTGACCTTCGAGACCTTCCGCGACCGCTTAGCACCGGGCGACCGCGAGACTTGGCGCCTGCGCATCAGCGGCCCTCAAAAAGAGCGCGTGGCCGCTGAGGTAGTCGCCTCTATGTACGACGCCTCGCTCGACCAGTTCTTACCGCACCGCTGGTCTACCATTTCTTTCCCATCGCACTACTACAACCTTTCTGTAGCATCCGATGCTTTTGGCGCTCAGCCGGGGACCGTCCGCTATCGACACACAGGGGTGTCGCTCCGCGCGCGTCGATATGCGGTTTTGAGTCACTTTGGTTTTCCGCTGCATTTGCGTGTGTGGCTGCTAGAGGCGGCTCCGCAAACGATGGCAGTACCCAGAATGAAGAGCCTCGAAGAAGATAGCCTTCCATACCCCAGTTTGCGCAATGGTGCCGACGAGCAAGAGGCGGCCGCATCGCCAGCAGAAGGTACGATCATGGAGGAGAAGAAAAGCGCAGCAGTGACGCCCGCTCCCATACGGCGCAACCTCAACGAGACGGTATTCTTTATGCCGGCGCTGCGTACCGATGCGGAAGGGAACGTAGTGTTGGCGTTCATTATGAATGAGGCGCTGACGCGGTGGAAACTCCTGCTGTTTGCGCACACGAAAGACCTAAAACAGACCTTGGTCGAGCGCACGGTGGTGACGCAAAAAGAGCTCATGGTCTTGCCCAATCCGCCGCGCTTTGTGCGCGAGGGCGATGTAGTGGAGCTGACGGCTAAAGTGAGTAACCTCTCTTCAGACACGCTTTCGGGAACGGCGACGCTGAGCCTGTTTGATGCCGTGACGCTGGCTGCGGTCGAATCCCTCTTCGGGCTTAACACCAACGAGATGACCGTAGCCTTCCGAGTAGCCCCTGGCCAGTCGACACCGCTCTCCTGGCGGCTAAAGGTGCCCGAAGGACAGGTAAGTGCCCTAACGTGGCAAATCTTTGCCGAAAGTCAGCGCCATCGCGACGGAGAAGAGAATACCCTGCCCGTCATGAGCAACCGCATGTTGGTCACAGAAACGCTTCCCATGACGGTGCGCAGCGGACAGCAAAAGGCGTTTTCTTTCGAGTCGCTGAAGGATACCCCCTCTTCGACCCTTCGACCTCATCGCTTTACGGTAGAATTTTCCGCTAATCCCGCTTGGTATGCCGTACAGGCTTTGCCCTATTTGATGGAATTTCCCCACGAATGCAGCGAGCAAATCTTTAGCCGATTCTATGCCAACGCCATAGCCGCTCATGTGGTGCAACAGCTGCCCAACTTGCGCCGAGTCTACGAGCGCTGGAGGGCGCTCGGCAGCCCATCCATGCAGTCTAACTTGATCAAAAATCAAGAGCTCAAGGCCGCTCTACTCGAGGAAACTCCTTGGGTGCTCGATGCGCTCGGCGAGGAGCAGCAGAAGCGCAACATTGCGCTGCTTTTCGACCTCAACCGAATGGCCGACGAGCAAGAACGAGCCCTGCAGACGCTAGCAGAGCGCCAGGCGCCCAACGGAGGGTGGTCTTGGTTTCCGGGCGGACGGGAGAGCTGGTACATCACCCAGCACATCGTAGCGGGATTCGGGCATTTACACCGCTTAGGCGCCATCGATCTAAGGCAGCACGCTGACGTGGGCGAGATGCTCGATAACGCATTGGGCTTTTGCCACCGCCAAATCCGGGAGCAGTATGCTCGACTGGCGGCACAGGTACAAGAGGGGAAGACTCGTTTCGAGGACGACCACTTGGATGGCATGGCCGTGCATTATCTGTATGCCACTTCGTTCTTCCCTGTGGACAAGGTTGACCGAGTGGCCGCCTACTACCTCGACCAGGGCGCTCGCTACTGGCTACAGCGCAGTCTCTATGAGCAGGGCATGCTCGCTTTGGCGCTACATCGACATGGCCGCAAAGAAACAGCCCAAGCCATCGTGGCCAGCTTGCGCGAACGCGCTATCGTCAAAGAAGAGCTCGGCATGTACTGGGCATACGATTGGGGCATGTATTGGTACCAGCTGCCTATCGAGACCCAGGCGCTGCTCGTAGAAGTCTTCCACGAAGTAGCCAACGATGCCCGCGCCGTCGAGGAGCTGCGCATATGGTTGCTCAAAAACAAGCAGACCAATCGCTGGGAAAGCACTAAAGCGACGGCGGAGGCGGTCTACGCGCTGCTCTTGCGCGGCGACAACTGGCTGGCCAACACCCAACCGGTTCGCCTACAGCTGGGCGCTGTGGCAGTCGCGCCAACCGAATACGAGCCCGGAACAGGTTATTTCAAGCAGGAGTGGAAAGGTGCAGAGATTCAACCTAGCTGGAGTACCATCCGCATCGACAACCCCAATCAACATTTGGTATGGGGAGCCGCTTATTGGCAGTATTTCGAGCAATTGGACAAGATTTCGGCCTTCCAAAAGACGCCGCTCACGCTAGTTAAGCAGCTGTACCGCGAGGAAAATACGCCCACTGGGCCGAAACTGTATCCGCTCTCGGACGGCGCCGCCCTTCGGGTAGGCGATCGGCTCCGCGTGCGCATCGAGATACGCACCGACCGAGCGATGGAATTCGTGCACCTCAAAGATATGCGAGCGGCAGGCTTTGAACCCGTTCATGTCTTGAGCCAATACCATTGGCAAGATGGACTGGGCTATTACGAAAGCACGCGCGACTTGGCTACCCACTTCTTCATCGACTACTTGCCGCGCGGCACCTTTGTACTAGAGTATCCAGTGGTCGTGAGCCACCGCGGCGACTTCTCATCGGGTGTCGCCACTCTGCAGTGCATGTATGCGCCAGAGTTCAGCAGCCATTCCTCGGGCATCCGCATCGCGGTCAGATGACAGGCGCTGATCCGTTAACAAAGGCTAAATATTCGCGCTTGGAACACCTCGCTATCAGCGCTTGCCGTGCCGATGTTGTTAACGGCTCTCAAAAGGCCGTCTTCGACGGTCGAGTTGGTGTGACACTTGCTCAATAATGCGTCGTAAAAGCGTCTTTGCACAAGAGCAAGGGCAGGCAATACAAGAGGAAGATTGTTTTCATTTGGTTTTTTGGGGTTCTGCCGCCGGCGCGTAATGCGCTCGGCGGCTTTTTGTATTAAAGCGCAAGGGTGAAGCAACGCTCCACGGTGGGCAATCCGTTTACTGAGTAAAGCAGCCTTATAGAGCTACACAGTATCCTTATCGCTGTCAATCCTAAGTATCATGAGATTTCCCTACGCATCTTTACTTGCCTTTGGAGTCCTCTCCTCAGTGTCTGCCCAGCCCAAAATTCAACTTCGCCTCTTTGCGTCGGGCTTCAATCGCCCGGTGGATATTGCGCATTGCGGCGACAGCCGGCTGTTTGTGGTGGAGCAGCGCGGTCTCATATGGGTATTAGACAGTGCCGGCAACCGCTTGGACACCTTTTTGAATATCAGCGCGCGCGTACGCGCTACCGGCAACGAGCAAGGGCTATTAGGGCTGGCTTTTGCACCCGACTATCGGCAGTTGGGATACTTTTACGTCAACTACACGCGACAGCCGGATGGAGCCACGGTGATATCGCGCTTTTCGGTATTGCCCACTCAACCCAATCGCGCTGATGTCAACAGCGAGCTGGTACTGCTCACACAGCCTCAACCCTACAACAACCACAACGGCGGCTGCTTGAAGTTTGGGCCCGACGGCTATCTCTACATCGGCTTGGGCGACGGGGGCTCGGGAGGTGACCCGCAAAACTTTGCCCAAAATCCGGCCTCATTGTTGGGCAAGACGCTGCGCATCGATGTCCGCTCTGCTGCGGGTGGGCAACCCTACAGCATTCCGGCCGACAATCCCTTTGTTCAGAACCCTGCTTTTCGCCCTGAGATTTGGTCGTTAGGATGGCGTAACCACTGGCGCTTTTCTTTTGATCGGCTTACGGGCGATTTCTGGGCGGGCGATGTGGGCCAGAATGCGCGAGAGGAGATCGACTTTGAGCCGGCCGGCGTCGGTGGGCGCAATTATGGGTGGCGCTGCTACGAGGGCACCTTGCCCTACAACACCAGCGGATGCCTGCCGGCTTCGGCCTACGTGCCTCCTATTTTTGAGTATGCCAATCCCACGGTGGGGCGCTCTGTGACGGGAGGCTTTGTCTACCGAGGGAGCCGTCATCCTGAGCTGTACGGATACTACTTCTTTGCCGACTATGTCAGCGGCCGTTGGTGGGTCACCCGGCAGGCGCGACCGGATAGCTTTGAGACGACAACGCTGGGCGTGTTGACACCCGCCCAAATCAGTACCTTTGGCGAGGATCGCGACGGTGAGCTATATGTGGCAGCGCTCAGCCAGGGTACGGTGTATCGCGTGGAAGGACAGTGCAGCGGCTTTCGGGTCTCAATCCAAGCAGTGGCACTGCCTACGTGTTGGAATACCTCAGACGGCGCCATAGCAGTACAAGTGACAGGTGGTCAATCACCCCTCACTTTTGTATGGGCTGACACTACTGCAGTCGACTCGGTGCGCGCCACATTGCCTCCCGGGGCTTACGTGGTGGAGGTGCGAGACGCCGTTGGGTGCCTCCAGCGAGATACCTTGCTGCTGCAGCCGCTCGAAACACCGCCTTCTGACCTTCAGCTAGTGTATTCGAACGGCATCTTGCGCGTCTCCTCGGGCCCATGGACTACCTATCAGTGGAAGCGCGACGGCGTTCCTATAACGGGAGCTACGGACTCCACGCTTGTGCCTGCGGAGAACGGCTATTACAGCTGTCAGGTCGCCTCACCTCGGGGTTGTCTTTATGAGCCCGGCATAGAGGTGACCGATATCACCGCGACTACTCAACCCGACGACGTGGATATCCTGTTGCTGTATCCCAATCCGGCCCGCGCGGGTGCGCGCTTATTTGTTCGGCTGAAGCAACCGGCCGCGATTACTTGGAGCCTTGCCGACGCCTCCGGCCGTATGCTGCACTTCCAACAAAGGGAGGCAGCCGTTGCCTTCGAAGAGCGGCTGCCGATAGAAGGGCTTGTCCCAGGCTTATATTACGTACGCCTTAGCACTTTGGGCGGAACAGCAGTCGTTCCGCTTTCCGTTGTGCGTTAACGAGCGATAGGAACGTTGTCAGTATGGTAAACGTCCTCTTGCCTGTTCACAAAAGAGGCAGGAGGTCCGCCCATTTCCACCGGTGAAAAGTACAAGGGAGCCCCAATGCACGGTTCCTTCTTGAGATGGTCGCATAGGCGGCAGGCAAATTTTATTCCTGCCTCCTTTTGTAGGCATTATTGCCGAATTAGTCACTAAGTTTGCTGCGCAAGTGAAAATATCTAAGCCGTCATGTTTAGCCTTCTCTCGATCGTCATTGGGATTGTTTTTGTCCTGCTGCTCTTCAGCCTATTGGCAACTACCGTCATGGAGGTAGTGGCAGGGCTACTCACTTTGCGCGGCAAAAGTTTGATCGATGTCTTCAAGAGTATGCTCGGCGACTCTTTTGCCAGAGCCTTCACGCAACACCCCTATTACCTTCAAATGGGAGAGAAGGCTTCTTTCCTGCGCTTTTTGCGCCCTAAGACGCTGCCGCCCTCGTACATTCGGCCGAGCACGTTCTCCGGCATCTTACTCGACCTGACGGAGGTGTACAGTGGGGAAGATATCCAGCAAGCGTTGGAGCGCCTTCCCGAAGGACGTCTAAAAAAGGTGCTGATTTTCCTATATCAGGAGGCGCAAGGCGATATTGAGCGTTTTCGCTTAAAGGTGGAGGAGTGGTACAACGAGGTGATGGAGCGCGCCTCTGAGTGGTACGTCAACCGCATTCGCAGCTACCTCATCGCCATTGGCTTTGCCATTGCCGTCATTTTCAACGTGGACGTCGTCAACATCTATTCGACGCTGAGCACCAATGCGGCTTTTCGCGATTTCTTGGCCGATGCGGCAACTCAATACGTGCAAACCCAGCCGGCGCCACGCGATTTGGATAGCGCCTTAGCGGCTCCCGACTATTGGGCCGCTCGGGCGCGTCTGGACTCCTTGGTGAATAAAAACATCGCAGCGCTGCGCTCCCCCTTGGGTATTGGCTGGGAAAACGTCCAATGGCCGTCGGAGGAAGAGCAAGTCCATTGGTGGATCCTAAAATTGATCGGTTGGCTCACTACGGCGTTGGCCATTTCTTTAGGCGCTAAGTTCTGGTACGACCTGCTGCGCCAGCTGGTCAACTTCCGCGGCAATCTCTCCTCTCGGACCGGTGGAGCAGGGCCTTCTCCAGGAGCGCCCACCGGCCCCGTCCTCACTCAGCCCGAAGCGGGTATCTTCCGCCAGCCGCCCGCACCGCCCACCATTGTGCGCAAAGCGCCAAAGCCGCCCGAAGAGCCGGCGGGATGAGTAGGGCGATCCACAACGGCACTGCTTTTCGTAATCTAAAAGCTACCCTATTGTCGCATATGATACGCAAGATCACTGCCGATAGGCTCTACCCGGTTTCCTCTGCCCCGCTGGAGAAGACAGTGGTGGTGATAGATGGCGAGGGAACTGTGCTGGCTTTAGAACCCGAAGCGGCACACGATCCGGCTTCCGTAGAGCGCTACAGCGGCGTCCTGATTCCCGGCTTTGTGAATACCCACTGCCATTTGGAGCTGTCGCACATGAAGGGCGCCGTCCCTACGGGAACAGGACTCATACCTTTCATCACCGATGTCGTCACTAAGCGCAATTTTCCACCCGAAACCATTGCTGACGCTATCGAGCGCGCTGAAGAAGAAATGCTTCAAGGCGGTATCGTAGCCGTAGGCGATATTTCGAACACCTCCGACACCTTTGCCGTGAAGGCGCGCGGCCGATTGCGCTACTACACCTTCGTAGAGGCATTCGACTTCTTGCAGGATGCCGGGGCAGATAAGGCGATGCGCGACTGGCAGGGCGTCTACGAGGCTGTGCCCGACAGCGCTCACAGTAGAAAGGCACTGGTGCCGCACGCTCCTTACAGCGTGAGCGCAACGCTTTTTCGGCGCATTGCCCAAGCAAATGCCGGGAAAAAAGTTACAGTGAGCATCCACAACCAGGAGACGCCGGACGAAAATGCGCTCTTCCTATCCGGCACGGGCGGCTTTTACGACTTCTATGCTCGCTTCGGCATCGACTTGAGCACCTTCCAACCTACCGGGAGGCCATCGATTTACTACGCGTTAGAATATCTGGATCCCGGACAGCGCACCCTGTTCGTACACAATACCTTAACAACACCCGACGACATCCGCACCGCGCAGCGCTGGAGCCCTAATGTGTTCTGGGCAACCTGCCCCAATGCTAATTTGTATATCGAAAACCGCCTCCCTAATTACCGCTATTTCTTAGAAGCCCAAGCCCGCCTAACCATCGGTACCGATAGCCTGACTTCGAATTGGCAGCTGTCCATCCTGGAGGAGATGAAAACCATAGCGCGCTATCAGAGCTACGTGCCTTTTGAGGAGCTGCTGCGGTGGGCCACGCTCAACGGAGCACAGGCATTGGGCTTTGAGGAGGAGTTGGGCAGCATTGAGGTGGGAAAAAAACCCGGCCTACTCCTCTTGACGGGCCTGTCGGCAGACGGCCGCTTAGACCCTGCCGCTCGGGTGCAGCGCCTTGCATGAAGTGGGGGCGGGAGAGCACCTCTCGGATTTTTTTTCCCGCATAAAGTTGGCACCCTATCTTTCCCGCCGAAAAAGCGCTGATTTCTTTTTCGGCCTGCACGCAGAAACAAAAGGATATCCACTTATGAGTAAAGAAAACTGGGGCTCTCGCGTTGGTTTAGTGCTTGCTATGGCGGGCAATGCCGTAGGGTTGGGCAACTTCTTGCGCTTTCCGGCCCAGGCCATTCAGAACGGAGGGGGCGCCTTTATTATCCCCTATTTGACGTGTTTCTTGTTGATGGGGCTGCCCTTGCTATTGGTGGAATGGAGCATGGGGCGATACGGGGGTAAATACGGCGACCACTCTACCCCTTTTATCCTGCACAATGTCAGCGGTGGGCGACCCTTGTGGAAGTATGTGGGAGTGTTTGGCATTTTTACCAATTTGGCTGTAGCCGCGTACTACTGCTATTTAGAGAGCTGGACGCTGGCATACGTGTGGCGCTCTGTGTCGGGCGCCTTTAGCGGCTACGACAGCCATACCGTAAGCCAAATGTTTACCGATTACGTGAGTTTGGGCACCTCAGAGCCCATCATCTTTTGGGTTATTTGTCTGTTGCTCAACACTTGGATCCTTTCGCGCGGCTTAGCGGGCGGGGTCGAAGTGGCGGCTAAGGTAGGCATGCCTTTGCTTATCTTCTTTGGCTTGTTTTTGGCGGTGCGCGGCATCACGTTAAAGGCCGGTGTCGATGGGGCGGTCTACGACGGCACAGTCGGTCTTAATTTTTTATGGACGCCGAAGTTTGAATCGATATGGGACTTCAACGTGTGGCTGGCGGCGGCAGGGCAGGTCTTCTTTACGCTTTCAGTAGGGATGGGCAGCATCCAATGCTATGCCTCTTATTTGCGCCAACGCGACGACGTGGCGCTCAATGCGATGTCGGCCGGCTGGATGAACGAATTTGTCGAAGTGGTGCTGGGCGCAGCTATCCTTATCCCTATCTCGGTTGGATATTTGGGCATCGAGCGCGTCGTTGAACTGACTCAAACGGGTGGTTTAGGCTTAGGTTTCCGAACTCTGCCCTATCTGTTCCAGCAGTGGGGGCCTATCCTTGCGGCTTTGGCGGGCATGGCTTGGTTTGGCTTGCTCTTCTTTGCCGGTATCACCTCTTCATTGGCCATGGGTACGCCGGTAATGGGCTTTTTGCGCGATGAATTTGGCTGGAAGCGCGAGCGGGCCGCCTGGGCTTTCGGACTGCTTACCTTCCTGTTAGGCGCGCCAACCGTGTGGTTTTTTCAGTACGGCGTCTTTGATGAGTACGACTACTGGGCCGGTTCGGTCTCTCTGGTGGTTTTCGCCATGTTAGAAATTATTCTTTTTGCTTGGATTTTTGGCATAGATAACGCTTGGGCAGAAATTACTCGCAATGCCGATATTCGCGTGCCGACGATATACAAATACATTATCAAATACGTGACGCCCGTGATTCTTATTGGTGTCTTTGTCGGCAGCTTGCTCAACAGCGGCGGTATATTGGACAAAATCGCCAACAAGGACATCTACGAGGCTATTGCCCAGGCGACAACCGAAGTTGAGAAGGCAGAGCTTAACAAGAAGCTGCTCTTTGTCAATGCCTCGCGCACCCTGTTGGTGCTCGTTTTCGCGTTTATCGCCTACATGGTCTGGTTGGCAGATCGAAAGCGCAAGCGAGAGGGTTATGTCCCTGTCATTCGGAAAGATTGAGTTCTCTCAGTATCCGTGTATCTCTGTGGAGAGAAAAAAATCTCATAGGAGTTTATAAAGGATGAAAATGGCCTGCTCTCTCTAAGTTTTTCTGCGCTTATTAGGGCGAGAAGGATGCCAGCCATAAGTCCAAAATGCGCAACTTTGTACCGTTGTAAAAATGCGAAATACATGAACACTGCCGCGCTCGTTACTATGCTTTTGGCCAATGGGGTCGTCATTGCCATGGCCGGATACTTCTTCTGGCGTATATTGCGCTCCGGCCCGCCGGATGAGGTCGACGAAGAAAAAGTCAACTTTCCTTGCGGCGGCTGATGTTTCAACAGCGCCTAATGTAGGTTTACGCTTAGCCCAACGAAAGGAAGTACTATTTCCTCGTAGAAGTTCGCTAGTAGGCCGAAGTCAAAATTAACTGAGTGGTCATAGAGCCGTGCGAACACATTGCCGATGTGAGATGGCTCTCCGTACATATGTAAGAAGTAGTTCTCGGTAAGTAAACACCAGCGCTCTCCTATTTGCACCGAGCCCGAGGCAGAGAAAAGTGGGCGATAACCCCATCTTCTGTTAGTGTTGCCCAAGCCGACACCGCCAGTGAGGTGATTCATCCGACTGCCCACGGTAACTAATCCTTGGAAAGCGATGAGGTTAGAAGACCCGTCCTCTGTAAAATTGTCAAGCCCTCGTCCGAATATCCCTTCAAAAGCGATAGCCAGGCGGTTATCTCGCATGGGAAAGGAAACTTTGGGTATAATGAGGGAGGGGAAGAAGAACTCCTCGAAGTCGAAAAACAGATTGGCTCGTAGGGAAAAATGATCGGAAAAGCCTACGCCCAATTGACTGATAAAGAGTAGGGTGTTGGCAAAATACCCTTCGCCTGCGGGTATCCCATAGGCGCTACTGGCGAGGGCGTAGCTGCCGGCTATCGGTAGGGAAGAAATGGGAAGCGTTCTACTTTGGAAGCGGTCAAGTTCTATGCTTTTCATCCGGCGTATGCCCTGGCGAGGGATGCTTAGCTCAGGGAAAACCTCGGTTTTAAGCACTACTGCTGTGCTGTCGGCCCGAAGCAATCGGCCATAAAAAATATTTCTGTCTACTGTTCGAACAACCACATACGCCTCTTGCAGGCGAGCCGTATCCTGTCCGAAAGTTACTTTGCAAGATAGCGTCAGGAATAGAGTTGTAATGGTTCTGAGTTGCATATAGTTAATAGGAAAGAGGCTCTTTCAGTACAATAGAACTGCCATCCCAACCCAGGGTGCCAACGACTCGTCGCTGTACCAAAGCGCTAAGTCTAGCACCAGCGTTTTGTCGTAGATGCGTCCGCCCAAGGTGCTGAGGAAAATTTGCCGGTCGTTTGCAGTCCACAGAATGCTTTCCGACATCAGCGAAAACTTGGGGCTGAGTCGAGCCGTTCCCGACACGGAAAAAAAAGGAGCCCTTGCCCATCTCCCCGAAGAGGTATATAGGCCAATCCCCAGTGTCAGGTGGTCTACTCGAGTACCTACTGTTACCAATCCCTGTGACAGCGCAAGCGAGCGGCTTTGTCCGTTTACCGGCGAGGAAAAAGAGTTTAGCCCGAAGAGTCCCTCCCATCCAAAGACAAGTGGATAGTCGGTTAGAGGGAAGGATATTTTGGCCGCCGCGCCCTGAAAACCGAAAGTGCCGCCCGCGCGGATGGAAAAATATTCGGTTAGTCCGAAAGCTACCTGGTGCAGGAGGAGGTACTGGGTCTGGTAATATCCCTCACCAACAGGCGGTCCGTAGGCACTGGCATTCAAGAAATAGTGGTGGGTAATGGGCATCGTCAGCAGGCTCCTTTTCCAACGTCGAACGACGGAGGTACCTACCGCGCGCATGTGCCGAATAGAGTCCACAGAGAGTCTGACAACGGTTCCGGCAGCTGTGTCAATTCGGATATACAGGTCTGTTTTCTCTATCAAGCGGCCCAAATACTCCTGATGGTTGCGCATACGGACCAACCAATACTGCTCTGTGCGCATCGTGTCCTGGGCGCACAACGGAAGCGCCTTTGCGGTTCCCCAAAGGAGAACGGCAGCGGACAGTATTCTAAACATGGCGCTCAAGCAGAGTCGGTGAGGACATCGATGACCGTTTTTACCGCGACAAAGATGATTTCTCGACCTTCGGGGGTAACCACCAAATCCTGTTCTCCCTCTTCTTCCATCACGGCCTCCACAGCGAAGTTTAGAAGTGCTTCCTGGTCGGTGTGCTCGTAAAAAACGGCTATTCGGTCTTCAAAGCCGCGGCCCGAGGCTGTCTCGATGCGTTCGTAATTGCGCTCTTCGGCTACCCCAATTTGCTCGCTTTCCACAAGCGGAAGAGTACCGTTAACGCGCGAGACCGACAGCCATACGACTAAGCCCAGGTATTGTACATACCCCTTCTCCTCTTCTGTGAGGAGGTGAAAATTGTCTTCGCTGTGCAGATAGGCAAACAGGTAGGGTTGCTCGCGGGCGAAGGCACTCACCTGCCTTTCGTACTCCGTTTCGTCGTATTCTTCCAGCTCGTCTAAAACACTGTCAATGACCGCGTCGGAAACAACTCTCATGGCGATATTCCGGATAATAAAAGAATGAACAACAAAGGTAAAAACTCGACGCGCCCTCTCTGATTTTTACCGACACTATCGGCAGACAGGAAGAGCATCTCTGCTCATCTGGTTAAAAAGACTTACTTTGCCCGCGAAAAGGTTTGCTCGGTCACATTTTTTTCTGCCTGTGCGATTGCTTATGTTGCATGCTGCCCTTTTAGACATGTATAATGGCGAGGCCAATCGGGGTATCCCCATGCTCAAGAGCATTCTGGCTCGCTATGCTCACGTGCTTCGGTTCAATCATTTCGATGTGCGAGCGAAAAACGAGATTCCCGACCTCTCTTACCATATCTACATCTTCTCGGGCGGCCCGGGTGACCCTTTGCTCAACGACGGCCCTTGGTTCGAGCGCTATTTCGATCTTATCGAGCAGCTGTGGCAGTGGAACATCCGCCAAACCGACTCCGAAACGCGAAAGCATTGTCTGTTTATATGTCACTCCTTCCAGATGGCCTGTCATCATTTTCGATTAGGACAGGTCACCCGTCGCTTCAAGATGTCTTTCGGCACGTATCCGGTGCACAAGACCTACTGGGGCAAGTTGGAGCCGTTTTTTGAAGGGCTGCCCGATCCCTTCTACATTGCAGATTTTCGGCGCTACCAGGTCGTGCAGCCCGACCTGCATCGCTTTGCTCGGATGGGCGCCAAAATCTTGTGTTTAGAAAAGCTGCGCCCCCACGTGCATTACGAGCGTGCCCTTATGGCTGTACGCTTCAGCGACGAGATGTTCGGCACCCAATTTCACCCCGAAGCCGACCCTGCCGGCCTGCTGCAGTACTTTCTGGAACCGGAGCGCAAGCAGTCCATCGTCGAAGAACACGGCGAGGCGCGCTACCGACGCATGCTGCGCGACCTGGCCGACCCAATGAAAATACAGCGCACTTTCGACACCGTCGTGCCGAACTTTATCGAAAACGCCATAGAACACCTCCTCCTATTGCCGGCCTAAGGCGCGCCTCAGAAATACGCTCTTCTCCGCTGCCGAGCGTAAAGCCCGCTCTCACCCTCTACATACCTGTGCCTAAAGGGAGGAGTTGGCGACGCTTTCTCCCTGTTTCCCACATCTTACCACTAAGTGGCCCTTTCTCCTTCGCTTTTGATCACAGAACGACCTGATTTGAAGGAATAGAGCCCGCCAATGCGAAAAAAAGATGGTGATTCTTTAATCTATTACCACTTTTCTACCCTATAATAATCTATTGATTTTCATTATTTTATTAACGAAGTTTCACATTTTTTGACCGCCATATCCGAAAAAATGTTCAAAAAAGTGGTAAAAAGTGGGAATATCACTATATATTTGTGGTTGAGAAATAGCTTTTCGAAAGTACACCTCCACTTTTGCAATGCAGTTGTTAGGCGAATACCTAGTATCCATTGACAACAAGGGCCGTTTGCGTCTACCGACGGCGCTACTGCGGCAGCTGGGAGAGCCCTCTGCAGAAACGGGAGGATACGAGTTTGTGTTAAACCGAGGGTTTGAAGGCGTGCTAACACTGTATCCTAAGTTGATTTGGGAAAATATCTCAGCACGAGTGAACCGGCTCAATCGGTTTAACGAGCGCAATCGCAAACTGATTCGGTTCTTCCACTCTGGCGCCACGCCGTTGGTAACGGATAGTGCCGACCGCATCCTCCTTCCTAAGCCTCTTATGGAGTATGCTGGCTTGGAGGGTGAGGCCATCTTGCTGGCTATACGCACTTACATCGAGATCTGGTCGCCCCAGCGCTATGAGCAGTTGTTGAGCGAGAACACCGACGACATTGCCGATTTGGCTAACGACGTCTTAGGTGGGGGCGAAGAGGGGGTCGGCGAAGAGGATTTATCGCTACTCTGACACATGAGCATGATGTATCATATACCCGCATTGGTTCAAGAAGTACTGAGCGCCTTGCAGGTTCGCCCGCAGGGCGTGTATGTCGACGCTACGTTTGGAGGAGGTGGTCATGCCCGAGCTATATTGGAACGCTTGGCGTCGGGCGGACGCCTGTTTGCTTTTGACCAGGACGAACGCGCCGAGGCCAATGCCCAACTGCCGCCTTTTTCGGAACACCCTGCCTTTCAGTTTGTGCGGGCCAACTTTCGGCATCTGAGACAGTACCTGCGCCTGTGGAAGGTGTCGGCCGGCAGTGTAGACGGTATTTTGGCCGACTTAGGCGTAAGCAGCCATCAGCTGGATACGCCGGAACGCGGGTTTAGCTTTCGCCACTCAGGGCCTCTGGATATGCGCATGAATCCGGCGGAAGAACGCACGGCTGCCGATTGGCTCAATACAAGTACGGAGGAGGTGCTGCAGGAGCTGTTTAGCCGCTATGGCGAAGTCCGCAACGCGCGTACGTTGGCGCGCGCCTGCGCCCAGTTTCGCGCGCTGCGCCCTTTTCGCACTACCGATGACTTAGTGCAAGTGTGCGAGCAAGCAGCCTTAGGTGACCGCCTGCGCTATCTGGCCCAAGTGTTCCAGGCGTTGCGCATCGCTGTCAACGACGAGCTGGGCGCTTTAGAAGACTTCTTGCGCGATGCTACGGCATTGTTGAAGCCGGGCGGACGCCTGGTTGTCATTAGCTACCACTCATTAGAAGACCGTCTGGTTAAAAATTGGCTCAAAAGCGGCAACTCCACTGGAATGCCGGAGCGCGATTTTTACGGCAATATCTGCCGGCCGTTTGCCTTAGTGACCCGCAAGCCCATAACCCCTTCAGAGACCCAGATCGCCCAAAATCCGCGCGTAAGAAGCGCTAAGATGCGGGCTGGCGAACGACTCATCTCGTCAGCACTCTCCCAAAACTGATGCACCCCTATGGCTCGAAAAAACTTTATCTCGCTCAACATCAGCCGCCACACCACGCAGTGGGTGTTCGACAACTTTCGCTATTTGCTCTTTCTTTTCATCTTGCTCATCATCTACATCGCCAACGCTCACTGGGCAGAGCAGAACGTCCGCGAAATCCAATTGCTGCAGCGGGAAATCAAAGATCTGAAATGGGAGTATTCAGCCATCGTGAGCAACCTCATGTATCGGTCAATGCAGTCGCAAATAGCAGACGCTGTAAAGGAAGAGGGTCTTATCCTGCCGCCAGAAGGGCCTAAAGTTATCGCCGTAGAGTAAAGCCACATTTTGCCTACAGCCTTATGTTGAACGTCAAAAACGAAGTGCTCATCCGCCTGTACCTCATCACCTTTGTGATGGTGGTATTTAGCGCTTATGTCGGGTGGCGCTTGTACAACATAGCGGCAGTGGACGCGGCGTATTGGCGCAAAAAAGGAGACGAACAGTTCTTGAAACAGGTAAAGGTAGAGCCCATACGCGGCGATATTTTTGCCGCCGACGGCAGCCTGTTAGCCACTTCCTTGCCTTCGTTCGACATCTATTTTGACCCCAAGGCCGAAGGGTTAGACGACAAAACATTTTACGAAAATCTCGACAGCTTAGCCTGGATGTTGTCGACTTATGTGGACCAGCAATATACGCCAGGCGCCTATCGAGACTGGTTGGAAAAGCTGCGCAAAGCCGACCCTAAAACGCCAGGGATCCGTTACGTACCCATCGCTAAACGGCTGGATTACGTACAGATGATGCGCATCAAGGACTTCCCACTTTTTCGGCTGGGCCGCAACCAAGGCGGCTTGATCGTAGAGCACCGATATGAGCGCCGTCGCCCCTTCAAACTGCTGGCTCAGCGGACCATCGGCTACGTGCGCGGTGGCGATATTCTACCCGTAGGGTTAGAAGGTAGCTTCGACAGAGTGCTCGGCGGCCAACCTGGGCAACGCCTCATGGTGCGCGTGCCGGGCGACATGTATATACCCGTAAACGACTTGGCCGAAATTGAGCCGCGTCCTGGAGACGATATCGTGACCACGATAGACATCAACATCCAAGACATAGCGGAAAATGCTCTGCACAAAGCCCTTCAGGAGCACGATGCCGACCACGGCTGCGCTATCGTCATGGAAGTGAAGACGGGTGCCATTCGCGCCATCGCCAACTTAGGCCGCACCCCTGAAGGCAAGTGGTGGGAAATCTTCAACTACGCTATCGGCGAGCGCGTAGAGCCGGGTTCTGTGTTCAAACTCGCCTCCTTCATGGCGCTCTTAGAAGACGGCTATATCGAGGATTTTCAACAGAAAGTGCCGGTCTACGGAGGGCGCGTAAAGTTCTACAAGGATGAGCTCGTAGACGCTATCGCTCACGGCCGAGACTCCATGACGGTTCAGGAAGTGTTTGCCCTATCTTCTAATGTGGGTACGGCAACGATGGTACAGCGCTTCTACGGCGCCGCGCGCCGCGCTTCGGTCTTCGTAGAGCGCCTGCGGGAGTTTGGGTTGGATCAGCCTACCGGTATCGAGGTAGGGGGAGAAGAGCCCCCCTATATCAAAACGCCGGGCGACCGCAAGGCGCGCTGGTCGGGAACGACCCTGCCATGGATGAGCATCGGCTATGAAGTCCTACTCACGCCGCTGCAGATACTGACTTTTTACAATGCAGTGGCTAACGGAGGACGGCGGATGAAGCCCTATTTGGTGGAGCGCATTGAACGCCACGGCAAGCCCGTGAAGGTGTTTCAGCCCGTAACCTTGGATAATCGCATTGCTAGCCGGAGCACCATTCAGCGCGCCCAAGCGCTGCTGCGCGAGGTGGTCAACAGCGGCACGGCCCGCAACATCCGTCCAACACTTTATTCCATTGCCGGTAAGACGGGTACCACCCAGCTGAATTACCACAAATTCAGAGCGCGCCGAGGCATTCGCCACCAGGCCTCCTTCTGCGGCTTCTTCCCGGCAGAGCGGCCGGTGTACTCGTGCATCGTGGTTATCAGCGAGCCTAAACGCGGCGGGTATCACGGTGCTGAGGCGGCTGCTCCTGTGTTTCGAGCCGTAGCAGATAAATGTTTTGCTCTGAAGGCATCGCTGCACCCACCTATCAACAGCGGCGAACGGCCAGCGTTGGAAACAGCGCAACTGCCGCACGTAGATGCGGGTTGGGGAAAAGACCTCAAGCAGGCGCTGCGTTGGTTGGGGCTCGATGCGCATGTGGAAGGCGAATGGCCCACCTACGGCGTCGTCGCGGCGCGCAACGACTCGCTGCTGGTGCTCGCCCGCCCCGTTTCGGAACAGCTGGTGCCCAGCGTAGTGGGTATGGGCTTAAAGGACGCCTTGCCGCTCTTGGAAAACCGCGGCTGCCGCGTGCGTATCAGAGGCGTGGGCAAGGTAGTGAGTCAAAGCCTTGCCCCCGGAACGCCCATTTACGGCCGGACAATAATCACGCTCACGCTAAACTAACAATTCCATAGCTCCATGTTGCTTCGCCACTTGCTCGATGCGCTCGAACAACCGCACACTTTCACCGGCCCAGCAGAGGTGAACGTGCGGGCGCTTCGGAGCGACAGCCGTCAAGTACAGACGGGCGACTGCTTCGTGGCAGTGCGCGGAGTGTCGACGGATGGCCATCGATTTGTAACACAGGCCATCCAACAGGGAGCCGCAGCGGTAGTCGTCGAAAGATCATTTGACCTTTCTGTGCCACCATCGGTAGCGGTCGTGCGCGTACAAGATAGCGCCGAGGCCCTGGGCCAACTGGCTTCGGCTTTCTTTGGCCATCCTTCGCGCCGTATGCGCGTGTTGAGCGTGACGGGCACCAATGGAAAAACGACCACTACCACCCTACTGTACCAATTACTTAGCGCTTTAGGGCACAAAGTAGGGCTCATCGGAACAATAGAGAACCGCATCGGCACGCAATCCCTTCCCAGCACCCTGACTACACCCGATAGCCTTACCCTACACACCTTGCTCTACCAGATGGCGGAAGAAAAATGTACGGTGGTCGTCATGGAAGCCAGCAGCCACGCCATCCACCAACGGCGCATTGCCGGCATCCACTTCTGCGGCGCCCTATTCACTAACCTCACGCACGACCACTTGGACTACCACAAGACCTTCGAGGCATATCGGGATGCTAAGAAGCGCCTTTTTGACGACCTATCCGACCGCGCTTTTGCGTTGACTAATGCCGATGACCGAAACGGCCTTTTCATGCTGCAAAATACCCGCGCCAAGCGCCTCACGTATGCCCTGAAAACACCGGCAGACTACAAGGCGAAGGTGTTGGAAAACTCATTGGAAGGCCTTCATATGGAGATTGACGGCGTTCAAGTGCACACGCGCTTGATAGGTCTGTTCAATGCTTACAACCTCACGGCGGCTTATGCCATAGCTCTTCAGCTCGGCTTCCCCAAAGCAGAAGTGCTGATGGCCCTGAGCAATGTGAGCGGCCCAGAAGGGCGATTCGAGGTGGTCCGCGACGCGGGTCGGCCAGCGCGCATCGGAATCGTCGACTACGCCCATACGCCGGATGCGCTGCAAAATGTCCTGGAAACGATCGTCGCCCTGCGCCGCCGCCCTGCGCGCATCTTTACAGTGGTGGGCTGCGGTGGCGACCGCGACAAAGCCAAACGACCGCTCATGGCTAAAGCCGCTGCTCGCTTAAGCGATCAGCTTATCCTGACTAGCGATAACCCGCGCTCCGAAGACCCCAATGCTATCTTGCAGGAAATGGAGGCGGGCCTTGACCCCGAAGCCCTCGGGCGGACGGTCGTCATCGAAAACCGCGAACAGGCCATCAAGACGGCCTGCCAATGGGCAAATCCGGGCGATATCGTCTTAGTGGCCGGAAAAGGCCACGAAAAATACCAGGAGATCCAGGGAAAAAAATACCCTTTCGACGATAAAGCGATGCTGTACAAATACCTGATGCGAGAAAAATAGTGGAGGGACTATTTGTTTCAGAAGCCGTAGGGGCGATGGAAGATCGCCCCCGGCATTTTTGGAGAAATCGAAACATACATGCTTTACTACCTTTTTCAATGGCTATCCCAGATGACAGACCTGCCCGGAGCGGGGCTGTTCAAGTATACCTCGTTTCGCGCAGGAGCGGCGGTAATCCTGTCGCTGCTTATCTCGTTAGTCATTGGCAAGCACATCATCGATGCCTTGCGGCGTCGCCAAGTAGGCGAGACGGTGCGCGACTTAGGGCTACAGGGCGAAAACCTCAAGGCCGGTACGCCCACGATGGGTGGTATCATCATCATTGCTGCCACCGTAGTGCCCTGCCTACTGCTGGCTCGGTTAGACAACATATATGTCTTGCTGATGCTCACAGCAACCCTCTGGATGGGGGGCATCGGCTTCATCGACGACTACATTAAGGTATTTAAGAAAGACAAAAAAGGCCTAAAGGGCACCTTTAAAGTGTTGGGGCAAGTGGGATTGGGCTTCATTGTGGGACTGACAATGATGTTCAACGACAACGTGGTTGTGCGCATGGAGCCAGAGAAGGCCATTCAAAAGGGTTATGAGATTAAAAAGTACGTGCGCGACGAAGGCGATACTTCTAAGGTACTGGTACACGCCCGTGCGCCGATAACCAATATTCCATTTTTTAAGAACAACGAGCTAGACTACTCGCGTCTTTTGTGGTTCTTGGGCGACAACGCTCAGCGGTTTGCCTGGGTGGTGTTTTTGCTCATGGCGATATTTGTGATTGTTGCGGTGAGCAATGGCGCCAACCTAACCGATGGGTTGGACGGTTTAGCCGCTGGCGTCTCAGCCATAGTGATCATGTCGCTGGGCATCATGGCCTATCTGAGCGGCAACGCTGTGGCGGCAGATTACTTAAAGATCTTGTTCCTGCCCGAGGCAAACGAGTTGGTCGTGTTTTCGGCTTGTCTGTTGGGCGGCTGTATCGGCTTTCTTTGGTACAACGTCTATCCCGCACGCGTCTTCATGGGCGATACCGGCAGCCTGACGTTGGGCGGTATCATTGCAGCTTTGGCTATCGTGTTGCGCAAAGAACTGCTCATCCCCGTCCTATGCGGCATTTTCTTGATAGAGAACCTCTCTGTCCTGCTGCAGGTGTGGTATTTCAAATACACCAAGAAAAAGTATGGAGAGGGGCGGCGGATTTTCAAGATGGCACCTTTACACCATCATTTTCAAAAGGAAGGTTACCACGAGGTCACCATTTCGGTGCGCTTTTGGATCGTTCAGATTTTGCTGGCGGTGTTGGCTGTAATCACCTTAAAGATTCGGTAGCATGGCGAGGAAACGACATATTGCTGTCTTAGGGGGCGGAGAGTCTGGCACGGGTGCGGCCCTGTTGGCGCAGGGCATGGGCTATGAGGTACGCCTGTCGGACAGTGGCCCTATCGCGCCGGCATATCGGGCGCGGTTAGAGGCGGCGGGGGTGTCGTTTGAAAGCGGCCAACACTCGGCAGAATGGCTCTTAGGACAGTCTTATTGGGATAGGGCGGGGCTGCTCGTTAAGAGCCCCGGCATCCCTCCGGAAGCATCTATCTTGCGGCAAGCGCGCGACCTCAATATCCCCATCATTAGCGAAATAGAGTGGGCTTACCGCTTCGCCGGTCGGTGCACCCTTGTCGCGATTACCGGCACGAATGGAAAGACGACAACCACTACGCTGACCCACCATCTGTTGCGCACTGCTGGGCTGAATGCCTATTTGGCGGGCAACGTAGGCAACAGCTTTGCCGAGTTGGTCTGGCAGCACCTTCAGGCCGGCAACACCGACCCCTCCCGCATTTACGTGTTGGAGACGAGCAGCTTTCAGTTAGAAGACATTCGCTATTTTAAACCCAAAATAGCAGCGCTGCTCAACATCACTACAGACCATATGGACCGCTACGGTAACAGCATGGAGCGGTACGCAGCGGCCAAGTTTCGCATTCGGGAAAACCAAAAGAGTTCGGACTTTTTCTTGTACAACGCCGCCGACCCTGTCACGCTGGACTACCTGACGCGACATCCCTTCTTAGGGCCCAAGGTGGTAGCCATCCGCCCTACCGATATTCTCCCAGAAGGCATATGCATTAAAAAGCGGCTCTTCGCGCTGCTCGATACCGCCTTGATTGGCCCGCACAATGCCCTCAACGCTGCTTTTGCTGTGCGGATGGCCTTGGCGCTGCGGGCGGCGCCGGATGCTATTCAACAAGGGCTGCAGACATATACTCCGCCGGCACACCGCATGGAGGTGGTGGCTCGTGCTAACGGCATCACGTGGATCAACGACAGCAAAGCCACCAATGTCGATGCCGTCAAATATGCGCTGCAAGCGATGACCACCCCTGTCGTGTGGATTGCGGGCGGCGTAGATAAGGGCAACGACTATGCTGCCCTACTGCCATTGGTGCGCGAAAAGGTAAAGGCAATCGTGTGCTTAGGTACAGACAACCACAAGCTGCAGGCGGCCTTTGCCTCCTTGGGTAAGCCCCTGTACGAAGTGCAAAGCGCCGAGGCGGCGGTCGAGTGGGCTGCTCGCCTCAGTCGACCGGGCGACACTGTATTGCTCAGCCCGGCCTGCGCCAGTTTTGATCTCTTTAAAAACTACGAAGACCGCGGCGACCAGTTTCGGCGCGCCGTATTGCAGCGTATTTCATCTACGTAAAAAGTATAACCATGCTTGCGCAAAGAATAGCCGCACAGATCAAAGGAGACCGCACCATATGGGCGGTGGTCATCCTGTTGTGCTTTATTGGCTTGCTCGCCGTGTATTCCACGTCAGGGGCTTTGGCATGGCAGGGCCGCGCGAGCACAACCACCCATTTCGTCAGCCATCTTTTGCATGTCTTACTGGCACTGGCCTTGGTATTTGTCTGTCATCGCATTCATTATCGGCGCTACCAACAGATAGGCTCTGTCTTGCTCTTGCTCTCTGTGCCGCTATTGGTGCTGACCTTATTCTTGGGGCGTTCGGTCAATGAAGCATCTCGTTGGTTGGAGCTGCCCTTTGGCTTGCTCAGCATTCAGACTTCCGATATCGCTAAGCTAGCCTTGATCATTCACTTGGCTCGAGTGCTCACCCGAAAACAAGAGTACATCAAATCGTTCAAAGAGGCTTTTATGCCCATCATCGTGCCGGTACTCATCGTGTGCGGCTTGATCGCGCCGGCCAACCTGTCTACTGCGGTCATCCTGTTTTCGGTCAGCATTGCGCTAATGTTTATTGGGCGGGTGGATTATTGGCATATTTTAAGGCTGCTAATAGGCGGAATTGTCGTGTTCGCGCTGCTGATCGCCATTGGCCGTGAGCGACCGGATCTGGTGCGAGTAAATACGTGGGCTTCGCGCCTTAATACCTTTTTATATGAAGGGGGCGGCTATCAAGTGGAGCAGGCCAAAATCGCCATTGCTCGCGGCGGATGGTTAGGAACAGGGCCGGGCAACTCGATCTCGCGCAATTATCTGCCCTACTCGTATAACGACTTCATCTTTCCCATCATTTGTGAGGAATACGGCCTCATTGGCGGCCTGACGGTGCTCTTCTTGTATTTGCTGTTCCTATATCGAACCGTGGTCTTAGTTACGCGAAGCCCCAAGGTCTTTGGCGCTTTTTTAGCTATTGGGCTTAGCTTGCTCATCGTGGTGCAAGCCCTCGTGAATATAGCCGTTTCCGCGCACGTAGTGCCCACCACTGGTCTGACGCTTCCGTTCATCTCTAAGGGGGGGACGAGCATGGTGTTCAGCGCCATTTCGGTGGGCATTATCCTGAGTGTATCGCATTATCTCGAACGATTGGACACGTCGACAGAATCATGACGACGCCGCTTCGCATAGTGATCAGTGGAGGAGGTACGGGAGGGCACATCTTCCCGGCGCTGGCCATTGTGGAGGCGCTGAGGCGCCTGCGACCGGAGGCAGAATTTTTGTTTGTAGGAGCAAAGAACCGCATGGAAATGGAGCGCGTGCCTCAGGCGGGCTATCGAATTGAGGGCTTGGATATAGCGGGTATTCAGCGCGGCTGGTCTTGGAGCGCTCTTTGGCGAAATATGGCCTTGCCGCTGAAAGTATGGCGCAGCCTGTCGGCTGCTCGGCGCTTGCTTCGCGCCTTTGAACCCCACGCGGTAGTGGGTACGGGCGGCTATGCCGCTTGGCCAGTAGTGTATGCTGCCCAGCAGCTCGGCATTCCCACGCTGTTGCAAGAGCAGAACTCCCACGCAGGGGTGACCAATCGCTTGCTTGCTCGTCGGGCTAAGCGCATCTGTGTAGCATATGAAGGGATGGAGCGCTACTTCCCAGCCGACCGCCTCGTTCTCACAGGCAATCCCGTCCGCTCAGATTTGCTCGACCTAAGCGATAAGCGCGCCGAAGGATACGCTTTCTACGGGCTATCGCCCCAGCGCAAAACGCTCGCCATCGTAGGCGGCAGCTTGGGCGCGCGCTCTTTGAATGAAGCAGTGCGCTGCAATACGGCGCTCTTAGCCCAGCACTCCGACGTGCAGGTCGTCTGGCAATGCGGCGCTTCGTACGAAACCCATTACCGATCGAGCGCCTCTGCCCAACTGCCCAACGTGCAGCTGCGCCCGTTTATCGAGCGGATGGACTTGCTCTATGCGGTAGCCGACGTGGTGGTGGCCCGGGCTGGCGCGTTGACCTTGAGCGAACTGGCTATTGCGGGCAAGCCCGCTGTGTTGGTGCCCTCGCCCAACGTGGCGGAGGACCACCAAACGCGGAATGCACAGGCACTCGAAGGCAAGGGAGCCGCTGTCTTAGTGCCCGATGCTCGGGCGGCAGAGGTGCTGTTGCCCGAAGCGCTGGCATTGCTGCGCGACTCCGAGCGGATGCGCGCGCTGCAGACCAACATTCGCCATTTCGCCCAACCTCAGGCTGCTGAGGCGATCGCTCGAGAAGTGCTGAGCCTTTGTCCTCAAAATACCGCTGAAACCGAAACAGTTAGCACATGAAATTGACGGACATCACATCGATCTACTTTATCGGTATCGGCGGCATCGGCATGTCAGCTTTAGCGCGCTATTTCCGCCATCTGGGCGCGTCGGTATACGGCTACGACCGCAGCGAGAGCGACCTGACGCGCGCACTGGCGGCAGAGGGCATGCACATCCACTATGAAGAAGACCCTTCGCACGTGCCCGACCGGGTCGACCTGGCGGTATGGACGCCAGCAGTTCCGGAAGAGCACCGCGAACTGGTCTACCTGCGCCAACGCGGCTGCCCCATAATGAAGCGAGCAGAGCTGTTGGGGCTCATCAGCCGCGGTCGGCGCTGTATCGCTGTGGCGGGTACCCACGGCAAAACCACCACCTCCTCTCTGGTCGCTTGGTTGCTGCACAGCGCTGGGCTCGACCCCACTGCATTCTTGGGGGGAATTGCCGTCAATTTTGGCTCCAACTTTGTCCTCGGATACCACGACTGGGTGGTGGTAGAAGCCGATGAGTACGATCGGTCGTTCCTGTACCTGCAGCCCGACCTTGCCATCATCAACGCGATAGACCCCGACCACTTAGACATCTACGGTTCTGCCGAGGCAGTAGTAGAGGCATATGTCCAATTTGCGCGGCAGATCAAGCCTGGTGGTACCCTCATCTACAGACACGGGCTGCCATTAGACGGCGTCGCTGTCGAGCTGCGGCGCAGTGGGCGCCAGGTGATTACCTTTGGGATAGAGCGAGGCGACATGCGAGCGGAGCGGGTGCGCGTCGAAGAGGGGTACATGGTTTTCGACCTGCTCTCACCTGGGTCGGTTGCCGAAGAGACCTTGCGGTTAGCATTGCCTGGGCATCACAACGTAGAAAACGCTTTAGCTGCCTGGACGGCTGCGCATCTGGCGGGAGCGTCCCCATCCGTACAGAAAGCGGCTTTGTCGCAATTTCAAGGCGTGAAGCGCCGCTTCGAGGTGATCGTGCGAACACCCGAATGCGTGTATGTCGACGACTATGCGCATCACCCCGTAGAGATAGCGGCCACCATCGCTGCCGCTCGCCTGTTGTTCCCCGGCCGAAAGATCACCGGCGTATTCCAACCCCACCTCTACTCGCGCACCCGCGACTTTGCGGAGGCATTTGCTACAGCCTTAGATCGGCTGGACAACTGCTTCTTACTGCCGATCTATCCGGCTCGAGAACAGCCTATCCCAGGCGTGGAGGCCGAAATCATCTTGGAAAAGATGACACTCCCCGACAAGAAGCTGATGAGAAAAGAAGCGCTGTTGCGCGAAATCGCCGCGCACCGGCCTGAAGTGTTGCTTACTATGGGCGCCGGCGATATCGATGCCTTAGTAAAACCCATAGCCCAACAACTCACTTCAAAAGCAATCGAGGTCTGATATGCGTTGGATATTTCAGCCAATACATAGGCAATTGTCCTTCTTGACATCAAGGCGAATGCTGCTGGGCATTTCGGTGCTGGCCATCCTGATTATCCTGCTGCGGGCTTCCGCACACAGGAGGCGAGAGTTTCCTTCCGACATCCAAATAGCCATTCGTCCCTTAGAAAACGGCGCCTTTTTATTGAGTGAAAACGACGTGTTGCGGCGCTTAACGCTCGCCTTTGGCAATACGCTGAAGAGCACGGAAATACAAGAGCTCGACCTAATGCGCATAGAGGCTGTAGTGGAGGAGGAGCCCTTTGTCAAGAAAGCAGAAGTGTATCTGTCGCAGAACAATACCCTACACATCGAGGTGGTACAGCGAGAGCCTATCCTACGCGTGTTGGACAACTACGGCGGCAACTATTATTTGGACGAGACAGGCGCTATGATGCCGTTTTCGCCGCTGCATACGCCGCGCGTATTGGTCGCAACGGGCAATTTATCGCCTTATACAAGCGACTTCCGCCAAAAGAAGCGAAATACGCTCAAAGAGGCTTTCGAACTGGCCTTGCGCCTGCGAGAAGACCCCATCTGGTCGACCTTCATCCAGCAAATCCATCTCAACAATGCCAACGAGTTCATCCTAATTCCTCTGATAGGCGACCAAAAGATAGTCTTGGGCAATCTGAAAAATGTAGAAGACAAATTGAGAAGGCTAAAAATCTTTTACGAGCAGAGTATGCCGTACGTAGGTTGGCGAACGTATCAGACCATTTCTCTAAAGTATGCAGGGCAAGTGCTCTGTCGTCGATAGGTAAAACATAAAAATATGCTGCCTCTTCATTCTTTAAAACGAAGCAAAACTGCCTTTGCACTTGACAAAACAGGAAGGGTGCAAAGGACGCGATAACAGTAGGAAATTTATTTGTTCACGTAACCTTTGCACATTATGACAGAGTTCCCATCACAAACCCAAGATGTGGTCGTTGCGCTGGACATCGGCACGACGAAAGTGTGCTGCTTAGCCGGTCGCCAAGATGCCCATGGAAAGCTGGAAATTTTAGGAGTAGGCAAAGTGGAAAGCACCGGCGTGTTGCGCGGTGTAGTGAGTAATATTGAAAAGACGATGCACGCCATTCGGGAGGCTGTGGAGATATGCGAGCGCCAGGCCGGTCTAAAATTCCACACGGTATACTTAGGCATTGCCGGTCAGCACATCAAGAGCCTGCAGCATCGCGGCATCTTGACGCGCGAGAACGACCATACGGAAATCTCGCAGCGCGACATCGACCGCTTGGTCAACGACATGTTCAAGCTCGTCTTGCCGCCCGGCGACAAGATCATCCATGTCTTCCCACAGGAGTTCACGGTCGACAACGAGCAGGGCATCACCGACCCCATCGGCATGTGCGGCGTGCGCTTGGAGGCCAACTTCCACATCATCACTGGCCAGATAACGGCCATCAACAACCTGTATCGGTGTGTTCAGAAGGTAGGACTTAAGGTGGCGGATTTGACCTTAGAGCCCATCGCCAGCGCCGACGCGGTGCTTTACGAAGAGGAACGCCAGGCAGGCGTTGCTTTAGTCGACATCGGCGGCGGCACGACCGATATCACTATCTTCCACAACAACATCATTCGGCACACAGCTGTAGTGCCTTTGGGAGGCAACGTAGTGACTGCCGATATCCGCGAGGGCTGCACCGTGTTGCAACCTCAAGCGGAAAAGCTCAAGGTGCGCTTTGGCTCTGCACTCGCTTCCGAGGTGTACGACAACCGCATCATCACCATTCCAGGGCTGCGCGGGCGCGACCACAAGGAAATCAGCGAGAAGAACTTGGCGCGCATCATCCAGGCGCGCATGGAGGAAATCCTCGACTACGTCCTGTGGGAAATCCGGCGCAGCGGCTACGACCGCAAGCTCATCGGCGGCATCGTCCTCACCGGCGGTGGTGCCCTCCTCAACCACCTGGACAAGCTGACCGAGATGCACACCGGTATGAGTTGTCGCATAGGCCTCCCCATTGAGCATTTAGCCCACGGCTACCGCGAAAGCGTCAACAGCCCTATCTACAGCACGGCCATCGGCCTGTTGCTCAGAGGGATAGAAGATGCCAAACAGCGGGCACAACGCGAGCAAGAGCGCAGCGATACCGCCGCAAAAGCACCCTCGAACGTCTCCGAAGAAAAGCCCAGCGGATGGCTGGACAGCGTACTGCGCAAGACAAAGGAATGGTTCGAAGCAGAACCCGATATCGACTTCAAAAAACCTTAATCCAAACCCAAGTCAACGGTTTGTAGTCGATTTGTTCACCTCATAAATTTTCGGCACTATGTTGTTCGATCTAACCAAGAAAGAGGAGCCTTCCATCATAAAAATTATTGGCGTAGGCGGCGGCGGCTCTAACGCCGTCACGTACATGTACAAACAGGGTATTGTCGGCGTCGACTATGCCATCTGCAACACCGATGCGCAGGCCATGAGCTTAAGCCCTGTCCCCGTGAAGATAGCCTTGGGGGCACACCTGACAGAGGGGCGCGGTGCCGGCAGCAAACCCGAAATTGGCAAGCGCGCCTGCATGGAAAGCTTGGAGGAAATCGTCCGCTTTTTAGACGACGGTACCAAGATGGTGTTCATTACGGCGGGCATGGGTGGGGGCACCGGCACGGGTGCGGCGCCCATCATCGCCAAAGCGGCTCAGGACTTAGGAATTCTGACGGTAGGTATCGTCACCTTACCGTTCTCCTTTGAAGGGCGCATCCGCGTTAGCAATGGGTACGAGGGGCTGGAAGAGCTCCGCAAAAATGTGGATTGCTTGGTCGTCATCAGCAACGACAAGCTGCGGCAGATATACGGAAACATGAGCGTCTCAGCAGCCTTTGCCCAGGCCGACAGCATTCTGTGCACGGCGGCAAAAGGCATTGCCGAGATCATCACGGTGCCCGGCTATGTCAACGTAGATTTTGAGGACGTCAACACAGTGATGCGCGGCTCAGGTGTGGCCATCATGGGCACGGCCGCCGTAGAAGGAGAGGGCCGGGCGCGCCGCGCCGTAGATGAGGCCCTCAGCTCGCCCCTGTTGGAGGACAACAACATCTATGGCGCCAAGAACATCTTGGTCAACATCACCTCGGGCGTCAAAGAGGCCACTATGGATGAAATCTTCGAAATCACGGAGTTTATCCAACAAGAGGCCGGTGAAAATGCCAACCTCATCTGGGGGAACTGCTTCGACGAACGCTTGGGCGAGAAGATCAGCGTCACCATCATCGCCACGGGCTTTGAGGCCTCGCGAAAGGCGCCCGCATCTTCGTTCGGCGGGCGCGCTCCGCGCACAGCGCCCAGCCAGGTAAAGCAAGTGCTGCACCTCGACGACGACGTGCCCAAACCTTCCTTGTCGACGATAACGGCTGAGGATAGCGATGAACCCTCTGCGGCTCCACCCAAAGCGCCTACGGTAGAGTTTGACTTCAGTCAAATCCGCGCCGCTGTAGATAAGAGCCGCTCTGCGCCCAGCGAGCCTTTCTTAGGATCGAGTACTGCCGATGGCGATATCAGTCCCGAAGAGCGCCGCCGCCGCCTCTTGGAGGCGCAACGCCGCCGCGAAGAAGCGCTGAAGCGCCCATTAAACATCGTCAAGCTCAATTCGCCCCAAACCCTCATAGAGCTGGAAAACCAGCCGGCCTACGTGCGTCAGGGCATTAAACTCGACGAGATTCCAGAGGCCAACGCTCCCGAGATGTCCACTTGGACGCTTTCCATCGACGACGACGAGCCCGAGATCCGCCCCAAGGGAAACAGCTACTTGCACGACAACGTCGATTAAGACACCCTATCCGCCGCTGTCAAAAAAGAGCGCAGTAATGCCAGCAGCTCCTGAGGCTTATCGGCGTGCACCCAATGCCCGGCACCGACGATCGTCTCGATTTGGGCGCGGGGAAAAAGTTGCCGTATGACGGCCTCGTCGTCTGGTCGGATGTAGTTGGAATTTCCGCCGCGCACGAAGAGCGCTGGCTTTGCAAAGGGAACGCCGTTTACCGCAGACAAGATGTCGGAATAATACTTCCAAAGAACGGGTAAATTCATCTTCCAGGCAAAAGAGCCGTCGGAATGGCGCGTGAGGTTTTTGAGTAAGAACTGCCGCACCGCTGTGTCGGGGATATGTTCTTTCAGGCGGGCATCGGCCTCTTCGCGCGTGCGCAGGTGTTGGAGGTCTAAGTGTAGCAGCGCGTGAAAGATGGTTTCGTGGCCGCCCGATGCCGCTGTAGGCGCCATATCGATGACCACGAGTCGGTCGATGCGCTCGGGATGGTCTAAGGCAAGCTGCATGGCCACCTTTCCTCCCATGGAGTGCCCCATGAGCGTTGCACTGGGAATACCCAGTTGGTCGAGGAGGGAGAGAACGTCTTGGCTCATCTCTCCATACGTGTGCGTGTCTGCGTGCGGCGAGCGCCCATGGTTGCGCAGGTCGGGAGTAATCACCCAATAATTGTCGGCTAATGCCCGGGCAATCGTTTGCCAATTGTCGAAAAAGCCCAACAGGCCGTGTAGGATGACAATGGGCGGTCCTTGGCCAAATTCTCGAAAGTAGAGCTCCATATTTTTCCCCCAAACACATCTGAAACGGCGCTGTGCGTTTCTTGTTTACCTTTGCACAGCACGGCACTGTCGATGCTTCAAGTTTTTACGCCATATGAGGTGCGCACACACCTGGATCTTTGTGTTTTTTTTAGCACTTTGGAGTGCCTGCAAGGGCGATACGGAAAAGAAAATTCCGGAGGCGAAGTTGCGCGTAGCGACGGATCCCGAACTAGCGCGTTGGACACAACTCATCGAACGCGATCCGAAAAACGACTCCCTCTACTTCGCGCGCGCCACTACTTACTACCAGTTGGATGGCTTCGATGAAGCTTTGGCTGACCTGCAGGAGGCCATTCGGCTCAATCCAGACAAACCCGAGTACTATCACCTCTTAGCCGACGTCTTGATCGACTATGCGCGCCCCAACGACTCGAAGCGCGCTATCGAGGTGTTGGAGCAAGCGGCACAGCGCTTCCCAGAGCGCATTCCTACGCTGCTGAAGCTGAGTGAATTTCAGCTCATCGTGCGCCAACACAGTGCAGCATTGGCTACCTTGGACCGCATCTTTCGCTTAGATCCGCGAAACCCGGAGGCCTTCTTTATGGCCGGCCGCGTGGCGCTGGATGGAGGCGATACCGCCAAAGCCGTGGCTGCCTTTAAAAAAGCCGTTCAGTACGAGGCCGAACACCTCGATGCCTGGATGTTTCTTGGGCGCATCTATCTCAACCAGGGCAATCCAATGGCCCTACAGTGCTTCGACAACGCTTTGCGGATAGACTCCACGTACTTAGAGGCGCGCGAGTTCAAGGCGATCTTCTACAAGATGCGCGGGGAATTCGACAGGGCTTTCGAACTCTATCGGGATATTGTGCGCAGAAACCCCGACTACTCGAATGCCTACTTCGATATGGGCATGATGTACTTGGAGATGGACTCGCTCAGTAAAGCATACGACCACTTCAATATCGCTGTAAAAACCGATCCGCTCTTTGTCATGGCGTACTATTACCGCGGTCTCACCAGCGAGCTGTTGGGCAACCTCGAAGCGGCGCGGTCGGACTATAAGCAGGCACTGAAAATGTCTCCCAATTACGCAGAACCTAAGGAGGCCTTGGCGCGGCTCGAAAAAGGGCGTCCTCAGCAATAATCGCATCATGGCTACTTACGTTGTCGGCGACATTCACGGATGCTGTGGCACGCTGCGGGCGCTGTTGGAAAGGTTGTCTCCTAAGCCGGGCGACCGCTTCATTTTCTTGGGCGATCTCATCGATCGCGGGCCTGACTCTAAGAGTGTTGTAGATACCATTTGGCAACTCGAAGCACAGGGAGTCTCCTCTGTGTGCTTGCGCGGCAATCACGAACAGCTGTTGCTGAACGCTGTGCAGGACGCCAACCAAATGTATCTATGGCTCAACAATGGCGGCGACACCACGCTGCGCAGTTTTGGCGCAACATCCCCTCTGGAAATCGCTCCCGAATACCTCGACTTTTTCCAAGCGATGCCGCTGTGGCATGAGGAGGGTGACTTCCTGTGCGTCCACGGAGGATTGCGTTTTTCCACGCCTGACCCCTTGTCGGATGCACCTGCCCTATTGTGGCTGCGCCACTGGTATTCCGACATCGACTACAACTGGTTGGGAAACCGTATCGTCTTACACGGCCACACACCGGTGCCCAAAAGCGTTATTGAAGAGCAGCACCGCCATTTAGAGAAAAACCGCTATCTCAACTTAGACAACGGCTGTGTATACGCTCTCCGAGTGGAAGACAAGGCATGGGGCAGCTTAGTTGCCCTTGAAATCCCATCCCGAACGCTGTATATGCATCCTTTTGTCGGATAGCTATCTATTTTTTCAGGGCATATCAACCTAAGGTTTGTCTTTTTAAGTCGTTATTCTATAACCTTTAACCTGGATAAAAAATGCTATGAGTACAACTGGAAATGCCCGCATCTACAGCATTATCGTCTCCTTGCTGCTTTTGGTATCGGCTGCTCTCGGTTGGGTCTTCTGGAATAAAAACCAGAAATACCAGCAGGAACTCCGCGAGCAAGCCGCCGTGATAGACTCGCTGCTGCAAGAAAAGCAACAGCTCGAGCAAGAGTTGGACCATCTCTCTCAAAGCTATGCCGCTCTGCGTACGGAAAACGAGAGCCTACAGGGACAAATAGCGCAGTCGGCCACCTTAGTGGAACAAAAGGAAATCGTCATTAAGCAAATAAAGGCCGACATGACGCGTGAGGTCAAGGATTTGCAGCGGCAGATAGAGGAGTTGAAAAAAATTAAGACCGAATACGAGACCATCATCTCTTTGCTGCGCGAGGAGAACCGCCAGTTGCGCGAGGAGAACCAGCGCTTGACGGAGGAGAACACCCAATTGCAAGGGCGCGTAGAGGATATTGCCAAGCAGCTCGAAGAGCAGATCCGGAAGACACAATCGGCTCAGTTTCGCGCCACCTCGTTCCGGGTAGAGGTGGTTCGGCGCGCCGATAAACTCACTGCTCGTGCCCGGCAAGCGCGCGAATTGCTCATTAGCTTTGACCTCGTAGATGTACCTCAGCCCTTTCAGGGCCCTCAAAAGTTGTATTTGCTCATCACAGACGATAAGGGGCGGCCAATTCCTACCGCTAATCCCATCAATGTAACCGTGTATGCCCCTACAGGGCCGGTAGAGATTCAGGCGCAACAGTCTAAACAGGTTGTATTGGAGACTACTCAACGCTTGTCGTTTGCTTATCGGCTGGAAGATCGCCTCAAGGCAGGCAGCTATGTAGCAGCTATCTATTGCGACCAAGGGCTGTTGGGTGCTTCGAGTTTTCGGTTGCGTTGAGCAGCCTTTTGCTTTCTTTGTGCAACAAAAAGAAAAACGAAGCGGTTAAACTTTTACAGCACTCATTGCATTGGCCTCAATAAAGTCGTATTTCTTTCTGTGAGTGAATACCTCCATCCGCCATTGCCGGCTCCAGTACCCGATCCTTCGCCCGAGCCAGCAGGCCCTTCGGGGAAGCGGCGCCTTTGGAGGTTCCTTGAAAAAGGGCTTTTTTGGTGTGGCGTGTTGCTCATCGCGTTGGGCTTCGCCTTGCAGTTTCCACCGGTGCAGAACGGGCTGGCAGATACGGCGGCGCGAATGCTCTCTAAGGCATGGGGTGCAGAGGTCTCGGTCGGGCATGTGCAGTTTTCCTTCTTTGACCGCATCACCCTTAGCCGGGTGTACTTGTCCGACCAGCAAGGCGATACGCTACTGTATGTGGGCGCTTTGGAAGCAGGGCTGAGTGGAGGACCTTGGTCTTGGGTAGGTGGCCAGCTGGCGTTCGACGAGCTGTCCTTGAGCGAGGCCTGCCTTGCTCTTCGACGTCGCGAAGGAGCGCCTGACCTTAACGTGCAGTTCCTCATAGACTATTTCGCTTCTTCAGAACCGAAGCAAGGCGATGCGCCCTCGTCTTTCCGCTTGGATATCCGGCGCTTGCATTTGCGGCACATACGCTTTTTGCTCGACGACCAACCTTCCGGCAAGCGCATAGAGGGCTTTCTTCAGGAAGGTATCGCTCACATAGGTGCTTTCGATGCGGCTAAGCAGCACCTATGGGTGCGGCGCTTGGCACTCGATGGAGTGCAGTTGGTCATCGCTGAATATGGACAGCGGCTGGCTCTCGAGGAAAGCTCTCCCGAGCTACCCCCAGCCGATACTGCTGGCGCCAAACCTCTGTGCATGGGCGTCGACCAATTCTTGCTGCAAAACAGTCGCTTCCGCTTGGATCGCTTCGACACTTCTCCTATGCGGCATGCTTTGGAGGGGGTTATCGACTTTCAGCATCTGGACGTGAGCGATATCGCCGTGGAGGCCGACAGCGTTCGGGCCAGCAGCGACTTGGTTTTTGAGGGCCAATTGCGGCGTTTGCAGGCGCGTGAGCAAAGCGGCTTTGCCATTAAGCACTTTTCGGCACAACGCGTGTACGTATCCGATACGCTGACAGCCCTGTACGGTATGCGCTTACAGACTAATGGAAGCGAACTCGCGGACACCATCCGGCTGCGCTACAACCGATACCGCGACTACGAGCGCTTTACCGACGGCGTATACCTGGAGGGGCGGCTGGCTCAAGGGGCGCGTATTCGCTTGGGCGACCTGATCTTCTTTAGCCCCGACTTAAAAGCCACGCCGTTTTTTGAACACAACCGAGAACTAAGTGCAGAGATCTCCGGCCTGCTGTATGGCCGCGTCAACCGCCTCAACGGCCGGCAACTCCTCATACGCGTCGGCAAGGAACTGGTGCTGCGTGGCGACTTCGACGGCGACGACCTGGCGGAGGGCAGCGATCGCCTCCGCCTGCTGTTCAACTTAGAGCAAGCAGAAACTGACCTGTACACGTTGCGCCGCATCCTGCCGGGATTTTCCCCCCCGGCCTACTTTAACACCTTGGGCAAGGTGCGCTTCCGCGGATTTTATCACCTGCTCTTTGGCACCAACCACATCTTAGCCGGCGACCTTACCTCCGACATAGGGTACGGTCAGGTAGATATGAAGCTCGACCTCGGAGGAGGGCAGGAGCGGGCCGTCTATTCGGGGTTCCTGTATATGCACGACTTTGACCTGGCCACCTGGATGAACGATGACCAGTTCGGCCTGGCTTCTTTTCGGTTCAACATTGCCGAAGGCACCGGCTTAACGTTGGCTACTCTGCGCGCTCGTGCGAGCGGCACCATCGACTCGCTCTATTACCGCGGCTACAACTATTACAACATCGAGCTCGATGGCTCCTTCGAGCAAGCAGTCTTCCGGGGGCGGGCTGCCATGGACGACCCCAACATAGCCTTTTCCTTCGACGGAACGGTTAGCTTCAAGGACGCCAGCACGCCGGAGTTCGACTTCAGGGCCGACGTGCATCACCTCAACTTGCGCCAACTCAACTTAGTGGAGCGCAATTGGACTCTCTCCGGCCGGGTGCATCAAATGAAGATTTTTGCTCCGGACTGGGCCAACCTCTACGGCGCTGTAGTGTTGCGCAACCTACACCTCCGAGAAGGCAAGCAGTCATATCGCGTCGACTCGCTCCTGTTGGCGGCGTCTACCGCGCCGGACGGCAAGCGGCGATTTATCTTGCGCTCCGAAGTGGTGGACGGCAGCCTGCAAGGCCACTTTACCTTAGACCGCCTCGGTCGACACATCTGGCTTATGCTGCAGCGCCACTACCCCACCTTAGCCCATCAGACGCTGGAAAAATGGTTGCCGGATACCGTCGCCTTCAACGACCGATACCAGGGGAAGCTCCGCATCAAGAACACGCGCAATCTGCTCAGTTTGATAGACCCTAAGCTAAGCCCCCTAAAAGACGTAGAAGTGGACGTGCGGATAGATGCCTCCAAAGGGCTACTCGACGCCCGCCTCTTTGCCCCGCACGTGCGCTACGGCGAAGCCCAAGCCTATCAACCCGAAATTGTCCTTCGCCTCAACCGCGATGTCGGCCGCATCAAGGCAGACCTCCTGTGGGCCGAACTGTCTCCTACGCGCCCCTTGGGCCATTTCAGCTTAGAGGGGGACTTCTCGCGCGACCGCATCGACTTCCTATTTAGCGCTGAAGACACGACCTCCGTCGTAGAGCGACTCTTTCTCAAAGGCGAACTCTCTGTCGTCGACTCTATGTGGAACGTGCACTTCAACACGGCCTCCCTTACGCTTTTTGATGAGCAATGGAGCTTAGAGGAGGACAACTACATCCGCTTTCGACCCGGGTATTGGGAGGCTTACAATATCTATCTGGTGCACGACCTAAAGCGCGTCTTGTTGGAAAGCTACAACGACGGACGAGGGCTGCGCTTCTCTTTGGCCAACTTCGACCTGAGCTTTTTTGACCGCTTCCTAAAGTTGGAAGGCTTCGCTTATCGTGGCAACATCTTCAACTTTGATGGCGAAATAGAGGACATCTTTGAGCAGAAAAACCTACAGGTTTATATCACTACAGACACCGTCTTTCTGCAGGAAGAGCCTATGGGCGTACTCTCGGGCTATGCGGAGATGGCACATCTCCGTGCGCCCATATTGGGTCGGCTTTATCTAAAAGACCGTCAAAAGCACGAAATGCGCGTAGCTATGGGTTTCTTGCCCAATGCCGAGGTCCCCGCCTATGTGGATAGCGAATTGGGAGAAATACGGCCGGGCGAGTTTGAAGCCTCGGTATCGGCGCGGGCGCTGCCGCTTCGAATTTTAGAGTGGTTTGTGCCCGATATCTCTCAGACGGCGGGTAGCCTCGACGTACGCGCCAACTTAGGCGGCGCGTTAGACCACATCCGCCTCAACGGCGAGGCGTGGCTGGATGGGCAATTCCGACTGGACTATCTGGGCACCCATTTTCGCCTACCGCGCGAGCGCATCTTGCTGAGCAGCGACCGCATCTGGGCGGAAGGCGACACCCTACTGGACGCTACGGGCAAAAATGCCGCTATCGTTCGAGGAGGCCTCCTCCACGATCACTTGCGCCAATGGCGGGTAGACTGCCGCATCCAAACCATCAGCCCAAATTTCTGGGTACTCAACACTCAACCGAGCGATAACGACCTCTTCTATGGCCAGGCCTTTGGCCGGTTCGACGCCGCTTTCAGCGGCAGCTTCGATCAAATGGATATGCGTATCAGCGCCACCACTGGGCGCGATACTCGCCTCTACATTCCAGCAGGTGCTAACGGAACCGATGTACAAGACATCGACTTCATCACCTTCCAAAGCAGCCGTACTGACTCCACGCTTCAAGATAGTGCCGATGCGTCTAAGCGTTTCCGCCTTCCCTCATCGGGCCTGTCTTTGGAGATGAATCTCACGCTTACCGAAGAGGCGGAAGTGCAAATCATCTTCGACGCACAGGCTGGCGACATCATCAAAGGGCGTGGAGCGGGCAACATCCGCATGGTCATTAGTCGCGAAGGCGACTTCAACATGTACGGCAGCTACCGCATCGTGCAAGGCGACTATCTCTTCACGTTGCTCAACTGGGTAAACAAGCCCTTCACTATTCAAGAAGGCGGCACTATTACTTGGTATGGCGACCCTTTTGGCGCGCAGATCCAATTGCGCGCTACCTATACGGAAAGCACTACGCTGTTCAACTTGCTCCAGACAGAGCTGGGCGCTCTTCCAGAGATGGCCTCCAACGCCCGCCGGCCCACGAAGGTAGTGGCCATCATGTACTTGCAGGGCGACCTTTTCAAGCCCGATATCCGCTTCGATCTGGCTTTTCCCGACATCAGCGGGGCGTTCAAATCTATCGTTGATACCAAGCTCACCTTGCTCCGACAAGAGCCCGAAGAGATGATGCGCCAAGTGTTCGGGCTCGTCGTGCTGGGCGCCTTCATTCCTTCTTCCAGTGTCGGCATTTCGGCCCAGCCGGTGGATGGCTATGTGCCTTCGGCGTTTAGCACCCTGACGCAGATGCTGAGCACCCAGCTGTCGAAATACCTGAACGATTTGGCCTCCGAATGGGTAGGCGGCACGCTGTCGCGCATGGAGTTCGACATCATCTATAACGAGTACCGCAACCAACCCACTGGACCGTACAGCGACTTAGGCCGCGAGGTACAGGTGCGCTTGACCAGCGGCTTCAAGGACGACAAGGTGACGGTGCAAATCGGCTCTCAGTTTGGATTGACCCATCCTACTACCAACGCTCCGGATGCCTTTTTTGGCGGCGACATTGTCGTGGAGATGCGCATCACGGAAAACCGGAACTGGCTGGTGCGCGCGTATGCCCGTACGGAGCCGGGGCTAACGGCCGGGTCGCGGCGCATGCGCATGGGCGTGGGTATGGTTTTCCGAAAAGAATTTAAGACTTTCGGGGAGATGATGGAGGGTCTGCGCGGATGGGTGCGCGAGCAAAAGACGACCTCCTGATATGCTGACTTTTAGGCCGCTTTCCGTGGCTGCGGCGCTGCAGCTGTTTCAGCTGATGCGTGTGGGGGCAGTGCTGTTGGGAAGCGTGCTGTTGGCGCGTAGCCCCCTGCCGATAGAAGCCATAGGCCATTTTGAAACCTTGCTCTTTATCGGTTCAATAGCGGCGTTTTTCTGGGCTAATGGCTTGCTGCAAGGGATTGTCCCTTCGTATAGCCGTCTTCCAGAAGGGGAGCGGCCGGCTTTTTTGTTTCAGGTATTTATTCTGTTTGCCGCGACTGCTGCTGCGATTTGCGGCCTTTTGTGGACAGGCCACGGTGCGTTGTTTCCACTCTTGGCTGGAGGCTCCTTTCCGGTGGCCGGATGGGAGCTCTATCTGGTTTACCTGTTTGTGCATTTGGCGACCCTGCCTTTAGAATTTGCCTATGCCTTGCAGCAGCGCGTTCGCTTGCTCGTAGGGTGGGGGTTACTCTCTTTTGGCGGCTATGTAGTGGCCTTGGCGGTGCCGGCCTTTGCCGGATGGGGGCTGAAGGGCTGCCTGTGGGGCCTATCGCTTCTGAGCGCACTGCGCTGTGTTTGGTGTGTGGCTACGATCGCCGGCAGCTTGCGCAGGTCTTGGCATCCGCTTTGGTGGAGACAGTATTTGCGGTTTTCTGCGCCTCTGGTGCTGAACCTGACCCTTGGCCAAGCCGTAGTGCTTTTTGACAGCTGGCTGGTCGGTTGGTATTTTCGCGATGAAGCCATCTTTGCCCTGTATCGCTATGGCTCGCGCGAGTTTCCTCTGGCGCTGGCGTTGGCCTCAGGGCTGAGCACGGCGTTAACCGCTCGCATTGCTGCCCAGCCTGTAGAGGGGTTAGAAGAGATGTGGCAACAGTCGCTGCGCCTTTTTCGAAGGGTATTTCCCGTAAGTATTGGCTTGGTCTTTTGTTCCTCCTGGCTGTTCCGCCACCTCTTTGGACCATCCTTTGAACCAGCTGCTGCGTTATTTAACATCTATCTCTTGCTGACCATCAGCCGGGTGCTGTTGCCCAACACTATCGTGCTTGCCCACGGCCATCCGCGCGCTATCTTAGCAGTGGGGATGATGGAACTGGTCATGAAAATAGTTTTGGGCTGGTTATTTATTCACTGGTGGGGACTGGTCGGTGTAGCTTGGTCGGCAGTGTTGGCCTTCTTCTGGGAAAAGGCTGCGCTGGCGTGGTACGCACAGCAGCACTTGGGCATACCGGTTGTGCGATGGCTGCCCGTTCGCGCCTATGCCGCCTACAGCGCAACGCTTCTATTGGCTTGGGCCATCGTTGAAAGATGGGATATGCGCCTATAAGGCGATCTCGAGGGCTTTCGTTCGATGGCCGATAATTTCGTTTATTATCTATGCAGCGACGCCTTCCTAGGAATTCTTCTGCTGCAGAACGATGCCGTATCTGAGAGTCCGATATCTTTGTCGGCATTTCGCATTATCACTTACAACCACTTCTCATGTATAAGGTAAAGTTTGGCGGTAAAAAGGGAAAAAAGCTTCAGACGTTGAGTCTGGTAGAAAGCCCCGACTTGTTTGTAGTGCGCACGAAGGGCAACCAGCAGCTCGAAGAAGCCTCGCTGAGCCGCCAGGGGCGCGCCATCATAGAGGAAACCCAAGAGGTTGCGCGTTTTCCCGATGCGGGTGTCAGCGTCCGACAGGTGATCGCGGACGAGGATGCTCTCGCTAAGCGCGATGAAGCCCGGGCTACCCTCAAGCAAGAGGAAAGCGTTCGCTTTGCTGGTCGCGTCTTGCAAGATGTGGAGAGCGGCAACATCGTCCTCTACACGGAAAATTTCTTCGTCAAGTTTTTTGACCAGGTGCCTTCCGATACCTGTCGAGCCATCTTGGATAAATATGGGCTCAAAGTGAAGAGCCAGCTGCCCTTTGCGCCCAATGCCTACTTTGTGCAAGCGGAAGAGGGGACGGGTACGAAGGTATTCGACATTGCCGAGCAACTGCTCGGTGAAAAAGAGGTGGAATACTGCCATCCGGAGCTGGTACAGGAGCGCCGCTTCAAAGGGGCACACCCGCTTCAGTGGCATCTCATCCAAACAAACATCAACGGCCACCTCATTAGCCAGCATGTCAATATTGAGGGGGCCTGGCGGTATACGCGTGGAAAGGGCGTAACGGTGGCCATTATTGACGACGGCCTCGATTTGTTACATCCGGAGTTTTCCGGCCGCATCGTGCATCCTTACGATGCAACGCTCAACAGCGAAGACCCGACACCGAAGCTGCCCGACGACAACCACGGCACGGCGTGTGCGGGCGTGGCCTGTGCGGCTGGGCTGCCCAACGGCGCCTCGGGAACGGCTCCTGAAGCCTATGTCATGCCCATTCGCTTGCGCAGCGGCTTGGGCAGCATGGCGGAAGCCAACGCCTTCGTGTGGGCGGCCGATCACGGAGCCGACGTCATCTCGTGTTCTTGGGGCCCTGCCGATGGCGACTGGTGGAATCCGATGGATCCCTTGCATAACCGCATTACGCCATTGCCCGACAGCACCCGCTTAGCCATGGAATACGCCCTAACCAAGGGGCGCAACGGTAAAGGCTGTGTCATCCTCTTCGCTGCCGGCAACGGCAACGAGTCAGCAGATAATGATGGCTACGTCAGCTTCCCTCCGGTGATTACCGTAGGCGCTTGCAACGACACCGGCAGGCGCTGCGTCTATAGCGACTTTGGGAAGGCGCTCTGGGTGTGCTTCCCCAGCGCCGACTACGGATGGCGTGCCTTCCAGCATCCGGCGCCGCTGAGCGAAGGGCTGCGCACGACCGACCGGCTCGGCCCCGTCGGCTATTCGCTCGATGGCTACGTCAACTCTTTCGGAGGCACTTCCGCCGCCTGCCCCGGCATGGCCGGCGTAGTAGCCCTCATGTTGGCGGTAAACTCCGAGCTCACACCCGCCGAGGTGAAGGACATCATCCGCCGCTCTTGCGTGCGCATCGACAGAGAGGGTGGCGAATACGACGCCAAAGGCCACAGCATCTACTACGGGTATGGACGCATCGACGCCGCCCTCGCCGTGAAGAATGCCCAAAAAGCAGCGGCCAAGTTGACCTCCTTGACCGCCGGTGTGCGTATAGAAGGAGCCGTTCGCTTCCACACCGGTGGCGAACTGCCTTTCGTATCGGGTGTATTGGTGGGAGAAAATTTTAGCCCGCCGCGGCGTCTCCTCGGCCTCCGCCTCCAACTGCGCAATGCCCCAGCCGGCTCGCGCATAGCCTATCGCATCAACGGCTCCTCGATAGGCATTCGGCAGAGCAGTCGGGAGGGCGAATACATCGGTGAGTCCTCGGCCGGCCGTCGCCTACTGGGCCTCGCCCTGTGGTTAGAAGGCCCAGCTGCCCAACAGTACGACCTCTTCTACGCCATCCGCCTGCAAGGGCGAAAAACGCTGCTCCAGGCCCAAAACGGCGCCTGGTGCGGCTCCGCTACTTCGAGCGGCCGCTCTGTAGAAGCGCTTAAAGTGTGGCTGGAGCCCAAAAAGGTATAGCCACCGGCAGTCGCGTGCTAAATATGGGTGAATTTTTTACTAGATGTAATTCGTTTCAAGGCACCTCCTGCTGTTTTATCGTATGAGCTCTATAAGAATTATGAAACAGGATTTCCTTTCTCGCATCCCCTTGATCAATGTCGAAAGCCTTGATGGAGACCATGAGATCCGCATCGAGTACGACGCCAACGGCAACCCGGTGCGGATACGAAAAGTTCGCCAAAACTACGGATGGATAGTATGGCTTGTCGGCTTGATTCTGGCGCTACTTCTTTTTTATCGTCCAATGAGGGGAACAGTTGGTAAGCAGTAGAAAAACCGCGTTGTGTTGTTCATGGCCGTAGCCGCGGCCCAATATCGGAGATAGTAGGTGGGTTTAAAACGCGCACTTGTCCGTATTGATCCTTGTGCTGCTGAACGAAAATACCCTTCCAGGGCAGCCCGCAAGCGTTGTGTATGCGGCATCCGTCCAACCAGAGCGTGCCGCCCGGCTGTACCAGGATACGTCCATTGGGCGGCATCGACAGCCGACATTTGAGATGTAGCCTCCCTCCGGAGGCAACTACAAGATCGCCTTCCAAGTCGCGAGCCCCTTCCCACATCGCTGTGTGGCGCACCACGACCGTTTTCTCGGGTGTGTAGGTGCACCAGGCGGGAACCATGTAGCGCCGCAACGCGGTGCGCTCATCGGAGAGGAGCGCATGTATCTTGCCCAGCTGGCAAGGCGTTAGGGCAATTTGGTAGGCGTTGTAGTCCATCATATTGTTGCTCGCCTGGTCTCGGCAGGGCGGTTCGGGCGTCCATTCCCAGCATTTATTGGGGTGTTCATCGGTGTCAGGGCAGCCGTCGCCCATCCAGGCGTGGCTCAAGCCGAGGACGTGTCCTATCTCGTGATGGAGCAGGCCAACGCTGGCTTCCGGCCCAAAGGGGCGTTCCAAGGCTCCGGCAAGCTTAACGGAAGTGCCCAACGCGATACCTTGTCCATCGGCCTTGTACGTAGGAGAAGCTACGCTGTCGGGATGGTGCGCCAAAATGAAGATGTTGATAATAGAGTCGAGCCCAATGCCGTAGCGCTCGATGACATCGCGCTTGAAGTTGTTTTGGTGTTTTCCTTTGGAGACGAAAAAGTACAGGTCGTCGTCGTAGTGGATGTATATGCCATCATCTCCGGGGATGTGGGGCTGGGGTGTCAGTACGTATCGGTAGCGCTTGGGCAAAGCAGGTGTTCCAGCAGGAGATCGCCAGTTGACGACATTGGTATCCAAAGTGAGGTTAGCCAGTCGGATGAGCTCTCGGGCGAAGTGTCGGGCCGAGTCGGGCGGGCGGTGGGCTGTGCCGCTACCGTTGTCCAAGATGTGCACGTTGACCCTCAAGTAGCGTATGGGCAAAGAAGTATCGGGCAAGTAATTTTCCCACTTTGTGCACGATGGTTGGAGCTGTGCGCGCTGGGCTTGGCTCCACTCGGGCAAGAGATAGAGGCGCGTTTGGAGGCGTCCGCTGCAGCTGATGCATAACACCAGTAAGACCAGGCAGATACTCCCGATAAAGCTTCGCCAACTACTTCGGCGGAACGTCTCCGAAGGTGCTGCGCCAGGCCAGCATGCCGCCGATGAGGTTGCGTACCTTTTGAAAACCTTGCGCCTGCAGGAGGGCTTGAGCTGCAGCGCTGCGCACGCCCGACCGGCAGTATACCACCACTTCATCGTTCTTATACGGTTCCAATTCTGTCCATCGTTCGAGCATGCTTCCGATAGGTATAAATTGCCCGCCGATGTTAAATTCTTCGCGTTCCCACGGCTCGCGCACGTCTACCAGCACTATGGGCTCGCCAGCATCTAATCTTTCGCGCAACTCTTGGATAGTGATATCCATATTTTTCTCGACGATTGCCCAGCATACTATCTTACAGCCCTATCGAGAGAACTTCGTCAGCTCCATACGGCCCTCTTCGCGGCCCTTGCTGTCGTAGGTGATGGAGCGCACCGTCCCTACTGCGGGCGAATACCACAGTTCGGCGCGCGAAGTGCGCGTGCCAAGCATTTGGTATTCCAAATTATAGCTGATTTTGTAGCAGGTAAAGGTGCCGGCTGGGGTGGTAATCGCCTCCTTAGCTTCTACGTGTCGGTCTTTTATCGCAAAGCGGTTCTTCATCAAGGTGAGGCTGCCCATGCGTGTGGTGATCTCCATCTCGCTGTCCGGCAAGGTTTGACCGATAGTGAAGGAGGAAGGGTAGGCCAAATCTGAGCCTGAAAACTCCACCTGCATCTCCGGTGTTTGGGCGCTTTCAGGAGACGGGACAAAATTGCGCATGCTGAAGAAAACAGTTCCTTGGTGACATTTGATCGGCATAGAAGTGGTGCTTATCTCCTTGTTGTCCTTGACGCGCCGAACAGTGATGTCGGCATGGGCTACGAGGGTATCGTTTACGGTTTCTAAGCGCTTCATGCGATGCGTACTGATGGTCTCTGCCCTGCCTTTTTTATCGTAGTGGGTGTACTCGACCAGGACGCCTTCTCGAAAGTATTCGGATATTTCTGAGCACTTCTGAGCGGGCAAAGGAGACGGTGTACAAGCAGCAAGCGCAGTCAAGAGAATGAATAATCGGAACACGGGTAGCGATGTTTGGTCAACAAAAAGAATATTGCTGCAAATAAAGGGCGCTCTGCCTACATCTGTACCTTTTGCGGACACAGAAATGCATTTTTTCCTGCATCGACAAGACTACTCGTTTTCATCTCTGCTGGACGAACGCCTGCAGGGCAGAGGCGATGTTGCGGTCGTTGGAGAGGCGCGGTACTTTGTTTTGGCCACCCAACTTGTCCTGTGCTTTCATGAACGAGCGAAAGGCGTCGCGTTGCAAAGGTCGAATGACCAAAGGGCGCAAAATGCCGCCTTTTATGAGGTCGTTGTAGTAGATGTTTTGAGCGCGCATGCGCGCGTCAACTGTTAAAGCAAAAGCATCTAGGTGGGTGGGTTCACGGTCGAACTCGATGAACCACTCGTGGTAAGGTGGGCCACCTTCTGGTGGGTTGACTTGTGGCGCAACGGTAAACTCGACGATGTGTACGCCGGCTTCGCGCGCAGCCGACAGAAGCGCCTCTTCCACCTCTTTGCCGATGACGTGCTCACCAAAAGCCGAGATGAAGTGTTTCACCCGGCCGCTAACCACCAATCGGTAGGGATGGGTAGAGACAAACTGTACGGTGTCGCCCAAATCATAGCCCCATAGCCCGGCATTGGTATGCAGGATGACGGCGTAATGGACACCTACTTCCACGTCGCGCAACCATAGTCGGGTGGGGTTAGGGCGCCCCACTTCGTCGGCAGGTATGAATTCGAAAAACATGCCGGCGCGAGTGTTTAGCAGCAGTCCTTGGTGAGGAAAGGCGTCCTGAAAAGCGATAAAGCCCTCTGAAGCCGGATACGTCTCCACCGAGTCGATAGGGCCTCCTACCAATGCTTCCAGCTTGGCGCGATAGGGCTCGAAGTTGACCCCTCCGTAGACGAAGACTGAGTAGTTGGGAAAGACCTCGAGCACTGTGCTCTTGCCGGTGCGCGCCAGCAGGCGCTCGTAATACATCTGCACCCAAGGAGGAATGCCGGAGATGAGCCGCATGTCGGCGCGAAGAGTTTCGTCTACGATGCGCTCGATCTTTTCCTCCCAGTCTTCTATACAGTTGGTTTTCCAGGAGGGCATCTGATGGGTGCGCAGCCAAGCCGGCACTAAATGGTTGCTGATACCGCTCAGTCGGCCGGTAGGGATGCCGCCCACCCACTCTAAGGCAGGGCTCCCAGATAAAAAGATCATCTTGCCATCGAGCCAGCGCCCGTTGCCGGTGCGCGCATAATAGTTGAACAGCGCATCGCGCGCCGTTCCGAAGTGAAGCGGCGTGCTCTCTCGGCTCATGGGGATGTACTTCACGCCCGAAGTGGTGCCCGACGTCTTAGCAAAGTAACGGGGGCGGCCGGGCCAGAGGACATCACTCTCGCCGTTCCGGATGCGCTCGATATAGGGTTTGAGCCCCTCGTAGTCGCGGAGGGGGATGGCCGACCGAAGGTCTTCCGGCGTTTTTACCGCCGACAAGCGGTGTTCTCTGCCAAATGCCGTGTGTTGACCGCGCCGTACGAGTTCCTTCAAGATATTCTGTTGGTCAGCTACGGCATGAGCGGCCATGTGCTCGATGCGCCGAGCCACAGCGCGGGCAAAAGGGCGGATGAGGGTTGCGCGCAAGCCCATAGTACGCATTTTATTCGTAGACGACTTTCCGCAAGAGGCGGATGCCCAAGGAGAGTTCGAGCGTCACGTTGCGGATGCGGCGCTCCGGAATGCGAATGCGCTGCCCCGGATTGAGTGGATCAATGACGTTTTCAATAGGCGGTTGATTGTACTGAAGCAAAAAGTCGGGATGAACGGAAAGCATCAACTGCCCTCCTACCAACTCCGAAAACGGAAACTCGACACCTCCACCTATCGAAGCGCCCGCTATCCATCGGTTGACCGCGCCCTCGAAGGGGTAGTAGATTTGTATCGCTGGATTTTGGTTGCCAACCAATTCCCCCAAGTTCGTGCTCAGCGTGTATTCACCGCGCAGCCCAATAGAGTAAAAATACTTGCTGCGCTCTCCCCAAGGAAACTTCTGCTTAGCGCCCAATATTAAGGCGATGTTCCGAAACTGAAACTCCTCTGTATATACGACTAAGGGGCTGCCTACGCCCTGAAAAAAAGTGAAGCGGTTGGCGCTTCCGCGGACGTGGTAACCGATCTGAGCAAAAACACTGCCCCGGTCATCGGTGTTATCCACGGACTCAATGGCCAATGCGGCGTGGTACTTGAACAACGGCTGTCGGTCAAACGAGTTGTCCCAGCGCTGAAAACCCATGCTGGGCCCGCCCCCGACGACAAAGGCAGTTGACTGGGCACTTAAACTTCCAACATAGCAAAAGATCACTGCCAAAACATGTACTTTGTGCATCTCTCTTTTTTTAGGGACAAATAAAAGGTAAGTAACTCCAGATCTCGCTATTGGACCTCTTGTAAAGTCTATTTTCTCGCTATTAACCCTCTGCAAGTATGACCAGCGTAGACATTCCTCCGCTTAAATTCGAAGACATTCCTTATCACCGGCCGGATATAGAGCAGCTGCAACGGGCTTTTGACCGCCTTATGGCGCAATGGGATGCCGCTCAGACGGCAGCCGAGCAGAGCGCGCTGCTGGCGCAAATCAATGCGCTGCGCCGCCAGTACAGCAGCATGTACAGCCTCTGCTATATACGGCACACAGCCGACACGCGCGATGCTTTTTACGAGGCCGAAAATCGCTATTTCGACAGCACGCTGCCGCAGTTTGAAGCCCTCAACGACCGGCTATACCGCGCCCTCCTAACTTCCCCCTTCCGCTCGGCTTTGGAGGAACGGTGGGGAAAGCACCTCTTCACCTTGGCCGAGGCGGCGCTTCGAGCCTTTCAGCCGGGAATGGAAGGCGAGCTCCAGGAAGAAAACACCCTTTCTTCCGAGTATACCCGTCTAAAAGCTAATGCTCAAATCGAGTTCGAAGGCAGTACCTACAACCTTAGCAGCTTGGCTCCGCTGGAGCAGTCCGACTGCCGAGAAACCCGCCGCGCGGCGGCTGCTGCCCGATGGGCTTTCTTTGCCGAAAATGCGGAGCGCCTCGACGACATCTTTGACCGCATGGTGCACACCCGCCACCGCATTGCGCAGCATCTGGGTGCCGAAAACTTTATCCCCGTCGCCTACGCTCGGCTGCGCCGCTCCGACTATACACCCGACATGGTGGCTATCTTCCGCCAACAAATACGCGACCAAATCGTACCTATCGCTTCCGAGCTCTACGAACGACAACGCCGCCGCCTCCGCTTGGAGCATTTGTACTACTACGACGAGGACTATTTGTTTCTCTCTGGAAACCCTAAACCCATTGGGACACCCCAAGAAATCGTGGCCAGTGCTGCCCAAATGTACGAGGAGCTCTCTCCCGAAACCCATGCTTTCTTTCAGCAGATGCTCCGAGCCAACCTGTTAGACCTGCTCAACCGCGACGGCAAGGCTACTGGAGGCTACTGCACTTATATTCCCCTCTATCAGGCGCCCTTCATCTTTTCTAACTTCAACGGCACCAGCGGCGATGTAGATGTGCTCACCCACGAAGCCGGTCATGCTTTCCAAGTATGGTCGTGCAGACATCTCGAGCTAGACGAATACTATTGGCCCACGAGCGAAGCGGCCGAGATCCACTCCATGAGCATGGAGTTCTTTGCCTGGCCGTGGATGTCCCTCTTCTTCGGCGACGAGGCGGAAAAATACCGCTATAAGCACCTGACGAGCGCTCTGTGTTTTTTGCCGTATGCCGCTGCTGTCGACGAATTTCAGCACATCGTCTATCAGCGTCCTATGCTTACCCCTATCCAACGCAAAGAAGTGTGGCAACAGTTGGAGGCCATCTACCTGCCGCACCGCAATTATGCAGATAACGCCTTTCTTTTGCAGGGGGGCTTCTGGCAAAGGCAGAACCACATCTACAATAGCCCTTTCTATTACATCGATTACGCCCTGGCGCAAATTTGCGCGTTTCAGTTTTGGAAGCGCAGCCGCGAAGACCGCGCCGCGGCTTGGGCCGACTACTTAGAGTTGTGCCGCGCTGGCGGCAGTCGCTCCTTTGTCGATTTAGTGCGTTTAGCGCGCCTGCACTCTCCCTTCAAAACCGATAGTGTACAGTCGGTTATCGGCGAAGTGCGGCGTTATTTGGATAGCGTAGACGAGTCGGCCTGGTAAAATTTTTTGCCCAGGAAACTTGCGCAACTTTTTGCACTCCTATTACCTTTGCACCGCTCTTGAGCGAATGCCTCATTAGCTCAGTTGGTTAGAGCGGCGGACTGTTAATCCGTAGGTCCTAGGTTCAAGTCCTAGATGAGGCGCAAGAGGGCTGCATCCGCGCTAGATGTAGCCCTCTTCTATTTTAGGGTCTCTGTGCTGCCCAGCAAGCAGACCTCCTTGGGTAGGAGCTAATTCAGTCGGGTGGGTTCTACGAGGAGAAATCGCGGTATGCGCACTTCAAAGCGTTCCCCGTCTTCGAGGCGCTTCATCAGATAAGTACCTACCATGGCGCCGATGTCTGTGTCCAGTTCGCAGTACGAAGTGTATTGATGCGACTCGTTAGGCGCCAGTATGGGCTGTTGACCGACGACGCCGGGCCCCTCCACTACGCGCACAAACCCTACGGCGTTGTAGATGAACCAGCGCCGGGCCAGCAGTTGAACCGTATGGGAACTGCCGTTTTCAATGGAGATGCGGTATCCAAAGAGGAACTTCCCGTGCTTCGGCTCAGCAGCTTCGGGCAAATAATACGCCGTTGCTCGAACAGTGATGCCATGCGTAGTAAGCGCTTCCATAGAAGTGGGAAAGCCTCGATAAGAATGACGTGGACAGCAGCAAAAGTCGGGAAAGGTATTCAGTTCTGGGCATTTTTGTTTGCGTTTTCGACGGTAGTGGTTTAGAAATTCAGGATGAACTCGGTCAGGTTTGCCTCTTCGGGAAGTCCCAGTTTCTTGCGCAAGCGATAGCGCTTATTTTCTACGCCTCGTACGGAAATGTTGAGCAAGGGAGCGATTTCCTTAGAGGATAGGTTGAGCTTGAGGTAAGCGGCCAGGCGGAGGTCGCCGGGCGTCAGTTGCGGGTAGGCGGCCATAAGTCGTTTAAAAAAGGCGTCGTGCACCTGGTTGAACGCGGCTTCGAAAAGGGCCCAGTCGTGTTCGCCTTCCAAATGCCGGTCGATCTCGCGGACGAGTTTGCGTAGGGCATTGGGGTCGTGATAGGCTTGTTGGAGGCGTTCGCGCAGGTGCTGGAGCATTTCGTTTTTGCGCACTAAGCTTAGGGCGGCGTTGCTGAGTTCGCGGTTTTTGTTAAGCAGTTCTAAGGCGAAGCGCTCGCGCTCAGCAGCTATGCGTTGGCGGGCCAGTTCTTGCTGCTTTTCTGCTTCTAAGCGCTGGCGCTGGCGGAGCAATCGCGCTTGGCTTATCTTTTCAAATAGCCACAGGGCCAATGCCAGCAGCGCTGCATAGGCACCCATGGCGGCGGGCGTTCGATACCAGGGCAATCGAATGCGGAAGTCCAAAGTCTTGGGCGCGCCTCCAGTGTCGGCTTCGACGCGCAGCCGGTAAGTGCCGGGTGAGAGATCGTCCAACATAATTTCAGCTGTTTCGCTCCAAGTGCTCACAAGAGGCGAGGCGTCCGGACGCTCTAATTGCCACCGAAAGCGCGGCGGTCGGTCAAATTGAGGAGCACTCATCGCTATGCGGAGGTCGTTTTCCGCATGAGAGAGGTCTACGGAGTGGCTTGCCGGCAAGCGTCGCAGCGGTGTTTCGACGTACTGCAGGTGGAGCGGTGCGGTGCCGGGTCGATTTGTGGCCAGGTGCTGAAGGCGCAGCCGGGCGTAGCCATCTTCCAAACAGAGGAGGTATTCGTCTGCGCCGAGGAATTCAATGCGCTCGTAACCGGGTACCAGTTGTGCTGGGAGGGTGTAGATGCTCGCGGGCGTCTGCCAGCTAACACTAGAGCCGTCGGTGAAGAAAAAGCCCTCTCCGGCATCGCAAAGCCATTTTTGCGGCAGATTGGGCGGCGCTAATGGGCGAAAGACCACTTGTCCGGCGCTATCTGTAGCCTGTAGCGGCGTCATCTGCGCGGTAATGATGATCTGCCCACCGACAACTGCTAAGTCGAGAGCGTAGTCGGCAGGCAAGCCGCTATCGCCGCGCCGAAAGAGGCGGTATTCAAGCACTTGCCTCAAGTCGGTGCTCAGGCGCAGTCGATACAGCCCGCGATTGGGATGTACGCCCCAAAGCGAGCCGTTGCGGTCGAAGGCGATCTTGCGCAGCGGGTCGGAGAAGCCCTCAACGCGATGGCTCAACTGCCATTCCCCTTTGGCTGTGCGCTCGTATACGACCAATCCCGTATACGTGCTTTGCAACAAGAAGGCGTCGCGGTGGGGCACGCGCACCGTACACCATCCCCCCGTGATGTTGGACAGGCGTCGTATGGAGCGCACTCCGACGGCAAATGTTCCGCTGTTGTGCCCACACAGAAGCTGCCCGTCCGCTGCGCGCAGCTCCCACACCTGCCCTTGGGAGCCTTCCATTAATTGAAATCCTTGTCCTTGTTGGACGAATAGTCCGCGGTTGGTACCCAAGTAAAGCCGACCGCTCCATAAGGCTGCTGCGTATACGACGCCGATTTTGCCGCCCTGGTCGGTATAAAAGACCACAGGTGTGTTGGGTGCGACGAGGTCGATGCCCCTATCCATACCCACCCAGAGATGGCCGCTGCGGTCGCAGAGCAAGGCTAAGACAGTGTTGTCCTGGAGGCCGTTTTCGCGGTGCAGGTGAAAGCGCAGCTGTTGGCGCTTGTCGAGGAGAAATACGCCTTGAAGGATGGTGCCAATGGCCCAGCCGCCTTCGCGCAAGGGCACGGCTCTGTTGAGTTGGCTTTTTCTCAGCACGGTGTTGAGCGGGTGTGGCCAAGGGCGGCAGCTATCGCCGCGCAGCTCGAAAATGCCTCGTTCGGCGGTGCCCACCCAGACGGCGCTGTCGCTGCCGGGCACCATAAACTGCACAGTAGCGTTGGCCAGCGGTTCCGTGCCGCTGACGAAGCGGAAGGTATGGTCGGGCAGCAGCTCGTACACGCCGCGTCCGATGACGGGCAGTAGGACGCGCTGGCCGACCTTTTGGGCAAACATGATGGCGCCAGGCGGCCGCAATACAGTGGGGGCGTGTTTGTAGTCGTACTTATACAGGGTCGAAAACGACTGAAACAAGACAAATGTCTCGCAAACGAGGATGTGCCAAATCTCCTCGCGTTCGAGCTGCTCGGCGCGAACGTGTTGGCTGAGCGAGTGGTACACCATGCCACCAACGCTATCGGGCTGCCAGTAGCCGAACTCCGCAAACCCACCGCAGAAAATGCGTTCACCCGGCCCTGCCGCTACTGCCCGCACCGTCTGTCCTTCGGGTAACCTCCACAGGTGCCATCGGACACCATCAAAAGCCAGCATTCCGCTGTTGTTGCCCGCGTACACCGTACCCGAAGCGCCTTGGGTGAGCGACCAGTTCTGGTTTTGGCCGCCGTACGTCCGAGGAGGAAAATGGCGTATAGGCGGCACCTCTTGAGCTGCGGCCATAAGAGCCACACAACTACTCAAAAAAACGGTCCAGACTGTCCGGCACATATCTGTGCAAAGAAAAACCCTTGTGCGTGATTGACGCATCCCAGTTTGCCTCAACCGACGTACTTTCACCCTCGCATATTCCCACTACCGCTATGCGCTGGCTTTTGGTTCTCTTAGCATACTCCTTGGCGGCAACCCTAAGGGCTCAGATGCAAGTGGGCTCCGACACGCTCTACGGTAACGAGTGGATAGACTTCTCCAAAACCTACTACCGCATCGACGTCGCTGAAGACGGCATTTATCGCATCTCTTATGCCGCTCTCATAGCGGCGGGCTTTCCTGTTCAGGAAGCTCCTGTCTCTGAATGGCGCCTCTACTCGCAAGGGCAGCAGGTGCCTCTGTTTACCACTACCGAAGGGTTCATGAGTCCTCAGGACGTGGTCGAATTTTTTGGCCAAAAAAACCGCGGCAGTTTGGATCGACACCTGTTAGAAAATCCTGCTGAGGAAGACCTAAACCCTTGGTATAGCCTTTTTAACGACACGGCAGCCTACTATTTGGTAAGAGAGCCATCGACCCCGCCGCTGCGTTATACTGCTCTGCCCAACGACCTGACCAATCCGCCTCCGCCGACGCCGTATTGCTGGTGGCAGGTCGGATATACGTACAGCAACGCGCTCTTCAAGCGACAGCTAGGGCCCGAGATCCAGTACTCCTGGTTCAGCGGAGAGGGCTTCGGCACCTTTGCCATGAGCGACTTTTCGGTCAATCTTGCGGTAGAGCACCTTTACGTCGACGGCCCTGATGCCCGTCTGATGCTCCGCTATGCTTGCGGTTTGGGCAATCATCGCCAACGGCTGACCCTGAACGGCGAGCTGTTGCGCGAAGATGCGTTCAGTGGCTGGAGAGTGGTACCTGTCGAACAGGTGCTGTCTACTTCCCGGCTAAAGCCGGTCACTGAAGTACGGCTCTCCTCAGCTCTAGGCGGCAACGACCGACACAGCATTGCCGGAGTATACCTCCGCTATCCGCGCGTTTTTCACTTCGGCTACGCTTCTCGCGCCGAGTTTTGGGTCGACCATTCCACTGAGGCCAAATACTTGGAGATAGCGGCTTTCGACGCCTCTGGCGGCGCTTTGCCTGTGCTGTACGATGTAGTCAACCACACGCGTATCGAGACCCAGCTCTCCGGGGGCTTGGTCAAGGTGCTCTTGCCGCCGGTTTTCAAAGAGCGGCATCTGTGGCTGGTGCACCCCGTTAACGGCGTCACTGCTGTTGAGCGCCTTACGCCCACGGTTTTTCGCGACTATCGAAACAGCCCAGCCAACTATATTATCCTTTCCCATCCAGTGCTTTGGGTAGATCCAACGAAAGGCAATGCCGACCCTGTAGCTGTCTATGCCGATTATCGGCGCAGCCCGGCTGGCGGCAGCCATCAGGTGTTGGTCGCAGATATCCGCCAGCTGTATGAAGAGTTTGCCTATGGCGTGCGCTACCACCCCTTGGCTGTGCGCAACTTTCTTCATTATGTCCGAAAACATTGGCCGCAGCCGCCTCGGTACCTGCTCATCATAGGGAAGGGGTTGGACTACGATGCTTTTCGGCGACCTGAGGTGCAGCGGCAGCTGGTCGACTCCCTCTTCTTTGTACCCACCTACGGCTCTCCGGGAGCTGACATGCTCTTTGGCTTGGTGGGCAAAGGGCTGTCTGAACCTTGGCTGGCTGTAGGTCGATTGGCTGTCACGACACCCGCCCAGATATGGGCATACTTGGACAAGTTGAAGGAGCACGAACTGGTCGGTCGCACTGCTCCGCAGACATTGGAGGGGAAGGCGTGGATGAAGCGCGTCTTGCACAATAGCGGAGGACTCGCTGCAGAAGCCGCTATCGTTCGCAGCTATACGCAAAGTATGGCCGAGGTAATCGCCCGCAACCGCTTTGGCGCCGATGTCCACGCCTTCTTCAAGACGTCGAACGACCCCATACAGGTGTCTTCGTACGAGCAGATCCTCGACTTGGTCAACGGCGGCGTCTCCATGTGGATGTTCTTCGGCCACTCATCACCCCAGGCTGTGGATTTCGACATCGGCGCTCCTAGTGTGTACCAAAACAAAGGGCGCTACCCCTTGATGATGATTATGGGGTGCTTTTCGGGCCTCTGTTCCGGCTATCAGCCGGGCATTGGCGAACAGTTCGTCTTAGCCCCACAGCGCGGCGCCATCGCTTATTTCGCTTCGGTGTACTTCAGCTTTGGCGATGCGCTCTACCTCTTTGGCCGGCGCTTTTACGAGCGCATAGGCGGCGATGACTATGGCCAATCCATAGGGTGGGCGCTCAACCGCACCATCTCCGACCTGCGCAAGACGAGCAATCCCGGCCTCATCGCTTTGCTGCATCAGAACCTGCTGCAAGGCGACCCCGCCGTGCGTTTACACTGCTACGAAGGGCCCGACTATATGGTTGATCCTCAAACCGTTCGCATCGAACCCAATCCCGCCGCTGTGGAGCAAACAGAGCTACAGCTGACCTTCGACATCGTGAATATCGGCGAGAGCGTGGCCCAGCCGCTGCCTTTCTCCATAGAGCAGCGCCTTCCCGACGGCACCCAGCGCCATCGCCTGAGCGACTCCGTAGACGCGCCGCCTTTCCGCCGGACTGTCTCCATAAAGGTACCGACAGAAGGCAGCCAGATTGGACAAAATCGCCTGCTCATATCGCTCAATCCCGACGGGACAGCGCTGGAGCAGCCTGCTGCTGCCCTTTTCAACAACGCCGTCGAAGACGAGCAGGGCGTTCCGGGTATTCCGGTGGTCTTTTTCGCTAACGACGTAGTGCCTATCACTCCGGAAAATTACAGCATCGTCCGGGATAGCCCACCGCTGTTGTGGGTTTCCTCTCTTGACCCGCAAGCGCCACTGCAGGCGTATCTGTTTGAGATAGATACGGTGGAAACCTTCGATAGCCCGTGGCGGCGCAGCGAGCGGCTCCTCAGCACCGGTGGGGCTATCGCCTGGAAGCCGCCGGTCGTCCTCCGCGATAGTGCGGTGTACTACTGGCGCGTAGCGCGCGACACCCTTCAAAATGGCCAACTCCTGTGGCGACAGCGCTCTTTCATTTACCTGCCTAAGAGCCCACTGGGTTGGAACCAGTCGCACTTTGGCCAGTGGGCTGAAGGCAGCTTTATTCACATGGAAGCTCAAGACAGCACGCGAAGCATCGCTTTTGTCAGCAGCGCCGCGTTTCTCGCTATGAATGTCGCCTATCGCAATCGCGATAAGTTTCCAGGCATGCAAAACGCGTACTACGAGGGCTTTTTCGGCGATGCTGGCTTTAACGGACAAGGGCTGACCCACGGAGTGGCGGTAATGTTGCAAGATCCCAACACGGGGCACTACGTTCCTAATCCCCCTAACAGTACCTACAACACTCACCCCACCCGCACCAAGTCGTTTTTTTCATTCGATACCCGCGATTCGTTGCAGCGCATAGCGCTCATGCATTTTTTAGAGCACGTCGTACCCGATAATTTTATCGTGGGCTTCTTGGCCTTACATCCTTGGAACGATACCCTGGGCTATGCGCCGCGGCGTTGGGCGGCTGACTCGGTGACTTATGGGAAAAACTTGTTCCAGATCCTGGAAGCTCAGGGAGCGCAGGAAGTGCGCACGTTGGTAAACTACACAACGGGACCTCACCCTTATGGATTCATTTATCAAAAAAACAATCCTTCGTTCGATGCTGTAGATACTGTGGTCTACCATATCGACTCAGTGATTCAGCTGCGTCGGTCGTTCCAGGCCAAATGGTCTACTGGACAATGGGATACGCCCCCCCTCGGGCCGGCCCGTGCGTGGGAACAGCTGTTTTGGGCACACGAAGCGTCCGACAACGGTTCGGATAAGGTAACGCTGAGCGTGCTAGCTGTGCGACCTAACCAGCCCGACTCCCTGCTGTTTACGTTAGAAAGCGTGTACGAGCGTTCTTTGACCGATATTCCTGCCGAACATTTTCCGTACTTGCGGTTGCGCTACTCGGCAACCGATACCTTGTTGCGCACGGCGGTACAGCCGCGTTACTTGCGCGTCCTCTATCAGCCTCTGCCGGAGGGAGCTCTGTATCCCAGTGCTCGCTTCAGCTGGCACCGCGACACGCTTCAGCAAGGTGAGTCAGGGCGTTTATCGCTGGCTTTTGTTAACTCCTCTGCTGTGGGTTTTGACAGCCTGAAGGTGCGTGCGCGTTTTGAGAGGGAAAGTGGCCAAGGAGTAGACTATATTGCGCGCCTGCGCCCGCTGCCCGCTGGCGATACCGCACACGTTGACATCCGCTTCGACACGCGGAGCGCTTTTGGGCCTCATAGGCTAACCTTAGAAGTCAATCCAGGCCCCGACCAGCCCGAACAATACCTGTTTAACAACACTTGGGTGCGCCAGGTATGGGTGGCTCGCGACGTGTACAACCCACTGCTTGACGTCACTTTTGACGGTATCCACATTGCCGATGGGGATATTGTTTCTCCGCAGCCGGTCATCGTCGCCTCGCTGCGCGATGAAAACCCTTACCTCGCCTTAACGGATACCAGCGCGCTGACTATTCAGTGGCAAGGACCTGACGGCATTTGGCAGCGCCTTTACTTTAGCGATCCGGCGGTGCAGTTCTTCCCAGCGGATGCAGCGCAGCTGCCGCAGAAAAACCGCGCCCGCATCGAATGGCGCCCAACCTTCACTGCCGACGGCGAGTACCGCATGACGGTAAACGGCCGCGATGCCTCCGGCAATAGCGCAGGGCAGGTGAACTATACCATACGCTTCCGCGTGGTTACCCGCTCGGCACTCTCGCACTTGATCAACTATCCCAATCCATTTTCTTCCCAGACGTGTTTCTATTACACGTTAACGGGGGCGGAGCCGCCTGCGCGTTTTCGCCTGCAAATCCTAACGCTTAGCGGGCGAGTGGTGCGCGAGGTGACCGAAGCAGAGTTCGGTCCGCTGCGCCCAGGCACGCATCGAAGCGATTTCTGCTGGGATGGCCGCGACCAGTACGGCGATCCCCTCGCCAACGGCGTATACCTGTACCGAGTAGTAGCTAAAAAGGCCGATGGTTCCGACTTCGACCTTTGGGAAAACAGCGCAGTAGACGGCTTTTTCCAGGGCGGGATGGGAAAGATGGTGCTAATGCGCTGAGGAGCGCTATGCTTAAGGCAGTTCATCTCTGCAGTATTGTGTCCATCTTTGCACTATGCAAAGTGCTGATGTGCTGCCTTCTCCGCTGCTTTCCGTTCGAGGGTTACGCGTTTCCTTTGGAGCCACGCAAGTACTGAGGGATCTCAGCATTGATCTGCATCGCGGCGAGGTGTTGGGAATAGTGGGCGAGTCGGGTTCAGGAAAGAGCACATTGGCTTTGGCTTTGATGGGCCTACTGCCGCCAGAAGGGCGTATGGAGGGCGAGATACTGGTGGAAGGGCGTCCCTTTTCGGCCCACATGCGCGGGCGCACTGCAGCGATGGTGTTTCAGGAGCCGGCTACGGCCCTGCATCCGCTCTTTCGCTGTGGCCATCAGGTGGAGGAGGCGGTGCGCTGGCATCGGAGGTGCTCCACAAAAGAAGGTCGGCGACAGACCTATGCCCTGCTTGAGCGAGTGCATTTGACGGAGGTAGAGCGCATCTATCGCGCCTATCCGCACGAGCTGAGTGGTGGCCAACGCCAACGGGTACTCCTTGCCATGGCGCTGGCGGGGGGGCCGCGCCTGCTTATTGCCGACGAGCCGACGACGGCCCTGGACACCGTGGCGCAGCGCAGCATTTTGCACTTGCTGCGGTCGCTGTGCGCTGAGGACGGCCTGGCATTGGCGCTCATCAGCCACGATCTCGGCGTGGTGGCCCACCTAGCCGATCGCGTCCTGGTCTTGTACCAGGGCGTAGCGGTAGAGGAAGGACAAACCCGCGCTTTGTTGGACCATCCTAACCATCCCTACACCCGCGGTTTGCTGATTTGCCGCCCCAACGTGCGGCAGCGATGGGGACGCCTGCCCAGCCTGAGCAGAGCCCTCCACGCTGACGCGCACGACCGCCTCCTGCCAACCGTATCGGCTGAAGCAATGGAACGCCGGCGCGCGCAATTGTATGCCCAAACACCTCTGTTACACTTAGACCAAGTCGGAGTGCGCTATCCGCTGCGCCGTTATTTTTGGTCGGCCGCCCGCCGCTGGAAGACGGCCATAGAGGCGGTATCGCTGTCGATCTATCCGGGCGAGATCTTCGGCATAGCGGGTGAGTCGGGCTCTGGAAAAAGTACTTTGGGCCGCGTAGTAGCGGGTTTGCAGCCGCCTTCGGAGGGGAGCGTTCAGTATCGAGGTCTGCCCCTATACGCCCTGCCGGCCGACCTTTGGCGACAGGTGCGCCGCGAGGTGCAAATCGTGTTTCAAGACCCATACCGTTCGCTCAACCCGTGCATGACGGTGGGCGAGACCTTGAGCGAACCCATGCGCGCGTATCGCCTATACGCCACGGAACAACAGTACCGCCAGGCAGTGATCCACTTGTTGGAGCGCATCGGCCTATCTGCCGAGTTTAGCCGCCAATATCCGCACGAACTGAGCGGAGGGCAGCGCCAGCGCATCTGCATCGCGCGCGCGCTATCCGTACAGCCTCGCCTACTCATCTGCGACGAAATCACCTCTGCCTTGGACGTTTCGGTGCAGGCCGACATCCTGAATTTACTGATCGACCTGCAACGTGATTTAGGGATTACATACCTTCTCATCTCACACGATCTGAGTGTGCTCTACCAAATGTGCGACCGAGTGTTGGTGCTGCACCAAGGTCGCATGGAGGCCCTGACAACGCCCGAGCGCCTCGTTGTCCAGCCACCCAGCCCGCCTGTCCAGCGCCTGATAGATGCCGCTCTATGGTGAGAGGACAACGGACGCAACCATGGATTTTGGAAAACTCCCTTCTGTTGACCACGTAGACTTCTCCTTGGCGCCTGAGCCGCCGCAAAATGCCGCCGTCTTGGGCGGAGCTCCTGCTTCAGTGCGCCTATACTTAGGTGCCACGGGGTACAACATGAGAGCATGGGTAGGGCGCTGGTATCCCTCGGGGGCGCCAGAACGCCTCTTTTTGACCTATTACGGAAAACAGTTCAATACCATCGAGCACAACACTACCCACTATCGTATCCCAGAAGTAAAGGTGGTGTTGCGTTGGCGCGATGCAGTGCCGTCGGACTTCCGCTTTTGCCCCAAAGTGCCTCAGTCGGTTAGCCATGCGCGTTCCTTAACCGATGCCTTTGAGGAGATGGAGCGCTTTTGCCGACATATCGAACAGTTGCAGATGCGCTTAGGTCTTTGCTTTATGCAATTACCTCCGAACTTCGAGCCGCGTCGGTTGGGCGAAATAGAGCGCTTCTTGAGCGCCTTTTCGGCTCGGCTGCCCTTGGCGGTAGAGGTAAGGCATCCGGCATTCTTCTCGGATCCGGCCGCAACAGAGGCGCTGTTTGACCTGCTGTCTGACAAGCAGACGGCCGCCGTCATCACGGACGTAGCTGGGCGCCGCGATGTGTGTCACATGCGCCTGACCACCCGCCGCACCCTCGTGCGCTTTGTCGGCAATGCCCTACATCCCACCGACTTTACCCGTACAGAACAATGGGCCGAACGCCTCGCTCTCTGGGCCGGCCAAGGTTTGGAAGAAGCCTATTTCTTCTGCCACGAACCGGACAATCTGTTGGCTCCGGAACTGGCAGCCTTCGCCGCAGCTACCTTCCGACGCCATCTGCCCAACGCACAGCTGCGCGGCCCTGTGCCCCTATCGCCACACGCGCAACAGATGGCGCTTTTTGAATAGTTCAGCTCGTTTTGGCAGAGATACCGTTGGCTGTTCCCTTCCAAATACGGACTTTTGCCCGAAGTTTTGCTTTCACTTGGAATAATGGAATTCCCCTATATTCATCGCGATATCTCCTGGCTCTCTTTTAACTACCGTGTCTTGCAGGAGGCCAAAGACCCCTCCGTGCCCTTATTGGAGCGCTTGAAGTTCTTGGCTATCTATTCTTCGAACCTCGACGAGTTTTTTCGCATCCGCGTGGCCAACCTGCGCAATCTGAAAAAAGTGGGCAAAAAGACCAAGGCGGAGCTGGACTTCTCGCCGCGGGAAGTGCTTCGCGAAATCCATCGCATCGTCAACCAACAGCAGGAAGAGTTTTCCCAGATTTTTGAAGACCAAATTGTGCCGGAGCTGCGCCAACACAACGTGCACATCTTGCGCCGCTTAGACCTTAATGCCGAACAGCGCAAGTTTGTGGAAAACTACTTCCACGACCACCTATTGCCCTTTGTGATGCCGGTGCTGTTGGTCAAACGCCGCATCCGGCCGTTCTTGGCCAACGCCCACCTGTATCTGGCCGTGCATCTGCTGCCCAAAAAAAGGCCGTTGGCCCGCAGCGAATACGCCTTAGTGAAAATACCCTCCGACCAGCTGCCCCGCTTTGTCCCGTTGCCCTCAGAGCCTGGCCGACACGACGTCATCCTGCTGGACGACATCGTTCGGCATTCGGTCTCTTGGCTCTTTCCTGGCTACGACATTCAAGACACCTACTCCATTAAGCTGACGCGCGATGCCGAACTGTATATCGATGATGAATTTTCGGGCGACTTAGTGGAGAAGATAAAAGCCAGCTTAGCCAAACGGCAAGTAGGGCCTACCAGCCGCTTTGTATACGACCGGGAAATGCCGCAGCATCTGCTGGACTACCTGAAAGACACGTTCGACTTGAGGAAAAACGACATGCTGCCCGAAGGGCGCTATCACAACAACTTCGACTTTTTCAAATTTCCCGACTTTGGCTTGCACCACCTCAAGAACAAGCCGCTGCCGCCTTTGCCTCATCCGTATCTGCATCAGGTGGAGTCGCCCTTCCAGCTCATTCGCGGCCAAGACCAGCTGCTTCACTATCCGTATCAGTCCTACGATGCCGTTGTGCATTTCTTTCAGCGCGCTGCCGAAGACCCGGCAGTGACGCACATCAAGATCATCCAATACCGCGTAGCGCGCCGCAGCCGAATTATGGAGGCGCTCATGGAGGCCGTTCGCCGTGGCAAGCAAGTGTCGGTATTCGTCGAGATAAAGGCGCGTTTCGACGAGGCGGCTAACCTGGAGTGGGGAGAGCGCTTGGAGCGCGCCGGCGTACGGGTGCACTATTCTTTTCCCGGCGTCAAGGTGCATTCCAAACTCGCCTTAGTGCGCCGCATCGAAAGCGGCAAGGCGCGCCTTTATGCCTACTTGTCTACCGGTAACTTTCACGAAGAAACAGCACAGATTTATTCGGACTTTGGCTTGTTCACGGCCGACCCGCGCTTGACTGCGGAGGTCAGTGCCCTGTTTTCCTTTTTAGAAAACATCAAGCCGCCGCGCCAAGAATTCCAGCATTTGTTGGTGGGCAAGTTCAACTTGCGCTCAGGGCTCTACGCCCTTATCGATGCCGAGATTGCAGCGGCGCGGGCTAAGCAGCCGGCGCACATCGTCATCAAGACGAACAGTTTGGAAGACCGCGACATGGTTCGCAAGCTCTATGAGGCGGCTCAGGCGGGCGTCCGAGTGCAGTTGATAGTGCGAAGCATCTGCTGTTTGGTGCCTGGTCTAAAAGGCATCAGCGAAAACATCGAGGCCATCAGCATTGTCGACCGCTTCTTAGAGCATGCCCGCATTTTTTTCTTCTATCACGGCGGCCAAGAGTTGCTCTACCTGTCGAGCGCCGACCTGATGCAGCGCAACCTATCTTACCGCATCGAGACGGCCTTTCCCATCTACGATCCGGATTTGAAGGCGGAAATTCGCGATATCTTGCAGCTACAGCTCGACGACAACGTCAAAGCGCGCAGCTTAGAGGCCGGCTCTTTAAACCAATACCGGCGCACGCAAAGCGACATACCGGTGCGGGCGCAGCTGGAGACCTATTTTTATTACAAACGCCGCTTAGAGCAAATGCACCATCGCGCTGCCTCGGCAGCAGGCTAAGTACGGCCGGCGTGCGGAAATGTTAGCCCCTTTTGTTGGATGTTCCCTGCGTTTTTGGGCCGCCTAAGGATACGGTTAAACCATCGCGCTGCAGGGCGAGGAGAGGGCTGGCGTTTTGCCTTGGGGCAAGTCGCGCTGACGGGTATCAATGCCCTTACGGGCTTTGTGTTGGTGCGCGGTTTGAACAAAGAAGATTACGCCGTCTATTCGCTGACTTTTTCGCTGCTGTCTATTGCCGTCAACGCTACGAATATGGGGTTGACGTCGGCGGTGATGGGCATGGGTGGCCGTGTCTGGCCGGATACGGCTGCGTTAGGGGCGGTGGTGCGTTCGGCTCAGCGCCTGCGCAACCGCATTGGGATAGGGTTCGCACTGCCCTTTGCCGTTTATTGCTGCTGGCAGTTCCCGCGCATTGGCGTAGCCATCGGCTCGGCTATGGGGTTGACTGTTGTAGTGTTAGCGGCAGCGTGGGTGCAAATGCAGGCGAATTTCTACGCCATCGCCCTGCAATTGGCTAAAAAACTGCGCAGCCTGTTGGCAAACGATTTGCTCAGCGCCCTGCTCAAGTGGATTGGCGTCATCCTTCTGCTGAAGTGGCACCTATCGGCAAGCGCCGTGATAGGATGGATTGCCTGTTGTTTGGCGCTGAATGCCTGGGCCCATTTTCGCTCGGCTCGGTCTCTGCTGCCCGGTACAGCTGTATGGGAAGAGCGGTACTCAGCTCCTATGCGCGCCCTGGTGCGCAGCAATGCCCTGCGCACGTTGTACTGGTCGTTCGAAGGGCAAATTGCCATCTTGCTTTGCGCGTGGTTTTCCTCTGCGGAGCGTTTGGCCGACATAGGTGCTTTGGGCCGCTTTAGCGTGCTGTTTGGCATTTTTCAAGCCTTTGTAGGCGGGTACATCTTGCCGGACTTGGCCAAGGCGCAAACACCTCGGCGAGTATTGCGGCAAGCGCTGCAAACCTTGCTGGCTGCCATGGGGCTCATCTTGCCTATCTTGCTCTGGGCAGCAATGCATCCGCCCTCGCTGCTGTGGCTGTTGGGGTCCAACTATGCTGGGCTGAACGACTACCTGTTGCCTTTCTTGTTGGCCAGTGCCTTAGGGCAGTTGGCTGCAGTGGTTTACCAAATATGCACGGCCAGGGCGTGGCTGTCGCTCAATCGCTTCTACGTGCCGCTGGTTTTGCCCCTACAGATAGGCTTGCTGTACTTGTTGGATGTCCGAAAAATGGAGCACGTCATTCTTTTTTCCGGCCTCAACAACCTTTTTTTTCTGCTGTTCAACGTCACTATGTTTCTCCTGTCTTGGCGCCGTGAGTTTGCACAGGAAAAATAGGTCTGGTAAGCGGCGTTAAGGCGGTTTTTCCTGCTCCACACAGCATGCCGCTTAGAGCTTTTTGCATCTTTGCGCGCCGGTAAACGATTGATCCGCTATGAGCTTAGTAGCCGTTGGCACCGTTGCCTTTGACAACATCGAAACCCCATACGGTCGCGCTGACCGCGTCGTCGGCGGCGCGTGTACGTATATCGCCCTATCTGCCTCTTATTTCGTGCGACCGGTGCACATCGTGTCGGTTGTTGGTGACGACTTTCCGCAGGAGATGCTTCAAACCTTAGAGGCGCGCGGTGTCGACTTGGAAGGGCTACAAGTGCGAGCGGGCGAAAAATCTTTTTTCTGGTCGGGCAAATACTATCGCGATCTCAACCTGCGCGATACATTGGAGACCCAACTCAACGTGTTGGCGGACTTCGACCCAGTATTGCCACACCGCTATCGACGGGCGGAGTATCTGATGCTGGGCAACCTCACTCCGCGCGTCCAGCAGCGCGTGCTCGACCAGTTGGAACATCGACCGCGCCTCATCGCCCTCGATACTATGAACTTTTGGATGGACACCGCCTGGGAAGACCTCCAACGAGTGCTCAGGCGCGTCGATGTGTTGACCATTAACGACGAGGAGGCGCGCCAACTGTCGGGCGAGCACTCCTTGGTGCGCGCCGCTCGCGCCATCCTGACCATGGGGCCGCGCTTCTTGATCGTGAAAAAGGGAGAGCACGGCGCCTTGCTTTTTTATGAACAGGAGCTGTTTTATGCCCCCGCTTTGCCGTTGGCCGACGTGACCGACCCCACGGGAGCGGGCGACACCTTTGCCGGTGGCTTTATGGGCTGGGTCGCGCGCACAGGTGACCTGTCGATGGAAAACCTGCGCCGCGCCGTCATCTGTGGCTCAGCTATGGCGTCGTTCTGCGTAGAAAAGTTCAGCATAGAGCGCCTCTTGGAACTCGATGAGTCCCTCATCCAAGACCGCATTCGGCAATTTGCCGACCTTGTACATTTCCGCTTTTAACTGTCGACAGAGCATTTCTCGGGCAGCCTTTTGGCATACTTTGCGCTCTTTGAGGACGTTTGTCCTTTTCAAAAACAAGTACTCACTCATGCGGACTCTTCTCTTTTGCCTCTTGAGCAGCTGTTATGTGGCATCCTTCGCCCAAAAGGTCGATGAAAAACTAGTGGCTTTTTTCTCCTTTGGCGAATGCAAGGCATTGGATGAAAGTGGAAACGGCTCGACGGGGGCTTTCGTCGGCGACCCCGCTTGCCGTTGCGGCGTGTTGGACTCCGCTATCGCTTTCGATGGTGTTGGTGACGCGATCTTCTTCGTCGGCCCCTTAAGCGATGTGTTCTCCTTGAGCGATTTCACCATCAGCTTCTACCTCAAACCCGGTCCGGTCAACCCCAATGCCGGCGGATCGCAGGTCATCCTTTCCAAGCAAGAGTCCTGTAATCCCGACGCCAAGGCCCTATGGGTGCGCTACAACCCTAAGAGTCGGAAGATCAGCTCCGGCTTGGTACAAAATCAAGAGCTCTTTGTCACGGTAACGGGCGACCTCGACCCGACCGCCTGCTGGCAACACATCGCGCTGGTGCGCAACAACACCTCTTATTCGCTTTACGTCAACGGCGAATTGAAAGACCGGCGCACCACTACGGTGCGCATCGACCTCACGTCGGGGGCAATTTTCAAGGTAGGTGAGCCCATCTGTCTGTTAGACCAGCCGTTTTTCGGCGATTTCGATGAGCTGCGCGTATACAGCCGGGCCCTGACCCAAGACGATGTGCGCGCCTTATACGTTCGGCCCGACCGCATCCTTACCAACGACACTATCCTCTACTTGGGCAATGCTCTTCAAGTGTTGACCAACCCCACGTGTACCCAGAACCTGAATTGGGCCCCTGCGGATGGCGTATCCGAGCCGAATGGTGCTGAACCGATCCTTACTCCGACAGTATCGACGCTGTACCGCCTCAGCTTTCTCCACGAGGGCTGTACGGCGTACGATACGCTTCGGGTTACGGTCATCGATCCCGACACGTTGGATTGCAACCTTATCTTTTTGCCCAACGCCTTTACACCGACCTCGTCGCCCGGGCGCAACGACGTGTTTGCCATCAGCAATCCATATGTGATAGACGATTTCATCTCTTTCGAGGTCTTCGACCGATGGGGCGGGCGCGTTTTTGCGGCTGCCTCGGTCTTCGACGGCTGGGATGGCACCTTTCAGGGGCAGCCGCTCAATGCCGGCATCTTCCTTTATCGGTTGCGCTATCGATGCAAAGGGGAAGAGCGCACCAAAAGCGGAACAGTAACCTTGTTGCGATAGGGTAGGGTGACGGAACTTTGTTTTTTAGCCTAAAGATTTCGCGTCATGAAGCGAGAAGTCTGGAAAGCCGTTGAGTCTTGGCGACAGAGCAGACGGCTCTTTTGGCGCTGCAGGAGGCGGAGGAGCTGTTGCGTTGCAGCGCTGCGGTGGGCTATCTGTTTGTCCGAAAGTGGGTCAGTTCGCTTGCTGATTCTCTCCTTAGCAGTTTTCGTTGGCCTGGGGTTCCAGCGCGCCGTGAACAAAATAGCCCTGAAAAATCCTTCCTTTGAGGACACTCCCGGCCCCTCCCGAGTGCCGCAGGGCTGGACAGTGCTTGGTCGAGGAAGCACTCCCGACATCATGCCGGGCGCCTGGGGCGTACAGGCACCGCCGAGAGAGGGCGAGAGCTGTTTAGCGCTGGTGACCCGCCGGGACGGCACAGTAGAAGACATTGCGCAGCTGCTGAGCACTCCGCTGCAGCCCGGTGTCTGCTATGCCTTTTCCATCTATTTGGCGCATGCACCCAAATACGTAGGCAGCGACCTACCCGTGCGCCTGCGCTTGTGGAGCAGCGATGGGACACAGAAGCTGCAGCTGTTGGGCTCCTCTCCACTCATTACCCACAGCGAGTGGCGGCAGTACGACTTTCAATTTGTCCCTAAGCAAGCAGTTCGATACTTCGTGTTGGAGGCTTACTACGCGCCGGGCGTATTGCGCCCCTATGCGGGCAACCTCCTTTTAGACAGTTGCTCGGCGATCGAGCGCTGCGAGCGCGCGTAACTTTGCCGTATGACAGCCGAGCAGCGGGCAGCATGGGTGCGAAACCAAGCTTTTGAGCTGGGCTTCTGTTTCGTCGGCTTTGCACGCGCCGAGCGATTGGACGACGAAGCGCGGCGGCTGGAAGCGTGGTTGCGCCAAGGTGCTCACGGCAAAATGGCGTACATGGAAAACTATTTCGACCTGCGCATCGACCCCACTAAACTGGTACCCGGCGCTAAGACAGTCATCTGCTTGGGGTTTAACTATCACAACCCCGAAAAACCCGCCGACCCCGACGCACTTCGGATAAGCCAGTACGCTTACGGAGAAGACTACCATCGCGTGCTGAAACGCCGCTTGAAGACGCTCTTAGGGCGTATGCAGGAAAAATTTGGCTCCATCCAAGGGCGTTGCTTCGTCGATAGCGCTCCCGTCCTTGAGCGCGAGTGGGCCCGACGCGCCGGCATCGGCTGGAACGGCCGCCACACCCTGACCATTCACCCCAAAATGGGCTCTTACTTCTTTTTAGCAGAAATCATCTGCGACCTCGAGATGGCCTACGACGACCCCATAAAAGACCACTGCGGCACCTGCCGGCGCTGCATCGACGCCTGCCCTACCCAAGCTATCCATCCCCAAGGCTACTGGCTCGACGCCTCCAAATGCATATCCTACTTGACCATTGAACTCCGCGAAGAGATCCCAGAAATATTTCGCGGCCAAATAGGCCGATGGATCTTCGGCTGCGACATCTGCCAAGAGGTCTGCCCGTGGAACCGCTTTGCTCAGCGCCACCAGGAGCCGGCCTTCGAACCCCATCCCGACCTGTTGCACATGACCCAACGCGATTGGATAGAGATCACCGCCGATGTGTTCGAGCGCCTGTTCTCAAAGTCGGCCGTCAAACGCGCCAAACTGCAAGGCCTACAGCGCAACATCCGCTTTGTACTCGCTGCAGAAGCCTCCCACCAAGAAAATCCTTAAACCTTTTGTGCCGAAAAAGCGTTACTTCGCGCCGTTTTTTCGTCTATACCGACCCTTATAGAAAAAAAATCTCTAAAAGGCCTTGCAAAAGTCTTAACAAAGTCTTAACTTGCGTTGTGTTTCTTCTTTTAATCCGCCCCATTGCCAGATGTCAGGGTTAACACTCAAGACTTGCTAATGAGCAACTTACACAAAAGCCTGACGCTTCTGTCCAACCCAGAAAATGTCCGACAAGTAGAGCCGCTCGTTCGCGATGTAGCTTCCCGGCTCAATTTACCCGGCGAATTGTGCAACGACATCTTGCTGAGCCTAACAGAGGCGGTGACCAATGCTATGGTACACGGCAATCAGGGGGATTCCAGCAAGCGCGTGAGCATTTCGCTGCGGCAGCAAAAAAACATCCTTTCCATCCGCGTCTCCGACGAAGGGCCGGGTTTTGACCCCAATCAGGTGCCCGATCCGACGTGTCCAGAGCGCATTGGGGAATGTGGCGGACGCGGCATATTCCTCATGCGGCACTTGAGCAGCGACTGTCGCTTTATGCGCGGCGGACGCACCGTGGAGATGCACTTTAAGCTGTACCGCACCGAGTGAGATGTCGTTGAAACCGCTGTTGGAGGGCGCAGAGAAAGGGTGTATTGCCTTTCACTGCGAAGATATAGAACTAAATCTACCGAACGAGCAGGCGCTGCGCTGTTGGTTAGAGGCGGTAGCGGCGGCAGAAAGCGCCCCGGTGTTTGAATTGACCTATATCTTCACTTCAGACGAGTACTTGCGGCAGCTCAACCGACAGTACTTGCAGCACGACTACTACACCGACGTCATCACCTTTCCCTACGCTCCTGTTGGGCATATATACGGAGATGTTTTCATCAGTGTAGACCGCGTGCGCGACAACGCTCAACAGTACCGCTTGCCCTTTGAACACGAGCTCCGCCGCGTGATGGTGCATGGCCTGTTGCACTTGGTTGGGTACACCGACGAGACGGAAGAACAGCAAGCCTTGATGCGGCGCAAGGAGGACGAGTATTTGCAGCGCTATGCTCCGCAGGAAAAATAGGGCGCTCTGCTCAGATGGGCTATTTTCAAACCGGCTTTGTGTCTGTTCTAGCGTAGGTTTAGGGCAGAAAAAACGGTTGCACATGAACATGAAAAGGATAGGGCTCATCGCGGCAGCCCTGCTCGGTTTAGGAGCCCATCTGTTCGGACAAAAATTCGTGCAGTACGAGCGGGCTCATCGGGCGCGGACGCTCAAGTTTTACGCAGGCGATGAGTTGACCTATCGATTTAGGGGCGATACCTTTTGGCGCACTTCGCTGATTTCGGATGTGGACATGCAGACCCAGCGGGTGTCGTTCGATGGGCGGTACGTGCCGCTGAGCGAGGTGTACGCCATTCGCCTCCAATATCCGGGCTTGGTACGCGCCTCTGGGCCCATGCTCATGCTTTTTGGCGCTTCGTGGGCGGGCTTTTCGCTCATCGGCGCCGTCTTCGACGACTATCCTCTGACGGCACAGACGGCGATCATTTCAGGCACCGGCTTAGTAGTGGGGTTTGGCCTGAAGCAGCTGTTCAAACACCGCTCGGTTCGCCTCAACGAGCGCCGGCGCCTTCGCGCTGTCGAAATACCGGTGTCAATACCTCTGCGCCCCGGTTTTTGAGGTGAGAGGTTCTCATCCGCGCGCGCTTAGGGCAGCGCTCATGCGGAGTGTCTCGGCAAAGACGCCTGCTGCCGTTACCTCTGCACCGGCGCCCGGCCCCCGCACGACCAAAGGGCGCTCGAAATAGCGCTCTGTAGTGAAAACCACCATGTTATCGCTGCCGCTCAGTGCGAAGAAGGGGTGTTCGGCTCCGACGCATCGCAAGCCGATATCGGCCTGTCCGTCTTCGATGCGGGCTACCCAGCGCAAGACCTTCTGTTGAGCAGCTGCCTGGACTCGAAGCGCTTCGAAATGCGCGTCGTAGTCGCTTAACCTCTCTAAAAAGGCCTCTGCGGACGAGGCTTCCCAGCACGCCGGCGGCAGCAGCGCTTCTACCTCGACGTCTCTCAGCTCCAACGGCAGCCCCATCTCGCGCGCCAAAATCAGCGCCTTTCGGCGGACGTCGGCTCCCGACAAATCTTCGCGCGGGTCGGGTTCTGTCAACCCTCGCTGGCGCGCCTCTCGGACGACATCGGAAAACCGCTTCCCTTCCGTAAAGTGGCTGAATAAGAAGGACAGCGTGCCCGATAATACGCCCTCTATGCGCAGCACTCGGTCGCCTGAAGCGATCAAGTCGTTCAAGGTGCTGATGATGGGGAGCCCAGCGCCTACGTTGGTTTCGTACCCCCACAAGGCACCGCGGCGCTCCGCCGCCTGCTTGAGCCGCCGATACTGCTCCCAGGAGGCAGACGTGGCGAGCTTATTAGGCGTGCTGATGGAGATGCTGGCCTCTAAGATGCGCTCGTAGTACCGCGTGACTTCCTCTGCCGCAGTATTGTCAATAAAAATGGCGTTGGGGAGGTTCATCTGTTCCATGCGCTCGACAAAGCGGCTCATGGAGAACGGTTCGGCTGCCGTTTCTAAGGCCTTTTTCCACTGCCCTAAATCGACACCCTCCTCAGCAAAAAGCATGCGCCGACTGTTAGCCAGGCCGACTACGCGTATCTCCAAGCGTCGGTGCTCGCGCAAGAAAGGCGCTTGTCGGCGGATCTGTTCCAACAGCGCACTACCGATGAGCCCTGCGCCCACGATAAACAAGTTGAGGCTCTTGGTGTCGGACAGGAAAAAGGCCTCGTGTATGGCATTGAGCGCTTTAGTTTCGTCGGCAGCGGGAAGGACTACCGAGATGTTGCGCTCGCTCGACCCCTGCGCGATGGCCACGACGTTGATGCCGTTGCGGCCCAGCGCTTGAAACAATCGGCCCGAGATGCCTGGCGTATAGCGCATCCCTTCACCGACGATAGCTACCACTGATAGGTCGTGTTCGGCGCGCGGCGGCTCAATACTTCCAGAACGTATTTCATAGGCGAACTCTTGCTCTACGGCCTGTTGGGCATCGGCAGCTTGCTGGGGCGACACAGCAAATGTAATGTTGCTCTCGCTGGAACCCTGTGTGATGAGCACGACGTTGATGCCGTGGCGCGCTAAGGCGCTGAAGAGCCGCGCCGCTATGCCCGGAACGCCGAAGAGGCCGCCGCCTTCTAAAGTTAAAAGGCTGATCTGGTGAATGCTGGACAGGCCCTTGACCGGCGGGTCGCCCGGCTTGGTCAATACTGATGGCCCAATATAAGTGCCTTCAAAGTCCGGATGAAAGGTGTTGCGGATAAGCAGGGGGATACCCTTAGCCATGATGGGGCGAAGGGTGGGCGGATAGATCACCTTCGCTCCAAAGTGGCTCATCTCCATAGCTTCTTGATACGTTAGCGCCGACAGCGAAAAGGCTTTCTTTACGCGCCGCGGGTCGGCCGTCAGCACTCCATCGACGTCTGTCCAGATCTCTACCGCTTCTGCATCCAGCGCTGCACCCAAAATCGCCGCAGTGTAGTCTGAGCCACCGCGCCCCAAGGTCGTGGTCAAGCCATCTGCTGTGCTGCCGATAAATCCGGTGACGCATTGGACGGTGTCTGGGTGCTGGGCGTAGTGCTGGCGAATGAGCGCGTTAGTTTGCTCGAAATCCACCCGAGCCTGCCCAAAGTGCGCATCGGTGCGAATGATGCGGCGCGCATCCAAATATTCTGCCGGCGGCCCTGCTTGGCGCAGGGCATGCGCGAGGAGCAAGGCGGAATTGCGCTCCCCAAAGCTAAGTACGAAGTCCAACGACCGAGGTGACGCTTCGCGCAGCAAGTAGATGCCCTGTAGCACGTGTTCCAACTGGTCGAAGTGCTCCGACAAATTCGCCGATACTGGCGGGCGGTTTTCGGCGGCGATAAGCGCTTCTAAGGCTGCTGTATGGCGCTGCCGAAGCTTTTTCAGCAGCATCAAATACGTATTGTCGCCTTGTGCCGCCCGCTGAGCCGCCTCGATAAGGGTGTCGGTGACTTTGGAGAAAGCCGAAAAGACGACAGTAAGGTGCTGACCTTTTCGGTAATAGTCCACCAATACAGGCAGCAGCAAGTCCTGGATGGTCTGCGGCGTGCCTACCGAAGTGCCGCCGAACTTAAGAACGCGCATGGAACTCCTTTTTGCCCGCAAAAAACGGCAAAAACTGGCGAAGTGCCGGACGTCTTAGCGCACCGCCTTCCACTCTTCCACATAGGAGCGGCGCAAGAACAAAAGCGACAGGGCTTCGCGCAGATAAATGAGGTTTAGCCGCAAATACCCGTACTTGCGAAAGCGCCGCGGCGAGTGGTGGACGGAGAGATGGCGCAAGTACGCGATGCGCCCTTCGCGATGCAGCCGGTAAAAGAGATTGCAATCTTCGCCCGCCACGATAGCCTCGTTGTAACCGCCCACGCGCTCAAAGGCGGAGCGGCGCACGAATTGGCACTCGCCCTTAGACAAGTACACGCCTACATAAAAGGAGGCGTAGATACAGTGGTTCATCAGGAAATGGTATAGGCGGTCGATCCACTTGGCTTCTTGCGGATAGACCCAGATAGGCATGGTGGCGGCCAACCATTCGGGATGTTGCTCAAAGCTGCGGAGAAGCGTCTGAAAAAAATCTGCAATCCGCGGAATGAGCACGTCGGCATCGGTGTGAAAGAGAAATGCTCCGCGCGCCAGGGCCGCGCCGGCATTGCGCCCCATGGCAATATTTTGTTTGCCTGGCCGCTGCACCCATTTCAATCGATCGGCTCCCCAGCGCGCCTGAAACTGCTGCACCACTTCATATGTCCCGTCAGTGCTTCCGCCATCCGAGACAATCACCTCCATCCCTATCGCCTCTAACAGCGGCTCGTACTGGGCTAAGGTAGGACCGATATATTGGGCTTCGTTTTTGGTCGGGATGATAACACTAATGCGAACAGGAGTGCTCATAGGTGTGGACAAGTGGTCGGCAAAAATACACCTTCGCCCTTCGATAAAGTTAATGAGCACGGCACCTTCTCGTTAGATGGTGCCGTGCTCATCCGGTCAGGCTCGCTGTTTCTTAAAATCGCTTACTGAAGGACGACGGCTTTTTCCGCCATCATCTTCCGAATGTTGATCAAAGCATAGCGCATGCGCCCTAAGGCCGTGTTGATGCTCACGCGGGTCAGCGCGGCGATCTCTTTGAAGCTCATGTCGGCGTAGTGGCGCAAGATGACGACCTCGCGCTGCTCTGGCGGCAAGGCGTCGATGAGCTGGCGCACGCGTTGGTGCGTCTCGCTGCGGATGATCTGGGTATCTGGGCCGTCGCCCTCCACGCGCAGGATGTCGAAGATGTCGAAATCTTCCGACTTGCCCACGTGCCCGCGGCGCTTGTTGCGGCGGTGGTAGTCTACGCATAGGTTGTACGCAATGCGCAGGGCCCATTGGACAAATTTGCCCTCGTGGTTGTAGCGCCCCTTGCGCAGCGTGTCGATTATCTTGATGAAGACTTCTTGAAAGATGTCTTCTGCTAGAGCTCGGTCCTTCACGAAAAGGTAAATAGAGGTGTAGATCCTCCCCTTATAGCGGTGAAGGAGCACCTCAAAGGCGCTTTCATCGCCATCCATGTAGCGAGCAATCAGCTCTTGGTCGCTGGCCAGAACGGGAATAGCTTGCATACGCTAATGATTGTTGTTTTACAGGCAAATAGCGTTTGATGTCGTGTACAAGCTATATCCGATAGGCCTAATGCTTTTGAAATGGATGGCGCATTCGTTTTTACAGAGCCAAAAGTAGGGGCTAACTGCATATCATCCCAAAAAATTTTTCACTTTTAACATTTTTTAACATTAGCCTAGGGCGCATGCCTTTTTATCCGCATGCCGCTGAGAAGCCTTATTTTTGCCCAGTGTTTGCATGGACATAGGTATATTACTTCTACTCATAGGGCTACACGGGCTTTTGGTGTTGGCTAAGACAACACTTAACGCAGGGGGGCATACTTCGGCGAGTAGACTATCGGGAAGCGCTTCTGCGGAGACGACTGCGCCGACAGAGGAAGAAAAAGAAGTGCTTCAATTTGCCTTGATATTGTGGACGCTGGTAGAAGGGCTTTATGCCGGCAGCAGGTTAGGCGGGCTGTTCGCTCCGGCTTTATCAGGCGCGGTTGGGCTGGCGCCGTATGCGTCCGTCCTCTCGACAGGAGCAGTGCTGTTGATCACCGCGCTGTTGGTGTCGCTTTTTGGAGAGTGGATACCTCGTTATGTGGGTACCCAATATCCTAAAGGGTCGGCCGCCTTTGTCCGGCCCATCGTCTTCTTGCCGCTGCGACTTTTCCGACCGGCACATGCCCTACTGCAATATGTGGGAAAAAGACTGTTGGCATTGTTTGTTCAAAAGCCCATCATGGAACCTCACGTCTCTGAGGAGCAAATCAAAAACTTAGTGCTAAAGGCCAATCAGCAGGGCGTCTTGGAGCAAAAAGAAAGCGAATTTATCCAAAACATCCTTCGCTTTGCCGACCGCGACGCCTACGCCATCATGACGCACCGCAACGAATTGGAATGGTTGAATGCCCAGGCGCCCCTAGAGGAAAACGACCGAATTATCCGCCAAAGCGGCTACACCAAATTCTTGCTCTGCGACGGCACAATTGAAAACATCATCGGCGTAGTAAAACTAAGGGACTACATCGACAGCGTCCATCGGCCCGACTTCGACCTGCGCCAAATCGCAACCCCTCCGCTTTACATCCCCGAAACTATGAATGCCCTTAAGATATTGGAGCGCTTTCGCAACGAGCGCAACTACTTCGCCGTCGTCGTCGACGAATACGGATCCATGCAGGGCATCATCACGCTGCACGACCTGACCGAGAGCATCTTCGGCAACTTGCCCGATTTGGATGATGTCGAAGAGCCGCCCATCGTGGAGCGAGAGGACGGCAGCTGGTTGGTCGATGGCAGTATCCTGGTAGACGAGCTGCAAACCATCGTGCCTATAGCCGAGTTCGAACATCCCAACGCCGACTATGCCACCTTGGCCGGGTATATCCTCTACAAAGTGGGGGAGGTACCCAAGGCGGGCGACTTTTTTGAGGCGGAGGGCTACCGCTTCGAAGTGGTAGACATGGACAAGAGCAAGATCGATAAAGTACTCATCGCCCGCGTCGGCACCGCTTAGCGGGTGAGAGGCACCATCTATAGCGCTCAGCGCAGGCCAATGACGGCCAACATGCGCCCTGTGCGACCGCCCGACTTGCGATGCGAAAAGTAGTCCTCGCAGTGTAGCACCGTAGAGTAGGGCGACACCTCGATCTGGTCGGGAGGCAGCCCACCGGCAAGCAGCTGCGCTGCCACGGCCGACTTGAGGTCTAAAAGATAGCGGTCACTTCCAATCTGAGGGCGCACAAATGCCGCCTCAAATCGGGCAGCTACTTCCAGTCCAACCTCAAAAGAGTCGGCATCGATGCACGTGCCAATGTAGGCGATACAATCCGACCCACGAGTGCCAAAATGCTCTGCCATCGCCCGTAATGCCTTTAGAACGATGCCCGCCGCAGCGCCGCGCCAGCCGGCGTGGATTGCCGCTACAGCGCTTTGCCGCATGTCGTATACCAAAACCGGAGCGCAATCCGCTACCGATACCGCCAGCACGATGCCGCGCTTCCGCGTAATGAGCGCATCGTAACCCGAACACCCGCCGGGATGTTCTACTGCACACACCTCGCTGCCGTGCACCTGATAACTCCAAGCCAACTGCTCCGGGCTCACGCCTAAGGCTCGGCAGAAACGCCGCCGGTTTTCGAGGACGTTTTCCCAGGCGTCCTCTGTGCTTTTGCCCAAGTTGAGTGACGCATAAGGCATCGGGCTCACGCCGCCGTGGCGCGTGCTCTCTGCTGCGACAAGCGATGCCGCTCGAAAGAGATATGGCCTGCGGAGCATAGGCTTGTCGGATGGAGTCGAAGCGATTGGATTCATATTGTCCCAGCGCATACGGCGCCTGTGGGCAAAAATAGTAGCCCCACTTGTCCTATCGCTTTCTGCTTCGAAAAATACCGCGTCCAGCGAGAAATCCACTGAGTGTCTACCTTTGCCCGCATTACACATTGCATGCGCTATTGAAAAACTAACGCGATGAAGAACACGCCACTCACAGAGCGCCATATTGCCCTTGGCGCCAAAATGGCCGAATTTGCCGGCTACAACATGCCCATCTATTACACGTCCATAACGGAGGAGCACCACGCCGTGCGCAACAATGCGGGCGTGTTCGACGTCAGCCACATGGGCGAGTTTATCGTCAAGGGACGCGAAGCCACGCGCTTTTTGCAGTGCGTCACCGTCAACGACGTCAGCCGCCTCAAACCGGGCGATGTCCAATACTCTTGTTTACCTAACAAAAAGGGCGGCATCGTAGACGACTTGCTCATCTATCGCCTCGACGACGTGCCCGAAATGACAGAAGAAGGGATCCAGACCTATATGTTAGTAGTCAATGCTGCCAATGAGAAAAAGGACTGGCGCTGGCTCAAACGCTTGTCCAAGGGCTTTGATGTGCAGCTGAAAAATATCTCCGACCGGACGAGTCTCCTCGCTGTGCAAGGCCCTCGCGCAGCCGAGATCCTGCAGAAATTGACCGACATCGACTTAGCAGGCATGAAGTACTACACCTTTCGCCGAGGGCGCTTTGCCGGATGCAAGAACGTCATCGTCTCCGCCACGGGCTATACCGGCGCCGGCGGCTTCGAAATATACGCGAAAAATCGCGACATCGTCAAGATCTGGGATAAAATCATGAGCCACGGAGCGAAATGGGGGATAAAACCCGCTGGCTTGGGCGCGCGCGACACCCTTCGCTTAGAGAAAGGGTACTGCCTATACGGCAGCGATATCGACGACAAGACCAGCCCCCTTGAGGCTGGGCTCGGTTGGATTACTAAGTTGGCGAAAGCGGAAGATTTTCCCTCCAAGGAGCGCTTTTTGCGGCAAAAGGCAGAGGGCGTCAAGCGCCGACTGGTAGGCTTTGTCGTCCACGACCGACGGGTGCCGCGCCACGGCTACGAGATTGCGAGCCGCTGCGGCGCTAAGATCGGACGCGTCACCTCGGGCACCCACTCGCCCACGCTCGACCAACCTATCGGCATGGGCTACGTCAAGGCGAAATACGCTGAGCCGGGCACCCGCATCGTTATCTTCGCCGGCAACAAACAGCTGGAAGCTACGGTAGTCCAGCTGCCCTTTGTATAGAGGATTATCGAAAGCCGATATAGTTTGTCGGGTTTACCGCCTGGCCCCGATACCACAGCTCAAAATGCAAGTGTGGACCTGAAGACTCGATGCCGGAGTTGCCTATTAGCGCAATGGCCTCGCCCGCCTTCACCGGCGTGCCGACCTTTTTGAGCAATACAGAATTGTGTTTGTAGAGGGTGACGATGTTGTAGGGGTGCTGGATCACAATGCTGTATCCCGTCTCTACCGTGTAGCCCGCCGAAATCACCACGCCGTCGGCGACGGCCTTTACCGCCGTGTTTTTGGGTGCGGCGATATCGATACCGAAATGATTCTTGACCGGGTCGAAGGCTGCCGTGATCTCCCCCGATACCGGCGGGACAAAGAGCACGTTTTCAATGCGCTTCTCATTATCTAATAATATAGGAAGCCCGGAAGGGCGTTCGCTATCGGCGCCATCTTCCCCTTCCTCTGCAGCAGTGCTGCGCAAAGCACCTTGGCCGAGTTCCCCCATAGCACCAAGCGGCAAGGTCGTATCTGAGCGAAGTCCACTGGTGTTGCTTTGCTTCTTCACGGCTTCTTCACTAAAGGCGCTCAGGTCGCCGGTGAGTATCCTGCGCAGGTTTTCGTTGTACAGCTGCTGGGCCCGCACCTCCTTTTCCAACGCCTCTGCCTTGCGCGTCAGCGCTGCAATCTCGCTGTCGCGCTGAAAATCGCCATACCCCGGAATATAGCGTTTGAGGGGCGTGTATACGATCAACAGTACCACTAATGTGGCCGTTGCCACGACTAGTGAACTCAAAAAGATGTATACGCTCAAAGGAGATAACTTTATCGAAGAGACTTCCTCGAACGTTTCGTCGTTGACAATCACCAAGCGATACTGGTCGCGCAGCCGATCGAGCCAACTGCGCGACTCTCCCGCCGGTCGGCGAAAAGACAGCAAGAAGTTTTTGGCCGCTAAAAAGTACTTTTGCATGGGCTTGCCAAAAAGGACTGCGCCAATCAAGCGCGAGCGCGTGCAAAGTTCGAGCAAAGCGCGCGTTTAGCGGCAAAAAATTCCCTGCTTCTGGGCCCCGCAGAGGCGCAGGCAACCCCGCTGCAGATGATGGCGCCATGCACTGCAGAAAAATAGTGCTCGTACCATACCTATTGCAACCTATTTCTATGGCTATCCTCCGACTGTCGTCTTGCCTCTTGTTGATCGCCCTGGTCGCCCTGAGCTGTGTGGCGAAAAAGAAGAAAAACGAGGTAGGCTGGCTCAAGAAGAACTATCACAACCTCACCTCCAAGTACAACTACTGGTTCAACGCCGACGAACTGCTTCGGCTTACCATAGCCGACTTAGAGGCGCAACACAAGGATAACTACAACCAACTGCTCGAGCTCTACCCCTACGCTGCGGTGTCGCCCTCCAGCGCCCTGGCCAACTTGGACAACGTCATCAAAAAGTCGGCCCACGCCATCGTCTTGCACCGCGTGAGCGACTTCGTCGACGACTGCTACACTATGATGGGGCAGGCACAGTACCTCAAGCGCGACTACGAAACCGCCGAAGCCACTTTTCGCTATATTCGCGAGCACTACAATCCCAACGGGAAATCTAAACTGAAGAGCGATAAGAAGGAAAAAGATACCAAGAAAAAGAAGAAAAAGAAGAAGAAATCGCCCAAGAAGAAGAAAAAAAGTAAGGCAAGCAAAGCAAAAAAGGGCAAACAAGCATCCAACAAGCCCAACAGCAACAACCAGGCGACGGCCTCCAGCAAAAAGACCACTAAGCAAGACCCCCTATTACCGCAGGAGAACCCCTACGAGCGCCTCCTGCAGCGCACCGCTGCTTATCCGTTGGCCATGATTTGGTATGGGCGCACCTTGACCGAGCGCCAAAAGTACGAGGAGGCCGACTTCCTCTTCCGAAGCTTAGAGCAAGACCCCTATTTCCCTTCGGAACTAAGAAAAGATCTTCATGTGGCGCAGGCGTACCTGTCCATCAAGCAAAAGCGTTACGAGCAGGCGATTACACCCTTAGAGCGAGCCGTTCAGCATGCCTCGCGTAAGCGGGAGCGCGCTCGGCTGGCCTATATTTTATCTCAATTATACGAACAGGCAAACCAACCCGAAAAGGCCTATCAAGCCCTAGAGATCGCTATCGCCAGCAACCCCACCTACGAGATGGAGTTCAACGCGCGCCTGCGCCAAGTGCAAGCGGGCTATGCGTACAAGCGATTTGGTGCCCAAGAGACCATCCGGCAGCTGGAGCGCATGACGAAGGACGAGAAAAATACCGAGTACCACGACCAGATTTACTTCGCCATGGCGCGCATCTACCTGCGCGAAGGCCGTCGCGACGACGCTATCACGGCGCTCCAACAGTCGCTCGCCCACGCCGCTCAAAACACTTTCCTGCGCAGCGAGGCGTATCTCCTGTTGGCAGACCTGTATTTCGAAGACGAGGCCTATGTCTTTGCCAAGCAGTATTATGACAGCACGCTAACCGTACTGCCGCCTACCGACGCCCGCTTCGCCCGCGTACAGCGCTACGCCAATAACCTGACTGAAATCGCACGCCTTATCACGCGCATCGCGGAAAACGACAGTATCCTCCGCATCTATCGCATGTCGCCCGAGGAGCGCCTCGAATTTGCCCGACGCCTCCAAAAACAGCGCGAAGAAGAAACTAAACAAGCTACCTCTGCAGGCCAAGAAACTCCCGCCGCTTCCACACCCCCACCTACGACTCCCATCGCCGGCCAGCAGTCGTCCTTCTATTTCTACAACGAGGCCTTCCTCAAAAAGGGCAGAAAAGACTTCGTTAAAGTCTGGGGCAACCGCAAACTCGAAGACAACTGGCGCCGAAGCAATCGCCCCCAGACAGGAGCACCCGTAGATGTGGCTGGCGTCGCCAATGCCGACACGACTGCTGTCACCCTCTCTACCGATGTGGAAGAGATCCTCAAAGGCATACCACAAAGCGAAGAAGAACTCGCCGTCATCCACGCCTCCACCTACGAGGCCATGTTCAACTTGGGCGTGCTCTATCGCGAAAAACTCCAACACCACCAGCGCTGCGCCAACACCTTAGAGGAGTTGCAGCGCCGATATCCAGATATCGCCAAACACCAAATTGAGACGTGGTACTACTGCTATTTGGCCTTTACTGACTTGGGCAACAGCATACGAGCCAAATACTACTACGACCTATTGGCTACCCACCACCCCAATAGCGCGTATACGCGCGTGCTGACAGACCCGGACTTCCTCAAAAGCGTGCGCGAGCGCGAGCAAGAAGCCATGCGCTACTACGAGCTCAGCTATGAAATGTTCAAACAGGGCGACTGCCAGACGGCCTTCGAACGCTGCCAAAAGGCTGTAGAGCGCTACGGCACCACCCATCCGCTCATGCCCAAGTTTATCCTCTTGAGCGCCATGTGTGCCGGCAAACTCCAAGGACAAGGCGCCTATTGCAGCGCTCTCAAAGACCTCATCGCCCGCTATCCGGAAAGCGCCGAAGCTACCCGCGCCAAAGAGATCTCGCGCGTCATCTCGTGCGAAGGCTACGAAGTAGCTCCTGCTGCGTCCGGCAACCCCGAACCCAGCCTCGACAATGCCTTCACCTTGGACGACGACAAGCTCCACTACTTCCTCGTCGTGCTCTACGGCTCAGACCTCCCCCTCGACGACATCAAGATCGCTATCTCGGACTACAACCGCGAACACCACCGACTGGAGCAACTCCGCCTGTCGAACATCTTCTTAGGCACCGACATCAACACGCCCATCTTAGTCATCCGAAAGTTCGACAATAAGGAACAGGCTATGCGCTATTACCACGAGGTCAAAGACCGCCGCGACTTCCTCGGCGAGACGGAAAAGAAGACGTACCGAAAGGAATTCTTCCCCATCACACAGGAAAACTATCGCCGCATCTTGCGCAACAAGACGCTAAATGGCTATCGCGAGTTTTTCGCCCAACACTACCTCAAGTAGGCAGCAGCAGTCACAGGCGCTGGAAGGTAGCATAGCCCAACGGTTGGGCGCGCACGGCATCGGTTACGAGCAAGAAATACGTTCCTGCCGGTAAATGCCCAACGGAAATTCGCTCTCCGCTGTACAGCAGACGGCTCTCCACGTATTGCCCAGCGGCATTGACCACCCACACGCGCAACAGCCCTTCGTGCACCATGATAAGGCGCACCGCCTCCACCGCGGGATTGGGCACCAGACGCACCGGCAGCAGCGAAGCCGGCTCTTTCGTGCGCACGCTGCCCTCAAAGCTCAGTTCGTCTACCCACATGACGCTGTTGAGCGCCGGCATGGCCGGATTGATACTAGACGAGATGACGATCAGGCCGGTATCGGGCTTCGCGCTAGATAAATAGACCAGTGGGATAGAGAACGGTGTGTAGGTCGCTGCAGTGCCTCCCTGCCAAAAAAATATCGCCACCGTGTCGCGACCTCCGTTAGGCAGGGCGCGCGTCAGGAAACCAAAGACGGCGCAGCTGTCTCCTGCTCCGGGAGTGTACTTGTAGTAGCCCGTGAGCCGTTCCGGACGACTATCGTACGGAAAACCACCCCGCACACTAGTGGTCGCAATGTCGAGTTCGCCCGTAAAAAGCAGTCCAGGAATGCGCGCAAAGCCCAAATCGCGCGTAAAGAGCCGCGCCGCAAAATTGCCGGCGTATTTGTCGGTGCTCTTTTCGCACGTGATCGCCAACCCGTTAGTCGCACGCGCCACCGTACCCCAGCCCGTCGGGTATTCGTATGCCGGCGGTCCGCCCTGTTGCCAACTCTCCAAGCCCGGATTGGGTATCTGGGCCCACACTGCCGCCGCCGCGCAAAAGCATAGCCAAGTAACAAGTCCTCTTCTCATGGTGAAGTGCTCTGTAATCGGTGAACCGTTTCCTTCGCGGCGAATGTAAGGGAAGGCATTGTACCGAAATAGTTTCTTTGAAAAAGATTTTTTCTCGTGTTAGAAATAGAAGGTCAGGCCTCTCCGAGGCCGTGGCCATGGGATTAGGTTGGCATGCTGTTACCCTATGGCTTCGGAAAAACCCAACATTTGTAGCTGCAACCCACATATTCCCGATGCGCGTTTATGCCTATTTTTGCCTATGCCGTCTGCATGTTGTATGCGTTATCTCCAAGTCATTTTCTTATCGGTAGTCTTAGCGGTTACCGGCACCGCCCAAGAAACAGAGGTCGACACCTTTCCAAACCAGGGGTACTTAGCGCGCATTGCCGAATGCCGACGACAGGTGGCTCAGGCATTTGTGACCGACGATAGGGGCGAAGTGCAATTTTGGATGGATTCCCTCCAGCGCTTAAGCGGCATGCAATATATCGGCTTGTACTGGGATGAGCGCTGGCTGCTGTATTTGTGGTTAGGGAACTATGCGCCGGTTTTCGAAGAAGTAGTGCATTATCCGGACATAGTGCTGTTAGAGGATCGAAGTGTCCCACCACTAAAGGACAGCTTATTCGACGTGGTGGACCGGAAGCTGTATGTAGAGCACGCAGCCCTTTTTACCCAGATGAATCGGGCCTTGCTCAGCGCCGAAGAGCGCGCCTTTGGAACGTTGCTGATAGAATACCTCTTGCGACTGAATGCGACCCCAGAGGCGCAAGCAGACTTCGATGCTCGTGTGGATGCCTTTTTGCGCCACTACCCAAACTCGCGCTTTAGGGGGTTCGCATCGCGCCGGATGTACCATGTGCCGAAGGTCAGCAATTGGGGTTTCGGTTTCGACGGTTTGTTCTTTTCTGGAAACTGGTCGAGAGGGTTGTACCGCTCTCTGAGTCCACCCTTGGGTGCTGACATAGCGTTTTTTGTCCATTACAAACGTTGGGCGACTGGTCTTCGGTTCAATGTAGCTCAGGTATCGCTACGGCGCTCTATAGTGCACGAAGGTTTTGAATGGTTTGGCGGTGACCCTGCCCAGTTCTCATCGACCGAACTGGAAGTAGGGTATATTCTCTATCGAAAAGGGCGCTTGCAATGGGGGCCCGTGGTAGCGGTAGGGCGCAGCGGCATTGAGCCGCCCGACGACGAAGAAGGAGAATTTCCGGGCTACTATTTCGATGTTTTTCGGTTTGATGGGTGGCACTATACTGCTAGTGTGGAAATAGATCTGGCGCTTGGTGGCCATACCAAGTCTTTTGAGGATTCCTACGTCGGTTTGCGCCTCCGATTAGGGCACCGCTGGTTAGATTTATCAGAGGGAAATCCTGCTTTCAGAGGAAATGTCTTTTTCATTTCTACGGGTGTTCTGATATCTTTACGACCACCGCGCTACTAAATACCTTCTCTGTGCCATCTCCTGCAAGCGATCTTCTCGACTACGACTGGCTGAGCGAACTGGGCCCTGTTCTTTTGGCGCAAACTGCTTGGCACGATGGCTCTTATGACCAGTCTGTTTGGTTTCACTTGCGCTATCGGCCGCGTGGGCCGTTCGTCATCAGCTGTGGAGCGGGATTGCTTTCGACCTTGGTGCAGCACTTTCGCATTTCGCCCTTTCTCATTCAGCGCTTAGGCAGGATTAGAGACGACAGCGGCCGTCCTTGTTTTAGTGAAAGTTTTCTCAACTACCTACAACGCCTGCGCTTTCGCGCCGAGGTGTGGGCTGCTCCAGAAGGTACACTTTTGCTGCCCGATGAGCCTATCGCCATAGCTCGCGGCCCTAAGGCACAGGTGTTGCTGCTTACTGCTCCGATGACGCATCTGGTGTGGGCCTCCACGCATTGGGCAACGTTGGCGGCCCAAGAGCGCTGGCAGCAAGGTGTCCTATCTGAGGAGGATACGCCCATCTTATCCTCGTTAGGGATGCCTCCCGAGGGGTGGGCGAGGCGAGCTGCCTACATCGGTGCGGCTACCGTCGAGGCGATACCGCAACTGCTTCAGCACCCTTTGCCTTCTCCGGAAAGCGACGAGGGCTTTGTACCCGCTTTTTTAGGATACACAACTTCCGAAGGGCATTTCAAGCCCTTAGTACAGGTGCGACGCACCTACAGGAGCAGCTATCCGCAGGGCGACATCTGGCTCACGGCTGCTCAGGAGGAAAGCGCCAGCGTAAGCAAAACCAGCGCCCATATCCTCGACGTGCAGATCCATCGTGTCCGCACGCTCCGATTTACCCGATTTCAACATCTGTACCAACCGGTGTTGCTGAGCGGATATCCCGTGCTGACCAATACCAAGACGCCCTACCTGCGCCAGCGGACCCTCCAGCAACTGAGGGCATTCTGCTCTAAAAAACTGAGCCGATATCCGCGCGGCTGGTTTTTCGACGCCACGCCGTAGTTTTTCTATGTGCAACAGCCCAGGAGAATGTCTGAAATTTGTTTCCAACGGACATCTTTATCTGAACCCTTTCACTCGTCAAATTGCATTCGTATGGTCAGCCGCCGTAGCTTTATTCGCCAGACAGCCCTCGCCTTAGGGGCCTTAGCCCTGCACACCGACGCCCAGGCCGCCTTCTTTCCCGCTGCTGCTCCTGCGCCAACAATGGAGGGGGATCCGGAGAGCGACTTTTGGCGCCAGATACGGGCTGCCTTTGCCGCCAGCCCTACGCTCATCAACCTCAACAACGGCGGTGTTTGCCCAGCGCCGCGCGCCGCGTTGGATGCCTTGGACTACTACAACCGAATGTGCAATGAGGCGCCTTCCTACTACATGTGGCGCATCCTCGACCAAGACCGAGAGCCGCTTCGTCAAGGCTTAGCAGAGCTGGCGGGCGCCGATCCTGAAGAGATCGCCATCAACCGAAACGCAACGGAAGCCCTTAATACGATTATCTTCGGGCTGAACCTCAGAGCGGGCGATGAAGTGGTGCTTTCGCACTTCGACTATCCTAACATGATGAACGCTTGGAAGCAGCGTGAAAAACGCGACGGTATTCGCCTCAGCTGGGTAGACCTGCGGCTGCCCAGTGAAGACGAGGAATACTTGGTGAACGCCTACGTGTCGCGCTTCACTCCGAAGACGCGGATAGTGCACCTGACGCACGTCATCAACTGGTGCGGTCAGATCTTACCGGTGCGACGCATTGCCGATGCTGCTCATGCCCGCGGCATCGAAGTCATCGTAGACGGTGCCCATTCTTTCGCACTGCTCGATTACCGCATTCCCGACTTGGGCGCGGATTACTTTGGGACCAGCCTGCACAAATGGCTGTGCGCGCCCTTTGGCAACGGCATGCTCTGGATTCGACGCGACAAGATCGCTAACGTATGGGCCCTGCTCTCCAACGACAAGCCCGACGGCGACAACATTCGAAAGTTCGAAAGCCTCGGCACGCGAAGCTTCCCCGTAGAAATGGCTACCGGCTACTCGCTCGACTTACATAACTTGATTGGAACGGCCCGCAAGCAGCAGCGGCTGCATCACTTGAAAAATTATTGGATGGAACGCGTTCGAGAAGTGCCCGGCATCCGCTTCTACACCTCGCTCGACCCGCGCTGGGGCTGTGCCATCGGCACTTTTGGCATCGAGGGCCTTTCGGGCAACGACATTTCGGAAGCGCTTTTCCGCGAGGCCAAGATCCACACAGTTCCGATTGTATGGCAAAACATCGACGGCGTGCGCGTCACGCCCAACGTATATACCATGGAGAGCGATCTCGATCGGCTCGTACACGCCATCCGACGCATCGCTCTGCAGCGCGAAAAACGCTAACGACTACCGCTATGCGCCTTTTCATCCTCTTAGCAGCTATTTTTATGGGCGGCACAATGTGCAGTCCGAGCCTTAGCTTGCGGGGCGAGCAGCTGCTCGTCGAACTCCAGACGGGCAGCTGCTTCGGCTATTGCCCGGTCATCCGCTTAAGCGTCTACACCAGCGGGCGCGTGGAGTATGAGGGAAAACAGTTTGCCGAAAAACAAGGCAAAGCCTCTTTTCAGCTGACCCGTCGGGAGTTGCGCCGCTTGCGACAGCAACTCAAGCAGACCGACCTTTGGCGATATCCCGACCGCATCGCCTCGGAGGTCGTCGATGCGCCTTGGTCGACCCTCACGGCAGTGCGTCGCGGTCAGACCAAGCAAGTGGTGGGCACTATAGATCGGCCCAAACCCCTGCTCGACTTAGAGAACCTATTGCGCACCTTCGCAGAAGAGCGCGGATACTCCACGCGGCGCGGAGTGCCGCCCAACCCTAAAGAATAGGTCCGCCCGATTTTTCCGTTATCACCGAGGTCAATACGGAGGATATGCCCAAACGTCGCTTGCAACGCCTACGACATTACGCAATACACCACCCGCTGCTGGAGCGCATCCTTGCCTGGTCTAAAACTCATTCGCTGCCGGGGCTCAAGCGCATTCCTTTGTATTACTTGATTGGGTTTATTCGCGACGAGCTGCGCAACGACGACCTCATGACGCGGGCCAACAGTATTGCGTTCAACCTCTTTTTGGCGATTTTCCCCTCCATCATCGTGCTGTTTACCTTGCTGGCCTACACGCCGCTGTACGAAACTTTCGACGACGTGTTGGCCGAAGCCATCGAGCGCGTCATGCCGGGGAGCGCCGGCCAGCTCATCTTCAGTACCATTGAAGACATCGCTACTCGGCAGCGCAGCGGACTGCTTTCCTTGGGCTTCTTCTTAGCCGTCTGGTTTGCCTCTAACGGGATGCTTTCTCTCATGGAGGGCTTTGAAAAAGAGCACCACCTCACCTTTAGGCGCCGCAGCTTGTTGGAAAAGCGCTTAGTTGCTGTGCAGCTCACCTTCCTATTAGGGCTCATCCTCATTGGCGATGTCGTCTTGGTCATCTTAGGTGACCTCTTGTTAGGAGCCCTTTTTGCTTTCATAAAAGTCGGCTTTCTTACCCGACTCGCCTTCTCGACCTTTCGATGGGTGGTCATCATCGCGCTCTTCTATACCGGCTACTCCATCATCTATCGATATGGGGCTGCCACCCGCCGACCGCTTCCCTTTTTTAACTCCGGCGCTTGGTTGGCTACTGCCCTAAGCCTGCTGGTATCGTGGGGCTTTTCCTTCTATGTAGACAACTTCGGCAGCTACAACAAGGTATACGGCTCTATCGGTGCACTCATCGCTTTTATGGTCTGGCTTCAGCTGAACTGCGCCATTCTGCTCATTGGTTTTGAGTTGAACGCCGGCATTGCTGTGCTCCGCGACCGACGTCGCGCTGCTCAAGAGGCAGAAGACCGAGCAGCAACCTCACATAGGAGAGGCTGATACCAGTTCACAGACAACGAGCGAGGGCAGCTCTTCTTCCGGAAGAGCGCCCCATCCGCCTGGAGCAAGAACGGCGGCTTGCACCCACTCCGGCGCCACGATGCGCGCCGCACGGCCAAAACGCCGAAACTCGGCATACAGTTCCTGATTGGGTATTACCTCTATCTGAAACAAAGCGCGCTGCTCCGATCTCTGAACTAACCGCTGCGATCGGTGTATGGGTTTTGTCTCTAAGTACCGCGAAAGCAGCGGCGTAGTCTCAAAGGAAATCGCAGTCAAGACTCCGTCGTCAGGGCGTGAAACTCCAACGATATCCTGGAAGTAGGTCTGCGGGTCGAAAAAAGTGTTGGGTATGAACGGCCTCTGGGAGAGCTCTACGTGCCGAATGCGGTCCCAAGCTAAAGTATGCACCTTGCCTTCAGCTTCGTTTAGTCCTAAGCAAAACCACCGATTGCGGTATTCCTTCAACAGGTAGGGGTGAAAAATAAAAGTGGAAGCGCGTTCTAAGATGAAGGGGTGATAATCGATGCAGACAGCTCGCTCTTCGAGAGCTGCTGCATAAAGCGCCCCTATCCACTCCGAGCCTTGCACCTGTTCATTCGTCTCAAACTGAATTATAGCGCGCTCCGCTATTCCCTTGGCCCAGCCTCCTATCCGCACGATCATTTCCTTTAGTGCCTTCATGTGGGGCAATCCGTTAAACTGCTGCAGCAGCCCTAAGGCTTCCTGCAAGGTGTGTATGTCGTCCGCAGTCAGTGGTTTTTTCTCTATGGAAAAATTTGGGTCGGAGTAAAAGTACTGCCCGTTTCGGCATACGATGGGCGCACCAAAGCCGCGCGGCGGGTCGCTCCGCATCAGGCTGATGTCGTAGCGCAACATGCGCTCTTTTACTCCCGAGGTTACTCCAAACGCTTCGCGCAACTGCGTGCTGACTTCTTCCACTAGTTCGGCTATTGTCCAGTGGCGCGGCCGCCGAAAACAGGTGTCCAAGACCCGATATCGAAACGCTGCGTGCTTGTTGGTCGGCATAATTTTTCGCTGTCTATGGCAAATAGGTTGCAGAAAGCTATCCTATTTTTACCCACCCACTTATAAATAATGTATGCAAAAATACGTATCCTCTAAAATTTCTCGCCTTCATTGCCCTAAACCGCTTCTTTGGCACGACGTTTGGATATCGTTAACAAAAACCTGCCGCCTCGGAATGCAGCCTGCCTCTTTGGTTTTGAGACTGGAGCGTTGGTTTTTCAATACTAAGGGCAACCAAAAACATCTGAACAGTGAGGTGTGATAATATAATGATACACCGGTTCTGAATATATTTTTATCCGAATCAATGAGTCCCCTGCATTGAAAGAAATGTATCGTTTTTCAGTCTGTTTGGTTTTTATAAAGGAAAATTCCAGGAACACATCCGTAAACAGAGTTGTTCTAAAATAACTTCATTCGCCTATTTATTTCCAAACCCTGTGCTGGACATCCGCCGAGCACGGCATAAGGAGTCCGTTTTGCGTTCTTTGAGTAGCCTACGCATCCAACAGTTCATTGCACTGCACCAAAAATTTTCCATCGAATTTTCCCATCGCAGGATTAACACCCGGGCTGAACACAAACGAGTACTTAGAACGACTCTATATTTCTGAAGCCCGTGAGGCATATATCGGAAAACTCACAAGAAATCACAACTGGCAGAAGCCATTCACAATGAGAAAAAAAGATATTACTTGATGTGTTCACATTATGGCTATCTTATGAGATTATCACCTATCATAATTCTGGTTAAACCATCAAAATACTTCAATAAATGGCAATCTATGTATACATACACGATGAATGCAAAAACGACGCGGCAAAGCATAACCAAGACTCTCCCCTAAAAAACTCAAGAGCATGTCGAGAGCGCGCAAGCGCTTACCGGCTTCAAGCTATATGGTGGAACGCACTTTTACAAGAAAGGCTTCGGGCGAAGCTTTCGGCTAATCGCGTATTCTGTCTCAATTGATGGTGACCTGCTCCTTCTGTGCCTACGGGTATTCCCCCGGGGGAGCAAGGACTATGATGAGTTCATTCGCTTAATAAAACAAGACGACAAAGGCGACCAGGCAAAGAAGAGGTTTCTGCCTTACACCGACGAAGAGCTGCAACGGATCTATGCACAGCTTTCTGCCAAGTCTCCCGTTCAACCTCTCCCTGCACCGAGCACTGACGAATGCGCGTGGCTGTATGAGGTTCACTGCGAAGGCAATGCCCCAGATGAACTCCTCGTTCTGGAAACGGATGCCTGGGTCAGCAAGATGCGTTCATCGGAGATGCGCGACTACCTTGCTCTGTATCATCAAATTGTTGATCAGTGTTTGAGTCAGCTCCCTCCATCATCCTCCAATATTGATTGCAAGATTCACTGGGACAAGAACAACCAAAGTGTGGGCATCGCCTATATCTATCGTCCTGATCTCCATCGCCTTCTCCTATTGGAGCCGGTGCGGCGGGATAGAAGCCAAGACATCGAAAAAGTCTTAGATGAGCATCGTAAAAAACTTAGTGGAACTGCAGAAGACACAGCAGAAGCGCTGTCCCGTGTCGCAGTCCGCTCTTATCCGTATCTTATGGTGCTCGATTCGGATGCATGGCTGAAGATCCAAAAGGACGAAGAGGCCAATCTCGCCCTCTCGCCCGAGGAGGCTGAACTGCTCGAGTCCGTGCGAAAGGCCGGTGTGGGGGACAGACTCGGCTATCCGTTGTTCATCAATGGTCGCGCAGGCAGCGGGAAATCTACCATGCTGCAATACCTCGCAGCGGACTATGTGGAATTCTCCCTTGAGCGCAGCGACGGTCTCAAGCCGATCTATATGACCTACAGCCGGGATCTGTTGGATAGAGCCAAACAGACCGTTCGAGGGCTTCTTACGACGCATCACAAGCGACTGCTCGAGGGTGCTCCTGATTCATCAAAGATTGACGCGCTCTTGAGCGACTCGTTCGTTGTCTTTCACGAATTCCTGTACTCTTTACTTACGCCGGAAGATGCGGAGCGCTTTGCTCCGGAGCGCCGCGTCACCTACGCCGAATTCCGGCGTTTATGGGCGGAGGAATTTGGTCGGCGACCTGAAGCCAAGCACATAAGTCCGGATCTGGCCTGGCACACCATCCGGTCGTATATCAAAGGGAGACGTTCGACCTCCGATGACGACCTCGACCCGGAGGAGTTCGATGCCCTTCCACTGCGCCAGCGCTCTGTATCTCTCGACACATATCGTCAGATCTACGAGCATGTTTGGTGCCGTTGGTACAAGCGCCTCTGTAAAGAGAAGAGGCACTGGGACGACCAAGACCTCGCCGCACGAGTTCTTGAGTCCTCGTCCTCTGGTGCTGCTCAACTGCCGAGTTTTGGAGCAGTATTTTGCGACGAGGCGCAGGATTTCACGCCGTTAGAGCTCGAGATCATATTTCAGCTTTCCTTGTTCTCCAGGCGCTCTCTCAGCCCTCAAGACCTGCAGCGCGTACCCATCGCCTTCGCAGGCGACCCATTGCAAACCATCAACCCTACCGGCTTCCGCTGGGAAGCAGTCAAGGCAGATTTTCACGAGCGCTTCCGCGCCGTTCTCGATCCACGTCGCCGTGCTAACGACGTCAAGATCAACTATCACGAGCTGCATTTAACTATCGCTCCAACCCCGGAGTCGTCCGGTTCTGCAACCTGATACAGCTCATTCGCGCTGCTTGCTTCGGAGACCGCGACGTGCGACCACAGAAGGTCTGGTGGGTGGATGATCCCACGCAACCGGTCTGGTTCTCAGTAGAAGATGCCAACACCCAACAGAGGCTTCCACAACAACCTGGACTCGTGAAACTGGTCAACTGCGAGGAGGGTGAGGAGAGCGACTATGCGGGCAAAGACTCGATTCTGAAAATGCTCGACCAAAAGGACGACGTCTTTCAGAACGTGCTCGGTCCAATGCGCGCTAAAGGCCTGGAGTTCCCTGCCGTCGTTCTCTACCGCTTTGCAGAGACAGCGCCCGACGGCTTTCTCGATTTGTTGACCGGCAAGTCGGACGTGAGCGAGGAGCCGGAACGGCAACTCCCGTTCCAGTACTTTCTCAATCGCCTGTACGTGGCAGCCAGCCGCGCGAAGAGACAACTTTTCGTCGTTGACCAGGGTAAAGAATTTGATAACGAGGGCTTCTGGAAGTTTGCGACCGACTTCAACGTGGTTAAAAATCTTGTGCAACGAACTGCCAACAAGGAAGACTGGGGTGAGAATCACGATCACTTCATCCCTTTGGTCAAAGGGCTTGAGGGAGCCTGGACTGGCCAACGCATAGATCCCGGCGAGCAAGGCAAAGAGTATGCTGCGCAGGGCCGTCGCAATCGCGACCCGTACCTCATGCGCCAGGCGGCATTGGCGTTCGAAAGCGCGGGCAACAAGATCGAAGCCGAACGCTGCAAGGCAGGGGCCGAGGAATTCGAAGGGAAGCTACGCGAGGCCGGAGACCGCTATCGCGAATCAGATTTCTTCGAGAAGGCTTTTGAGTGTTACTGGCAGGGCCGGGTGTTCGACCGCATTTGTGACCTTGCAGCCAGTAGACCCGATCTGTCTTTACAGCTCAAGGGCCGCGCCGCTGACTTCGCCGTGCGCGGCAATGATGTGCCGGCCGCTCGCTCACTTTTGGAGGAGATCTCGAAGGCAGCGGAAGATCGGGAGTGGCGGTACGAAGCTTCGAAGGATACGACTTGGCGGGTCGTGCTCGCCAGGCTCGTAGAGTGCCTGGCTAAGGCCATCAAAGACCACACCCAACCGTGGCAACAGGTCTACGCGACACTCAGGCAGCTCATGGACAAAAGGCTATCGCTCCCCGAACAGCATATGGCACCGATCGCCTACGCGGCCGGAGAGTACGCCGATGCAGTCGAGATTTGGGAACGAGTTAGAGAGACCGATCGCGAGGAGTACCGCAAGGCTAAAGCCCGTTCGACGCCGTTCCCGGAGAACGTCGTGTGGTTCGGCCGCGCTAAAGAGTATGCAGAAGTTCTGAAAAAGTGGCAGGCTCATCGGAGCGAAATACGAGACCTCAGCAGACTTAAAAACGATGTTGTGCATGCTGTGGTAGACGCGGCGTTCGGTGTTAAAGACCTGAACTTTGCGCCCGAGCTACTCGTGGCGAAGCCGGCTCGGAAGCGCGCCGTCGAATTACTTGAGAGAGCGCAGGAGGAAAAGAACCGCACCCTGGTTGTGGATGCGGCGTGTATTTTTGTGCGATTCTTTGTCAGATCTCGGTCGTGGGAAGAGGTAGTCAATGCAGCAGAGCGCACAGACTTCGGCAAACTTTTAAGAGCAAAAGGCCGAGCGGAAAGAGGTCAGCCGAAGGCGCGCAAGGACTTGCTGGGTGCCGAAGGCGCTGCTGCAGTCCTTCGAGCGGCGGTCGAGGCGCTCGCCCGTTCTGAAGAACTCGTGAACGAGTCGTCTGGCCGTCAACAGGTGATCGCGGAATTCCTGAACAGAACTTTCATCGCGTCAGGGGCGTCTCCCGACCGACGTGGCCTCCGGCCCGAGGTTGTCGGCGCGGCGATCGAACGCGCCGGGAAGATCGTGGACGCGCTCCGGTATTACGAGAACCTCGAACGGGATACCGGCACGTCCGAGGATATCCAGCGATTTGCTGCAGAGAGGCTCGTCCGAAACCTCGAGCGATACGCCGAGTACTTGTCGCGTCAACGCGACGAGAAACAAGTGCAGAAGCGAGAGGAACGCGCAGAGAAAATCCGGCAACACTATCAACTCGGGAGCCGTCCGATTCCAGATTACCCCATACGCGAAGAGGTAGGCCGCAACGCGGGCGGGCCCTCCGAATGGATGCGCGGCCCGTTCAAGTTTACGCTCTCTCGCTCCCATGCGCGGTTGCGCATCGAGCATACCGAGCGCTTCGAGATAGTTACGGTCTATGCACAAGAAAAGGAACTCTGCGGTGAAGTGGCCATTGAGTCTCTTGGCGGGACAAAAAGTAAAGTAACTTCTTGGAGGATTCCAGATTGGAATACGACCATTCGGCTTATCGACACCGTCGATGGCTATACAGTAAACATAAGGCGATTTAGTGAAGATTTTAATGTGGAATTGCCTAAGCAGAATTGAGATGCGCAGCGAAAAACATGCTCTCAACAGTAGTGCTCCACGGAGTACTCTTTGGCGTTAGATAGTACCTGAAATCTAATTGTTGTATCTCTCTACGGTGTTGCTGAAGGGCTCACGCGCACTGGTGAAAGTGAGTGATCTTGCTCGCTGGGCTTTATCCCTTAGTGCAGTTGCAACCAACTATTGCCTCCCATTGGTCTAGGAGGATAGACCTTTCAGAGGTAATATATTTCACCAGCCCTCTGGTCATAGCCGTTCTCACTATCTTTAGCGCTCTATTTAGGCAGTTGCTCTTTTAAATCCAAAAACTGCTCACCTTCTATTCATCAAACCACTGCATGATACCCGACTACCAGTCTTTAATGCTTCCCTTGTTAAGGCAGCTCTCCGATGGACAGGAGCACACGTATAGAGAGATCATCGAACGTTTGGCGGAGGAGTTTCAGTTATCGGATGAGGAAAGGAGAGAAATGTTGGCGAGTGGGAAACAAGCGGTCTTTGACAACAGAGTGGGTTGGGCGAAGACCTACCTGAAAAAGGCGGGGCTGATTGCCTCTCCCAAACGGGCGACTTCTGTTATAACAGAACTGGGCAGACAAACCTTGGCAAAAAACCTCGAGCGGATAGACGTAGAGTACCTATGTCAGTTTCCCGCCTTTTTAGAATTTAAGCGCGCATCGCAAAACAGTGATGAAGCCGAAGGGAAGAAGGCCTATGCCGCAAGCGAAGAACAAACGCCTGAGGAGAATTTGGAAAGGGCCTATGGGCAACTCAGGGCGTCTTTAGCTTCTGAGCTCTTGAGCAGAGTTCTTGACCTATCGCCCCACTTTTTCGAAAAGCTGGTAGTCGAGCTCTTGGTGAAGATGGGGTACGGCGGCTCCTTAAAAGATGCCGGCAAAGCCATAGGCAAAAGCGGCGACGAGGGCATCGACGGGATAATAAAAGAAGATAAACTCGGGCTCGACACCATCTACATCCAAGCAAAGAAGTGGAATCCGAGTACCCTGGTCGGGCGACCGGAGATTCAAAAGTTCGTCGGTGCGCTTGCAGGGCAAGGAGCCAAGAAAGGCATTTTCATCACGACTTCGAGCTTTACTAAAGAGGCACAAGAGTACACCAGCAAAGTTGAGACGAAGATCGTCCTTATAGACGGAGAGCAGTTGGCGCAGCTGATGATTGACTACAACGTTGGGTGTTCGACGCAACAGATCTACGAAATCAAGAAAATCGACAACGATTATTTTGAAGGGAAATAAAACCCAAAGCCGTTTAAAAGGCTAAGCCACTGTTGCGATGGCCTTTTCTAGTAAAAATTACACTTTAACTCCAACCGGCCTGAAGCGCGGAGATCCGAGAGGGCGGAGCGAAAGAAGGCGCTTTGTGCGCTCTCACCCGAGGGCACACAGGTCGGGGTCTCGTCGTATAAGAAGAGGGGAGCAAACCGAACCGGCGTATCTTTGTTTCTGGGAGGTACGAGCACTGATCTGAGAACCTGTAGCACATGACTGAATCGCAGCAGATAACCGACCTTTTGCAGCGGGCGCTTCGCCTCGAGTGGCTTGCGCCGGAGGAGGGCGTGTTTCTCTTCGAGCGCGCTCCTACGGCTGAGCTGATGTACGTGGGTAACTTGTTGCGGCAGCGCCATGTGCCGGGCAAGGTAGTCACCTGGATCATCGACCGCAATGCCAACACGACCAACGTGTGCATTGCCAACTGCAAGTTTTGCAATTTTTATCGCCGGCCAGGGCACCCCGAAGCCTACGTCACCACAATAGCGGAATATCGGCAGAAAATCGAAGAGACTTTTGCCCTGGGTGGAGAGCAGTTGTTGCTGCAAGGAGGGCATCACCCTAATTTAGGGTTAGCGTATTACGTTGAACTATTTCGCACGCTGAAGGCGGAGTACCCGCGCTTGAAGCTGCACGCCTTGGGGCCGCCTGAGATAGCCCACATCTGCAAGTTGGAGGGAATGAGCCACTACGAAGTGCTCAAGGCGCTCAAGGAGGCGGGCTTGGACTCGTTGCCTGGTGCGGGCGCTGAGATCCTCAACGACCGCGTTCGGCGGCTTATTTCGAAGGGCAAATGCGGGGCGCAGGAGTGGCTCGACATCATGCGGGCGGCCCATCATCTGCGGCTGACCACCTCAGCGACCATGATGTTTGGCCACATCGAAACCAACTTGGAGCGCATGGAACACCTCGCGGCCATCCGCCAGGTGCAATCGGAAAAGCCGGCCGACGCCAAAGGGTTCATCGCCTTCATCCCGTGGCCGTTCCAGGACGAAAACACCATCCTAAAAAAGCTGAAGCGCGCGCGCAATGCCGTCACGGGCGACGAATACGTCCGCATGATTGCCCTAAGCCGCATCATGCTGCCCAACATCACCAACATTCAGGCATCGTGGCTTACGGTGGGCAAGCAGGTAGCGCAGGTGTGTTTGCATGCTGGAGCGAACGACTTCGGTAGCATCATGATCGAGGAGAATGTGGTGTCGGCAGCGGGGGCGCGCTTCCGCTTTACGGCCGACGGCATCCAGCGCGCTATCCGAGAAGCTGGGTTCGAGCCGCGCCTGCGCAATCAGGAGTACGAGTTTCGCCAGCTGCCGGCCGACATCCGACAACAAGAGCTGGATAGAACGGCGCTCATCGTGGACTGAGGCCGCGCAACTCCTCGACCAGTTGGCGCACCTCTTCCAACGACTTTTCTCGAAAATCAGCATATCGGTATTCCGGATAGTGCGCCCTTAAGTGAAGGATATAGTCGCGCCGCGTCGGCTCTGGCGGCAGCTCGGCCGGGATATCGTCCATCTCTACGATAAAATATCCCTGCTGCACTATGGCTTTTGAGATTTCTTCGGTAGCCTCTTCTATGTGGCAAAACTGACAGCGCGAGGTGTCTAAGTCGGCTTGGGGAAAACCTTTTGCCGATAGGAAAGCCTGTCCAAAAGCCCGCACCGTCTCGAAGGCTGTATCGGGAGGCACCAGCACGTCAAAGTGCAGCGTTGCCCCGTCGGGTCGGCGAAAATAGGTATCCCAAACAGCTACCTTCATCGGTTTAGCACATTCGTTTAGGCATTCTGTCGGCTTAACTAAACACGTCGCGCACCCGTTCAAAGAAGGTGCGATCTTCTTTCGTCGGCGTGGGGCTGAAGTTGGGCATGTGGCGCAGTTGCTCGAGGAGGCGCCGCTCTTCTTCGGTCAGCTTTTTGGGCGTCCAGACGTTGACGTGGACGAGCAGATCGCCTCGGTCGTGGCCTTCCAGGGAGGGGATCCCCTTTCCGCGGAGGCGGAAGATTTTTCCCGACTGGGTGCCGGCCGGTATTTTGATGCGAGCACGTCCCTCTAGGGTAGGCACTTCTATTTGCGTCCCTAAGGCTGCATCGGCAATGTTGAGGAAGAGTTCGTAATGGATGTTGCGCCCTTCGCGCGTAAAGTGCTCATGGGGCAGCTCTTCCACGTTGATGATGAGGTCGCCATTCGGACCGCCGCGCGGGCCGGCATTGCCCTTGCCCGACAGCGACAGTTGTATGCCTTCGTGTACGCCGGCGGGGATATCCACCGCGATGATGTCTTCGCTCATGATGCGCCCTTCGCCTCGACACGTGGGACAGTTAGCGCGGATGACGCGCCCTACGCCGCCGCATGTCGGGCAGGTCGTGGTAGTGCGCATGGCGCCGAAGGGCGTTTGCGAGATGCGGCTGATGGCGCCTGTTCCTCGGCAGGTGCTGCAGACTTCTACGTCGCCGCTGCTGCGCGCGCCACTGCCGTTGCAAGTAGTACACCGGACCTGTTTGCGCACTTTTATCTTCTTATGCACGCCGGTGGCGATTTCTTCTAAGGTCAGCTTCACCTTGATGCGCAGGTTGGTGCCGCGCTCGGCGCTGCCGCGAGAGCCGCCTGAGAAACCCGAGCGACCACCGCCAAAGAACTCACTGAAGATATCGTCGCCAAAGCCGAAGTGGCGCAAGATATCTTCCATGCTCATGCCGTCGAAGCTGGTGCGGCCGCCACCGCCCTGAGCTACGCCTTCGTGTCCGTAGCGGTCATATAGGGCGCGTTTTTCCGGGTTAGAAAGCACTTCGTAGGCTTCTGCGGCCTCTTTAAACTTTTCCTCTGCCGACTTGTCTCCAGGGTTCCGGTCAGGGTGATACTCTAAAGCCTTCTTCCGATACGCTTTGCGGATTTCGTCTTCGGTAGCGTTTCGCGAGACCCCCAGTATTTCGTAGTAATCGCGCTTTGCCATACGTGTTTCTCATCATTTACCTACGACCACCTTAGCGCATCGGAGGACGCGATCGCCCAAGCGATAGCCCTTTTCAAGCACATCGACAATTTTGCCCTTGAGCTGCTCGGAGGGCGCCGGCACTTCGGCCACAGCCTCCTGGGTGTCGGGGTCGAGGTCTGTTCCGGCCTGCACCTCGATAGGCTGCAGCCCCTTGCTCTGCAAGATGTGCTGCAACTTGTGGTAGATCAATACGATGCCCTCATCCAAATGGCTGTTGCGCGCTGCCCTGTCAAAATCGTCTAGAATGGGCAACAGCGCTGCCAAAATGTCGCGGCCCGCCGTCGCCTGAAGTTCGAGGCGCTCCTTCGCCACTTGGCGCTTATACGTCTGAAAATCAGACAGCAAATAGAGATACTTATTTTGCATCTCCTCATAGCGCTGTTGCCAATCTAGGGTCGCCTCCTCTTCTGGGCTCTCCTCCGCAGCAACCTCGTCTGTTGGGATTTCTTCTTCTGCCGTTTTCTCTGGATGCGTTTCAGGCATCAGATTCGCGAGCGTCTCCTCTGCACTCTGATGGTTCTTGCTGTTGTCGTTCATATATTCCACAGATAAATGTTCGCTGTAGAAAACTTCCGTACATCATGGCAAGGATTATGCCCCGATGCAAAGGCTGTCAAATTGTCATTTTACCTCAAAGGCCTCCGTTAGCATGCGTTCGAGCTGGGGCACAGACAGATTCACGCCCATGATGACGCCTTCGGGATTGACTAAAAACGTAGTAGGGATAGCCCGTACGTTAAAAAAGTCGGCCAATGGGCCTTTGAAGCGCTCTAATTCGAGGGCGTGGTGTGGCCAGATGAGCCCATCGGTCTGGATGGCCTGCTCCCAAGCGTAGCGCGTTTGCTCGATGCCGATGCTGATAATGTCGAACTTCGAGTCGCGATATTGGGAATACAGGCGCCTCAATTCGCGGTTTTCTGCTCGACACGGGCCGCACCAGCTGCCCCAAAAGTGGATGAGTACGTATTGGCCACGCCACTGGGCAAAAGGCACCGCGCGCCCGTCGGCCAAGGTGACGGTAAAATCGGGAATTCGCTGCCCTGCAACGAAGCGCGGCTGGCGGAATTTCCAATATCCCCAACCCAGCAAGACTATCAAAAGTGCAACAAATACCCCTACCCAATGGCGCCGTATGGACATGGTGCGGCCTAATTTTGCGCAAGTTTAATGATAAATTTCGACATGATGCGCACTATCGATCCTGAGCAGATTGCCACCAAAGACTTGCACCAGTTTATTTTGGGAGCTGTGGCCCCGCGGCCCATTGCCTTTGCCAGCACTATAAGTGTCGACGGCGTACCCAACTTGGCGCCCTACAGCTTCTTCAATGCCTTCAGCAGCAATCCTCCTATTTTTATCTTTTCCTCTAATCGGCGGGTAGAAAACAACACCACAAAGGACACTCTGCGCAATGTAGAGGAAACGCGCGAAGTGGTTATCAATGCCGTCTCGTACGCCATGGTGCGTCAGATGGCGCTCTGCAGCATTGAGTACGATGCGCACATTAACGAATTTGAAAAGGCGGGTTTTACGCCTTTGCCTTCCGAGCGCGTCCGTCCCTTTCGCGTGGCGGAGAGCCCAGTGCATATGGAATGCGTGGTGGAGAACATCCTGCCCTTGGGCGACAAGGGCGGAGCGGGTAACCTCATCGTATGCCGCATGGTGCTGATGCACATTTCGGAAGAAGTGCTGACGCCTAGCAGCCGCATCGACCCGCACAAGATCGACTTGGTGGGCCGCATGGGGCGCTTTTACTACGCTCGGGCCAGCGGAGAGGCCGTCATCGAAGTAGTACAAAGGGTGGATGAGATAGGTGTGGGTTTCGACGCATTGCCACAGGCGGTTCGCCATAGCCCCGTATTGACGGGAAACGAGTTGGCCCGCATTGCAGCGCTAACGCGCCTGCCCAGTCGGAGTGAGGCGTTAGCCGATCCAGAGGTGGCCCATGCCTGCAGCCAGTATGCCGACCCGCTCCAGCTGCACCACTTAGCCCGGACTGCCTTGGCTCAGGACGACGTCGAGAAGGCTGCCAAGCTGCTCATTGCCAGCGCTTGAACATCTTTTATCGCGCATCTACTAAGCGCACCACTGTAATGCCGCTTTGGCCTTTTTGGGCGCGCACGTAATCGCCCAGGGGCTGCGCAGAGACGATTACCCGCTTCTTCAGGGAAGAGGCGTGTAGGAGATGGATGCGCCCTCGATATTGGACGGCAAAGCCTAGGTGGCTGTAGTCTAAACCGGGCTGCGCAGAGGTAATGGCGATGATGTCGCCCTCCCGCAATAAGGGCTCAGCCCGCTCAATAGCTTGCTGAGGGATGTAGTAGTGGGTTCGTCGGCTCAGGCGGGTTTCGACCTGGCGAATGCGCTGCAACGTCTGAGGGTCTCGAAGAAGCGGATATTTGTCTACGCGACTGGTCATGTAGCAGATGTTTTTTCGAAAGGGCCGCCCTCCGATTTCTGCTGTGATATCGCGCAGATATCCTAAGTCTTGGGCCTGTCTAAGCCAGCCAGAAAGGTAATGAATGCGAGAGGCGTAACCCTCAATGGTACCGCCCCAGTAGCGCAACTGGCGCACGGCATCGACCACCTTATCGGGCGAAGCCTCCTCTTCTCGTGCAGCGATGGCCACCGCTAAGCTCAATTCCACCAATGTCCAGCAGTCCAGTGCGGAGGTAGAAATCTCCAAGTATTCTTCCGCCCCGATGGCGATACTACCGTAGGGCGTGCCTTCAAAAGAGCGCGCTACGGCCAAGGTGCGTGCAGATAAGGTCGAGGCGCTCGACCGCGCTAAGCAGAGCTTTTCTGCCAACACGGACGCGACCTCAGGGCAAAGCGAAGGGCCTGTGCCCTCCTGTGCAAGGACCCAGCCGAGGTGCCAAAAGAGCCCTCCCCAAAGACAAAGCCTGCGCGCAAAAGCCGCCGCCATTTTTCTCATAGCCGGACAATATTAAGAAGCCGAACGAACAATAGCGGAAAATTCATCGGCTTTGAGCGAGGCACCGCCAATGAGGCCGCCGTCTACGTCGGGTTGAGAGAAGAGCGCCGCAGCGTTCTGCGCATTGCACGAGCCGCCGTATAGGATGGGCACGGCCGCTGCAGTGTCGGCAGAGTAGCGGCGCGCTATCATGGAGCGGATGGCAGCGTGCATCTCTTGAGCTTGTTCGGTTGTCGCCGTTTTACCGGTTCCGATGGCCCACACCGGCTCGTAGGCGAGGATGAGCTGGCGAAAGTGCTCTTCGGAGAGGTGGAAGAGCGAAGCCTGCAGTTGGCGCGCTACGTAGCGCACGTGGGTGCCGCGTTCGCGGGTGTGCAGCGGTTCGCCGCAACAAAAAATGGGCGTCAGGCGGCGCTCTAGGGCCAAATGGACTTTTTGGGCCAGCTGCGCGTGCGTCTCTCGAAAATATTGGCGCCGTTCGGAATGCCCTATGATGACGTGCGAAGCGCCGACAGAGACAAGCATGTCTGCGGACACCTCACCGGTGTAAGCGCCGCGTACTTCGTGGTGGCAGTTTTGGGCCGCCACAAAAAAGCCACTGTGTCCGCGCAAGAGTTCGCCGATGGCCTGCAAAAAGGGATAGGGCACGGCGAAGATGACCGGGCCACGGGGCGTTGAGCCGAGGCGATCCAACACCTCGCGCACCAACGCCACCCCTTCGCTCAGGGTTTTATTCATTTTCCAGTTTCCGGCAACTATCGTAGGTCGCATAGCAAAAGACATTCAGATGCGGCCAAAGGTAGGCGAAAGAGCGCATTTAGATAGGTTGCTACCTTTGCCGTCGAGATGGGCAAGGAAAAGCAGCTGAAACGCATCTTGTTGGGTTTGAAAGTGCGGCAATTGCGCCAAGCGCGCGGGTGGAGCTTCGAAGAGCTGGCTCGGCAGACGGGCCTTTCGCTCTCCTATTTGAACGAAATTGAAAAGGGCAAAAAGTCGCCGCAGCCGGAGACGCTGCACAAGCTGGCAGATGCCTTGGGCACTACGGCCGACTTTCTGCTGTCGCCCGAGCTGCCTGCCCAGTACGCTTCGATCTCGCGCCTGTTGGAGAGCAACTTTCTCAACGAGCTGCCGTTGGACTTTTTCGGCATTCGCCCCCAACAGGTCGTAGAGATCATGGCGCGCGCCCCCGACCGGGTGAACGCCTTCATTTCCGCCATGCTCGACATTGCGCGGCTCTATTCGGTGCAAAACGAGCACTTCTATTTTGCCGCGCTGCGCGCCTACCAGGAGTTGCACATGAACTATTTCGAAGACATCGAGCGGGCAGCGGCCGCCTTTGCCCAGGAGCATCGCCTGCCGGCGAGTGGCCCGGTTGCTGCAGAGCGCCTGGAGCAACTGCTTGTCGAAGCTTTTGGCTATAGTATCGACAGCCAACACTTAGGTCAATATCCGCTGTTGCAAGGTGTGCGAGCCGCCTTTCAGCCGCGCCGAAAGCGCCTATACCTGCACCCTTCTCTCCAGCCTGGACAGCGAGCCTTCCAGCTGGCTAAAGAGTTAGGCTTTGCCGCTCTATCGATAAAAGAGCGCCCACTGGCGACGCCGTGGCTGCGGGTGCGTTCGTTTGAAGAGGTGCTCAATAACTACCGGGCCGCCTACTTCGCCGTCGCTATCTTAGTGCCGCGCGACGCCTTTGTGCGCGACCTGAATCGCTTTTTCCAACGGCCCACCTGGTGCGAGGAGGATCTGCTCGACCTAATGCACCACTATCGAGTCGGCCCAGAGGTGCTCTTCCAGCGCTTCAACGTACTCTCACAGGCGTTCGACCTACACAAGGTCTTCTTTTTGCGCCTCATCTTCGATGCGGAAAGCCAACGGGTGACGATCGACAAGGAGCTGCACCTCAACCGCCGGCATCGCCCCCACGCCTCCGGCTTGGCACAGACGTATTGTCGGCGCTGGCCCTCCGCAGCGCTGTTCGAACGCCTAAATACTCTTACCAGTAGTACCCAAGTTTCGCCGGTAGCAGGGGCGCTGCGCATGCGCTTCATCGACTCGGGCGAGACGTATCTCTGTCTGGCGATTACCAAAACAGCTTACCCTACGCCCAACCGCATGGTGTGCGTATTGTTGGGTGTCCAGCTCGACGAGCAGGCGCGTGCCGTCATTCGCTTTGCCGACGACCCAGGCATAGAAACCCGCGAGGTGGGCGTGACCTGCGAGACCTGTAGCTGGATGGAATGTCCACAGCGCATCGCGCCACCCAGTGAATACCTGCGCCGCGAACAGCGCCTACTAATGGAAAGGACCCTTCGAATACTCACTGAATAAAGCACAGCCATGCGCCTGGAAACAGCTTTTTGTATACTCGCCCTATTTGCCCTGGCGCACTGTCGCTCGGCGCATCCTACGGGCTCTTTTTCGCCCACTACTACGCCCGCGCCGCCCGATTACGCCGCCGAACAGTACTGGGCGGCCCTACCTCATCGACCAGATGCTGCCGACCAGACGCCCTGTGACGGTAAGCCGCAACGACAGGAAGAAGCGCTGGTAGATGTCCTCTTTCTGCACCCGACCTCCTACTACGGCCGGCGAAAAAAGCCCGTGGCTTGGAACGCCGACCCGCGCGATGCCGCCGTCCAGGCGCGCACCGACAGCGGCTCTATACGGCATCAGGCCACCATCTTCAACACCGTAGGGCGCATCTATGCGCCGCGCTACCGACAAGCCCATCTGGATGCCTTTTTCACCCGCGATACTGCCAGCGCTGCTCAGGCATTCGACATAGCTTATCGCGATGTCCTGGCGGCTTTTGAGCATTACTTGACCCACTGGAACAACGGGCGCCCCTTCATCTTAGCAGCCCACAGCCAAGGAGCGTATCTCGGCATGCGCCTATTGCGCGAACGCATAGAGGGCACACCGCTACAAGAGCGCTTAATCGTCGCCTACCTGGTGGGGTGGCCCATTCGAAGCGGAGACTTTCAGAAGATACCGCCTTGTACAGAGGCACGGCAAACGGGATGCTTCTGCTCCTGGCGTACCTGGCGGCGTGATGCCGGCCGAAAACGCCCACCCCAGCCCGAAGTAGTATGCACCAACCCGCTCACGTGGAGCATACGCGAAGGGGAATATGCTCCCCATAGCCTCAATGCCGGAGGAGTGCTGTGGCGTCTGTGTCCCATCTATCCCAGCCTCACCGATGCCGAAGTGTATAGAGGGTACCTCCTCGCCTCGCGCCCTCAATTTCCCGGCAGCTTTCTGTTCACGTGGAGAAATTACCACATCAGTGATTTAAATTTGTACTACATTAACATCCAAAAAAACGCCGAAGCGCGCGTCGAAGCCTTCTTTCAGCGGTAAAAACTTCTTTGGTCTTTATCAAAACGAATTTTTCGTCATGGCAAACCGAATCCTGCTCTGCTTGCTGACTGTCGGCGCTCTGTTGGCCTGTAACAAAACGGCTTTTACCGGCCGCAATCAGATGACGCTTATTCCCGACAGCGAGCTCAACCAGATGAGTTTCAGCGAATACCGCGCCTTTTTGAGCAAGAATCCGCCCATGACCTCTGGTCCAGAAGTGGAGCTGGTGCGGCGAGTAGGCAACGACATTAAAGAGGCGGTAGAGGTATACTATCGTGCCCAAGGGCTCAGTAGTCAGCTGCGCAACTTTGCTTGGGAGTTTAACGTCGTGAACGACCCTACTGTGAATGCCTTTTGCATGCCCGGAGGCAAGGTGGTGGTGTATACCGGCATCTTAAAGGTGACCCAGAACGAAGACGCCTTAGCCGTCGTGATGGGCCACGAGGTAGCGCACGCTTTGGCCAACCACGGCAACGAGCGCATGAGCCAGATGATGATGGCGCAGCTGGGGCTTGCCTCCTTGGAAGTGGCCATGTCTCAGAAGCCCTCTCAGACCCGCCAGCTGCTCATGGCGGCCGCCGGCTTGGGGGCGCAAGTGGGCGTACTGCTGCCTTTTAGCCGCAAGCACGAAAGCGAAGCCGACGAAATCGGGCTCTACCTGATGGCTATGGCGGGATACAACCCCAACGAGGCTGCACCCTTTTGGGAGCGCATGAACCGCATGGGAGGCGCCGCCCCTCCGGAGTTTCTCAGCACCCACCCCGACCCCTCTAAGCGCAGCGAGCGCCTCAAACAGCTGGTCCCTAAGGCGCGAGCATACGCTCAAAAATACCCGGTGCCCAACAGCTCGAAAAGACGCCGCTAAGACACCCGTCAGCATCAGCGCTGCGGAACGCCTGAAGTCGTGTCGGACGGCGGGAAGATAAGCTCTTCTTCACCGGGAAAGAGAGTATCTGCCATCGGCACTAAGAAACCCTCGACGCGGTGCACCAACCACCGCCCGCGTTCGCGCTTTAAAATGAGGGTGTCCGGAATATATTCTCCCAACTCATCCTCTATCCGATAGCAGCATATGGCCGAATCGGCTATCACCGTGCAGTGTAGGTCGTAGAGGATCGTTTGAGTAACTTCGGCAGAGTCGTCTTGTACCAAAGCGTCCAAAAAGTCTATATACGAGCGCGCCAGCTCCGTGCTGTATAGGCGCGCCGAGTCGAAGCGATTTCGGTCGATGTACGATTGCCATCGCTGCACTACCTCCTCCGGAGAGGCCGGCTCTGAAGGTCGACAGCCCGCCAGCAGAGCAATGAGCGCACCCCAGCGCCAAAAGGCATTCATGATAGAAACAGGCTTAGTACCAGCAAAGGTATGGCGCTTCAACTCACTGTAAGATTAAAATAAAAAGAGCCATCCCGTATAGGATGGCCCCTGCAGTGGGCGCAGAAGGATTCGAACCTACGACCCCCTGCTTGTAAGGCAGGTGCTCTGAACCAACTGAGCTATGCGCCCGAAGCGGCGGCAAAGGTAATGGCGCTTAGCTTACATGAACAAAGATTTTTTCAAAAAAAGTCTTTCAATGTGGAATTTTTGAAATTACTTGCTGCCCAAGTGACGTGAACCTTCTATCGCACGTTTAAAAGCGCTATTGCCTTTTTCTAGGCATTCGCCGCTACAGACAGAAGTTGACCACAGCAATGACGCCGTCGCGAACGATTGAAGCCCTGTACGAGGAATGGGTAGAGCGCCCTTCGCTGGAATACCGCCAACAGGTAAGTGCCCCAGTAGATTTACCTCCTATCGTCTTCGAGCAGTTTTTGAAGCGCTTACATCACCAGCGCATCGAATACCCCAATATGGCGTTCTGGTTGGTGTTCGACTATCGGACGCTCGATGTTACCCGTCGGGATGGGGATGCCGAAACCCTCGGCCTGCCGGTGCGCTCGAAATACGACTTCTTGACGCGCATCCATCCCGACTACGTGCTGCCTTATTTACGGTGGCGAAGGGCCGCTTATCAGCTGGCCTTCCAGTATCCACAAAAGGTGAGAAGGCCTTTGGCGCAGGCCTTCCGCATCTCCATACCCTTGCGAACCAGCACGCAGGAATACTGGTGGTTCTTTATCAACTCCGTCGTCATGCAGGTAGACGCAGCAGGGCGTATCGCTACTAACTTGCAGACGTTCTATCGGGACACCAAGTGGTCCAGCCAAAGCCTGCGGCCGGTGGAGGCTAGCCTATTCAGCCACCTGGAGTCCATGGAAAGCTTGAATGCCGAGATGTTCGGGCAAATGACCCTGCAGATGACCGAGGTGTTTACCGATGCCGAATTGGAGCTGCTGACTTTGTATGCTGCCGGGAAATCGACTCAAGAGGTCGTCGCTATAAAGCAATGGTCGCTACACACGGTGCACGAGTACAACGCGCACCTGCTTTGGAAAGCCCGAGAACTGTTTGCCTACGACTTCAGAAACGCTCGGAGCTTTGCCCGCTACTGCCGCGAACGACACCTGGTATTCATCCCTCCCAATAGTTCCCCTACGTAAGGGTATCCGGGAGCGCAGCCCTCGCACTACCTTTGGCGCTGCATTATCAAAGCACGCTACACTTTTTTCGTTTTCAATTAGATCATCTGCTCGCTTCTGAAAGAGGATGCGGGCAGTTTTTTTTATTTTTTGAAAACCTCGGCAGTGTTGAGACAATGCTCCGGAGCGAGCCCGCCCTTTCGGGCTACCAGCACGCCGTAGCGCAGGTCGCCAATACCTTCTTTGCTGTGGGCGTCGGGGTTAATGCTGATGCGGACGCCATAGGACAAGGCCTTGGGAATGAGCGTCCAATCGAGGTCTAAGCGATGGGGATTGGCGTTGAGCTCGATGGTCACGCCGTGCCGGGCACAGGCGTCGAAGATGGCGTCCCAGTCGAGTGGATAGCCCGTCCGGCTCAACAATAGACGACCCGTAGGGTGACCTAAGATGGTAGTGTACGGGTTCTCGATGGCCTTGAGGAGCCGCTGCGTCGCTTTCTCGATGCCCATGTTCAGGTGGGTATGCACGGAGGCGATGACGAAGTCGAACTTTTCCAACAGCGTTGGCTCGTAGTCGAGCGAGCCGTCGGCCAAGATGTCGCTCTCGATGCCTTTGAGGATGCGAAAGGGTGCTAATTCAGCATTGAGGGCGTCAATGGCTTTCATCTGTTCCAGCACGCGCTCCGGCGTCAGGCCGTTGGCGTAGAAGGCCGACTGGCTATGGTCGGTGATGCCGATGTAGCGGTATCCCAATTCGCGGGCGTAGAGGCACATGTCGCGCAAGGAGTGCGCTCCGTCGCTCCAGGTGGTGTGTACGTGCAAGATACCGCGCACATCGCTTTCGGCAATGAGGTGGGGCAAGACGCCGCGTCGAGCCGCATCGATGACCTCCGCCCCTTCGCGCAGCTCTGGAGGGATGAAGGAGAGGCCGCATTTTTCAAAGACCTCCTGCTCTGTGCGCAGACGGGTAGATTTTTGGTCGGGAAAGGCGGCAAAAAACACCTGCAGGAAGGCCTCCGAGCCAGTGGTTTCAAAAAGCCGGGAGCCAAAGTGTTCGGCCCGACAGTGAAAGAGGCGAATGGGCGTGCGCCCTTCTAACTTGAGCCGATACACGCCGCCCTCGGCACTTTCTACTGACAAGGCCCGGCTATCCCATGCCGGCGAGAGGTCGCCGTTATACCCAACCACGATGTCGATGTGCTCGACGACAGGGCAGCGCCGACGCACCTCGCCCGTAGGCGCCACAAAAGCGCCGGGCAGGCGACCGGTCAGCCATGCGCTGGCGAAGTCGGCAGCGGCCTCTGCTGCCGGATAGTGCAGCTTATCGCGACTGCTCAGGTAATAGTCGAGTTGGTTTTTGAGCGTCTCTTGCGTCTTAGGGCCAAAGCCCTTGGCCGCTGCCAAGCGATTTTCGTGGCAGGCGTACCACAGCTCCCCGACGTTGGCAATGCCCATCTGTTGCCATACGGCCCGCACTTTTTTAGGGCCAAAACCGCCGATGCGGAGCATCTCGACGACGCCGGGGGGCGTCTGGGCGCGCAGCTCCTCCAAGGCGCGTAGGCGGCCGGTAGTCAGCAGCTCGCGTATCTTACGCGCGAGGGCCGGACCAATGCCGCGTATCTGTTGCAGCTCGGTATCGCTTAACTCGGCCAGTGGACGCTCCAGCTTGCGCAGGGTCAAATAGGCGTTTCGATACGAGCGCACGCGGTAATCTTCGGCGTCGTGCAGTTCCAGCAAATCGGCCAACTCTTGAAAGGTCTGGGCAATCTCGCGGTTGTTCATGGCGACAGCATCGGCGGCAAAACGGGACATTCGGAGCAGCGAAAGTACGCATTGCTCCAACAGCAAGCGGCGCATCCGCCCTATTACACGCACCTTTGCAAAACTATTACCGGTAAAAGGATATGGGACTGCTTAGTGCCGCCGCTTTCCTCAGCTTCATCGGCTCGCTGCCACCGGGGCTCATCAGCCTCTGGGTAGCGCGCACGGCGGTGCTGCACGGCTTTCGGATGGCGATGGCAGTAGCCTTGGGCGCCTCGCTGGTAGAATTTTTTCAGGCATGGGGAGCCGTGCTGTTTTCGGAGTGGCTCATGAGGAATCCAGAGATAGTGCAAGGATTGCGATGGGGCATCGGCCCCGTCTTTTTGGGCATAGCGGGATACCTTTGGTTTTGGGCAAAGCCACCGTGCATCGACCTCGAAGCGCCCAAGCGCCAACGGGCTGTTCAGCAGTTTTACAAAGGCATGGTCATTAGCCTGTTCAACTTGTTGGCTGTTCCCTACTGGGTAGTATATGCCGCTTGGCTCCACCTTCACGGGTGGTGGCAGGCGGGTCGTGGGGGAAATCTGCTCTTTGCCGTGGGCGTCGTGGTAGGCACGCTTGTCGCATTGGCGCTCTATGCGCGCTTGGGCCACGTGTTGCAAGTTAGCGGCCATCGCGCCCATCGCATCGCCAATCGGTTGGTCGCGCTCATCTTTATTGCCTTAGCCTTCGGGGCAATGCTGCAGGCGGCACAGCGTTAAAGCCCGCGCATGTTCCTCGCTAAAGAGCCGAATGTACTCTATTGCCATCTCGGTTACCCAATCGCTATCCCCAACAGCTCTGCCCAAACAAAAGCGCGGTTTTGCTCATCGGAGCCATTTTCACCTCCTAATTGCCAAACCAACTCGCACGTCGGCCCGTTTAGCTCGATGACAGAACAATTATTCACTCAAAACGACAGCTATCTATGCGGAAGGCAATGAAATTTCCCGCTGTTGCCCTTGTACTGATCTCCTTACCCTTGCTTTTTTCTCACTGCGTAGTGGTGCGCCAGGGAGAGTTTGCCGTGAAGCGCAACTTGGGCAAATACGAAGACAAGGTGCATACCAGCGGCCTGAGAATGTTCAACCCTTTTGTCTCGACCATTGTCAAAGTGAGCGGGCAAACGGAAAACATCGAGGTGACGATCAACATCCCCTCCAAGGAAGGGCTGACGATCCAAAGCGAGGTATCTATCCTGTACCGGGTGGTGCAGAAAGAGACGCCTAACTTGCTACGCAGCGTGGGGCTGGACTACGAGAACACGCTCATTCTGCCGGTGTTCCGATCCGCTGTGGCCGATGTGACTTCGCGTTACTTGGCTAAAGACATGCACTCGGGTAGTCGAGCGGAAATCGAAGAGGCTATCCGAGACCTCATGATGCGCAACCTGACGGGACGCGGCATCTTGATCGAGGCCGTGCTGCTCAAGAGCATCATCTTACCGCGCAACCTGACCAAGGCGATCGAAGACAAGCTGGAAGCCGAACAACAGGCGCTGCGCATGGAGTTTGTGCTCCAGCAAGAGCAACAAGAGGCCGAGCGCAAGCGGCTACAGGCCCAGGGCGTTCGGGATGCCAACCAGATCATTGCTGAAGGACTAACGCCGGAGATCCTGCAGTTCAAGGCCATCGAGGCATGGCTCGACCTCAGCAAGTCACCCAATGCCAAAGTCATCTTTAGCAACGGAACCGTGCCCATGGTCATAGATGCCGAGCAGACAGGTGGCTCTCGGACAACGCCTTCGACGCCCGCCGTCCCCATGGGTCGGCAATAGGCCAACACTTTGCGCCATCTCCGCCCTGCCGCCGCTACGGTGGTGGGGCGGAGGCTTTTTTATGGGATGCTGGCGGCTACCCGACCCATTGATGCTGGCTGCCCTCGGCTCGGAGGAAGTGTGCCCTTTTAGCCGCCGTCGGCGAAATAGCGCCAAAGCGCTGCCGCATGGATAGCTTGGGCAAACGCTTCGCTCCGAAGCGCCTCGCGCACCTCGGCGTGCGTCAGCAGGTGCACCCGAATATCTTCGGTTGGCTCGTGTTCCGGCATTTGAAGGCGCTCCACGCCTGTGGCTAAAAAGACGTGGCACCAATTGGTGTGGGTGCCCGGATTGGCGCACAGGCGGCAGTACAGCTGCCATTGGCCGCCGCCAAAGCCCGTCTCTTCGAGCAGCTCGCGCTGGGCGTTTTCTAACAGCGATCTGCCCGAGTCACACACCCCTACGGGCAACTCGTAATGCACGCCCCGCAGACCGTGCCGATATTGGTGGATGAGCACCAAACGCCGGTCAGTAGTCTCTGCTAACACGGAGACCCAGTCGGGATATTCGAAAACGAAGTAATTGGGAATACAAGCGCCGTTGGGCAGCCACACGCGATCCTCGAGCACGCGTAAGTAGGGCAAGCACTCGTAGACGTATCGGCTGGCTTCGACGCGCCAAGGCTGTGGGTCTGAACTCATCGCTGCAAATGTAAAACCGCGCCGCGGTCGTATCCGGCGCCGAGGAAAGTTACGCATGTTTTGCCGGCGCCGCGAGCAACACCGCGTGGATTGCGTGCGAGGCTCCAAAGCTATTGATGTTCGGCTTCTCCGAAGCCGTGGTGGGTGCGGGGGATCTACCGGGCTACAAAGGTTTGGCTTCTCCGAAGCCGGAAAGGGTAATTAGCACACCAGACCCAATATTATATCATGGCCTCGGAGAGGCCTAACATCTGTAGCCCTGGCACACCGCCAACCACCCTATCCACGGCCTCGGAGAGGCCCAACGGTTGTAGCTCCCGAGCGACCATCATCTACTCCATACCGGCTTCGGAGAAGCCTAACATCTACAGCTCTCGGGCGGCCGCCTCATTGCTCCATCTCAACCTCGGAGAGGCCTAACCTTTGTAAACCAGCACACCCAACTCAATTCTACAACTATGGCTTTGCAGAGGTATACCCTTTGTAGCTTCGGCACATTACCTGTGATCCTACAACCATGCTCTTAAAGCGGCCTGATACTGGTCGAATGCCTGTCTAAGGCAGAGGGGAACAGGAGACCTCGTCTGGATACCGACAGCAGCTGTTGTCTCGTTTAGCCTTTCCGCGAAGCCGTGTGCCCTTTTGAGAAAAGGCGGCCATGCGCGGAGCGCTCTTTTTCTAATCGGCTACCTTGACGACGATTTGCTGTTGGAGCGGCCGGAGGGCGCCGTTTTCCACGGCGAACAGGGCGAAGCAGTAGGTGCCCGGCGGCAGAGCGGAGGTGTGGAAAGAGCGGTCGCGGGCGATGAGGACGCCATAGGGCCGTCCGTCGATGCCGAAGACCTGGGCCACCACCTCGCCCTCGTAGGAGCCGATGTAGCGCGTCATCTGAGTGCACGGGTTGGGCGCCAAGACCGGCTCGGAGGGCGCCTGCCCCGTGGGAAGCTCGATGGTTTTGACAATGTCTCCGTCGGGAGAGATCTTGTAAACATACAACCTGCCAGCGCCGAGAAATGTCAAGAGCACCACGCCCCCATCCTCTGCAGGCAAAATATACAGCGGATACGCGATATTATTGCTCTGGTCGTACACCTTCGACCAAATCAACTCCATGTCAGGCGTGTACTTTTGGAGGAGGAGATAGCGCAGGTTGTGTTTGTAGACAGCTTGAAAGTAAATGCTGCCGTCTTTGCTCTTGGCGAAGGGCATTCCGCTGGAGACAAAATCGCACTCGTCGATTTTGAACCGCTTGATCAGGTTGAGCGCGGTGTCGCGCACCTCGATGGCTGCGGTTTGCCCTAAACAGGCAGAGGTCGGTAAGACAGACTCATAGGTGATGTAAACCCGGTCGTCAATTACCCTTCCAAAGGGTGCCCAGGGAACGATGAATGGGTCGCCTACCGGTTCGGTATGGACGCCTTGGAGGAATCTACCTTCGCTATCGAACCGGCTTATCTGGAGTCTCTCCCTTTGTGGCGTGTTAGGGTCGTCGACGCTGCCAAAGCCGTAAAATTCTCCGTTGGGCTTAAAGGAGAATCTCGAAGGTGAATCCCTTTCTGAGAGGATATCTGCGTAGGTTTCTCCATTGAGATTACCCTTGAAATACAGATAGATGGGATTGGAGTACGGAGTAGTCCCATCGCTTTTGCGACGAGGAATATATTCGCCTACTGCGAATAGAGTATCATTGTTTATGTAGTATTCGCATGATTTGCCATAATTTATATGTGCTTCGACACCTCTAAAAATGTTATAAAAAAGAGTAGTGCCATAGCTTTGGAGAGGAATAAGGTGTTCGCGTAGGACATTGAAATCCTCATCCATCTCCTGAATGCAGTACAAGTGCATTTGTTCTCCAAAAGGAAGTGTGTCGTAGTCCATGTATATGGCGTAGAGCTTGCTGCCAAAAACACGGACATCTGGTACAGGAAAGGCGGCGTCCACACTGTCCACCAATTCTAACTCCTAGTCTTCTGTAAACTTGTAATAAATCCGACCGTCCTGCAATATATACCCAGAGGATGGCAACTTCCCTATGTTTGTCCACCCAGACGCTTTATCTGGTATAGAAAAGATAGGCTGTATAAGTATCTGAGCGCTTCCACTGTTCCAAACGAGAAAGGCGATAAGTAAAAACAGCAAGTAACGCATAGCCCTAATGCTTTTTAGAGTGGTTCACGAAAAAGACAAGAGCAGGAGGAAGCAGCCTTCCTCCTGCTCGAGGGGATTCACTTGTCGCGAATGGGGAACGGGTGTTGTCGTGTCTGGTCTGATATAGCCCACCCCCCCAAAATAATGGCGCGTTGTGTGCTCTTGATACCTAAGTCCCGATTGTTGCTCTTTTTCCTCATAACCTGTAACATAGGTGCACACACCTTTTCGCTCAAAAAACTCACCTTTGATTTTTATCGGTGGCACAAACCTTTGTCCGTTTCTCATTAACTCCAAGTTGCCAAGGGTCAAAGCCCTGGTCTCGGCCTCACTGAGGCAATTCCAGTCGGGAACCGCTGGAGCGTATGCCTCGTCGTTGTAGTGAAACGCCTGAAGAGGAGTCCCACGCGTTTTAATAGCATATATTTCTAGCAAACGCTCGTCAGGTCTCCACCCATAGTAGCTGTGGACTCCATAAACCAACTCGGACACAACTTTCGGGTACACAGGTGTATTTCCACCTGTAGGCGGCAAATTGATGGAGCGGTAGACGTTCAACAGAGCATTTGCCCGAGAGCCAATGATATCGTCGGCCGCCGAGGGTTGGTCGCTGCAGGGCGTTATGGGCGTGTGTCCCGTAGGTGCCTTTGTCCATCGAACACCTTCTTCGCCCAGCGCTATGGTATCGTTGGGCGCAGCCAATCGGTTCACCCCTATCTGGGCAAACATATACACCCGCTTCTCGCCCGCCGTGTCGTAGGGATGGGAAAGCGCCAACACGTGCAAGAACGTACTGCTCTCGTTGACAATGCCCAACAGGTTGGCTTTCACTTCGTCGTAAAACGCCACCACTTGCACCGTCGTCCATGTCGCTGCAGGGGGCACGGCGATTTCGAATTCGAAGTTTTGGTAATACTCAAAAAAATCCGCGATGTTTCCCTGCAAGTAGTTGAAAACAATCTCTGTCTTTCTGATGACCTCTTCGGCCTCCATGGGCTCTCCCGTAGCGCCGCTGCGCCACTGCTGGACTGCCTCGCGGAAGGCCAGCACTTCCTCGATGTGGGCGCGAAGGGCGGCCTCTTCTTCTTCGCTGAGCCCTTCTGAACGCAGCTGTACGCCGCTGAAAATCCCTGTGCGCTGTGACTCCCTGTCGCCAAAGTCCTCATTGCAGTGCGGAAAAACGATGACCGCAAAGATGAGCACTGATGGGAGGATTAATTTTTTACCCCACCATTCTGTAAAACAAAATTTGTTTTAGTATGGCTGTAATATTTTGAATAAGTGGTCGATTTTGTTTAAGAAAAATGTTTAAAAGGTCAAACATCTTTATTATAGAAGGGGTTGAATTTTGGGCGATGTTGAGGTAGCACAGAAATTTTTGCGGGGGTGTGTTTTTTAAAGGAAAGAATATTTTTTGGATATTCAGAGCGCTCGAGTTATATGAAAAAACACTACCTTATTCAATTATTCTCGCCTAGTTATTTATTCGATATATTAAATTGTTAAAAAGAGGGAACTGTGAGAACATTCCTTGGTTTGGGTTTTCATGAGGCGGCGTTGCAGGTGGCCTTTTCTACCACCGGTCGGCAGAGGTGTGTGCTGTGCTTTGGGATGTGCAGGTCGTGTTTTTTGAGGTGACGAGTAAGTACTTTTGTGCGGTTCTCCTCTGACGGCAAGAGGGTGTGGTTTTGGGAGTAGTAGTTTTCTCCTACGATGCCAAAGGGTAGGGATTCGCTTCGAATAACCTACCTTTCGGCCAACAAAAGGATGGGATGAGCGGTTAAAGGCGCGATAAATTAAGATGAATGCTATGGCTTCTTCAAAGCACGCAGTGGTGGTGGGCGCTGGCTTAGTAGGCGCGTTGTGGACGATTTTCTTGGCGCGTCGGGGCTATCGGGTAGAAGTATACGAGCGTCGGCCCGACATGCGCAAGGTCGGCTATTCCGGTGGGCGCTCTATCAACTTAGCCATGAGTGCGCGCGGCTGGGCGGCCGTGGAAAAGGCCGGCATTCGAGAGCGCATCGAGCGGGTGGCTATTCCCATGCCGGGCCGCATGATGCACGATTTAGACGGGCGGTTGACTTTTCAGCCGTATGGGAAAGAAGGGGAAGCCATTTACTCCGTCTCGCGCGGAGGGCTCAATTTGGAGTTGCTAAACATTGCGGATGCTTACGACAACGTCGAATTTCACTTCGAACACCGCTGCACAGATGTCGACTTGGAGCGACCGCTCCTTTACTTCGAGGACTTGCGCAGCGGCACCTACAAGACGGTAGAGACTCCGCTTATCTTTGCTGCGGACGGAGCCTTTTCGGCTGTGCGCTATGCCCTGCAGCGCACCGATCGCTTCAACTATGCGCAGCAGTATATCGAACACGGCTACAAAGAGTTGATCATACCCGCCGGCGCAAATGGCTGCTATAGGATGGAGCCGCACGCCCTCCACATCTGGCCGCGCAAGCAGTTCATGCTCATCGCCTTGCCCAATGCCGACGGTAGCTTTACCTGCACGCTTTTTTTGCCGTTCGAGGGCGAGTTGTCGTTCGAACCGCTGACCACCGACGAGGCAGTGCTCGACTTTTTTGAGCGCTTTTTCCCCGACGCTGTGCCGCTCATGCCGACTTTGTTGGAGGACTTTCGGCGCAATCCCACCTCCTCGCTGGTCACTACGCGCTGCTATCCTTGGCATTGGCAAGGGCGCATCCTACTTATTGGCGATGCTGCTCACGCCATAGTGCCCTTTTACGGTCAGGGTATGAACGCTGGCTTCGAAGACTGCACTTTGCTCGATCAGATGTACGACGCCTATGAAGGGGATTGGTCGCGCATCCTGCCAGCTTTTTCGGCCCAGCGGAAAAAAGATGGCGATGCCATTTTGGAGCTGGCTATGCGCAACTTTGTCGAAATGCGCGATTTGGTAGCCGACCCGAAGTTTCTACTGCGCAAGAAGATAGCGGCTCGTCTCCACGAGCGCTATCCGGAGTTTTTGCCGGTATATTCCATGGTCTCTTTCAGCAACATACCCTATCACGTAGCCCTGCGCGAAGACGACCTTCAGAACGAGTTGTTCGAGCGCATTTTGGCGCTGCCCGACATCGAGCAAAAATGGGACAGCGAAGAGGTGGAGGCTATCTTCTTGGCTTGGTGGCGGCAGCGACAGGCGGCGTCGGCATCGGCTGCTCCCTCTCCGGAGGCGCTCTACACGTCGTAAGAAGCTACCAGTTGGCGCAACTCTTCCAAGTGCAGCTGTTTGACCGGCTCGCGCAAGGCGAGGTTGGTGCGCGTATGGTAGCGGTGGGCCGAAAGAAAGCTGACTTGAAGTCGGTTCCACGCCACTTCGCCGTCGAGCAAACCGTAGGCGGTAAGCTCTTGGTACAGGTTTCGGCCAATGCGGTAAAAATCGTCGCGGCCCAAGTAATCTAAGTCGGCATCGCAGAGGATCGCCTCCAGTAAGTTGTGTGGCGTCTGTGGGATGCGCGTCGCCATGATCATGCCGCAGATAGCTTCGACATCGGCGGACGTGTAGCCGAAATGCGGCAGGGCCTGCTGGGCGATGCGGCATCCTTCCTGTTCGTGGCCTGCGTGTCGGTCGTGAACGAAGCCGGCATCGTGAAAGAGCGCCGCCGTCTTGACCAGGAGGAGGTCGCGTCCGCGGACCGCTTCGCTGTGGCAAAGTGCCTCGGCTGCTCGCAGCACATCCAACGTATGCTCCAAGCCGTGGTAAAGCAAACACTTAGACAGCTCCGTCTGCAAGCGGTGCAGAATATATGCCTCAGCAGCCCGATAGTCCATTCAAAAGAATAAAAGACGCCGTTTTTTGCGTTTCAACGCCCAGTAGCCCCAACTTGTTGGTCTCTGGACAGCGTAAAAGTCAGGCTTTTTTAAAAGATAACGTCCAGATGCGCGTTTTTTTTACCTAAAGCGGCACCTTTGCGGCAATTCTTCACTGCATAAAAAAGTACTTCATGGATTTGATGTCAATGCTCCAAAGCCAACTTTCGGGAGAGGTGCTTCAGCAGCTCAGCCAGCAGATCGATGCGCCTCCGCAACAGACCGCGGAGGCGGCCAACGATATCTTCGCCGCACTGTTAGGCGGGCTGGCCGGAAATGCGGCTGCTTCTCAGAACGGCCTGCAATCGCTCCTTTCGGCGTTAGACCGTGACCACGACGGCAGCATATTGGACGACTTGGCGGGGATGATCGCCGCGATGGCCAACAACAACCAGTCGGCCACGGGTGCCCTCAACGGAGCGGGCATCTTGAACCACGTCTTGGGCGATAAGCAAGGCGACGTGGCTCAGCAAATCAGCGAGCGCGTTGGACTTTCGATGCAACAGGTAATGAAGCTCATGCCGCTCTTGGCGCCCATCGTGATGGCCGTCATAGGGCGCGCTCGACAATCGAGCGGCTTAGATGTCGGCGGCTTGTTGCAAACGCTCTTAGGATCGGCGCAGAGCGCTCAGCAAAGTAGCCCAGTGGGCGACCTCGTGGGCGCACTGCTAAGCGGCGCCCTGTCGGGTCAGCAAGCATCGTTGCCCCAAGGCGGCGGCTTGTTGGGACAACTGCTCGGAGGGCTCTTCGGCAAGCGCTGATCTCGCTCGTCGCTCCGCTGTGAAGCGGAAGGAAGCGGTCGACAGCCGCAAGGTTGGGCATCGCGGTGTTGTTTTGCCGTATTTTTCGGAAATTCGCCTCGACAGGCAGCTGTCGGGGCAAACGGCTCTGTTGCTCTTTCGACTGCTGCTCTTCAGCTTCTATCACCGTGCAAGGCGGCTCGGCCTGCTCAAACAAAAAAACTATGCGCTGCTCTTTTTCCCTACTGTTTGCCGCTTTCGTCGGTTTGACCACTGGGAAAGCCCAGAATTTTAACGTCACGCATCGGGCGACGATGACCTTTCCCAACCAAAATTTGGCCAACATATGGGGATATACCGCGCCCGACGGCAGAGAGTATGCCTTAGTGGGCGGTGCAAATGGCCTCATTATCGTGGAAGTGACCAACCCCGACAGCCCGCAGTACATCGTGCAAATACCCGGCCCTTCTAGCCCCTGGCGCGAGATCAAGACCTATCAGCACTACGCCTATGTCGTTACGGAGGGTGGAAGTGTCGGAATACAAGTGGTTAACTTGAGCAACCTGCCGGATTCAAACCTGACGTATCACAACGTCAATCCCGGCGGCATCACGCGGGGGCATGCGCTCCATGTAGACGAGACCAAAGGGTACCTGTACGTCTACGGCAGCAACCTCAATGGCGGTCGGGCGCAGGTATTTAACCTCAATACCGATCCGTACAACCCCAGCTATGTGGGCTTTGTCAATTACATCGGCTACGTACACGACGGGTACGTGGACAACGACACGCTTTATTCGGCCCACATCTACGCCGGTAAGTTTGCCATCATCAAGATGACCAACAAAAGCAGTCCCGTCTTGTTGGGCAGCCAGACCACACCAGGCGCTTTTACCCACAATACTTGGAAATCGGGCGACTACCTCTTCGTCACCGATGAGGTGTCGAACTCTTTCCTGACCAGTTATGACGTCAGCGATCCGAGCGACATCCGCGAGTTAGACCGCATCGCCATCACGCCGGGGTCGGGCTCCATTGTGCACAATACCCATGTGGTAGACGACTACGCCGTCACCTCTTGGTACAAGGATGGCTTTAGCATTATCGATGTAAACCGGCCGGCCAACATGGTTGAGGTAGGGCGGTACGACACTTATCCCAACGGTTCGGGCAACGGTTTTGAAGGGTGTTGGGGCGTTTATCCCTATTTCCCTTCAGGCACGATTGTAGCGTCGAACATTCGCGCGTACGGCACCAACAACGGCGAATTGTGGGTGATGACGCCCAACTACGTGCGCGGCTGCTACTTGGAAGGGGTAGTCACCGACTCTGTCTCGGGAAATCCTTTGCCGGGCGCCACCGTCACCATACTCTCTACGGGCGTAAGCGGAGCGACCAACAGTTTAGGGGAATACAAAATAGGACAGGTGCAGAGTGGTACCGTCAGCGTTAGCTTTAGCAAGATAGGATACGTCACGAAAGTGCTCACGGCAACCCTTGCGAATGGGGTGCTCACGGTCTTAAATGCGGCATTGGCGCCTGTCTCTGGTCCGGGTGGTGGCTCGGGAATGCCGGTAGAGCTGGTGGCTTTTGAGGCGGTACGCGAAGGGCGCGAGGTTCAGCTCTATTGGCATACGGCACAGGAGCGCAACAACGCGGGATTCGAAGTGCAGCACAGCCGCAACAACGGCCATCATTGGGTCGCCTTGGGCTTTGTGCCGGGGCAGGGCGAAAGCCAACAATTTCAACACTACCGGTTTCGAGTCGCCGACTTACCTCCGGGCGAACACCTCTTTCGCCTGCGTCAAATAGACCGTGATGGCCAAGAGACCTACTCTCTCTGGCGCTCGGTGTTTATTCCTGTAGAAAAGTTGGAAGTGGCGCTATGGCCTAACCCAGTAGGCGAGGTGGTTCGCGTGTTGGTGCGCACTCCCGAACCCGTGGAAGTGCGCTTAGAGGTGGTAAGCGCAAACGGTCAGCAGACTGAGCTTTCTCAGTCCTTTTTTGCAGAGCGCGGCGCTGCATTACACCTGCCTATGGCCTCCCTCTCGCCGGGCCTGTATTTTTTGCGAGTAATAACTCCAGCAAAGCAGCAGTCCCTTTCCTTTGTCAAGCACTAAGCGATCCTCTGGATGAAATGCTTCACCTATTTCTCCGCTATGGCCCTTATGGCCATTTCCTGCACTACGCGGTATTACTTGGTGCGCCATGCCGAGCGCTTGGACAACAGCCCGGACTCGCCGCTCTCGGAAGCGGGGCATATCCGCGCACAGGCCTTGCGCGATACGCTTTTAGACAAGGATATTCACCGCATCTTCGCCTCTGCCTACGTTCGCACCCAACAGACTGCTCGACCCTTAGCCGATGCGCTGGCCGTGCCCATTGTGCTCTATCGCCCCGACACCACAGCGGGTTTGTTGGAGCAGCTCCAGCAGCTTCGCGGCGAAAACGTACTCGTCGTCGGCCATTCCGACAACATACCTTTCCTCGTTAACGGCCTATGTGGCGCATCCGTCTCTATTGCCCACAACGACTACGACAATCTCTACCTCGTAACCGTCCAAAGAGGGCTTCAAATGAAAAGAACGCTCCATCGCCTGACCTATGGCGCGCCGTCCCCGCGATGAGTCCACCTCAAGAGAAGATGCCGCGGGCCAATAGCCAGGGCAAGATGAGCCATAAGAGCCCCTTGAATAGGAAGAACAAGAAGCCCCAAAAGCCGATTTTCTTGATCCAGCGCACTAAAGCGCGGCGTGCAGAAACGGTGGGATTAGTCTCAGTATTCATCAGTCTGTAATAATTTCGTACGTTTTAAAGACGGAAGTCATGGGCGCCTTTTGTCCGCTCTCTTTGGCTTTTCGAAGGTCTTCAAATCCGCGCTTGTGCCCTTCCAAAAACTCCGGCGAGTTTGTCCACGCTTTAAAATCCGCCTCGCTGTCCCAGTGGCTCACGACCAAATAGGGCTCGCCCTCCCTTTGAGGCTTTAGCACCTCCATAGACCGAAACCCCGGCATGCGGTCGATGGCCCTCGCCCGAGTCCGAAATAACTCCTCAAAACGCGCAGCGTATTCGGCTTCACAGGTGATGTAGTTGATGGCTACGAAACCTTTACTCATCTTTTTCTTTTAGTTTATTTAGATTTAATATGGATAAAAACAAAGATGAGGCAAAGGTAACGATGCGCCCGACATGGCGTGGTATAATTTTTTTAAAAAATTCTGAATGTGCTGCGCGGGCTATGCGAAGACAAAGAGCATTTTTAGGCAATAAAACCTCACTGCGGCAATGCCTGTTCAAAGTCGGCGAGAATATCGGCGGGGTTTTCGATGCCCACCGATACGCGGATCAGCCCGTCGGAGATGCCGTTTTGTTCGCGCAAAGGGCGCGGTACGTTTAGGTGAGAGGAGGAGGCGGGGTGAAGTATCAAGGTATCTACGTCGCCCAAGGTGGGTGCTAAGGTGCAGAAGCGCAGGCGATTGACGCAGTCGAGAGCAGCTCGAAAGCCTTGTCGCAGCTCGAAGCTGAGCATGGCGCCGAATCCGCCGCGCATTTGCTTTTGGGCTATGGCGGCATCGGGGTGGGAAGCGAGGCCGGGGTAATTGACACGCGCTACGGCCGGGTGTTTTTCTAAAAACTGCGCTAAGGCCAAAGCGTTGGCGCTGTGGCGTTCCATGCGCAGGGCCAACGTTTTGAGGCCGTTGTAGGCGAGCCAAGCTTCGAAGGGCGAGCAGTTGGCGCCGATGAGTTTTACGGTGCGCCATATGCGTTGGCGCATGAGCGCTGGGTCGCGCCCGACGACGACGCCAGCAATGCTGTTGCCGTGACCGTTGAGAAACTTAGTAGTGGAGTGCACCACAAAGTCGGCTCCGAACGCAAAGGGCTGCTGCAAGATGGGCGTGGCAAAGGTGTTGTCTACGGCCAGCCAGGTGCCGTATCGATGGGCCAGCTGGGCGATGGCTTCCAAGTCGATACACGCCAAGGTAGGGTTGGCGGGTGTTTCGGCATACACCATGCGAATGCGCGGGTGTGTGCGCAGGGCTTCCTCTACCGTTTCCAACTGCTGCAGCGGCGTAAAGATGACCTCTATCCCTAACGGCTGGAGAATGTCGGTGAGGAGCTCTGTAGTGCCTCCGTACAGGTTGCCCTGGGTCAGCACTTGGTCGCCACTGCGCAACAGTCCTAACAGGAGCGCCGATATGGCCGACATCCCCGAAGAGGTCATGACGCCTTCGGCTTCAATGTCCAGCCCGAAGGCCTCCAATGCCGCTATCTTCTGCGCTGTGGTATCGGTTGTGGGGTTACCGTAGCGGCTATACGTATGCCGATTGGTCGGATTTTGGAATACCGAAATGCACTCCTCTAAGTTTTTAAAGGCGAAGGAGGAGGTGGCGTAGATGGGTAGGATGTGCGGAGCCGTGGTGCGATGTTCGGCGTGTTCTTTGACGACGAAAGAGTCTGCGCGCATGGAGGTGCGTTTTTAGGTGTTAGATAATCGGTAGTGTGCGATGTTAAAATGATCGGTCTTGTGAAAAGGTTTGGATGTCGGCAAAATAGCGACGTCCGTGTGCGTGCCAGCGCTCCCAAGTCCACCGATGTGGGAGAAACCGTTTTCGAAAAAGATCGTTGCCGTTTTTTTCGATAGAGTGTGCAGCGCCGAACGCTATGGGCAGGGCGCGTATTTTTGGCGCGGTTTACCATCAAAGGCATTTTTTATGGACGCCTCTAAGAGTTTACAGACGCGGTTGCCGCTGTTGTTGGCGGCCGTACTCGCCTTGGGTATGTTCATTGGGCAGCAGTTGCCGCGCTACGATGGCCATATATGGGTAGCGTCGGCGGCATCTCGCTATGCGCCTTCAAGAGGGCTGTTGGAGGAGGTGTTGGAGTATGTCGCAGCGCGCTACGTGGACTCAGTTTCCACGGAGGGCCTTCAAGAGCGCGCTGTCCACCAGATTTTAAAGCAGTTGGATCCGCACTCCACCTATTTGTCTCCGGAGGAGTTGTCCTTAGAGGAGGAAGTGATGAACGGCAGCTTCGAGGGCATTGGCATCGAGTTTTTGGTGGTAGACGATACTATTCGGGTGATTTCAGCCATTGCGGGGGGGCCCTCCGAGCGGGCCGGCATTTTGCCCGGCGACAAAATTGTGGCTATTGGAGACTCGGCAGTAGCGGGCGTTGGCATTACCGATGCCGACGTCGTTCGGCGCTTGCGCGGAACGAAGGGCACCAGCGTCCGCATCGGCATTCTGCGCGGCCAAGAGCAAAAACTGCGGTATTTCACCGTTGAGCGCGACCTCATCCCGGTGCACAGCGTGGATGCTGCCTATATGCTCGACGACAAAATCGGCTATATCCGCATAAATCGCTTTAGCGCCGTCACCCAGCAGGAGTTTATGGAGGCGCTTGAGCGCATGGTTGCGCAACAGGGCATGCGCCATTTAGTGCTCGACTTGCGCGGTAATCCTGGAGGGTACCTGACAGAGGCGACCGACTTGCTCAGTCAGCTTTTCCCCAAAGGTAAACTTTTGGTGTATACGGAGGGACGAGCAGAGCCTCGGCAAGAGTACAAGAGCCATGGACGCGCCCGCTTCGATATTGACGGTATAGCGGTGTTGGTAGACGAAGGGTCGGCCTCCGCCAGTGAGATCGTAGCAGGGGCTATTCAAGACCACGATCGCGGCTGGGTAATCGGTCGACGCACTTTTGGGAAAGGGTTGGTGCAGGCGCAATACCCGCTTAGCAACGGCGGTGCGCTCCGACTGACTACGGCGCGCTATTATACGCCCAGCGGCCGCTGCATCCAGCGAAATTACAAAGGCATTTCCGACTACGAAGAAGAGGTGGACTCGCGGCTTCGCAACGGCGAGCTGACGGACTCCGCCGCCATGGTACCGGCCGATACCACGCGCTATTTTACGGGTGCAGGGCGCGTCGTTTACGGAAGCGGCGGCGTCTCTCCGGATGTTTTCATCCCATTGGATACCTCTTATCTGAACGATTGCTATTCGAATGTCCAACCGCACGTATCGCCGTTTGTGGCTCGCTGGTCAGATACGCATCCATCGCTTGGACCCTTTGCCAATGCAGCGGCGTTCGTGCGTCAATACACCGTCTCGGACTCTATGCTCCAGCAGTTAGCCGGCTATGCGGCCGAGCAGGGCGTGTCCGTAGATCCGGCCCAGTGGGTGCGTTGCCGCCATGAGTTGAGGCGCCAGATAAAGGCCCATTTGGCGCGCCGGCTCTTTCAAAATGAAGGGTACTACCGCGTGCTCAACGACGACGATCCGGCTGTAGAGAAGGCCCTACAGCTGTTGCGCGGCGGCGCTCGCCCTACGCAGCGCTAAAGGTTCCGTTTAAAATGGAGAATTCGCGCTACTTTCGCCACAAACAAGAGATGGGGTCATGAATTGGAAAAGAATAAACCGCTGGCAACTGTTCTTTTGGGCGCTTATGGTAGGCATGATGGTGGTAGCGGCGTGCAGCTTGTTTAAGCCGTCGTGCGATTGCCCAAAATTTTAAGGCAGCGCCTGCGTACTGTGCTCCCTGTCGGACTATGAGCACCGTTGGATTTTTGCGCGGGTCGCTGCTGGCGCTGCGCGCCGACATGCTTCGCACAGATAGGGAAAGGAGGAAACTGCTCGAAAGCGCACATCCTCAGCAGCACATCAGTGCGCGCAATTTGCTGCATTACTTGGTGTTGCGCTGCCGCGATCTGCGTGAGTTGCAAGAGACGCTCCACTGCATGGGGCTATCGTCGTTGGCCAGCTGTGAAAGCCACACCTTAGCCCAAGTAGAGGCGGTGCTGCAGCACTTGGGAGAAGTCTTTTCGGAAGGTGTCTTCTGCGACTTCTTTACTGCTAAGCGCCTGCTCCAGCAGCGGGCTCACCAGCTTTTTGGCCCTAAGGCAGACCCGCACATTCCACACCTGATGGTCACTTTGGATACCGAGATGGCCGAGGACTATCCGCAAGTGCGCGCCTTGTTGTCGGCCGGTATGAATGTGGCCCGAATCAACACCGCTCACGACGATACCGATGTGTGGTTGGCCATGATTCAAAACGTGCGCAAGGCTGTGCGCGCTACCGGTCACGCCTGTCGCATATACCTCGACTTGGCTGGCCCGAAGATTCGAACTACGATTCCGGGCAAGGGTCGAAAAAAAGGTCGGCTAAAGGTGGCAGCAGGAGGGGCCTTTTGGTTGGTGGCGGCTGACACCGTGGTGCCACCGGAAGTTAGGGCAGTAGGCTGTACGTTTCCCGACATCCTCAGTGCGTTGCGTCCGGGCGACCGCGTCCTCTTCGACGACGGCCTATATGAGGCAGTGGTGGAAAAGGCAGAAGCGGGAGCCGCTCTGTTGCGCTTGATGCGAGCTTCCGCTTCGAAGCCGCGCATCCGCGAAGGGAAGGGCATCAATTTCCCCGACACCGAGCTGCCCGCTATAGGTCTTACGGAGGCCGACCGCGCGGTGCTACCGTTTGCGGCAAAGCACGCCGACCTACTGGGCTTTTCCTTTGTGCGGCATCCGGCAGAAGTGGCCCAGCTGCAAAGCCTCCTCCAGCAACACGGGGCCGAGCAATTGCCCATCGTCCTGAAGCTCGAGACCTATGAGGCCGTGCAGAACCTGCCGGCACTGCTCTTTCAAGGCATGCGCGCCGCTATCTTTGGCGTAATGATTGCTCGAGGCGACTTGGCCGTCGAGATCGGCTTCGAGCGACTAAGCGAGATCCAAGAGGAGATCCTGTGGCTGTGTGAGGCAGCCCATGCGCCGGTCATTTGGGCCACTCAAGTGCTCGAAACCCAAGCTAAGAGCGGCGTAGCTACCCGCTCTGAGGTCACCGACGCTGCTCGCGCCGCACAAGCCGAATGCGTCATGCTCAATAAAGGGCGCTACATCATAGAAGTACTCAACTCGCTGCGCGATATCTTAAACCGAAGCGGAGGGCATCACGTAAAGAAGCGATACATCTTCCGCCCACTGTCTATTGCCGAGCACTTCTTCCAAGAGGCAGAGCGCACTACTTCGCGGTAGCAGGAGGTCGAAGAGAAACAGCCTGCCCATAGCTGCGGCTATGAGCAGGCCGGGCAAGGTTTCGAAGGCTTCAGACTTCAGGAAGTGGGTATTTTTTCCGTTGTCGACACATCGTTAGAAGCTGGAGAAAAGAAGAGTGCTCGCATGGGATCGCCTTCGCTCAGCGTCTCGCAGTGCACGAAGTTGGCATCCCCAATGCGGTATCGCTCGTGAAAGCCGCGCAGCGCTACGCGGATGTTTCTGGAGGGCGCTTGTACGGCGACAAAGTCGCGGATAATCTCCAACACGTCGAAGTCTATGTAGGCCGTATCGGAGGCATCGATAAGCACCAATGAGCCCGACGGCAGTTCCTCTAACGTGCGCTTGATGCTGGCTTTGTTTAGGAAAGAGACCTCCTGCGACAGCTTGATGTGTACGAGGTCGCCTTCGTGATACTCCTTCCGATGGAAGAGGTAGGCGTTTTTCATGTTGCCGTACAATATGGCCAGTGCGCTTACACCTAGGCCAATGAGTACGCCAGTTAACAGGTCGGTCAGCACGATGGAGACCACCGTAATGATAAAAGGCCACCATTGGTATTTGCCGTTACGCCACATTTCTCGGAAGATGGAGGGCTTGGCCAGCTTGTAGCCCACCGTGAGGAGGACAGCAGCCAAAGAAGCCAGCGGTATGAGGTTGAGTAGGTGAGGAATTGCAGTCACGCATACCAGCAAAAATACGCCGTGCAAAATGGTAGACATCTTTGTCCGCGCCCCGGCAGCGACGTTGGCAGAGCTGCGCACAATGACGGAAGTCATGGGTAAACCGCCGATAAGTCCAGAAAGCATGTTTCCGATCCCTTGGGCACGCAACTCCACATTGGGATCCGTCGTCCGCTTGTACGGGTCCACCTTGTCCATGGCTTCGATGCAAAGGAGCGTCTCAATCGATGCCACCGCGCAAAGTGTTAAGGCCGCAACGTACACTTGAGGATTGTTCCAGGCAGAAAAGTCGGGCAGAGTAAAGACGCGGAGGAATTCGGACAAGCTATCCGTTACAGGAATGGTTACCAAGTGCTCTTGTCGAATTATCCCATCGGACCAGTTCATCGCCTGAAATATGGCGTTGAGCAAAATTCCTACGACCACTGCTACCAAGGCCGCTGGGATGAGGCCTAACCACCGCTTTATCGCTGGCCGTTCGCCGAGGATGAGGATGGCCAAAGACACCAAGGCGACCAGCGTGGCCCCGGGGTGGATGTATTTGAGGAGTGCTTCCCCAAGCAGGGAAAACGTCGTGGCACCAGAGGGGTCGATAAACGACTCGCTGCCTTCGGCCTCCCGGTCGTAGCCTACTGCATGGGGGATTTACTTGAGGATAATGATGATGCCGATCCCCGTCAGCATGCCCCGAATGACGCTGGTGGGGAAGAAGTCAGCGATGCCGCCCGCTCTGGCGATGCCTAAAAGCAACTGTATCGCACCGGCTATCACGACGGTGAGGAGGAAAACTTCAAAACTCCCTAATTGCTGGATAGATGCCAACACGATGGCTGTTAAGCCCGCCGCCGGACCGCTCACGCTGGTATGCGAATTGCTCAACGAGCCGACGACAATGCCGCCGACAATACCCGCTATCATGCCGGAAAACAAGGGCGCTCCAGAGGCCAAGGCGATGCCCAAGCACAGGGGCACCGCGACCAAGAAGACAACTATGGCGGCTGGAAGGTCATATCTCAAATTAGCAATGTGTATTTTTATTTTTGAGTTATTCATATCGAACAGGTTTTGTTAATAAGTAAGGTACGACATGCTCACTATCGAAGAAAGCGATAGCGCATCTTTATCGGGTTTCCAACAATTCAGGCAGCCATTAGCACCCGTCCGGCGGAGGAACCGGTACAGAGAGATAGGCAATAGACGAGATATCTTCGTCCTCCACTCGATGTGATGAAGGGAAGATAGTATGGTCGGATGTGGCCCAAGGAGGGTAGTTTGGCAAATTTGAATGGTGCTTCACCTCTTCTTCCAAAAGGTTGTTTTGAAAAGGGCACAAAGGCGCCTCTTCTTCCTCGCTCTGCCTTTCTGCCGTAAGCAACACGGTTGTGGGCAAAGCATGGAGCCAGAAGCGAGCCATGTCGCAAAAGAGGAAACAGCTGGCTAAGGCCAAAATACCCATGTGCTGCCGAAGTACACGCATATTCATCGCTGCGGGAAGCATGTCCTTTGCAAAGGTCATACTTTTGCTCGAGATAAACATCAATCTTACTGCTTGTCAAAAGTGAAGGTCGTAGCGCTACAACAGATGGGGCTGCCGCTTGCCGTGGTAGAGCGCCCAATACCCGATGAAGCGCCCGGATATGCCGTTGTTCGGTTGCATGCCGCCGCGCTAAATCGCCGCGACTATTGGATAACGCAGGGCCTCTATCCGAGCATTCGACTGCCTGCCGTTTTGGGCAGCGATGGAGCGGGCGAGTGGAAAGGACAAGCGGTGGTCATCTACCCAGCCCTCGACTGGGGCGCCGATCCCAGCATGCCGGCAAAGGCGTTCCGCGTCTTAGGCATGCCGGAAGACGGTACCTTTGCTGAGTACGTACGCGTGCCGCGCGCTAACCTTTTTCCTAAGCCGGAGCACCTCACCTGGGAACAGGCCGCTGCGCTGCCTTTAGCAGGGCTGACGGCCTACCGCGTGCTCTTTTCGCGCTGCCAACTCCGAGCCGGAGAGCGCGTTCTGATTACCGGTATTGGCGGCGGCGTGGCCCTGTTGGCTTGTCAGCTGGCCCTAGCAGCTAAGGCGGAGGTGTTTGTCACCTCGAGCTCCGACGCGAAAATCCAAAAGGCGGTGCAGCTGGGCGCTACCGATGGCATCAACTACCAGCATGCCGACTGGGCTAAACGGCTGCGCGACAAGGCGGGCGGCTTCGACGTCATCGTCGACTCGGCCGGCGGCGATACCTTTTCGGAGCTGCCCTCTCTATGTCATATCGGCGCCCGCATCGGCATCTACGGCGGCAGTCGAGGCAAGATTGCCAACCTCAGCCCTCAAGCGATCTTTTGGAAACAAATCAGCATCCTGGGTTCGAGCATGGGCTCGCCCGAAGAATTCAAGCAAATGCTCGAGTTTGTTCAGCAACACCGGATCGTTCCCCTCATAGATAGTGTCTTTCCGCTCTCGGAGGCCAATGCCGCTTTGCAGCGGTTAGCTAATGGCGACCAATTTGGAAAAATTGTGTTGACCGTGTAAGATGCCATGACCTGCCGACGCGCCGGTATTGTTTTGTGCCGTTGTAAAAAATTTGCCTACTATGTCTAAACGCATTCTCGCTCCCCTTGTCCGAGTTATCCTGGTCTTTGGCGCCTTCGTAGGCCTACAGTTTTTCGTGTACTATCCTTACTTAGTGGTAGGTGGTTTGTTAGCCGGTGCCTTTATCTGGTTTACCAGCAACGATCGCCCCTTAGCTTACGGGCTTCTCATTGGCAGCGTATTGTTTGGCGTTTTTGCCTACTTATACGGCACCGCCTGAGCAGGTGCTAAAAAGGTTCGGGCGAATGTCTCTAAAGCGCTGAGGCGTAGCGATGCGTTAGCGCAAATCTGCTTCTAAAAGATACAGAAAAAAATTGTGCTTTTTCGAAATATAAGCAGATATATTTGCAATAAACAATCGCCGCACCCTGCACGACCCTGCTGCGTGTGCATCCCTTGCTTTTGAAGCACTTCATCGCATCCTTGCTATAGTCTTTCACCCTTAATATATTGAAAACCATGTGGCGTGTGTTGCTTTTCTTCCTTCCTTTTAATCTCCTCTTGCATCGCGAAGCAATAGCCCAGCTGTATTGGTTGCCCTTTGAAGAACTATTCGAGCACGCGGAAGTGGTGTTGGAGGGGCGCGTGTTGGCGCAGCAATCCTTCTGGGATACCGGGCGGCGAAACATATACACTGCGTACGAAGTGGAAGTTTTTCGAGTGTATCGAGGGCATGCTCGGGCAACAGCCCGCATGATGGTCGTCGCGCCGGGCGGTATTGTTGGGGACATGATGGAACTGGTCTCCGAAAATGTCGACTACGCAATAGGGGATTACGGGCTGTTTTGTTTAAACGCCTGTCGTTGGAACCTACCCATAAGCCCATTGTGGGAAAATTACGGCGGTCCCCACGGCTTTTTTAGGTACGACTTTCAATCCGATGCCGTAGACCATCCGTTTCATGCGACCTCCGGCATTGTCGCTTTTCGCCAGCGGGTAGAACGACTCACAGACTCGGCAGTCGTTTGGCTGCCGGATGTCCACCTCCCGCCCGCCGCCCAAAACCGCATGCCGCCCAGCATTGGCTCGTTTTCCCCCACATCGATAAGCGCAGGCACCGGCGATGTGCTGACGATAAGCGGGTCGGGCTTCGGTACTTCCCCTGGGACGGTGCGTTTTTTAGACGCGAACACGGGTTCTCCGTTTAGCGTGGATGCCAGCGACATTACGGGTTGGTCTGACACAGAAATAACGGTTATTGTCCCGTCTACACTGAATAGTGGCTCCTCTTGTGCTGGAACCGGTCCAGTGACTGTGGTAGACGCCTCTAATAATACGGCAACAAGTTCCAGCGACTTGATGGTAATGTTCGGCTACACAAATTTCCTCTTCAGTGGGAACAAGGTAGGTGCCAAATTGGTGAATGCGAACGGTATGGGAGGTATGACATTCACCTTGAGCACAACGCTGTGTAGCAGCGGCACTCAAGACGCCGCCAATGCGGTAGGACGCGCGCTGCGCGAATGGCGATGCGTCTCCGGGGTGAACTGGCGCCTATCTACGTCTACTACTTCGGTGAATGCCACTGCGTCGGACGGCATCAATATCATCACCTACGATGTAGGTACGCCGCTCCCTAGCGGAGTTTTGGGAAGGGCCACCAGTTACTATTCCGCCTGTTTCTCGGGAGGGAACTTCCATTGGCGGGTCAATGAGATAGATATCAACATGAAGCAGAGCGTTTCGTGGTATTTCTGCGATAGCCCTACTGTGCCCGGCGGCAGTTTCGACTTTCAGAGCGTTGCTTTTCACGAGTTTGGCCATGGGCATCAGCTCCAGCACATCATCGACAATACTGCGGTCATGCACCGCTCCATCGGCCCGGGAGAGGCACGCCGGGTGCTCAACGCTAATGAAGAAAGCGGCGCCGACTACGTCCTTAGCCTGCCGAGCAACCCTTGTGGTCCGGGACCGATGACGCTCCTCACGCATCCGGCGTGTTTGAGCTTAACACCCCCTAGTGCCTGCAACGGTGCCGGCACGTGTACCGCGCCCATGCCTGTGGAGCTGCTATATTTTAAGGCCGTGCCGGTGTCCGGAGGCATCCTGCTGACATGGGAAACCGCCACCGAGCGCGACAATGCCTTTTTCACGGTAGAGCGCTCGGGCGATGCACTACACTTTGAGATGCTCGGTCGCATCCGAGGCGCGGGCAACTCCACTCAGCGCCGCAAGTACGAATACCTCGACGCTGCACCCTTGCTGGGCTCAAACTACTACCGCCTGTGGCAGACGGATTACGACGGCACCTCGACCTTGCTCAACCTGGCTTATGTCGAAGTGGCACCCTACGACGTTGAGCCCTTTCGCATATATCCCAACCCGCTTTTAGGAGAGCAGCTGTGGGTCGAACTGCCTCCCGATACTCACTTAGAAGGAGGTATCTTGCGCGTCTTTGACATGTGGGGGCGCGAAGTAGTCCGCCAAGTGTTGTCTATTGATCAATTGGGCGTTATCGATTTAGCGCCCTACGGCTTGGCTGCGGGCTGCTACGCGATGGAGCTGCAGGCGGCGGACGGGTATCGCTCCTTAGGGCGAGTGCGTGTGTGCAAGCCTTAACCTTTCTGGGAGCGGATCTGCTGTTCGATACGCGTGGTAGAGTACCCTTCAACGAAGGGCAGGCTAAGCACTTGACCGCCTCGGGCAAGGACAAGCGAGGCGCCGACGATTTGGTCGGGCTTCCAATCGCCGCCTTTCACTAACACATCGGGCTGCAGCGCTTCGATGAGGCGCAAGGGGGTGTCTTCGTCAAACAGCACCACGGCATCGACCACCTCCAAGGCGGCCAGTGCATGGGTGCGCGTCGCTTCGTCGTTGATAGGGCGCATGGGGCCCTTGAGCCGTCGAACCGATGCAGAGCTGTTGAGGCCAACCACCAGTCGGTCGCCCAAGTCGCGCGCTTGTGCCAAATAGCAGATGTGGCCGTAATGCAGCAAATCGAAACAGCCGTTAGTAAACACAATGCGCTCGCCTTGAGCGCGCCACATCTGGGTGCGCTCGAGCAACTGCTCTAGGGTACATATTTTTTGGCGGATGTGTGTCAGTCGACCACTCATGCTTAAGCGATTATTACGTCGAGGTAGGGCGATTTAATAGAGGTAACAAGGCTAACGACAGTAGCCCTCCCAACACGTTATACAGGATTTGGACAGCAAAAAAGGCGATGTTGGCATAGGAAAACGCATCGTCGCCTCTCACGGCATACAGGGCTAACCCGGCCACGGCCAAGGCGTGAAACGAACCCATGCCGCCCGGTGAGGGTGCGACAAAGCCCAACGTGCCGAAGACAAACACCATCAGGGCAGCATCCCATCCCAAGTGCGCAGTAGGGCCAAATGCTCGCAGGTTGAACTGCGTTTGTAGGTAAAACATAACCCATATGCCCAAAGAGCACGCTAAGAAGACACCGGCACGGCGCAGGCGAAACACACTGCGAAGGCCCTCTAAAAAGCCGGCGACGAGGCTCTCCATCTTTCGGAAAAGTGGTATTTCGCTGATCTTGTGGCGGAAAAACCAAGATATCCCGCCTAAGGCGGCCACCAAACCGACAGCGGCTAAAAAGGCGGCACTTTGCCACATGGGTGTGCCAGCAGCGTGGCGTTGCTGTATAAAAGCCCAAAGGGTGTCGCCTTCCCAAAGAAAAGCCATCCCTATGAATATGCCCAAGCAGACAAAATCCATCAGTCGGTCAATGACGAGCGTTCCCATCACGCGCTCCACAGGGACGCGCTCGTAGCGCGCCAACGCTCCAGCGCGTACCACTTCGCCCATGCGCGGCAACCCTAAGTTAGCAAAATAGCCCAAAACAATCGTCCAAAAACAGTTGCTCCACCGCGCTCGATAGCCTAACGGCTCGAGCAGTACCTGCCAACGCCAAGCTCTGAGGCCAATACTGACCGTGAAAGCCGCCCAAACCAGCCCCATCCACCCTACGTGGACAGCGGTAAAGTCGCTCATCAACTTGTCCAGTAGCCGACATTGTTCGGGCGGAATGCCGTCTATGCGGCATTGCTCTTGGTAAGCAGCGTTCTGATGCCAAAACACTAAGCCCAACAATAGGGCACCTATGCTAAAGAAGAGCAGAAAACGCAGGGTGTTCTTCCAAAAAGAAGGCATATAGGAGAGGCAGCCGGGTCTTTTCTTAGGCTGCACAAAGGTGGAGCTTTTCCCTTGCTCAAAGGGTCTTCAAGTATTCTATGATGGCGCGCCGCTCTTCATCGCTAAGGCGGTCGCCAAACGTATGCCCGCCATTCCCATATCCGGGAAGCGTCGTATCGTAGATCTCTGGGCTAGAGGCCTTATCCTCTACTCGATAACCCCATCCTATGCGGAGGGTGTCGTAGTCGCTGTTGTCAAACGAGCGGCGCCAATACTTGGGCCGCTGAGTGCTGTTGAGCACATCGGCCACCGTAGGCACCGAACCGTTGTGAAAATAGGGCGCTGTAGCCCAGATGCCGTCTAACGGGGGGGCGATGTAGCCGTCGGTAGGGATCAATTCCCCCTTATATGGTCCTTGTGCAAACCAACTGCGGTTGTACCATTGGTGGTACTGGGGATACTTCTGGTACGTCTGCGCCAAGAGCGGGTCGGTACCGATGCGGTCTAACGATATGACGCGGTTAGGGTAGGAGGGGGCCCTCCCATAGGTGCCGTGGCACTTGGAACAATGCTTTTCAAAAAGCCCTTGGCCGCGGCGGGCCAGTGGCGTGTCGACAGAGAAGGGGTATTTAGGCGGCGCTATAGTGCGTATCCAGGCCAACACGTCGACCATGTGCCGGTCGACGCGGCGCGCTTCGGCGCTGTCGGTCAGCGTCAGCATAGCGGAGGCCGACGATAGCCGAGCAAAATCGCCCCTGCCTAAGGCATTGTAATACAGAGCATGCTTCTTTTTAACTAACCACCACGCCGGCACATCGGTGGGAACGGTTTCCGTAGGCAGGTGAAACTGAGCGGAGTCTATCCAGCTGAGGTCTTCAGCGCGCCGATGCGCTGCCAAAGCGGCAAAAATCTTGTCCGCAGGGTTGAGCCCGCGCACCGCTGTCCGGATGTACGGCCCAATGGCTTTCTGGCTGCGGCTGAGCGGCCAATAGGCATCCCATTCGGCGGAGGCCTTTCCATAGCGCATCTCCACAGCGCGATCGATGAGCGCCGTAGGAGCTGTACGGGTATAATCCGAGGTGTTGTTGCCCAACCCAATGATGGTCTTTCCAAAAAGACGCTCCGCATGGCAAGTTAGGCACGTAGGTGCAACCACCTTGACGCCGTTGGGCGCTTCTACGGCGTTAAAGGAATGCGGAATGCCCTTGTTGTCGCCCGTGCGCCCCAGATCATCGATGCCTTCACCAGAAACGGTACTCCTGAAAAGCTCCAAAGGGATGCCCGAACGCACTACATCGCCATAGAGCAGGTATTGGTATCCCGCTTCTGGGTCGCCCTGTCGCTGCGGAGCGGGCGCAATTTCAGTAAAGTCGCCCGGAGTAAACGCGATAGGGAGCAACGCCGCACTCCCCGCACAAACGAAAAGAAAAAAACTCCATCGACGCATCATCGTTTTTCTCACTGTGCTCGAATGGCCTCTACCGGGTCCATGCGGCTGGCCTGAAGCGCCGGAATTAAGCCCGATAGTATGCCTACGGCAATGGAAGTGAAGATGCCTAACAGGATATTCCCTGCCGAAAGGTAAATATCGAAGTCAACGGCTTTAGAAATTGCTGCAGTGGCTCCCCAGATAAGCAGTAATCCTAAGACGCCGCCCACGATGCACAGCACGGTAGCTTCAAAGAGTACTTCCAGCAGGATGAACCAGCGTTTTGCCCCGATGGCCATTTTGATGCCGATGATGCTGGTGCGCTCTTTAACCGATACGAACATGATGTTGGCCACGGAAAACATCCCCACGATGAGGGCAAACGCGCCGATGACAAACCCTGCGCCGTTGATGACGCCAAAGAGGCCGTCGAAAACATTGCTGAGGATGGTCAGGGTGTTAAGGGCAAAGTTCTCCTCCTCGGCGGGCTTTAGGTGGCGAGCGCTGCGCAGGATACCGGTGATTTCGTCTTTGACCGCTTGGATCGAGGTGCCGGGCTTAGCGCGCACGGCGATGGTGGATTTGCCCACCCACATGTTTCCATCTCGGATGCGGAAGCCCCGACGCGCCAGCGTGTGGCTCACCATGACGGCATTATCGAAGTCCATAATGCGCAGCAGGTCATTGCCGGAGGGCACTATCACTCCAACGACGCGCAGCTTGCGCCCGCCGATTTTGACGGATTGGTCTACACCGCTCATGCCCGCTGGAAAGAGTGTCTCGGCGATTTTGGCGCCTAAAATGCACACATCGCTGCCGTTGGCGTATTCCACCGACGAAAAGAAACGCCCGCCTTCTTGAAACTCCAGCCGAAAGATATCGCTGCACTCTTCCGTAACGCTGATGAAAAAGGCATTCTCAACGCTCGAATTGCGCCACTTGACCGTCTTAGCGCCCAGAAATTGCCAGTATCCGACGTAAGCAGCGGTTTTCATCCGGCTTCGCAGCGCCTCATATTCGCGATAGCTCTGGTTGGGGCGGCGCATCCATTTCCAAAAGTTTTGCCCAGGGTCTTCCGACCAGGAGAACTTGTCGATGTAGACTACGTCGTTGCCCAGCTTGGACAAACTGCGCCGGATGTTGTCTTCTAACGAGTTGACGGCGCTTTTGACCCCGATGATGCAGAAGATGCCGATGGTGATGCCCAACAGCGACAAAAAGGAGCGCAGCCGGTTGGAGACCAGCTGTTGCCACGCTTGGGCGGCGCCCTCAGATAATATGCGGAGTATTTGGCGCATGCCTTTTTCTCATCTAAAAAACAACCGAGCAAAAATGCTGTTCGCTGGGGGAAATGTGCGCCAAAATTCGATAAAGCGCCCGTTTTATTCTACCACTTCACTGGTGCTGGTCGAGTACTTGCCGCAAGTAGGTTTCCCAGCTATGTTGGGCCTTTCCCTTGAGCACGCGCGGCACCTTGGCTTGGCCGTTGAGCTTGCCGTGTTGTTCGAGCCATTGGTAAAAGACGCGATGCGGCAGCAAGGTCGCGCGCACTTGGCGGAGGGCGTATTGGCGTTCAACGCGGTAGTCGTCGTTGATTTGTTGCAAGTGCTCGTCTAAGAGGCGCGCGCATTGGGCAGGCTGGTGGCGCTCCGGGTGGTCGGCACTGATATACCAATGGTGCGCCCAATGCGATCCACAGGGCTCTGCCGACACCGCAAACTCTTTTACGCCCAAGCGAAGCTGTTGGTCTACCGCGCGCAATGCCGCATTGAGGTTGTCTACCGATACGTGCTCGCCCGTAACACTTAGGAAGTGCTTGGTGCGCCCAGTAATGCGGAAAAGCAGGCGTTGCCTATCTACAAACTCGATCGTGTCGCCCAACAGATAACGCCAACAGCCGGCAGCCGTGCTCAACAACAGGGCATAGGGCTTCCCTTCCTCTATGTCGGGCAGCCACAATGCCTCCGCCTCCGGGTGAAGGTTGCCCTCAGCGTCAAAGTGAGCATCGTCGAAAGGCACAAACTCGAAGAAAATGCCGGCGTTGACCGCTAACTGATGCAGGCGCGGATAGGGTCGGCGTTGATAGCCGATAAATCCCTCTGAGGCCAAATAGCTGTCGGCGTATTGCACCGGCTGGCCCAGCAGTCGCTCAAAAGTGGGTTGATAGGGTTCGAAGAAGATGCCGCTGTGCATGAACAGCGAAAAATGCGGCCATATTTCGTGAATATGACACAGACCGTAGCGCTCTATGACGCGCTCTAAGATCATTTGCACCCATGCCACATTGCCCACAATGCATCCGATATCCCATTGCGGAGCGCGTTCGGCGATGCGCTCGATGCGCGCACCCCAATCCGGTATGTCGGTAATGTCGCGCTCCGGCCGATAGGCGTGCTTCAGCCAAAAAGGCCGATGCAAGGCGAGAATGCCCGACAGGTCGCCTACCCAGTGTTTGCCCTCGCGCTGCAGCGTTGTCGTGCTGCCCACCATCAGCATAGGGCGTCGGAAAAAGCTGGGCGACAGATGAAAGTGCGCCATGTCGAAAACGACGCGCCGCGACAGCCGCCGCATCCAGCGGATGAGGTCGCGCGTCACCGGGATGTACTTAGAAGCGGCGTTCGAGGTGCCGCTGCTTAGGGCATACCAGGGAACGACCCCCGGCCAACACACGTCGGGCTCGTCTTGCCGCGACCGGCACCACCACTCGCGGTATATCTTCTCGTAGTCGTGTATGGGAACACAGGTCTGAAAGAGACGCACCCCGTCGCGGCGCCAGAGCATCTGAGCAAAGCCGTAATAGCGGCCAAACGACGTGTGTGCTGCCGCTGCTAACAAGCGCCGCAGCATTCGTTCTTGGCGGACAACCGGCAACGCCCAACGAACCGCGCGAAGGCTTGCTAACGGCCGACGCCTTTGAAGGACATTTCTTCCAAGTCGCATCTGGGATGAAATTTGAAAAGGTTAAATGCGCAAATGCTGTTTCTGCAGCCAAAGATAAATACGACACACGCTTGGGGTAACCAAGTATTTCTTATTATCATAAATTATTGAAAATGAGATTTTTGTATCGAAATAAAAAAATATTTGGCTTAATAAAATAAAAAAAGATATTCGCGTGTATGTCCCGTATATTGGAAACTGTCCGTGATTCGGTTAACTCTTCAAAGCAAGTAGAGGAAGCCTGCCGCAGCATGGCGCACCTGCCCTTCCCTGTATGTGCTAGCCGTTATAGCGATGGGCAGATGTTGTTCTTGAATAAGGAAGCCAAAGAATTATTGGGCTTGTCCGATAGGGAAGTGCAGCTGGAAAAATCGGGGTTGTTCCGGGTAAATAGCAGTACCCGGTCGGTAGCACGATACTGAGAAAATCCCGAAGAGTGCCAAAGAGTCTTAGAGGCACTAACGGGTACGCCTCCGGAGCAGTGGAATCCGAAGATACGCGTTCGGTTGAGTATAGGAGGGCATCTTCGGCGCATCCACCTTACTTCAAAAGTTTTTCGCGATGAGGAAGGAGCACCCCAGTTTTTGCTCTGTATGGCCCTCCACGCATCCGACAGCGAGTGGTTCGAGCATTTTGAGGAGCAGGCTCAGGAGGGCTTTTTGAGATAGAGGGCAATCGCGTAGTGGACTGCAAGCGGGCATTTTTGCGTGTCTTAGGGTATTCAATGCCGCTCGGCGGTTGCGCGAACAACTCTTCCCGTAGCCTTAGCCCTGAGGTAAGGAGGTTTGAGCAAAAGCAGCGATGCGCTTTCGGTCGATCTTGCCGCTGTCGGTCTTGGGCAGGGCGTCGAGGAAGCGCACGTAGTGCGGTACCTTGTAGCGCGCCAAGTGGCTGCGGCAGTGTTCGAGAATAGCCTCCGCCGAGGCGCTTTCGCCCGGCCGAAGCACGACGAAGGCGCAGCCCACCTCTCCCCACTTGTCGTCGGGCGCGCCCGCTACGGCGGCTTCGGCGATAGCGGGGTGCAGCAGCAACACGCGCTCGACCTCGGCGGGGTATACGTTTTCGCCGCCCGAGATGTACATGTTTTTGATGCGGTCGACGATGTACAGGTACCCTTCCTCGTCTTGCACGGCGATATCGCCGGTGCAGAACCATCCGTCGCGAAAGGCTGCCGCTGTGGCTTCAGGTTTTTGCCAATAGCCGGGCGTCACTATGGGGCCACGCAGGAGCAGTTCGCCCGCGGTGTTAGGCCCTACTTCGCTGCCGTCGGGCGCTACAATGCGCGTCTCCACGTAGAAGTTGGGGCGTCCGATGCTCCCTTTCTTGCGTACGGCGTCCCGCTGATGCAGCGAGGTGAGGTTGGGCCCGGCTTCGGTCATGCCGTAGCCTTGGCGCACGTAGACGCCCTTTTGGTGCCAGCGCTCGATGAGCGGTATGGGCATGGGTTCACCGCCGACGATGACGTACAACAAGCTCGAGAGGTCGGCGCGCTCGAAGTAGGGCTCGTCGGCCAGCATCTTGAGCATCGTAGGTACGCCCATGAAGATCGTACAGCGCTCGCTTTCCAGCGCCTGCAATACCGAGGTCGGCTCGAACTTCTTGAACAGACACGTGTAGGCGCCGTGGTGCAGGAAGGGAGTGAGCAGCACATTCCAGCTGCCCGTATGAAAGGGCGGCATGACGTTGAGCGTCCGGCTTTCGGTATGGATAATCAGCGACAAAGCGGTGTTGATACTGTTCCAAAACAGCATTCGGTGGGTGTATAGCGCTCCTTTCGGGAAGCCCGTCGTGCCGGAGGTGTACAGAATAAAGATAGGCGATGTTTCAGCAACTGCCACTGCCGGCGGATGCTGGTCTTCTGCATGCGTTTCCTCTGGGTCGCAGTAGTGGGCAAACGCTTCTAACGGCATGCGACAGGGCGTGCGCGAAAAGGCAGTTGCTGCGGCTATCTGCCGACCGAACTTGTCTTCCCACAGTACCAGCTGAGGTGCCGCATCGGAAAGCAGGTAGTCTATTTCCGGAGCCGTTAAGCGGTAGTTGAGCGGCACCAAGATGAAGCCCAGCTTTTGCGCGGCCGCAAAAAGAACGACGTATTCTATGCCGTTTTCCGCCAACACCGCCACGCGATCTCCCGGGCTCACTCCCAAGTGGCGGTGCAAGTGGTGGGCGACTCGGTTGCCCAGGCGGTTCAGCTGCCGGTAGCTAAGGGTGCGGCCCGTCTCGTATTCCTTTACCGCTATCTGGTCTGGGCTGTACAGCGCCCATCGCGCGCTCCAATCAATAGTCATAAACCTGAGGATTTTTGCGTTAAAAAAGGCAATTGCTCCTCTGGAGTGCTCTCTTCTGCGCTCGGTATTCGGCACTCGTATGGCAAAGTCACCTTACTTTTGCGGAGCAAAGAACGGCGTTTCACGTATGAAGACCAACATTGTTCTGGGGATTATCGCGCTGCTGTTGGGTTGGTGGACGTGCAAAAATTTACAGAAAAGCGCCGCTGAGGCGGCCTCACAAGGTGTGGCGACGGCGCCAAGTGGCGTTTCGTCTTCAGCGCCCTCCGACACGGCGGCGGCACTGCTGTTGCGCGTGCCGGTAGACGAAATGCCCCCTGCCTCAGCCAGCCATCGCGCCTATCTGTCGTCGGCCTATTGGCACCTGAGCATGGCGGTGAGCCCCAGTGGAAAGAATGTCCAACCTTTTTACGAAAAGAAGTGGCTCGTCTTTCGCGAGGACCAGACTTTTGACGTCCTCATTGAGGGCCAAGTCGTCGACTCTGGGCGTTGGAACTGGGATGCCGACAAGAACTTCCTCTACCTTTCGTGTAGAGATCCGCATCTGAACAACAGTTGGGCGGTGAAGGATCTGACGTATCTGATGATTTGGATAGGCAATACAGACCTAAACAAATCCGGCATCCAGATTCGCGTTCAGGGGCACAAACAACTGCCTTGGGGCGAAACAAAGAAAAATTAGTCGCTAAAAAAAGAGATCCGCGCGCTTTGCCCATACTTTTGCGCTGCGTTTTTGTGAAAGGTAAGGACTTGAGCACAACAGCAGTGACACGGCGAGCAGAAAGTAACCCGCACATATACGAGCATGGCCTCTAACGGCACAAACGAGCACAGCCACCACCGGCTAACCCTGGCGGGGCTTATCATCACCTTAGGCATCATTTACGGCGATATCGGCACCTCGCCGCTATATGTGATGCGGGCGATCGTTGGGGAGAGCGCTGTTAACCGAGAAACCATCATAGGCGCTGTATCGTTGGTCTTCTGGACGCTGACCATACAGACGACGCTCAAATACGTATTGCTCGTCTTGCAGGCCGACAACAACGGAGAGGGCGGTATTTTCTCGATGTATACCTTAGTGCGCCGTCGCCGCAAATGGCTGCTCTATCCGGCAATGATCGGTGGGGCTGCAGTGTTGTCGGAAGGGATGATCACGCCGCCTATATCGGTATCGTCGGCTATTGAAGGGCTCCAGTCGGTGCAGCAGCTCCAGGGCATGCACATACCCACGGTGCACATAACCGTGGGTATCCTGACAGCGCTGTTTATCTTTCAGCAGTTCGGTACGGCGACGGTGGGGCGTTTTTTTGGCCCCGTCATGCTGGTGTGGTTTTCCATGTTGGGCATCTTGGGCGCCTTTCAGATGGTGGGCAATCCATCGGTGTTGGCTGCCGTAGACCCGCGCAATGCGGTGCAGCTGCTGTTGCACCACCCCAATGCGCTCATCCTCATGGGGGCCGTCTTCCTGTGCACCACGGGTGCGGAAGCGCTGTACGCCGACTTGGGCCACTGCGGTAAGCAAAACATCCGCATCAGCTGGATATTTGTTAAAACGTGCCTGTTACTCAACTACTTCGGACAAGCAGCTTGGTGCCTCAACTACGAGGGGACTTTCCTGCCGGAGGCGACGCCTAATCCTTTCTACGGCATTATGCCGACGTGGTTTTTGCCCTTAGGGATTGTCATCGCCACCTTGGCAGCTATCATTGCCAGTCAAGCGATGATCTCAGGTTCGTTTACCCTGGTGAGCGAAGCCATCCGGTTGGGCCTTATGCCCAAGCTGACGGTCATCTTCCCCTCCTCGATCAAGGGTCAACTGTATCTGCCGGCGGTAAATACCTTTTTGTGGATTGGCTGTGTATTGATCACTGTTGTGCTGCGCGAGAGCGCCCGGATGGAAGCGGCCTATGGACTTTCGGTAACCATCACGATGCTGATGTCTACCATCCTGATGTCCAACTTCCTCATCATGCGGCGCGCCAAGCCTGTCTTCGTGTGGGCGTTCTTACTGTGGTACCTCAGCTTCGAAGGCGCTTTTTTCACCGCTAACCTGCACAAATTTGCTGAAGGCGGCTTCATAACCGTAGCAGTGGCTTCGCTGCTCTTCCTCCTCATGTATGTCTGGGTGAGCGCTCGAAAAATTAAGAAGCGTTTCCTCCAAAACGTGGACATTCGCGACTACATTGACCAGCTGATTATGCTGAGCAACGATGAGGCGGTGCCCAAATATGCCACTAACTTAGTCTTTCTCAGCAGCGCCAAGTCGCCCAACAAGGTGGAAGAGAAGATTTTGTATTCCATCCTACAGACTCAGCCCAAGCGCGCCGACGTCTACTGGTTTGTACACATCCAGGTGACCGACGAGCCGTACACGATGGAATACCGGGTAAAAGTGTTGGCGCCCAACGACGTGTATAAGGTCATCTTCCGACTGGGCTTCCGCGTAGAGCAACGGATGAACCTCTTCTTTCGCAAGGTGGTGGAAGACCTCATCGAGAGCGGCGAGCTGACCTTAGAAGCGCGCTATCACTTCAATTCCTCCGAATTGCCGGTGGGCGATTTCCGGTTTGTCATCATCCAAGAGTTCCTCTCGCACGAAAACGACCTGCCCGTAATGGAGCAGATCGTCATGAGCATATACTTAGGCGTCAAGCGCTTTACGGCATCGCCCCAGAATTGGTTCGGCTTAGACAGCGACTCTGTCGTGATCGAAAAGGCACCCTTAGTGCTCCGACCGGTGAAAGGGCTAAATTTGCAGCGCGTCAGCTGAGCCGCCCTATTTCATGAAGGTACTGGTGATCCGATTTAGCTCCATAGGCGACATTGTGCTCACGTCGCCGGTGCTTCGCTGTGTGAAGCAGCAGCTGGGTGCGGAAGTGCACTTTTTAACTAAAAAAAAATTTGCGGGTTTGCTGTATCCCAATCCCTATGTCGATCGCGTCTTTTCGTTGGGCACATCGATAGGGCGCGTGTTAGCGGTGCTGCGTCGGCAGCACTACGATTGGGTGCTGGATCTGCAGCACAATCTCCGCAGCGGCATCGTGAAGGGAGCGCTCTGGCGACCCACGCGCTCTTTTTACAAGGCTAACTTAGAGAAGTGGTTGTTGGTCAACTTGGGCGTAGACGTCATGCCGGACAAACACATCGTCCACCGCTATTTGGAGACGGCATTGCCTTTGGGCGTGCGCTACGACGGAGAAGGGTTGGACTATTTTATTCCTGCGACGGAGGAAGTAGACGTGCAAACGTGGGAAGGGCCGGCTCCGCCCTATGTCGCCTTCGTCGTTGGAGCCCATCACGCCACGAAGCGCTTACCTCGGGAAAAAATAGCCGAGCTTTGCCGCGCTTTGGCATTTCCAGTGGTGTTGTTGGGCGGGTTGAGCGATGTCGCCGTCGGGCGATGGGTGGCAGAAGAAGTCGGTCCTCGGGTGTACAACGTCTGCGGCCAGCTGACGCTGCACCAAAGTGCTTCTGTAGTGCGGCAAGCTGCTGTCGTACTGACCCACGACACCGGCCTTATGCATATCGCCGCGGCCCTTCGAAAGCCGATTGTTTCGCTTTGGGGCAGCACCGTGCCGCGCTTCGGCATGTATCCGTTCTACCCGGACGGTATGGCGGGCGGTGCCATCTTCGAAGTAAAAGGCCTAAGCTGTCGCCCATGCTCCAAGATCGGATATAGTCGCTGTCCTAAAGGGCATTTCCGCTGTATGCGCGACTTGAACGTTGCAGCCGTAGCGGCCGCTGTCGACGCGTATTGCCAGGCCGATGAGCCTTAAGAAAGGAAAATGGACGCCATTTCCCGACAAAACTTTCCAGTGCTTCGTCTGCCCAGTGTTTTCCCTCTTCTTACATTTGCATCGGCCTTTTCTATCGCTACACCGATTTTCTGCCTCATCTCAAATACTATGCGCACACGTCGACACTGCCTATTGCTCTTCTTTTGGCTAGGGATGGGAAGCCTTTCTCTGGCTCAAGATATCCATTTCACCCAGTTTAACATGTCGCCTATGACGCTTAACCCTGCGAACGCGGGGCGCTATGAGGGCACTGTGCGCTTTGGCGGCATCTACCGAAACCAGTGGTCTAGCGTTATCAATAACCCCTACAGCACGCCATCGGCTTGGATAGATGCGCCTATTATCCGCGGCTTTCGCGCCAAAGATTGGGTGGGCGTTGGGCTCATGCTCTATCAAGACCGCGCCGGCTCGGCCGGACTTACGCACGGCGCCTTTAAGTTTGGCGCCACCTATCACTTTGCTTTTGGAAAAAAAGGCAATACGGTACTCTCTATTGGAGGACATTACGGCTTTGAGCAGCGCCGCATCGATATCAACCGCTTGCAATTTTCCGATGGGTTCAACAACCAAGGCGAATACGTACCCGCGCTCAGTATGGACAACGGTCGCGTGCTGGGCAGCGCCAACTATAACGACATCGACTTAGGAGCGGTATTTTTCTCGAGGCTCAACAAGACGATGGATTTCCACATCGGCTTTTCCATTTACCATTTCACCCGACCCAACTACAGCCTGCTCAGTGGCGGCGGCGGATCTGGCCCAGGGCCCACACCGCAGCAGGGGTTCTCGCGCCTGCCGCGCCGCTACGTGACGCACGGGCAGTTTAACATGGCTTTTGGCGAGCGCGTAACATTTAGCCCAACTTTCCTCTTTCAAACGATGGAGGGCAACGACGAGATCGTTGTACAAGGCATGGGCAGTTATCTATTCGACAAGGAGAAAGGGATCACCCTTCGCGGTGGACTGGGCTACCGCTTAAGTGATGCCGTACACGTACTGGTGGGTGCGCAGATCAAAGATCTGACCATCGGCGCCGCCTACGATATCAATATCTCCGACCTGTCGTTAGTGAGCAACTACCGCGGTGGCTTTGAAATTGCGGCTAATTACATTATCAAGATTTACAAGTTGCCCGTCAAAAAACCCAAACTCCTCTGTCCGCGTTTTTGAGCGCCGGCAGTACCGCTTTTTCCTCTTTACCCTAAACCGCTTCTATCATGCTCAAAAATATCGTTGTTTCGCTGTGCCTACTGCTGTGGGGAGGCTTTTGGGCTACGGCTCAGCCCATCAAGCGCTCTACTCCGGAGAACATGGCAAAGGCCGCAAAAGAGTCCGAGGCAGAGGGTAATCCTTACACTGCCTTAGAGTTTTACGAGAAGACTTACCAAGAAACGGAGGATCCGCTGTACAACCACGCCATCGCTCGGATGCACTTCGAATTGCGCGACTATCAGCGCGCAGAGCGGCAATTGAGCAAAATCGTCCTGCGCGACCGTCGCAACCTGTACCCCAACCTAAAGTTCCTCTATGCGATGTCCCTCAAACACAACGGCAAATACGCTGACGCGGAAGAGGTATTTAACCAAATCATCGCCGACGGCCTAGACTCGGCGCTGGTAGCGCGCAGCAAATTGGAACTCGCCGGCTGTAGGCTCGGTCGGAAAGCACGCCAGCCCGACAACCTCAAAGTGATCAATATCGGTAAGAAAGCCAACAGTCCGCAGACAGAAGCCTCTCCTTGGTACAGCAACGGGGAGCTGTATTTTTCTTCCCTCGCTGCCAAAGATATTATTGTCCTCGACGGCAAAGAAGGCGATTGGCATGCCAAAATCTATGTGAGCAAGCCTCCTGCTCAGCCCGGTGGCGAGTTCTCGGCACCTACTCCTTTAGGTACAAACATCAATCGCGAAGAGTGGCATCAAGGCAACGTCAGCATCAGCCCCGACGGACGGACGATGTACTTTACGCGCCAAAAAACGCTGAACAACTACTTGGACTCCAGCGTCATCTATTACGCGCTGAAAGGCGATGACGGCTGGGGCGCTGCCAACGAAGTGGCGGGCGTCAACGGAGACTACATCGCCAAGCACCCTTGCGAAGGGGAGCTTTACGGCGAAAAGGTGCTCTTTTTCGTAGCCGATATGCCTGGTGGCCAAGGAGGCTTCGACATTTACTACGCCCCTAAAAAACGCGATGGCGTCTTTGGCTTACCGGTCAATCTGGGCCCCATCATCAACACCCCCGGCGAAGAGGCATCGCCCTTCTACCAAGATGGGAAGCTGTACTTCAGCAGCAACGGCCATCCCTCTTTAGGCGGCTTAGATGTTTTTGTCAGCGAGTGGGACGGCACTAAGTGGAGCGTGCCCGAGCCCTTGCCCGCCGGCATCAACACCAGCTTAGACGACCTACACTACATGCGGCTTCCCGACGGCTATAGCGGCTTTCTAGTTAGCAACCGTCCCGGACCGAACAACCTCAAAAGTAAGACCTGCTGCGACGACATCTACTATTGGGAAATAGAGCGCATCAAGGTCGAATTACTGGCCACCACCTTCCGACCGCGCAAGAAGGACGAGAAAACTAACCCCCCGCTGGAAGGATGCACGGTTCAGGTCATCGACGTCACTGAAAGCAAACCGCTCAGCATAGACATTAAGACCAATACTTCGGGCAACACTTTCGATTTCACCCTGTCGCCCGACCGCTCTTACGTGGTCATTGCCGAGCGCGAGGGTTACGAACCCGATTCCGTGCGCTTCAACACTCTCGGCATCAAGAAAACCACCAAAGTGGAGAAGCGACTACTGTTGCGCACCAAACAGCCGCCTGTGCCGCGCATCGTCCGGCGCGATGAGCCCATCCGCCTCAATAATATCTACTACGACTTCGACAAGGCCGACATCTTGCCCGACGCAGAGAAAGACCTGCAGTTTTTGGTCAACCTCATGAACCAATATCCCGATATGAAGATCGAGCTCTCTTCGCACACCGACGCTCAAGGAAGCAACGAATACAACGAGCGTCTCTCGCAGCGCCGCGCCGACAGCGCTAAAAACTGGATGGTAGCGCGCGGCATCGCTCCCGAACGCATCGTCGCCGTAGGGTATGGGGAAAAATACATCCTCAACCACTGCAAAGACGGCGTCAAATGCACCGACGAAGAGCACCGCTATAACCGCCGCACAGAGTTCAAGATCATTGCCGGTCCTACCAGTATCACCATCGAAGAAGAGGTGAAAGACGAGCGGCAATAACGCGCTCTTCGTTGTCGAAGAATGCATCGAGGTTAAGGCGGGACACCGCGCAAAAGGGGGCCATTGTCTACCTTTGTGCTCGCTATGGACTTTTTATCTGAACTGCGCTGGCGCCATCTGATACAAGAGATCACCCCCGGTACGGAGGAATACCTGCAATCCGGCCAAGTGCGCGGATACATTGGGTTTGACCCAACGGCTCCTTCGCTGACTATTGGTAATTACGTGCAGATCATGCTGCTGATCCTGTTTCAGCGCGCCGGACACCAGCCTGTCGTACTCATGGGCGGCGCCACGGGCCGCATCGGCGACCCGAGCGGGCGCGACACCGAGCGCGACCTCAAGAGCATCGAGGAACTTGAGCGCAACATCGCCCACCAGCAGGCCCAATTCCAGCGCCTGCTCGACTTCTCCGAAGACAGACCCAATCGGGCGCTCCTGTTGGACAACTACGCCTTCTACGCCGACATGAACGTGCTGGACTTCCTGCGCGAGGTGGGCAAGCACCTGACGGTCAACTACATGATGTCTAAGGAGAGCGTTCAGCGCCGCATCGAATCGGGCATATCCTTTACGGAATTCAGCTATCAGCTCCTCCAGGGATACGACTTCGTGCTGTTGCATCGCCGCTACGGCATTGCGCTGCAGATGGGCGGTAGCGACCAATACGGCAACATCACCACCGGCATCGAGTTGGCCCGCAAGATAGATGGGCAGCGCCTATACGCTATCGTGTCGCCCCTTCTCACAAAGGCTGATGGCACCAAGTTTGGCAAGAGCACCGGCGGCAACATCTGGCTCGATCCCAACCTGACCAGCCCGTATCGCTTCTATCAGTTTTGGATAAACGCCGACGACCGCGACGTGCCGAAGCTGTTGCGCTACTTCTCGCTCAAAAGCCGCGAAGAGATCGAAGCCCTCGATGCCGATCCCATTCGCGCCAAGCGCGTTTTAGCCGAAGAACTCACCACCCGCATCCACGGCGCCGACGAATATGTGGCCGTCCAAGCGGTGTCGGCGCTGCTTTTCGACCCCAAAGCCGATGCCGAAGCCCTACACCGCCTTAGCGAAAAAGCCTTAACCCAAATAGCTGAGGAAATCCCCGCGCCACAAGTGCCCATCGAAGTGGTGCAAAACCACTGCAACATCGTGGACTTCCTCAGCGAACACGCGCATATTACTACCAGTCGCAGCGATGCGCGCCGGGCTATCCAAGGCAACGCCATCAGCGTCAATAAGAAAAAGATCACTTCTTTGGACTACGCCATCACACCCGCCCACCTGCTCCACGGCCGGTATTTGCTCGTCGAAAACGGACGGAAAAACAAGTACCTGGTGCAGTTGATCACCGCGTGAGCAAAGGTGCAGGAGCTGGGGAACGCTCCGCTTCCAAAGCATGCGGCTGAATTTTGCCTTCTTCACAATAGTCCTGAGCTTCTACAGCACTGGTGTTGTCCAGTATCGGCATTCTCTTGCCGCTTGAAAACAGGCGATACCATCCTTTGAGACTTTCCTTAGCCGAGCGCGGCGAGATTTTCCATAGAAAATAGTGGAAGAAAAACCAGCGCATAAGCCAGGCCGTCACACCTGTAAGAGGAATTTTATAAATTTCAACAATCCCTTTTCCGATACCTAAACTGGCGGCTTGTCCCAAGCCCGGGTACCAGAACGCCCACGCCCTTTTACCTTGAATAACGCGTGCAACATTTCTGCCGAGGTGCTCTCCTTGCTTAATGGCCCAAAGGGCATTGCTGATGCAGGGCGTTCCATACACCGGATGGGTGGCCGAGCAGGCGTCGCCGCCGCCCCAAACGGAAAGCTGGCCTTTCACGCGCAACTTTCGGTCTAAGACAATGCGTCCGTATTTGTCGCGCTGCAAGTCCTCTGTTCCCGCTATGGGTATACGGCGTTGTCCCAGCGCAGTGATGACCACGCTGCTTTCCAGAAGCGTTCCATCAGAAAGCACACCGCCTTCCGGCACTATCTCCTTCAAGCGCCCGTACACCATTCGAACGCCGTATTGTCCGAGAGTGCGCTCGGTATACCGGATCAGCGACTCGAATTTACCCTGCAGCTCAGGCAGAATCCGCTCGCTGCTGCTTATCAGATAAAAAGTAGGTTGTACCTCGCGGAGTGCTGGGAACTGTTTCTTTACCTCGTATACGTACTCTGCCAAGTTGGCTACTAACTCCACCCCCGTCAGCCCGCTCCCTGCCACAGCGAAGCGAAGCAGGCGCTGGGCCGTCTGAGGGGAGTGAGTCGCAGCCAAAGCTATTTGGTGGTGGAGGGCTCTTCGGGTATGCTGAAACGACGCTCGACACTTCACTTGATAGCCAAAAGTCCGAGCTTCTTTGGGTGTGTCGTTATCAACCGACCCGGTGCCTATTACCAAGTGATCGTAAGCAATGGCATGCACACTTCCGTTGTGTAGTAGGCGAACGGAAACTCGCTGCTGAACCAAGTCAATCGCCTCCACGACTCCGCGCCATATCTCTGCCAACGGCATCACCTCGCGCAGGGCGCTCTCTTGAGCCGAGACAGGGAGGATACCGGTGAGCACTTCCGAAGTCCAGCCGTGGTAGATGTGGTGCTCTAAGGGACACACTACGGTGAGTTTTACGGCGCCGCCGCGCACTTCCTTGCGCAAGCGACGCACTAGTTGTTTGTAGGCAAACACCGAAACATAGCCGCCGCCCAAGAGCACGATGTGAATGGGATGTTTCTGTTGCATGGGATGATCGCGGGTTTAGTTATAGAGAAGAAGGTACGGTGCATAGCGCCGGGTCTGCAAGAGCCGCTCGCTTAGGCAGTGGCCTGCCAAAACAGTGGGCAGGAGCCAGGCCAAAACCTAAGTGTCGAAAGCGCTGGGCTAAGGCCGCAACATATGCTGCATGCTCGAGTGTCGGGTAGCCGATACTGAAGTGCCCGCTGCGACCTGCAAGTGCCAGCAGCATCGTCTCGGCCAAGCAAGCAAAGGACAGACCCGCCGGTAGGTCGATGCTGCGGGTAAATCGGAGAGAGGGTACCGATACCAAGCCGCCGTCTATTAGGGTGATGTCGGGGCGCATCTCGAGTAGGCTGGGCTGGGCATTGCGCGGTTGTGTGCCGTCTATAACTACGGCGCCGCGCTTAAGGTGTTGGGGGGGCAAGAGGCAGTCGGTAGCACTGGTGAGCAGGACGACAATGTCGCTGTGGCGAACAGCACCAATGTCTGTGGAGGTACCTACGCGAACGTCTGTATGCAACTCCAACAAGGCATTTCGCAGCTGTTGGAGCTTCCGTTCTTGGCGTGCCACTAAGAGTAACTCTGCCTGTGGGAGATGTTTTGCTATCAGGGCATTGACCAAGGTGCCGACACTACCAGTGGCGCCCACCATCGCTATCTTGGGCGCAGAGATGGCCCGTTCGGAAAGCAGTGCCTGAATCTGCTCGTGAATAATTACCGCTGTATACGCATTGCCATTGGTGATGGTGGCGTGCGGATTGTCCAACAACAGTCGGCCGCCCAACGTGATAGGAGAGGTGAGGGCCCCCAAACCCACTATTTCTGCTCCCTTTGAAGCGGCCAACGAGACTGCTTGCTCGATGTAGGGCAGTGCTGCTCGCTGTTGTTCGAGCAATTGTCTGCCGAGAAGAGGTACCATGATGATATATCCCTCTGCCTCGGTAGCCCACGGACGGATGCGCATCTCGCTCCAAACAAAGGGCTTCAACGGGCGGTTCCTTAGCCACAGCCGATATAAAGGCTCCGGGATAAATCTCAGTGCCTTGGAGAAGAGAGCGAAGTCCTCCCGATAGCTGGTGCGCAGGTGGATTAGAAAAGCAAACTTTTTCATAAATAGGAACTAGATTTGGTGACAGCGAGATTACGCCTGTATGGGGACACCAGCGACCCTTAGAGTGCGCTTTGTCGAAGTGAAAACCCACCCTCCAGCAAGTGCTTGCATGGGGCATGGTGTCTTAGGAAGCGGTAAAGTGACGGATGGTCCCTTAGGTGAGATGAGGAAAGGCTACTCGGATGAGAACATAAAATAATTTGCTGACATTTAGACTATTAAACATATGCAGCCATGTTTGCAAGGAATATGCCAGCCTTCGATACGATAGCGGCAAAAAATGTCGCGAGTCTTTCTTATTGGTTGCAGGATAGAGCAAGGAATAATGCGCTCTTGGTGGTGAAAAAACAAGCCCCTGCACCAAAAGCACAGGGGCCTTCAATAGGAGAGAGGTTCTATGAGGCTTAGTACTCGATGATGATGGTGATGGTAACGCTCTTTACTTTTATTGTAATTTTTATTGTTCTCTGTGCAGGGCTTTCCGATACTTCCGTTTTGTAAGTGCCTTTGGGTATGGCCACCCGTTGCCCATTGTAGCTAAGGCCGGCATTCTCGTAGGCCATGCGGATGAGTTCGCTGGACAGCTCTACGTCTTCGTCCAACTCTAACACACGGCGCTCCAAGAGCAGGCTTTTCGCCCGTTGGCTTAAGTTATTGGCATTCACCGTTGCCGTGCACGCGATGCTTCCATCCGGCTGAGCGGTGGGCAGAGCAGCGACTTGGTCTACTTCTGCTGGCACCTTAAGCATGTCGGGGAAGGGGCGGTCGTCTGGGACGATGCAGATGAACTTAGCATCTGCACAGTTGTTAAACCGCTTGCCTATTCCGATCCACCAGCCGCTGGGCCGGCGCTCGTCCGCAGTAGGAGTTACAGGGTCTTTTACGCAACCGGTAAAGGGGATGGCCACTAACGATGCCAACAGGGCAAGGCTCCGGAATTGCTTGTTCATACGTGTTCTAAAATTTGTGGTTAAATAATTTGTTGAAATACACCCTACAATCCACGGCGGAGTAGCGTTGTTACCCTGAGGGAAACGTTAAAAAAGCATTAACAGTAGCCGCTTTGGTGGGAGGCGATGGTTTGTTGAGAAAACAGCAACCCGCTTTTCGCCAGGTACGAAGGCTACAATGCAGGCTTTCCGACGGGTTTTACATGGGCGCGCTCTGGGCTTTTGAGACGGCGGCTTCCGTTCAGGGAAGCAGTAGTTTGCTGGGCGGTTGCCGGAAACGATCTTAAGCGCGCGAGCGCGACGAGAAACATATCATATAAAAGGTGTGAGGAAGCAAAAACTAAGTCGTTTTCGAGCGCTTGAAACGGCTGCGGCCTCGACGCAGAGTGGGGCGCACCCTGAGGCGACTGTACTGCTTGTTTGGCGCCTTCTCTCAGGTGGTATGCGGAAGGAAGTGGGTTTGGACAGGCGCCGCGGGCGCTGCCAGGTTTCTCCAAGGCCACTAAGCAACCCCGGAGCATCCCTGCGAGGATATCGCTCAAGGCTGTACAGAGTAGTAAAGAGCGGGCGCTGCCAGGGGTCCGAATGGGTGCAAACTAAGGACTGGCGTAGCGTTAACTTTCTGCACATGTGAAAAAAAAATCGCATCCCCTCTTGCACAAAAGCTAGTTGCTTGCGTACCTTCGCACGGTAAAGAAGCGATGTAACATCGCGCAAAAAAGAGGCATTGTTTTTGCCTGAAAGGTTTTGTGAATTTCTCTAAAGAATATCAAGAACCGGTTTTGTCGTTTAATCCATTCAGGTACAGAGAATTACCGATTGCCTTTTTATACCTATCACTAAAATTGTAAATCTCATGAAAAAAGTCTACGAGGCCTGTAAGCCGGGTTGTGGTCTTGTAAACAGCAGCTGGACCCGCTTTTTTTCGAACAGAACAGTGTCCGCTCTTCCCCGCTTAGCGACAATGTTCTGTTTATCGCTTTTAGGGGCAAACCTCGCACACGCCCAATGTACGGGCGTGTCGTGCGATATTGGCTATGCTCCAGGCGTGTCGGCGAACATCAATTTGTGCCTCAACGCGTTAGGAGAAGGCCAGATCAATGCTGCTTTTTTAGCGCCCTTTACCACTACGTCGAACCCTACGTGTTGTTCGGTAGTAAAGGTGTGGGAAAATGCGGCAGCGACCGACCCGCTTGAACCGAGCGACCCTAACTACGACGTCGATTGCACCGATGTGGGCAATACCTATACGGTGTGGGTGACTCGAGAGGTCAACCTGCCGCCCTCAGGGACGGGAAAGAGCGCTGCTATCCAATTTAATATCACGATATTGGATTGCACGCCGCCGTCGATCACGTGTCCGCTGCCGGCCTCGTTCACTTGCGCAGCGGATTATACGAATGCTCTTCCACCTAATCCGATGACGGCAGCCCAATTCAACGCGTTGGGTGGTTCCGTGTCGGACAACTGTGCGGTGACGCAAGTGACTTACGTAAACAATATCATTAGCTCCACTTGTGCGAACGGCTTTCAGGTTCTCCGTACCTACACAGCGACGGATCCAAGTGGGAATACGGCTACGTGCACGCAGCTCATCACGGTGTCGGACAACGTTCCGCCGATGTTTACGACGCTGCCCTCCGATTTGACGATTGCGTGCGACAATCCCAATGCAGCAACACTCATTGATGCGTGGTTAATGGCTTTCGGTGGGGGGGTAGTAACGGATAACTGCCCTGATTCGATTACGTTTGACCCTGTTGTCTGTACCGCCTCAGGGCCGGGATCTCCGGCTCCTATTGTGGGATGTGCCCTCCTGACACCGGCAACGTCGGCAACAATATTGGCGCAGATGCCGCCTCCCTGTGCCCCACAGCCTCGGGAGGTGGAGGTGGGCTTTTACGTGGAAGACGCCTGCGGCAATCAGGCGTTTGCAGTGGCAAAGGTGATCTTGGTGGATAACGTACCTCCCACGATCACGGCTTTACCAGGTGGGCCGACCTTAGGCCCGTTCACGTGCGCCAACTTGGTGCCCCCTCCCAATCCGGCGGGTGTTACTGCTACGGACAACTGCACACCGCCAGCTCAGCTCATCCGCGAACACGTGAGCGATGTGCCGACTACGGTAACGGGGTGCCCGGGCAGCCAAACCATCATCCGCACGTATCGAGTGACGGACTGCGCAGGGAATTCCGTGACCGCTACGCAGACCATCACCGTCAACGACAACGTGCCGCCCACGTGGGGCCCCAATCCGTCGAATCTGTTTATCGCCTGCGATGCTTCTAACTTGAACACGGCGATAAACAACTGGCTGAACAGCAACGGCGGCGGCAATGCTACCGATAACTGCAACGGCGTCACCATCACGCCCAACTATGCCGATGCTGCTGCGGTCTTGGCCGCTATTCCGGCTTGGTGCCCTCCCGGTGGTGGGCCAACGCGTTCGCTCACGGTGACCTTTACGGCGACGGATGGCTGCGGCAACACGGCTACGCGAACAGCTACGGTGACGCTCCACGACTTTGTTCCGCCGACGGCCGATCCTATTCCTAACGGTACGGCGAAATGCCTAAACGCCTTGCCAACGCCGTCTCCGTCGGTAGTGCCCAATGTACAGGATAACTGCACGCCGGCCGCCGACGTTACCATCACCCATGTAAGTGATACATTATTAGGTGTAGGGAATGGCTGTCCAGGTTCTCCTTACCTTGTCTGGCGCGCTTATCAATTAGCCGACTGCGCCGGCAATACCAAGATAGTCACCCAAATCATCGAAGTGGCCGACGACGTACCGCCTACGTGGACGACCGATCCTTCTGGTTTAACGCTGTCCTGTCCGGCGAACACTCCGGCTAATATTGCAGCCATCAACAACTGGATCACTACAAATGGCGGCGGGGTGGCGACTGACAACTGCACGGGCCCGACCTATCGCACCATTCCCGCTACATCCGCCGAGATGCTGAACATGCTCACGTGTGGGCCCTTGGCCGGGACGTTGGTCGTCACTTTCGTGGCGGAAGACACCTGCGGTAACTCCGCCACGCGCACGGCCACACTGACGGTTACGGACAATACGCCGCCTACGGCAGACCCCATCCCGCCGGCTATGGCGCAGTGCGCAGTGCCGGCACCCAATATCGGCGTAGTGACCAACATCTCGGACGACTGCTCGCCTGCCGGGACTATCGGAGTTTCGCACGTGAGCGATACCGATAACGGCGGCTCGGGCTGCCCGGGTAATCCCTTGATCGTGACGCGCACGTATCAAATCACAGATTGCTCCGGCAACACTGCTACGCTTACTCAGACCATCACGGTAGAAGACAACCTCGCGCCTAATGCTAATTGCAAGGGAGTGACGGCTTACTTGGACCCGATGGGGCAGGTTCAGGTCTGTGCAGCGCAGTTTAACGACAACAGCGCCGACAACTGCGGCGGAACGCTGACCTTCGAGTTTGCGCGCTCGACTAACCCGCCTCTCAATGACATGTTCGACTCATTTCAGGATTGCAAGACATTCACCTGTTTGGATATTGAAAACATCGCTAATTGCTCTGCGGCTACCGACAATACGGAAGTTATTGTTATACGCTTCCGCGCTATCGATGCATGCGGCAATATTTCCGGCTATTGTACAACGGCCCTGACGCTGCGGGATACTACGCCGCCCACTATTGTCAACTGTCCGTCAGACCTTACGGTGAATACGAGCGACGATGGAGGCTACGACTGCAGCGTTGAAGTAGAACTCGGACACCCGGCGGTGATAGACAATTGTACTGTGCCGTGTTACCAGCTGGAAGTGCAAAAAGAAATCAATGGCGTGCTGACCACCATCGATCCGAATACCGGGGCGCCGTCTCCGGGCTTCCGTCTGACGGTGACTTCGGGTGTTTCGTCCACCTTTGAATTCTCGAAAGGGCCGATTTGCGATGCTACGCAAATCGACGACGATTACAGGATTATCTATTATGCTCGCGACGAACACGGCAATGCCGATACCTGTGTGTATATGATTAAGGTGCGTGACGACGAAGCGCCGGTGTTCGTCAACTGTCCGACGGCTCCCATCATCGCTACCGTGGTTACAGGCGACTGCTATCAGATGAAGTGTTGGGAAGCCATCGAATACTACGACAACTGCCAGTATCCGTTCGATGGCTTGGGCAGTGGCGATTGCCCTGTGCCCACGCTGGTGGTAACGGCGAGTGACTCGACCGTGATGGTGGATACCATCGGCGATGACCACTGCGCCTTGTTCCCAGTGGGTGAGACGTTCGTCTACTATACGATAACGGACATTTGCGGCAACACCGCCACGTGTACCATTACGGTACAGATTTCGGACGAAGAAGATCCGATGGCGATGTGCGTGCCCATGCTTAACGTCAACTTAGAGCCCAATGGCTTGGCCTATTTGACCTTCGCCGATCTCGATGCGGGCAGCGCCGACAACTGTGGCCTGTGTGTGAAAGAAGTAGGGCGTGCGTTTGCACCGGGCGGTCCGATTGTCTTCGGCAACACGGTGCTCCTGACGTGTAACGACAGGGATACGGAGCAGGATCCCTTCGATCCGCCCGTCAAGCTGATCGATGTGGTCTTGCGCGTACAAGATTGCTCGGAACCGTTGCCCAACGAAGATACCTGTATCACCAAGGTGCGCGTGTTCGACATGCAGACGCCGGGTATCGCCAGCTGTCCTGCCGACATCGTGGTGTGCAATGACGCCAACGCTTGCTCGGCAGTGGTGACCTATCCGATACCGACTTTCAACGACGGCTGCGATAGTCAACACAGCGGCACGCTGCAGATAGGTCTGCCGTCCGGCTCTACGTTCCCGCTGGGCACAACGCTCATTGTGTACGACTACACTTCGTCGAGCGGCTACAACGTCGTATGCCGGTTTAATGTCACGGTGAACGACTGCGAGGCGCCGACGATTACGTGTCCGCCCAATCAGACTCTTACCTGCCTGCAAGACTTGCCGGCTCCGCTTAGCGATACAGCCTTCACGGGCGGTACCCTCACGGACAACTGTGGCGTGACGGCGCTCCAATCTAGCGATTACGACAACGACCTGACGCATTGTCCTTACGACGGCCCGCGCATCATCGTGCGCTATTACACTGCTTGGGACTCTACAGGCAATTCTGCTACTTGCTCACAGACCTTCACCTATGAGGAGGACACACAAAAGCCCGTCCTACAGGTGAAGCCCCTTAGTATCACGGTAGCATGTGCTAGCGACGTTCCCCCCGTGCCCACGCAGACGGCCACGGATAATTGCGGAACAGTTAATATCGACTACAGCGAATCAGTGATTAACGACACCTGCGAAAATAAGCGCGTCATCATCCGCTATTGGATCGCTACCGACCTTTGCGGTAACACCGACGACTGGGAGCAGCGCATCACGGTGCGCGACTCCATCGCGCCGACGCTTTCGGTAACGCCGGTTGACCGCACGTTCGAATGCTTCGACGAAGTGCCTGCAGCACCGCAAGACCAGGTGGCGAGCGATAACTGCAACGTGGCTTGGTTCGAGTTCTCCGAATCCGTGGAGGGTGGCTCGCCCAGCGATCCGAACTGGTCGTGTCTGAACAAACAAATCATCACGCGCCGCTGGATCGCTTACGACCTATGTGGCAACACCCGAGAGCACGTGCAGGTGATCACGGTGGAAGACAACATCCGTCCGGTCTTTACAGTGACGCCGGTCGACCGCACTTACGAGTGCCTCGAAGAGGTGCCGCCGGCGCCAGATCAGCATGCGAACTTAGCACTGGATAACTGCGAGGTGGTCTTTGTAGATTTCATGGAGACCCGCGCTGCGGATTCTTGCGACAACCAAGTGCTCATTATTCGCCGCTGGGAGGCTACCGACCAGTGCGGCAACAAGAATACGCATTGGCAGTACATCACCGTACGCGACGACGAGCCGCCCGTGCTCGAAGTGACGCCGGTCGATCGCACATTCGACTGCTTGAGCGATGTGGAGCCCGTACCGACACAGCGCGCCACGGATAACTGCACGGATATGCCGATTGTAGACTTCTCCGAGTCGATCGACTCGAGCGACTGCACCAACCGCATCACTATCAGCCGCCGCTGGACGGCGTGGGATGCCTGTGGCAACAAGACTACGCACTGGCAGACGATCACGGTGAACGACAACATCCCACCAGTACTGCAGACCAAGCCGGTCGACCGTACTTTCGAGTGCTCCGACTCGATTCCAGCGGCTCCGGTGCAGACGGTGGTGGAAAACTGCGATATCTACTTCTTAGACTTCAGTGAAACAGTCGAATATGGCGGCTGTGAGGACAACTTCGTCGTGGTGCGCACGTGGAGCGTTACCGACCTGTGCGGAAACACCGACTACCACCAACAGCGCATTACCGTCAACGACACTCAGCCGCCGGCATTTAGCAATGTGCCCGCGAATACGGCTGTGGATTGTGCCGAATTGGTGCCGCCGGTGACCCATCCCACGGTAACCGACAATTGTAGTGAGGTGCTCGTGGACTTCTCCGAAGAGACGCAGCCCGGCACTTGCCACGACCGCTTCACGGTGGTGCGCCGCTGGGTGGCCACCGACCTGTGTGGCAATCAGGCCAGTGTCTCTCAGGTCATCTCGGTCAACGACGTGCAAAAGCCGGGATTCGATCCTGGAACGCTGCCTCCGGCTAACGTCCTGGTAGCCTGCGCTCAAGATGTTCCTGCTGTGGCTAACGTGGTGGCTACCGACAACTGCGACGAGCCGCTGACGCTCGACTTCTCGGAAGTGGAAATTCCGGGTACCTGCCACGATCAGTATCAACTCCTGCGTACGTGGACCGCTCAGGACAACTGCGGTAACCGCACGTCGTTTACACAGTTGATCACGGTGAAGGACTCTATCGCACCTACCTTCCAGAACCTGCCGATGGCTACCGTCAACGTCGAGTGTGCGGAGGCAGTGCCTGCCGTAGCCAATGTGACGGCTAGCGATAACTGTGGCGAGCCGGTCGTCCTCGACTTCAGTGAAGTAGAGGTACCGGGCACGTGTGCAAACCAGTATACCATCCTTCGCACGTGGAAAGCGCAAGATAACTGTGGTAACCGCACCTCCTTTACGCAAACCATCAACGTGAACGATACGCAGGCGCCGGTGCTGCAGAACTTGCCGCCGGCGACGGTGGATGTGGAGTGCTCGGAAAATGTTCCTGCGGTGGCGAACGTGACGGCTACGGATAACTGTACTGCGCCGATAGACTTGTACTTCAGCGAGGTAGAGGTGCCGGGCACGTGTGCGAACCAGTATCAGGTGGTTCGGACGTGGCGCGCGCAAGACGACTGCG